>NZ_MKRT01000016.1:178307-181769 GCF_001897945.1 Microbacterium sp. 69-10
GGGTGTCACCGGTTCGCCTCAAGAACAGTCGTCGGAAGGGGATGTCGTTGAACACCAGCCAAGACTCCGTGGCTCGTCGTGCTGTCTCATCGCGGCCGGAGACGGCCACGAGGGCGTCAACGGCAGGGTGAGCGCTCAGCGCCTGCGCGACCATGACGACGGGGGCGTTCGGTACGTCGGCCGCCACCTTGCGCATGTCGTAGGGCGACCGATCGCCCATCAACGCCAGGGTGCCGTCGACGTCAAACAACCAGACTCGGGGTTTCGGAGTCATGTCCTGCTCCGTGCTGTCATGATCCCCCGCAGCCGCTCCCGCAGCCCCTCGTCGCACACGTACACATACGTCCCGAGCATGCCCCGTGTGAGCAGCACGCCATAGATGTTGCGGATGAAGACCAGCAGGTCGTCGTCGGTGAAAGCATCCTTCAGGTGCCCGGTGTTCTCTTTGCCCTTCTTGTCGCGGTAGGCATCGCGGTCGGCGACGATCTCGCCCGACGGCGAGAGGCGCAGGTCGGGTCCGATGATCACGCCGGCGTAGTTGAGGTCGTAGCCCTGCACGGTGTGGATCGAGCCGACCTCGTCGTGGGATCCCGGGGAGTTGATCCAGTCCTTGCCCGTGCTGTTCCATCGCATCCGCTCGCCATCGAGCTCGATGTCGAACGCCGACGGATCCTTCTTCGAGACCCAGTCCCATGCGTATCCGGCGACCAGCCGCGACAGCCCGACCTCGCGGTCACGCTCCCGGATTGCCTGCCGCATCTCGCCGAGGTCGTCGAAGAATCGCAGATCGTAGTCGCCGAGGTCGGGGCGGGCGACGGACGCTCCGCGCAGCAGCATCCGGATGTACTCGACGTAGTCGGCGCCGGCCCGCACCCGCATCTGGGTAGTGAGCGGGTAATGCCGGTGCGCGTTCTTCGCGTCGGTGAGTTCGGTGTTGAGGGTCGAAGGTGACAGGTCATGCGGGCGCACGCTCTGCGCGCCGTCGACGAGCAGCAGCTGATGCCTGCTGCGAGCCTTGATCCAGTCGAGCTGAGTGTGATGCGGGGCATCCGCGCCGAACAGCCGCTCGTTGATCTGCCCGAACTTCTTGTTCTGCACGCCCGACGCCTGGTTGGCGCGCTGATTCAGCCGGTGCGTCTCATCGACCAGGACCAGGTCGAACATGTCTCTCGACTCACCCACCTGGAACGGCGTCAGGACTATCGCCGGGTCGAGCTTCGGCGTCTTCTTGAACACCTTCTTCACTGACAGGCGCAGCGACTGCTGCGGGATGACGAGCGCCATCCGCAGGTCCTGCAGCAGGGCTGCACTCTCGGGCGTGAAGAACTCGGCGAACATCGAGTCGGGCTCTACGTCGTCGTGGCTGCGGAAGTCGCGGATGTCGGCGACCAGCTTCATGAGGAAGATCGCGATGATCGTCTTGCCGGTGCCGGGCGCACCCTCGACGACGAGGGTGGATGCTCTCGTCGGGTCGCGCAGGTCTTCGAGGATGCCGGAGACGATGTCCTCGACGGCGATCGCCTGGTCGGGGGTGAGCGCCTTGAAGGGGGAGAGCTTGAAGAGGTCGCTGTTCTCGATCTGCGGGATGCTGCGACTGAACAGGCCCTCGGCGCGCAGAGCCTCGAACACGTCATGGAACGACTCGCGATAGAGCTCGCGGTCGTAATAGCGGGCGTCGGTGAGACCGTCGTTGCCGTTGAGGATGTCGTAGCGGCCGTCGCCGTGGAACCAGCGGATCAGATGCGACTCGAGGTCGGCGCAGACCGACTTGTTGTAGCGCTCGTCGACGACGACACGGATATCGGTGAGGTTCTGCTGGCGCTTCGGGCCGGCGAGGTGCTGGCGCATGCGCTTGTGCGCGCTGATCGTCTCGCCGACGTAGAGCTTCTTGCTTCGGCTCGCGCCGTCGAGCACGTAGACGACGGGCCAGTTGGTGAGCTCTTGGTTGGTGGCGCTCCACGTATCGATGTGGGTCCGGTCAAAGGGGATGCGCTGGATGCTGAAGCTCATGGCTCTGCACTCTTGTTGATCTCGCCTTGGTTGAGTTCGACCGGGTATTTCGCGTTGGTCTTCTCGAGCTTGCTGAGGATGATCTCGTCGATGTCGAGGTTCAGGCGGCTGGCGAGATGCACGCAGTAGGTGAGCACATCGGCAAGCTCTTCCTCGACGCGCGTCTGGTCAGGCGTCTGGCCCCACTGGTACAGCTCGAGAAGTTCCGCGGCCTCGATCGAGATCGACTTCGCGAGGTTCTCGGGTGTATGGAACTGGTCCCAGTCACGCTCGGCGACGAAGGTGCGGAGGGCCTGCAGCGTTGCGGGGGAGGGCATATGGGGACGGTAGCAGCAGCGCGCTGAAGTACAGGCGTTCGTGGGCTACTTGCTTGAGCCGACGAGGTACTCGTATAGGCTCTGCTCGAGCGGTGACTCCATGGAGAGACTCATCGTCACGACGTCCAGCTGGGCTCCCTTCGCGTCAGGCATCTTGGTTTGCTTTGCGTTCGATGAGCGCACCTCGCCGAGGTAGTAGAAGTCGGTCCCTTCGGCATCGTCCTTCTTCGCGAAGAGGTGGAGCGGCACACGGTTATCGACTATCGCTCGCACCTCGCCGCTCTGAAGGGTGCGACGGCTACGAGTGAACCAGTGCAGCGTCGACTCGTTGATGAACTCGTCGCCGTACGCAGTGCTCGCTGAGACGTCTTCGTGCTTGTGATACGTGATGAAGATCGGGCACGAGAGTGACGTGTAGTCGACCTTGTAGCCGTACATGGTGCTCTGCTCGTTCTTCTCCCAGTTGAGCAGTCGGCACGCATCCTTGCGTGAGTATCGCTGTCCGACTTCGAGCTCGCCACGCCAGTTGTAGCGATGGCGGGCGAGGAAGAGCCCGGTGTCAACGACATCGTTGAGGTGGGCGGCAAACTCGGGATCGTCAGCGAGACTGTGAGCGACCTCAGCCGACAGCTCGAGTTCCTCTCCGACCTGACGAACCATTGGGCTGCCATACTTCGAGCGCTCTGCCTCTGTGAAGAAGGTCAGCTCAAGGATGCGTATGACAGATTCAATGAACTTGTTGTCAGAGGTCGCTCCGCTCATGGCAAGGAGTCGTTGATACTCCGCCACACTCATGCGATGGCTCGGTCGGTCGATCACCGCCCTCAGAAGCAGCAGTTCGTGCGGTCGCTTCCCATTGAGAATCTCATTAGAGGCGAAGGTAAGCCACGCAGACTGTGCCGCGTTGGGGCCACGATCGGCCTTCTTGAGCGATCGAAGCAGCAACCAATAGTTGTCGCGCTTTGTCGCGACGACGACGGGGTCGGCGGCGTCAAAGCGCGCGAAGTCCAACAGTGCCGGCGGATGGTCGAGGCGGTTGGTGAGCTCGGTGATCGTGCGCTTGAGATTTTGGATGCTGTCGAGCTTCGTCTCCGCGAGGGAACGAAAGATGCGCTCACGAGAGAGTAGTGCCCCT
>NZ_MKRT01000017.1:0-30144 GCF_001897945.1 Microbacterium sp. 69-10
TGGACGAGGATAATTTGGCATTTGACAAGTGCACGCTGTTGAGTTCTCAAGGATCGGACGCACCCACACACCCACCAATCAAGGCGAGAAGCGCAGGGCAACTTCACAATCTTATCTGTCCCGACCAGGCTGTCAAATCGACGCGCCGTGAGGATCAGGACCAGATCTGCCGTCCCGTCTCCGGGGCAACCGTTCTAGCTTATCCGTCTCGGCGAGCTTGTCAAATCGACCATCTCGGCGGGACAACCACGCTCCCCGGGCCTGAGGACCGGTGCCGATCTCACAAGTGAGAAGAGCTTGAGGTGGGTGGTTCGCCGCTTGGAGGGGAGCCAGGCCTTCCGGCCTTCCGCTCAACCGCTTGGGGCGAACAAGTAATAATTTACGTGGATCCCGGGCATCCGGCAAATCAGCTGCGGAGCCCGGGCGTGTCGCCCGCTTTCCGGCGCAGCGCAGCCGCGATCCCGCCCGCGTCATCGAGCTGCTGCGGCGAGAGCGCGTCGACGAACAGCTCCTTGACCGCGCGCAGGTGCGGGACCGAGCCGGCGCGGAACAGCTCCAGGCCCACCACGGTGATCGTCACCTCCACGCCGCGCGCCTCCGCCTCGCTCGCGTCCCTCGTGATGAGGCCGCGGCGCTCCATCCTCCTCAGGTGATGGGACAGCCTGCTGCGCTCCCATCCCACGGCATCCGCCAGCTGCGCGGAGCGGAGCGTGCGTCGCGGCGCCTCACTCAGGGCCAGCAGCACGCTGTAGTCCCCGGATGACATCCCCGACTCCGACAGCATCCTGCCGTCCAGGGTGCGCCGCAGCGCGTCGGCGGTCTCGATGTACTCGCGCCACACGCGCAGCTGCGCAGGGGTGGGCGTGCTCCTCGTCCTGTCCGCAGGCATCCGTCCTCCTCGGGAATGGATGGGCTCACCCTACGGTTGAGACGATTGACACGTCAACAAGTAGGACGTCGCGCGGGAAGGTCGGCACATCATGAGCGCCACGGTCGAGGGCATCGAGTTCGGGCTGAGCTCCTTCGGGGACGTCGCCACCGACGCCGGTCGGGTGATGTCGGATGCCGAGTCCCTACGGCTGCTAATCGAGGAGGCGCAGCTGGCGGAGTCCGTGGGCCTGGACGTCTTCAGCATCGGCGAGCACTACAAGGAGGGGTCGGTCGACTCGGCGACTCCAGTGGTGCTGGCCGCCGCAGCGCAGGCGACCTCCCGCATCCACCTCGGCACCTCCGTCACGGTGCTGTCCACGCAGGACCCGGTGCGGCTCTATCAGCAGTTCGCCACCGTCGACGGCATCTCCGGCGGCCGCACTGAGATGGTCCTCGGCCGGGCATCCGCCATCGAGTCCTTCCCCCTGTTCGGCTATGACATCGCCGAGTACGAGGAGATCTTCGAGGAGAAGCTCGAGCTGTCCATGCGCCTGGATCGGCATCGGCGGCAGCCCCGACTCCGTCATCCGCGCCGCCCGGTACGGCCTGCCCCTGATGATGGCCATCATCGGCGGGCGCCCCGAGCGCTTCGCCGGCCACGTGGAGCTGTACCTGCGCGCCCTCGCCAAGTACGGCCACGAGGAGCTGCCGGTCGCACAGCACTCCATCGGACTGATCGCCGACTCGGACGACGAGGCGAAGAACACGCACTGGCAGTACTGGGAGCCGATGGTGCAGCAGCTCAGCAAGGAGCGTGGCTTCTACCCGCCGACGCCCGAGCGCTACGCGGAGGAGGTCGACTCCGGCGCACTGTACGTCGGCTCACCCGAGACCGTCGCGCAGAAGGTCGCGCGGACGTTCCGCGACAACCGCCTGTCCCGCTTCGACCTGAAGTACGACCTGACGCACCTGCCGCGCGAGGCGCGGGAGAACAGCATCCGCCTGCTCGGCGAGAGGGTGGTGCCCCGGGTCCGCGAGCTCCTCGCCGAGGACCCGGGGAGCTGGTACCCGACCCGCCGCCAGGTCGCCCAGATCATCAAGGACGGCAAGGCCGTCCATGCCTGAGACCACGAACACCCAGGAGAAGCCCATGACCACCATCGGCATCCTCGGTGCCGGCAAGGTCGGCACCGCGCTCGCCCGCCTCGCCGTGGCGGCCGGCCACCGCGTGCTGATCGCCGGCTCGCGCGACCCCGAGCGCATCGCACTGACCGTCGAGGTCCTGGTGCCTGGTGCTACCGCAGTGCACGCCGCCCACGCGATCCGCGAAGCCGACATCGTGGTGCTCGCCCTGCCGCTCGGCAAGCACGACACCCTCGACGCCGACCTGCTGCGCGGCAAGCTCGTGATCGACACGATGAACTACTGGTGGGAGACCGACGGCATCCGCGACGACCTGAACGATCCCCGCACCTCGACCAGCGAGCTCGTGCAGGAGCACCTCGCGGGCGCCCGCGTGGTGAAGGCGCTGAACCACATGGGCTACCACGACCTCGAGGACGAGTCCCGTCCCGCAGGTGCGCAGGGCCGCAAGGCGATCGCGGTGGCCGGCGACGATGCGGACGACGTGGCGACGGTGTCGGCCCTGGTGGACGCTCTGGGCTTCGATCCGGTGCTCGCCGGCCCGCTCGCGAACGGCGTCGTGCTGCAGCCCGGATACCCGACCTTCGGCGCGAACGTCACCGCCGAGCACCTGCGCGAGCTGATGGACGCCGCGGCCGTGCAGCATGGCACGGCACTGGAGGCCGCGCGGCGCTCGGCCTGAGCCGCGGACGGATGCCCCATGCGGGCGCGCACGACGGCAGAGCGCGGCATCCGCAGCGGCGCGCGGGCGCAGCATCCGCTGTCTTCTGAAGGACACTCTCGGTTCTGAAGGATGCGCGGGCGCCGAGCGTCCTTCAGAACCGAGTCCGTCCTTCAGACCTGCGCGGGGGAGAGCATCCCACTTACACCTCTCCTGGCCGCCACGCCCGAATCGAACCGATTCGATCCCCGCACTTCCGGAAGTGTAAGCGCTTCCAGTAGCCTGTTCGCATGGCACAGCTCGAGCAGGTCGCATCCCCCGGTTCCGAATGGTGGCGCACGGCCGTCATCTACCAGATCTATCCGCGCTCCTTCGCCGACGCCTCGGGCGACGGCATCGGCGACCTGCCGGGCATCACCGCGCGACTCGACGACCTGAAGAGCCTCGGCGTCGACGCGATCTGGCTGAGCCCGTTCATGACCAGCCCGCAGAAGGACGCCGGCTACGACGTGGCGGACTACCGCGACGTCGACCCGCTGTTCGGCACGCTCGCTGACTTCGACGCCATGCTCGACGCGGCGCACGCCCGCGGCATCCGGGTGATCGTCGACCTCGTCCCCAACCACTCCAGCGACCAGCACGTCTGGTTCCAGCAGGCGCTCAAGGCCGCACCCGGCAGCCCCGAGCGCGCCCGCTACGTGTTCCGTGACGGACGAGGCGAGAACGGTGAGCTGCCCCCGAACAACTGGGAGAGCGTTTTCGGCGGCGGCATGTGGGAGCGCGTGACCGAGGCCGACGGAACGCCCGGACAGTGGTATCTGCACATCTTCGACGCCAGCCAGCCGGACTTCGACTGGACCAACGAGGAGGTGCGCGAGGAGTTCCGCAGCATCCTGCGCTTCTGGCTCGACCGCGGCGTCGACGGCTTCCGCGTCGACGTCGCGCACGGCATGGTCAAGGAGGCCGGCCTTCCGGACTACGCGCCCGTGGCCGACGCGGACTCCATGGGCGGCGGCGAGGAGAACGTGCCGTACTGGGGCCAGGACGGCGTGCACGACATCTACCGCGACTGGCACAAGGTGCTCGCCGAGTACGACGGCGACCGCGCACTGTGCGGAGAAGCCTGGCTGCCCACTCTGAAGAAGACCGCGCTCTGGGTGCGCCCCGACGAGATGCACCAGACCTTCAACTTCCCGTACCTGATGACGGGGTGGGATGCCGCGGCGCTGCGCGCCGTCATCCGGGACTCCCTCGACGCCTTCGGCGAGGTGGGTGCTCCGAGCACCTGGGTGCTGTCGAACCACGACGTGATCCGGCACGCCTCGCGCCTGGCCCTGACCGCCGACAGCCCGCAGGGCGACGGCATCGGGCCGAAGTCGAAGGGCAAGCCCGACCCGGCCGTCGGACTCTCCCGCGGGCGCGCCGCGACCACCGTCATGCTCTCCCTCCCCGGTTCGGCGTACGTCTACCAGGGCGAGGAGCTGGGCCTTCCCGAGGCGATGGAGATCCCGGACGAGTTCCGCCAGGACCCCACCTGGTTCCGCACGAACGGCGAGCGCTACGGCCGCGACGGCTGCCGCGTGCCGCTGCCGTGGACGGCGTCCGGCAAGGCGTTCGGGTTCAACGACACCGGCGCATCCTGGCTGCCGCAGCCGGCCGAGTGGGCGGGCTTCGCCCGGGATGCCGAGGAGCAGGACCCGACCTCGACCCTGAACCTGTACAAGGCGCTGCTCGCAGAGCGTCGTGCGCGCGGGCTCGGCTCCGGCTCGCTGGTGTGGGACGACGTGGATGCCGCCGCCGTGGCGTTCCACCGCGGCGACCTGCACGTGGTGGCGAACCTGGGCTCCGAGCCGATCGAGCTCGGCGAGGGCGTGACGTTCGTGATCCAGTCCGAGCCGTTCGCCGGCACCGCCCTGCCCCCGAACACCGCAGCCTGGTTCACCCGGGCCTGATCTTCGACTCGGACCTCACCGTGAGAAACCATATTCTGGCTGAGAAACCAGGTCAGGCGTGGTGTCTCGTGCGGAATGTGGTTTCTCACGGAGAGGATGACGCGACATGGTGAGCATCGACGAGGTCGCGAAGCTCGCGGGAGTGTCGACCGCGACCGTGTCGCGGGCGCTCAGCGGGCGCGGGCACGTGTCCGCCGGCGCGCGCGATCGCGTGCACGTCGCCGCCGAGACGCTCGGGTACGTCGTGTCGTCGCGGGCGTCGAGCCTGGCATCCGGCCGCACCCAGAACGTCGGCGTGATCGTCCCGTTCCTGGACCGCTGGTTCTTCAGCACGGTGCTCTCCGGCGCGACGAGCGCGCTGATGCGCGCCGGCTACGACATCACGCTCTACAACATCACGGCCGACGCCGCCATCCGGCACGAGGTGTTCTCCACGTTCCTGCGTCGCCAGCGCGTGGACGCGGTCGTCGCCGTGTCCATCGAGCTCGACGACGACGAGACCGGCCAGCTGCTCGACCTGGGGCTGCCGGTGATCGCGATCGGCGGCCCGAACCCGCGGCTGCGCACGCTCACCGTCGACGACACCGCGGTCGCGCGCCTGGCGACCGATCACCTGATCGGCCTCGGCCACCGCGACATCGCGCACATCGGCGCGAACCCGGAGTTCGACATCGACTTCCACATCCCGACCCAGCGCCGGCTCGGCTTCGAGCAGGCGCTGACGGATGCCGGGATCACGCCGAACCACGCCTTCCTGGAGCCCGCGGACTTCACCGTCGACGGCGGCTTCCGCGCGGCCAAGCAGCTGCTGGGGCGCCCCGGCCCTCGTCCGACGGCGATCTTCGCGGCATCCGACGAGATGGCGATCGGCGCGATACTCGCCGCCCGCGATCTGGGCTTCCGGGTGCCGCAGGACCTCTCGATCGTCGGGATCGACGGGCATGAGCTGGGCGAGTTCTTCCAGCTCACGACCGTCGACCAGTTCCCGACGGCGCAGGGCGAGCGCGCCGCGCAGGCGATCCTCGCGCAGCTGGAGGGCGGTGCGGATGCCCCCGGCGGCGAGCTGCCCTACGAGCTGCTCGTCCGCGGCACGACCGCGCGGGTGTAGTCGCGGGCTGGTCCTGCGTGCGGCGGCGCACGCGCTCGCGCGACCGCGCCGAGCACTTCGCGCGGAGATGTGCGCTTCCCGCGGACCGAATCACAGCATCCGTCCGCGCGAAGCGCACATTCCCGCGCCAAGCGCACGGCATGCGCGTCGCGGCGACGACCGTGCGGTGTCAGCGCACGGTGAACCCGGCCCGCAGCAGCGCCTCGTCGCGGGACGACGGGCCGACCAGCAGCTCGAAGTCGCCGGGCTCGACGATCCGGCGACCGCGGGCATCGACGATCGTGCAGTCCGCGACGGGCAGTTCGATGCGCACGCGCTGCGACTCCCCCGGCGCCAACGGCACCTGCCGGTGGGTCTTCAGCTCCTTGTCCGCCCAGCTGACGCTGGTCACGGCGTCGCGCACATAGACCTGCACGGTCTCCAGCACCGGCCGTGAGCCCGTGTTGGTCACCGTCACGTCCGCGGCGAGCGTGTCGTCGGCGCCGAACGAGGCCGAGAGCACGGTCAGCGCTGAGTACTCGACGGTCGTGTACGACAGCCCCTCGCCGAAGGCCCAGGCGGGCGACTGGGTCAGGTCGGCGTAGCGGTGGCCGTGCTGGCCGCGGATCTGGTTGTAGTACGTCGGCTGCTGGCCGACGTGACGCGCGAACGAGATGGGAAGCCGTCCCGAGGGCTCGATGGCACCGGTGATCAGCTCGGCGATCGCGCGGCCGCCCTGCATCCCGGGGTTCGCCGCCCAGATCACGGCGGCGGCCCGAGAGGCGGATGCCGGAAGCACCAGCGGCTTGGAGGCGAGCAGCACGATCACCACCGGTCTCCCGGTGGCGATCAGCGCGTCCAGCAGCGCGTTCTGCCCGCCGATGAGCTCGAGCGTCGCGGTGGACCGCCCCTCGCCCACCAGCTCGATCCGGTCGCCGACGACGGCGACGACGACATCCGCGGACTCCACCTCCTGGACAGCTTCGGCGATCAGGCCCTGATCCGGCGGCGTCGGCACCACCAGCGGCGGGCGCGGCTGACCGTCGGGGAACCTCGCACCCAGCGGGTCATCCACCAGCGTGAGGATGTCCGCGCCGCGCGCGTGACGTACGGTGAGGCCGTCGACAGCGCGGAGCCCGTCGAGCACGGTGGTGATCATCTCCCGCGGCTGCCCGTCCAGCCAGCCCGCCTGCCCCGAGCCGCCGGCCCAATCGCCGAGCTGGGTCTGCGCATCGTCGGCGAGCGGACCGACCACGGCGACCCGCAGCGGCTCGGCAGCCGGCAGGAGCGGCCCACCAGGCGCAGCCGGCGAGAGAGCCCCACCAGGCGCAGCCGGCAGAAGAGGTAGGGTCCCGTCGTTCTCGAGCAGGACGAGCGAGCGCCGCGCCACCTCGAGGTTCAGGTCGGCGTGCGCCCGGCTGCCGACCACCGTGTCGAGGTCCTCGGACGGCATCCGCGGGTCCTCGAACAGTCCGAGGTCGAACTTGAGAGTCAGGATGCGGCGCACGGCGTCATCGAACGCGTCCGGCGCGATCAGCCCCTGCTCCACCGCGGCGAGCGCGCCCTCGAAGAACCCGGGCGTCGTCATGATCATGTCGTTGCCGGCCTTCGTCGCGGCCGCGGCGGCGTGCGCGTAGTCGGGCTGCACATGCTGCTCCCACACCATGCGCCCGACGTTGTCCCAGTCGGTGACCAGCGTGCCGGTGTAGCCCCACTCGCCCTTGAGGACCTCGGTGAGCAGCCAGTCGTTCAGCGTGATCGGCACGCCGTCCGTGGTCTGGTAGCCGAGCATGAACGTGCGGCAGCCCTCCCGGGCGACTCGCTCGAACGGAGGCAGGAACCACGAGCGGAGCTTGCGGGGCGAGATGTCTGCCTCGCTGGCATCCCTCCCGCCCTGGGTCTCGGAGTAGCCGGCGAAGTGCTTGGCCGTGGCCAGGACGGCCGTGCGATCCGAGAGGCCGTCCCCCTGGTAGCCGCGCACCATCGCCGATGCCAGCTCGCCGATCAGGTACGGGTCCTCGCCGAAGGTCTCGTTCACGCGCCCCCAGCGCAGATCGCGGGCGATGCACAGCACCGGGGAGAAGGTCCAGTGGATGCCCGTGACCGCGACCTCCTCGGCGGTGGCCCTCGCGACGCGCTCGAGCAGATCGGCGTCCCAGGACGCCGCCATGCCGAGCTGCGTGGGGTAGATCGTCGCGCCCGGCCAGAACGAGTGACCGTGGATGCAGTCCTCCGCCACCAGCAGCGGGATGCGGAGCCGGGTCTGCGCGACGAGTTCGTTCGCCAGCAGGATCCGCTCCGGAGAGGTGTGCAGGATCGATCCCGCGTGGCGGGAACGCACCGCGTCGTCCAGGTCCTCGCGGGCGTCCAGCTGCAGCATCTGCCCGACCTTCTCCTCGAGGGTCATCCTGCTGAGCAGATCCTCCACACGATCGGCGGTCGGCAGAGCGGCGTCCTGATAGGGGTGGGAGGTCAACGTACTGGTTCCTTCGCGTGGTTCTCGCCGGGCTGCGCGCCGGCCTCGTCGGTCCGGGTGGATGCCGGCTGTGTCCGCACCGAGGTGACGGCGGCGTTCAGATCCAGGCCCTTCTTCCTCATGGCGCGAGCGCGCTCCCCCGCGGAGCGAAGCCGCGGGTTGACGTACTCGTCAATTCCGAAGTTGATCAGCGCCAGGGCGACGCCGACCAGCGCGATGCACAGGCCGGCGGGGACGTACCACCACCAGTAGTCCGGGAACGCGTTGTTCTGCTGCGCCCAGAACAGGATGGTGCCCCAGTTCAGGTTCGACACCGGGATCACCCCGATGAAGGCGAGCGTCGTCAGCCCCAGCACCGCGGCGGTCATGGTCCCGACGAAGCTGGAGGCGATGATCGCCATGAGGTTCGGCAGCATCTCCACCAGGATGATGCGGTGCAGCGGCTCGCCGTTGGCCCTGGCGGCCTGGATGAAGTCGCGGTTGCGCAGCGACATGGTCTGCGCACGCAGCACCCGGGCGCCCCACGCCCACCCGGTCAGGCCCAGCACGGCCGCGATGACCCACAGCGGCGGGTCGGCGAACTGCGAGGCGATGATGATCATCAGCGGCAGTCCGGGGATGACCAGGAACACGTGGGACAGCGCCGACAGCGACTCGCTCTTCCAGCCGCGCAGGTATCCCGCCGTCACCCCGACGACGATCGCGACCACCGTGGCCATGATCGTCGCCAGGAATCCGACCACGAGCACGCCGCGCGTGCCGTAGACCATCTGGCTGAAGACGTCCTCGCCGATGTGCGTCGTCCCCAGCAGGTGCTGGAACGACGGCGGCTGCAGGGTCTGGTCGAGGTGCTGCGCGGTCGGGTCGTACGGGGCGATCAGCGGCGCGAGGATCGCGACCAGCGTGAAGATCGCGAGGATGACGAGCCCGGTGGCCGACTTGGCGTTGCTGAACATCGCCATCGATGCGCCCAGCTGACTCCAGAACGTCTTCCGCCGGGGGGCCGGGGGCGCGGTGAACGCCTGCTGGGCGATCAGGTTCTGCGTGGGAGCGGTCATGATCAGGCCTCCGTCTGCCGGGTGCGGGGGTCGAGGATCGCGTAGGCGATGTCGGCGAGGATGTTGGCGATCAGCACGGCGAGGACCAGCACCAGGAAGATCCCCTGCATCAGGGCGAAGTCCTTGGCGTTTGTCGCGCTGAGCAGCAGCAGTCCGATGCCCGGGTAGGAGAACACCATCTCCATCACGATCGTGCCGCCGACGATGAACCCGAGGGCCAGGGCGAAGCTCTGGATCTGTGGCAGCACGGCGTTGCGAGCGGCATAGCGCCACAGCACGCGGTTGTCGGGCATGCCCTTCGCCTGCGCGACGGTGACGTAGTCCTCGTCGAGCACCGTGAGCATCATGTTGCGCATCCCGAGCACCCAGCCGCCCAGGGAGACGAGCACGATCGTGATCACGGGGAGCACGGCGTGCGAGACGACCTGCGAGATGAACTCCCCGTTCCAGCCCGGCTCGACGCCCACCTCGTACGCGTGCCCCGCGGGGAACCATCCGAGCACCGTGGCGAACACCGCGATGAAGATCAGGCCGAGCCAGAAGTAGGGCACGGTGCCGAGGAACGTGGTGATCGGCACCAGCGAGTCGAGCCTGCCGCCCCGTCTCCAGCCGATCACGGCGCCGAGCACGGTACCGATGATGAACGAGATCACGGTCGCCACCCCCACCAGTCCGAGCGTCCACGGCAATGCCGCGGCGATCGCCTGACCCACCGGCGCCATGCCCGTGGAGATCGAGACGCCCAGGTCGCCGTGCAGCAGGTTGCCCCAGTAGGTGAGGTACTGCTGCCAGAGCGGGATGGACTTGTCCAGGCCGAACAGGATGCGCAGCGCCTTCTCGGCATCCGGGGTGAGCTGTCCCTGGCTGCGCGCCATGTAGGCGTCGACCGCGTCGCCCTTCATCAGCCGCGGGAGGAAGAAGTTGATGGTGATCGCGGCCCACGCCGTGAACGCGTAGAACGCGACGCGACTGCCGATGAACCGCCAGGGCACGCGGATGCCGCCGTGCTCGGCCTTCGTCGCGGTCGTCCCGACCAGCGTCGGGTCGGTCGTCCCGGCGGCGGCGTGCTGTTCCGCGGAGGCCCGGTCCACCGCTTCCGCCGATGTCTGCTCCGCGCTCATCGCGCGCCTCCTGCCTGTGTCGCGGCGGTCCGGAAGAACTCCTCCGGATCGGGGGATGCAGCGCGCAGTTCGCGCGTGTAGGGGTCCTTCGGGTTCAGGATCACGTCGTCCGCGGGCCCGTACTCGACCGCCCTGCCCTGGTTGAGCACCATGATCTCGTCGCTGAAGTGCCGGGCCGTGGCGAGGTCGTGCGTGATGTAGAGCACGCCGAGCCCCTGCTCGCGCTGCAGATCCGCGAGCAGATTGAGCACGCCCAGCCGAAGGGACACGTCCAGCATCGACACCGGCTCGTCGGCGACCAGCAGCGCGGGCCGCGATGCCAGCGCACGGGCGATCGCCACACGTTGGCGCTGCCCGCCGGACAGCTCATGCGGGCGTCGCTCCATCACGGCATCCGGATCGAGCTTCACGCGCTCCAGCAGCCGGCGCACCTCGGCGTCGATCTCGCCGGACGGGACGACCTTGTCCAGGCGCAGGGGACGCTCGACGTGGTGGCGGATGGAGTGGTAGGGGTTCAGCGAGGCGAACGGGTCCTGGAACACCATGCGCAGCTGCTGCCGGTACTTGCGCAGCCCCCGCCCGCCGCGCGGGATGGGCGTGCCGTCGAGCAGCACCTCGCCGTGCGTGGGCGTCTCGAGCTGCGTGAGGATCTTCGCGATCGTCGACTTGCCGCTGCCGGACTGTCCGACCAGTCCGATCGTCTGATGCGAGCGGAGCGTGAAGCTCACATCGTCGAGCGCCCTGATCTGTCCCGATCCTCGGACGTTGTAGATCTTCGTGACGTTCTTGAACTCGAGGGTCGTCATCGCGTCACCACTCCTCTCTCGCCGGTGAGGCGGGGGAACGAGCGCAGCAGGTTCTGCGTGTACTCGTGCCGGGGGTTCGTCCACAGCTCCCTCGCGTCCGAGAGCTCGACGATCTCGCCCTCGCGCATCACGGCGATGCGGTCGCTGATCTCCAGCAGCAGGGGCAGGTCGTGGGTGATGAACACGACCGAGAAGCCGAACTCGTGGCGCAGCTGCGAGATCTGCTTGAGGATCTCCCGCTGCACCAGCACGTCCAGCGCCGTCGTGGGCTCATCCATGACCATCAGCTGCGGTCGCAGGGCGAGGGCCATCGCGATCATGACGCGCTGGCGCATGCCGCCGGAGAGCTCGTGCGGGTACGACCGCGCGCGCTGAGCGCCCACCTTCACGATCTCGAGCAGCTCGTCCACGGCCTCACGGCGCTCACGGCGGCCCATGCGGGGCCGGTGCACCACGAACACGTCGTCGAGCTGCGAGCCGATGGTGGCCACGGGATTGAGGGCGTTCATGGCGCCCTGGAACACCATCGAGATCTTGTCCCAGCGGAAGCGCCGCATCTGCTCCACGTCGAGCGCGTGCAGGTCGATGTCCGCGCCGTCCTCGTCGTGGAAGACGACGCTGCCGCCGGTGATCACGGCCGGGGGCTTGAGGAGTCTCTGCACCCCGTACGCGAGCGTGGTCTTGCCGCTCCCGCTCTCGCCGGCGAGACCGATGATCTCGCCGCGGCGGATGTCGAGCGTGACGTGCTTGACCGCCTCGACCGGCGGATCGACGTCGTACACGACCGAGAAGTCGCGTATCGAGAGGAGGGGATCTGTCATGAGGAGGCCCTTCGGCTCGGTGCAGGTCCGGGGCGGGAGAGCCCGCCCCGGACCTGCGATGACGACTACTTGACCGGCTTCAGATTCATCAGCACCTGGACGGCGGACGGCTGCGTCGGGTCGGCGGTCGCGTACTGGTCGCTCTCGCTCGGCCAGCCCGTGAACGTGCGGGTGTTGTACTCCGCCAGCTGCGGGTGGGTGCCGATCGGGATGGCCGGGACGTCCTCGACGAAGATCCTCTGGATCTTGTTGAGCGCGTCGGTGCGGGCCGCGTCGTCGGATGCCTGGGCGTACTGCTTGAGCAGGGCGGTCGCCTCCGGGTTGTCGTAGCGGCCGAAGTTGTCGGAGACCTTGCCGCCCGACGCCTGCTCGAGCTAGGCGCCGTTCATGACGTCGTCGTAGATGTGCCACGGGTTGGATCCGGATCCCGACCAGTGCAGTGCAGCATCGAAGTTCCCGGTCGCCATGTTGCTGAACCAGGTGTCGGCGTCGGGCGTCGCGACCTTCGCGTCGGCGCCGAGGGTGCTCTTGACCTGGGTCGCGACGAGCTGGATGCCGGTGACGTAGTCGTTCCATCCCTGCGGGTCCTGCAGGGTGAAGGAGACCGGGTTGCCGGACGGATCGATCAGGGCGTCGTTCTTCCAGGTGTAGCCGGCGTCGGTGAGGATCTTCTTGGCGCCGTCGACGTCGACGGTGAAGTTCTTGTCCTTGTACTCGGGGGCGATGTACTGGTCGCCGGTGGGCTGCGGGATGCCGGTGACGTTCTTCAGCTCCGGACCGGCGTTGCTGCGCGCCTTCTCGGCGTGCGCCTTGCGGTCGACGACCATGTTGACGGCCTTGCGGAACGCGACGTCGTTGAACGGCGCCTTCGTGGTGTTGACCAGGATCATGTCGGGGCTCAGGACGTTGGCACCCCAGAAGACGTTGTGCTTCGGATCCTTGTCGACGAAGTTGGTCTGGTAGTCGGTGATGAAGATCTGCGCCCAGTCGGCCTCCTTGCTCTGCAGCGCGCGGAGCAGGCCGGTGTTGTCGTTGTACTCGAGGTACTTGAGGGTGGCCACCGGGACCTTGCCGCCCCAGTAGTCGTTGCGGGCGCTGAGCACGACGCCCTGCGACGAGAAGCTCTTGATCGTGTAGGGCCCGGTGCCGATGGCATCCTTGACCGGATCCTTGGTCGGGTCGGCGATGCTCTTCCACTGGTGCTCGGGGACGATCGGCACCTGGAGGACGTCGCCCTGCTTGACGAACTTCGACTCGCTGAAGGTCATCACGACGTCGTCGCCGTCCTTCTCGATGCCGCTCAGCTTCAGGCCGCCGAGGTCGAGGGCGGGGGTGTCCTTGATGAGGGTGAAGGTGAAGACGATGTCGTCGGCGGTGAACGGCTTGCCGTCGTTCCACTTCACGTCCTTGCGCGGGGTGACCGTGAGCTGCGTGTAGTCGCTGTTCCACTCCACCTTCGAGGCGAGCCACGGCGTGGTCTCGTTCTTGCCGACCGGGTTGACCATCGCGAGCGGCTCGTAGATCATCCGGTCGTACGCCAGCGACATTCCGGAGCCGGTGCCGATGAACGGGTTGTTGATCTGGGTCGAGAGCACCCCGGAGCCGTCCGGATTCGCGACGGTCAGCGAGGTGCCGCCGCCGCTGGATCCGGTCGAGCCGCTCGACGAGCATCCGGTCAGGGCGAGCGCACTCAGTGCGGCGATCGCAGTGCCTGCGATCAAGTACTTCTTGAGCTTCATTGCTTCTCCTAGGGCACGGTGTCCTGGTGCGAGGGGCGAGCGTCTGCGCTCGCTCTCCGGGTTTCACTTACTGGTGAGAAAGTGAATAGACGGTAGGTTACCTACTAGTAAGTAAGCTTTCAAGGGAGCATTATCAGACCGTTACACTCGCCCTGAGGAGGACATCGTGCCGAAGGCCACACAGGACACGCCCCGCACTCGGGCGGCGCAGCACAAGCGCATCGAGATCCTGAACGCGGCCGTCGAGATCTTCGGGAGCAAGGGCTCGACCAACGGCACCCTCGCGGATGTGGCCGAGCAGGTCGGGCTGACCCACGCCGGTGTGCTGCATCACTTCGGGTCGAAGCAGCGGCTGCTGCTCGAGGTGCTCGCCTACCGCGATCAGGCCGACGTCGCCGACCTGGACGACAAGCACATCCCGGGCGGACTCGAGCTGTTCCTGCACCTCATCCGCACCGCGTTCGCGAACGAGCGACGGCCGGGCATCGTGCAGGCCTACACCGTGCTCTCGTCCGAATCGGTGACCGACGGGCATCCCGGGCGGGACTACTTCGAGGATCGCTACACGACGCTGCGCCGCGAGGTGGCCGAGGCGTTCGAGGTGCTGTGCAGGGCCGAGGGCGTCACCGACACCGGCACGATCGCCCACGCCTCCGCCGCCATCCTCGCCGTCATGGACGGCCTGCAGCTGCAGTGGCTGCTGCATCCCGAGATCGTCGACCTCGGCAGGGCCAGCGAGTTCGCCATCACGGCGATCGTCAACAGCGTGCTGAACCCCGGACCGCCGCTGGAGTCCTACCGCCGCTGATCAGGCCGTGCGCGCGGCGGGCTTCGCCCGCGACACGATCAGGTGCAGGATCATCGTCGCGGCGAGCACCACGGCGGATGCCGGCACCAAACCGTCGGCGGGAAGTCCGGACGCCAGCAGCGCGCCGCCCAGCATCCCTCCCAGCGCCGAGCCGAGCTGCATGCCGCTGCCGTTCAGCGCCAGCACCAGCGACATCGCGTCGGGGGCCAGGTCACCCAGCCGGGACTGCAGGGCGACGCCGGACCCGCCGTTGAAGAACGCGCAGCAGAAGAACCAGGCGAACGCCGCGACGGCGCCGGCCGCACCCGGGAGCAGCAGCCCCGCGGTGCCGAGCAGGGCGACCGCGATCAGGATGCCGACGATCAGCGAGATCACGTGCACGGGATCGAACCGGTCGGTGGCGCGCCCCGAGATGATGTTGCCGAACAGGCTGACGACCCCGTAGCCGAACATGGCCGCGATGATCGCGGGCCCCTCGCCGACCCGCGGCCCGAAGATCAGGGTGGCATAGGTGAAGCACAGGTAGCTCGCGCACATGATCCCGGTGGCCACGAGGATCGAGCCCACCAGGGCCGGACGGGCCAGCGGCTTCAGCGTCTCGCGCAGCGACGGCGCCGGCAGGTGCAGTCTCGGAACGTTCACCAGGATGCCGATCAGCGCGACGGCGCCGACCCCGGTGACCAGATACAGCGGCAGCCGCCAGTCCTCCTGGCCGATGACGAGTCCGATCGGCACTCCCAGGGCGGTCGCTGCGAGGAAGCCGCCCAGCACGAACGACAGCGCGCGTCCGCGGCGCTCAGGCGCGGTCTTGGCCAGCACGTAGGCGCTCACCACTGCGCTCAGCAGCGAGCCGCCGATCGCGGAGAGGATGCGGCCGCCCATCGCCATGGCGTAGTTCACAGACAGCGCGATCACGAGGTTGCCCACGACGAACACGGCCAGCGACGCGGAGATGATCCCCTTGCGCTCCCAGCCGTCGGTGAGCGCGCTGAGCACGGGACCCGCCAGCGCGGCGGTGAGCGCGAACACCGCGACGAGCTGTCCGGCGGCGGGCTCGGAGACGTCGAGGTCCTTCGCGATCTGCGGGAGGAGGCCCGCCAGCACGTAGCCGTCGATGCCCATCGAGAACGTCGCCATCGCCAGCCAGAGCAGTGCGCCGAATCCGGCGGGGCGGGTCTCATCCTTCGTCACCGATCCATCCTTCCAGAGTTCGGCACCCGCACGGTGGGAGGGCATGCATACCCCAGTGGCCCTATGCTCGTCCCGTGGGGTTCTGGGGACGCCGACGGGGGATGCTCGTCGCGGTGATCGGCACGGCGGTGGCCATCGGCACGGGCGTGGTCGGGCTGTCCGTCATGCCCGGGATCCTCTCGGGCGCCCCTCCGGCGGAGCCGGAGCCCACGGCATCCGCCTCCCCCACCCCGAGTCCGACACCGCTCACGCCCGTCGAGCAGCTGCTGGCGACCACCGCGGACCCGCTCGCCTGCGCGGTCGACTTCCGCGGCCCCGGCATCGCACTGCCCCCGATGCTGCAGACCCAGGGCGCGCTGTACACCGGACTGCCGATCCCCAGACGAGAAGGCGCGGTCTTCGGGGGCTGGTATGAGACGGAGTCGGATGCCGGCGCCCTGACGGCCACCGCCCGTGTCAACGGCGCGCGGCTCGCGAGCTGCACCGATCGGCGGCAGACCCTGTACGCCGGATGGGCCACGCCCGAGCAGGTCGCCGCCGCGCACACGCGCGTGCCGATCCTGATGTACCACCAGTTCACGACCAGGCCCGAGGGCGAGAAGGGCTGGCTGCGCGGCAACTACGCGTACATCGGCGACTTCGAGGCGCAGATGGCCCACATCGAGCAGACGCGGTTCTACCTGCCCACCTGGGATGAGCTCGACGCGTTCATCGACGGAGCGCTGTACCTGCCGCCGCGCTCGGTGATCGTCACGGACGACGACGCCGATCCCACCTGGCTGGAGCTGGCCGTCCCCGTCGTCACGCAGCACCGCGTCCTGACCACCTCGTTCGTCATCACGAAGTTCCGCCACGACGGTCCGCCCTCGCCCTACGTGCTGCAGCGCTCGCACACCGACGACATGCACGAGGCCGGCGCGAACGGCAAGGGGCGGATGGTGAACTGGACGGCTGATCAGATCGCCACCGACCTGGAGCGCTCGGCGCAGATCCTCGGCGTGAAGGAGATCGTCGCATACCCGTACGGTCACGTGAACGAGACCGCCGAGGAGGGTGTGACCAGGGCGGGTTTCACCTTCGGCCGCACCACCGCCTGGGGCTTCGTGACGCCCGGCACGGACAAGCTCCGGCTTCCCGTCATCCGGATGAACTACGGCGACACCGTGCAGACGCTGATCGAGCGGATCGGCTGACCGCCGAACGGCACGGATGGCTAGGCTCATGAGCATCGACCTCGAAGCGCTGTACATCGACCTGCATCAGCACCCTGAGCTCTCGTTTCAGGAGACCCGCACGGCCGGTATCGCCGCCGGCCAACTGCGCGACCTCGGACTGGAGGTGCACGAGGGCGTCGGCGGAACGGGCGTCGTGGGCGTGCTCGCCAACGGCGACGCTCCGACCGTCTGGGCCCGTGCCGACGTGGACGCCCTGCCGGTCACCGAGGAGACCGGCCTTCCCTACGCCTCGAAGGCAACGGGCGTCGATCCCGACGTCAACGAGGTCAGGGTGATGCACGCCTGCGGCCACGACATGCACGTGACCGCCATGATCGGCGCGGTCGAGCAGCTGGTCTGGGAGCGGGATCAGTGGCAGGGCACGCTGGTCGTCGTGATCCAGCCAGCAGAGGAGCTGGGCGCCGGTGCGCGAGCGATGCTCGACGACGGCGCGCTGGACCGGTTCCCGAAGCCGGACATCGTGCTCGGCCAGCACGTCGGGCCGCTGCCGGCGGGCGCGGTCGGCCTGCGCCCCGGTCCGCAGATGTCAGCATCCGACGGTCTGCACGTCGTGCTGCACGGCCAGGGCGGGCACGGCTCGCGGCCGGATTCCACGATCGACCCGGTCGTGATGGCGGCGGCGACGATCATGCGCCTGCAGACGATCGTCTCGCGCGAGGAGGACGTGTCCTGGTTCGCACGGGATGCCGGAGTGCCGCTGGTGTTCTGGTTCTGGGGCGGCGTGGATCCGGCCGCCTTCGCGGCGGCCCTGCAGAACGGCTCGGTCGACCACGACATCCCGACCAACCACTCGCCGTTCTTCGCCCCGGTGATCCACCCGACCATCGAGGTGGGCGTGAAGGCCCTGGCGACGGCCGCGCGAGAGTTCCTCGGCTGAGGCGGCGTGGCTTTCTGAAGGACGGATGACGTTCTGAAGGAGATCCGGGGCCCTGGCATCCTTCAGAACGTCGAATGTCCTTCAGAAGTGCGTGCGGGATGCGGCGTCAGGCCTCGATCACGCGGTGATTGATCTCGAGCGCCTCACGGTGCAGGCGCTCCATGCGCAGGTCGAGCTCGCCGGCGGCATCCGCGGCCTCGGTGAGGCTCTGCACCAGGTGGGCGGGCACTCGTCCGTCGAACTTGTAGTGGATCTTGTGCTCCAGGCTCGCCCAGAAGTCCATCGCGATGGTGCGGAACTGCACCTCGACGGGCACGGGGATGGCCCCCGTGGACAGGAAGACGGGCACCTCGACGATGGCGTGCAGGCTGCGGTATCCGTTGGGCTTGGGCTCGGCGATGTAGTCCTTCACCATCAGCACGGTGATGTCGTCCTGGCGGGTGAACAGCTCGAACAGGCGGTACACGTCGGTGACGAAGCTGCAGGTCACCCGCACGCCGGCGATGTCGGTGATCTCCCGGCGGATCACGTCGAAGTCGGGATCGATGCCCTTGCGGGCGACCTTCTCGACGATGCCATCCGGTGACTTCAGCCGGCTCGAGACGTGCTCGATCGGGTTGTAGGCGTGCATATGGGTGAACTCGTCGCGCAGGATCGAGATCTTCGTCTCGACCTCGCGCATGCCGAACTCGTACTCGCGGAGGAAGCGCTGGAACTGATCCCGCAGCTGCTTCGCCTGGGCGATCGCGGCATCGTCGACAGGCACCGTGCTCATGCTTCCGACGTTACGCCGTGCGGTTCGGAATGTGCTGGATGCTGCCGGAGACGACACGGGCCGGAGACGACGGATGCCGGGGATGCCGCGTCAGCGGCGTCCCCGGCATCCGGAGCAGTGCGTCAGGCCTTCGGCGCAGCCGGGTCGCCGGGAGCCTCAGGAGCAGCCGGAGCCGCCTCGGCGGGGGCCGAGGGAGCCTCAGGAGCGACCGGAGCCTCGGCGACCGGAGCGGCCGGCGGAACCGGGGCGCCCTGCGCGGCGGCATCCGCCTGCGGGGCGACCGGGGCATACTGCGGAGCCGCACCGTCCACCGGCGGAACCGGCTGATAGTTGAGACTCTGCGCCAGAGCGCCGTGCGTCGACGGGTCGTTCGCGTCGTAGGCCGCGGCGGAACCCTGCTTCTTCACCTTGGAGGCGGCGACGAAGTACTGGATCACGCTGACCACGGTCAGGATGACACCTGCCGCGAGCGGGTACCAGAACACCGTGTAGCGGAACTCGCCGTTGGCGTCGGGCTTGGCGAACATCACCTGGAAGAACGGGATGGCGGCGCCGACCACGAACACGGCGGCCCACAGCACGACCATCCAGCGCATCTTCTTCAGCGACGACTGGGAGACCTTGCCCTTCTTGTCGACCTTCGGCTCCAGCAGACCCTGCTGCTTGCGGGTGAGCAGCGCGAAGATCAGCGCGAGCACCAGGATGACGATGGCGACGATGAGCAGGATCAGCCACACCATGAGCGTGGGGTTCGAGGTGGGCTGGTTCTTCAGGTACTCGTTGTACTTGTCGACCGTCGCGCTGTAAGCGTCGACCGCGGCACCGAGGTCGGTGTCGGCCTGCTGCGCGGCGCTCTGGTCCTGCGCGCTGATCGCGTCGGCGAGCGCGCCGGCGGCGGCGGCCATGTCGCCCGCCTCCCCAGCGAACTCCTTGGCGAACGCGGCGCTGCCGCTGTCGGCCTTCTGCGCGACCTTGGTGAACTCGCTCTTGGCGGTCTCGGCGGCGGCCTGGAACTTCTTCGAGGCGGTGGCGATGTCCTCGAGCGGTGCGGACTGGTCGGAGTAGACGGTGCCGAACTGCTCGGCGGCGGCGCTCAGCGCGGTGTCGACCTTCTGCAGGTCATCGGTGGTGTCGGCCATCGCGGGCGCTGCGGCCCCGATGATCATCATCAGGCCCGCGATGACGGCGACCACCGTCAGACGCGCGCGGGTTGCGATTGCAGTCATGAGAATGAGATTCCCCCCTCAGCCCGCAGAACGCGGGTCGTGTGCGGCGCCGCCCTCCGACGCCCCCGACATTCTAGGAGATTGCTGAGAATGCGGGGTAATCGCATTTCCGAGCGGTCTCCTCGATCAGACCGCGATCGACAGCGCCGCCGTGTAGCCCTTTCCGATGCTGCCGGTCATGGTCGCAACCTGCAGGACGCCGCCGTCGTCGCCGAACACGTTGTCGCTCTTCAGCGTGACCCGCGCGGCGTTGCTCACGCTCTTCTCGTAGCCGGTCGTGGCGTACACCTTCGCGTTGGTCTCCTCCGGGAGCGCGATCTGCGAGGTCTTCACGATCGGCCCGGTGGCGACGGCGGTGGCCACGTCCTGGTAGACCTCGAAGTGGATGTGCGGCCACCGGCCCGAGTAGCAGGCCGGATAGATCGACGTGAAGCGCACGGTGCCGGTGTCGTCGGTCTCCTGCACGCCGCGCAGATAGTTCTCGTCCTTCGCGGCGTCCGAGTAGAGCGAGTAGTTCCCGTCACGGTCGCAGTGCCAGAGGTAGACCCCCGCGCCCGTCATCGCCTTCCCCGTGGCCGCGTCGCGGACCGTCAGCACGATCTCGAGCGGCACGCCCTTCGCCGTGGTCGTCGAGGAGCCGAAGCTGGAGCGGATGTCGCCGCGCACGATGCCGGAGTCGTCGAGCACGTTCACGCCGTTCGAGCCGTCGCCGGGATAGGGCCCGGCGGTCTCGTTCGGGACCTCGCCCTCGAGCAGATCGCTGTTGTCCTCCGCGGCCGGCGCGCCGCCCGGAGCGCCCTGCGGCGGAGCGCCGGCCGATCCGCCCGATCCCGACCCCGTGGACGCGGATGTGGTCGGCGCGCAGGCTGCGAGCAGCGTGGTCGCCGCGATGCCGCCGAAGATGCCCAGCATCCGACGGCGGTCGATCAGCGTGCGGATGTCGTAGACGAGTCCGCGATGGTCCTCATCGATCTCGTGGCCGTTCTCGTCCAGCCAGCGGGGGTCGGTGGTCTCGGTGCTCATGATCTCGTCCTCTCGTCGGGCGGGCCGCCCACGTTCCGAGGCAACCGATCCGACCCATGAGGGATGCAGGAGGACGACGAGCAGTTGCCGTGAGCCTGCTATGGGGATCGCATGAGTCGCTTCGTCCGGCAGGGCTTGCGAGAATTAACTTAAGTAGTTAAGTTAGTTCCATGGACCTCGCCTACGAACTCCACGACCTGGTCCGCACACTCGACAGATGGGCGGAGCAGATCCTCCGGCCCCAAGGCCTCAGCTACAACCAGTACGTCGCCCTCGTCATCCTCGGCGAGCACCCGGGCATCACCGGGCGCATCCTCGCGAAGGCCCTCGGCGTCACCGAGGCGGCGGGCAGCGGGATCGTCCGTGCGCTGCTCGCCGACGACCTCATCACCGACCAGGCCGGCCCTCGTACCGGTAACCGTCGAGAGCTTCATCTCACCCCGCGTGGCGTCGACAGAGCACAGCACTGCGGCCGGCTGCTGGGGCGCTCCGTCGACGACAATGCCCGCACCATCGGCATCGATCCGGCCGCTCTGGCCGCCACCATCCGCGCCCTCCATGACGAGGTACGCACCGTGCGCACTCCCCCCGGAAAGGACCACTCATGACCTTCACCCTCGCCGCCCTGGCGGCCGCCTGCGGGCTCGCCCGCCTGGCGATCTTCGTCGCCCTGCACGCCGTCAAGAACGAGTACTCGCCTGTCCGGCACGCGGTCAGCGACTACGCCGTGGGGAGCACGAGAAGACTCAGCAGCATCATGACCTGGATCACCGTGCCGTTCTGGGGGCTGCTCGCGGCCGCCGTCGCCACAGGCCTGAACGATTGGCCGGATGCAACGGGCATCGCCGTCGCCCTGTCCGCCCTGGCCGTGATCTTCCTCGTGCTCCCGTTCGTCCCCACCGACGTCGAGGGCGAGAAGGCGACCACCATCGGCCGCCTGCACTATCTGCTCGCGATCGCCTGGTTCGCCATCAGTTACGCGTGCATGGGCAACTTCACCCGCCTCTTCTCGGACCTGGGGCCGGAGTGGCTGGCCGCGACACTCACGGTGCTCTCCTGGATCGCGGCCGTGTCCCTGGCGGTGAGCGTCATCGCGCTCGTCGTGAAGAAGCTGCGGGCGCGGGTGTTCGGCCTCTCCGAGCGGGTGTTCATCCTCTCGGTGAACCTGTTCTACCTCGGCGTCGCCGTCGGACTCCTCCTCCTGGGATGATCAGGCGTCGCGCGAGCGCCAGAGCAGCCAGACGAAGTACGGGGCGCCGATCAGCGCCACGACCAGTCCGGCGGGCAGCTGCGCCGGTGCGAGCACGGTGCGCCCGATGGCATCCGCCGTGCCCACGAGCACTGCACCGAGCACGACCGACACCGGGATCACGCGACCGTGCTTCGCCCCGACCAGCGCGCGCGCGGCGTGCGGTGCGACCAGGCCCACGAAGCCGACCACGCCGACCGCCGAGACGCTGAGCGCCGCCAGCAGGGCGGCCGCACCCAGCAGTCCGAGGCGAGCGCGTTCGAGTCGCACGCCGACCAGCCGGGGAGTGTCCTCGTCCATCGCCACGATGTCGAGCTCGCGACGCTGGGCGATCACGAACGGCAGCGCGACGGCCAGGACGATCGCCAGCGGGATCACCTGCTCCCACAGCCGCCCGTAGGTGGTGCCGGACAGCCACGTGTAGATCTTCGGGGTGTCCCATGGGTTGGAGCGCAGCAGCACGAACGTGGTCAGCGCCGTCGCTCCGTAGGAGACGCCGATGCCGATGAGGATGAACCTGTCCGCGCTGAGGCCGCCCCGCCACGACAGCGCGTACACGAGCAGGAAGGCGAGCAGCGCGCCGGCGATCGCGGCGGCGATCATGCCGAAGGTGGAGGCCGCGACGCTGGTGACCACGAGCACGGCGCCCAGTCCCGCACCGCCGGTGATTCCGAGCAGCCCCGGCTCGGCGAGCGGGTTGCGGCTGACGGCCTGCGTGATGGTGCCGGCCAGCGCGAGAGCCGCGCCGGCGACCACGGCGGCGATCACCCGCGGCGAGCGCTCGTCGAGGGCGAACGAGACCAGAGGCGGCGCCTGATGCTGCATCCACAGCAGGATGTCCCCGGTCAGCAGCGGTGTGGCGCCCACCAGCATCCCGATCAGGATCACGGCGGCGAGCAGCGCGACCCCGACGGCGAGAACGACGGCGAAGCGGCGGGTGCTGCGCACCCCGAAGCGGATGCTGGGCGGGCGGCGCGTGGGGCCGGCGTCGCGCAGGCGGCGGGCCATCGCGATCAGCACGATCGCACCGAGGAGGGTGGTCGCGACGCCGGTGGGCACCGCGATCGCGCCCTCCGCGCCGATGATCGCGCGGAGCACGGCGTCGGCGCCGATCACGACGATCGCTCCGATGAGTCCGGTCGCCGGGATGAGCAGCACGTGCTTGGTGAGCAGGGGGAACACGCGGGACAGCAGCCGGGCGAGCACGGGCGCGCAGAGGCCGACGAAGCCGATGGGGCCGGCCAGCGTGACCGCGGCTGCGGTCAGCAGCACGGAGAGCAGGATGCCCATCACCCGCGTCGAGCGGATCGGGACACCCAGGGAGGAGGCCGTGTCGTCGCCGAGCGCGAGCACGTCCAGGCGCCGCGTCAGCACCAGCGCCAGCGCGATGGCGACCACGATCACCGGTGCGGCACGCAGGAAGGCCTGGATGCCCAGCTGGGACAGGCTGCCGCTCCCCCACGCGAACAGCCCCTTGGTCTCCTCCTCGAACAGCACCAGCAGCGTCGACGTGCCGGCCTGCAGGGCCATGGCGAGCGCGGACCCCGCGAGCACCAGACGGGTGGTCGACGATGCGGCGCCGCCCGCCAGGCCCAGCACGATGCCGGCGGCGGCGAGCCCGCCTGCGAACGCGACGATGCCGGATGCCCAGAACGGGATGCTCACCCCGAACGCGGTCACCGCGGTGACCGCGAAGTACGAGCCGGCGGTCACACCGAGCGTGTCCGGTGAGGCCAGCGGGTTGCGCGCGAGCGACTGCATCAGGAGTCCTGCGACCCCGAGGGCGGCCCCCACCGCGATTCCCGCCGCCAGCCGCGGCATCCGCGAGCCGAACAGCACATCGGCATCCGCGAGCACGGCCCCGCTCGTGCCCTGCGTGAGATGCCACAGCGACACCGCGACCAGAGCGACGAGCAGCACGAGGAGCACCCCCGCCGCGGGGAGCGCGCCGCGCCGGGGCGTCACGCCCCCGGCATCCGTCGCCGGCAGCTCCGCGACGATCGCATCCCTACTGCTCATCGACCCGTCTCACCTTCCGCATGGCCCGGATGCTCCCGACACAGATCGGGGGCCGACACGCCACTTTCCGGACGATTCCAGCGAGAACGTCCGTGATCTGGCGTGTCGGCCCCCGGAGTGGAACACGTCACTTGGTGATGACGGCGACGTACGCGTCGACGATCTGCTCGGCCGAGCGCGGTCCGCCGAAGGTCCAGATGCCCGCGGGGAACGCGTGGATGCGGCCGTCCTTCACCGCGGGGATCGAGGCCCAGGCGGGGTTCTTGGCCGCCGCGTCGATGAAGGTCTCCGAGTCGGGGTCGGCGGTTCCGGTGTGCAGCAGCATGGCGTCGCCGATCGTGGTCATGCCCTCGATGTCGGTCTGGCCCAGACCATAGGCCGGGTCGACCTCGCCGGTCCAGGCGTTCTCGAGCCCGAGCCGCTCGCCGAGCTCGCCGATCAGCGAGCCCTGTCCGAACGGCCGCAGGGACACGTTGCCGCCGTCGACCCAGCCGTCGAAGAACACGAAGGGCGCGCCCTCCAGGGAGGCGCCGGCGACGGCCTTCTCGCCCTCGGCGAGCTTCTTCTCGAACTCGTCCTTCACGACGTCGGCGCGCTCGGTGCGGCCGGTCGCCTGCGCGATCAGGTCGAAGGTCGCGAGCATCTGCTTGATCGGGTCCTTCGCATCGGCGCCGGTGGTGCTGAGCACCGGGACGCCGTACTTCTCCAGCTGCGTGATGATCGCGTCGTCGCGGGTACCCGCCTCGACGATCACGAGGTCGGGCTCGGTGGCGAACAGCGCGTCGAGGTTGGGCTCCTGACGGGTGCCGACGCTCTTGACGTCCTTCGGCAGCTCCTCGGCGGTGTCCCAGGTGCGGTAGCCGTCGGCGTCGGCGACCGCGACGGGCGTGAGGCACAGCGAGAGCACGTCCTCGATCTGCTGCCACTCGAGCACGGCGACCTTCGCGGCCGGCTTGTCCAACTTGACGGTGCGGCCCAGTGCGTCGGTCAGCTCGACCGGCTTGGTCGAGGTGGAGGTGCTGTCGTCGGCGCAGCCGACGCCGCTCGCCGTGGAGGTCTTCGCGTCGGTCGGCGCGGGGGCCGCCGTGGTGGTGCCGCAGGCGGTGAGCGCGAGGGTCAGGGCGCCGAGCGTGGCGAGGGCTGCGAGGGGCTTGTTCATCAGGATGGCTCCGGGATGTCGGGGTCGGGGTCGGGGAATCGGGTATGGGGAGGGTGCGCGGCGAGGCCGTGGCGGGAGATCAGGCCGAGAGCGCGGCGAGGCCGCGGCGGGCGCGGTCGTGATGCCTGCCGCGCGGCGTGACGCGCACCCGTCCGGTGCGCGGGTCGTGGTCGGCGTCGATGGGCAGTCCGTACACCTCGGTGAGGTTCTCGGACGTGAGCACGCCGTGCGGGAGTCCCGAGGCGTGCACGCGGCCGAGGTGCATGAGCACGACCTCGTCGGCGACGGATGCCGCATGGCTCAGGTCGTGCAGCACCACGCCCACGGCGGTGCCGCGGTCGGCCAGGTCGCAGATCAGGTCGAGGGTCTCGACCTGATAGCGCAGGTCGAGATGGTTGGTGGGCTCGTCCAGCAGCAGGATGCCGGTGTCCTGCGCGAGTGCGGTGGCGAGCCACACGCGCTGCAGCTCCCCGCCGGAGAGCTCGTCGACGGCGCGCTGCGCCATGTGGTCGAGACCGGTGAGCTCGAGGGCCTGCGCGACGGCATCCCGGTCGGCGTCGGTCATGCCCGCGAACCTCCGGCGATGCGGGTGCCGGCCGTAGGCGACGACGTCGCGCACCTCGAGTCCGGAGGGGTGCGGACGGGACTGCGAGAGCATCGCGACCGTGCGGGCGAACTCCCTGGCCGAGAGCGCCGCCGCGTCCCGCTCACCCCGCTCGTCGACCACGCGGACGATCCCCTCGTCGACCCTGTGCAGCCGGGCGAGGGCGCGCAGCGCCGTGGACTTGCCGCTGCCGTTGGGGCCGATCAGAGCGGTGACGACACCGGGGCGCAGGTGCAGCGACACCTCGTGCACCACCCGGTTGCGGCCGTAGCTGAGGGCGAGCGATTCGCCGTGCAGCTCGTCCGTGCGGGCCTCGGATGCTTCCTTCGGATTGGTCACGTTAGGAGAGCCTAACCTATGCTGAAGTGGTGAGCCACCACCCCTACCGGACCTTCCGCACCACCGTCGCCCGCATCGAGAAGCTGACACCGAGCTTCGCGCGCATCACCCTGACCGGCGACGACCTGGCGCATTTCGGCACTGACGGCCTGGATCAGCGCATCAAGCTGATCATCCCCTTCGCAGACGGCACGATCACCGATGTCGGCCAGTTCGACGAGACCCAGAGCATGACCGAGTGGTACCGGCGCTGGCGCGAACTCCCCGATGAGGAGCGCAATCCGATCCGCACCTACACGATCCGCTCCCCGCGTCCCGCCGACCGCGAGATCGATGTCGACTTCGTGCTGCACGGCACCGAGGGCCCGGCATCCGCCTGGGCGACCGGTGCCCAGGTCGGCGATCCGCTGTTCGTCGTCGGACCGGACTCGCGCTCCGACGAGCAGGGCGGGGGCATCGAATGGAAGCCGGGAGACGCGACCTCCGTACTGATCGCCGGCGACGAGACCGCCATGCCCGCGATCTGCTCCATCGTCGAATCGCTGCCCGCGCACATCACCGGCGAGGTGTGCATCGAGGTGCCGTCCGAGGCGGATGCCCTCCCCCTGGCCGCCCCGGACGGGGTTCGGGTGAGCTGGCTGGGCCGCGGATCGACCGCGCACGGCGTGCGACTGAGCGCAGCCGTGCACGCCTGGGGTCGGCGGCGCAGCGCATCACCGGCATCCGCTCAGGGTGCGGAGCCGGTCCGCGGACTCGACGAGGACGACAGGTCCGAGGCATCCGACGAGATCCTCTGGGAGGTTCCCGAGGCGGCGTCGGGTGGCGAGTACGCCTGGCTGGCCGGCGAGGCCGGCACGATCACCGCGCTGCGACGCCACCTGGTGCGGGACCTCGGCATCGACCGTCACTCGATCGCGTTCATGGGGTACTGGCGCCGCGGCCGCGCCGAGGCCTCCTGACCCGCAGGATCCCCGCGATGAACCCGCGTCAGCGCGGGGAGCGGGCGTCGGTCAGCTGCTGACCGGAGAGGATGCCCGGCAGTCCGCGGCCCTGACGGGTGAAGAAGAACATCACGCACGCGACGAGCATCGCGAGGCTCGTCAGGGCTGCCAGGATCCCGCCGATCAGCCCGATCGTCGACAGCCCGGCCACCCCGCCGACCCAGCGCAGCAGACGCGCGACCGGCTGAGGCATCCGCGCTCCGTCATAGCGCAGCTCCACGGCGAGGTCTCCGACCGAGCGACCGGTCATCAGGATGGTCGCGAGCCAGAACGCCCCCGCACCGCCCGTGCCGACCAGCTCCGACAGGGTCCCGTCCAGCACCGCCGCGCGATCGCGCACCACGTACTCCAGGAACAGCTGCATCCCCACGCCGAGCGTCGCCGAGACCAGGAAGAAGCCGAGTCCGTCGCAGATCATCGCCAGGGCGCGGCGCCCACGGGTGACGGGGCGCGGCATCCCGGCATCCGCCGCACGGGACAGACCACGGTGCGCGCGGGGCACGACGAGCCCGAACGCCGAGCCGACCAGGGCGCCCGTCGTGTTGGTCATCAGGTCGCCGACGTCGAAGAACCGGTATGCGCACGGATACACGCCCCACACCCCGGTCAGCTGCGTCGTCTCGATGAACAGCGACAGGCCCAGGCCCACGAGCAGGGCCGTGACGATCCCGCGTCCGCCCAGCACCCGCAGGAAGAAGCCCAGCGGCACGAACAGCAGCACGTTGAACGCGAGCTGCAGGATGCCCGGATGCGTGAGCGGGTTGCCCGGCGCGGCGAGCGCCTGCTGCACGTCCCGCACCACCGACATGGGGTCGGTGATCGCCCCGACGCACCGGATGGACGACGGCTCGGGAAGCGGCAGCAGCGTGTACGTCCAGATCGCCCAGAAGTAGATGAGTGCGGCCAGCCACATCAGGAGCCGCACCGGACTCAGACGCCCTCGACGGCGGTAGCTGATGGCCACGAACGGCACGAAGAGGCCGATCCCGACGAGTACGCCGATGCCGATCGCGATCGCTCCGGACATCACCTGCTGGCTCATCGGAATAAAGTCTACGGGCGCCGTGTTGCACGCCCGCCCGCGCAGGCGTAATCTCGCCCGTCGTGGCACACGACGCACGCGAGAACACGGATGCCCCGCAACTCGCCAAACGCATCCTTCTCGGCGACCCGCTGACGACCGAGCAGGTCAACGACCAGCTGCTCCCCAAACGCATGGCGCTGCCGATCTTCGCGTCCGACGCGCTGAGCTCGGTGGCCTACGCGCCGCAGGAGCTCCTGATGATCCTGCTGATCGGCGGGACCGCGTTCCTGACTCTGGCACCGTGGATCGCCACGGCGGTCGTGCTCCTGCTGATCGTGGTCGTGCTCAGCTACCGCCAGATCATCAAGGCGTACCCCTCCGGCGGCGGCGACTTCGAGGTGACCCAGAAGAACCTCGGCGAGGTGCCGTCGGTGATCGTCGCGGCCGCGCTGCTCGTCGACTACGTCCTCACCGTCTCCGTGTCGATCGCGTCCGGCGTCGACAACATCATCTCGGCGGTGCCAGGGCTGAACCCGTGGCGCGTGGAGCTGGCGGTCGGCTTCGTGATCCTGATCGTCATCGTCAACCTGCGCGGCGTGCGCGAGGCATCCACCGTCTTCGCGATCCCGACGTACGTGTTCATCGGCTCGGTGATCGTGATGATCGGCACCGGACTGGTGCGGATGCTGCTCGGCGACGCCCCCGTCGCGGCGAGCGCGGCGTACACCGTGCAGGCCGAGAGCCTCAGCCAGGCGGCGATGGTGCTGCTGATCCTGCGCGCGTTCTCCAGCGGATGCTCCGCCCTGACGGGCGTGGAGGCCGTGTCGAACGGCGTGCCGCCGTTCCGCGTGCCGAAGGTGCGGAACGCCAAGACCACCCTGGCGATGATGGGCTCGATCGCCGCCCTGATGTTCGCCGGGCTCACCGCGCTGGCGCTGATCTCGGGCGTCAGGTACGCCGAGGACGCCTGCGACCTGGTCGGCTTCGACTGCTCCAACCCGCAGCCGAGCCTGATGGCGCAGGTCGCTTCGGCGACGTTCGGCGCCGGCAGCATCCCGTTCTTCATCATCCAGGCCGCCACCGCGTGCGTGCTGCTGCTGGCCGCCAACACGGCGTTCAACGGCTTCCCGCTGCTGGGCTCGGTGCTGGCCCGCGAGGGCTACGCCCCGAAGGCGCTGAACACCCGCGGCGACCGGCTGGTCTTCTCCAACGGCATGATCCTGCTGGGCCTGGCCGCGGTCGTCGTGCTGGTGGTGTTCCAGGCGAACCTCACCAACCTCATCCAGCTGTACATCATCGGCGTGTTCGTGTCGTTCTCACTCGGACAGATCGGCATGGTGCGGCACTGGAGGCGGCTCCTGCGCGAGACGCATCACCGGCCACTGAGCGAGGTGGCCGCGGAGCGGCGCTCGGCCATCGTCAGCCTGTCCATCAACTCCCTCGGCGCCGTGATGACGGTGAGCGTGCTCATCATCGTGACCATCACGAAGTTCACCCACGGCGCCTGGATGGTGTTCTTCGCCATCCCCGTGCTCGCGCTGCTGATGCTCGGCGTCAAGCGGTACTACCGCGACGTCGAGAAGGAGATCGCGATCGAGGACACGACCCACTTCGGGTCGCGCGGCGACGTCGCGATCGTGCTGGTCAGCCGGATGCAGAAGCCGGTCATCAAGGCGCTGGACTACGCGATCGCCGCCCGCCACGAGAAGACGATCGCGCTGCACGTCGCCCTCACGCCCGAGGACGGCCAGGTGCTGCAGCGGCAGTGGCAGGACTACAAGATCCCGGTGCCGCTGGTGATCGTGGACTCTCCGTACCGCACCTTCGCACAGCCGGTCGAGCAGTACATCCGCAAGTACCGCGAGAAGCACGGCCCCGCA
>NZ_MKRT01000017.1:30161-76338 GCF_001897945.1 Microbacterium sp. 69-10
CTGGTGGGAGAAAGTGCTGCACAACCGGCGCTCCCGCCGGATGGCCAACCAGCTGATGCTCGTGCACGGCGTCTCGATCACGCTCGTCCCGTGGCTGCTCGACTCCTCCGAGCTCATCTACGGGCGCCGTTCGCGGCCGCTTCCGGGCCAGGAGCGCGCCGGCCGGCCGTTCGCCCTGTACGGCGGCGACCAGCAGAACGGCGAACGCCGCGTGCACCGGCCCGCCGGTCCCCCGGACAAGGGCTGAGCCGACCCGACCGTGAGCACGGCGCATGGATCCGCTGCGGCGCCGTAGGGATTCCGTGAGGATCGCGTCCGACCCCCGCTGATCGGAGTGGGATCGGAACGTGCTCGATCTCATCTACCTCGCGCTCACCGCGCTGGTCTTCGTCCTCATCGGCCTGAGCGCCAAGGGGGTGGAGTCGCTTTGACCGCCTTCGGCATCGCCGCGGCGGTCCTCGCCGTCGTGGCCATCGGCTACCTGCTCGTCGCCCTCGTGCGCCCGGGGAGGTTCTGATGAACGACCTCTGGGCCGGCATCCTGCAGGGTGCCACGCTGGTGCTCATCCTGGTGCTGCTGTACCGCCCGCTGGGCGATGCCATGGCGCTCGTCTACACCAGCCCCCGGCACCTGCGCGTCGAACGCGGGCTGTACCGGCTGTTCGGCGTCGACCCCGAGTCGGAGCAGACCTGGCGCGCCTACGCCCGCGGGCTGCTGCTGTTCTCGGCCGGCGGGATGCTGGCGGTGTACCTGCTGCAGCGGATGCAGTCGCTGCTGCCGTACTCGCTCGGACTGCCTCCCGTGCCACCGGGCCTGGCGTTCAACACGGCGGCCTCGTTCGTGGCCAACACGAACTGGCAGTCGTACTCCCCGGAGCAGACCGTGGGCTTCATCGTGCAGGCGGCGGGTCTGGCCGTGCAGAACTTCCTCTCCGCGGCGGTGGGCATCGCCGTCGCGATCGCCCTGGTGCGCGGCTTCGCGCGCCGCGGGTCGGGCACGATCGGCAACTTCTGGGTGGATACCACCCGCGGCGCCGTCCGGCTGCTGCTGCCGATCGCCGTGCTCGGCGCGGTCGCGCTGATCGCCGGCGGCGTGGTCCAGAACCTGACCGGAGTCACCGAGGTGCACACGCTGGCCGGCGGCACCCAGCACATCCCGGGCGGACCGACCGCCTCGCAGGAGGTCATCAAGCTGCTCGGCACCAACGGCGGCGGATTCTTCAACGCGAACTCCGCCCACCCGTTCGAGAACCCGACGCCGTGGACCAACCTGTTCGAGATCCTGCTGATCCTCGCCATCCCGTTCGCGCTGCCGCGCACCTTCGGGCGGATCATCGGCGACGACCGCCAGGGCTACGCGATCGCGTCGGCGATGGGCGTGCTGTTCCTCGCCTCGACGACGCTGCTGTCGGTGCTCGAGTCCGCAGGCGGAGGCGCGGCCCCGCAGCTGGCAGGCGCGGCGATGGAGGGCAAGGAGCAGCGCTTCGGCATCCTCGGCTCCGCGCTGTTCGGCAGCGCGTCGACGCTCACGTCGACGGGCGCCGTGGACTCGATGCACGACTCGTACACACCGCTCGGCGGCATGATGCCGCTGCTGAACATGATGCTCGGCGAGGTCGCCCCCGGCGGCGTCGGTTCGGGACTCTACGGGATGCTCGTGCTGGCCGTGATCGCCGTGTTCGTCGGCGGTCTGCTGGTGGGGCGCACCCCCGAGTACCTGGGCAAGCGGATCGGGCAGCGGGAGATGACCCTGGCGAGCCTGTACATCCTGGTCGTCCCGATGCTCGTGCTGGGCGGCGCGGCGCTGAGCTTCGCGATCCCCGGCATCCGCGAGGACGTGGTGAGGACCAGCATCCTGAATCCGGGCGCGCACGGGCTGAGCGAGGTGCTGTACGCCTTCACCTCGGCCGCGAACAACAACGGCTCGGCTTTCGCGGGTCTGGGCGCGAACACGCCGTGGCTGAACACGTCGCTGGGCGTCGTGATGCTGCTGGGACGCTTCCTGCCGATCGTGCTCGTGCTCGCCCTCGCCGGTGCCCTCGCGCAGCAGCAGAGCGTGCCGGCCACCACGGGCACCCTGCCCACGCACCGCCCGCTGTTCATCGGGCTCCTCCTGGCGGTGGCGATCGTCATCACCGCCCTCACCTACTTCCCCGTGCTCACGCTCGGGCCGCTCGCCGAAGGACTGGTCTGACATGACCCTCACCGACACCCCCGTCCACCACTCCGCCGAATCGCATCATCACGATGCGCCCGCCGCGCCCCCGCGCGCGTTCGGCTGGCGCCAGCTGGTAGCCGCCGTCCCCGGCGCGCTGAGCCGGCTCAACCCCGCGCGGCTTCTGCGCAACCCCGTGATCCTGCTGGTCTGGGCGGGCGCCGCCTTCACCACCGCACTGGCGATCGCGGAGCCCTTCCTGCAGGCGCCGACGCCCGGCATCCCGGCGGGGTTCACCTGGGCGATCGCCGTCTGGTTGTGGCTGACCGTGCTGTTCGCCAACCTCGCCGAGTCCGTGGCCGAGGGACGGGGCAAGGCGCAGGCCGCGAGCCTGCGTCGCACCCGGACCACCACCACGGCCCGGCGCGTGACGGCGTACGACCCCGCCGACCCGCTGGCCGAGCACGCATCCACCGAGGACGTCGCCTCGTCCGAACTGCGCCTCGGCGACGTCGTGATCGTCGCGGCCGGCGAGCCGATCCCCGGAGACGGCGACATCGTTGCCGGCATCGCAACCGTCGACGAGTCGGCGATCACGGGCGAGAGCGCGCCCGTCATCCGCGAGTCCGGTGGCGACCGCAGCGCCGTCACCGGCGGCACCCGGGTGCTCTCCGACCGGATCGTGGTGCGCATCACCTCGAAGCCGGGCGAGACGTTCGTCGACCGGATGATCGCGCTCGTCGAGGGCGCGAACCGGCAGCGCACGCCCAACGAGATCGCGCTGAACATCCTGCTCGCGAGCCTGTCGATCGTGTTCCTCGTGGTGGTGCTGGCGCTGAACCCGCTCGCCGGCTACGTCGCCTCGCCGGTCGGCATCCCCGTGCTGATCGCGCTGCTCGTGTGCCTGATCCCGACCACGATCGGCGCCCTGCTCAGCGCCATCGGCATCGCCGGCATGGACCGGCTGGTGCAGCGCAACGTGCTGGCGATGTCGGGGCGCGCGGTCGAGGCCGCCGGAGACGTGTCCACCCTGCTGCTCGACAAGACCGGCACGATCACCTACGGCAACCGCCGCGCGGATGACGTGCGCCCCGTCGCGGGCACGGACGCCGCCGAGCTGCTGCGCGCGGCCGCGCTGTCGTCGCTCGCCGACCCGACGCCCGAGGGCGCGTCCATCGTGGAACTGGCGGCCGCCCGCGGCATCAGGGTCACCTCGCCGGAGGGTGCGGTGTCGGTGCCGTTCACGGCGCAGACCCGGATGAGCGGGATCGACCTCCCCGACGGCACGGTCATCCGCAAGGGCGCCGGCTCCGCCATCCGCGCCTGGCTGGATTCGCAGGGAGCGGATGCCGCGGATGCCTTCGCCGAGGCCGCTCGGTACGCCGATGAGATCGCGGCGTCCGGCGGCACGCCTCTCGTGGTCGCGGCGTCCGGCCCCTCAACGGGCCCGGCGGCCCCCGCGGCCAGGATCCTCGGCGTCGTCCACCTGAAGGACATCGTCAAGGACGGCCTGCGCGAGCGGTTCGACGAACTGCGCGCGATGGGCATCCGCACCGTGATGATCACCGGCGACAACCCCCTCACCGCGGCGGCGATCGCGAAGGAGGCCGGAGTCGACGACTTCCTCGCGGAGGCGACCCCCGAGGACAAGCTCGCCCTGATCCGCCGCGAGCAGGAGGGCGGCCGGATGGTCGCGATGACCGGCGACGGCACCAACGACGCCCCCGCGCTGGCGCAGGCCGACGTGGGCGTGGCGATGAACACCGGCACCTCGGCGGCGAAGGAGGCCGGCAACATGGTCGACCTCGACTCCGACCCGACCAAGCTGATCGACATCGTGCGCATCGGCAAGCAGCTGCTCATCACCCGCGGTGCGCTCACCACGTTCTCGCTCGCGAACGACATCGCCAAGTACTTCGCGATCATCCCGGCCATGTTCATGACGGCGTTCCCGGGTCTGGGCGTGCTGAACGTCATGCAACTGCACTCCCCGGCATCCGCCGTGCTCAGCGCCATCGTCTTCAACGCGATCGTGATCGTGTTCCTCATCCCGCTCGCGCTGCGCGGCGTGACCTATCGTCCGGCCGGCGCGGCGCGGATGCTGCAGCGCAACCTGCTGATCTACGGCCTGGGCGGCGTGATCGCCCCGTTCATCGGCATCAAGCTCATCGACCTCGTCGTGAGCCTCATCCCCGGCTTCTGACCGGGCTCGGAAAGGACCCCCATGTCGAATCTCCGCACCACCGGTCGCACCGCGCTCGTCGCCGTGCGCGCCGTGCTCGTCTTCACCGTCCTGCTCGGCATCCTGTATCCCCTCGCCGTGACCGGGATCGGGCAGCTCGCGTTCCCCGCCCAGGCGAACGGCTCGATGCTGACCGCGGACGGGAAGGCCGTGGGCAGCTCTCTGATCGGGCAGGCCTTCACCGCCGAGGACGGCACCCCGCTGCCGCAGTACTTCCAGTCCCGGCCCTCGGCATCCGGCCAGGACGGCTATGACGCGATGGCGTCCGGCGGCAGCAACCTCGGCCCCTCCAACTCCGACCTGCTGGCGCAGATCCGGCAGCGCCGGGCCGCGATCGCGGCGTTCGAGGGCGTCGACCCGTCTCTGATCCCGCCGGATGCTCTCACGGCATCAGCCTCGGGCCTGGACCCGCAGATCAGCCCGGAGTACGCGCTGCTGCAGGTTCGTCGCGTCGCCGACGCGCGCGGACTGTCCGACGCCGCCGTGCGCGCGCTGGTGGAGTCTAGGATCCAAGGACGGGACCTCGGATTCCTGGGCGAGCCGCGCGTGAACGTGCTGGAGCTGAACCTCGCCCTCGACCGGCTCTCGAGCGGCGAGGAGGGCTGATGGCACGCGGGCGGCTGCGGGTGCTGCTGGGCGCAGCGCCCGGTGTCGGCAAGACCTACGAGATGCTCGCCGAGGCGCACCAGCTCGCCGCAGCCGGCCGCGACGTCGTCATCGGGGTCGTCGAGACCCATGGCCGCTCCGCGACCGCCGGGCAGGTGGCGGGCCTGGAGACCGTGCCCCGGCGCAGCATCCGCCATCGCGACGTCGAGCTGACCGACCTCGACGTCGACGCCGTGCTGGCGCGCGCGCCCGAGGTGGCGCTGATCGACGAGCTCGCGCACACCAACGCCCCCGGCTCCCGCAACGCCAAGCGCTGGCAGGACGTGGAGGAGCTGCTGGATGCGGGCATCGACGTGCTGACGACCGTGAACGTTCAGCACATCGAGTCGCTGAACGACGTGGTCGAGAAGATCACCGGGGTGGCGCAGCAGGAGACCGTGCCGGATGCCGTGGTGCGCGCCGCCGACGACATCGAGGTCGTGGATCTGGCCCCGCAGTCCCTGCGCGACCGGCTCTCGGCCGGCCAGGTGTATCCGGCGGAACGGGTGGATGCCGCGCTCTCGAACTACTTCCGGTTGGGCAACCTCACGGCGCTGCGCGAGCTGGCGCTGCTGTGGCTGGCCGACGAGGTCGACAGCGCGCTGCGCAGCTACCGCGAGGCGCACGGCATCGACTCGGCCTGGCAGACCAGGGAGCGCGTGGTCGTGGCTCTCACCGGCGGGCCGGAGGGCGAGACGCTGATCCGGCGCGGTGCCCGGATCGCGGCGCGCTCGGCGGGCGGCGAGCTGATGGCCGTGCACGTGTCCGCGCAGGACGGCCTGCGCACGGTGACTCCCGGCGCGCTCAGCGCGCAGCAGCAGCTCGTCGCCTCCCTGGGCGGGAGCTTCCATCAGGTGGTCGGCGATGACATCCCGGCCACCCTGGTCGAGTTCGCGCAGTCCGTCGACGCGACGCAGCTGGTGATCGGGGTGAGCAGGCGCAGCCGGCTCTCCGCGGCGCTCACCGGGCCGGGGATCGGCGCCGGCATCATCCGCAGCTCCGGCGACATCGACGTGCACATCGTCAGCCACTCCGCGGCCGGGGGCCGGCTCACGCTGCCGCGCGTCTCGGGCGGCGCGCTGGGGTGGCGCCGCCAGGTGCTCGGCTGGGTGGTCGCCCTCGTCGGCGGGCCGCTGCTGTCGTGGCTGCTGTTCTCGCTGCGGACGGAGGAGTCGATCACCTCCGACGTGCTGGCCTACCAGCTGCTGGTGGTGATCGTCGCTCTGATCGGCGGGCTGAGACCCGCACTGTTCGCGGCTGTGCTCTCCGGTCTGACCCTGGACTACCTGTTCGTGGTGCCGCTGTTCACGATCACCATCGCCGAGCCCCTGCACGCGCTGGCGCTCGTGCTGTACGTGATCATCGCCGTGCTGGTCAGCATCGTCGTCGATCAGGCCGCGCGGCGGGCCCGTGCGGCGCGGCGGGCGTCGGCAGAGGCGGAGCTGCTGGCCACCGTCGCCGGCAGCGTGGTGCGCGGGGAGAGCGCTCCGCTGGCGCTGGTGAGCCGGGCCCGCGAGGCGTTCGGGCTGAGCGGGGTGCGGCTGATCGCACCGGACGGGTCCGTGCTCGCCACGGACGGCGAGCCGCTGCCGGACCGGGAGCCATTGCTCGTGCCGGTCGGAGAGCAGCAGGGCGGACCGCGGGCGACGCTGGAGCTCCACGGCGACGAGCTCGATGCGCCGGCCCGCCGGCTGCTGGACGCGATCGTGGCCCAGCTGGCCGCGGCGATCGAGCACACCGAGCTGACGGCGGCAGCCCGCCACGCCGAGGTCCTGGCCGCCACCGATCAGGTGCGAGCGGCGCTGCTCTCGGCGATCAGCCACGATCTGCGTCGCCCGCTGGCCGCCGCGATGGCCGCGATCGGCGGGCTGCGCGGCGCCGGGCGGCTCAGCGAGGCCGACCGCGGCGAGCTGCTCGCCACCGCGGACGAGAGCCTGTCGGTGCTGACACGTCTGGTCACCGACCTGCTCGATGTCAGTCGCGTCGAGGCGGGCGTGCTGGCCGTCTCGCTCAGCCCCGTCGATGCCGCCGATGCCGTGCTCTCCGCGATCGACGAACTGGGCTCGGGGCCGTCGGAGATCGATCTGAACCTCGACCCCGACCTGCCGCCTCTGCTCGCCGACCCGGTGCTGCTGCAGCGCGTGCTGGTGAACGTGATCGCGAACGCGCGCCGGCACTCCCCCGAGGGGACGCGGATGCTGGTGACCACCAGTCGGCTGGGTGCCGTCGCCGAGATCCGCATCGTCGATCGCGGCCCCGGTGTCGCCGCCGACCGGCAGGAGAGCATGTTCGCCCCGTTCCAGCGGCTGGGCGACTCCGACAACACGATCGGGCTCGGCCTGGGCCTGGCGCTCTCCCGCGGATTCACCGAGGGCATGGGCGGTACGCTGACCCCCGAGGACACGCCGGGAGGAGGGCTGACGATGGTCATCGCCCTGCCTGTCGCGGCATCCGACACCGAGGTCGTCTCGTGAAGCTGCTGGTCGCCGACGACGACCCGCAGATGGTGCGCGCGCTGCGGATCACGCTCGCCGCGCACGGGTACGAGGTGGTCGCCGCCGTCGACGGGCCCGGCGCCATCGCCGCGGCCGCGCAGACCCACCCCGACATCGTGCTGCTGGACCTGGGTATGCCGCACCTCGACGGGGTGCAGGTGATCCAGGCGCTGCGCGGATGGACCGCCATCCCGATCATCGTCGTCTCGGGTCGCACCGGATCAGCCGACAAGGTGGAGGCGCTGGATGCCGGCGCAGACGACTACGTGACCAAGCCGTTCCAGATCGACGAGCTGCTCGCCCGGCTGCGCGCGCTGTCCCGCCGCGCCGCGGCCGAGTCCGGCGAGGCGACCGTCGCATTCGGCGACGTGGTCGTCGACCTGTCCGTCAAGTCGGTCACCCGCGCCGGCACGCGCGTGCACCTGACGCCGACGGAATGGCGGATGCTGGAGCACCTCGCCCGGCATCCAGAGGCGCTCGTCACCCGGCAGGAGCTGCTGCGCGAGCTGTGGGGCTCGGATCAGGTCGCCGACACCGGCTACCTGCGGCTGTACATGTCGCAGCTGCGCAAGAAGCTCGAGGCGGATCCCGCGCATCCGGTGCACCTGCTCACCGAGCAGGGGATGGGCTACCGGCTGGTGCGCTGATCACCCCCGTAAGGGGGTGGCCGGGTCGCCGACCGGGGAGCATCCTGATGCGATGAGCAACGGCGCTTCCTATGCATCCGGAACCAGCACGACCCCGCTTCTCGGCCAGACGATCGGCGGGATGCTGCGCGAAACGACGGCCCGCTTCGGCGAGCGCGAGGCCCTGGTCGACTCGGCGTCCGGTCGCCGGTGGACCTTCACGCAGCTGCTGCACGACAGCGAGCGCCTGGCCTCCGCGCTGCGCGGGCTCGGCATCCGCAAGGGCGACCGGGTCGGCATCTGGGCGCCGAACTGCGCCGAATGGGTGCTGACGCAGTACGCAACCGCGCTGATCGGCGCCATCCTGGTGAACGTCAACCCCGCGTATCGCACCCACGAGGTGAAGTACGTGATCGAGCAGTCCGAGATGGCGCTGATCGTCAGCGCGGTCGAGTACCGCACCTCGAAGTACGCCGAGATGCTCGCCGAGATCGGCTATGAGAAGACGCTGTTCATCGGCACCGACCGCTGGGATCGGCTGATCGAGGCGGCGCCGGAGTTCCAGGACACGGATGCCCTGGCCTTCGACGACCCGATCAACATCCAGTACACGTCGGGCACCACCGGGTTCCCGAAGGGCGCGACGCTGACGCACCACAACATCCTCAACAACGGTTTCTTCGTGGGCGAGGGCATCGCGTACACCGAGCAGGACCGCGTGGCGCTGCCGGTGCCGCTGTACCACTGCTTCGGCATGGTGATGGGCATCCTCGGGGCGCACTCGCACGGCGCCGCCGCGGTGCTGCCGGCGCCGGGCTTCGATCCCGAGATCACGCTGCAGGTCGTGCAGGACGAGCGCATCACGTCGCTGTACGGCGTGCCGACCATGTTCATCGCCGAGCTGTCGCATCCGCGCTTCAGGGACTTCGACCTGTCCTCGCTGCGCACCGGGATCATGGCCGGCTCGCCGTGTCCGGTGGAGATCATGGAGCGCACCATGAACGAGATGGGCATGAGCGAGGTGGCCATCTGCTACGGGATGACCGAGACCTCACCGGTGTCGACCATGACGAAGATGGACGACGACGTCGCCGCCCGCACGCAGACCGTCGGGCAGGTGATGCCGCACGTCGAGGTGAAGATCATCGACGAGGACGGCCAGGTGGTGCCTCTGGGCGTTCCGGGGGAGCTGTGCACACGCGGCTACTCGGTGATGCTCGGCTACTGGAACGAGCCGGCGAAGACCGCCGAGGCCATCGACGCAGGACGCTGGATGCACACCGGCGACATGGCGACCATGGACGCCGACGGTCGCCTGCAGGTCGTCGGCCGCATCAAGGACATGGTGATCCGCGGCGGTGAGAACATCTACCCGCGCGAGATCGAGGAGTTCCTGTACTCGCACCCCGACGTGCAGGACGTGCAGGTGATCGGCGTGCCCGACGAGCAGTACGGCGAGGAGCTGATGGCCTGGATCGTGCTTCGACCCGGCGCTTCCGCGCTGACGGCCGAGGACGTGCGGACGTTCGCGACCGGGAAGCTGGCGCACTTCAAGATCCCGAAGTACGTGCACCTGGTCGACGCGTTCCCCATCACGATCACCGGCAAGGTTCGCAAGGTCGAGATGCGCGAGATGGCGGTGCAGCTGCTCGCCGGGCGCTGAGCTCCGGCGGCGGTGTAGGTTCTATGGCGGGCGGCGGCACCGTGGCACCGCCCGGCAGGAGGTGCAGGATGCCGTCGTTCGGATCCTCATTCCACGCGCTGCGCGATCGCAGCGGGCTGGACATCGTGTTCGGCGGCATCGCGCGCCCGCGCGCCAACCACTTCGCCATCTCGCACACGCTCGGCGGTCGCACCGATCGGCTGAACGGCCTGGTGATCCGCACCGGTCACGGCCTGGGCGGGCTGGTGATGGCATCCGCTCGTGCGGCGACGGTGCGCGACTACCTCAGCGACGGCCACATCACGCACGCCTACGACGCCGCCGTGGCGGCCGAGCGGATGCGCACCGTCAGCGCCTTCCCGGTGATCGTGAAGGGCGATGTGCGCGGGGTGATCTACGGGGCGACGCGGGATGCCGCGACGCTCACGCCCGAGGCGTCCGCGGCGATGAAGCGCGTGGCGGACGGGTTCGGCTACGACCTGGCCGTGGAGGAGGCGCTGGCGCAGCGCGCGGAGGTGGCGGATGCCGCGGAGAGGATGCGCTCGGGCGAGCACTCGGCCCCCGATCGCGAGTGGGAGGACGTGCGCGTCGCGTTCGCCGAGCTGCGCGAGCTGGCGCAGGACGTCGAGGATGCCGGCATCCGGGCGCGACTGGACGCGATCCTTGAGCGCATGACCCATCCGCGCTCGTCCTCGGGGTCGCGGCTTTCGGCGCGCGAGGTGGACGTGCTGGCCCTGGTCGCGATGGGCTGCGGCAACAGCGAGATCGGCACGCGCCTGAACCTCGGCGCCGAGACCGTGAAGAGCTACCTGCGCACGGCATCCCGCAAGCTCGGCGCGGCGAACCGGGTCGAGGCCGTGCGGCTGGCGCGCGCCGCCGGGCAGCTGCCCTGAGGCGGAGCCGCCGCATCCGGGTCCAGCATCCGCCCACCGCCATCCGGCCATCGGCATCCGGCCACCGGCCAGGTCGCAGTTCGTCCCGTTCTCGGCATCCCACCCCGGTTCACGTCGCACTTCGTCCCGTTCTGGGCGCCGCAGAGCGTGACGAGATGCGACCCGAAGGTCTCGTGTGCTCGAATAGCGCGACGACCTGCGACCCGGAGCGGTCGGGTCGGCAGTGGGCCCGGCGCTACGCTGACGGAATGGCTTCACTCAGCAGTGTCGACTGGCCGATCCTGACGGAGCGGCTGCGGATCCGGCCGCTGGAGGACGCGGACCTCGACGCGGTCTGGGAGTTCCGCCGGCTTCCCGAGGTGAACAGGTGGCTCGGTCGGGCGCCGGACACCCGAGATGCGTTCGGCGAGACGTACTCCGACCCCGGGCGACGCGCGATCACGTTCGTGATCGAACTCGCGGATGCCACCGGCGGCGCACCCGCGATCATCGGCGACCTGATGGTCAAGGTGGGAGACGCGTGGGCGCAGGCCGAGGTCGCCGAGCAGGCGGAGGGCACCGAGGCGGAGCTCGGCTGGGTGCTCGCGCCCGCCTATGCCGGGCGCGGGTACGCCTCCGAGGCAGTCCGCGCGGTGATCGACCTCTGCTTCGGAACGCTCGGGCTGCGCCGCGTGCACGCCGGATGCTTCGCAGCCAACGAGCCGTCGTGGCGGCTGATGGAGCGCCTCGGCATGCGCCGCGAGGAGTTCAGCCGGAAGACCGCACTGCACCGCTCGGGCGAGTGGATGGACGGCATGAACTACGGGCTGCTCGCCGAGGAGTGGCCGGGCCGCCGCTGACGACCACAGCCCGCGGCAGGCCGGCCGGCTCCGCGACGGGCCGCCGGATGGACGGAATCACTGTCCAGGTATCAGGATCGGTCGGATCCCCGCCCCGAATAACGGCAGAAGCTGATACCCGGGAACGGGGTTCCGGCAGAAGTCGATACCTGGACCCGGCCGAGCCGCCGATTCAGCGGGCGACGACCCGTTCGGGGCGCAGGTCGAGGCGGCGCAGCGCCTGGGCGTTGAGCGCCACGACGATCGTGGACAGGCTCATCAGCACGGCACCGACCGACATCGGCAGCACGAACCCGATCGGAGCGAGCACGCCGGCCGCGAGCGGCACCGACATCAGGTTGTAGCCGGCCGCCCACCACAGGTTCTGCTTCATCTTGCGGTAGCTCGCCTGCGACAGCTCGATCACCGAGACCACCGAGCGCGGGTCGTCGGATGCCAGGATGACCCCGGCCGAGGCGATGGCCACGTCCGTGCCTGCACCGATCGCGATGCCGACGTCGGCCTGCGCGAGCGCCGGGGCGTCGTTGACGCCGTCACCGACCATCGCGACCTTCTTCCCCTCACGCTGCAGCTCGGCGACCTTGGCGGACTTGTCCTCCGGCCGCACCCCCGCGAACACCCGCTCGATGCCCAGCTCGCCGGCGACCGAGCGCGCCACGGCCTCGGCGTCCCCGGTGATCATGACCACCTCGACGCCGCGCTTGCGGAGCGCGGCCACCGCCTCGCGCGACTCGGCGCGGATCTCGTCCGCGAGCCTCAGTCCGCCGATCACCCGCCCGTCGCGCACGACATGCAGGATGATCGCGCCCTCGGTGCGCCAGCCGGCGGCATCCGGCACCTCCTCGGCACCGACCTCCTCCAGCAGCCGGGGTCCGCCGACGCGGATCTCGTGCCCGTCGACCGTGGCGGTGACGCCGACAGCGGGCGAGGACGTGAAGCCGGTCGCGCCGGCGACGGTCAGGGCGGATGCCGCGCGCACGATCGCCCTGGCCAGCGGATGCTCGCTGTCGGCCTCCGCGGCGGCGGCGAGCGCCAGCACGTCGTCGTCCGACCATCCCTCGACCGGAGCGACGCCCGTGACGGTGGGCTCGCCCTTGGTGAGCGTGCCGGTCTTGTCGAACAGCACGGCATCGATGTCGCGCATGGTCTCCAGCGCGAGACGGTCCTTCACGAGCACTCCGGCGCGCGCTGCGCGCTCGGTCGCGATCGAGACGACCAGCGGGATCGCCAGGCCCAGCGCGTGGGGGCAGGCGATCACGAGCACCGTGATGGTGCGGATGACGGCCTCGTCCGGCAGTCCGACGAACGTCCAGACCAGCGCAGTGATCACGGCGGCGCCCAGCGCGAACCAGAACAGCCAGGCGGCGGCCCGGTCGGCCAGCCGCTGGGCGCGGGAGCTGGATGCCTGCGCGTCGGCGACGAGCTTGCGGATTCCGGCGAGTGCGGTGTCGTCGCCGGTGGCGGTCACCTCGACGCGCAGCCCGGAGTCGGTCGCGACCGTGCCTGCCGTGACGGGGTCGCCGGTGGTGCGGCTGACCGTGCGGGACTCGCCGGTGAGCATGGACTCGTCCATGTCGGCGCGACCGTCCACGATCACCCCGTCGGCCGGGATGCTGCCGCCCGGGCGCACCCGCACGATGTCGCCCACCCGCAGGTCGGCCGGGCTGACGACGGTGATGTCGTCGCCGTCCACCCGCTCGGCCTCGTCGGGCAACAGGGCTGCGAGCGAGTCGAGGGCCGAGGTGGTCTGCGCGAGCGAGCGCATCTCCAGCCAGTGCCCGAGCAGCATGATCACGATCAGCAGGGCGAGCTCCCACCAGAACTCGAGCTCGTGGTGCAGGATGCCCAGGCTCGCGCCCCACGAGGCGAGGAACGCCACGGTGATCGCCAGGCCGATCAGCAGCATCATGCCGGGCTTGCGCGACCGGAGCTCTGAGACCGCGCCGGTGAGGAACGGCCGCCCGCCCCAGACGTACATGACCGTGCCGAGGATCGGGGCGATCCAGCGAGCCCAGCCGGGGACCACGTAGCCGAGGATCATCGCGAACATGCCGCTCGAGGCGACCACGGGGACAGCGATCAGCAGGTTGATCCAGAAGAGCCGGCGGAACTGGCCGACGTGGTCGCCGTGGCCCGCGTGTCCCCCGTGCCCGGAGTGGTCGCCGTGGCCTGCGTGAGCTGCGTGGTCGCCGTGCTCTGCGTGACCATCGTGGCCCGCGTGCCCCTCACCGCGACCGGAGGACTTCTCGGCCATGGGAGGAGTCTCGTGCTCGAAGGCTCGTCCCATTGCGGAGTTCTCCTCCCGAGCGGGCGCGTGATGCATGTGCTCGTGGTGCGTGTGCGGGTCCATCTGGCCTCCTCGGCATCCGGATCCGGCTTCCGCCGGCTTCTGATACCCCCAACCAGGGTACCCCCCTGGGGTATTCCGACTAGGCCCACTCCCGTTCGCGGGTCCCATCTGGCTGCCTCCCGCGCGCAGAGGCGACCACATGGGATCCAGCCAGGGAAAGCCCAAGCCAAGGCCCACCCCACTTCCCGTTCGCGGGTCCCATCTGGCTGCCTCCCGCGCGCGGAGGCGACCACATGGGACCCGTGAGGACCGCGCCGTTCAGCGGAAGGAGCGCAGACGCAGGCTGTTGCCCACGACGAACACGCTCGAGAAGGCCATCGCGGCTCCTGCGAGCATCGGGTTCAACAGCCCCAGCGCCGCGAGCGGGATCGCCGCGGTGTTGTACGCGAACGCCCAGAACAGGTTGCCCTTGATGGTGCCGAGCGTGCGGCGCGAGAGGCGGATGGCGTCGGATGCCGCGCGCAGGTCCCCCCGCACGAGAGTGATGTCGGATGCCTGGATCGCCGCATCCGCGCCCGTGCCCATCGCCATCCCCAGATCGGCCTGAGCGAGGGCGGGGGCGTCGTTGACGCCGTCGCCGACCATCGCGACGACGCGGCCCTCGGCCTGCAGCCCCGCCACGACGGCGACCTTGTCAGCCGGCAGCACCTCGGCTATCACTTCGTCGATGCCGACCTGTGCGGCGATGTGGCGGGCGGCGGCCTGGTTGTCGCCGGTCAGCAGCACGGGCGCCAGCCCGAGCGCCTTCAGCTGCGCGACCGCCTCGGCGCTGGTCGCCTTGACCTCGTCGGCGACGACGATCATGCCGCGAGGCGCACCGTCCCAGGCGACCAGGATCGCGGTCTGCCCTGCGGACTCGGCATCCGCCTTCGCCGACAGCAGCTCGGCGGACGGATGCACGGACCAGTCCTCCAGCAGCGACAGACGCCCGACGAGCATGGCGCGTCCTTCGACGACGCCGGTGACCCCGCGACCCTCGTGATTCTGGAACGACTCGACGGTCGGGAGCCCGGCGTCCGCCTCGTCCGTCGCCGCGGATGCGATCGCCCGGGCGATCGGGTGCTCGCTGGCGTGCTCGATCGCCCCGGCCAGCCGCAGCAGCTCCTCGGCATCCGTGCCCTGCTCGGGCACGGCCGAGACGACGGACATGCGACCCTCGGTGACCGTGCCGGTCTTGTCGAGCACGATCGTGTCGACGCGGCGGGTGGACTCGAGCACCTCCGGGCCCTTGATCAGGACGCCCAGCTGCGCACCGCGCCCCGTACCGACCAGCAGGGCCGTCGGCGTGGCAAGGCCCAGCGCGCACGGGCAGGCGATGATGAGCACCGCGACCGCGGCGGTGAAGGCCATGGATGCGGGGAAGCCCAGCAGCAGCCAGGTGGCGAGCGTCACCAGGGCGATGCCGATGACGATGGGAACGAAGATCCCCGAGATGCGGTCGGCCAGGCGCTGCACCTCGGCCTTGCCGGTCTGCGCGTCCTCGACGAGACGCGCCATCTGTGCCAGCTGCGTGTCGGCGCCGACGCGGGTGGCTCGCACCACCAGCCGCCCGCCGGCGTTCACGGTGGCGCCGGTCACGGCATCCCCCGCAGACACCTCGACCGGGACGGACTCGCCGGTGATCATCGACTGGTCCACCGCCGACGTCCCGGAGACGACCACGCCGTCTGTCGCGATCTTCTCGCCGGGACGGACGACGAACTCGTCGCCGACCCTCAGCTCGGCGATCGGGATGCGGCGTTCGACCTGGGTTCGTGAGTCCGTCGAAGGGCGGAGCACCGCGACGTCCTTCGCCCCGAGCTCCATCAGCGCGCGCAGGGCCGCCCCCGCCTGGCGCTTGGCGCGCTTCTCGAAGTAGCGCCCCGCGAGCACGAACATCGTCACACCCGAGGCGACCTCGAGGTAGATGCTCCCGGCACCGTCGGTGCGCTCGAGCGCGAACGAGAACCCGTGCGTCATGCCGGGCATCCCGGCGGTGCCGAGGAACAGTGCGTACAGCGACCACAGGAACGCTGCCGAGGTGCCGAGGCTGATCAGCGTGTCCATGGTGGCCGCGCCGTGGCGCAGGTTCACCCACGCGGCCCGGTGGAACGGCCAGGCCGCCCACACGATCACCGGTGCGGCGAGCGCCAGCGACGCCCACTGCCAATAGGTGAACTGCAGCGCGGGGATCATCGCGAGCACGATCACCGGCACGCTCAGCACGACCGATCCGATCAGGCGGTGTCGCAGCGCGCGCAGCTCAGGACCCTCCGCGTCGGGTTCGTCGCCCGCGCCGTCCGCATGGGCGGGCGGCGCGGGCACGGATGCCGTGTAGCCGGCGTTCTCGACGGCCGTGATCAGCAGGGTCGGGTCGAGCGGCCCGTCGACCACGACCTGCGCCTTCTCGGTCGCGTAGTTGACAGTGGCGGTCACCCCGTCGAGCCTGTTCAGCTTCTTCTCGATGCGCATGGCACAGGACGCACAGGTCATTCCGCCGATCTCGAGATCGATGCGGGACGGCTCTGCGATGGTCATGTCATGCTCCTCGGGTCGGGGCTGGATCGGCGGAAGGTGTCGTTCGGAAGGACGTCAGGCGGCGACGGCGCGGTAGCCGGCCTCGTCGACGGCCGCGATCACGGCCTCGGAGTCGACAGCGGATGCCGAACTGACCACCAGGCGGCCGGTCTGGGCGCTCACGTCGATGCTGTCGACACCGGCGATCTTCGCGACCTCTTCGCGGACGGACATCTCGCAGTGCCCGCAGGTCATTCCGGTCACCTGGAACTCGGTGGTGGTCATGGCGTCTCCTCTGTGTCTCGAGTACCCCCGCAGGGTACTTCCATCAGAGTACTACCAAATACCCCCAGGGGGTATTCCCGCGATGTCGAACTCATGACGACGGTTCACCGAGTGCACCGGATGCTGCCGAGTGCACGGCATGTTCACGCGAACGTCCCGTGCACTCGGCGAGGTCCCGTGCTCTCGACGGAGATGTGGGGCGGGGTGCGGGGTGCAGAGAGCGCGCTCAGGCGCGGTGGCGGGCCGCGGCCTCGGTGCGGCTGGACGCGCCGAGCTTGCGGAGCACTGCAGAGACGTGCACGCTCACGGTCTTGATGCTGATGAACAGGCGCTCGGCGATCTGCCGGTTGCTGAGGCCCTCGGCGATCAGCTCGAGCACCTGCTGCTCCCGCTCGGTGAGCCGGTCTGAAGACCCGCTGCCGTAGCCCCGGGCCGGAGAGGCGCCCAGCCTGCTGGCATCCGCGAACTCCCTCGTCTCCCGCCGCAGCCGGGCATGCCCGGTTCGCGCCGCGATCTCCGCTGCCTCGGCGAGCGCCGTGGCGGCCTCTCCCCGATCGCCCTGAACGGCGACGAGAGCGCGTGCCAGCTCGAGCCGCAGTGCTGAGCGGAACATCACAGGCCCGTCGATGCGATCCGCCACAGCGATCGCCTCGCGCAGCGAGATCGCGTCGCCGTTCAGCAGCCCCTCGACCAGCACACCCCAGTCCTCGAAGTGCGCATGGTGGTCCGACCACGCCTCGCGGATCCGCTCGGCGAGGGCACCCGCCTGGGCGGCATCGCCGGCCGCGCGCATCCCCGCCACGATCAGCGCGCCGTCGAGCAGCCGCCGGGCGCTGTGCGCGAGGCGCGGGGTCTCGTGGTCCAGCATCCGCTCGAGAGCCTGCGCGGCGTCGGAGAGCCGGCCCGAGGCGAGCCCGATCGCCATCTCGACGTCGATGATCGAGTACCAGACCTGACGCTCGACCTCGGCCGCCGCCAGGAAGGTCGGTCGCCACTCCTCGAGCAGGGCGCTCGCCTCGTCGATCCGGCCGCGCCAGACCAGTGCGCGGATGCGGGATGCCGTGGTGTACACCCGGAAGATGCGGAAGCTGCGCAGCGTGAGGTCCTTCGACAGCAGTTCCTCGGCACGGTCGACCTCGCCCAGTTCCAGCAGCGGCTCGACCATGTTCTCGGTGAGGATCGACCCGCTGGAGCGCTCCAGTCCGAGCTCGCGGGCGTGCCCGACCCCGCGCTCCGCGGCACTCAGCGCCTCACGGTAGCGCCCGAGGGTGCTCAGCGAGTCGGAGTGGTTGACCCAGTAGCGCAGTTTGGCGTCGGTGTCGCGGGCGTGCTCCCACGACAGCTCGTACAGTTCCAGCCCGCGGTCGACCTCTCCGAGGTGCAGCCGGCTGCTGGCGATCAGGTTCGCCGCCACAGAGATCACGTTGTCGAAGCCGCCTTCGCGGCCGATCCGGAGCGCCTGCTCGCCGGCATCCACCGCCGCCGCCAGGTCCCCCTCGACCATGAGCCGCCCCGCGAGCAGGTTCAGCAGCACGGCGCGAAGCCGCTCGTCGTCGACTCCGTCGTCCATCGCCGCCAGCGCCTGGCGCACGAGATCGGCGGCGCCGGGGCGCCCGCTGTTCTGCACGTACAGCGCCTTGTCGCGAAGGAGCTTCACGCGCACGATCGGCGGCGTGGTGTCATCGACCTCATCGAGGGCGAGATTCACGACCGCGATCGCCCGCTCGTCGTGTCCTGCGTTGCGCAGCAGGGATCCGAGGCCCTTGAGCAGCTCGAGGTGCGACCGGCCGGCGACCTCCGCGGCATCCGGCACCTGATCCCACAGCTCCAGCGCGAGCTCGCCGAAGCGGACCGCGCTCGAGAAGGCGAAGCTCGCGCGCGCCCGCTCCGCCGCGGCGATGGCCGCGCCGAGCGCGCGACGCGCGTCGTGCGCCTGATGCCAGTGGAACGCGAGCGCCGCCTCCAGGCCGCACTCCCCTCGCTCCGCGCGACGCTCCAGCGCCTCGGCATAGGCGCGGTGCAGGCGGGAGCGCTCACCCGGCAGCAGGTCGTCGTGCACGGCCTCGCGCAGCAGCGCGTGCCGGAAGCCGTAGCCCCGGTCGCTGCGCACGGCGAGGATCGCCGCGCCGACGGCGGCGCGGATGCCCGCATCGAGCCGGTCGTCGTCGAGCCCGGCGAGCTCCGTCAGCAGATCGTGGTCGACCACGGCATCCGACGCGGAGATCACCCGCACCACGCGCCTGGCGTCCTCGCCGAGGGCGTCGAAGCGCACCAGCAGCACGTCGCGAAGGGAGTCGGGCAGGGGGCCGGATGCCTCGCAGGAGAGCTCTTCGATGAAGAACGGCACGCCCTCGGACCGCTCCAGCAGCCGGGCGAAGCCCGCATCGTCGGTGGGCCCGTTCAGCGCCTCGACGAGAGCACGCACCTGAACGGGATCCAGGCGCTGCACCTCGATGCGATCCAGCAGCCGGGCGCGCTCCGCCTCGACGAGGAACGTGCGCACCGAGCCGCCGCGGCGCACCTCGTCCACCCGGCAGGTGAACACGAACAGGATGCGGTGGCCGGCGAGAGCGCGCAGCAGGAAGGCGAGTGCGGTGAGAGTGGCGTCGTCGGCCCAGTGCAGGTCTTCGACGACGATGACGAGCGGATGCCGCGCGGCGGCCGCCTCGAGCACGTTGGCGATCGCCTCGCGCAGACCCTCGGCACCCGAGGTGCGATCGACCGGAGCCGGGCCGAGCTCGGGCAGCAGCACCCGCAGTGCATCCCTGCCGGGACCGGCGGCCTGCGCCGCGTCGTCGCCGAGAGCCGCCAGCGCGGCGCGCAGGATCGCAGGCAGCGGACCATAGGGAGCCGGAGTGGACCCGTAGTCCAGGCACCATCCGGCGAGCATCAGCGCATCATCGCCCGCGCGTGCGCGGAACTCGCGCAGCAGCCGCGACTTGCCGATGCCGGCCTCGCCCGCGACCAGCACGGCGGAGGTCTCCCCCGCCATGGCACGACGCAGCGCGGCGCCGAGCAGTTCGAGCTCGGCGTCGCGACCCACCATCTCGGCGGTCGAGGCGATGAGGGACATGCCTTCATCGTGCCATCCACCACCGACGCCGGGGGCCGGTGCGGCGGATGCCGGCCGTGTGCCCCGCCCGACGACCTTCCGCGCGGCCGGGGCGGGGGAGGTCGGGGACGTGGCACCTGCTGCGAGGGTCACGCGCGTCTCGCGTCAGGCGTCGGCGAGCGCGCAGCGAGCGCCGGCCGGGCAGTCGGCGGTCGAGGCCGCAATGCGATGCGCGGCGAGCCGCCGCATCATCCGCCGCCAGACGCCGTCCTTCGCGACGACGCCCGTGCGCTCCGCGATCATGCGCTGACGCTCCGCCAGCTCGGTCGCGCGCTGGAGCTCGAACACGGCGACGCGGTAGGTTCCGAAGGTGTCCAGATTCATGGGATGTCCCCTTTCGATGCATCCCTACACTCCTCGGTAAGGGGGAGGGCGGGCATCGGGAGGAATCCCTATTCCTGCGAGCCGGGCGCCTCAGATCCGGGGTGCGGTGAGGCGGTCGCCGAGTGCACCGGATGCTGCCGAGCGCGCGGCCTGTTCACGCGACATCCCCGTGCACTCGGCGAGATCCCGTACTCTCGACGGAGAGTGCCTGCGCGACGATGCCGTGCACCGCGTCGGGGCCGGGTGAACGGCGGATGGCGGCGCCGATGTCCTCGGCGCGCCGACGGTAGGACGGCTCTTCGAGCACTGCGCGGACGGCGGCGCCGACCTGTCCCGGCGTCGGCGTGTCGGTGCGCAGGTCGATTCCGACCCCGCTCCAGGCGATGCGGGCGCTCACCTCGATCTTGTCCTCGGTGCGCCCGGCGACGACGATCGGCACTCCGCTCTCCAGGGCGTAGTGCACCCCGCCGTAGCCTCCGTTCGTCACGAGCACGTCGGTGAGCGGCAGCAGCCTGTCGTAGGGCAGGAAACTCGCGACTCGCGTGTTCTCCGGAAGCGGACCGGGGATGCTCTCGACGGGCCTGCCTCCTGTGCTGACGACGACGATGGCGTCGGTGTCGGCGAGGCCGGTCATGGCCGCGGTGACCAGGGACCAATCGGAGTTCGCGACGGTGCCCTGGGTCACGTGCACCACGCGCCGGCCTTCGAGGTCGCCCCACCACTCGGGCAGTGGGGCGGTCGAGACCCGCGCCCGCGACACCGGTCCGACGAAGTGGACGGTGCCGGGCATTCCGGGACGCGGGTACTCGAACTCCGGCACCGTGAACTGCACGAGCAGATCGGCCGCGGCGGGCCAGTCCAGGAAGAATCGGCTCAGCCCTCGCCCGGTCTCGGCCCGTGCGATCTCGTCGGCGAAGCGCTGCACGGGTGCGAACACGCCCTTCTCAGCGATCGCGGTCAGCACGGCGTTCCGAAGCCGCCCGATCGGGCCGGGCAGAGGGCGGATGCCGAGGCCGAACGGCGCGACATCCGGATGCTTCAGCGCGAGGGGCACGATACCGAGGTTGACGAGCAGCGGGCGCTCTTCGCGCGGCAGACCGCTCAGCACGGCCGCGCCGGCGAACATGGACTCGGCGAGGAGGGCATCCGTCTGCTCGGCGGCGATCGCCTCGCGCACGGCGCGCAGCTGCGCGGGGACGGGCTTCAGGAAGATCTCGATCATGTCGTAGCGGATGCCCGCCGGGCCTTTCAGCCCCCGGCGACCGGGAAACGCGGCATCCATGTCGGTGTCGTCGTAGTCGGCCTCCGCAGGCAGCGGAAGGAACTCCGCGCCGGTGGAGAGCACGGCGTCCCGGTACCGGGATCCGGTGAGGAACCGGACGCGATCACCCGCGGCGACCAAGGAGGAGGCGACCGCCAGCAGAGGTGCGACGTGTCCGTGGACGGGTGTGGCGGCGAGAAGGATGGACGTCATGGTGAGTGCCTCGGGTCAAGGGATATGATCGACTACACCAATGAAGCATTCACTACCTCATCATGGTTGTCAATAGGGAGAATGATGCCCGAACCCCGCACGACGCGCACCTACCGGTCCGATCTGCGCACGGAGCAGGCGGCCGCCACCCGTCGACGCGTGCTCGACGCCGCGGCCGCGAGCTTCGCCGAGGGCGGCTACTCCGGCGCCTCGCTCGCCGAGATCGGACGACGGGCAGGCGTCTCCGCCGAGACCGTCAAGGCCAACGGTCCGAAGCGCGATCTGCTGCTCGGCGCGTTCGAGCAGGCGTTCGCCGGAGCGGAGGGCGAAGCGCAGCTCGCCGACAGCGCCGAGGGGGCGAGAATCGCGGCGCTCGACGACGGCGAGGCCCTGCTCGCCGCAGCCGCCGAGCTCATCGCCGCCGCCAACGCGCGCACGAGCGTGCTGTGGATCGAAATCCTCAGTGCGGCAGGCGCCGACCCCGCCATCGCGGAAGCGCTCGAAGTCATGCTCGCCCGCCGCATGGACGACTACCGCGCCACCGTCCGGCTGCTCGTCGAACGCGGGATCGCCCCGGCCGGCACCGACATCGACGGTGCAGCGGCCGCGCTGTCCTTCCTCTGGTCGCCTGAGGGGCATCAGCAGCTCGTGCTGCAGTCCGGCTGGAGCATGCGGCGCTACACGGCCTGGCTGTGCGACGCGGCGCGCAGGCAGCTGGGCTGACTCGCGATGCCGGACGCGGGCGATCGGGCGTCGTCACGCACCACGCTCGTACACTGTCGCCGAGTGCACCGGATGCTGCCGAGCGCACGGCTTGTTCACGCGAATGTCCCGTGCACTCGGCGAGGTGCCGTGCTGTCGACGAGGGCGTGGCTCACTCAGGCGGCTCGGTCGAGGCCTCGTAGCCGTCGGGCAGTTCGGGAGTGATCAGGGTGGCGTCCGCGGGGTAGACGATCACCGCGTTCAGCTCGGCGTCCTCGTCGGTGCGGATCTCGAAGCTCGACAGCGTCGCGGAAGCGACCTGATGGATGCGACGGATGCCGACCGTGCCGCCGGCGACGAGCTCGCGCCCGTCGTCGACGACCGCGTGCCGGGTGATGCGCTGGCCGTTCTCGACGGCTTCGCGCAACTCGATCTGGCCGACCTCGGTCGATTCCGGAAGCGTCGCGATCCAGCATCCGGGCTCCTGCTGGACCAGAGTCGCGTGCGCCGCACGAGCGAAGCGGCGGTCGAGCTCGGCACGGAACTCGCGGACCCGGTCCACGTCGGCCGCGTCGATCCGACCGGAGATGTCCGGCGGCAGATTCAGCAGCAGGTTCGCACCCAGGCCGACGGACTGCAGATGGATCGCCATCAGGTGCGCGACGCTCTTGGGTGCGTCGTCCGGATGCCAGAACCATCCGCGCCGGATCGACACGTCGCACTCCGGAGGTGCGTACACGTTCTCGGCCAGCTGATCGCTGCCGGTCACGTACTGGTTCAGCGCCATGCGGTCGGTGACGTAGGCCGCCGCGTCCTGATACCCCGGCGCATGCCGATCCCATGGCGACAGGTAGACGCCGAAGCCGATGCCGCGCCGCCGGCACGCGTCGGCGACCTCCGCCACCACGTCGCCGTGTCCGCCCCGCCAGGGCGAGGAGGCGACGGAGTAGTCCGTGGTCGCGGTGGGCCACAGGCAGAAGCCGTCGTGATGCTTCGCTGTGAGCACCACGTACGCCGCGCCGAGTTCCACCGCCGTGTCCACCCACTGGCCGGCGTCCAGATCCGTCGGGTCGAAGATCGCGGGGTCGAGCGTGCCGTCGCTCCACTCCAGGCCTGCGAAGGTGTTCAGCCCGAAGTGCAGGAACATCCCGACTCCCGCACGCTGCCACGCCAGCTGTGCGGGGGTCGGTCGCAGTACGGCGCTCATGACCCGACGAACTCCTCCCGCGGACCGTAGTCGGCGCTCTCGCGGATCTCGACGGCGGCGCCGAGCCGGTCGGTGTCGAGCACGACGATCTCGTTCTCGCCCTCGCGCCAGAGCGGACCGGGGGCGTACAGCGTGACCTGCGGGCCGCGCTCCCAGTACCGTCCGAGCAGGAAGCCGTTCAGCCACACCATGCCCTTCGCGGAGCCGGGCAGCGCGATCCACGCGTCGAGCGGGCGCGAGACGGTGACGGACGCCGTGGCCAGGCCGTCCGCTCCGGCGGCGAGCCCCGCCGCGGGAACCGCGTCGCGCGGCAGCATCCGGTGCTCCCAGCCGTGCTGGAACCGGCGGCCGATCAGCACCCCACCGAGGATGCCCTTGCGCTCGCCCGTCAGCGGCCCGTAGTTGATCCGCCCGAGGCTCTCGACGACGATCGTGAGCCGCCCGGCGCCACCGGCCGAGGGCAGCGCGAGGCTCTGCTCGCCGTCGTGCTCGATCGCGCCGAGACGCACGTTGTCGAGGAACACCGTGGCGCGATCGCGCAGCTCGCGCAGCGTGAGCACCGTGTCGGCCTCGAACACGACATCCGACTCGTAGGCGACCAGGCCGTCCTCCGCACCCAGCTCCTCGTACGCGAGCGGCTGAGGCGCGGTGGCGACGACCGCCTGCGCGCGCACGACGTCGAGCAGCGAGGCGATCGGCACGAGCGCAGCCGATGCGGCGGGCTGATGCTCCGGAGCATCCGGAGGCTCCGGAAGCTCGCCCGCATGGAACGGGGCGAACGCCGCGCGCAGCGCGTGGAACTTGTCGTTCAGCGAGCCGTCCTCACCGATCGGGGCATCCGAGTCGTACGACGTGATGGTGGGCTGGATGACGCCGTCGTGGTTTGCTCCCGCCCACAGCCCGAAGTTCGTGCCGCCGTGCGCCATGTAGACGCTGACCGAGCCGCCGGCATCGAGCAGCTCCTGCACCGTGCCGATCATGCTCTCGGCCGATCGCACGTGGTGCTGCTCGCCCCAGTGGTCGAACCAGCCGCCCCACAGCTCGCTGCACATCAGGTGGTGATCGTCGCGGCGCAGCTCCTGCGCGAGGGGGACACCGGTGCCGAAGGTAAAGGTGCCCATCACGCCAGGGATGCTGCCGTTGCGCACCATGTCGGCCGTCGTGCCGTCGGCGGTGGTGAGCATCTCGACCATCCCTCGCTCGCGCAGCGCGTCGCGCTGGTGTGCGAGGTAGGCCTGGTCGGTGCCGAAGGAGCCGTACTCGTTCTCCACCTGGATCAGCCGGATCGGCCCGCCATGCACGGCCTGCAGTGGCTCGAGCTGCGGGATGAGCGCGTCGAACCAGGCATCCACGGCGGTCAGGAAACCGGCATCCGACGACCGCAGCGCCCGCACCCGACCGGACAGCCAGAACGGGATGCCGCCGTTCGACCACTCCGAGCAGATGTACGGGCTGGGGCGCACGTAGACATCCAGGCCGACCTCGCCGGCGATGCGGATGAAGCGCGCGACATCGCGCCAGCCGGTGAAGCCGAACTCGCCCTCGGTGCGCTCGTGGAAGTTCCAGGCGATGTAGGTGTCCACGGTGTTCGCGCCCATCGCCGCGAGGCGGCGCAGCCGGTCCTCCCACAGGTCGGGGTGGATGCGGAAGTAGTGCACCGCGCCGGAGAGGATGCGGTGCGGCTCGCCGTCGCGGAAGAGGTGGCCCTCGCGCCAGGTGAGGGATGCAGAGGGCATGATGCTCCAGAGTCGAGGGGCGGCCGTGTTGACGTTCACACTACCCGCGATCGACGGTGCCCATGGGGAGAGCTACCCCCGTCGCGGAGAACGGATGCGCGGTAGCCTTCTGAAGCGCACTGTGCGAACACCGAGGGGGATGATCCACATCGACATCGACATGGGCCAGCTGTCACTTGCGCAGCAGGTGCTTCAGCGGCAGAGCGAGCACGCGGGTGCCATCGGCGAGCACCTCGATCAGTACGCGCGCATGACCCACCGCGAGCTCGGGCTGATCCTGATGCTCTTCAAGCCGATCGGCGATGCCATCGTGGATGCCGGGGTCGGAGTGTCGAACGTCTCTCGCGAAGCCTCGAGCCTCGCCGCCGAGCGCATGGGTCAGACCGTCCAGGCCTACCAGGACGCCGAGCGGCGCGTCCGCGAGCTCATGACTCCGGTGATTCGGATGCTCACCGGCCACCCGCTGCCTCCGTACCAGCCGCCGACGATGCCGACCCTGGGCGATGCCCTCGACGGCGCTCCCTCGCGATACGGCGAGCCGGACGGCAACCTCTTCAACCAGGCGTTCTGGGACGGCTACTCGATGGCCGAGTGGGCGGACGAGACCGGCGGACGGCTGGGCGACCGGGTCCGCTCGGGGCTCTCGGCATCACGCGAGGTCGTCGAGACGAGCGATGCTTCGTCCTTCCTCCCCCGCCCGCAGGGCGAGGATCCCGAGATCGAGAGCATCCGCTGGAAGGCCGGGCCGATCTTCGGTGGCGTCGACTGGATCTGGGAGGAGCTCTTCGGCTTCTCTCTGCTCGAGGAGGTGACCAAGCCGTTCGTCGGAGACTGGGAGCGCATGCGCGAGGCATCCCAGGCATGGACGCACGCCGGCGACGCGATGGACGCCATCTCGCAGAACTACATGGGCCTGTTGCCGCCCCTCGCCGTCTGGCAGGGCAAGGGGTCGGAGATGTTCCTCGCGGCCTCGGGGGTCGTGTCGCAGGCGCACGCGGCCGTCGTGGGTCCGGCGGGGATGGTCTCGACGGCGCTGACGGCGCTGGTCGCCGCATGCAAGCAGGCGGTCGGCCTCATCCTCGGGTTCCTGGAGGACCTCGGATACGACCTCATGCTGATGGCGGCCATGGCAGCGGTTCCCGTGGCCGGATGGCTGGTCGATGCCGCCGTCGGCGCGATCAAGATCATGGAGTGGATCGGCAAGGCGCAGAAGATGTACTCGCTCATCAACATCATCTACGACCTCGTGTCCGGCATGGTGGGGAACGTGTCCTCGACGGTGGACACCTGGTTCCGCATGTCCGACCTCTACGAGGGCATCGTCAGGGCAGGAGCCGTTCGTGTCGGCATCTGATGAGGCCATCCAGCCCGTTGCGGGGACGTTCCCCGAGAAGCTCGCGCACGTTCTGAACGTGATCAAGGAGCAGAGCGCGGCGCTCGAGGTGGATCGTGCCGCGAACGCCGCGGTCTTCGCCGCGTCCGAGAGGAAGCGCGCCGAGGCCGCCCGCAGCGGAGAGCTCGGGCCGGAATGGCGTATCATCCAGCGACGCATAGACGCCGAGGAGACCACCTTCGGAGACGTGTTCTCCGGCGCCGACACGTCGCGCGAGGCGGAGGCGCTGCGATCGACCGCCCGCCGCAACCTGGCCCAGCTCCGCGCATCGTGGGAGGACCCCGGCGAGGAGAACGACGACACCGGCCGCCCCGAGCAGCTGGCGCCGCACCTGCAGGCGCAGGGGATGGCCCGAGAGGCCCGAGAGCAGTACGACCAGCTCGCCGCGCAGATCGCACAGGCGCTGCGCGACGCACAGCGAGGAGGACAGCGATGAGTGAGAACGCCTACAAGGTCGAACCCGACGCGCTTGACGCCGCATCGACGGACATCGCCAATGCGAAGCGCGCGATCGACGGTCACCAGCAGAGCCTCGACCGATCCACCGCCGAGCTGCTAACCCTCTGGACGGGTGCAGCCTCGCAGGCCTGGGGACGCACACAGCACGGCTGGCAGGGCGACCTGGGCGAGGCCATGGCCGCCGCCGCCGCACTCTCCACGGCAGTTCGGGATGCTGCGGATGCCTACCGGGACGCCGACGACGCCGTCTCGCGCGCGTGGAGCATCTGAGTGTACGTAGGCAGAGGCAGGAGCGCTCGAGTCGCCCCTGGCACGGATCGCCGCGGGATCCGCGGAGCCAGGTTCCTCGTCCGAGGAGACGCCGGCGCGGTTCTGCGCGAGGGCGTCACGGCGCTCCGGAGCGCGCGTTTCGCCCCCGATCCAGCACTGCAGTCGACGCTCGCGGCCACCGGGTCGCCGTGGATCGCGCAGGCCCTGACCATCGGCCGGCCGGCCGGGCGGTGGAGGCTGACTCCCGATTACGGGGACTTCCCGCTCAATCTGCTCCCCTTCCTCTGGCCGCACGTCGCGCTGACGCTCGCCGTCGCCTGCGCACGGACGACGGATGCCGGAACCGAGCTCGTCCTCTTCGCGCACCCGTCGATGCTGCGCGCGGGCGAGCGCACGAATGACAGCGGAGCTCTGATGTCGAAGGCCGCCACCACGCTGCAGCAGCGCTTCACGGCACCCGGTGCGCTGCTGCAGCACGGACCGATCACCTCGGTCGACGACGAGGACTGCCCCGCGTCGGCGACGTTCGTCCGCACGCGCCTCGGCTGGACCTGACGCTCACCTACCCTGGACCCATGACCCTGACCGCTTCCGAAGCACTGGCCGAGCTCGCCGCGCTGGAGGACCCGAAAGCGCGCGCGGTGAATGAGCGGCACGGCGACGCGCACGGCGTGAACCTGTCGAAGCTGCGCGCGCTGGCGAAGCGGGTCGGGATGTCGACCGATCTGGCTCGCGAGCTGTGGGACAGCGGCGACGTCGCCGGGCAGCTGCTGGGGCTGCTGATCGCGAAGCCCCGGGAGCTCTCGGCGGACGAGATCGATCGGGTGCTGCGCAGCACCCGCAGCGCGAAGGCGCACGACTGGCTGGTGAACTACATCGCCAAGAAGTCGCCGCTCGCCGAGTCGCTGCGCGAGCGGTGGATGGATGACGCGGATCCCGACGCCCGTGCCGCCGCCTGGTCGCTGACCTCCGTGCGGGTGCAGAAGACACCGGACGGTCTGGACCTCGACGCACTGCTGGACCGCGTCGAGAGCGAGCTTCGCGATGCGCCGAGCCGCGAGCAGTGGGCGATGAACGAGACCCTCGCGTACATCGGCATCCACCACCCGACGCTGCGCGAGCGCTCCGTCGCCATCGGCGAGCGCCTGCAGGTGCTCGCCGACTACCCGACCCCGCCGAACTGCACCTCGCCGTTCGCGCCGGCGTGGATCGCCGAGATGGTCCGCCGCCAGGGCTGACGCCGGTCGCCGCCGCTGCCCGGCGTGCGGGCGAATGGAAAGAGTCGGTGAGACCGGTCCGGAACCGGCCGTTTCCATCCATGGGAAGTGCGGACGGATGGAAAGAGTCGGTCCGCGGCATCCGGAACCAGCGTTTCCCATCCCGCCACCCGCCGCGCCTCAGTGGTGGAACAGCCGCAGCCCCGTCGTGACCAGGGCGATGCCGTGCTCGGCCGCCGCCGCGGCCACCTCGTCGGAGCGCGTCGATCCACCGGGCTCGACGATCGTGCCGACGCCGAACTCGGCGGCGTGGTCGACGTTGTCGCGGAACGGCAGGAACCCGTCCGAGACCAGGGTGACGTCGGCGAGCTTCCCGGCCCACTCCTCGCGCCAGCCGTGCTCGTCGTAGCATGCGGACGCCTCGTCGCCGAAGAGCTCGGCGAACTCGACCCGCTGCGCACGGGTCATCTCGGCGCCGGCGAAGCGGATCTGCCAGTTCAGCCGGTCCTGCCGCCGCATCCCGTCGGCCGTCGGCAGGTCGCGGACGAGCGGATGCCTGCGCAGCCACCACACGCGCGCCTTGGCGCCCGCGAGACGGACGCAGTCGACCCGGTTCTGCTGGCCCGCGCCGATGCCGATCGCCGCACCGTCCTTCACCAGCACGACCGAGTTCGACTGCGTGTAGCGGGCCGTCGCCATGCCCAGCAGCGCGTCGCGGCGGTGCGGCTCGTCGAGGGCACCTGCAGGCAGAGCTGCGGCGAGATCGGCGGCGTCCCGATCCTGCTCCAGCACGGCACCCAGCACCTCGCGGCGCTCCCGCGCGGAAGGCTGCCAGTCGGAGCCGGCATCGAAGATCAGGAACCGTCCCGACTTCTTCGCCCGCAGGATCTCGACCGCGCCCTCCTCGTACCCGGGCGCGATGACCGCATCGCAGATCACGGTGCGCAGGAACTCGGCGGTCTCGGCATCCACCGGGCGCGACAGCGCGACCACGTCGCCGAAGGACGACTTCGGGTCGGCATCGCGGGCGCGTACGTAGGCGGAGATCAGGCTGTCGGCGGGGACACCCGAGACCCGCCAGGTCTCGGCGGCGACGTCGTCGATCGGACCGGCCAGTGCGGCGCCGGCCGGTGAGACGTGCTTGAAGGATGCCGCGGCCGGCAGCCCGCCCGCGTGGTCGGCCTCTCGCACGAGGGCGAAGGCGTTGAGCGCGTCGAGATAGTTGATCAGCGACGGCTCGCCGCCGAGCACGGCGGGGCCTCCGGTGACGGCGGCGGACTGGTGCGGATTCATCCCGTAGCGCACGGGCACTCCCATCTGTGATGGGCACCCAGGCGGTCGATGCCGTTGTCGCGCTCCCTGCCGGTCATCCGGCCTCGCCAGTCGCCTCTCCAGGATACGGGCAGCAGCTATGGACGCAGCGGGGTCCGGCGGGCCGAGGGGCGGGATTCGTCGGGAGCGAGGATGCCGAGCAGCTGGACCAGCGTCGACAGCCACAGCAGCACCAGCCCGACGACGATCGCCTCCAGCGCGGCCACCGACAGCATCCGCAGGACGAACGCGAGCACCACCGCGACGGCGATGAGCACCGCCAGCACCACCGTGAGCGCGCGCAGCATCCGCAGCTCCCCCATCAGCACGGTGGTCGCGATCGCCGCTGCGACGATCAGGCCCAGGGTCGCGAACGCGGCGATCGCATGCGGCACCGGCACCTGATCCAGCGGCAGAAGACCGACGGCGGCGAGCGCCAGTCCGGCTCCCGACCACGCGACCACGACGACGGCGATGCCGCGCAGGGCGGCGTCGCCCAGCATCCGGTGCAGATCCCGGCCCACGTACGAGCCGGTCGTCGCGATCAGCAGACCCGCGATGATCACCGTGCCGTTGAACGCCCAGCCTCCCGCGCCGATGCCGAGCTGCGAGAAGCTGCGGTCCCACCAGGTCGTGTCGGTGGCGGTGAGCACGGCGAACAGCGTGCCGATCACGAGGAACGCGAACAGCAGCGAGGCGACGTCACGCGTGCTCAGCCGGATGCCGGCGCGGAACGCGAACCTCCCGCCGAGCGCCGACGCCACGCCCGCCAGCAGTCCTCCGCCGATCGCCGGCAGCTGCAGGCCCTGCAGCCCGGTCGCCAGGACCTCTCCGGCGAGAAGCACTCCCAGGCCTGCCACGCCGACGAGTGCGAGCGCGACGGCGACCGTGCTGATGTCGGAGACCACCGCCTGCCAGGTGGGCATCGGTGCGGTCTCCCCTGCCCGATGCATCCAGGTGCTCACCGCGAACGCCGCCGCCGCGATGATCCCGGCGACCACGGCGACGGGCATCAGCACTCCGCCTGAGACCAGCACTGGGCCGTCGCCTCTGAACGGGCGCGTCCCGCCCCACAGCACCACGGTGCCGGCGAGCAGTCCCACAGCGAAGCAAACGGCGGTCGCCCACAGCATCCGTCTCTGCTGCTGCAGCATCCGCTCCACGTCCATGACCTCATGCAACCACTCCGCGGGGACATAACCTGGGATCATGAGCACCCACATCGGCGCCGCGCCCGGCGAGATCGCCCCCATCGTCCTGTTCCCCGGCGACCCGCTGCGGGCGAAGTGGATCGCCGAGAACTTCCTCGACGACGCGCAGCTGTACACCCAGGTGCGCGGGATGCTGGGCTTCACGGGCACGTGGAACGGGCACCGCGTGTCGGTGCAGGGATCGGGCATGGGCCAGCCGTCGATGTCGATCTACGCCAACGAGCTGTTCGACTCCTACGACGTGCAGACCATCGTGCGCGTCGGTTCGTGCGGCGGGCTGACCGAGCGCGTGGGCATGCGCGACATCATCATCGCCAACGGCGCCTGCACCGACTCCGGCATCAACCGCACGCGCTTCCACGGACTGGACTACGCACCCGTCGCGGACTTCTCGCTGCTGCGCGCAGCGGTCGAGGCCTCGGAGGCGCTCTCACTGCAGGACCGCACGCACGTGGGCCTGCTCTACTCGAGCGACCAGTTCTACACGACCCGTCCCGAGCTGACCGAGCCGCTCGTCGCGCACGGGGCCCTGGCCGTCGAGATGGAGACCAGTGCGCTGTACACGCTCGCCGCCTACCGGCAGCGCCGCGCCCTGAGCATCTGCACGGTGTCCGACCACCTCGTCACCCACGAGGAGACGACGTCCCAGGAGCGCGAGCAGACCTTCGGCGACATGATCGAGATCGCGCTGCGCGCCGCGACCGCCTGAGGGCGTCCGTTCGGGAGCAGGAGGGGGCGGAGCGACACCGGCCCCCAGGGTGACACCACTCGCGACTACCGTTGTCCCATGCGCTTCCCCGCCACGCTCCGCTCGGCCCGACGGGCCCCGCTGCTGCAGGTGCTGAAGTCGGCGGCCGCCACGATCGCGGCCTGGCTGATCGCGGGCTGGGTGCTGCCGGGTCCGCTGCCGGTATTCGCGGCGATCGCCGCCCTGCTGGTCGTGCAGCCGAGCGTGAACCAGTCGCTGTCGAAGGCGATCGAGCGCAGCGTCGGCGTGATCCTCGGCGTGATCATCGCGGTGCTGCTGACGGTGGTGCTGGGCGCGCAGAGCTGGGTCGTGCTGGCCGCCGTCGTCGTCGCGATGCTGGCGGCCTGGGCGATGCGGGCCTCCACCGGCACGGGGAATCAGGTCGCGATCTCGGCCGTGCTCGTGCTGGCCCTGGGCGCCTCGAACCCGGACTACGCCTTCGACCGGATCATCGAGACCCTGATCGGCGCGGCGATCGGCTTCGTGATCAACATCGCGATCGTGCCGCCGGTCCTCACCGCACCCGCCCGGCGTGACATCGGGATGCTGGGGCGCGAGCTCGCGGCATCCCTCGACCGCCTCGCGGAGGCGCTCTCCGCGAACCGCAGCGGTCCGCAGCTGCAGGAGCTGATGCTCGAGGCGCGTCTGCTGCGGCCGATGAAGGATGCCGCGGAGGCCTCGCTCAAGGAGGCCGAGGAGTCACTCGCCCTGAACCCGCGCCGGGGACGGCACCGCGACGATCTGACCGCGCTGCGCACCCTGTTCGAGCGCATCTCCCCCGTGGTCACTCAGGTGATCGGCATGACGCGCGCGTACATCGACCACTACGAGGACTCCCTCGCCCAGGACCCCGCGGTGCGCGCGATCGGCGATCAGCTGCGCCGCGCAGGACACGACATGCGACTCGCCGTGCAGACGGCCGACGTCGCCCCGGAACCGGACGCCATGACCTCGACGATCCCGGCGCTGACCACCCCGCTGGTGGTGCGTCCACCGGCATCCGATCATTGGATCCTGGTCGGCTCGCTCATGGAGGATCTGCGCCGCATCCACGGCGAGCTGCGCGACGAGCCCTGAGCGCTCGCGGCCCTCGGCCACCGCTCGCGCAGGGGCGCGCTCATCCGAGTCCGCGCAGCACCGCGTCGACAGCGAACCGCAGCTCGGCGCCGGCATCCGTGACGTCCTGCCGCTCGGCACCTGCGAGCCGCGGGAAGCGGTCGGCGACCGCCCCGCCCAACCACGACGGCGGCGGCGTCCCCTGGACCGTGCGCTCCAGAGTCGCGTAGGTGCGCACCAGGCCGTCCAGCAGCATCGCGAGCCTGAGCGCGTCGATGGACGCGTCATCGATCGCGCCGACGAGAGCGTCGATCCAGGCGTAGGCGCGCGGCTGCGTGGGCATACCAGTAGGGGAGACCTCGGAGAGCCACGGATGCTGCGCGTACCGCGCCGCGAGCAGCTCGACCCACCGGCGGCAGCGACCCCGCCAGTCGGCGCCGTCGATCGCGGGCGGATCGCCGACGGCGCGATCCACCATCAACTCGATGAGCGTCGCCTTGTCGTCGACGTAGCGGTACAGCGCGGTCGTGGTCATCTCCAGCCGCGTCGCGACCCGGGCGAGCGAGAGCGCCTCCAGTCCGATCGCGTCGGCGAGGGCCACCGCCGCGTCGGCGACCTCGAGTGGGCTCCACCGCGCCTTCGGTCCGCGCACGGTGGGCGGATCGATGCCCCAGAGCTGACGCAGCGCCCGATCACCTTGACTGTGCATGCCGTTCACTGTAACGTATCCACATCAGTGAATGTCATTCACAGTAAGGAGCAGGGCATGGCGAACATCCTCATCACCGGCGCATCGTCGGGTATCGGCGCGCGCGCCGCCGGCATCCTCGCGGCGCAGGGGCACACCGTCCACGGCGCCGCACGCAGTACGGAGGCGATCGCCCGGATCGAGGGCGTGATCCCGGTGGCGCTCGACCTCAGCGCCGAGACCTCGATCCGCGACGCCGCAGCCGCGGCATCCGCCACCGGCCCGATCGACGTGCTGATCAACTGCGCCGGCTACGGCGAGTTCGGCAGCGTCGAGGAGACCTCCCTTTCCGACGCCCGCGCGCAGCTCGAGGTCAACGTGCTCGGCGCCATCGGGCTGATCCAGGCCGTGCTGCCCGGCATGCGTCAGGCCGGAAGCGGCCGGATCGTGAACGTCTCCTCGCTCGCCGGCGAGTTCGCCGCACCGCTGGGCGGCTGGTATCACGCCTCCAAGTTCGCGCTCGAAGCGCTGTCCGACTCGCTGCGCGGCGAGGTCGCGCAGTTCGGCATCGACGTCACGCTGGTGCAGCCGAGCTACGTCGCGACCGACTGGCACGACACGGCGATGGACCGCCTGGAGCACGCATCTGCGAGCGGCCCCTACGCGAGCATGGCCGCGGCGATGCGCCGGTACTTCTCCAGCCCGGCCCTGGCGAAGCAGATGTCCAGCCCCGAGGCCGTCGCCGAGCTGATTGCGAAGGCCGCGCTCACCGCACGCCCGAAGACCCGCTACCGGATCGGCCCGGGCGCAGGCGTCGCCGTCGCGCTGTCGACGATCCTGCCCGACCGCGCATTCGACGCCCTCACCCGCAAGCAGTTCGGATACGCCTGAGCTCCCGTCACGGGCTGGCGGACTCCACAACTCCGGAGAATCAGACTGGAGTCGGCGCCACAGGCCGGGTTCGGACCATTTCGACGCGGATTCTCCGGAGTTGTGGCCGTGCGCGTGCGTCGACCGCAGCTCCGGCGACCCGCTCACGGACGCGCTGCGACTCAGGCCGACGCCCGCGCCACGTGGCTCCTGGCATGCGCGACGGCGGCGTCCAGGTCGTCGAAGAGGTGGTTTTGATGGCGCAGCGAGCGCAGCACGCCGACCCGCTCCGCGAGCTTCAGATGCTGCGGCTGGATGCCCTTGACCAGCACCGTGATGCCACGGCGCTCCAGCGACACGGTCATGTCGGTGATGACCTGCGCACCCGTGGCGTCGAGGAACTGCAGCTGTGACATCCGGATGATCACCACCTCGATGTCGCGCAGCGCGGTGACGCGCTCCAGCATCCGCTCGGCCGCACCAAAGAACAGGGCGCCCTCCAGGCGGAACAGCGCGATCCGCTCGTCGCCGGGCTGCGCGGCACCGGGCAGCTCCTCGCGGTGCACGCCGCTGGCCTTCGCCAGCTGCCGCAGGGCGAAGAACCCGGCGGCGAGCAGGCCGATCAGCACGGCGTAGATCAGGTCGACGCTCACCGTCACGATCGCCGTGACGATGAAGACCACGGCATCCGCTCTGGTCGATCCCAGCACTGCCCGCACGGTCGAGGGCGCGATCATGCGGCAGGACGTGACCATCAGCACTCCCGCGAGCGCGGCGAGCGGGATGTGCGAGACGACGGATGCCCCGACCAGCACCACCGCGAGCAGGAGCAGCCCGTGCACGACGGCGGCGAGGCGGGTGCGCGCGCCGGCACGGATGCTGACCGCGGTGCGGGCGATGGCGCCGGTGGCCGGCATCCCGCCGAAGAGCCCGGCGGCGATGGATGCCAGACCCTGACCGACCAGCTCGCGGTCGGCGTCGTAGGGGCCGGTGTCGGAGATGCTCGCGGCGACGCGGGCGGCCAGCAGCGACTCGATCGCGGCGAGCGCAGCGACGGCGAGGGCCGGCCCCACGAGGCCGAGGGCGGCACCCGGCTCGCTGACGGGCAGCGTCGGCGCAGGCAGCCCCGGAGGGAGCTCGCCGATCATCTCCACGGGCAGGCCGAGCAGTGCGGCGAGGAGCCCGGCGACGACGATCGCGAGCAGCGAGCCGGGGAACTTCGGGGCGAGCCTGAGCGACACCAGCATGATCACCACGACGATCGCGACGAGCAGCAGCGACCAGCCGAGCTTCGGCCAGGACGCCGTCAGCAGCGACTGCACGGCCGCGACGGCGGCGTTCGTGCTCTCCCCCGGCGCCGTGCCGGTGGCGGTCGGCACCTGCTGCAGGAAGATGATGATCGCGATGCCGAGGGTGAACCCCTCGATCACCGGCCAGGGGATGTAGCTGATCGTGCGGCCCAGGCGCAGGACGCCGGCCAGCAGGACCATGACGCCGGCGAGCAGGCAGATCAGCGCCAGGGCCCCGGTGCCCTGGGCGGCCATGATGGGTGCGAGCACCACGACCATCGCGCCCGTCGGACCGGAGACCTGCACGTTCGAGCCGCCGAAGACGGCGGCGACGACGCCCGCGATGATCGCGGTGACCAGGCCGCTCTCCGCCCCGGCGCCCGAGCTCACGCCGAAGGCGAGGGCCAGCGGGAGCGCGACGATGCCGACCGTGATGCCGGCGAGCAGATCGCCGCGCCAGGTGCGCGGCAGCGCAGCGTAGTCGACGCGGGACGGGAGCAGGCCCCGGAGCCCGTGCTGGGTCACGCCCGCACCGGGATCTCGGGGAGTCCGTCGTGCTCGACGAGCTGCTGCTGGGTGGTCTGCAGGATCTCCCCGAGCAGGGTGCGGGCGACGCGGAGCAGGTCGGCGACCTCGGGATAGGCGAGCCGGTAGTAGACCAGGCTGCCGCGCCGCTCGGAGACGACCAGCCGGTTCCGCCGCAGCACGGCGAGGTGCTGCGAGACGTGCGACGCCTCGAGGCCGATGTCATCGAGCAGCTCCGACACCGACGCCTCGGGGGATGCCGACAGCACCTCGAGGATGCGGATGCGGATCGGGTGCGCGAGCCCCTTGAACAGGCCGGCCTTCACCTCGTACAGCGGACGGGTCGGGTCGCTCAGCATCCGCTCTCCTCCTTGCGGTCGGTATGACGGATTCATCATATCGCAACATGGTGAACCCGCCGCCGACGCGCGGTGTGCTCGCCTACGGCGACCGGGAGCGCGCCACAACTCCGGAGAAACGCGCCGGAACCGCTCCGCAGACCGGGTTTCGGCCCCGCCCGCCGTCGTCCTTCCGGAGTTGTGGCGGATGCCCGCGTGAAAGGATCGAGGGGTGACCCTCCTCGATCCCACGACCGTCAACGGCGCCGACGCGGATGCCGTCTACCTGGCGTTCGTGGAGTGGGCGGAGTCAACCGGCATCAGCCTCTATCCCGCGCAGGACGAGGCGGTCATCGAGATCGTCTCGGGTCAGAACCTGATCCTGTCCACGCCCACGGGCACGGGGAAGTCGCTGGTCGCGATCGGCGCCCACTTCGCCGCGCTGGCCGAGGGGCGCCGCACCTATTACACGGCGCCGATCAAGGCGCTCGTCAGCGAGAAGTTCTTCAGCCTGGTCGACGTGTTCGGAGCCGCGAACGTCGGCATGGTCACCGGCGACTCGGCGGTGAACGCCGACGCCCCGATCGTCTGCTGCACGGCCGAGATCCTCGCGAACCTCGCGCTGCGCGAGGGTGCGGATGCCGACGTCGGCCAGGTCGTGATGGACGAGTTCCACTTCTACGGCGACCCCGACCGGGGCTGGGCATGGCAGGTGCCGCTGCTCACGCTCCCTCAGGCGCAGTTCGTGCTCATGTCCGCGACCCTCGGCGACGTCACGGAGCTGGCATCCGATCTGACACGGCGCACCGGACGGGAGACGGCCGTGGTCACGGGCGTGGAGCGGCCCGTTCCACTGCACTTCTTCTACGAGACGACGCCGATCCACGAGACCATCGAGGACCTGCTGCACACGGACCGCGCCCCGGTCTACATCGTGCACTTCTCGCAGGCCGCGGCGATGGAGCGCGCGCAGGCGCTCGCCAGCGCGAAGGTCGCCACGCGCGAACAGCGCGATGCGATAGCCGACCTCATCGGCGGGTTCCGGTTCACCACAGCGTTCGGCAGGACGCTCTCGCGCCTGCTGCGGCTCGGCATCGGCGTGCACCACGCCGGGATGCTGCCGAAGTACCGGCGTCTGGTCGAGCAGCTCGCCCAACGCGGGATGCTGCGGGTGATCTGCGGCACCGACACGCTCGGCGTCGGCATCAACGTGCCCATCCGCACCGTGCTGCTCACCGCGCTGACCAAGTTCGACGGCCAGCGGATGCGGCAGCTGAACGCCCGCGAGTTCCACCAGATCGCAGGGCGCGCCGGCCGCGCCGGCTTCGACACGGCGGGCACGGTCGTGGCGCAGGCCCCGGAACACGAGACCGAGAACCTCGCGGCGATCCGCAAGGCCGGCGACGACCCGAAGAAGAAGCGCAAGATCATCCGCAAGAAGGCGCCGGACGGTTTCGTGTCCTGGGGCGAGCCGTCGTTCCAGAAGCTGATCTCCTCCGAGCCCGAGACGCTCACCTCGCACATGCAGCTCACCAGCGCCATGATGCTCAACGTCATCGCGCGCGGCGGCGACGTGTTCGGCAATATGCGCGCGCTGGTATACGACAATCACGAGCCCAGGGCGAAGCAGCGCCTCCTCGCCCTGAGAGCGCTCGGGATCTACCGGACGCTGCTCGAGTCGGGCGTGGTGGAGAACGGTCCGGAGGGAGTCAGGCTCACGGTGGACCTGCAGCCGAACTTCGCCCTCAACCAGCCGCTGTCGCCCTTCGCCCTCGCGGCGTTCGAGCTGCTCGACCCGGGCTCGGCGACCTTCGCCCTGGACATGATCTCGATCGTCGAGTCGACCCTCGACGACCCACGCGCGATCCTCTCGCAGCAGGAGTTCATCGCACGGGGCGAGGCCGTCGCCGCGATGAAGGCCGAGGGCATCGAGTACGACGAGCGCATGGAGCTGCTCGAGCAGATCACGTGGCCCAAGCCGCTCGAGGAGCTGCTCGCCGCCGCCTTCCAGACCTTCAGCGCCGCGCAGCCATGGATCCGCGACTTCGAGCTGCACCCCAAGTCTGTGGTGCGCGACATGTACGAGCGGGCCATGTCGTTCGGGGAGTACGTCGCCTTCTACAAGACGGCGCGGTCGGAGGGCGTGGTGCTGCGCTACCTCTCGGACGCCTATCGCGCGGCATCTCAGACGATCCCCGAGCATCTGAAGACCGAGGAGCTGCGGGATCTGATCGAGTGGCTCGGCGAGCTGGTGCGCCAGGTCGACTCGAGCCTGCTGGACGAGTGGCAGGAGCTGGTCAGCGGCGTGCTGGTCGACCATGCGGAAGGGCCGGTCGTCCCGCCCGCGCCCAAGCGGCTCACCGCGAACGTGCGCGCCTTCCGCATCCTGGTGCGCAACGAGCTGTTCCGGCGCGTGCAGCTCGCCGCTCGCGAGGACCTCGAGTCGCTGGATGCCCTGGACCCCGCGTTCGACGGCTGGTCCGACGCCCTCGACGCGTACTTCGCCGAGCACGACGAGATCCTCACCGGAGCGGATGCCCGCGGGGCCGCCCTCCTGCTCATCGAGCAGGGCGCGGAGCAGTGGACCGTGCGGCAGATCCTGGACGACCCCGCCGGGGATCACGACTGGGGCATCTCCGCGACCGTCGACCTGGCGGCATCCGACGAGGCCGGCGAAGCCGTGATCCGCGTCACGGGCGTCGACCGGCTGTGACGCGCCGCCTCTGAAGGACATTCGCGGTTCTGAAGGACGTCCGCGCGCCCAGCCTCCTTCAGAACGTCATCCGTCCTTCAGACGCGCGCCGCCCTCCGGCCGAACCGACCCAGCAGCAGCGGATCGAACAGCGCCTCCCCGCGCACCCGCCGCAGCAGCGCGTGCGCGCCGAGGCTCGCGGCGATCACCAGCGCGGTGATCAGCAGCGGCTCGATCATCGCGAACACGGGCCCGCGGTACACCCAGGGCTCCACGCCCCGCAGCATCCGATCCAGCAGTGCCAGCGGGATCATGTGGATCACGTAGATCGGCAGGGTCCGCCGCCCGATCCAGCGCAGCGGCGCCGCGAGCGGCTCCCACCTGTCGATCAGGGCGCACGCGCTGATGCCCGCGAACACGGCGAGCGCCGACAGCAGTGTCCACACGCCGAACCACTGTCGCGCACCCAGCAGCGACACGATCACCAGGGATGCGGTGTAGAGCACGCCGAGCCCTGCGGCGGTCGCCCAGCTCGCGCGCGCGGCGAAGCGGCGCACCAGCCCCGGCAGGCGCAGGCCCGCCAGGAAGAAGACGACGTTCTGCACGACCTGCCAGAGGTTGCCGCTGTCGGGCAGCATCCCGGCCGCCGTGACCGCCGAGACGACGAAGCCGAGAGCAAGCAGCACGGCCGCGGGGATGCGACGAGTGACCCTGCCCACGAGCAGGTACAGCGCCAGCGCGAGCAGGTACCAGAGATTGGTCGGGCTGACCGTCAGCTGCAGGAGCAGGCTCCAGGCATCCGTCGCCCGGGCGGTGTCGAAGTCCGGCCCGGCTGCGGCGAGCGCGAAGGTCTGGATGACGGCGAAAAGAGCGGCGGCCCGTCGGTTGCGCCGGGCATCGGCGGCAGATGAGTTCATGCTGACCAGTCCACGCGCGCGCCCGTTGCGAGGACGTATGCGCTTTTCGATATGTTCCCGATATGCGCCGGTGCGTAGGATCCTTCACATGCGCGTGCTGATCGTCGAGGACGAGCCCTATCTCGCGGAGGCCATCCGCGACGGGCTTCGTCTCGAGGCGATCGCCGCCGACATCGCCGGCGACGGCGACACCGCGCTGGAGCTGCTGAGCATCAACTCCTACGACCTGGCGGTGCTCGATCGGGACATCCCCGGGCCCTCCGGCGACGAGGTGGCTGCGTGGATCGTGGCGTCCGGCAGCGGCATCCCGATCATGATGCTGACCGCGGCGGATCGTCTCGACGACAAGGCGTCCGGCTTCGAGCTGGGCGCCGACGACTACCTCACCAAGCCGTTCGAGCTGCGAGAGCTGGTCATGCGGCTGCGGGCGCTGGACCGCCGCCGCGTGCACGCGAGGCCGCCCGTGCGCGAGATCGCGGGCCTGCGTCTGGACCCGTTCCGGCGCGAGGTCTTCCGCGACGGCAGGTACGTGGCGCTCACCCGCAAGCAGTTCGCGGTGCTGGAGGTGCTCGTGGGCGCCGAGGGCGGCGTTGTGAGCGCGGAGGAGCTGCTGGAGCGCGTCTGGGACGAGAACGCCGACCCGTTCACCAACGCCGTTCGGATCACGGTCTCGGCGCTGCGCAAGCGGCTCGGCGAGCCCTGGGTGATCGCGACCGTTCCTGGCGTCGGCTACCGGATCGACACGGAGGGATGACGGTGACCGAGTCCCGCCGGCGCGGTGTCAGCGCGCGGATGAAGCTCACGTTCAGCTACGCCGGGGCGTTCCTGCTGGCGGGGGCGCTGATCGTCGGCGCAGGATGGGTGATGATGCTGCTGCGCAGCTACTTCCCCGTGCTCGACGAAATGCTGCACGCGGCGATCCCCTCGCAGTACCGGCAGTTCCTGCTGGACTTCCTCGTGCCTGTTTCGGCGGGTGTGCTCATCGCCCTGACCGGAATCGGTTTCGCAGTCGGGTGGTTCGTGGCGGGGCGGATGCTGGCACCGCTCGAGCGCATCGGGGAGGTCGCCCGCCTCGCCGCGCAGGGCGACCTGTCGCGCCGGGTCGCCCTGGAGGGCAGGGGCGACGAGTTCCGCGACCTGGCCGACGTCTTCGACATGATGCTCGACCGCATCGAGGCGCAGGTGGCCGAGCAGCAGCGGTTCGCAGCCAACGCCTCGCACGAGCTGCGCACGCCGCTGGCGATCATGCGCACCCAGCTGGAGGTGGCGCAGGCGGACCCTGATCGGGATGCGGATGCCGTGCTCGCCCGGCTGCATCAGGTGAACGGGCATGCGATCGATCTGACCGAGGCGCTGCTGCTGCTCGCACGCGCCGACGGCCAGGCGTTCGATCGCGAGCGGGTGGACCTGTCGCTGCTCGCCGAGGAGGCGGTGGAGACGCTGCTGCCGCTGGCCGAGCGCCGCGGGATCGTGATCGAGTCGGCCTCCGACCCCGGGTTCGTGATCGGCTCGCCGACCCTGCTGCAGCAGCTGATCACGAACCTGCTGCACAACGCGATCGTGCACAACATCCCCGAGAACGGGCGCATCGGGCTGCGGATCTCGACGACCGAGTCCTCGGTGCTGCTGGCGGTCGCGAACACGGGTCCGCGCATCCCGGATGCCCTGCTCGCGACGCTCGCGGAGCCCTTCCAGCGCGGCGCGGGTCGCACGCGGCGCACGGACACGCAGCCGCTCGACGCCCCAGGCGAGCAGCGCGGCCTGGGCCTCGGACTGGCCATCGCGCAGAGCATCGTCCGCGCGCACGGCGCGCTGCTGCGCCTCACCGCCCGCCCCGAGGGCGGTCTGCTCGTGGAGGCCTGGCTGCCGCGGGCGCGGTGAGCGCCTGCGCAAACCAGGAGGTGATCGTCGTCGGGTGGGTGATCGCGGTGCCAACGCACACGGCGAAGGCGCCCGCGGCACGCGCCGCGGCGACATCCTGAGGCGTGTGGATCCGCCCCTCAGCCATCACAGGAGCATTGCAGGCCGCAGCAATGCTCGCGATCAACTCAAGATCCACCCCCGGAGTGCGCGGTCGCTCCCCCGTGTAGCCCGAGAGCGTGGTGCCGAGGATGTCGGCGCCCGCTTCCTCGGCCGCACGCGCATCTGCGAGCGAACCGCAGTCCGCCATCACCCGTACGGTCGGATGCTCGTCGCGAAGCCGCGCCACCGTCTCGGCCAGGCTCAGCCCGTCGGGGCGCGGGCGTCGGGTGCCGTCCAGGGCGACCACATCGGCCCCGGCTTCGGCGACGGCGAGCGCGTGGCGAAGGGTCGGGGTGATGAACACGCCGTCGACCCCGTCCTTCCACAGCCCGATCACGGGCACGGTCAGGTCGCTCGCGGCACGAAGATCATCGATGCCCTGCAGGCGAATACCGGCCGCCCCGCCCTGCACAGCCGCGCGAGCGATCTGCGCCATCGTGTTCGCGTCGCGCATCGGCTCACCCGGGTAGGCCTGGCAGGACACCACCAGCCTTCCGTCGAGAGCGGCGAGAATCTCGTCACGTTCGTACACGGTCACCTTCGTCTCACACCTCGCCGTTCCGAACACGACGCAGCCACTCCCGGCGGGCGCGGTGGGATTCCTTCGAGACCACGGCATCCTCCACGACGCAATCGAACCCGTGGAATCCGCCGGACCACACGTGCAGCTCAGCGCTGATCCCGCACGCCCACAGCGAGGCTGCGAAGCCCGTGATCGAATCGCGGAACACCTCCGCCGATCCCGCGTCCAGATAGACCGGCGGCAGGCCGGCGAGGTCCTGTCGCCGGCCGGGCGCTGCGATGACAGAGCCCTCCAGCGCCATCGCCCAGGCCGTCCTGTTCGACGACGAGCTCCACGACGGGTCTCCCTCGAACTGCCCGGCGGATGCCGTGTCGATGTCGTCGAGCATCGGGCACACCAGCATGAGACCGGCGAGGTCGATGCCACGATCTCGGCATTCCAAGGCGGCCGCCGCGGCGACTCCGCCACCGGCGCTCTGGCCGGCGAGCACGATCGGCAGACCGTCCTTCGCGGCCGCCACGACCGCTTCCACGACTCGCGCCACCATCGCATCGAACGTCGCATCCGGCGACAGCGGGTACTCGCAGGTCCACACGTCGAGTCGAAGGGCCGCGCAGTGGCGCGCCAGCACGTCGACGCCGTCGAAGCGGTCGCCGGCGATGAGCCCGCCGCCGTGCAGGAACACCACCCGCAGCACCGGCGCCTCTTCGCCGAGGAAGAGCGTGATGCCCTCCGCCGGCTCCGACCAGCTGAGTCCGCGGCTGTGCGCCACAGCATCCGCGGTCGTTCCTCGCTGCGCGGCGATGCGGCGGTACTCCGCGACCTCCGCCGGCGACGCCACGTCGGTCGGAACGATCCCGGCAAGCTCCGCCAACCCCTGCCGCAGCGGCGGGGCGACTGCTGGTCTCGGCTTCATCCCTTCACCGCACCCATGGTCATACCGGCGACGTAGTGGCGCTGCATGAGCAGGGCGAAGATGACGATCGGCAGACAGATGATCAGGCTCAGCGCGGCCATCGAGCCGTACTTCACCCCGGCGTCGGTGATGAACGATGCCACACCGGTGCTGAGCACCGGGTTGTTCGAACGGGTCAGGGACTGCGCGATCAGGAACTCGTTCCAGCTGAGCACCGCCGTGAGCACACCCGCGGTGGCCATGCTGCTGCCCACCATCGGCAGAGTCAGGTGCAGGAATCGCTGAGGCAGAGTCGCCCCATCGATCGCTCCGGCTTCGTCGATCTCGTTCGGCAGACCGCGGAATGCAATGAGCATGAGCCAGGTGGCGAACGGGATCGTGATCGACAGATGACCGAGCACGACCGCGAACGGGGTGTCGAACAGGCCCCAGTCACGCATCATCACGAAGAACGGAATCACCATGGCGATGCGCGGGTAGAAGCGGAAGAACAGCAGCACGAAGATCACGGCGCCGATCACCCAGGGGCGAAGCCCCAGGCGAGCCAACGCGTACCCGCTGAGGGTTCCGAGCAGTACCGAGACGATGGTGGTGATCGTCACGATGATCAGAGAGTTGCGCAGCATGACCCCGGTCTTGGGGTCAGAGAAGATCTCGGCGAAATTCTCGGTCGTGGGATGCTCGGGCAAGAACGATGACGAGAAGAAGTCTGCCGGGCTCTTGAAGCTCGCCGAGATGAGCTCGAAGAACGGGAAAGACCACACGATCACGACGATCACGATCAGTGCCGTCATCATCGCACCGACGATGCGCTTGTTCACGAGGAGACCTCCCTCGATGCCCGGTCAAGCCGGAACATCATCACGATGATCACAGCGACAATGATCATGAACAGCCAGGAACCGGCAGCCGACGAGCTGATCTCGAAGTTGCGCAGGCCGAGCGCGTACAGGTAGTAGGTGAGCGTGTAGCTCGAGTAGCCCGGTCCACCCTGCGTGAGCGTGTAAACGGTGTCGAGCTGCAGTAGCGAGTCGAGCGAACGGAAGGTCACCACGAGCGCGAACGCCCCGGTGAGCATCGGCAGTTCCACGCTGCGGAAGGCGCGCCAGCGCCCGGCGCCGTCGACGCTTGCCGCTTCGACGAGCTCCTGAGGAATGGAGAGCATCGCCGAGCTGACGACCAGCATGACGAAGGGAGTCCACTGCCACGTGTCGACGACAATGATCGCGACGATCGACCAGAACGGATCGGCAAGCCATTCGGGGCCGGTGACACCCACCGAGGCGAGCATCGCGTTGACCGAGCCGCTGCGCGAGTTGAACATGAGGCGCCAGATGTTGGCTGCCGCGACGGGGGCGATCACCATCGGCAACAGCAAGATGGCGCGTGCCGTGCGGTGCAGAGCACGCCCCTTGCGCAGCAGGGCGGCGAGCCCGGTGCCGAACACCAGCTGCAATGCCACACCGCACACGGTGATGATCAAGCTGGTGCGCGCAGCGCCCCAGAACACGGGGTCGGCGAGCACCTTGGCGTAGTTGGCCCACCCGATGAAGTCGCCGGGTTCGGTGGAGTTGGTCAGTGACCACTCACGGAACGACAGCAGGCTGGCATTCGCCAGGGGGTAGACCTGCAGCGCGATAACGGCCAGCAGGGCGGGCGCGAGACACACCCACAAGAAGAATCGGTCAGGACGGGTGGTGAGCGGGGAGGCCGCGCGGCGGCGCGACCTCCCCGTCGTCACGAGTTGGGTACTCACTTCTGGACGAACCCGTTCGCCTTGCCGGTGGTGATCAGCGCCTTGGGAACTTCGAGTCCCGCCCAGCCCTGGTTGATGGCGGCGACCGCGTCAGCGGCCGTGCCCTTGCCCGAGACGAACTCGCTCATCGGGCGCATGAACGGATCGAACGACTTGAGCGTGAGCGGCAGCGGAAGCGCCTTCGCCAGGTTCTGTGCCTGGATGGGCAGGTCATTGGCGTGCGTCTTCAGCAGCTCGGGGTCTTCGTAGGTCGACTGGAACGGCGAGCCGATGCCGTACGTGAACATCCACTCGGTGGCGTGCTCGGGGGTCAGGAAGTCCTCGATCCACGACCAGGCGAGGTCCTTGTTCTTCGACAGCTTCGACACCGACAGCGACCACGTCGACAGCGCCGGGGTGCCCGGGCCGGGGAACGGAACCTGAGCCCAGGCGTCGCCCAGCGTGGAGCGTGATTCGTCGTTGAGAGCGCCGCGCACGAAACTCGGCCAGACGATCAGCATGGCAGCCTTGCCCGCGAGGAAGTTCTCGTTGGCTTCGTCGATGCTCAGCGATGCGGCGTTGGCAGTGCCGAGCGCGGCGATGTCGCCGATGGTCTGCATGGCCTTCGTCGCGCGGGCCTCGTCGAGTGCCCACTTGCCATCGGAGTTCACGTAGTAGCTGTTGTACGCACCCTGGAAGATCGAAGGGATCTGATCGGCGGCACCGAAGGCGAACGAGATCGGCACGACGTCGG
>NZ_MKRT01000017.1:76352-85899 GCF_001897945.1 Microbacterium sp. 69-10
TTGAGCGCGGTGGCCTTGGCGACCAGGTCGTCCCAGTCGGTGAACGTGGTGTCGGCCGGCAGATACTTGGTGTTGACGAAGATGCCGTACGCGTCGGATGCATAGGTCAGGCCGACCTGCTCACCAGAGGCGTAGGGGCTCGGGCCGTCTTTCAGCAGCTCGGGGATGTACTGGTCGCGGTTCTTCCAGCCGTCGATCCGCTTGGTCAGCGGGTCGAGGTTGTTGTAGATCTCGACATCCCAGGCGCTGGTCGACATCACGTCGAACGCACCGGTGCCGGTGATCAGGTCGGTCGCATTCTGCTGACCGAGCGTGGCGAACGGGAAGGCTTCGATCGAAACCTTGGCGTCGTTCTCTTTCTCGAAGGTCGGTGCGTACTTCTCGGCGGCTACATTGTACGTGCCCGAGTCCATGTACGTCACGACCAGCTTGGACCCACCAGCAGTGTCGCCTGCACCTGCGGAACAGGCGGTCAGGGCGACCGCGGTGGCGCTCGCGACGAGCACTCCGCCGATCCGGCGCACGCGCGGTGCGGGAAGCGAGTTCTTCATCGGCTCTCCTTTGATTTCAACCCTAGGGAAATAGAACAACTATAGGACTAAGGGGTAAGCTAGCAATCGAGTCAGAACGCGTCAACCATTCGATAAAGATTGATACCCGTACTGAGATCAAGGTTTACTTGTTCGAAACAAACCCTGTGGTTGAACATGGCACCCTGACTTTCATTGCGACCGTTTGGCCGCAGGGTTCACCGCAACGCACGTCTGCACACACGCACCGTGCCGCATAGATAGCATCGGACCGACCATGGTTGCCAAGTACCAGCAGATCCTGCACACGCTCTCGAGCCGCATCGACGCGATGAGCCCTGGCGAAGCCCTGCCCAGCGAAGAGGAACTGTCGAAGGAATTCGGCGTCTCACCGATGACCACCCGGCGCGCGCTGACGATCCTGCTCGATGCGAAGCGCATCGTCGGCATCCGCGGCAAAGGCACCTTCGTCGCCCAACGCTCCATGACCCGCACCATGACCCTGATGTCGTTCAGCGAGGCCATGCGCTCGCACGGGCGGGTGCCGCACTCCCAGATTCTCGGGATGTCGATGGGGCCGGCGGATGCTGACACCGCGTCCGCCCTGCAGATCGACGAGGGCGTTCACGTGTACAGCATCCGTCGCCTGCGCTTCGGCGACGACGTGCCGATCGGCGTCGACGAGACCGCGCTGCCTGCCGACCGGTTCCCCGGCCTGCTCGGCCACGACCTGACCGGCTCGCTCTACGCGGTGCTGCGTGAACAGTACGGCACGGCGATCGAACGGGCGACGTCGCGCATCAGCGCGGTGATTCCGGATGCTGAGACCACCGAGCTGCTGCAGTTGGCCGACGGCACGCCCTGCCTTGCCGTGCGCGCGACCGCCAAAGACGAAGCAGACACGATCGTGGAGTCGACCCGTTCGCTGTACCGCGGCGACCTGTACGACCTCACTGTCGAGCACCGTCGCGCGTAGCGGCTAGACCATCTCGACGTGCCGCCGCGTCCAACGGCTCACCAGGGGCTGGGGCGGTAGTCCTTCAGGAACACGCCGTGCAGGTCGACGCCGGCCTCGCCCTGCACGATCGGGTCGTACACGCGGGCGGCGCCGTCGACCAGGTCGAGCGGGGCGTGGAAGCCCTCCTCGGCCAGGCGCACCTTGGTGTAGTGCGGGCGCTCGTCGGTGATCCAGCCGGTGTCGACGGCGGTCATCAGGATGCCGGAGGTTTCGAGCATCTCACCGGCGCTGGTGCGGGTGAGCATGTTCAGCGCGGCCTTGGCCATGTTGGTGTGCGGATGCCCCGGCCCCTTGTACCGGCGGGAGAACTGCCCCTCCATGGCCGACACGTTCACGATGTACTTGCGACGCGCGGTGGATGCGGCCATCGCAGGACGCAGCCGGCTGATCAGCAGGAAGGGCGCCGTCGTGTTGCACAGCTGCACCTCGAGCATCTCCAGCGGGTCGACCTGATCGACCGACTGCACCCAGCTGTTCACGCGGTTGATGTCGGGCACGAGACCGCCGGCGTCGATCGCGGTGCCGTCGGCGTGCTTCTCCAGCGACGAGGAGCCGGGCGCCATGGCGAGCCGGGCGAGATCCTCGGCGGTCAGCGCCTGCCCGCCCTGCTCGGCGACGGTGCCGCCGAGGGCTGCGACCGAGAGTAGCGGATGCGCGTCGACCGACGCCTGCAGCGCCTGCGGATGCGGGTCGGCGGTGTGACCGAAGGTCTCCATCTCGGGCAGCGGTCCGTTCGGGAGCGGCTGCAGCTCGGCATCCGCCAGCAGCGAGTAGGCACCCGGTGAGCGCCGCACGGTCTGCGCGGCGTTGTTGATGAGGATGTCGAGCGGCCCCTGCGCCGCGACGGAGTCGGCCAGAGCGATCACCTGGGCGGGGTCGCGCAGGTCGATGCCGACCACACGCAGCCGGTGCAGCCAGTCGGCGGCGTCCGGCAGAGACGAGAAGCGGCGCACGGCGTCGCGCGGGAAGCGCGTCGTGATCGTGAGGTGCGCGCCGTCGCGCAGCAGCCGCAGCGCGATGTGCATGCCGATCTTCGCCCGGCCGCCGGTCAGCAGCGCGCGCTTGCCGGTCAGGTCGGCGTGGGCGTCGCGCTTGGCGTGGCTGAACCGCGCGCAGTCGGGGCAGAGCTGGTGGTAGAAGGCGTCGACGAGCGTGTACGGCTTCTTGCAGATGTAGCAGTTGCGGGGCTTGAGCAGCTCGCCCGCGATCGGTGCGTCGACCACGCTCGTGGCGAGGTCGAGCCCGCGGGTCTCGTCGTCGATGCGGTCGGGAGCGCCGGTCGCGGTGCGCGCGACCACAGCCTTATCGGCCTCGGCGATGGCGTCCCGGATCTCCTTGCGGCGGGCGCGCTTGACGGCGCGGAACATCTTGCCGGTGGCTCGGCGGACGGCGATGTAGTCCGGATGCTGCTGATCGACCTGATCGAGCTCGGCGAGCACCTTGAGCGCGATGGCGAGCTCATCGGGGTCGATGCCGGAAGGCGCGAGCGGCTCGGCTTCCGCGGTCCCTGACCCCTCCTGGGTCCCTGAGCTTGTCGAAGGGTCATCGGTCATTGGGCCGATTCTACCGGCCGGACCTGGACGCTCCGGAGTGGGGCTGACCGTTGTCGGAAGCCCGGCGTATGGTCGGCCGTATGAGCACCACCGGAGTTGCAGAAGAGTCCATCCATCAGGGGATCGTCCCGGGCTACCTGCTCGCGCGACTCGCCCGTTCGAGCCAGTTCGCGCACGCGGCCGAGGCCGCACGGCAGACCCTGATCAAGGGCCGCCCGGAGTACCGCGCCGCCCTCGAGCTCTCGGTCGACTCCAACGGCGACCTGATCGCGGATGTGCAGGCGGCCCCCACGCGGACGGTGTACGACACGCACAACACTGAGCAGCTCCCCGGCGACAAGGTGCGCGGCGAGGACGACCCGACGGTGAAGGATGCCGCGGTGAACCAGGCCTTCGACGGTCTCGGCGACACCTTCCGGATGCTGCTGGGCGCGTTCCAGCGCGACTCGCTCGACGGCGGAGGCGCCCCGCTGAACGCGACCGTGCACTACGGCGAGAAGTACGACAACGCGTTCTGGAACGGCTCACAGATGGTGTTCGGCGATGGCGACGGAGAGGTGTTCACGGGCTTCACCGGATCGGTCACGGTGATCGGGCACGAGCTCGGCCACGGTGTGATCCAGACGACCGCCGCGCTGGAGTACCAGGGCCAGTCCGGGGCGCTGAACGAGTCGTGCGCCGACGTGTTCGGGGCGCTCACCGAGCAGTACACCAAGGATCAGAGCGCCGACGAGGCGAGCTGGCTGATCGGCGAGGGCATCTTCACCTCGGCCGTGCAGGGCCGGGCACTGCGCGACATGCTGCACCCCGGCACGGCGTACGACGACGACGAGCTCGGCAAGGACCCGCAGCCGGCCGACATGACGCACTACGTGCGGACCACCGAGGACAACGGCGGCGTGCACATCAACTCCGGCATCCCGAACCGCGCCTTCGCGTTGGCGGCCACCGCGATCGGCGGCAAGGCCTGGGAGACGGCCGGCCTGGTCTGGTACCGCGCTCTCACCGGCGGGCTGTCGGCGACCGCCGACTTCACAGAGTTCGCGCAGGCGACCATCACCGCTGCCGCCGACATCGGGGCTAGCGTGGAGACGGCGGTGCGCGATGCGTGGATCGCCGTCGGAGTGGTTGAAGGCGGAGTGATCAAGGATGCCTCAGCAGATCGAGCCCCCGAGTGACGGATCGGATGCCACAGGCGATGCGGACCGCATCGTCGTCGCCGTGGTGCGCACGGGCGGGATCGCCGGGCTCCGCCGTCGCTGGCGCGTCGAGCCCGATCCGGAGCAGACCCCGGAGTGGGTCGCACTGGTCGAGCGCTGCCCCTGGGACGAGCACCCGGACCCGGCGGTGCAGACCGGAGCGGATCGCTACGTCTGGAGCATCCATGCCGTCATCCACGACACGCAGCACGAGCAGGTGCTGCCGGATGCCCTGCTGCACGGCGCCTGGCGCGAGCTGGTCGACGCCGTCCGCGCCGCCGACACCGACTGAACCCCGATTCCCGCCCCGACGCAGGCGAGGCGGGTGAGTTCTACGCCGCGGCGCTGCCGAAGACGAAGGCGCACGTGGCCATGCGCTACCCCGACGAGCTGATGTTCGACGGTGACGCGGATGCCGCTCGCGCGGCGCTCGACGCGACCTGGGACGCGCTGTCCGACGGGGGCGCCGCGCTCATGCCACTCGGCGAGTACCCGTTCAGCCCGCGGTTCGGGTGGGGGGCCGACCGATACGGCGTGAGCTGGCAGCTGATGCTCACCCGGCCCGAGGGCGAGCCGCGACCGTTCGTGATCCCGCAGATCATGTTCGCGAACGCCGTCGAGGGCAAGGCGCGCGACGCGGCCGAGCTGTACACGTCGCTGCTGCCGGATGCCGGTGTGGGCACCGTGATCCCCCGCCCGACCGGCGGCGTGATGTTCGGCGAGTTCCACGTCGGGGACCAGTGGTTCTCGATCATGGATTCCGACATCGCGCACGAGTTCGGGTTCACGCCCGGGGTCTCGCTCGAGGTGCGCCGCGAGGATCAAGACGAGATCGACCGGTTGTGGGATGCCCTGTCGGCCGTGCCCGAGGCGGAGGCCTGCGGCTGGGTGGCCGACCGGTACGGCGTGAGCTGGCAGATCGTGCCCGCGAACATCGGCGAGCTGCTGTCGAGGCCCGGCGGCTACCAGCGGATGCTCGGCATGAAGAAGCTGGTCATCGCCGACTTCTGATCCGGTTGTCTATTCTGGTCGCGTGAAGCGACTCACCGCCGCCTCGGCTCTCACCGGAATCCTCCTGCTCACCGGATGCTCCGGCGCACCCGCCCCGGGCTCTGCCGACGCGGATGCATCCGGAGCGCCGTCGCCCTCGGCATCCGCTGTCGCTGCCGCACGGCCCGACCCGGCCGGCAGCTGCACGAGCATCGACCTGGACGCCGAGACCGCGACCGGAGCCCAGCTCGGCGCGTGCTTCAGCGACGCGCTGCACGTGCTCGGCACCTTCCGGGCGAAGGTCGACACGGGAGACGAGCTGCAGCAGGCCGAGGTGCGACTGCGCCCCGACGTCGCGATCCACGGCAAGACCACGGGAGCGGATCCCAACGAGGTCGTGTTCGTGGATGACACCGCCTACCAGGACGACGGCGGCGGCTGGGTGAAGGGAGACCCGGACTCCGATGACCCCGAGAAGATGATCATCGGCCAGGCCGGCCGGCTGCTCGTCGCGGTGTTCGCCGGCGACGTCCTGCGCCAGTCGGTGGAGGCCTGCCCGGTGTGGAACCTGCTGCCGGCGAAGGAGAAGATTACCCTCCCGGACGACATGGTCGTGGAGGCCCGGGTGTTCGAATGCGCCGCTCCGTACGTGATGATCGGCTCGACCATCACCGACAGCCGGCTGCTGTTCGAGCAGGACTGGACGCCGGTGAGCGCCACCTACACGGCGACCGGATTCGGGCAGACCGTGCGCGCGGAGCAGTGGTGGTACGACTTCGGCGCCGATCTGGAGATCACCGCACCGATCTGAGCGGGCCGGGGCGAGAATGGACGCATGGGACTGTTCTCGCAGAAGCAGGAGGATCCGGGCGCATGGGCGGCACTGCCCGGCGAGCCGCTGGATGAGCAGACGAACGAGCGTCTCGACGAGGCCCCGAGCATGGACCTGATGGACGTCGGTCTGGGCGCGCTCTACACCAGCACGGTCATCCCCGTCGCGCCGCCTGCACCCGAGGCATCCGACGTCACGGAGTCGGGAGAGCCCGAGGACTGAGCGCTCAGGATGCTGCGCTGCGCGCGGCGGCGAGGAGCGGTGCCACGCTGTACCGGGCCGTGTCGACGGACAGCCGCACGCCGTCGCGGGATCGCACGGTGAGACGCTCCCGGCCGGCGGCCTTCTTCACCTGGAACGCGGCGATGTCGCGGTAGTCGATGCGCTTCTCTCGCCCGAGGACTGTGCGGAATCGCACGGCATCCGAGAACACCTCGAGGTACCAGTTGCGATAGGCGAGCAGCGCCGCCAGCCCGGCGAGGACGACGACCGCCGAGGCGATGCGCGTGGGCAGCAGCTCGGGCTTGTACTGGGGCGAGAACGCCGCCAGCGCGAGCAGCGACCCGGCCACGGTCAGTGCGGCTCCCACGAGCGGGACGAGCAGAGGCATCCGCTGCCTCCTCGTGCCCGGCTTCGCGGGCGTCACGCGCCGGAAGAAGCGGGCGACGAGGACGACGACCAGCGTGACCACGATGAGGATGATCACGGCTTTGGCGGCGAACCCGGACATCCCTCGACGATACCGACTGTCGGGCCGTGTCGGATCGACGCCCTACGGTTGAAGGATGACGATCATCGCCGCCGCAGACGGCTCCGCGCTGGGCAATCCGGGCCCGAACGGATGGGCCTGGTACATCGACGACGCGAACTGGGCCGCCGGAGGATCGCCCCACGGCACCAACAACCAGGGCGAGCTGCAGGCGGTCCTCGAGCTGCTGCGGGCGACGGCGGGCACCGATGAGAAGCTGCTCATCCACTGCGACAGCCGGTACGTGATCGACTCCGTCACCAAGTGGATGCCGGGATGGAAGCGCCGCGGCTGGCGCAAGTCCGACGGGGGCCCGGTGCTGAACCGCGACCTGCTGGAGGGCATCGACGAAGCCCTGCGCGGACGCGACGTGGAGTTCGACTGGGTGAAGGGGCACGCCGGGCATCCGCTCAACGAGGCCGCCGACGAGCGCGCCAATGCGGCGGCGAAGGCGTACCAGCAGAAGCAGGAGCCGAAGCGCGGACCAGGGTTCTCGTCGGCATCCGACGGCGGCGCCGCACTCGCAGGGGGGATGGCGCTCGAGGCGGATGCGCGGCCGGCCGAGGCGTCCGCGCAGCAGGCCGCTGTGCGGACGGTGCCCGCGCAGCAGGCATCCGCGCAACAGACATCCGGACAGCTCTGGGCCGCGGCATCCGATCTTCTCGACGGTCTCGACGACGCGTCGACGGGCTCGGGGAGCCGGCGCGGGTTCGACCCGGTCGAGCTGACCGTCACCCTCACGGCCGACGAGCACGCGCGGCTCCGCGACCGGGCGGATGCGCAGGGCGTCTCGCTGCAGGAGGCGCTGCGCCGGCTGATCTGACGCGCGCGCAGAAGTCCGTGACAGCACCGATGCCCCTGCGGTCGCGCAGGTCCAGCTTGTGCGCATGAGGGCCAGATTCCCTCGATACGGCCGCACCGCCCGCTTCGCGACATCCGCTCTTCCCGCGGCATCCGCTCGCGCCGGCATCCGCTCGCGCAAACGCACAGCTCCGCAGGAATCGGCGCGATCCCTGCGGAGCTGTGCTGATCTGCGGAGTTACGCGACGGACTCGCCCGCGAGCACCGTCGACTCGAGGCGCTGGTACGACGCCTCCATTCCGTCGGTCATGCCGGTGGCGAGGATCCCGTCACGGGTGTCCTTGTCAGGGAACTCCATGATCACGGTGATCAGGGTCGCGCCGTCCTCCTCGTAGAAGCTCACGTCGCTGAGGACGTCGGGGCCGTCGGTGCCCTGCATCCGCTCGCTCTGCACCGCACGACGCGGGGCGTCGACGACGAGCATCTCCCCCTCGAAGCCGAACGCCTCGCCCTCGTTGTCTCCGACCGGCGCCCACGAGTTGCGGTAGCGGTCGCCCGCCTTCAGGCCGACCTCGCACTCCGTCATCTCCCAGCCGTCGGGGCCGAGCATCCACTGCTTGATCAGGTCGGGCTCGGTGTAGGCGCGCCAGACCAGGTCGCGCGGGCCGTTCACGAGCCGGGTGATGCTGATGTGCGTGTCGTCGAGGAACTCGACGGTGGTGCCCTTGCCCTCGGCGTACTCGCGCAGGTCGCGCAGCACGGCGTCGATCTGCGACATGGCCATGCGGGTGCCCTCGATCACACCCATGGCGATGACCTGCTCCAGCGCCTCGAGGGAGTCGAACCGACTGGACGTGACCATGCGCGTGCCGTCGGTGGTCGGCTCGAACGTGAAGTCCATGCGCATGGCGGGGAGGTCGCCGTTGGGCTTGCCCTCGTCATCGCTGAAGCCGTCGAGCACGCTGAACCGGTGCGGCTCCTCGATCTCGAGGAACTCCCAGTAGGCACGGTGGCTCTCGCCGTGGGGGCCGGTCATGGCGTAGTCGGCGCGTCCGCCGACGGTGTGGTCCCAGGTGAGGAAGGTGGCCGGCCAGCTCGGCGGACCCCAGAAGCGCTCGAGCTGACGCGGGTCGCTGTAGGCGTGCCAGACGCGCTCGATGGGGGCCGCGAACTCGGCGGTGACGGTCATCGTCAGGTTCTCGGTGTCGGTCGCGATGTCGATGACAGGCATGTCATGCTCCTTGGTTCTTGTCGGTGTCGTGGTGCTTGTCGGTGGGATCGGATGCCGTCGGTGCCGCCTCGCTCGGAGGAGGACCGGCCAGCAGATCGTCGAGCCGGGCGATGCGTGCCCGCCAGAGCTCTTCGTATCGGGCGAGGAGCGCCCGCGCACGGGCGATCATCTCGGGGTTCGCGCGGACGAGCCGCTCGCGTCCCTCGGCGCGCTTGACGATGAGCCGTGCCTCTTCGAGCACGGCCACGTGCTTCTGGACTGCGGCGAAGGACATCTCGTAGTCGCGGGCCAGGTCAGAGACCGACTGCTCGCGCTCGATCGTCCGGCGCAGGATGTCGCGCCGGGTCGCCGTCGCCAGTGCATGGAACACACGGTCGATCTCCGCTTCGCTGAGTTCAATTTGTACAACCATTTGGTTGTACGTTATGCGAGGCGGGAGGCGGTGTCAAGAGTCTCCTTGTCGGCAACGCGTGTCGGGTGACACGGGATCTGGCAGCGGGACATGATCCGTGACAGCAGGCGACATCGGGTTGACAGCTGTGACACGCCGATGGCAGCGAGGCGGTAGAGGTGTCACCACCCGTTGGTACGCTCACAGCAGACAAGCTCATCCCACCGGGGTCGCGACAGGGCTGAGGGTATCCG
>NZ_MKRT01000017.1:85925-86457 GCF_001897945.1 Microbacterium sp. 69-10
AGGATCTACACCCGGAAAGCAGCGGTCAAAGCCCACAGGGGGGGAACCGGAAGACCCCCCCTTTTGAGGATCCTTCCGCATGCCTGTAATCAACGTCCTTCCGGGCGCGCCTGCTACTAACGAGTTCGCCCGCCTGCCGTCTATCGCCGCGGACGGCGCCACCTTCGCACGCGAGGGGGTGACGGCGAAATGGCGAGCCTGAAGAGCAGACAGCCGGTGACTGCCGGCGCACGCGTCACCACCCGGTGCTACTCGCCGAACATCGAGTTGCACTGGTCTCCGTCCAACATCGGATCCGAGGAGTGGGCGGTGGTCTCGCCGGTGCTCGGTGCTCGCGATTGGCGCGGCATCGACCCGCTTCCCGCCCGCCTGTCGAAGGGCGTCAAGGGCGCTTCGATTCCAGCCCTGTACTATTGGCAGCGCACGGTCGATCCCGAGTGGGTGTGGTGGGGACTGTCAGCGAAACGGTGGATCTGGGACTGGCCTGACCGAAAGGAAGGGCTATGAGCCAGACCATCGAGATGATCGATCC
>NZ_MKRT01000017.1:86688-87041 GCF_001897945.1 Microbacterium sp. 69-10
GTCGGTGCCGTCGAGATCGACGTGCCGAGAGATCGTGACGGGTCGTTCCAGCCGAAGATCGTGCGCAAGCGGCAGCGGCGGTTGGACGGGATCGACGAGATTGTCCTATCGCTGACCGCGCGCGGGCTGACGACGGGTGAGGTCGCGGCGCACTTCGACGACGTCTACGGCGCGAGCGTCAGCAAGGACACGATCTCGAAGATCACCGACAAGGTGATCGAGGAGATGACCGAGTGGCAGAACCGTCCACTGGACCGGGTCTACCCGGTGGTGTTCATCGACGCGATCGTGGTGAAGGTCCGGGACGGGCAGGTGCGCAACAAGCCGTTCTACGTCGCCGTCGGCGTCACCAC
>NZ_MKRT01000017.1:87455-87599 GCF_001897945.1 Microbacterium sp. 69-10
GCACCAACGCGATCGAGTCCCTGAACGCCCGCTACCGCCGCGCCGTGCGCGCCCGAGGGCACTTCCCGAACGACGCCGCCGCATTGAAGTGCTTGTATCTCGTGACTCGGTCGCTTGACCCTACCGGCCGAGGTCGGGCACGCT
>NZ_MKRT01000018.1:0-182 GCF_001897945.1 Microbacterium sp. 69-10
CCCATCGAAACCCCCGCGAGCCTCCCGCTCGCGGCCTGAAACTTGACATAGGAGAAACTCATGCTCCCGGCGCTGCGCACCTTCGCGAGGATCCTCGCGCGCCACTGGCCCGCACTGATCGCCTGGTACGTGGGCGGCGAGGTGCTGCACCGGCTGCTCGTGCAGCTGGCCGGTTTCGTCGG
>NZ_MKRT01000018.1:262-9300 GCF_001897945.1 Microbacterium sp. 69-10
TGACGGTGCGCCCCTCGCTCGTGCACGTGGCGCAGAGCGGGGAGCCGGATGCCGGCATCCGCGCGTTCCTGAGATCCACCCTCGTCGCGATCCTGCCGTTCTCGATCTTCTATGCGGCGTGGGGGATGCTCGACGCCGACCAGAAGGAGTTCTTCCGGCTGGCCAGCAGCATCGCGTTCCGAGAGACGGGATTCGGTCTCGGCGAGGCGATCGTCGACCGGGGCGGGCTGATCTCGGTGGGCGTTCTTCCGGTGACCGTGCTCGTGGTGGCGCTGCTGGTGCGCGCGCTGCAAGCCCGGTTCCGTGAGCGCCTGCCGGAGTGGACCCTGACGCTGGCCGCGTATGCGGAGCTGCTGTGGACGTTCATGCTGTTCACCCTGGTCGGCCAGTGGCTCGCCGGCGTGCGCGCGTGGTTCTCCGGTCGGGCGGGGGCCCTGTGGCTGCAGGACTTCGGCGACGGCGTCGCGGCGGCCATCCCGTCGCTGGCGAGCGTGTGGGAGGCCGTGCTCTGGCTGGTGGGGATCGTCATCGCCGCCGCGATCGTGCCCGCGGCGTGGCTGGCGGTCGCGGGTGTGATCTACGGTGCCGACTTCGATGCGCTGCCGCCGGTGCTGGCCCGGCGCACCGAGGCGCTGCGTGGCGCGGTGGGCTCGCTGGCGCGCACCCTGCTGCAGCGGTTCGAGGACCTGTGGGCGGCGGTGGCCGCGATCTGGCGGGGCGGGCCGTTGCTGTTCGGCGCGTTCGCCCTCGCCTACGCGCTGTGGGCTCTCGCCGAGCGCACCGGCACGCGGGGCGTGCTGCAGGTCATCGGCGGGCACGAGTCCGGCTTCTGGAGCGCCTGGCTGCCGCTGGTGACGGTGGGGGTCGCCGCGATCGCCGAGCCGATTCGCGTGGCGATCGTCGCGACGGCGTTCGACGCGGTGGTCGGCCGTCCCGAGGCGGGGATCGGCGTGCGCGATTCAGTCGCCGACGGGGAATCGGACGGTCTCGTCGCCGACGGCGATATCGAGCCAGAACGGCCCCTCGGCGTCGTTCGGCAGCAGGAAGACGGAGAGGATGCGGTAGGAATCGGTCCCCTTCCGGCATGAGCTCTCCTCATCGCCGTACCGCACGTCCACCGCGGACCCCGCGGTGAGCCAGACGCGCTCGCCATCCTTCTCACGGAGCGTGAACGTGCCGCAGCGCTCGGCATCCTTCGCGCTGTCGGCGGACAGCCGGATGCTGAGGGTGTGCGCCCCGGCGGGCGCGGGGAACTCGTCGGGGACCGCACGGACCAGCTCCAGCCGATTGCCGCCCATGTCGACCGCGCCTTGGGCGACGCGCGGTGCGGGGGGAGCGGCTTCCTGAGCGGGCAGCACGTCGAGCCAGACGCTCACCCCGATCAGCGCGGCCACCGCCGCGATCAGGGCGACCAGAGCGACGCGCTGCCTGCGCCACCACGTCATGGTGCTCCCACCTTCGGTGCCGTCAGCTCCACGGTCGCGGTGCGCTCCGCGGCATCCAGGTCGATCGGGATCACGATCACGTCGTCGAGCGAAGGCGTGAAGTAGTCGGCCGAGAGGCGCAGCTGGGCCGTACCCGACCGAAGGCTCTCGGGCAGCTCGAAGGCGATCTGGCCGGTGGTGTCGACGCCCACCCGCAGCGGTGAGCGCAGCAGCGACTCGGGCGGGCGCTCACTGGCGTGGAAGACGAGGCCGTCCATCAGCAGGGACGCGAGACCGATCTCGGCGTCCAGCTCGGTCTGACGGGCGGATGCCGTGACCTCGATCACGAGCCAGTTGCCCTCGGCATCCCACTCGTCGCGCTCGTCGCTCAGCCGTTCGGCGAACGACGACTGCACGACGCGTGCGACCAGCGTCCGCGTCGTCACCTCCTGGTGCGCGGATCCGCGCACGGGAAACGCGTCCGTCAGCGAGTCCTCCGGCGGGGTGATCCCGCTCACGAGCCCCGCCACCAGCACGAGACCGGTGCCGATCAGCCACGGCATCGCCCGGTTCACGACGTCAGCCCCACGGTGATGCGCGCGACCAGTGCGGTGCGGCGCCAGGTGATCGACGAGGACGACAGGATGATCTGCCCGGCCACCTCGCGGGCCTCCTGCACGTTCAGCCGCACGTCCCCGTCGGCGAAGGAGCCGCGCGGGACGGGCCATCCGATGACGACCTCGGCGGGGACGCCCGGCTGCAGCACCGGGGTGCCGCGGCTGCCGTCGTCGCGCCAGGCGCGACCCGCATCGGTCGCGGTGACCTCGGACAGACTCAGCAGCGGGCTGCTCGAGTCGATCAGCCGGGAGGTGACGCCGTCGGCGGCGCCGATCAGGCTGACCGGGTGGTCGGTCAGGTTCTCCAGCCGGACGGAGAGGAGCAGGATCTGCTCGTCGGGCTTCGCCTTCCAGTAGTGCTCCTCGACCTCATCCACCAGCTCGGCGTCGTGCACCGTGATCGCGTAGAGGGAGGTGCGCACCTCCTGGTCGGCCGCGGCCGCGCCGGGAGCGCGGGATGCCGCTCGCAGCCCGCCCAGCGAGAGGAACGCGATTGCGAGGGCGACCAGCAGGACGGCCGCGATCCAGACGGGCGCCGTCGACGGCGCGAGAGCACCCCGCAGCGAGCGTCGCGCCGCTGCGGACGCCGTACCCGCGGCCCCCCGCATTCTCGTCACGGGGTCAGCCTATCCAGCGACCCGTCGCCGGCGCTCCTGCGGCGCGGCGGCGCGGTCGCGGGCGTGATTGGATCGGGTCTCCCCGACGTCGGCGGCGCCCGGTACGCTCGATTCGGGAGGTGCTCGTGGGACGTACGGCGGATGCCACCGGCGAGGGCGTCGCGATCGCCACCGCGGCCGCGAAGCTGGCCGTGAAGAACCAGATCCTGGTCGGCACGATCGCTCGCGGCGGCGTCTTCGAGATCGACCACTACATGGACGTGGCGCGCACGGCGCTGCTCGCCATGGCCAAGGAGTCCGACGAAGAGGCCGAGCGGCTCGTCGCGCTGCGCAAGCGCGCCAAGGGCCGCCACTCGGATCCCCACGGCACGCACGACTACCGCGACCGCGATGTGCGCAACCTCCGCCGCCGTGCGCGGCAGTCCACAGGCGTCGCCGACAGGCTGCGCAAGATGACCGAGGAGCCCGACGCGCTGCGCGCCCTCGTCGAGGATGCGCGGGTCGCGGCCTGGGGCGACGTGCGCGGCAACCTCGACCGCCGGTTGCGGGTCGAGGCCATGCGCCCCGACCAGGACCCGGACTACGAGCGGATGCGGGATGCGCGCATGCAGGCGCTCAGGCTCGTCGACCTGCAGGCGCTCTCGTCCGAGCAGCGCGCGCGCCGGAAACGGGAGAAGGCCGCCGAGAAGGCGGCGGAGAAGGAAGCCGCGAAGGAACCCGCACGGAGCGAGCGCAGCGCCCGTCGCGAGGCGCGACACGCGGGGGATGCATGACGGAACGGGCCGATTTCGCTTCGCTCTGATGGTTGTGTAAGCTGTTCCTTGGCCCGCTCGCCGGGCCCTGCGCCTCTAGCTCAATGGATAGAGCATCTGACTACGGATCAGAAGGTTGGGGGTTCGAGTCCCTCGAGGCGCACACTGTGTTGAGACAGTGCTGAAACCCCCTCCTCAGGAGGGGGTTTCTTCTGTCTCCGGGAGGATGCTGCTCAGCGCCGGGTCGCGCTCGGCGAACCGGACGGCGGTCGCCACGATCAGATCCCGCATGGCCGCGACGGCCACGCCGGGCGTGACGTCCGAGCGGTGCGCCAGGCTCACGGTGCGCGTCAGCGGCATCGACAGCCGCGCAGAGCTCAGCGCCGGACGGTCCGTCAGCACCATCGCCGGTACCACGGCCACGCCCAGCCCGCGCTCCACGAACCGCAGCACGGCATCCATCTCCGGCCCCTCCAGCACGGAGGTCGGCGCGAGCCCGGCCGCGCGGAAGGCAGCATCCGTCGTCGCACGCAGGTCGTAGCTGCGATCCAGTGCGATCAGCGGGACCCGGGAGAGCGTGGCGAGATCCACCGTGGCGCCGGCGGGGACGAGCGGATCCGCCGACGAGGTGACCACGACCAGCTCCTCGGACAGCAGCGGCAGCCGGCTCAGCGTCACGCCGGGAACGGGTCGCAGGTCGGAGGCCGTGATCAGCGCGATGTCGAGCTCGCCGATCGCGAGCTGCTCCACGAGCGCCCGCGACCCGCCTTCGGCGAGGTGCAGGTCCACACCGGGGTGCGCGTCGTGGAAGGTGCTGATGGCCTCGGCGACCAGGCTCACGCAGAGCGTCGGCGGCGCGCCCAGGCGCACCCGACCTCGGCCGAGACCGGCGAGCTCGTCCATCTCCGCGCGGATCGCACCCACCTCGGCCAGGATCCGCTGCGCGCGAGGCAGCAGCACCTCACCCGCCGGGGTCAGCGAGATGTGCCCGCGCGCGCGATGCAGCAGAAGCGCGCCGAGCTCGTGCTCGAGGGTCGAGATCTGCCTGCTCAGCGACGGCTGGGCCACGTGCAGCACCTCGGATGCCCGGGTGAAGTGTCCCAGGCGCGCCACTTCCACGAAGCCCCGCAGCTGTTCCAGATTCATGCGCTCAGTCTATCGAAATCAGCTGAACAATGCATTGGAGTTATCAAGCGGACGAGCCTAGCGTGAATCACATGAGTGCTCGCGAACGACAGATCTCCACCACCGTCCTGGTCATCGGCACCGGCGGATCCGGGCTGCGCGCGGCGATCGAGGTCGCCGAACACGGCATCGACGTGCTGGCGGTCGGCAAACGTCCCCGCCAGGACGCCCACACCTCCCTCGCCGCAGGCGGCATCAACGCGGCCCTCGGCACCATGGATGCCGAGGACAGCTGGCAGCAGCACGCCGCCGACACCATCAAGGAGAGCTACCTGCTCGCCGATCCGCAGACCGTCGAGATCGTCACGCGGGGTGCCGAGCGCGGCATCCGCGACCTCGAGCGCTGGGGCATGGGCTTCGCCCGTGAGGACGACGGCCGCATCTCGCAGCGGTTCTTCGGAGCGCACACGTTCCGTCGCACGGCGTTCGCCGGCGACTACACCGGGCTCGAGATCCAGCGCACGCTGGTGCGTCGCGCCGAGGAACTCGACGTGCCGATCCTCGACGGCATGTACATCACCCGCATCCTGGTGCGCGACAACGTCGTGTTCGGCGCCTACGGCTTCGATCAGGCCGACGGCACGCGGTACCTGATCCACGCCGACGCCGTGATCCTCGCCGCCGGAGGCCACACCCGCATCTGGCGGCGCACGTCGTCGCGTCGTGACGAGAACACCGGGGACTCGTTCCGGCTCGCCGTCGACGCGGGTGCCCGGATCCGCGACCCCGAGCTCGTGCAGTTCCACCCCTCCGGGATCATCGAGCCGGAGAACGCCGCCGGCACGCTGGTCTCCGAGGCGGCTCGCGGCGAAGGAGGCATCCTGCGCAACGGCCTGGGCGACCGCTTCATGTCGAAGTACGACCCGGAGCGGATGGAGCTGTCCACTCGCGACCGCGTCGCGCTCGCGGCGTACACGGAGATCAAGCAGGGGCGCGGCACCGAGAACGGCGGCGTCTGGCTCGATGTCTCGCACCTGCCGCGCGAGACGATCATGACCCGGTTGCCGCGCGTGTACCAGACGCTGCTCGAGCTGCAGATGCTCGACATCACCGCGGATCCGATCGAGATCGCGCCGACCGCGCACTACTCGATGGGCGGCGTGTGGGTGCGGCCCGAGGATCACGGCACCGACGTCGACGGCCTGTACGCCATGGGCGAGGCGGCGAGCGGTCTGCACGGCGCGAACCGGCTCGGCGGAAACTCGCTGATCGAGCTGCTCGTCTACGGGCGGATCGTCGCGCAGGCCGCGATGGCGCACGCGCTGGGACTGGATGCGCAGCGACGCTCGACGGATGCCGTCGCTCGGGCGCGCGCCGAGATCGATGACCTGCTCGCCTCGGACGGCACCGAGAACGTGCGAGCGCTGCAGCGCGCCATCCGCAACACCATGACCGAGCACGCCGGTGTGGTGCGCGACGAGCAGGGCCTCCGCGAGGGGCTGGCCGAGCTCGATGCGATCGAGGTGCGGATGGCGGATGTGGGCATCCACCCGGACATCGCCGGCTTCCAGGACCTCGCGCACGCGTTCGACCTGAAGGCATCCGCGATCGCCGCGCGCGCGACCCTGGAGGCGGCGCTGGAGCGCCGGGAGACCCGCGGATGCCACAACCGCAGCGACTTCCCCGAGACGGATCCGGCGCTTCAGGTGAACCTCGTGTGGTCGCCGGGGGCGGGCGTGACGCGCGAGCCGATCGCACCCGTCCCCGGCGAGATCGCCGAGCTCATGCGCGAGGTCGACAGCACGGGCAAGCTCGTGGAGTGACCGCCTGCGCGCGCCCCGCCGACGCCGCCGGGGGGCTGAGGGGACGATCAGCGCAGTTCGCGGGTCTCCATCACCGTGATGCGCTCGCCCTCCGAGCTGAAGGAGAGCAGCGAGACCGGGACGCCGTCGTCGATCGCGACGACGGCGAATCCGTCGGCCAGTTCCACGATCTCGAAGTCGTAGCCCGAGGCGTACCGGTGGAACGCGGCGGCGGACGCCGCCACCTTCTCCGCACCGCGGACGATCCGGATGCCGTCGGCGCCCTGATCGAGGTGGAACTCGACGTCGGGGTGCAGCACGGCCAGCAGCCCCGCGAAGTCGCCGTCCCGTGCGGCCGCGAGGAAGGCGTCGACCACGGCGCGGCGCTGAGCGCGGGTCGCCGCCTGATCGGCATCCCGTGGTGCGGCGCCGCGCACCCGGTCGCGCGCGCGGCTCGCCAGCTTGCGCGCGGCGGGCGGCGTGCGCTCCACGATGGGCGCGACCTCGTCGAAGGACAGTCCGAACACGTCGTGCAGCACATAGGCGAGACGCTCGTCGGGGGTCAGCTGATCGAGCACCAGCATCAGCGCGTAGCCGACCCGGTCGGCGCTCTCGGCGCGTACCGTCGGGTCGGCGTCGGCCGGTGCGCGTTCGACGTCGGGAAGCAGATCGAGGGGGTTCTCCTGACGCCGCCCGCGTGCCCGGAGCTGATCCAGGCAGATGCGGCTCACCGTCTTCGTCAGCCATGCCCTCGGGTCATCCGCCTCGGCGGCGGTGCCGGAGGCCCTGATCCAGGCCTCCTGCACCGCGTCCTCCGCATCGGCGTGCGAGCCGAGCATCCGGTAGGCGACCGCAGTCAGATATCTGCGGTGCGTCTCGAAGATCTCGTCGGGCTCGGTCATCGGCATCTGTGCTCCGTTCCGCACGGCAAGCTATCGTCAGCGCGCGCCGGCCGGCTGGCGGATCGCCGCATTGATGCGATTCCACACGTTGATGGCGCCGATCTCGAACAGCAGGCCCGAGATCTCCCGGCGGTCGAAGCAGTCGAGCATCTCGGCCCACAGCTCGTCCGAGACCGGGTCGTGGTGGTCGGCCAGGCGGGTCAGCGCCTCGGTGAAGGCGAGGGCGGCGCGCTCGCGCGCGGTGAAGTACGGTGCGTCGCGCCAGGCGGCGACGGCTGCCACGCGCTGCGCGCCCGCGCCGCCGTCCAGCAACTGCGTGGTGTGATCGACCACGCACCAGCTGCAGCCGTTGAGCTGGCTGGCGCGCAGCGAGACCAGCTGCAGCAGATCCTCGGGCAGGCCCGAGGACTGCGCGATGCGGTTCACTCCGGTGAGCGCGTCGAGCCCGCCCTCGAGCAGGAATGCGGGGTGAGGCATGCGCGCCTTGTGCTCGACGACGGTCGTGGTGCTGTTCGTGTTCTCGTTCATACAGAGGGGACGAACGGCGTGCGGGAAATGTGACCGATCCATCGGAATCTTTTCTGCGCGGCAGTCTCGCGGCCCTCTCGCCTGCCGGAAGCACGGCCTCGACAGGCCCGCGCAGGCCTAGGCTGGAGGGGTGACTGCGTACGTCTCGGCCTTCGACCTCTTCTCCATCGGAGTGGGGCCCTCGAGCTCCCATACCGTCGGCCCGATGCGCGCCGGAGTGGACTTCGCCGCGCGCCTGGAGGCGGACGGCGCGCTCGACCGTGTGGCGCGCGTCACCTGCGAGCTGTTCGGCTCGCTGGGCGCCACCGGGCTCGGCCACGGCACCCCGGATGCCGTGGTCGCGGGACTGCAGGGTCTGCACCCCGAGACGTGCGACCCCGATGACGTGCGGGCCGCGTGGCAGGGATGGCCGAACAGACAGCGGCTGAACCTCGCCGGACGGCATCCGATCGACTTCTCGAAGGACGACGTCGTCCTCACTCCGCGCACCCGCCTGCCCGGGCATCCGAACGCGATGACCCTGCGGGCGCTGGATGCCGAGGGCGGCACCGTCGCCGAGCAGATCTACTACTCCATCGGCGGCGGGTTCATCCGTCGTGACGGCGAGGAGGCGCGGGTCACGGCCGCCGTGCAGCCGTTCCCCTACGACGACGCGGCGTCGCTGCTCGCCCTCTGCGACGAGAACGGGCTGTCCATCGCAGAGCTCGCGCGACTGAACGAGACCGCCGTCCGCAGCGAGGAGGAGGTCGCGGCCGGACTCGACGCGATCTGGGACGCGATGCGCGCCTGCGTCGAAGCCGGCCTGCACACGGGCGGCACGCTGCCGGGCATCCTGAAGGTCAAGCGCCGCGCGAACGACATCCGCGAGCAGCTGGAGGCCGTCGAATCCGACGGCCACGCGCAGGTGCCGGGGGAGTGGCTCGGTGCTTTCGCGCTCGCCGTGAACGAGGAGAACGCCGCCGGCGGCCGCGTCGTGACCGCGCCGACCAACGGGGCGGCGGGCATCCTCCACGCCGTGGCGATGTACTGGTGGCGGTTCCTCGCCGACTCGGGCCTCGGCGTGGGCAACGCGGTCACGCCCTACGGTGAGCTCGTCGGCAGCGCACTGCTCGGGTTCGGCGCGGAGGCATCGCTGATCGCCGTCGGTGCCATCGACGACCCCGACGTCATCGCCGAGGCGAACCGCCGCCGGGGCATCCGCCGCTTCCTGCTGACCGCCACCGCGCTGGGCTCGCTGTTCAAGGCGAACGCGTCGATCTCGGGTGCCGAGG
>NZ_MKRT01000018.1:9438-11392 GCF_001897945.1 Microbacterium sp. 69-10
ATCGAGCGCAACGCGATCGCGGCCTCCACCGCCGTCACCGCCGCCCGCCTCGCCCTGCGCGGCGACGGCGAGCACTACGTGTCGTTGGACGCCGTGGTCGAGACCATGCGCCAGACCGGCCTGGACATGTCGACGAAGTACAAGGAGACCAGCGAGGGCGGCCTCGCGGTGAACGTCATCGAGTGCTGAGCTGCCCTGTCCCGCGGGGCATGCGAGGTGAATAATTCATCGCATGAGCGATGATGCGGTGGTGATCGACGGGCTGCGGGTGCGGCGCGGACGCCACGACGTGTTCGACGGGCTGTCGCTGCGCATCCCGCGAGGGCAGGTGATCGGTCTGCTCGGCCCGTCCGGATGCGGCAAGACCACGCTCATGCGCTCGATCGTCGGCGTGCAGCGCACTCACGGCGGCAGCGTCACCGTGCTCGGCGAGGCCGCGGGAGCCCGCGGGCTGCGGCGGCGCGTCTCCTACGGCACGCAGGGCTCCGCCGTGTACACCGACCTCACCGTCCACGAGAACCTGCGCTACTTCGCATCCGTCCTCGGCGCACCGCGAGACGACGTGGACCGGGTGCTGACCCAGGTCGGGCTCGCCTCCCAGGCGAACCAGGCGGTCGATGCGCTCAGCGGCGGTCAGCTGAACCGGGTGTCGCTCGGGGCGGCGCTCCTCGGCGCCCCGGAGCTCGTCGTGCTCGACGAGCCGACGGTGGGCCTGGATCCCGTGCTGCGCGCCGAGCTGTGGACGCTGTTCCGCGAGATCGCCGACGCCGGCACCACCATGCTCGTCTCCAGCCACGTGATGGACGAGGCGCTGCGCTGCGACCGGCTGCTGCTCATGCGCGACGGCAGGATCATCGCAGACACCACCCCGCAGCAGCTGCTCGCCGACACCGGGCAGACGGATGCCGAGGCGGCGTTCCTCACTCTGATCCGCCGCGACACCGGCCACGAGACGCGCCGCTCGCTGCGTGAGCGCGAGAGGGAGCGCGAGAAGGACCACGGCCAGGAGGCGGAGCGATGAAGCGCACCTTCGCCACAGCCGGCCGGGTGCTGCAGCAGTTGCGCCACGACCCGCGCTCGATCGCGCTCATGCTCGTGGCGCCCAGCCTGCTGGTCGGCCTGTTCGCCTGGCTGTTCGCCGATCAGGAGGGGGTTTTCGACAAGTTCGGCGGCGCGATCCTGGCGCTGTTCCCGTTCATCGTGATGTTCCTGATCACCTCGATCACCACCCTGCGCGAGCGCCGCTCGGGTACGCTCGAGCGGCTCATGACCACACCGCTCGGCAAGGCCGACTTCATCCTCGGCTATGCGCTCGCGTTCGGGCTCATGGCTATCCTGCAGGCCGTCATCACGGTCGCGTTCGCCGTGTACGTGTGCGGGCTGACCGTCGACGGGCCGCTCTGGCAGCTGGGTGCGGTGGCGGTGGTGGATGCCGTGCTGGGCACCGCCCTCGGCCTGCTGGCCAGTGCGTTCGCGCAGACGGAGTTCCAGGCCGTGCAGTTCATGCCGGTGCTGGTGTTCCCGCAGATCATCCTCGGCGGGCTGTTCATGCCGCGCGACCAGATGCCCGACGTGCTCTACGCGATCTCCGACTGGCTGCCGCTCAGTCATGCGATCGACGCCATCCAGGCCGTCACGAAGGGCGACATCGGGTGGGACGTCGGCGCGCCCCGGCTGATCGTCGCGGCGTTCGCGGTCGGATGCCTGGTGCTGGCGCCGCTCACGCTGCGCCGCCGCACGCCCTAGGCTACCAATCTTTGGTAATCTCGATCCATGGCGCAGAACACCTCGATCAGCCTGGACGATCATTTCGCCGCCTTCCTCGCGGAGCAGGTCGGCTCAGGGCGCTATCGCTCGGCCAGTGAGGTCGTGCGGGCGAGTCTGCGCCTGCTGGAAGACCAGGAGACCCAGGGCGCCGCGCTGCGTGCGGCGCTGATCGCGGGCGAGAACAGCG
>NZ_MKRT01000018.1:11408-12012 GCF_001897945.1 Microbacterium sp. 69-10
GTTCATCGCGGCGAAGAAGCAGTGAACTCGTATCGGCTCACGCCGGCGGCGCAGCGCGATCTCTCGGGCATCTGGGACTTCACACAGGAGCGCTGGAACGCAGCGCAGGCCGAGATCTACGTGTCCGAGATCCGGGCCGCCATCGAGCGGATCGCTGAGGATCCGCAACGGGGTCGGGCGTGCGACGATATCCGCGAGGGCTACCGCCGCTACCGCATCGGAAGTCATCTCGTGTTCTATCGTGCGACGGCCTGCGGCGTCGACGTGATCCGCATCCTGCATCAGCGGATGGATCCGTCCCGACACATGTGATCAGTCGCGCGCGGCGCGGTTCTTCGTGTGCCGGGTGGGAGCGGCCGCCCAGGGGTCCTCGGGCCACGGATGCTTGGGGTACCGTCCGCGCATCTCGGCGCGCACCTGCGCGTACGGTCCCGACCAGAACGAGGAGAGATCGTCTGTGACGGCGAGCGGACGCCCTGCCGGGGAGAGCAGGTGGAACAGCACCGGCACGCGGCCGTCGACCAGCCGCGGCGTCTCGGCCCAGCCGAAGCACTCCTGCAGCTTCACGGCGACCACCGGCCGCGCCGTCGGGTCGTCCAGCGGC
>NZ_MKRT01000018.1:12040-39269 GCF_001897945.1 Microbacterium sp. 69-10
CACCTCGAGGCGCTCCGGCGCCAGTTCGTCGAACCGCACCGCCTCCGGCCACGGAAGCAGACGTCGCAGCGCCGATGCCAGGTCCAGACGGTCCACCGGAGTCCCGCCCGCGAGGGCATCGAGCTCCGGTGCCAGCCAGACGTCGATCGCCGCGAGCAGGCCGGCATCCGACACATCGGGCCATGGCGCACCCAGCTCCCGGTGCAGCAGTGCCAGGCGTCGCCGCAACTCGTCCGCAGCATCCCGCCAGGTGAACAGCCCCAGCCCGTCGCGGCGGAGTGCGCGCCGCACTGCATCCCTGCCCTCGTCGGCCGACGCCCGCACCGGCACCGAGGAGCGCACGATCGCGCCGACCCGGCGCTCGCGTCGTGCCTGCACCCGGGAGCCGGCGAACTCGGCCTCGACCCGGTCGGTCATCAGATGGCTCGCGGCGTGCTCCATCTGCTCCTCCGTGAGCACGGCGGCGGCGCGCACGACCGCACCGGAGCCGGCTGCCGCGCGGCCGGAGGCACGGGCGACGTCGGCGACGGCCAGCCACTCGGCATCCGCGAGCGGGCCGCGCACACCGGCCCGGGTTCCGGATGCCAGCAGGAACGTCGCCCCCTCGGCCGAGCGCTCCATGCGGCGGGCGATCCGCTCCGGGAACGCCAGCGCGATGACCAGGCCGACGCCGTCCAGGGTGGAGCGGATGCCCGGTGTCGCCGCGATCAGGGGTTCGAGGCGTTCGGCATCGCGACTCCAGCGCCGAGCATCCGGCGAGCGTCCGCCGCGCAGAGACGCGAGTGCGTGCGCGACATCGGCATCCGCCATATGCAGGTCCCCGCCCAGCAGCGCAACGACCTCGGCGGCGAGCCGCGCGCCGACCAGCGGGCCGCCGTCGCGCAGTGCGCGTGCGAGACGCGGATCGGTCGGAATGCGCGCCAGCGCCCGACCCTCGTCGGTGACCCGGCCGTCGTCGTCGACGGCGCCGAGACCGTGCAGCACGCGGACCGCATCGGCAAGGCTGTCGGCGGGCAGCGGGTCGATCAGTCGCAGACCGGTGCCGCCCGGCGCGCCCCAGCAGGCCAGCAGCAGCGCGGCGTCGGCGAGATCGGTGGCGGCGATCTCGGGCGCCGGGCGCGCGGGCGCGGCGGCGTAGCTGCGCTCGTCCACGCAGCGGATCACGGTTCCCGGCCCCTGGCGGGTGGCGCGGCCGGCGCGCTGCACGCAGGACGAGCGAGATGCCGCCGAGGTGACCAGTCCGCTCATGCCGCGTGCACTGTCGCGCACCGGATGCCGGGCCAGGCAGCTGTCGACGACCAGGCGCACACCCGGCACGGTGAGCGAAGACTCCGCGAGGGAGGTCGTCACGATCACGCGCGGCGGATCCTGGGGTCGACGTCCGCGGATCACGGCATCCTGCTCGGCCGCGGGGATCTGCCCGTGCAGCTCCCGCACGTCGAAGCCGCCGCTCGCATCGCGGAGGCGGCGGGCGATCTCGGCCACCTCGCGGGCACCCGGAGCGAACACGAGCACGTCGGCGAACGGGTCCTCGCGGGTCAGGTCGCGGGCAGCGGATGCCGCGGTCCGGGCGACATGATCCAGGAACGCCCACGTCACGCCGCGCTCGTCCAGACGCGGCGCCGGGCTCGGCGCCCACCGCTCGGTGAGCGGGAACGCAGGCACCTCGTGGTCGATGACTGGGGCGGGCGCGGCATCCGTGCCGAGGACGGCGGCGATGCGCGCGGCGTCGAGCGTGGCCGACATGGCGATCAGCACGAGGTCCTCGCGCAGCTCGCGGGCCTCACCGAGCAGACCGACCAGCAGGTCGGTCTCCAGCGCCCGCTCGTGCACCTCGTCGATGATCACGGCGTCCACGCCGTCGAGCCCGGGATCATCCAGCATCCGCCGCAGCAGCACTCCCGCCGTGACGAACTCGACGCGCGTGTCACGGCTCACCGCGCGCTCGCCGCGCACGGTGAAGCCGATGCGGTCGCCGAGGGCGGAGCCGTCCAGCTGCGCGAGCCGGCGAGCGGCGGCGCGCGCCGCGACCCGGCGAGGCTGCGTGAGGGCATGGCCATAGACATCTCGCCTCGCCCGCTGGCGTACTGGACCAGGAAGGTGCCGCAGAGGAAGCTATCGATGACGTACCCGACAGCGGCGTTGGGGCCTGACTGCAGAGCGCGGCGCGAACGCGTCGCCCGTCAACCCGGTATCCCCGCCTGGAATCAGAGCATATAGCGCCGCAAGAACTGAACTTGATCCCCCACCGACGCCTTGGCCAGCGCGGACTCGGGGGCGAGTTGATCGAACACGTGGTACGCGCCCGACCAGACGCGAAGATCGACCGCCACGTCTGCCGCGATCAAACGGCTCGCGAACTCGACGCCCTCATCGCGCAGGGGGTCGAACTCCGCGGCGAGCACATAGGTGGGAGGAAGCCCGTACAGCGCAGCGGCACGCGCCGGTGCCGCATAGCCGTCGGCGGAGGCTCCTCGCAGGTAGAGAGACCACATCTCCCGCGTGTTTGCGGCGTCCCAGACGGGAGAGTCCGTGAAGGCCAGCGAAGATCGCGATGCGAGCCTGTCGTCGAGCGCGGGGAACAGCAGTAGCAGAGCCCTCGGGCGCAGGGCATCCGCGTCGCTAAGCCGGAGCGCCAGCCCCGCCGCGAGCGCTCCCCCCGCGCTCACGCCGCCGATCGCGAGGCGCTCCCCGTCGATCCCCGCGAGGTCGGTGCGCATCCACTCGAGCACGGCGAGCGCATCATCGAGCGCCGCCGGATACGGGTGCTCCGGCGCGAGTCGGTACTCCGGTGTGACCACGATGCACCCCGCCTCGGCCGCGTACCTCAGGCTTCTCGCGTGTTCGGCGCCCCTGTCGCCGCCGACGAAGGCTCCGCCGTGGAGCATCAGCAATCCGGGCGCGGTGGCTTCGATCCCGATCGGCGTGTGGACGCGGACGTCGATCGATCTGTCACCGAGGTCGAGGAGACGCTCAGTGACGTCGACTCTGGAGCCGTACAGCTCTTCGGCTCGCGCAGTCGGAAGCCCGACCGAGCTCATGAGGACGCGCGCCCTGTCGAGGTCCTTCGCAAGGTCGGGGCGTTCACCCCCAGCCACGGCGGCAGCAAGCTCAGGATCGATTCCGCGCACGTCAGTCATCGTCACGTGCCCGCCACCGGTCGATTCCCAGGGCGATGATCAGCACGACTCCGGTCGCGATCCCTTGCACGTAGGACGAGACGTTCAGGATCACCAGACCGTTGCTGAGCACCGCGAGGAAGATGATGCCGAGCAGGGATCGCATCACGCTTCCCCGACCGCCGAAGAGCGAGGTACCCCCAAGTACGACGGCAGCGAAGATGTCGAACTCCGCTCCTGTGCCGTTGCTCGGCGCTCCCGAGCCCAACCGACCCGCGAGAAGAACACCCGCCACGGCCGAGAGGGCACCGGCGACGATGAAGATCTGGATGGCCTGTCGGCGCACGCGCAGCCCAGCCGTGCGTGAGGCGCGCGCCGACGATCCGATCGCGTAGGTGCGCATTCCCCATGCCGTCTTGCGCATGACGAACCACGCCACCAGGTAGGCGATGAGAACGAGGAGGACGCTCACGGGGATCGGGCCGATCGAGCCGACGCCGACCCACGAGAGCAGGTCGAACCCTTCGGTGCTGGGAGCGGCAATCGACTGTCCTCCGGTGAACAGCAGCGCCGCTCCTCGGATGACGAGTGCCGTCGCAAGGGTTGCGATGAACCCGGGGATCTTCAGCCCTTCGGTGAGCAGGCCGTTGCCCAGGCCAAGCAGTGCGCCCAGCGACACCGCTGCCAGCATGGCGAGGGCGGCGGGCACACCGGCCTGCATCAGTGACACGCAGACGATGCCGGATGCCGCGATGACGGCGCCCTGGCTGATGTCGAGCCTTCCGGCGATGAGGATCATTGTGGCGCCGATGGCGGCGACGCCCAGCACAGCGGACTGCCGGAGGATGACGAAGAGGTTGTCGACGGTGAAGAACGTCGTCGACAGTACCGCGAACACGACGATCATGAGCACTAAAGCCGCGGGGAGCACGAGGAGGGTCGGATCGATCTTCCTCCGGCGCGGAGCGGTCGGCGCATCGGGTAGAGCGAGAGCGGTGTTCATTGTGCGCCTCCAGTGGCAGCTGACATGAGAAGTTGTTCGGTGGCCTCCCCGGCCGCCATCTGGGCGACTACCTCGCCCCGCCGCATCACGAGGATCCGGTCGCACGCGGCGAGGAGTTCAGGGATCTCGGAGCTCACCATGAGCACCGCGACACCCTTGCGCGTGAGGTCGCCCACGGTCGTGAGCAGGTCGTGCTTGGCGCGGACGTCGATGCCGTGCGTGGGCTCGTCGAGGATGAGTACGCGCAGTTCCTCTGCGAGAAGCCGCCCCAGGAGAACCTTCTGCTGGTTCCCGCCGGAGAGGTCCCGGATGTCGAGGGAGTCGTCGGCCGCTTTGATACGCAGCCGTTCGAACATCTCGCCGACGAGTCGGGTGATCGCCCCGGTGCGGAGGACTCCCGCTCGAGCGGTGTCTCTCGGCGCGCGCACCGCGATGTTCCTCCGGACACTGAGCCCGGGGAGGATCCCTTCGAAGCGGCGATCTTCCGACAGGCACGCGACGCCCATCGAAAAGGCATCTGCTGCGCTCTTCGGTCGGTAGGCGGACCCGTCGATCGTCATCGTGCCGGAGCTGGTCGGCGTCAGTCCGGCGAGGGCTCGCGCGAGGGAGGATTTGCCTGCGCCGACGAGCCCGAAGAGCCCGATGACCTCGCCGGTGCGCAGATCGAGATCCAGCGGAGCACGCCCGTGCACGCCGATGCCCTCCGCGGAGAGCATCACGCGGCCCGGCGTAGCCCTCTCGGCCTCCCGGGTCAATGCCTGCGCACCCGGCACCATCGCTTCAACGACTTCGGACATGCTCGTGTCGTCGACGCCGTACTCCCCTGCGACCTGGCCGTCCCGAAGGACGACGACACGATCGCACAGCGCGGATACCTCGTTGAGTCTGTGCGAGATGAACACAACACCCACGCCCTCGTCACGGAGCGCCCGCATCACGGTGAAGAGACGCTCCGCTTCGAAGGGTGTCAGCGACGACGTGGGCTCGTCCAGGAGCAGCACCGAACCGGCACTGCGCAGCGCGCGAGCGGCTGCCACGAGCTGCTGGTCGCCAATGGCGAGGTCGCCCACCAGCGTCGACGGCTCGAGCTGCAGTCCGACGCGCGCGAGCGCAGCCACCGCGGAGTCGCGCATCTTCCCCCGATCGAGGATGCCCCGACGTCGGAACGCCCGCTCGTCTCCGAGCGCGAGGTTCTCGGCGATGGTCAGGTCGGGCACGAGGTCGAGCTCCTGTCGGACCACGCCGATACCGTAGTGGGCGGCACGACGCGGCGCATCGAGCATTACGTCGCTGCCGCGCACGGACAGCGTTCCCGTGTCGGGGGTCAGTTGGCCGGTGAGGACGTTGATCAGGGTGGACTTGCCGGCGCCGTTGGCGCCTGCGAGTCCGAGGATCTCGCCCTCCCGGATGGTCAGATCGACCCCGCGGAGAGCAGCCACACCCCCGAAGGACTTCCCTATGCCCTGGGCTCGCAGCGCGGGGGCGCCCTGGGTCGTCTCGGTGAGGGGTCCGGTCATGAGAGCGAATCGAGGATGCTCTGCGCGTTGTCGGCGGTGACGAGCTCGACGGGAACGATCTGCTCACGTTCGACGGACTCGCCCCTCGCGAACTTCAAGACGGTGTCAGCGATGACGTTGCCCTGAGCGACCGGGAACAGACCGACGGTGGATACGACCTGGCTGGACAGCACGTAGTCTAGGATCCGCTTGTCCTCGCCGCCGGTGACGACCCCGACGTCCTTGCCTGCGGTGCGTCCGCTGGAGGTGATCGCCGAAACCGCGCCCAGAGCGCTGGAGTCGTTGAGCCCGATGATGAGGTCCAAATCAGGGTGGGCCTGGAGGATCACTGAGGTCTGCGCGTTGCCGGTGTCTTCCTGGTAGGCCTCCACCTCGCTCACGAGATCCCAGTTCCCCTCGCCGAGCACCTCGTCGATGCCGTCGATCGCTCCCTGGTGCCGGTCGATGAGCGGGTCGCCGCCGGAGTCCTGGTGGAGGATGGCAACTTTGGGCTTCTCTCCGGCGCGGTTCTCCTTCAGCCAGTCACCGGCGCTGGTGCCCTCGAGCCTGCCGAAAGCATGGTCGTCGAGGTTGAAGGTGATGTCGGCTTCGGGGATCGACGTGGCGAGTCCGACGACAAGGACGCCCTGATCCTTGAGCCGCTTGGCGATCGGGCTCACGGCTTTCGGGTCGGTCGGCGTCACGATGACCGCTTTCGCTCCGGCGGCGACAAGGTTCTCGATGCCGCTCACCTGCTTGCCGGAGTCGGCGTCCGGGTCGGAGGTGGTCACCGTGATTCCGCACGGCTCGAATCCTTCGGTGAGCCCCTTCTCCACGAAGGGGAAGTAGCCGCCCGTGTTCGAGTACGGGGAGTACCCCACTTTGGTGAGGGTCACACCGTCACATTCGGCCGGTCGGTTCCCGGCATCGGGGGCGGTGGCCTGACAGGCAGTGAGCGCGATGGCCGCAACGGCCACCAAGGCCGCAGCGCCGAGGCGAAGTCGATTGATCACTTGCTCTCCTTTGTGCGAGTGTGCCCGGGGCCGACGACTTCTCCGTCGGATCAGACGATCCGGGCGACGCCACTGACTCTATGTGCGTGCCTATTTTTGCGTCAATGAACAAAAAGGAGCGTTAGACGATGCCCTTCATCAGCACGGCTCCCACCGCCCCGAGAGCCGCAGCTCCTCGCCCGAGAGCGCCGACCCGCACCGGGGTGTCGGCACAGGCGGGCAACGCATGAGCACGGATTCCCTCCTCGACGCGATCCTCGATGTCACGCGAGGCGCGGCTCAATGCGCCACCGAGGATGACGGCGCCAGGGTCGATGATGTTGCACAACGACGCTGTCGCGCGTCCGATCGACTCATAGGCCTCAGCGAAGACTGCACGCGTGCCGGCTTCGCCTGCCGCGAGGCGGCGCATCACCTCTTTCCACTCGGGCGTATGTCCGTAAGACACCGACAAACCGCGCATGATGGCGGGCACACCGACCACGGTCTCCAGGCATCCGCGCCCGCCGCACCGGCACCGCTCCCCCCCGGGGACGAGAACCATGTGCCCGAACTCTCCGGCGACGCCGGTCGCACCGGAGACGATGCGACGGTTCAGCACGTAGGCCCCGCCGACCCCCGAGTGCAGCTTGAGGTAAAGGAAGCTGTCGAAGTCGCGCCCCGCGCCCCACAGCAGTTCCGCGTAGCACGCGAGCCTCGTGTCGTTACCGAGGACGATCGGACAAGGCAGGTACTCGCTGGCGCGAGCCACGACATCCCCAGACCAATGCGGGAGGAGACTGTGCAGTGAGGGGGCGTTGTTCTCGTAGTCGATGGGGCCGCTGATGGCGATGCCCGCCCCGACGATGTCCGACCACTCGATCGCCGCAGACGCGAGCATGTCCTCGATCATGTCGCGTGCGCTGGCCAACGCCTCGTCGGGACCGTAGTCGTCGCCGAGCTCCCGCTCGTCCGATGCGAGGATCGTGTGGTCGACGCTGGCGAGGATCGTTCGCACCGACCGATACCCGAAGTCGATCCCGATGGTGGCAGCGCGGCCGACGACCAGCCGCAACTGCGCAGTGGGTCGTCCGCGGCGGCCGGGCTCGGCGGCCACCTCCTCTCCGATGACCCCCTCGTCCAGAAGCAGCGTCGCCACTCGAGTCACGAGCGTGCGAGACCATCCCAGCTCGGCCATCACCTGTGCCCGGGACATCGCCCCCTTGGCTGCGATGAGATTGATGAGTTCGGCAAGCTTCGTCCGACGACCCTCGGACACGGTACGGAGCCCGCGCAGCGGGTCTTGGTAGCCCGGGTGCTTCGCCATGGAAGCAGCATAGTTGGAGGCACCCGGGCCACGAGAGGTCATCCGAACCAGAACATCTGCAACGTGTCACCGGAGCGGTACGGCATCTGACGCAGCGGCGTTCCCCACTCCGAGTCGGTCACGGTCAGATAGAGGCCGCTGTGTCGATTCAGGATGCGGAATCGCCCTGCGCCGGCGTCCTCGAGGAGCCATTCGTCATTGGTGACGGCGGGGTTGCCGTAATCGTGCTGGATCGCCTTCGCGCCGGGCGAAGCACCCGCATCGAGGATCACGACGTCGCGACCGCTGTGTTGCGCAACGATTCGCACATAGCCATCGCCGAGGGGCAACAGGGAGAAGTAGTTGTTCGTGTCCCCGCTGGCGGGCCACTGCACGATCGCATCGCCGTTCGCCGTGCCAGCGAAGGCGACGTTGACGGCGAGCCCGCTCTGCTGGACACGGATGCGTATCGCCGACGTCGGGACGGACACTGCACGTGTGAACCGCACGGCGTGGCCGCCGTTGGCTACGGCGGTCGGGATACTCAACGTCGATCCGGCGGTGATGAGCTGCGTCGTCCGGCGCAGAGTGCCATTCGGGGCATCATCGACGATCTCTGCGAGCCACGGCCCCGTGCCGAGGAAGGAGGTCGAATAGCTGATGGTTCCTGGGGCACCGACCTTCATGGCGCCGAGGTACCAGCGCTCGTTGCTGCGTCGGGCGACCACGCCGCCTGTTTCCGGTGTTCCTCCGACGAGGCGGGTTTCGTCCCAGACTACGGGGACGGAGCGCATCCACCATTCGCTGATAGGCCGCGCCTGATAGGCGCTGCGGGTTCCTGCCGGTAACAGGAGCCCTGTGTCGAAGAGAACGGTCGCGGCGAGCTCGACGGCGTCGCTGTTCGGCTTGCCGTTCTGGAACCCAAGCGGCGTGTAGTCCGTGCCGCCGAGAGCGCCGCGCGTGAAGGGTGACGCAGCGACGTGAGTGATCGTGCGGTCGCCGAGGAACTCGCCCCCGCGAATCGCCTCCGACGTCAGCAGATGAGGCCACGTCCGCGACGACCCCTGCGGGAGACGCGAGCCGTGGAAGTCGACCATGAGCCGGAACCTGGCAGTGTCGGCGAGGGTCGATTCGTACCAGGCGTAGCGGTTCAGTGAGTCGCTGTCCATGAAGTCGATCTTCACACCCTTGACGCCCCAGTCACGGAACCGCGTGAACGTGGCCTCGCGCTGTGCAGCGGTCTCGAGGTCGGCGGAGTGCACCCACAACAGGATGCCGACGTTACGCTGCGCGGCATAGTCGACAAGCTCCGGAACCCAGGTCTGCCCCTTCCACCCTCCGTCGACGAGCGAGTACGCCCATCCCTGACTCGAGGCGTAGTCCACCCATGCCTTCTGTTGCGACAACGACGCCTGGCCGCTTTCGTATCCGTCGAGCCAGTTCCACGCCGAGACCCCAGGGCGGATCCACGAGATGTCGGAAATGCGCGACGGACGGGCGACGTCGTCCACAAGCGTGGACTGGAAGACGGCGGAAGGTGTGCCGACCGAGACCACCCGCCACGGCGTCATCCCTCCGGCCGCGACGGGGATAGATGCCGTCGCGAGACCAATTTCGAATCCTGACGCACCCCACCTGTTCAGTCCTCCACCCGAGAACGTGCCGTCCGGGTCCCCTTCCGAGATCTGCACCGCCATGCCGTTGGTGCGCCGGAGCAGGCTGCCGAACTCGTAGCTCCCCGCGCTCAGCGCGCCGACGGTGGTCGTCGACCAGGGGGTCTCGTGCGGCCCGGCGTATGCCGCGGTCGTGATCAGCGTGTCGGCGGGGAACTGGAACTCCGTCGCATCGTCGATGACGGTTCCCGCCGCGGGGAGCACGTACCGGAACGCGACCCCGCTCTGCGAAACTCGCACGACCACACTCAGCTGCACCCCACCCCTGGCGAAGGTGAAGGTCGAGATCGTCGCCGCCCTCGACCGCTCCCGCGACTTTCCGGAGAGCATCGTGTAGTTGTCGACGATCGAACGGTCGCTCCGTCCGACGAACTCGAGCTGCTGGGTGAAGTCCGTCGTGGTCGTGCGCAGGGCGAGCTGCCCCGGGTCGAGGGCCGGCGTGCAGTCCCGTGACGCAGCAAGGGTGAGACGTCCGTTGCCGTCCAATGCGAGGGTCGCACGCGTGCCTCCGCAGATGCCGCTCGCACCGGGCTGAGAGACCTCCCAGGACGCGGTCGACGCAGCGGAGGCGGGGGCCGCCTCGCCCGCGCCGACGGCGAGGACACTGAGGAGGACGGCGACGGCTCCCGCCGTCCACCGATGAGAGGGGGTAGGTCTGGGCATGGGAACTCTCCTTACGGCATCGTCGACGAGGAAGGCGGCGCAGCCACCTCGCCACAGGCTATGAGCCGACCGTTTTTTGCGTCAACGAACAAATACCCCTCGCAGCGTACGGACGCAGCCGTAGTGAGGTCGAGCGGCTGGTCGACGCACACCTTCTTCAGTCCGTCCTGACGAGCATGCCCGGAGTCGGCGCCAGGACAGCGGGGCGACTACTCACCGAAGTCGCCGATAAGCACTTCTCCACAGCCGGACAGCTCGCCGCCTTCGCCGGCCTCGCACCCTTAACTTGAAGATCCGGTAATCGATCCGCGGTGGGCAGCCCGTCACGATGCGGGTACAGAATCCTGGAGAATGCCATGTTCCTAATCGGTATCCGCTGCACTCCTTGACCTCGGCTCCCGCGCCTTCGACGGCCACAGGATCGCCCAGAGCAAGCGTCACAACCATGCGCTCCTCGCACTCGCTCGGCGCCTGTCCGACGTCCTCTACGCCATGCTCAGGGATGGCGCCCTCTTGCAGTCACCGGCAGAGCGGCTGAGCGGCGTGATCGGCATTCCCATGTCGGGTGAGTGATTCGGCGCAGTTCCGCCATGTCCGACACGAGGTGAAAGATGAGGAGGAGAACTCACGACAGCAAATCGCTTCAATCCGATATGCATCCGCTGATCCTGTCGCGGGCGACCATAATGTAGAGGTTCACGAGCTCGTGCGAGCGATGGCACTCCGACCTCACGCCACCCCACAAGACGGGAGACATCGGCGTTGTCGGCGAGCTGCAACACCAATGTCTGGGCCCGAATACGTCCTGCAGTGACGGCGTTACTTCCTGCGCCCTGGCGGATGCGGATCAGCGCGAGCCTGGCAGCTCCCCCGCCGAGCCCACCCGAACCTGGCCGTGCAGCGTGACGATGATCTCGTCGTCGGACCACCTCTCCAGGTCGTAACTCCCGTGATCCCAGATCTCGACGTGCCCGGCGCCGTACTGCCCTGCGGGGATTCCTGTGGAAGCCCACATGCGCAAGAGGACTGTCCTCGATGTGGAGGGGGCGAGATGGTTACCCTCAGCGAGAGCGGGTACGCTCAGTTGGCCAGAAGGCCATGGATTTTCCAACCACAGGTCGAAATGCTGGTGCCGCGCAACGTGCTTGCGACCACGATAGACCTGCCGTTTGTGGCAGCGCACTCCCGGGACGAGGCATGTGAGCTGGGGCTCTGCGGGTCTTACTTGGCTGCAAGACCTTGGCTCCGTTGTTCTGACTCCAGACGATCAGCACCCTCCGTTGCGACTGGTCTTGCTAAGGTCCGCGGCAAACAGGTCCAAGTGAGCGCCCGATGTCAGCAGTGTGTCTCGACGGTCCTCAGAACACCGAGCGTCCCGTGCACATGGACGCCCCAATGGCGGGAATCCGGTCAGGATCCACGGCGGCTAGGTGTGCTGTCCAGGCAGGTTGTTTTGGATTCTGCTGATGGGTGGGGCCCCGATTGCGGAGTGGTGCCTGTGATGATTGTAGAAGTGTAGCCAGCCTGGTAGCGCCATGCGACGCTCGGCTTCTGATCCGTAGAACCGGGCGTAGGCCCAGCCGTCGGCGAGGGTGCGGTGGAAGCGTTCGATCTTCCCGTTGGTCTGTGGCCGGTAAGGGCGGGTCTTCTTCGCCGTGATCCCGAGTTCTGCGCAGGCATCGCGCCAGGCGTGGGACTTGTAGGCGGAGCCGTTGTCCGAGAGGACACGCTCGACGGGGACACCCCGGGCGGCGAACCATGAGACAGCACGACGCAGGACGCCGGTCGCCGTCTGCGCTTTCTCGTCAGAGCAGATCTCGGCGTAAGCAACACGGGAGTGGTCGTCGATGACGGTGTGGACGAACGCGGTGCCCAACCGGGGCTCATAGCGGTGGTTCCTGCTTTGCAGACGGGTCGCGGTGGCCTCCCGGTTGCGTTCGCCCTGGACGCGGCCGACGAACCGCCATCCGCCGCCGTCGGGGATGTTGCCGAACTTCGTGACGTCGACATGGATCAGCGAGCCGGGATGGTCGTGCTCGTATCGTCGGATGGGTTCTCCCGTGACCCGATCGATGTGGCTGAGCCTGTTGATTCGACATCGCACGAGCACTGCGTGGATGGTCGAGGCGGGCAGCCCGAGTTCACCGGCGATCTGGGCCGGGCCGAGACGGCCCCGCCACCGCCGCTTCACGATCCGCTTGACCACGGGCAGTGGCGTCTTCGTCGGCATCGATCGCGGCCGACTCGAACGATCGGTCATCCCGGCGGGGCCCTCCAGCCTCAGCCGAGCCGCCCATTTTCGAGCCGTGACGGGAGAGACCATGAACATCTTCGCCGCGACCTGCGGTGACCAGCCGTCCTCGACGATCAGGCGCGCCAGGCGGAGTCGAGCGCGCGGGGTCAGGGCAGCGTTAGCGTGGGACACGAGGGCCTCCTGGTACGTGAAGCGGTTGAACTCAACAGCTCCACTTCACAACCGGAGGCCCTCACCTCTCAGCTATTCACGGCCGTGTCGCCGAAACAACGTCCCTGGACATCACACCTAGGTCAAGGCGTGGGGAGTCTGCTTTCACAGCACGACTTCTCGCCGCATTCGATGATGTCAACTACGCGTGGGGAAGCAAAGGAAGACAACCTCGCCGAAAGCGATACGCAAACCCTAGGCCCTCGAGTGCGCCGGGGCGTGGTCAGATCGGGGCGACGCCCGAACCCCCTCCGAATGCGCGAAGGACCTCGACGAGCGTGTCGGCCTCGCCGACGTTGCCCGGCACGACTACGTAGAGCAGCTCACGGCCGTCGAACGCCGTGAGGCGCCACACCGAGATGCCCGGCAGAACCTGTCCGAGCACGAGAGCGGCGTAGGCCCCGAGGCCGGCACGCGCGACCTCGGCCGACGTGATGCCACCTTTGGCCACCACCACGTCGGCCTCTGGCAGCGCGGTGCGTACGGCGGTCGTGAGTGCGCACATCACCCTCTCACCGTGACCCAGGGTGCCGTGGTCCGCACGGCGCGTGCGCTCCGTGCTCAGCACCGCGAGTCTCCCCCGAGCGAGTACGGCCTTGGCACGCTCGCCCGCCTCGGTGCCGGCTGCGAGCGGATCGGCCAGCGCATCATCGGTTTCGATGACGATCTGCTCACCACTCGCATCTACGCCCGAATTGGGCTCTCCTTAGGTCAGTATCTCGTCGCATCGGACGAGTCGACGTTCGCCTCGCCCAGCCGTCGGCAGGAACGACGCCCAATCAACTACTGGGGTCAGAGATTCCATGTGGTATTACCGGTGCCTGGAGGAGCGCTCACGACGACCGCGGCGCTCGTGTCGAGCGCTTCGGACAGCGCCGGCAGGGCATCGGCGAAGGACAGCCCCGCGCCGATCGCGGCGAGATCGAAGGCGGGCATGCATCCAGTCTGCCGTGCGGGCGGACCTCCTGCCGCGCCGCGGCCTCCGCGCTACATGTTGATGATCACAGCGGCGACGACGAGTGTGACGACGGCGATGACCAGGGCGGTGCCGCATCCGATGGCCATGATCGCGGGGTAGCCCAGCCGGGAGACACGGGCGCCGGACGCGCGCGAGGCCGCGAGGAACTGCGCGCCGCCGCCGGCGCTGAACGCCTGCGCGGCGCCCGCCTGGTTCGCAAGTCGTCCCGCGGTGCTCGCCGCCTCGAGGATGGGGGAGCCGGTGATGTTGCCCGTGAGGCCGGTGACGTTGAGCCTGACGGCGCGGTCGACCGCCGCCGGGTCCGCGAGGATCGGGTAGCTCTGACCGCGCACAACCAGGGTGATGCGCTGGGCGGCCGACTTCACGACCACCTCGCCCGCGGGCACACTGAAATGCTGCACCCAGCCGGCGGGGGTGGCGACCCACAGGGTCACCATGCCCTGCCCGACGACCGCCTGCGCGGGATTCCAGCCTCCGGTGGCGCGATCGACGAGAGCTCCCGAGAAGACGGCGTACGGGAGCTGGTTCGGCATCGTCATGCTTCGAGTGTACGGAGCGGTCTTCGCAGGCATCCGGATGCCCGATCGTGCCCGGTACATTCTGGGGGCCGACACGCCACATTTCGGACGTTCTCGCGGGAAACGTCCGAAATCTGGCGTGTCGACCCCCGATGTGTGTCGCGGATGCCGGACACGTGCGCGCACGAAGATGGGGCCGCCCCGGAGGACGGCCCCATCTCAGACGTGGATCACTCCGCGGCGGGTTCGGCCGCGGGGGCGGCCTTGGGCGCGGCGGTCTTCGGCGCTGCTGCGGTCTTCGTCGCGGATGCTGCGGGTGCGGCATCCGCGGCCTGGGCGACGCCCGCGCCGATGCCGCGACCGACGGCCTGACCCTGGATGATCGCCGCGAGGTCGAGGCCGGTGGCGGCGCCGACGCTGTCGAACACGGCGCGCATCGCCTTGGCGTTGTCGCCGCCGATGACGCTGGACGCGCCGTCCTCGCCGGAGCCGCCGATGATGGACACGTTGCCGATGGCCGCGTATCCCTTGGCGAACTCCGCCATGATCGACGGCAGCACCTCGAGCACGCGCTGCGACAGGAACGCCTCCTGGTTCGAGGCGATGGCCTTGGCCTCGGCCTCGACGGCGGCTGCGCGAGCCTCACCCTCGGCACGGATGGCCTCGGCCTCGGCGTTGGCGCGCAGGCGGCGTGCCTCGGCCTCAGCCTCGGCCTGGGCGCGCAGCGCGTTGGCCTCACCGGTCGCCTTCGCCTCGGCGGCGGCGGCCTCACCGGCGGCGCGGGCCTTGTCGGCCTGGGCCTGCTGCTCGGCGATCCGGGTGCGGGCCTCGGCCTGCTTGACCTGCTCGATGGCGGCCGCCTCGGCCGACTTCTCGCGGGTGAACAGGTCGGCCTGAGCCCGGGTCTCCGCCTCGTACCGCTGGGCGTCGGCGACGCGCTTCACATCGGCATCCAGCTGGGCCTGCTTGTTCTCGGCCTGCTGCTGCAGAACGGCCTGCTCGGCCTGGGCGCGGGCGAGCTGCTCGGCCTGCTCGGCCTCGGCGCGGGCGCGGCCGATGCCGGCGTTGGCGTTTGCGGTGTTGGTGTCGAGCGCGGTCTGCTCGATCAGGTTCGCTTCCTGGTTGGCGATGTTCTTCTGGTTGATCGCGCGGTCGGCGTTGGTCTGTGAGATCTCCGCAGCCTGGCGCTTCGCCTGGATCTCGGGTGCGCCCAGCGACTGGATGTAGCCGACCTTGTCGGTGATGCCCTTGATCTGGAAGGAGTCGAGGATCAGACCCTGGTCGGCCAGCTCGCTGGAGACGTCCGCGGCGATCTGATCGGAGAACTTCTTCCGCTCGCGCATCAGCTCCACGACGGACAGGGTGGCGACGATGCCGCGCAGGGCGCCTTCGAGCTGCTCGGTGGTGAACTGCTCGATGGCCTTGTCCTGCGAGGCGAAGCGCTCGGCCGCACGACGCACGTAGAGGGGGTCGGAGCCGATCTTCACGATCGCGACGCCGTCGACATTGAGGGTCACACTGTCCAGCGACTGGGCCTCGGCGTTCAGCAGCACCTGGCGGGAGCGCAGCGAGATGATCTCGTGGCGCTGCGTGATCGGGTTGACCAGCGACTTGCCGTTGACGATGACCGTGACGGGCGACTCCGCCATCTCGGAGCTCGTGCTGCCGTCGGCGTTGAGAACAGCGCGCTGCACCTTCTGCTTGCGGCCCGAGATCACCAGCGCCTCGTCGGCGCGCGCGACCTTGATCCAGCTGCGTGCGAACAGCAGCAGGATGAGTCCGATGACGATCACGGCCACGACGGCTGCGCCGACGATGACCAGGATGCCGATGATTCCGGCGATCTCCATAGAAGTGCCCTTTCCCCTCAGAAGGTGTGATTCAGTCTCCACCCTGCCAGAAGACGGGGAGAAGGCGCGCTCCTCCGGTCCCTGAGCGAGCGAAGCGAGACGAAGGGCTACCGCCCGCGCAGCTTCTCGGTCAGGGCGAGCAGGGTGCTCAGCTCATCGTCGTCGAGCTTCGCCATCCGCTCCGCGATGGATCGGCCGTGCGAGGCTGCGAGGGCGCGGAAGGCTCGTGCGCCGGCATCCGTCGCCGTCACGACGGCGCCGCGGCCGTCTTCCGGATCGGATGCCTTGGTGACCAGCTCGCGTGAGACCATCCGGTCGATCAGCCGCGAGACGCTGGGCTGGCTGATCAGCGAGTTCGCGGTGATGTCGCGCAGGCGTGCGGTCATCTCGCAGGAGCGCACCACGGTGAGCAGGACGTCGTATTCGGCCTGCGTGATCGGGGCGCCGTCGAAGTCCTCGGTCATCTCGCCGAAGAGCTCGTGCTGTGCCCGGAACAGGCTCTCCCAGGCCTGCAGGGCGAGCTGGCGGTCAGTCATGTCAACAGCGTAGTGTCAGCGGCCGACGTCGTGCCGCGGCGAACAAAGTAAGGGCCGGTCGGAGAGGCTTCCGACCGGCCCTTGTCCCTTGCACCAAGAGTGTCCTGCAATCACATGCGGTTCATGCCACAGCAAACATTCACCGTGCGATGAGTGTATAACGGCGAGGTAACGAATGCAACGGTTTGGTCACGGAAATCGGAGCGGGGGTCTCCGAGCGCTCGCCGGTCGCCGACTAGGCTGGCGCGATGGCTGCCGCTCCCGAGGAGATCACTTCTTCGTTGGTCCGCTCGCTCGTCTCGGAGCAGTTCCCTCAGTGGTCAGAGCTCCCGATCCGCCCGGTGCAGGTGCAGGGGTGGGACAACCGCACTTTCCAGCTGGGTGACCGGATGGCGGTCCGTCTCCCGAGTGCTGACGGCTACGTCGCCGGCCTGGTCCGGGAGGAGCAGACGCTCGCCATCCTCGGCTCCACCCTTCCCGTCGCGATCCCGCGGGTCGTGGCGACGGGTGCCCCCTCCGCGGCATTCGATCGCCCTTGGTCCGTTCGCGAGTGGATCGAGGGACACACACTGACCGAGGTCGACGCGCGCCGGCGAGAGGGCGCCATCGGCGGCGTGGGCGACGCCCTGAGGCAGCTGCAGGCCTGCGACACGGCCGGAGGCCCATGGGCGGGGAGCGCATCCGCCTATCGGGGCTGTCACATCAGCGCGGTCGGCGTGGAGATACCGGACCGGCTCTCCTTGCTGGACAAATCCCAGGCCGACAGATGCCGGGCACTCTGGGATGCGGCCGTGACCACCGTCTGGACCGGGCCGCCGGTGTGGGTCCACGGCGATGTCGCGCCCGGCAACATGCTGTTCGACAGCGGCGGCCGGTTGGTGGCCCTGATCGACTTCGGGCAGACCTGCGTCGGCGATCCCGCCTGCGACCTGGCCTTCGCCTGGTTGAGCTGCAGTTCCCGCGAGCGCGATCTGCTGCGCGAGCGGCTGGAGCTGCCCGAGGATGCGTGGTTGCGAGGTGGCGCCTGGGCGCTGTGGAAGGCCCTCATCAGTTCCCCCGAGGACGTGCTCACCAAATACGGGCGCTCACGTGATGCCGTGCTGAGCGACGTGGCCGACCTGGTCACGGGACCGGTTCCGTGATTCCGACACCGGGGCGGGAACGACCTTTCTGACGGTGCCGACGCTGCGGCGGCGGGGCCACGACGGGCGGAAGCGATCACTGCGAGATCGGACAGGATCCGCCGCGCGATGTCGAAACCGTGGGTGTCTGTTCGTGGTCTTGATAGCCGGACGCTGCGGATCCGGTCCAATCCGAAGGGACTTTCCCGCATGTACATGGACCCGATGGGTGCGATCCTCATTCACCGTATCGAGACGGACCAGAACCAGATGAGGGCTGAACGGCGCCGCGTGATCGCCGAGCGCGATGCGGAGCGGCGTGGTACAGACGAAGGAGCGCAGCACGCACCCCCGGCCTTCGAAGGAGATACCAGCATGGCGAAGCACCGACCGTTCCGCTTCGCCTCGTGATGCTGCCGCGCGGCGGAGCCCCTGACGCCATGGCGGCGCTCACCCAGGTGCATCGCGAAGAGTGGGCGCGTATCGTGGCCGGCCTCACACGACGGTTCGGTGACCTCGATCTGGCCGAGGAGATGGCCGCGGACGCGTTCGCGGCCGCCGTCGAGCGCTGGCCGGACCACGGCATCCCGCCGAACCCGGCCGGGTGGGTCACCACCACCGCGAACCGCAGGGCGATCGACCGACTGCGGCGCGAGGCGCATCGGGAGGACAAGCATCGGGAGGCGATCGCGCTGCACGATCCGGAACCGTCCCGACCGATCGGCATCATCGAGGACGACCGGCTGCGTCTGCTGTTCATCTGCTGTCACCCTGCCCTGGCGCTGGACGCTCGAGTGGCTCTGACGCTGAGGATGGTCGGCGGGCTCACTGTCACCGAGATCGCCCGTGCCTTCCTCGTGCAGGACGCGACCATGGGGCAGCGAATCAGCCGGGCGAAGGCGAAGATCAAGTCCGCCGGCATCCCGTTCACCATCCCCGGGGCCGAGGACCTCCCGCACCGCATCGACGGCGTCCTCGCTGTGCTGTACCTCGTCTTCAACGAAGGGTACTTCGCCTCCGGACCCGACACGCCACCGATCCGGCGCGACCTCACAGCGGAGGCGATCCGCCTCACCCGCCTCACCTGCGCGCTTCTGCCCCAGGATGCGGAGGCCGAGGGGCTGCTCGCGCTGATGCTGCTCACCGAAGCCCGGTCCGCTGCACGCGTCTCAGCCGATGGTGAGCTCGTCCGCCTGGACGAGCAGGATCGTGGTTCCTGGGATCGGGCGCTGATCTCCGAAGGCCTCCACCTGATCGAGAAGGCCGAGAGGACGGCTGCCCGACCGGGCCGGTACGTGCTGCTCGCGGCGATCAACGCCGTCCATGACACAGCCCCGCACCCGCGCGACACCGACTGGGCACGCATCGTGACCCTCTACTCCCGCCTCGAGCAGATCGAGCCGAACCCGATCGTCACCCTGAACAAGGCGATCGCCATCTCCGAGCTCGACTCGCCGGACGTCGCGCTCGCGATCGTCGACCGGCTCGCCGACAGGCTCGACGGACTGCACGCCTTCCACGTCACCCGGGCGGAGCTGCTGCGTGCGGTCGGCCGGTCAGCCGATGCGCGGATCGCCTACGACCGTGCGATCGAGCTCGCTGAGAACTCTGCCGAGACCGCACACCTCATCCGCCGACGCAACCAACTCGTCACATCGAACGGAGCACGATCATGAGCAGCACGTACCTCGTCATCCACATGTCCGACGCGACCGGAACCGAACTGCCGCAGGAGGAGGACCAGGCGATCCTCGAGCGCTGGGCGACCGAGGGCAAGACTGCCGGCCGCCTCGAGATGGGCGGACCGGTCGCGGGCCCCGAGCAGGCGAAGTCCGTCGCCGTCCGCGACGGCCGGACCCTCATCACCGACGGCCCGTTCCCGGAGTTCAAGGAGTGGTTCGCTGGCTACGACCTCGTCACCGCCGACTCGATCGACGAGGCCGCAGCGTTCATGGCGAAGCATCCGGTGGCCGTCCTCGGCCGGATCTACATCCTGCCGCTGGTCGAGCTGCCGTGGGAGCGCGGCTGAGCCTTCCCCTCCGGAACCCGCAGTGCTGGACCACCCTCATGGGCCTGCGCACGTGGTATCGATCGACCGGGGCGGATCTACCGTTCCAGAGCCCGCTGCCCGCGCATCCCGGCGTCGCGATGGAGGGCTATTTCTGGCGCATCACCGAGCCCGCGACCGGCCGGGTGATCATCGCCCTGAACGGCGTCAACCGCGGTCCGCACGGGCTCTGGGCGACACTCGGCTTCGCCGCGCGCCCGGCTGCATTCCTGCGCGTGGACGCGCATCCCAGGGCATCCGCTGATCGCGACGGAATCGGCGCACACGCCGGCGACGCCTTCCACGGCGACGATCGGTGGCTGCGCGTCGACCTCGGACCTGACGCGCGGCTGGATGTGACGATCGGCGATCCGCTGCCCTGGCCGCATCGTGCGTTCGGCGGGTCGCGCGTGTTCCAGTCCGTGCCGGCGCTGAACCAGTACTGGCACCCCTGGCTGCTCGGCGGGCGGGCGAACGGCACCGCGACGGTGGACGACGAGACCTGGGAACTGCAGGACGCCCAGATCTACGCCGAGGTGACGGGCCTGGTCGTGCGGCTGCCCGGAGGTCGCGTCATCCGACTAGGAATCCGGGGATCAGCCCGGTGCATGCGGTCGTCGACGATGAACGATGGATGCTCCATTGCCGGGGTCTCGAGTGGACGATCGACGTCGCGGGCACGGCACCGCGCGCAGCATCCCATATCCTGCCCGTGCCGCTGCCCTCCCAGGGACGCAACACGGCGGGTGCACTCGAGCACCTGGCCGGCACGCTCGAGGTGACTGTGCGCCGTCGAGGGCGCGTCGTGTGGGCCGGTCGCTCCGAGCTGGCGGGCCTCGAGCACGGCGGCCTCGACCGGGCGAAGGCTGAACTGGTGCGCCGAGGACTGGATGCGTCGGCCACGCACGCACCGCCTGTCGTCGGCTGACCGAGACGGCGGCGGCGCCGGCCCTGCGTCCGACACAACTCCGGAGTAACGCCCTCGCTGAACCCGTTCAGGGCTCTGCGAGGGCGTTTCGCCTCCGGATCTCCGGAGTTGTGGCGGCCGACCGATCAGCTGAAGACCGGCACCCCGCCCCGCACGTCGCATCGGATCCGCCGCGCTCGTCGCCGACGGCGTGCACGCCCGCACCGACGGCTTCACCTCGCTGGCCGTCGTGATCGGCGGGATCGGCGTGCTGCTCGGCTTCCCCCTGGCCGATCCGATCATCGGCCTGATCATCTCGGCGGCGATCTTCGTGCTGCTGATCGGCACGGTCCGCAGCGTCGGCCGGCGTCTGCTCGACGGCGTCGAGCCCGAGCTCGTCGACCGCGCGCAGCACGCGCTGGAGCACGTCGACGGCCTGATCGACGTCGAGCGCCTCCGCCTGCGCTGGGTGGGCCACCGACTGCAGGGAGACGCCGTGGTGCGGGTCGAGTCCGGGCATCCGGATGCCGCGGATGCTGCGGAGCGCAGCGTGCGCGAGCACCTGCCCAACGTGGACGACTTCCTGGTGCGTGTGCGCGTCGCAGCTGCCTAGCCGGCCAGGCGGCTGATGAGTACGGTCACGCCTGCGCGGCTTCGCACCGCGCGACGATCGTCTGCACGGCATGAGCGACGACCTCGCGCTTCTCGTCTGCGCTGAGCTCCCATCCGCCGTGCAGCAGCCTCGGCCAGAAGACCACGGTCGCGATCATGCCGAGGAACTGGGCCGCGATGACGTCGCGAGGCGGTGCATCCGCGCCGTCCGCGTACCAGGTTCCCTCAAGAAGGCGGTTCAGCGCAGTGAGCACGGGAAGCGATCCGAAGTCGAAGGTGCGCTCCCGCAGTTCAGGGAACTGCGGGGACTCTGCGATCACGATGCGTAGCAGTTCTGCCATGCCGGGGCGATCCAGGAGGGCGACGTACGCGTCTCCGACGACCTGGAGGCCGGTGCGGAGATCGACGTCGGATGGGACGGTGAACTCGGAGCCGGGCAACCTGCCTCCGACGTCCAGGACGGTCGCCTCGAACAGTTCGGCTTTCGTGGGGAACTGCTTGAACAGCGTCGCCTTGGACACGCCGGCGTCGGCCGCGATGCGGGCGAGCGAAGTGCGGTCGTAGCCGAATTGCAGGAAGGCTCCTGCGGCGGCCGTCAGGATGGTCGCTCGGTTCTCGGCGGCGATCCGGCGGTGGTATGCCGATGTCCCACGCGTCATATGTCGAGTATCTCATGAGGTGAGTCGCTTGACTTGCCTCGACAGTGCAGGTTATCTTAATGGTGAGTCGAGCGACTCGCCATTAGATGACGATCGAGCGGAGCGAAAGCATGTCGAGAGTGATGATCCACGCCACGGTGACGGTCGACGGGTTCATGGCGGACCTGGACGGCGGGATCGACTGGGGGTTCGGGCTGCCCTCCGCGCCTGAAGACGGTGAACTCGTGCGGCGAGTCTGCGAGGAGATCGGCGCCGTCGTCGGAGGGGCGAACAAGACTCAGACCATCGAGGATGGTGAGATTCCCTACGGCGGCGCATTGCAGGTTCCTGTCTACCTCATGACCCACACGGAGCATGAGCCGGTCGAGAGGGACGGGCCCACCTTCACCTTCGTCGTGGACGACATCCGAAAGGCCGTCCGACTCGCGCAACAGGACGCGGGAGACAAGTGGGTGAGCCTTCTTGGAGGACAGATCGGCCGGCAGTGCCTTGCGCTCGGTCTTGTCGATGAGATCCAGCTGCATGTCGTGCCTGTCGTGCTCGGGAAGGGCATCCCGCTCCTCGCGGGCCTCGAGTCTCAACTGCGGCTGGAGCGTCTGGAGACCGAGGCGCACGCGGCAGAGGTGCACCTGCGATATCGCGTGCTCGCTGTCTGAGTGGGCCTTACGCTGATCCCATGAGTGAAGCAGTCGAATACCTCATCACCGCGTTGGACGGCACCGACGCTGCCGCGCCCGATCGTCGTCTCGCCGTGCGCGAGGAGCACCTGGCCGGCGCGCAGAAGCTCGCCGAACGCGGTGAGCTGCTCAGCGGCGGAGCCATCCTGGACGACGGCGGACGGATGATCGGCTCTTCCATGCATGTCGCTTTCGCCGACGAGGCGGCATTCCGCGCCTGGTACGACGCCGAGCCGTACATCCTCGGCGGGGTGTGGCAGGACATCAGCATCCGGCCGATGAGGATCTTCCGACCCGCGCTCTGACCGCGGCGTTCAGCCCTGCCGGGTAGGCGCGCTCATGCCCAGGAGCAGCTCGGGCAGCGTGTGCTTGATGTACGACGACTCCGCGAACGACTGCTCGTTGCGGCCCGACATGATCCACGACTCGAACGAGCGCTCATAGGTGAGGATCACGACGCGCACGCCGAGCGCCGGTGACCACGTGAACCGGTGGTGGATGCGCGAGAGCAGCAGTTCGAACGCCTCGAGCATGGTCGGGAGGAACGCGCGCTCCGATGCGAGCACCTCCTCGCTGTGCGCGCCGGTCGACGCCGCGAGCAGCCGCACCCGCAGGCGGATGTTCAGCGAGCTCCAGTCCAGAGGACGGGCGTCCGCCAGGGCCACTGCGAGGGCGTGCGGAAGCTCCTCGTCCGTGTGCTGAGCGGGGTCGAACCTCTCCGCAGCCGCGCGGACCCGCTGAGCGATCTCCTCGAGCAGCTCGTCGTCCACGGCTCGCAGCAGGTCGCGGTCGGTGGGGAACAGGGTGCGGAACGCGCCATCGCTCAGGCCTGCGTCCTCACGCAGCTCGGCGGTGAGTTCGGAGAGGGCGCCGTTCCACGTCGGCAGCTTGATGCGCGCGAGCGTGATCACGCGCGCCCGGCCCGCCCGTCGGGTCGCCTCGATTCGGGGGCTGGCTTCCGCGGTCATCCTGGCATCCGTCCTTCGTGCTCGGGCGGCGGCATCCGCTCGGGGGAGCCGCCGTGCAGGCGCACGGCGGCGACTGTCAGCGTACCGCCGCACTCCGACCCCTGGATGCCGCGCGCCTCTCCGGCTAGGGTCGGCGTCATGACGGAGAAGCAGAACCTGCAGGGCCGCCGGTGGCTGCTCGGCATCACGCTGATGGCCGCCGAGCAGGCGTCCAGGGTCCTCGAGGTGTGCGCGTCGGTCGAGGGCGATGACGCAGCGCTCAACCGTGCACTGTGCGAGGAATTCGACATCAATCCGATCGACGCCGAGGTGGTGCTCTCGCTGCAGGTGCGACGGTTCACCCCGGCCTCGATCGCGCGGATGCGCTCGGAGCTCGCCGAGATGGAGAGACGGATCGAACTGGTCGAGGAGCACTGACCCTCCCGATTCTAAAAAAGAAAAGACTTGCACTTAGAAGTCGATCGGGTGTCTGATGGAGGAGGAGAGGCACAGGAGGTCGGCGATGACGATGACGGCGATGCAGGACGATGATGCGCTGGAGCTGCGGACGGATGCACCGCAGCGGGTCCGGATCGAGGCCGCGTCGCGGCCCGTGGACCTGGATGCCGCAGAGGAGGCCGGCCGGCTGTTCCTGAAGGCGCTCGGCATCGATCCGGATGCCGCGGATGCCCTGGATCTGGCGCGCACGCCGCGCCGCTTCGCCGAGGCCTACGCGGAGCTGCTGCAGCCGGAGCCCTTCGACTTAACCACCTTCGCGAACTCCGAGGGCTACGACGAGCTCGTGCTGATCCGCGACATCCCCGTGCGCTCGATCTGCGAGCACCATCTGCTGCCGTTCACCGGCGTCGCGCACGTCGCCTACCTGCCCGCCGACCGCGTGGTCGGGCTCTCGAAGATCCCGCGGATGGTCGATCACTACGCGCGTCGGCCGCAGACGCAGGAGCGGCTGACCGTGCAGATCGCCGACGCCCTGGCCGCACGGCTCCAGCCCCGCGGCATCGGCGTGGTCGTCGAGGCGACGCACACCTGCATGACCCTGCGCGGCGCGCGCGCCACCGGATCGAAGACGTCGACCTCGGCCCTGCGGGGCCTGCTGCGGGACGACCCGCGCTCCCGCTCCGAGTTCCTCGCGCTCGCCGCGGACCGCGCGCGCTGATCGCCAGCATCCGCGACGCAGACACAGCACCATCGGGAAGGAAAGAAGATGACCATCGCAATCGTCGGGGGAGGCCTTGCCGCCGCCACCGCAGCAACGGAACTGCGTGAGAAGGGCTACGACGGCGACGTCGTGATCTACTCCGCCGAGGATCACCTGCCCTACGAGCGTCCGCCGCTGTCGAAGGAGGTGCTGCTCGGCAGCAAGCAGGTCGAGGAGGCGCAGGTGCACGACAGCGCCTGGTACGCCGACAACCACGTTCAGCTCGAGCGCGGTGTGAAGGTGGTGTCGATCGACCCGGCGGCGCACACGCTGCGCGCCGAGCCGATCGCGGGTGGGGAGAGCACCGGTGTTGAAAGCACAGTGCACTCCTACGACAGGCTGCTGCTCGCCACCGGCGCCTCGCCCCGGCACTTCCCGGCGGCCGACAAGGTGTCCGATCCGGTCTACCTGCGCACCGTCGAGGACAACGCTCGCCTGCTGGAGGCACTCAAGCCCGGTGCGAAGGTGCTCATCGTCGGTGCCGGCTGGATCGGGCTGGAGGTGGCATCCGCCGCACGCCAGAAGGGCGCCGAGGTGACGATCTACGAGGTCGCCGACCTGCCGCTGGTCGCCGTCCTCGGCCCCGAGGTCGCGCGGCTGTTCGCCGACCTGCACCGCGCGCACGGCGTGGATCTGCGCCTGAGCACTCCCGTGGATGAGGCCGCGATGGCGGGGGCCGACCTCGTCGTGGTCGGAATCGGGGCGGTCCCCAACACCGAGCTCGCCGAGCAGGCGGGCCTCGACGTCGATCACGGCGTGCTGGTCGACGAGACGCTGCGCACCTCCGACCCGGACATCTACGCCGTCGGCGACATCGCCTCGCAGCAGCATCCGGTGCTCGGCCGGCGCATCCGCGTGGAGCACTGGGACACGGCGATCGAGCAGGGCAAGGTCGCCGCGCACAACCTGGCCGGAGCATCCGAGCAGTACACGCACCTGCCGTACTTCTTCACCGATCAGTACGATCTGGGCATGGAGTACTTCGGCAGCGTCGGCCCGGAGGGGTACGACCGCGTCGACATCGAGGGCGACACCGACGTCGCGAACGGTGGCGCGTTCCGCGCCTACTGGGTCAAGGACGGCACGGTCCGCGCGGCCATGCACGCCAACGACTGGGACGCCTCCGACGCGGTCCGGGACAGCATCGGCACGGCTCGATGACGGCGGCCAGCGCGGCGTCCGCCGTCGGAGCGGAAGCCGGCACGGCCGGCGACCGGATGCTGCGCCGCATCGGCATCCGCGACTTCGACTTCTCCCGTCAGGTGGCCGTGATGGCCGTCATCAACCGGACTCCCGACTCGTTCTACGACAAGGGTGCGACCTTCGCGCTGGACCGGGCCGTGGAGAGCGCGCTGCGCGCTGGCGACCAGGGCGCGGACTGGGTCGACATCGGCGGCGTGCCGTTCGGACGCGGGCCGGTGGTGACGACCGCGGAGGAGATCGACCGGGTGGCGCCGGTCGTGGCGGCGATCACGGCCGCCCGGCCCGAACTGGTCATCTCCGTCGACACCAACAACGCCGAGGTGGCCGCCGCCGCGATCGATGCCGGCGCCGCGGTGATCAACGACACCAGCGGCCTGGGCGATCCGCGCATGGCCGACGTCGTCGCTCGCAGTCAGGCGCATGTCGTGATCACGCACAGCGTCGGTCCGCCGCGCGCCGAGAAGCCCGCCGCGCACTACGACGACGTGGTCGGCGAGGTGCGCTCCTTCCTGGTCGAGCGGATGGCGCGGGCCGAGGCCGCTGGCGTGCCGCACGAGCGACTGATCATCGACCCGGGTCACGACCTCGACAAGAACACGCTGCACACCCTGGAGATCACCCGGCGGCTGGACGAGATCGCCTCGATCGAGGCGCCGCTGCTGGTCGCGGTGTCGAACAAGGACTTCATCGGCGAGTCGATCGACCGGCCGCAGGGCGAGCGGCTGCCCGGATCATTGGCGGCCATGACCGCGTGCATCCTGAAGGGCGCGCGGATCGTGCGCATGCACGACATCCCGCAGACCGTCGATGCCGTGCGCATGACCGAGGCCATCCTGGGCTGGCGTCAGCCGGTGCGGCTCGAGCACAACACACATCCGACGCACAATGTCTGACATCGATGTTCTCTGGCCTGCGCCCGCCACCGACCTCGACGACGCGGCACTGCTCGCCCTCAACGCGTTCCCGGCTGATCGCCCCTGGCTGCGGGTCAACTTCATCTCCAGCATCGACGGTGCGGCGACCAGGAACGGACTCTCCGGCGGACTCGGCGACGACGCGGATCATCGCCTGTTCGATCTGCTGCGCCGGCCCGCCGACGTCGTGCTGGTCGGGGCGGGCACGCTGCGCGACGAGGGATACGGCGGTCTGCGGGTCGACGAGGCGTCGGTCGCGTGGCGCACGGATGCCGGGATGCCACCGCATCCGGTGCTCGCCATGATCAGCCGCAGCCTGTCCCT
>NZ_MKRT01000018.1:39334-71692 GCF_001897945.1 Microbacterium sp. 69-10
CCCGCCGATCGGCGTGAGGCGCTGGCGGTCGTCGCCGAGGTGGTGACCGTGGGGGAGACGGATGCCGATCTCATCCGCGTGCGCGAGGACCTGGCCGCGCGTGGGCTGCACCGCATCCACTCCGAGGGCGGTCCGCATCTGTTCGGCGAGCTGCTGGCGGCGGGAGCCGTGGACGCGCTGCATCTCACGCTCGCGCCGACGGTCGACTCCGGCGACGCCGGGCGGATCGCGCGGGGCCCCGTCGCGCCGCGCGGTGCGCGCCTGGCATCCGTGCTCCGATCCGGTGACGAGCTGCTGCTGCACTACCTGCTGTAGTGCCGACCGTGCGCTTGCGGGTGCGAAGACGCGCCATGCTCGTCGCAGAATGCACCGCATCGCCTCCGATGGTCCTGAGGCGGTCGGAGGGCGAGCGATACTGCTCAGCATGGGGAACAACAGGGGGCGCGCATCGAGCCGGCAGAGGGGGCCGGCCGGGCGACGGAATCGACATCGTGACGGCCGCGCCGAGGCCTACTCGACACCGTGGATCCGGCGGGAGCTGGGCGGCGCGCCGATGTGGCTGCTCCTCCTCATCCTGCTGCTCATCGCGGGAGTCGGGGTGCTGTACGCCGTCGTGCGCTGAACGCTCCGCGGCTGTCCGTGCCTGCGGGTAGGTTCGGTGCATGACCTTCCGCGGCGCGATCGAGACGCCGGTGGGCGTCGTGGCCGTCGAGAGCGACGGCGCGGCGGTCACCCGGGTGACCTGGCCGCGCGCCTGCCATAGGGTCGTCGCCAGTGACGGCCTGGGCGGATACTCGGGCGGACGGGACGGCGAGGGTCTGCTCACCAAGCGCTGGCTCCTCGAGCACGAGGGCGCGCTGCCGACAGCGCTGTTCTGAGGGGCCGGGATGACGGGGTACTGGGAGAACGGAGCGTACGGGAGGGGCAGCTCCCGCAGGCGGCAGCATCCGATCGTCGCCGTGGAACCGAACGACGACGCGCCGCAGCCGTCCGCCCAGTGGCCGACCAGCATCCCCGCGGTGGCGCAGCTGCTGCGCGAGGGAATTCGGCTCGCACCCGGCGTCACATTCCTCGTCGGAGAGAACGGCAGCGGCAAGTCGACCATCGTCGAAGGCGTCGCGGTGGCCTACGGGCTGTCGCCGGAGGGCGGATCGCGCGGTGCCAGGCACAGCACCCGGCCGACCGAGTCGCCGCTCTCGGACTGGCTGCGCATCCAGCGCGGCGTCGGCGCCAGCCGATGGGGCTTCTTCCTGCGCGCCGAGACGATGCACTCCTTCTACACGTACCTGGAGGAGAACCCGTCGCCGTACGACTCGCTGTTCCACGAGATGAGCCACGGCGAGTCGTTCCTCGAGATCCTCGGTACCCGGTTCGACGAGCCCGGCTTCTACTGCCTCGACGAGCCCGAGGCGGCCCTGTCGTTCGGGTCGACGCTCACCCTGATCTCGGTGCTGCAGCGCATCGCCGACGACGGCGGGCAGGTGCTGTGCGCGACGCACTCACCGGTGCTCGCCGCCCTGCCGGGTGCGCAGATCCTGGAGGTCGGCGAGTGGGGTCTGCGACCGGCCGCCTGGGAGGACCTGGAGCTCGTCCGGCACTGGCGCTCGTTCCTCGGCGGTCCCGAGCGGTACCTGCGGCATCTGCTGGACTGAGGTGCGTCAGGCGGCCTGCGCCAGGGCGCGCGTCAGCTTGTGCGGATTGCAGACCTGACGGATGCCGCGGATGCGGCCCCGCTCATCGAATTCGAGCGAGAGCACGTCGATGCGGCCAGAGTGGCTGAGCGCGAACGCCGGCTCGCCGTTGACGTCGATCGGCTCGAGGGTGAACGGATGCACAGGATCGAACATCGCCGCCTTCGCCTGCACGCCGAGGTAGAAGCGCGCGATCTTCTCGGCGCCGAAGATCGGGTTGCGGGTCGCGGAGACGACGCCCCCGCCGTCGGTCCAGAGGATCGTCTCATCGGTGAGCAGGCCGAGCAGAGCACTGAGATCGCCACCCTGCACGGCATCGACCAGGGCGGACAGCGCCTGGGGGTCGGCGGCACGCGGCGGTGTCGCATCCTCGTCGAGCCGCAGCCGGCGCTCGCCGCGCGAGATCAGCTGCCGCACCGCCGCCGGGGACTTCTCCAGGATCTCGGCGATCTCCGTGGCCGGCATGCCGTAGGCGCGGTGCAGCACGACGGCGGCCCGTGCGTCGGGCGCGAGCTGCTCGGCCAGATGGAGCAGGGCGAGCGAGAGCATCTCGCGATCGGCGACGGCATCCTCCGGCAGGCGCGAGGTCTCCACGGGTTCCGGCAGCCAATGGCCGGTGTAGTCCTCGCGCACGGCGGCAAGCGATCTCACCCGGTCGATGGAGCGGCGCACGCAGGTCGTCGTGAGCCATGCCGGCCAGGAGCGCACGCCGCCGGCGTCCGTGCGCTCCGTCCGCAGTGCGTCGATCGCGACCTCCGAGACGACGTCCTCGGCGTGGCCGAAGTCGCCCAGCATCCGGTAGGCGATGCCGATCAGCCTGCCGCGCTCCGTCTCCCAGGCGCGCGCGGCAGGTGTCGCGACGGTGGTCATGGAAACAGGCTACGACCCCGTCAGACGATCGGATGCCTGTCGTCGACCGGCGGCTGCATCTCGGTCGCGATCGCGATGCGGTTCCACACGTTGATCGTCGCGATCGCCATCACGATGGCGCCCAGTTCGCCCTCGTCGAAGTGCTCGGCGGCGGCGTTCCAGATCTCGTCGGTCACGGTGTCCGGCCCGAGCTTGGTGATCGCATCCGTCAGCGCGAGGGCGGCGAGCTCCTTCGGCTCGAACAGGTTCTTCGCGTGCTGCCAGGCGCCGACGGCGTGCAGGGTCCGCTGGGGGATGCCGCGCTTGGCCCCGTCGGTCGCGTGCATGTCCACGCAGAACCCGCAGCCGTTCAGGATCGATGCCCGCAGCTTGATCAGCTCGTACAGACGCCTCTCCACCGACTTGCTGGCGTATGCCTCCATCCCGAGCACCGCGGCGTAGCCGAGCTTGTTCGTGCGTGCCATGTCGATCCTGGTCATGATGTTCCTTCCGTGGCGGTCGTTCGCCTTCACCCTCTATGTCGGATGGTGGCGCGGAAGTGTGACATCCGTCATCCGTTCCCTGCTCGTCGCCCATCCTGCGACAATGGAGGACCGAGCGATCGACCCGAGGAGTCCTCTTGCGGTACATCTCCACCCCCGGCGGCATGACGCCGCAGCCGTTCAGCGAGACGCTGCTCGAGGGACTCGCTCCCGACGGCGGCCTGGCCGTTCCCGAGCGGCTGCCGCAGGTCGACGCCGAGACTCTGGAGCGCTGGCGCGCCCTCACCTACCCGCAGCTGGCGGCGGAGGTGCTCGGCCTGTTCGCCACCGACATCCCGCGTGAGGACCTCGCGCGGATGACGGCTGCCGCCTACGCCGACTTCCCCGACGCGGTCGTGCCGCTGCGCTCCATCGGCGACGGCATCACCCTGGTCGGGCTGTCCGAGGGGCCGACGCTGGCGTTCAAGGACATGGCCATGCAGTTCCTCGGCCAGGCGCTGGACTACGTGCTGGAGCGCAAGGACCAGGTGCTGAACATCGTCGGCGCCACCTCGGGCGACACCGGCTCGGCCGCCGAGCACGCGCTGCGCGGCAAGCACCGGGTCTCCGTGTTCATGCTCTCGCCGCAGGGCCGGATGAGCTCGTTCCAGCGTGCGCAGATGTACTCCCTCGACGACGCGAACGTGCACAACATCGCCGTCGAGGGCGTGTTCGACGACTGCCAGAACCTGGTCAAGAAGCTCGCGGGCGATCTCGAGTTCAAGCGCGCGCAGCACCTCGGCGCGGTCAACTCGATCAACCTGGGCCGCATCGCCGCGCAGGTCGTCTACTACTTCTGGGCCTGGCTGCGGGTCACGGATGCCGTGGAGCCCGAGTTCCGGCCCGGATTCGAGGTCTCCTTCACGGTGCCGTCGGGCAACTTCGGCAACATCCTCTCGGGGTTCTTCGCCAAGGGCATGGGCGTGCCGATCCGCAGGCTCGTGCTCGCCGCCAACGAGAACAACGTGCTCGACGAGTTCTTCCGCACCGGCGTGTACCGGCCGCGGTCGGCCGCCGACACCCACGCCACCTCCAGCCCCTCGATGGACATCTCCAAGGCGTCCAACCTGGAGCGCTTCATCTTCGAGCTTCTCGGACGGGAGCCGGAGCGCGTCGTCGAGTTCTTCCGCGCGATCGACGAGCAGGGATTCGTCGACCTCTCCGCCGAGCAGCCGCGCTTCGAGGCTGAGTTCGGCGTCGTCAGCGGCACCTCCACCCACGCCGATCGGCTCACCACGATCCGCTCGGTGCACGAGGCATCCGGTGAGATCATCGACCCGCACACGGCCGACGGCGTCAAGGTCGCCCGGGAGTACGTCGAGACGGACGTGCCGATGCTGGTGCTCGAGACGGCCAAGCCGCAGAAGTTCGCCGAGACCATCACACAGGCGATCGGCGTCGAGCTGGAGTTCTCGCCGGAGCTGCAGCGGATGCTGGCCGCCCCGCAGCACGTCACCGAGATGGCTGACGACGAGCAGGCGCTGCGCGCCTTCGTCGCGGCGAACGCCCTGCACTGAGCCGAGCGAGTCCGTCCCGGGGTGCTCCGCTCCGGTCCGAGCCGAGTCGAGCGACGATCCACGCCGCACCGAACCTGCCCGAGTCCGGGACGGCGAGCACGACCGCACCGAGCAGCATCATCACCGGATACTGCGCGATGAGCTGGTCCGAACCCCAGTAGAGCGCCAGCGTGGCGATGGAACCGAGGGCGACCAGCCGGGTGAGCACACCGGCGATCAGGGCCAGTCCGAGCAGCCCCTCGAGTGCCGGGATGGCGAGGCCGAAGGCATCCGGGAGCGCCTGCATCGTGGCGCGCACGGGGGCGAACCACCACGGCGTGCGCGGATTCGACGCGGTGCCGTCCGCCACCAGCAGGATGTCCGCCGCGCCGAAGCCCGCCCGGTACTTCTCCACGCCCTCGAGAACCCACAGCACGCCGACGGCCACCCTGACCGCGCCGCCGAGCAGCGGCGCAGTCAGGGCGGGCAGGTCGTTCATGAGAGCTTCGCGGCGCCGAACACCGCCTTGGCCTTGTCGCAGTGGATCACGACGTACGAGTACATCGAGGTGTCGATCCCCGCGAGCATGAACGTCTGCGACTCCTTGTCGAACGCGACCGCGTCGATCTCCTTGCCCGCCCCGACGGCAGCCTCGTCGGCGCCGCTCGTGAGGTAGACGTGCAGGTCGGGGCCCTCATCCGATGAGAACCCCGAGAGCTTGAGCTCGCCGTCCGCGACGCTCGCCATGCCCGCGACGGTCTTGCCGTTCAGCCCCTCGAAGGAGCCCGTCATGGGGGCGGCCATGGGCGTCGAGCCGGAGTCGCTGTCCTGACTCATCGGCGCCTTGCTCGGCGTCTCGGCGCCCGGCGTCGAGCTGCAGCCGGCGAGCGTCAGCCCGAGGGCGATCACGGCGACGGGGATCGCGGCGGTGAAGGTGTTCTTGCGCATGATGTCTCCTGGTTCTGCCGACGAGGTCGCGTCGACCTGCCTTCGACGGTAGGGAGAGCGCGGATGCCGTCGGCGGGAGCTTTCAGAATCGTAAGAACCTGCCTCCGACCGGCCTTCGCGCGGTTAGTGTCGAGCCCATGGACAGCAGCCGAGTCGTGGTCGTCGAGGACGATCCGGTCGTCCGCGGCGCGGTCGGCGACTACCTGCGCGCTCGCGGCTACAGCCTCGATGCGTTCGCGGACGGGATCGCGGCGCGCGAGGCGATCGGCGCTGAGATGCCCGACCTCGTGATCGTCGACCGGATGCTGCCCGGCATCAGCGGAGATGAGCTGTGCCGCGCGATCCGCGAGCGCAGCGATGTCCCGATCATCATGCTGACCGCCCTCGGAGAGGTGGAGCAGCGGATCGAGGGGTTCGAGGCCGGCGCCGACGACTACCTCGCGAAGCCCTTCGCGCTGCGGGAGCTCGAGCTGCGCGTGGATGCGCTGCTGCGCAGGTCGATGCGCGCGCCCGCGCCGCCGGCGTTCACCGCGGGCGACTTCGAGATCGACGCGGCGAAGCGGAAGGCCCGCGTGCGCGGCGCCGAGATCGCTCTGACGGGGCGCGAGTACGAACTGCTGGTCCACCTCGTCCGCAACCCGGATCGCACGATCTCCCGGGACGAGATCCTGCGCGAGGTCTGGGGCTGGAGCTTCGGCGAGCCCTCCACGGTCACCGTGCACGTGCGGCGGCTGCGGGAGAAGATCGAGGAGGATCCGCGTGAACCCCGGTACCTGCACACCGCGTGGGGCGCGGGCTACCGGTTCTCGGCGAAGGCGACGGACCTCTGATGCCCGAGATGATCCCGCTCGGCGTCGTCGACGTCCTGCTGATCGCCGGCACCGCCCTGGCATGCACGGTCGTCGTCGCCGCGATCGCCCTGGTCCTGCTGCGGTGGGCCCGCGGCGGCTCGATGCTCGTGCAGATGCTCGTGCTCGCCTCCGTCGCCGCGGTGTCGATGGCGGTCGCGGTGCTGCTCATCTCGGTCGAGATGTACATCTCACCGCACGACCTCAGCGTGCTGGTGTGGGTGATCGGCACGTCGCTGCTGTTCAGCCTGCTCGCGGCCTGGCTCGTCGCGCGGTTGACGCGCGCCCGGCTCGTCCGGATCAGCGAGGCCGTGCGCCGGGTGGGCGAGGGCGACGTGGTCGCGGCGGAGCCGCACGGGCTCCGCGAGTTCGACGATCTCTCCGCGGAGCTCGCCGATGTCTCGGAGCGGCTGCACGCCGCGCGGCAGGAGCTGGAGCAGCTGGACTCCGCCCGCCGCCGGTTCTTCGCGTGGATCTCGCACGATCTGCGTACACCTCTCACGGCCGTGCGCGCGCTGTCCGAGGCCATCGAGGACGGCGCCTCCGCCCAGCCGGAGCGCTACGCGGGCGAGGTGCGTGCGCAGATCGACACGATGAGCCGGATGGTCGACGACCTGTTCGAGCTCTCGAAGCTCACCTCGGGCGCGGTCCGGCTGCGCACGCAGCAGGTGGAGCTGCTCGACGTCGTCTCGGACGCGGTCGCGGATGTGCGGCTGGCGGCGGAGCAGCGCGGTGTCACGATCGTGGAGCGGGGCGTGGGCGGTCACGTGCTGTGGGCCGACCCCCATCAGCTGGGCAGGGTGGTGGTGAACCTGCTCACCAATGCGGTCCGGCATGCACCACGCGACAGCGAGATCCTCGTCACGGCGACGGAGCTGGACGAGCAGCGCCTCGTTCTCGGCATCCTGGACCACGGCTCGGGCGTCGCGACGTCGGATCTGGATCGCATGTTCGAGGTCGGCTGGCGCGAGGACGCCGCCCGCCCGACGACCGCGAACGACCCCGTCGCGTCCGGGGCGGGGCTGGGGCTCGCGATCGCCCGCGGACTGGCCCGCGCGCACGGCGGAGACGTGTACGCCGAGCACACCGGTGAGGGATTCCGGATGAACGTCCTCATGCCCGTCGGCGACGAGCGCGCGCCCGACTGAGTCGCGCCCCTGCCTCGAAGTGCCGCTGCCGCCGTGGAGGAAGGGTGAGCTCAGCGCTTCTTCGGCGGCAGGGCGGAGACGTGCGCGTGCGCACGCGCGACCCAGCCGGCGGCGTCCTCGCCGGCCGGGATGCTGAGATAGCCGCCCATCGGGCGCTCCACCGGGCCGAAGGGCCCGGCCCCGCGGCCGCGAGTTGCTCAGCATCCGCAGCGGCGAGCTTCACGTCGATGTCAGCGCCGAACAGCCCCGCGAACATGTTCCCGTTCACGAACGCGCCGAGCTGGCCGAACATCGGCTTCACCTCGGCGACCCCGCTCTCCGTCAGCGCGTGCAGAGCATCGTGGAACCGCTGTTTGTCGGCATCCGTCGCCTTGGGCATTTTCATGAGCATGATTCTGCACCGTTCTCGGGTCCGTGCACGTCCGAATAGGCTGGCCCGATGAGCACCGTCCGCCCCGGCATCGCCGAGCGTCTGTCCCGGATGATCCAGCTGCCCACGGTCTCGGCCGAGCTCGAGCAGCGCGGGCTCGAGCCCTTCCAGGCCTTCGAGCGGCTGATCGCCGAGCAGTACCCTCTCGTGCACGAGCACCTCGCACTCGAGAAGCACACCGACCTCGGGCTGCTGTTCCGCTGGAAGGGCCGGGACGCGGCGTCCGATCCGGTGGTGCTGATGGCCCACTACGACGTCGTGCCCGTGGACGAGTCCGACCCGTGGACGTATCCGCCCTTCGAGGGACGCATCGCCGACGGCCGCGTGTACGGTCGCGGGGCGCTGGACGACAAGGGCCCGCTGATCGTCGTGATCGAGGCGGTCGAGAACCTGCTGGCCGACGGCTTCACTCCGGCGCGGGACGTGTATCTGTCGTTCGGCGGCAACGAGGAGAGCTTCGGCACCGCAGCGCTCGCCATCTCGGACGCGTTCCGCGAGCGCGGGATCACCCCGTGGCTCGTCGTGGACGAGGGCGGTGCGGTGGTCGACTCGCCGCTCCCGTTCGTGCCGGGCGGCGCGGCCATGATCGGCGTGGGGGAGAAGGGCATCGTCACGCTGCGGCTCTCCACCCGCGGCGACGGCGGCCACGCCTCCACCCCGCCGACGCTCACGGCCGTCCGGCGCATCGCCCGCGCCGTCGACCGCCTGGACCCGTCGATGTTCCCCGCGCGCACACCGAAGGCGATCAGCCGGATGCTGGCGCAGTTCGCCATTCGCACGCCCGGCGCGGCCGGCTTCGGACTGAGGGCGCTGAGCCGGATGCCGATGATCACCGCGCAGCTGTTCGCCCGCCTTGGCGGTGAACCCGCGGCGCTCGTGCGCACCACGGTCGCCGCGACCATGCAGGCCGGCGGTACCGCGGCGAACGTCATCCCCTCGCAGGCGTCCGCCACGATCAACCTGCGCCTCGCCCTCGGCGAGACCGTCGACGGCACCGTGCTGCGCGTGCGCGACCGCATCCGCGATCCGCAGGTGGCGATCGAGGTGCTCGACGGCAGCGATCCGTCCCCGGAGTCTGCGACCGACGGCGCACCCTGGGAGGCGCTCGCCGAGGCGTTGAGCGTGTCGCATCCCGGCATCCCCGCCACCCCGTACGTGATGATGGCGGCCACCGACTCCCGGCACTTCCACCGCTTCGCGCCGGCCGTGTACCGGTTCGCGCCACTGGAGATGTCGGCCGTGCAGCGCGCGGCCATCCACGGAGTGGACGAGTACGTCGAGATCGACGCGCTGGAGCGCGGGGAGCGGTTCCATCGCGCGCTCCTCGAACGGCTAGGGTGATCTCACTCGCCCTTCGTCTCGTCGCTCCGCTCCTCGCTCAGGAACCGGAATGACGAGCATCCTGCTGGACCTGCCCTGAACTGGAGGCGCCATGACGCGCACGGAGACCACTCGCGCGACGCTCGGCGCACTCGCCGCCGTGGTCGGCTTCCTCGCCTTCGTCGAGTTCACCAGCGGCGTGCTGCAGGGGTACTACACGCCCATGCTCACGGACATCGCCCGGCACCTCGGCATCCACGACGCGGACGTGAACTGGCTCGAGGGCGCCCAGCTGATGCTCTCGGCGCTCGTCGTGCCGGCGTTCGCGAAGCTCGGCGACATGATCGGGCACAAGCGGATGCTGCTGGTCTCGACCGCGCTCACCGCGGCGGCGGCCCTCGTGCTGCCCTTCACCGACTCGTTCGCCGTCTTCCTGATCGGCTGGTCGCTGATGGGCTTCTACGTGGTGTGGCTGCCGCTGGAGATCGCGCTGATCTGGTCGCGGTCCCGCTCGATGGAGGGCCGCTCGGTGATCACGGCGCGGGCGGCGGGCATGCTCGTCGCGGCACTGGAGACCGGTGCGATCCTCGGCGCGCTCGCCGGCGGCGCGCTGATCGACATCCTGCCGCTGTGGGTCGTGCTGCTCATCCCCGCGCTGCTGATCATCGTCTGCTTCTTCGTCATCCTGTTCGGGGTGAAGGAATCGCCTGAGCTCACCGGCGGACGACTGGACACGGTCGGCATCGTCCTCATCTCGCTGGCGCTCATCGCGTTCACCGGCGGACTCAGCCTGCTGCGTCTGCCGGGCGGCATCACGAGCTTCTGGTCGTGGGGCGTGGTGGTGATCGGCATCCTGCTGGTGATCCCGTTCGTGCGCTGGGAGCTGCGCCACGACGACCCGGTGATCGATGTGCGGATGTTCCGCTCGCCCGCGCTCGGTCCGGTGTTCCTCACGGCAGGGCTGTTCGGGGTGAGCGTGCTCGGCGCGCAGGCTCCGCTGTCGACCTTCGCCCGCACCGACCCGGAGGTGAACGGCTACGGACTCGGCACGACAGGATTCGCGACCTCGCTGATCATCGGCATCTACCTGATCGCGATGATCACCGGCGCGCTGCTGTTCCCGCTGATCGCACGACTCACCGCGCCGCGACTCACGCTGATGGGCGCCTCGGTGCTGGTCGGCGTCGGGTTCCTGCTCTTCCTGCCGTTCCACGGCACCTACCTGCAGGTCATCACGAACATGGTGATCGTCGGCCTCGGATCGGGTGCGCTGGTGGCCGCGCTGCCCGCCGCCGCGGCATCCGCTGCCCCCTCCACCCAGACGGGCGTCGCGACCGGCCTGACGAACTCGGTGAAGACCGTGGGCGGTGCGATCGCGTCGTGCGTGTTCGGCATCGCGCTGCTGAACGGCGTGGTCGTCGGCGGCGCCGAGGGCACGGCGGGATCGTTCTCGGGTTACATGACGGTGTGGATCGTCTGCGGTGCGACCGCGCTCGCCGCCGCCGTGCTGCTGGCCTTCGTCCCCAAGCAGGCGTTCACCGATCGCGCGGTCGACGACGTTCCGGCCATCTGACCCGCGGTCGCCCCTCGCCCCGTCGCATCCCGCCCCGTCGCATCCCGCCCCGTCGCCGAGAGCACCGGTTGCCGTCGAGTGCACCACCTGTCCACGCGGACAACTGGTGCACTCGACGGGATGTGGTGCTCTCGGCGAGGTGTGCCGAGCTGATGCCGGTCAGTCGCCCTTCACGTTGACGATCTGGCGCAGCGTGTGCCGGATCGTCACCAGGTCGGATGCATCCGCCATGACGGTGTCGATCGGCTTGTACGCCTGCGGGATCTCGTCGATGAAGGCGTCCGTGTCACGGAACTCGATGCCGGCCATCGCCGTCCGCAGCTGGTCGTGCGTGAAGGTGCGCCGCGCCGCCGACCGGGAGTACTCCCGGCCTGCGCCGTGCGGTGAGGAGTTCAGCGACAGGGGGTTGCCCAGCCCCTCCACCACGTACGAGGCGGTGCCCATCGAACCGGGGATGAGCCCGGGCCGACCTGCGTCCGCCTGGATGGCGCCCTTCCGCGACACCCACACCTGCTTGCCGAAGTGCTTCTCCGACTCGGTGAAGTTGTGGTGGCAGTTGATCCGCTCCTGCTCGTCCACCGCAGTGCCGGCGAACTCCGACACCTGACGGATCACCCGGTCCATCATCTCCTCCCGGTTCAGCAGGGCGAAGTGCTGGGCCCACCGCAGCTCCCGGATGTACCGGGTGAACTCGGGAGTGCCCGCGACCAGGTAGGCCAGGTCAGGGTCCGGAAGGTCGATCCACCACTGCTTCGCCAGCCGCTGTGCGACCGCGATGTGGTGCGTCGCGATCCTGTTGCCCACGCCCCGGGAGCCCGAGTGCAGGAACAGCCAGACCCGGTCGAGCTCGTCGAGCGACACCTCGATGAAGTGGTTGCCCGAGCCGAGGGTGCCCAGCTGCAGCATCCAGTTGCCGGCGTACGACGCCGGGTCGAAGCCGTTCTTCTCGGCGAGGCCGTCCAGTTCCGCGATCCTCGGCTCTGCGGTGGCGACGACCTTGCGGTTGTACCGGCCTGCCGAGAGGGGGATGGCGCGCTCGATCGCCTCCCGCAGCGGGGCGAGGTCGCGCTGGGCGAACTCGGATGCCGTGAACTGCGTGCGGACGGCGATCATGCCGCAGCCGATGTCGACACCGACGGCGGCGGGGATGATCGCGCCGAGCGTCGGGATGACCGAGCCGACCGTCGCCCCCTTGCCGAGGTGAGCATCCGGCATGAGCGCCAGGTGCGGGTGGATGAACGGCATGCGTGCCGTGGTGTGCGCCTGATCGAGCGTCTTCTCGTCGATCAGGGACGCCCACGACAGCAGCCGTGCGGAGAGCCTCTCCATGATTCCTTTCCTTCTGTGATGTGCCGGTCACAGGTCACGGAGGATTCATGAAAAATGCCCCGGACCTGACGGTGCGGGGCATGCGAGCAGCGGATGCTGTCACACGGCGCGCGCCGGAGGGTACGACTCGTCGCGGTCGTTGCGCTTCTGGTCGAAGGCAAGGACCGTGGGAAGGGCGCGCAGTGCGGTCATTCCGTCGTCTCCTCGGCTGGCTGCTGCACCGGTCGGTGCAGCCTTGCAACCATAGGGGAGGATCGCGCGGCAGGTCAAGGGCGAATCCGCGGCGAGGTGGGCAGTCCAGGTCCCAGAGGTCAGCGGAGCGGCGCACCGGCAGGCGAGCGGCCGCTACGCTGAGCCGATGACCGAGCGCATCCGCAACATCGCTGTCGGCCTGATCGTGCGCGACGGGCACGTGCTCGCCGAGGAGTACTCCGCGACCGTCCGGTACGGGGGATTCCTGCGTGCGATCGGCGGCGGCATCGACTTCGGTGAACGCGCCGAGGAGGCCCTTCGACGGGAGTTCCAGGAGGAGCTGGCCGTCGAGATCCAGGCGGCCGAGCTGCTCGCGGTGACCGAGAACCTCTTCACGCTCGCGGGGCGCCGCGGGCACGAAGTGGTGCACGTGTTCTCGATCCGCAGCGACGAGCTCGAGCGGATGCCCCTGGACGAGCGGCGCCGCATCATCGACGGCTCTTCGACAGCCGGATGGTGGCCGCTCGACGAGCTCGGCGACGAGACGCTGCCGATGTATCCCGACGGCATCCTCGACCTCGCGCGGAGCCTGGCGGGATGATCAGCCCGCGTCGCGCGGCGGGTTGTGCATGATCTCGAGCCGGATGCCGTTGTCGTCCTCGATGAAGCCCGCGTAATAGCGCTCGGTGAAGCGCGGGTACTCCTTGGGTGCCCGCACCTCGGTCCATCCCGCGGCCAGGGCGATGGCGTGGATGCGCTCGACCTCCTCACGGGAGTCGACGGCGAACGCGAGGTGCTGCCAGCCGACCCGGCCGTGGACGTGCTGGCCGGACTCGCGGGACTTGTAGAGCAGGATCTCGGGCTCGTCGGTGCGTCGCCAGTACGCGTGCTCGTCCGCGTCGTACGAGCGTGTGTATCCGAGAGCCTCGAAGACCGGGTTGAACTGCGCGGACGCCGCGGGCACGTCGTCGACGCTGATGCCGAGGTGATCGAAAGTCGCCATCCCCACAGTGTGCCGGATGCCTCCGACATCCGTGTGGACCGGATGCCGGAGGCTGCGGCGGTTCAGCCGTCGATCGACACCATCCAGGCGATGCCGAAGCGGTCGACGAGCATACCGAACTCCCCACCCCAGGGCGCAGGTGCCAGGGGGATGGTGGCTGTTCCGCCGTCGAGCAGGCCGTCCCAGATGCCACTTCCGGAGGGACACCGGACACGTCCGCCCGACGCAGATCAGTCTGCGACCGGCCACCGACATCGGCAAGGGGTTCTCACCCTGCTGCGGCGTCCCGCCGCGGGTTGTGCACGAACTCCAGGCGGATGCCGCTCGCGTCCTCCACGAAGGAGGCGTAGTACCGCTCGTTGAACCGCGGGTAGAGCTTCGGCTCGCGCACCGCGGTCCACCCCGCCTCCATCGCGATCGCGTGCAGACGGTCGACCTCCTCGCGGGACGCGACGGCGAACGCGAGGTGCTGCCAGCCGGCCTCGCCATGGCGGTGCGGCGCGGCATCCGCTTCGTCCCGGATGGGGAAGATGATGATCTCGGTCTCGTCGCCGTTGTCCCACGAGATGCCGTTCGGCGCCTCGATGCCGAGCGTGTAGCCGAGCGCCGTCAGCACCGGGTGGAACTGCCGCCTGCCCTGTTCGATGTCGAGCACGGAGACGCCGAGGTGATCCAGACGAGCCATGCGTCCATCCTGGCCGACGCGTCCGTCAGTGCGGTGCGTGGTACTCGGCCTCGCCGCGCTTCCAGTAGCCCTTCACCACAGCCTGCGCCGCGTCCACACCCCAGCGCGCCAGCAGCGCGCGACCGGGCTTCACGACCGACTGCTCGGCGGCGATGAAGCAGAACGGGTCGTCGCCCACGGCATCCGCAGACCCGAGCCCATCCAGGAATGCGATCAGCGCGGAGCCGGCGGGAGCGTCGCCGCGGTGCAGCCACTCCACCTCGACGGGAGCATCCACGGCCACCCGATCGGCCTCCGACACGACCTCGATCGCGATGCGCGCCGGGGTCCCGTCGGGGATGGCTGCGGCGAAGCGGCGGATCGCGGGGATCGCCGTCTCGTCCCCGGCGAGCAGCCACGAGTCCGGCGTGCCGGTGATCACGGCGGATCCGCGCGGACCGCCGACCCCGACGAACGAACCGAGGGGAGCGGATGCCGCCCACGGCGCGCCCACGCCCTCGTCGCCGTGCACGGCGAACTCCACGTCGAGCCAGTCATCGCCCCAGGCGAGCGGCGTGTACTCGCGGCTGGGCGATGCGCGCAGCCGCTCGGTCGGGACGGGGCCGTCGGAGAAGAAGAGACGCATGTGGTCGTCGGCGCCAGGGGAGTCGAATCCCTCCAGCTCCGGGCCGCTCAGGCGCACCCGCACGTAGTGCGGCGCGAGCCACTCGCGGGCGGTCAGGGCGACGGCGCGGAAGCGCAGATCGAGGCCGCGGCGCTCGATCGTGAAGGCGGATTTCACTTCGGTCATAAAGTAAGGCTAACCTAATTCGAAGTCGGGTAAGGGTTACCTAAATTCCGGCATCCGCGCATCCGTCGCGCACCTCTCAGAAGCAGAACAGGAGACTCTCCATGTCCGTGCCCAGAATCACCTCGGTCGTCGCCCTCGGCGCCGCCGCACTCCTCGCACTCGCCGGCTGCAGCAGCGCGCCGGCGGGACAGGAAGCCAAGGAGAAGCCTGCCGCGGCGGCCAAGGCCCAGTATCCGGTGACTGTGACGGACATGGCGGGGAACGAGGTCACGATCGAGAGCGCGGACAGTGTCGTCGTCACGGACAACCGTCTCTTCCGGCTCGTGGCGGATTGGGGCATCGACCTGTCCGCAGCGCCTCGCGCCCTGATGAGCCCGGAGAACCCGCTCAAGGCGGATGAGTCGATCCTCGATCTCGGCACCCATGCGGAGCCCGACTTCGAGAAGGTCGTCGAGGCCGACCCCGACCTGATCGTGAACGGCTACCGATACGGCGGGCACGCCGAGGACATGAAGAAGGCAGCACCCGACGCCGCCTTCATCGACATGACCAACGACGAGCTCAGCACCGACGAGTACCTCGTCGACAGCGTCGAGCTGCTGGGCGAGGTGTTCGGCAAGCAGGACGAAGCGAAGGCGGTGATCGACGACTTCCACGCGGCCGTCGCGGCAGCGAAGGACGCATACGACCCCGACACGACTGTCATGGGCTTGGTGACCAGCGGCAACGAGATCCGCTACTCGAGCCCGAAGGACGGACGGGGGTCGAGCATCTTCTTCGACCTGGTGGGTCTGACTCCCGCACTGCAGAGTGAGGGGTCGACGAACGACAAGGGCGATGACATCTCGATCGAGGCCATCGCCCAGTCCGACGCCGACTTCTTCCTCGTGCTCGACCGCGAGGCCGCCTTCGCGGACAGCGAGTCCTCGCCGGCCCTCGAGCTCATCAACAGCTCCAGCGCCCTCGCGAACGTCCCTGCGGTGAAGAACAAGGCCATCTACGTGATGCCCGACGACTTCTACCTCACGGAGGACATCGTGGCGTACACCACCGTGCTCGACAGCCTGACGAAGGCGTTCTCCGCATAACGCGCCACAGCCATGCATGGCCGCGTTCCACCGGATCGCGGCCATGCACATGCCCTATGACAAAGGACCCCCTCATGGCTTCGCCCGGCGCGACGACACCGCGCGTGACGTACGTGGACGCGCTCGCCTCCCGAAGAGCCATCCGCGATGACCGACGTCGGTCGTGGGTGATCAGGAGCATGCCGCTCACGATCGCGATCGTGCTGACGGCGGGTCTGCTGACCCTCTCCGTGTTCACCGGCGTCGCCGATATCACCGACACCGCAGGACGCGGCCACGAGTTCGCCTGGATCACCCGCATCCCGCGCACGGTCTCCCTTCTGCTCGCGGGAGCGAGCATGGCGCTGGCGGGCCTGATCATGCAGCTCCTGACTCAGAACCGGTTCGTCGAGCCCACCACCGTCGGCACGACCGAGTGGGCGGGTCTCGGGCTGCTGCTCACCTACATCGCGCTGCCGATGCCCTCGGTCATGGTGCGCATGATCGTCGCGATCGTGTTCGCCTTCGCCGGAACCCTGATCTTCTTCCTCTTCCTGCGCCGGGTCACGCTGCGCTCGTCCCTCATCGTGCCCATCGTCGGCATCATGTTCGGTGCGGTCGTGAGCGCGGTCTCCACCTTCATCGCCCTGGAGTTCGATCTGCTGCAGACCCTCGGGGCGTGGTTCGCGGGCCGGTTCACCGGCATTGAAGCCGGCCGCTACGAGCCGCTGGGGATCGTGGCGGTCGTCGCGGTCATCGTCGTGCTGGCCGCCGATCGCTTCACGGTCGCGGGGCTCGGCAAGGATGTCGCCACCAACGCCGGACTGAACTACGAACGCGTCGTGCTGCTGGGCGTCGGGCTCGTCTCGATCGTCACGGGCGTGGTCACGGTCGTGATCGGTTCGCTTCCGTTCCTGGGGCTGATCGTGCCGAACATCGTCTCGATGATCCGCGGGGACGATCTCCGCACCAACGTCCCCTGGGTGTTCCTGACCGGGATCTGGATCGTCACGATCTGCGACCTGATCGGCCGCGTGGTGATCATGCCCTTCGAGGTGCCGGTCTCCCTGGTCCTCGGCGCGGTGGGGTCCGTCGTGTTCATCCTGCTGCTGCTGCGCACAAGGAGGACCGTTGCGCTCTGACGTCTCGTTCACGCCCGCCGCCACGTCGGCGGCGCCTCTCGAAGCATCCGCTCCCTCGGCCGACCGTCGTGTCGGGCCGTTCTCCGGGCGTGCGCATCGCCGCCGCTATCTGCTGATCCTCGCAGGCCTCATCCTCGCCTCGCTCGCGCTGGTCGTGCTGGTGCTGACCTGGGGCAACAGTCAGATCCCGTTCACGGAGCGGTGGTGGCGGGTCTCGCGGATGCGATCCGAATCCCTCATCGTGATCGCGCTCGTGACGCTCTGCCAGTCCTTCGCGACCGTGTCCTTCCAGACCGCCACCGGCAATCGCATCCTCTCCCCGTCGATCATGGGATTCGAGTCGCTGTACATCCTCATCCAGACGGCGGTCGTGTTCTTCTTCGGCATCAGCGGCCTGGCCGAGATCGACGGCTTCGCGCAGTTCGTGATCCAGGCCGCGGGGATGGTGGTCTTCGCGGTGCTGCTCTACTCCTGGCTGTTCTCCGGGCGGCACGGCAACCTTCACGTCATGCTGCTGGTGGGGATCATCATCGGCACCGGCCTCGGAGCGCTGTCGGCGTTCATGCAGCGGATGCTGGATCCGAACGAGTTCGATGTGCTGCGCGCCCGTATGTTCGGCAACGTCGGCAACGCGAACACCGAGTACCTGTGGTTCGTGATCCCGGTCTGCGTGGGAGCCGCGGGCGGGATCTGGCTGCTCTCGAGACGCCTCGACGCCGTGGCGCTCGGCCGCGACATCAGCACCAACCTGGGCGTGAACCACAAGAGGCAGGTCATGCTCACCCTGACCCTGGTGACCGTGCTCATGGCGATGAGCACGTCGCTGGTCGGGCCGATGACCTTCCTCGGCTTCCTCGTCGCGACCCTCGCCTACGCCGTGACCGACACCCACAGTCACCGCCATGTCCTGCCGGTGGCCTGGCTGCTCGGTTTCGTCATCCTCGGCGGCGCCTACTTCCTGCTGAGGCACGTGCTGCCGATGGTCGACACCGTCACCATCATCGTCGAGCTCGTCGGCGGGCTCGTCTTCCTCATCGTCGTTCTGAGAAGGGGACGCCTGTGATCCGTCTGTCCAACGTCATCAAGCGCTACAGCGGCGATGTCGAGATCGGCCCGATCTCGATCGATCTGCCCGCGGGCGGGATCATCGCCCTGGTCGGTCCCAACGGCGCGGGCAAGTCGACGGTGCTCACCATGATGGGCCGACTGATGGCGCCGGACTCGGGCACTGTGGAGGTCGGCGGCCTGGACGTGCACCGGATGCCGTCGAAGCAGGTCGCCAGGACGGTGTCGATCCTCCGACAGGAGAACCACTTCGTCACCCGGCTCACGGTGCGGCAGCTGGTCGGATTCGGGCGCTACCCGTACAGCGGCGGCCGGCTCACGCAGCACGACGAGGACAAGATCTCCGAGGCGATCGACTTCCTGAACCTCACCGACCTTGAGCAGCGCTTCCTCGACCAGCTCTCGGGAGGGCAGCGACAGCGCGCCTACGTCGCGATGGTGCTCGCGCAGGACACCGAGTATCTCCTGCTGGACGAGCCGCTGAACAACCTCGATGCGCAGCACTCCGTGCAGATGATGCGCCAGCTGCGCAGGGCCGCGGATCGGCTCGGACGCACGATCGTCGTCGTGCTGCACGACATCAACTTCGCGGCCGCCTGCAGCGACTACATCGTCGCCATGGAGAGCGGGCGGATCGCCGTGCACGGCACGCCGGAGGAGATCATCCGCGACGAGGTGCTGAGCGCGGTGTTCCACACCCCCGTGACCGTGGTCGACGGACCCGGCGGGAAGTTCGCCGTGTACCACCGGTGACGGCCCCGGGTCACCGGTCCCGGTGATCCTCGGGGGCGAGGCGCGCACCGCGGCGCGGCTCGCGGACGCCGGAGGCGAAGATCAGCCGGATGACGCGCTGCCGGTGGCCCGCCCACGGGGCCAGCAGCTCCAGCATCCCGTCGTCATCGGTCCGGCTGCCGGTCAGCGCGAACCCGACCTCGTGCGCGAGATGGAAGTCCCCGACGCTCACGGCGTCGGGGTCGCCGAGTGCGCGGATGCGCGTCTCGGCGGAGGTCCACCGTCCGATGCCGGGCAGGCTGGTGAGCACCCGCTCCCGCCCGTCGCCGTCGGATGCCGCGAGCACGGCGCGCTCGATGCTCGGACCGCGCATCGCCGCGCGGGCGATCGTGCGCGCCTGAGGCGGCTCGAGCCCTGCGCGATGGAACTCCCACGAGGGGATCGCCCGCCACACCTCGGAGTGCGGTGCCGCGAACAGGGGTCGCGGCGTGGGCCCGGGCGCGCGCTCGCCGTTGCGGCTGACCAGATGCCGCCAGGCGCCGAACGCCTGCATGCCGGTCACCTTCTGCTCGATGATCGCGCAGGTGAGCGCGTCGAAGACCCGGCCGGTGCGGGTCAGGCGGATGCCGGGATTGCGCCTCGCGACCTCCGCGAGCCTCGGATGCCCGGAGACGTCGAATCCGCTCTGATCGTCGTCAGCACCGCACAGCGCGGGTACCCGATCGAGCGCCTCGCCCGCGCCCGGACCCCAGGCGGTGGCGTGCACACCGCCGGACGTGGCTCGGAGGCAGAGCGTGGCGACACCGGCATCCGTGCGGAACGCCATCCAGATGCATCCGCCCTCGACGACCATGGTCGGATCGTTGCGGCCGCGCTGCAGCATCCCCACCGTCGCCATCAGATCCAGCGGATGCCGAGGCCGATGGACGGATTCGCGCGGGACCGCGTGCGTGGTCGGCGCGGCATCCGTCAGGGTCATACCGAAACCCTACGCGCGGCGCCTGACATCGCCGACACCCCGTGTCGTCGTCCAGACCCCGTGGTGCCGACGCCGGTATCCCGGGGTCTCGGTGGAAGCCGGGGTCTCGGCGGAACGAATCGATCAGAAGCGGTCGGGCGAAGGGGTGCCGTGGCCGTAGCGGATGCTCACGTCGGCGTGCCGGTCGAAGCGGTAGCCGACGCCCCGGACGGTGCGGACGATGTCCTCGTGACGGCCGAGCTTGGCGCGCAGGCGGCGGACGTGCACGTCGATCGTGCGCTCACCGGGGGCGTCCTCGTCGGTCGACGCCTGCCACAGCGCGGAGACGAGCTCGGAGCGCTCGATCGTGCGGCCCTCGCGCAGCACCAGGTACTGCAGCAGCTCGAACTCCTTGTAGGTGAAGGCGGCGGACTCGCCGTCGAGCAGCACGCGCTTGCGGGAGATGTCGACGACGACGCCGGCCTCCTCGTCCTTCTCCTCCTCGACGGCGGCGTTGGCGCGGGCGATGGCGCCGGGCTCGTGCAGGGCGAGGCGCACGACGTCGAGGTCACGACCGCCGGCGGACTGCGGAGCGAGGGCGACCGTGGCGTGGGTCTCGGCGTTCGGGGCGAGCTCGGCCAGCGTGCGGCGCAGCGCGTCGACGAGGACGGGCAGGCTCACACCGGAGGCGGCCGCCTTGATCTCGTCGATGCCGACGTAGAGGGCGAAGCCGCGCGGGGAGCGGATCGAGGGGAGGTCTGCAGCGGCGTCCGCGGCGGAGATCACGCGGACGGGGGCGGTGACGGGACGCTCGAGGAGGGCGGTGTTCGACATGATGATGGTCCTTGGAGGGATGCGGGAGCTGTCGGGCTCCGGATGCGTTGCATGAAAGACCGGGATGGGCCGGTGGGAATGAGCGCGTCGGGTGGGCGCTCAGAGACCTGCCCCTCAGATGGAGGGACGAAAACAGGTCAATCTGTCTTGTTGCGCCTTAGCAACACATTCGGCAACACATGCCAACGCGACCGGGCATCATCATCCCGGCAGTCCTGTTCGCCTCCTGGGCGGACAAAGGGCTTGCGTTGGTGGTCATGGGGCCGATTATTTCTCATCGTGTCTCTCTATGTCAAAACGGGTCATTCCGGGCGTCGTCATACGGCGTAACGTGAGGGCGTGACCCACCCCGCGCATGCCCCAAGATTCGACCTGAGGAACGAGCAGGATGCCGCGCGCTACACGCTCACCCGCGACGGCGTCCTCGTGAGCGTGCTCGACTACCGGGACGACGGCCGCACGATCGCGCTGACCCGTGCGTTCACGATCCCGACGTTCCGCGGGAACGGATACGCGGCCGACATCGTCGCGGGTGCCGTGGCCGAGATCGAGGCCCGCGGCGACCGGAGGATCGACCCCGTCTGCTGGTACGTGTCCGACTGGTTCGAGGCGCACCCGGATAAGGCGTTCCTGCGGCGCGGACGCTGATCCGCGGCATCCGTCGCGCTTCCTCCCCGGCATCCGTCCGTCACGCGATTTCTGGACTCGGACTCGTGCACCCCGTCACGGGACGGCCCCGGTCGGTCTCCGCCGGGGTTAGTCTCGCTGAGCACGCAATCGTGACGCTGGGGAACGCATTCACAAGATGCTTGAAAAGGAAGAGCACATGACGCTGACGAAGAGATCGCTCACCGCCACAGCGGTGCTGGTGGCGGGGATCCTCGCACTGGGCGGCTGCGCCGCCACAGCCGAGCCGACCACCGGAAACGCGAAGGTCGACCTGGCCACCATGAAGGACGAGTTCTACAAGGCGACCGATCCGAGCAAGAGCCCCGCCGCGGCAAACGCCCGCACCGACGCCTTCGTCACCACCATCAGCAAGCCCGGCGGCGTTTTCCTCCCCGGCTTCTACGACAACGGCTGGGACGGCAACGCCGTGCAGCCGATCTTCGCCTCGCTCGTCGTCGTCGATGACGCGGGCAAGCCCGTCGCCGACCTGGCCGACAAGTGGGAGGTCTCCGACGACGACCTCACCTACACCTTCCACCTCCGCAAGGGACTGACCTTCAGCGACGGCTCGCCGCTCACCGCCGATGACGTCGCATTCACCCTCACGCTGCTGAACGACCCGCAGTACGCCGGTGGCACCGACTTCAGCGACATCGTGATCAAGGGCACGGACGAGTACAAGAACGGCTCCGCCACGTCGCTCTCGGGCATCGAGGTGGAGGACCCGCAGACCATCCGGATCACCACCGAGAAGCCCAACCCGCTGGCGCTGCAGACCCTGGGCGGCCAGGTGATCTCCAAGGCGTACTACGGCAAGGACTACAAGAAGGGGCAGCTCGACTACCTCAAGGCGCTGTACAGCAAGCCCCTCGGCGCGGGCCCCTACGCCCTCGACGAGTACGTCGAGGGCCAGGAGATCCGCTACAAGGCGAACGAGCACTACTACGGCGGCAAGCCCGAGGTTCCGCGCGTGATCTTCAAGGTCGTCTCCAGCGACAGCGCGCTGCAGAACTTCCAGAACGGCGACATCGACTACGGCGGCTTCGGCAGCGACCCGGCCGTGCTCACGCAGCTGAAGGGCCTCGGGTTCGCGAACATCCGCGCCCGCGTCGTGCCCGACATCGGCGCGATCTGGGTGAACAACAAGAAGCCCGCGCTCGCCGCCACCGAGGTGCGTCAGGCGCTGTACTACGGTCTCGACCGTCAGCAGATCGTGGATGCCAGGTACAAGGGCCTCGGCCAGGTCGCCGACGTGTTCGCGGCACCCACCCAGTGGTCGTTCACCACCGAGGGCGTCACCAAGTACGCGTACGACCCGAAGAAGGCCGAGAAGCTTCTGGACGACGCGGGCTGGAAGAAGGGCTCCGACGGCGTCCGCGAGAAGGACGGCCAGAAGCTCAAGCTGAGCTACATCACCACCAAGGACGACGACCCGATCATCCCGATCGCGGAGAGCACGTACACCAAGATCGGCATCGACTTCGTGCCGGAGGTGCTCGACTCCAACACGGCGTTCGATCGTCTGTACAACGGTGACTACGACCTGGCCGGCTTCCGCACCGACGGACTGTCCGACCCCGACGACGCCGTCAGCGAGTTCGGCACCGACGACCCGGACATCAACGTGTCCGGATACCAGAACGCCGAGGTCACCAAGCTCATCAAGAAGGGCATCTCGTCCTTCGACGAGAAGGAGCGGCAGAAGACCTACACCGAGCTGTACCAGAAGCTCAGCCAGGATCCGCCGATCATCCTGATCGACTACCGCAAGTCCCTCTCCGCCTGGAACGCGCGCATCGAGGGCGGCGACAAGTACGTCACCGGCAGCGGCGAAGCGGCGCTCGCGCTGGCGAAGCTGAAGATCAGGAACTGAGGCGGACGCCTCTAGGATGCTTCCGGGACGGGCCGTCGACCCGTCCCGGAAGCATCCGTCGTCGCATGCCCGCCGGAAGAATGATCTGATCGCCCCGCCTTTATGACTCGTTACATCCTCAAGAGACTCGCCGTCATGGTGCTGCTGCTCGTCGGCGTCTCCGTGCTCGTCTTCTTCCTGTTCGCCCTCATGCCGGGCGACTACTACAGCTCGAACCGCACCCTCACTCCGGAGCGCAAGGCCGAGCTGCGCGCCCTCGCAGGGCTGGACCAGCCGGTGATCGTGCAGTACTTCATCTGGCTGGGCAACATGCTGCGCGGGCAGTTCGGGTACTCGCTGGTGTACAACCGCGACGTCACAGACGTGCTGGCCCCGCTGATCTGGAACTCGTTCCTCGTGGCCTTCGCGGCGTTCGTGCTCACCTGGCTGATCGCCATCGTCTCGGGCGTGCTCGCCTCCGTTCGGCAGTACTCGTGGTTCGACAAGCTCGTCACGGTCGGCCTGTTCGCGTCCCTGTCGGTGCCCTCGTTCTTCATCGGCCTGCTGATGATCAAGATCTTCGCTCTCGATCTGCAGTGGCTCCCCACGGGCGGGATGCTCGACACCGCGAGCAGCTCGACGGGTGCCGCTCGCGTGCTGGAGGTCACGCGGCACATGGTGCTGCCGGTCGCGATCCTCACATTCCTGGGCGCAGGGTCGCTGACCCGCTACTTCCGAACCGGGATGCTGGAGGTGCTGCGCGCCGACTTCATCCGCACCGCCAGGGCGAAAGGCCTCAAGGAGCGCTCGGTGGTGTTCTCCCATGCGCTGCGCAACGCCCTGCTGCCGGCGATCACGCTGCTCGCCTTCGAACTGCCGGGCCTGTTCGCAGGCGCCATCATCACCGAGCAGATCTTCAACTGGCCGGGTGTCGGCCGCATCCAGCTGGAGTCCGTGCAGACCCGCGACTACGCGGTGCTGATGACCATCACCATGCTCCTCGCGGCGCTCACCGTGCTCGGGAGCTTCCTGGCAGACATCCTGTATGCCGTCGCCGACCCCAGGGTGCGGCTCGTCCGAGCGGGGAGCAGAGCATGAGCGGCGGCGGAGAGCTCATCGTCAGCCAGGCCGTCGATCCGGAGATCGGGCCGGGACAGCCGCATCCGGATGCCGGGGCCCGATCGGCCCGCGGCGGCAGGCGCCGCTCGCTGTGGGGCGAGTCGTTCGCGCGCCTGCTGCGCATGCCCGCTGCGAGCATCAGCCTCGCAGCCCTGGTCTTCATGCTGCTGTTCAGCTTCGTCGGACCGCTTCTCACCGGGTACACCGGCGACGAGCTGAACCTGCCGATCGCGAACCACATCCCGACCATGGACCACCCACTGGGCACCGACGAATACGGGCGCGATGTGCTCACTCGGCTCATGCTCGCGGGTCGCATCTCGCTGACCATCGGCATCGCATCCATGCTGCTCTCGCTGCTGCTGGGCGCCGTGCTCGGCATCATCGCCGGCTACTACGGCGGCATCGTCGACAGCATCATCATGCGCGTCGCCGACCTGCTGATGTCGATCCCCGGCCTGCCGCTGCTGATCGTGATGGCCGCGGTGCTGTCCGAGCTGAAGGTCGACCCGTCGTCGCGCATCTACATCGTGATGCTGCTGCTCAGCGCCATCGGCTGGCCGTCGCTGGCCCGCCTGATCCGCGGACAGGTGCTGTCGCTGCGCGAGGCGCCGTACATGAAGGCCGCAGAGGTGCTCGGGCTCAGCGCGGCGTCGCGCCAGTTCCGCCACCTGTTGCCGAACGTCATGCCGCTGCTGATCGTGGTCGCGACCCTGAGCACGGCATCCGGCGTCCTGTCGGAGTCGGCGCTGAGCTTCCTCGGCCTCGGCGTAGTGCCCCCGAACGCCTCCTGGGGCAACATGATCAGCGCCGCCAACAACCTCATCGACTTCCAGCAGCACTGGTGGCTGTGGGTGCCGCCCGGTGTCGCGCTGCTGATCACGATCGCCGCGATCAACGTGTTCGGCGACCGCTTGAGGGACGTGTTCGACCCGAGGATGAGGAAGTGAGCGCCGTGACCGCGGAAGAGGCTCTGGGCCGCGAAGAGGCACTGGTCCGCGTGGAGGAGCTGACCGTGCGCTTCCCCGTCGAGGGCGGGCATCGCACGGTGGTCGACGACGTGTCGTTCGAGGTGCGCCCCGGGGAGGTGCTCGGCATCGTCGGCGAGTCCGGGTCGGGCAAGAGCATCACGTCGCTGTCGCTGCTGAACCTCGTCGACGACCCGGGCGAGATCGTCTCGGGGCGCGTGCTGCTGGACGGCAAGGACGTGCTGAAGATGCGCGGCACCGCGCTGCAGCGGGTGCGCGGTGCGGATATCGGGATGATCTTCCAGGAGCCGATGCGCTCGCTGAACCCGGTGTTCACGATCGGCAAGCAGCTGATCGAGACGATCCGCGCGCACGAGGACGTGAAGCCGGCCGACGCCTACGACCGCTCGGTGGACTGGCTGCGACGCGTCGGCCTGCCGAACCCGGAGCGGGTGATGCGCTCCTACCCCCACGAGATGTCGGGCGGGATGCTGCAGCGCGCCATGATCGCGGTGGCCCTGTGCTGCCGCCCTCGCCTGCTGATCGCCGACGAGCCCACCACGGCGCTCGACGTCACGATCCAGGCGCAGATCATCGATCTGCTGCTCGACCTGCGCGACGAGACCGGGATGGCCATGCTGTTCATCACCCACGACCTCGGTGTGATCGCCGAGGTCGCCGACTCCGTGCTCGTGATGTACGGCGGGCACGTGGTCGAGCGCGGCGATGTGTTCTCGCTCTTCGACGATCCTCAGCATCCCTACACCGACGCGCTGCTGAAGGCGCGGCCGATGCCGGGCCAGCGGCTCGACAGGCTGCCGACCATCAGCGACGAGGTACGCCGGATCGCGGCCGCGGGGGTGACGGCATGAGCGGGGCGGCCGCAGTGGGGGAGTCCATGGCGCAGCAGACCGTGGTGCTCGAGGCCACCGACGTCGTGAAGCACTTCACCTCGCGCGGAGAGGGCCACGGCGCCGCGAAGCAGACCGTGAAGGCCGTCGACGGCGTCACGCTGCGGATCCGCGAGGGCGAGATGTTCGGCCTGGTCGGGGAGTCCGGCAGCGGCAAGACCACCTTCGGTCAGTCGGTGCTGCGGATGCACGAGCCGACCAGCGGCTCCGTCCGATTCCGCGGCGAGGAGATCCTCGGCCTGCGCACCCGCGAGCTGCGGCGCCTGCGCCCGAAGATGCAGTACATCTTCCAGGATCCGTTCGGCGCGCTGAACCCGCGTCTCTCGGTGGCGGCGGCGATCGGCGAGCCGATGCGCGCGCACGGTCTCGCGTCCAGGAACGACGAGCGCGACCGGGTCGCGGAGGTGCTGGAGCAGTGCGGCATGGAGGCGGATGCCATGGACCGCTACCCCCACGAGTTCTCCGGCGGGCAGCGTCAGCGGATCGTGATCGCCCGCGCCATGGCGCTGCGGCCCGAGTTCGTGGTCGCGGATGAGCCGGTCTCGGCGCTGGACGTGTCGGTGCAGGGGCAGATCGTGAACCTGCTGACCGACCTGCGCGACCAGCAGCGCACGTCGTTCCTGTTCATCTCGCACGACCTGAGCGTGGTGGAGCACATGTGCACGAGCGTGGCGATCATGTACCGCGGCCGCATCGTCGAGCAGGGCACGCGCGACCAGATCTTCGCGGATGCCCGTCATCCGTACACGCAAGAGCTGCTGGCGGCCGTGCCGATCGCCGACCCGCACCAGCGCGGTCGGCGGCGAGGGCGCACCGTGACGCGGGAGTGGGATGACCCGGATGCCGCGCGCCCCGCTCTCGTCGACGTCGGCGACGGGCACCTGGTCGCACTCTGAGCGATGTGTGAGGATGGCGACGTGAAACTCGCCGAAGCACTTGCCGCCCGCGCCGATCTCCAGCGCCGCATCGAACAGCTCCGTTCGCGCATTGCCGACAACGCCCGCTATCAGGAGGGTGAGGAGCCCGCAGAGGACGCGTCCGCGCTGCTCATCGAGGCCGATGCCGCATTGGACCGGCTGCGCGAACTGATCCGCCGGATCAACGCGACCAACGGCCGGGTCACTGTGGGCGATGGCACGATGACGGATGCTCTGGCTGCGCGGGACGTGCTGCGGATGCGGCACTCGCTGCTGACGGATGCAGCGTCGGCGGCGTCCGGATCGGGCCAGGGCTTCATGCGGCAGATGCGTTCCGAGCTGCGGCAGTTCTCGGCGCTGCCGGTCGGCGAGCTGCGGAGCAGGGCGGATGACGTGGCCAAGGAGCTGCGGGAACTGGACAGCAGCATCCAGCAGGCGAACTGGGGGAACGACCTGGACGAGTAGAACGGAAGTCGGTAGTCGCGACGAAGCGGGCACACCCCCTTGGTCGGCGGGGCAAGTCGACCTGTCCCGGGTGGAGGGCAGCCCATCACCTGCATGATGCAGCCCCGCATTCCGCACCGGTGACAGCGCAGAGCGCAAGGCGCATCACCCCGTGCCGGTCGTCGCGGTGAGGGCGGGTCAGGGGATCTTCCGTTGCCGTATCGGCACGCCTCAGGGGCGATGTCGGTGGCCGTCCGTACGTTGGAGGCATGCGAATCCTGCACACCTCCGACTGGCACATCGGTCGCACGTTCCACGGGCACTCCACGCTCGCGGCGCTGGCCGACGTGCTCGACGCGCTGGTCGTGCAGGTGCGCGAGAACGATGTCGACGTGGTGATCGTCGCCGGTGACGTGTTCGACTCGGCCACGCCCGCGGCATCCGCCTACACGCTGCTCGACGACGCCCTGATGGCGCTGCACGAGACCGGTGCGACCGTGATCATGACCAGCGGCAACCACGACTCGGCCGCGCGTCTCGGCTTCCACTCCCGCCTGCTGCGCGACGGCATCCACGTGCTCACCGACCCGCGGGCGATCGCGACGCCCGTCATCGTGCACGACGAGCACGGGCCGGTGCGCTTCTCCGGCATCCCGTACCTGGAGCCCGCGATCGTGCGCGGGCTGTGGCCGGATGCCGCGCTGCGCACGCAGGCGCAGGTGATGGACCACGCCATGGGGCTGGTGCGCGAGGGCATCGTGGCCGGTGAGGGGCGTTCAGTCGCGGTCGCGCACTGCTTCGCCGCGGGCGTCGATCCGACGGCGGGCCTGGAGCGCGAGGTGCGCCAGGGAGGGCTCGACGTCGTGCCGCTGGCGTCCTTCGACGGACCCGACTACGTGGCGCTCGGTCACATCCACGGGCGACAGCAGCTCAGCGAGCGCGTGCGCTACTCGGGAGCCCCGCTGCACTACAGCTTCGGCGAGCAGCACAAGGAGCGCGGATCCTGGCTGGTCGACCTGGATGCCGACGGGCTGGCGAGCACGCAGTGGCTGGCGCTGCCCGTGCCGCGCGCGCTTGTCACGCTCACGGGCGCTCTCGACGAGATCCTGTCCGACGAGAACGTCGCGGCGCACGCCGACGACTGGGTCTGCGCGATCTACACCGACGCGCTGCCGCAGCACGAGCCGATGCGCCGGCTGCGCGAGCGGTTCCCGTTCTGCGCGCTGGTGCAGCACCAGCCCGAGGGGGCGGACGCCGCCGACGACCGCTCCTACTCGCAGCGCCTGCGCACAGCGGTGACGGACGAGGAGCGGATCGAGGCGTTCCTCGAGCATGTGCGGGCCGGGCAGGGCCCGTCCGAGCGCGAGGCGGAGCTGATCCGTGAGGTGCTCGACGATCGGGTGCGCGCCGAGGCGCTCGTCTGATGCAGCTGCATCGCCTGGAGGTCGAGGGCTTCGGGCCGTTCCGTGCGCGCCAGGTGGTCGAGTTCGACGCCTTCGCAGACGACGGGATCTTCCTGATCGCGGGGCGCACGGGCGCGGGCAAGTCGTCGATCCTCGATGCCGTGTGCTTCGGCCTGTACGGCGGCGTCCCCCGGTACGACGGCGGGGAGAAGCGGCTGCGCAGCGACCACTCCGAGCCCGAGGACCCCACCGAGGTGGTGGTGGAGTTCAGCACGGTCGCCGGGCGCTTCCGGGTGACCCGGTCACCGGCGTACGAGCGGCCGGCCAAGCGCGGCGGCGGCATGACCACCCAGCAGCCCTCCGCGCTGCTGGAGCAGCTGGTCGGCGGGGAGTGGATCGGCAGGGCGGCGCGCGTGGTCGACGTGGCGCACGAGCTCGACGAGATCCTGCAGCTGAGTCAGGAGCAGTTCCTGCAGGTGATCCTGCTCGCACAGAACCGGTTCGCCGACTTCCTGCTCGCCGACAGCAAGGAGCGCCAGGCGCTGCTGCGGCGGCTGTTCGGCACCGAGCGCTTCTCGGATTACCAGGCGCGGTTCGACGAGCGGCGCCGCGCGGCCGAGCAGGGGCTGGCGGGTCGACGGGCGACGGTCGATGCGCGTCTGGACGAGGCCGAGCGGCTCGTCAGCGAAGCCGAGCTGTGGGGCGATGACGCGGATGCCGGCCCCGACCGGACGGATGCCCGCATCGACCTGCTGCGCCGGGCGATCGCCCGTGCGGACTACCAGGCGGAGCGCTTCGGCACCGAGCGCGCCGCCGCCGAGAATGCGCTGACGGCTGCGGATGCCGCGCTCGCCGACCTCAAGGAGCAGAGGCAGGGGCAGATCGACCGCGATCGAGCCCGGTCGGCGCTTGCCACGCTCGAGGCGCAGGCGGAGGAGATCGCGGATGCCGCCGAGCGGCGAGACCGCGGCCGCGCTGCGGAGGGGCTGCGGGCGCTGATCACCGCCGCGACACGCGCCCTGGCGGCGGTCGAGCTGGCGGCGCGGGCCGAGACGGATGCGGTCGAAGCAGCGACCGCTGCCGGCGTGCCCACCGACCCGCGCGCGGATGACCCTGCACTGGCCGAGCATCCGCAGGGAGAGGCGGGACGAGCCGCCCACTACCGCTCCTGGGCCTCCGATCGCACGCGCGAGAGCGGCGGCTGGCAGCATGCCGCTGAACTCGAGCAATCGGCTCCCGCGCGCTCGAAGGAGCTCGCTGCGGCGCGTGAGACCGAGAGCGCGCTCTCCGCCGGCCTGACCTCGATCGATGCCGAGCGCGAGAGTCTTCCCGACCGCATCGCGAAGGTGACCGCCGAGCGGGACGCGGCGCGCACGCAGGGCGCCCTCGTCGAATCCGCCGCGCAGGCGGTTGCGGCAGCCGAGGCCCGGGCCATGGGCGTCCTGGAGCTCGAGCGGCTCACAGCCGATGTCGCCGAGGCCGCTCGGGCGGAGTCGGAGGCGAGTGACGCGCACGCCCGAGCCCAGCAGGAGCTCTCCGCACTGCGCAGGCGACGGCTGGACGGCTACGCCGGTGAGCTCGCCGAGGCGCTGGTCCCGGGCGAACCGTGCGCCGTGTGCGGTTCCGTCGAGCATCCCGCGCCGGCACAGCACGCCGACCCGGTGACGGCCGAGGACGTCGCGGCGGCTGAGAGCCTCCGCGACGCTGCGGCAGGGGCGGAGCGCGAGGCATCCCGTGCGCTCTCGGAGGTCACGGCGGCGCGAGCCGCGGCCGCCGAGAGGACGGGCGGACGCACCGCCGAGCAGGCGGCCGCAGAACTCGAGCACGCCCGCGCGGCGCACCAGGCGGCGGTCGCGGCGGAAGAGCTCGCCGAGACGCTGACCGCACAGCTCGACGCCCTGCAGCAGGACGCGGCCGACGTCGAGGAGCGGCGCGCCGCGGCATCCGCACACCTCAACTCCGCACGGACCGCGATCTCCCTGATCGAACAGCGCATCGAAGACGCCGACCGCATCGTCGCGGACGCGTGCGGCGACCACTCCACCGTCGCCGAGCGCATCGGTGAGGCCCGGCGGCAGATCGCCGCAGCGACCGCGGCGGCCGATGCGATCGACGCGCACGTCGACGCCGCGGAGCGTGCGGATCTCGCCCGTCACGAGCGAGATCAGGCACTCGAGGCGTCGATGTTCACCGATGCGACCGAGGCGGAGCAGGCCCTGCTCAGCGCGACTGAGATCGCGGCCCTCGACGATCGGGTCACCGAGCACGCCGTAGCGGTGAAGAAGGAGCGCTCACTGCTGCTCGATCTCGAGATGCGGATGCTGCCCGAGGAACTCATCGACCTCGAGCCCGCGCAGGACGCGGCCGCCGCCGCGCGCACGTCCTGGACGAGCGCGGTCGACGCCGACAGCCGTGCCCGCGGCGTGCAGGCCGGCCTCACCGCGACGGTCGACGCCGCGGCATCCGAGCATGCGGCCAGTGCGGCGGATGCGCGCGACTTCGAGATCCTCCGCAGCCTCGCCGACACACTCGCCGGCCGCTCCGGCAACACGCGCAGGATGAACCTCGAGACGTTCGTGCTCGCGGCCGAGCTCGAGGAGATCGTCGCCGCGGCCAACCTGCGGCTGCGGGACATGTCCGACGGTCGTTACGAGCTGCGGCACTCCGACGCCGTGGCTGCGCGAGGCGCGGCATCCGGTCTGGGCATCGTCGTCTTCGACGCGTTCACCGGCCAGACGCGGCCGGCCAAGTCGCTCTCCGGCGGTGAGACGTTCCTGTCCTCGCTCGCCCTCGCGCTGGGACTCGCCGAGGTCGTCACGGCCCGCGCCGGCGGCATCCGCCTGGACACGCTGTTCATCGACGAGGGCTTCGGGTCACTCGACTCCGACACCCTCGAGACCGCGATGCGCACCCTCGACGAACTGCGTCAGGGCGGACGCACCGTCGGCGTGATCAGTCACGTCGAGGCCATGCAGGAGCAGATCCCCGCCCAGCTGACCGTCCGGGCGCTGCCCGACGGTCCGAGCGTGATCGACGCTCCTCGGGCCTGACGCTTCGGCGTCAGACGCCGTATTCGCGCTGCACGTGCGCCCACAGCTGCGCGCTGCAGGCCGCCACGACCTCGTCCCACACCTGCGTCGCGCCGTCCTGTGCGCGATCCGAGACCACCCGCAGCACGCGGATCGGCACGCCGAACTGCTGCGCCACCCACACGAGGGCGAAGGTCTCCATGTCGACGAGCACGCCGCCGAGCGAGCGGATGCGTGCTGTGGCATCCGCGTCGTCGACGAAGATGTCGCCGGTCGCGATGGTCACGCCCACACGACCCGTCTCCACCCTCGTCGGCAGGGAGACGTGCTGGCCGAGCACGCCGTCCAGGTCCTGGACGTCGTGCTGGATGGCGGCCGCGACGTCGTAGATGCCGGACTCGACA
>NZ_MKRT01000018.1:71712-86837 GCF_001897945.1 Microbacterium sp. 69-10
CGTGCCGACCACGACGATCTCCTCGTACTGGTCCGCGAGGTGCGCATCCAGCGCCCTGGTCAGTCCGACGGCGGCCATCAGCTTGCCCGGCCCGGTCACGAGCCGGTCGAAGCCGGGAAGCTCGGCAGGGAAGGCCTGCAGTTCGGAGGCGAGGGCGGCGACGAGAAGTTTCACGCATACATTCTCGCAGTGGGGGAGACTGGAACCCGACGAAGGAGGCCCCGTGACCCTGCAGCAGCAGATCGCCGAAGACCTGGGCGTGAAGCCCGAGATCGACCCCGCCGCCGAGGCGGAGAGGAGAATCGCATTCCTCGTGGACTACCTCCAAGCCGCCAGAGCCAAGGGCTTCGTGCTCGGCATCTCCGGTGGCCAGGACTCCACGCTCGCCGGACGGCTCGCGCAGCTCGCCGTCGAACGCGTGCGGGCGGGCGGCGGCGAGGCGACGTTCGTCGCCGTGCGGCTCCCGTACCGTGTGCAGGCGGATGCTGCGGATGCCGAGGCCGCGATCGACTTCATCGCAGCCGACCGTTCGCTGACGATCAACATCGAGCACGGTGTGGACGGGCTGGAGCGCGACCTCGAGGAAGGCGTCGGCGAGAGCATCAGCGACTTCAACCGCGGCAACATCAAGGCCCGCCTGCGCATGGTCACGCAGTACGCGCTCGGCGGTCATGACGGGCTGCTGGTGATCGGCACCGATCACGCGGCCGAGGCGGTGACCGGCTTCTACACGAAGTTCGGCGACGGAGCGGCCGACATCCTGCCGCTCTCGGGGCTGAGCAAGCGGCAGGGGCGGTCGATCCTGCAGCACCTCGGGGCGCCCGAGCGGCTGTACCTGAAGGTGCCCACCGCCGACCTGCTCGACGGCGTCCCCGGGCGTCCCGACGAGGACGAGCTCGGCCTCACCTACGAGCAGATCGACGACTACCTCGAGGGGCGAGAGGTGCCTGCCGAGGTGTCGTCGCTCATCGAGGCGAAGTACCTCGCCACCCGGCACAAGCGGCACCTGCCGGTGACGCCGGGCGATGACTGGTGGCGGTGACGTCGTAGGCGCCCTCTGGTTCTCGCTCTCGGGTCCCAGATGGCTGCCTCAGCGCCGGTGAGGCAGCCGAACGGGACCCGCGAAGGCCTGCGCGGCCGGCCGTCGGTCGATGTCCGACCCTGCCGATAACCTCGAAGAGGGGCAACGGAGAGGGACATCGTGCGGGTCATCACGTCGGAGAATCGCGTCGTCTGGAGTGCGAGCGACCTGAAGCTCGCGGCGGAATGCGAATTCGCCTGGGCGCGTGCCGTCGACGCCAAACTCGGCCGCGTTCCCGCGGTGGAGGAGCCCGAGGACGCCACTCTCGAACGCGCCGCGAGGCTCGGCGACCGTCACGAGGAGCAGGTGCTCGGCCGGTACATCGACCGACTCGGCGAGTCGGTCGACGGCGGTCCCGGAGTGGTCACCCTGCCGAAGGTGTCGTCGACGGATGCCGAGGCGATGGATGCCGTGATCTCCGACACCGTCCGCGCGCTGCGCTCCGAGGCATCCGTGGTCTACCAGGCCGCGTTCTCGACACCCGAGTTCGTCGGCTTCGCCGACTTCATCAAGCGCGACGAGATCGACGGGCGCTGGCGCGTGCAGGACTCCAAGCTCGCGCGCACGGCACGCGCGACCGCGCTCATGCAGCTGGCGGCATATGTCGACCAGCTCGATCGTCTCGGCATCCCGCGCTCCGATGAGGTCGATCTGATCCTCGGCGACGGGACCACCAGCACCCACCGCGTCCAGGACGTGCTGCCCCTGTTCCACGTGCGCCGGGCGCGGCTGAGGGCGATCATCGCCGACCGTGCGATCGAGACGGGAGCGACCGGTGCTCCGCTCGCCTGGGGCGACGACCGCGGCGACCTGCAGATCACCGCCTGCGGGCGCTGCGCGACCTGCGAGGAGCAGGTGATCGCGCACCGCGACCTGCTCATGGTCGCCCGCATGCGTCCCGTGCAGCGTCAGCGCCTCCGCGCGGCGGGCATCCTCACCATCGACGACCTGGCCGCGGCATCCGCTGCTCCCGACGGGATGAACACCGACACGTTCATCGCACTGCGGGCGCAGGCCCGGCTGCAGGCCGGCCTCGCCCTCGAGCCCGGCGAGGCACCGCCGTTCGAGCTCGTCTCGGCGAATGCGATCGGCATGATGCCGCGCCCGAGCCGCGGCGACCTGTTCTTCGACTTCGAGGGCGACCCGCTGTACACCGAGCCGGTCGCCTCGCCGGCCGACAAGCCGCACTGGGGCATCGACTACCTGTTCGGCTGGACCGACAACGACGAGCAGTACTCCGCCCTGTGGGCGCACACCTTCGCAGACGAGAAGCAGGCGCTGCTCGACTTCCTGGAGTTCGTGAAGCTGCGTCGCCGGACCCACCCCGACCTGCACATCTACCACTACGCGCCCTACGAGACCTCGCATCTCGCGGCCATGGCCGCGCGGCACGGCGTGGGCGAGGCGGACGTGGACCGGCTGCTGCGCGAGGGCGTGTTCGTCGATCTGTATCCGATCGTGCTGCGCTCGGTGCGCATCGGCTCGCGCTCCTACTCGATCAAGAAGCTCGAGCCGCTGTACATGGGCGCCGAGGTGCGCACCAGCGACGTGCAGAAGGGCGACGACTCGATCGTCCAGTACGTGCAGGCGCGGGCGCTGGCGGCGGCGGGACAGGATGCCGAGGCGCAGAGCATCCTCGACGACCTCGCCGACTACAACCGCTACGACTGCGTCTCCACGCGGCGGCTGCGCGACTGGCTGATCGGCCTCGCACGTCAGGAGGGCGTGCTGCCCGCGCCGCCCGACGACCCGGAGACCCGCGCCTACGAGCCCGCGCCGCTGTCGCTGGCTCTGCAGGCCGAGGCGATGCACGCCGAGCGGGAGGGGCGCGGCGGGGCAGAGTTCCGTGTCGCCGCCGCGGCGATCGACTACCACCCCCGCGAGGCCAAGAGCTTCTGGCAGGGGCACTTCCAGCGGCTGCGTGAGCCCGTCTCGATCTGGGAGTCCACCCGCGACGTGCTGCGCATCGACGCATCCTCCAGCGGCGTCGACGAGGACTGGGGCGTCGCCGAGGGGCAGCGTGTGCAGACGCGCCTGCTGAGACTGCGCGGCGAGGTAGCACCCGGCAGCACGATCGGCGTCGGCGGGCGTCCGTTCGCGCTGTACGCCGTGCCGACGCCGTTCTCGGCGCAGGCGCCGTCGCGTGTGATCCACGTGCCGCACGAGGTCGAGGTCGTCGAGGTGCTCGACGACGGCTATGTCGTGCGCGAGCGCACCGTTGGCGGACAGGTCTGGGACGAGCTGCCGCTCGCGCTCGCGCCCGCCGCTCCGCCGAACGCGGCGACCCAGCAGGGTGCGATCGAGGACTGGGCGGCGAGCGTGCATCACGCCACCCCCGGCTTCCCCGCCGATGCGGCCACCGACATCCTGCGCAGGATCGCGCCGCGCACCGTGTCGGGGGCGGGACTGCCGGATGCCGGCGACGACCGCATCGACGCGATCGTGCGCGGCATCCTCGACCTGGACGACAGCTATCTCGCCGTGCAGGGCCCGCCGGGCACGGGCAAGACCTACACCGGCTCGCAGGTCATCGCCCGGCTGGTGAACGAGCACGGCTATCGCGTCGGCGTCGTCGCGCAATCGCACTCGATCGTCGAGAACCTGCTCGAGCGGGTCGTGGCGGACGGGGTTCCGGCGTCGAAGGTCGCGAAGAAGCCGAAGGACGAGGAGGCCCCGGCGGCCTACACCGTCATCCGCAAGGACGGCATGGCCGCCTTCCTCGCCGAGCACGCCCAGGGCGGGGCCGTGGTCGGCGGCACCGCCTGGGACTTCAGCAACACACGACGCGTCGACCGCAAGGGGCTCGACCTGCTGGTGATCGACGAGGCCGGACAGTTCTCGCTGGCCTCCACGATCGCGGTCGCCGCAGGCGCGAAGCGCCTGCTGCTGCTCGGAGATCCGCAGCAGCTGCCGCAGGTGAGCCAGGGCACGCACCCCGAGCCGGTGAACACGTCGGCACTGGGCTGGGTCATGGACGGCGATTCGGTCATCGATCCGGCATACGGGTACTTCCTCGCCGAGTCCTGGCGCATGCATCCGGAGGTCGCAGCCCCCGTCTCGACGCTGTCCTACGCGGGACGCCTCGCTTCGGCTCCCGGTGCCGAGGGGCGCATCGTCGAGGGCGTCGAGCCGGGACTGCACGTCGTCCCCGTGCGGCACCGCGGCAATGCGACGCAGTCGCCCGAGGAGGCGGCCGAGGTGGTCCGCATCGTGCGCGACCTCATCGGCCGCGGATACGTGGACGGGATGGAGGATGCCGCGCAGCGGCCCCTCGGCCAGTCGGACATCATCGTGGTGGCGCCCTACAACGCGCAGAAGCAGCTCATCCACGACGAGCTCGCCGCCGCAGGCTTCGGGGGAGTGGCCGTCGGCACAGTGGACAACTTTCAGGGCAAGGAGGCGGTCGTCTCGATCACGTCGCTGGCGGCGTCCAGCGGCAGGGACGCGCCGCGCGGGCCGGAGTTCCTGCTGCTGCAGAACCGCCTGAACGTCGCGATCTCCCGCGCCAAGAGCGTCGCCTACCTGGTGCACTCGCCGGCTCTGCTCGACGACCTGCCCTGGACGCCCGAGGGCGTCGCGCGACTGAGCGCCTTCGCGCATCTGGTCGGGGCCGACCGCGACTGAGCGCTCGGACGCCAGATGTTAGATTGCTAGCATGCACAGCCTCGACGACATCATGCGGGCCTCGGCCGCCTGGGTCTGGTTCCCGCGTGGCGGCGACCAGGAGCGGTCCGAACTGCAGCTGGTCCGCCACCCGGCGCGGTTCGGCGGCGGCGTGAAGGCCTCGATGGTGCAGTCGGAACTGGATGCTGCGGGAGTGCTCGACCATGCCGTCGAACGCACCCGGTCCTGGGGAGAGCCGAGGCTGACGTTCTGGACCAACGCCTCCGACAGCCCGGACCTCGAGGCGGAGCTGCAGCGCAGGGGCGCCGAGCACGTCGACACGGTCGCGGTGTTCGCGAGGCCGATCGACGGTCTCACGGTCGAGGTGCCGGCGGACGTCACCGCGGAGGTCGTGCGGACGCTCGAGCAGGTGCGCGAGGTGGATGCCGTGAACGTGCCGGTGTGGGATCAGCATCCGCTCGACGAGACGGGTCTGCAGGACGAGCTCGCCGAGGTCACTGCGGGATTGGAGTCCGGAACGGGCGTGCGGGTGCTGGCCCGCCTGGGCGGAGCCGCAGTCAGCACCGGCGGCTGCACCGTCGTCGACGGCTTCCTGCGGCTGTGGGGCGCTGCGACGCTCCAGGAGGCGCGCGGACGAGGCGCTTACCGGGCTGTGCTGGCCGAGCGACTGCGGGTCGGCGCCGAACTCGGTGCGACCACGGCGATCGTGAAGGGCCGCGTATCGACGTCGGCACCGATCCTGGCCCGGGCCGGTTTCACGCACTACGGCGACGAACGCGCCTATGTGCTGAACGTCTGACCCGCGTCATCGGCGAGTGCGCGCGAGGGCTCAGACGGTGCCGTACAGGCGGTCGCCCGCGTCGCCGAGGCCGGGCACGATGTAGCCCTTCTCGTTGAGGCGCTCATCCAGGGCGCCGAGCACGAGGGTCACGTCGCGGTCGCCCACGAGCTTCTCGATCGCGGCCACGCCCTCCGGGGTGCCCAGCAGGCAGATCGCGGTGACATCCTTCGCACCGCGGTCGAACAGGAACTGGATCGCCGCACCCAGGGAGCCGCCGGTGGCGAGCATCGGGTCGATGGCGAAGCACTGCCTGTCGCTGAGGTCGACGGGCAGGCGCTCGGCATAGGTGGTGGGCTCGAAGGTCGTCTCATCGCGCACCATGCCGAGGAATCCGACCTCGGCCGTGGGGATGAGCTTGACGAGGCCCTCGAGCATCCCGAGGCCCGCGCGCAGGATCGGAACGACGATCGGACGGGGCTCGGCGATCTTCACGCCGGTGGTCTTCGTGACCGGGGTCTGAATCTCGATCGGGGCGACCTTCACGCTGCGCGTCGCCTCGTACGCGAGCAGGGTGACCAGCTCCTCGGTGAGCTGGCGGAACACCGGCGACGGTGTCCTCTCGTCCCGCAGCACCGTGAGCTTGTGAGTGATGAGCGGGTGATCGGCCACATGAACGCGCATGGATACAGATTACTGGGATGCCGCCTTCGCGGCGGAACGGGCTTCGCGGCGTTCGCGCCACGCGGCGTTGAGCCGCTTCGCGTTGAGCGCGACCGCGAGGACGCCGATGAGCACGGGAAGGGTCGTGAGCGTGACGACCAGCGCCGGGTTGATCTCCATGCCTTCACGCTAGCCGGGGCGACGGTACGAGGCATCCGCCCTGCGGGGGATCTCCCGGCATCCGTCGGTCGACGGACGCGGCCGGATGCGGCCGGATGCGGGGACCCCGGCGGCGCGCCGCACTAGGCTCGACCGCATGACCTCCGCCTTCGACACCGCGATGAGCCGTGCGCTCGCGCTGGCAGCCGAGGCCGGTGAGAGCGGCGACGTGCCGGTGGGCGCCGTCGTGCTCGATGCCTCCGGGACGATGGTCGGCGAGGGTCGCAACGTCCGCGAGGTCACCCACGACCCGACAGGTCATGCCGAGGTCGTCGCGCTGCGCGCCGCGGCCGAGGTCCACGGTGGCTGGAACCTCGAGGGCCACACCCTCGTGGTCACCCTCGAGCCCTGCGTGATGTGCGCGGGCGCGATCCTGCAGTCGCGCATCGGCCGAGTCGTGTTCGGCGCGTGGGACGACAAGGCGGGTGCCGCCGGGTCGATGTACGACCTGCTGCGCGACCGGCGCCTGCCCTACCGCGCGGAGGTGATCGGTGGCATCCGCTCGGCCGAAGCCACCGCCCTGCTGCGCGACTTCTTCGAATCCCGCCGCTGAGGCCGCGTCCACGCCGTTCACCCCCGGGGCCCGTATGGCTGTCTCCGGAGGCAGGAGGGGGCCATATGGGACCCGGCGAAGTGCACTGCGTCATCGGGTGGTTGTCTGCGGGTCCCGTATGGCTGTCTCCGAGTGCAGGAGGGGGCCATATGGAACCCCGACCACGTGAGTAAGCGGGGTCTGCGACGACATCCGCGACGCGCTCGCCGTCAGCGCGGGGCGACCGCCACCGCGGCATCCGCCAGTCGCGCGACCAGGGTGAGATAGCCCTGCGCGTTCTCGTCGTAGTAGCCGATGTGGCGTCCGCGGTCGTCGACGACGGTCTGCGACGCGTGCCCCTCGACCGCCGTTCCGATGGTCGTTCCGCCGCCGACCGCGGGCGCCTCTCCGCCGTCGCACTCGTAGACGATCGCGCCGGGGATGTCGCGCGGGTCCACCGGATGCTGCCCGAGCCGGCCCAGCGGGGCGATGCTGTCGTTCGCGCCCTCGCTCGCGTACAGCACCAGATCCCCCGCGGCGATGGCCTCGGCAAGTGCGACGCCCGCGGCATGAGTGACGCCGGCCGACGCGATCGAGAAGGCTGTGCGCACGTCGTCGCCGAGGCTCATCGCGAACAGCTCGCCGAGCAGGGTCGACGAGTACGAGTAGGTCGCCAGCGCCACGTGCGCGTGCGCGTTACGCGGCTCCAGACGGTCGATGTCCACGGCCAACCGGGCGGCGCCGACCGTGGCGTGCCTTGTCGCCAGCGCCGACACGTGCGTGCCCGAGTCCCACGCGAACCAGGCGATGACCGCCACGTTCCGGGGCTCGCCGCGCACCACGCAGGAGCGGATCACATCCGCGCAGATGCGCTGCGCGGCATCCGCCCACTCCGGGAACTGGGCGAGGTCGGTGTCTATCCCGTGCAGCAGGAACACGATGAGGTCGGCGCGGTCGACGTCCCCGAACGAGACCACCGCGTGCGGGCCCGGATCGACCATCGTGAGCGACTCGAGGCGCGACTGCGAATCCTTCTCCAGCACCGTCAGCAGGTTGCGCAGCTTCCGCTCCGTCACCGGGGGCAGGTCGGTGCGCGCCAGCTCGGCGCGGAGATCAGCGATCACGGCGCCGTCAGTCGGAGGACTTCAGCACGAAGGTGTCCGTCGGCGGCTCCGGGTCGAGGGCGGGACGGTAGACGTCCGGCTCCAGGTAGATCACCCGCGCCGCAGGAACTGCGGAACGGATCCGCCGCTCGATCTCATCGATGTCGGATGCCGCGTCGCGGACCGACTTGTCCGCGGTCAGCGCGATCTTCGCCGCGACCATCAGCTCGTCGGGCCCCAGGTAGAGCGTCTTGATGTGGATGAGCTTCTCCACCTCAGGACCGCGCGAGATGGCATCCACGATGCGGTCGTAGTCCGCGCGGTTCGCACCCTCGCCGACCAGCAGGCTCTTGGTCTCCACGCCCAGGATCAGCGCGATCGCGACCAGCAGCAGACCGATCATCAGAGTGCCGAGCGCGTCGAAGAGGGGGTTGCCGGTGATCAGCGTCAGCCCCACGCCCAGCAGGGCGAAGGCGAGACCTGTGAGCGCGCCGGTGTCCTCGAGCAGCACCGCGGGCAGCTCCGGCGCCTTGGAGCGGCGCACGAACGAGATCCAGGACTGGCCCTTCTCGCGCACCTGGTTGCTCTCCTTGACCGCGGTGCGCAGCGAGTACGACTCCAGCGCGATCGAGATCACGAGCACGGCGAGAGGCAGCCACCACCAGGTCTTGTCGATCTCATGCGGGTGGACGATCTTCTGCACGCCCTCGTACACGGCGAACAGACCGCCGAGCGAGAAGAGCACGATCGACACGACGAACGCCGAGACGTAGCGCTCGCGACCGTAGCCGAAGGGGTGGTCGCGATCCGCGTCCTTCTTCGCCTTGCGTCCACCGAGCATGAGCAGCAGCTGGTTGCCGGAATCGGCGACCGAGTGGATCGCCTCGGCGAGCATCGACGCCGAGCCGGAGAGCGCCCACGCGACGAGCTTGGCCAGCGCGATGCCCATGTTCGCCAGGAATGCCGCGATGATCGCCTTGCTGCCACCGGATGCGCTCATGCCACGAGTCTAAGACGTGAGCGCAGGACGGTTCCGGGCACACGCCCGGCGGCAGGACGTCGGCTCGTAGGATGGCGGCATGGTCGATTCGCTCCCCTCCCTCGCGTTCCTCGGTGCCGGCTCGATGGGAGGTGCGATCCTGCAGGGGGTCGTGGCCTCGGGAGTCCCGGTCGACGGCGGCATCGTCGCGACGAACCGCACCCGCGAGAAGGCGGATGCCCTGGCCGGACTCTCCGGGGTGAGGAGCATCTCGCTGGCCGAGAACCCGGCGGGCAACCGGGAGGCCGCTGCAGCCGCGCGCATCGTGCTGATCGGCGTGAAGCCGGTGATGGTGCCCGACCTGCTGCGCGAGATCGCCCCGGTGCTGCGTGAGGACGCGATCGTCGTGAGCCTGGCGGCCGGCGTGACGCTGGACACGTTCGCGGATGTCCTGGGTGCCGGAGCGCACAGCATCCGCTCGATGCCGAACACGCCGGCGACGGTCAGTCGTGCCGTGACCGGCATCGCCGCCGGAGCCTCCGCGACCGCGGAGGACATGGCCCTCGTGCGGGCGCTGTTCGAGACGGTCGGTGCGGTGATCGAGGTGCCCGAGTCGCAGATCGACCCGCTCTCGACGGTCTCGGGGTCCGGGCCCGCCTACGTGTTCCTCCTGATCGAGGAGTTGACGAAGGCGGCATCCGGGATGGGCTTCTCGGAGGCGGATGCCCGCCTCATGGCCGAGCAGACCTTCATCGGCGCGGCAGCCCTGCTGGAGGCGTCCGGCGAGGACCCCGCCGAGCTGCGCCGGCGCGTGACCAGCCCCAAGGGGACCACCGAGCGCGCCGTCGCGGTGATGCAGGACGCGCACCTCGACGACATGTTCGCGCGGGCGACCGCCGCCGCGCTCGCCCGCGCGAAGGAGCTCGCCGCCGGCGCCTGAGCATCCGGTCGCAGGCGCGCAGTTCTGCGCAACTCCGCAGAGATCCGCGCCCCGCGTGCGGAGTTGTGCGGATCTGCGGAGTTGCGCGACGGCGAGGCCGAGCGGATGCTGCGCTCAGACGCTCTCGATGTGCGCGACCAGAGCAGCGCAGAATTCCTGCGGGCGCTCCAGGTGAGGGGAGTGACCCACGCCCTCCCAGTTCAGCTCGGTGACCCGCCCGCCGTCCGCCGCATATGCGTCGAGGACGTCGCGGGTCTGCGAGACCATCTCCTGCGCCGGTGCGATGTCGGCGCCGGGCCACCCGGGGATGATCCCCAGGGCGCCGAGGTGGTTCAGGTCGAAGAACGAGGCGTCGGAGACGATGGCATCCGCCGTGCCGTGCACCCACAGCACCGGCGGCTTCTCATCGAGGTCGACGATGCCGGAGGTGTTGAAGTACTGGGGAGCCATCGTGTTCAGCACGCCGTGCGCGCCCGCCGCGAAGCCGGGCCAGTTCTCGCTCGCGACCGCGTCGCCGGGGTAGTTGCCCGTCGCCGTCGAAGTGCTGAGCATGGATGCCACCCAGATGTCCTCATGCGGCGACGAGTACCCTGCCGACACGTAGCTGGAGCGGAACACGCTGCGCGGCGAGGCCTGCGCGTCGGCGGTGGCGTCGGCATCCTGCAGGCGCTGCACGAAGTCGGGGTTGGCGCCCCCGCCACCGCATCCGGCGTCGTCGTCCGTCAGCCGTGAGCCGTCGCGGCGGGTGCCGCCGAAGCCGTAGGGCGAGACCGGCGCCTGCAGCGTGAGGCTCTCCACGCGGTGGTCGAGCGCGTACTGCATGACGACGCCGCCGCCCATCGACCAGCCCACCAGGTGCGCCGAGACGATGCCCAGCTCGGACAGCAGCTCGGCGATGTCGTCGCTGTAGTCGCGCAGACCGCGGGTGGCGTCCACGGGCTGAGAACCGCTGCCGCCGAATCCGCGCAGGTCGACCGCGATCACGCGCAGATCGGCGGGGAGCATCAGCATGATCTCCTGCCAGAAGAGCGCCGAGGACACGTTGCCGTGCACGAGCACCACGGTGCGACGCGGGGGAGCGGAGTCATCGTCGCCGACGCGCTCGAGGATCTGGGTGGCGAGGCGCGGCGTGCTGATGACGCGAGCGGCGATGCCGTCGAAGAGGGTGCTGTCGGAGGCGCTCATCGCCGCTCCTTCGTGCCGTGACGCGGCATCTGCGCCGCGTGCTGGCACGACTCTAACCCGTGCGGATCAGAATGTGAACAGCCTTTCAGGTTTCAGCGGTCGAGGCTCGCGAAGCGCTCGATATCGCTGTTCGTGCCCGAGACGATGATGAGGTCGTGGTTGGTCACCACGGTGTTCGCCTCGGCGTACCGGAACGGCTTGCCCGGGCTCTTCACGCCGACCACGGTCACCTTGTACTTCGTGCGCACGCCGGACTCGTTCAGGCCGACGCCGCGGATGAACTTGGGCGGGTACATCTTGGCCAGCACGAAGTCGTCGTCGAAGCGGATGAAGTCCAGCATCCGGCCGCTCACCAGGTGCGCGACGCGCTCGCCGGCCTCGCGCTCGGGGTAGATGACGTGGTTGGCGCCGACGCGCGCGAGGATCTTGCCGTGCGACTGGGAGACGGCCTTCGCCCAGATCTGCGGCACCTTCAGGTCGACGAGGTTGGCGGTGATCAGCACGGATGCCTCGATCAGCGAGCCGACGGCCACCACCGCCACCTGGAAGTCCTGCGCGCCGATCTGCCGCAGCGCGTCGATGTTGCGGGCATCCGCCTGCACCGTGTGGGTGACGCGCTCGGACCACTTCTGCACCAGTCCGAGGTCCTCGTCGATCGCCATCACCTCGCGGTCGAGGCGATCGAGCTCCCCGGCGCAGGCGGCGCCGAAGCGCCCGAGTCCGATCACGAGCACCGGCGCGTCGCCGCGAACCATCTCAACCATGCTGCTCAGTGTACGGACGATGCGATCTGTTGTCGTGTTACTCTCCCGAATGCCAGCGCGCAATGCACGGGCAGATCCGGAGGGGATTGATTCATGTTCAAGTTGAGTACGGGGCCACGGCAAGCAGGTCGAAGAATGCGACAGTGGTCGTTCGTAGTCGCGGTCGTGCTAGCGGGGGCAACCGCTGCGGTGCCCGCCTACGCCGCCGAGGACCCTGGAAGTGACCCCGGTTCAGAGGCGACCCGTATCCTCCAGCAACAGGGATACGGCACTGCGCCAGAGGACTTCCTGCCGTCCGAGGCTACGCCGTCATTGTCATCGGGGGATTCTTCGTCCGCAACCGAAACTGTCACGCTGCGGTCATCCGCCAGCGGGTATGCGGTTGTCTGCAAAGGTACAACGAGTTCGAACGCCGTACGTGACCCGCATTACTCCAAGGGTGCGGGTGGAGCGATCTTCAAGACAGTACTCAAGTGCACCGGAACTGGCCTGGCGTCGGTGAAGGTTCGGACACAGGGACTCTTGAGCTTCGCGCCGTCGGCAAGCTCGACTAATACGAATGTCATGTTCAGTCAGCGAGCGACAAGTGACCAGACTCAGACCATCACTGTCAACGGGGCCGAGAAGACGTACTACACGCCCAAGACGGGTTCGAATGGTGGCCGAGGCACGGGATACTGGCGCGCGACGTCGACCTGGTACTTCGTCGTGGATGGGAAGTACTCCACGGTCGGCTCGCAGACGAAGACTGTCTGGAAGGCGATCTGAAGTTGCGTGCGTCTTCGGTCGATCCGCGCTACGCCAATCACATCGACGACGACCCTGCGTATCGCGTTGACTTCTGGGATGCGAACGAGAACAGTGATGAATGGCGTATCGAAGCTGCCCGGAATATCGACGAGGTGATGAGCTGGGCGGCTGAGCATGCGTATGGTCGCTCCTATGTCGTCTACTCAGAGGTGCGGAATGAAGCTGGTGTTGCACTCGCCAGGCTCTTCGGAGCTGAGCCTGGAATCGTAGCCGCGGATTCATAGTGATCTGAACTGACGTCGGGGAGGCACATCACCTGCCTCCCCGACGTCATCGTCATTCCCGACCCGTTCGGCGGGAACGACTGCGAGCGTCAACCAACGATCGGCCTTTCCACGGGCAGCGAGTAGAGCTGCGAACGGGACGTCGCGGCGACCGCCGCGGCGAGAGTCACTGTACCAATGCGCCCCATGAAGATGGTCGCCGCGAGGATGTAGGAGCCGGCGTCCGGAAGAGCCTCCGTGACGCCGGAGGAGAGGCCGACCGTGCCGAACGCGGAGATCACGTCGAAGAGCACGTCGATCACCGGCAGCTTGGTGAGCTGCGTGATCGCGACGGTCGAGATGGCCACGATCGTCGCCCCCCAGGCCACGACCGACAGGCCGACCCGCTGCACGTCGGAGGGGATGCGCCGTCCGAAGGCCTCGACGGACTGCCGGCCCTTCGCCTCCGACCACACGGGGATCGCGAGCACCGCGAGCGTGGTCACCTTGATGCCGCCGGCCGTCGACGCCGATCCGCCGCCGACGAACATCAGCATGCAGGCCACGAGCATCGACGAGCCGTTCAGGTCCGACATGTCGATCGCGTTGAAGCCGCCGGAGCGGGTCATCGCCGACAGGAAGAACGCCTGCACGGTGGTGTCGGCCGCATCCATCGACCCGAAGGTGCGCGGGTTGTCGTACTCCAGAAGCAGGAAGACCGCCGCCCCTGCGAAGAACAGCAGCACGGTCGTGACGAGGGTGAGCTTGGAGTGCAGCGACCAGCGCTTGAAGTGCCAGGTGTGCTTGGCGAGCGTGTAGATGACAGGGAACCCGATGCTGCCCAGGAACACGCCCGCCATCAGCAGCACCAGCACCAGGTAGTCGTCGTTGAAAGCCAGCACACCGCCGGCGTTCGGCGCGAAGCCGGTGTTGGTGAACGACATCGCGGCGAAGTATGGTGCCTCCCACAGCGCGGATACGGGGTCGACGCCCGCCATCACGATCGCCGGGTAGAGAAGGACCGCCAAGCCCACTTCGATGATCAGGGCGGAGAGCGCGACCGTGGTCAGCAGCTGGCCGACCTCGCCGAGCCGCACGGTCTGGCTCTCGTTGACCGGACCGCCGTGCGCGCGCAGCGGGTTGGTGTCACCGGCGGCCATGAGCTTGGCGCTCAGGCCCAGCCTCTTGGAGATCACCATGCCCATCAGCGACGCCAGGGTCAGCACTCCGAGGCCGCCGATGTTCACGCCGATGAAGATGACGACCTGGCCGAAGGGAGACCAGTAGGTGCTCATGTCGACCGTGGTCAGGCCCGTCACGCAGATCGTCGAGACCGCGGTGAACAGCGCGTCGCTGAGCGGAGTGACGTGCCCGTCGGCGGACGAGATCGGCAGGGAGAGGAGACCGGTGAACAGCAGGATCAGCGCCGCGAAGATCACGATGGCGAAGCGCGAGGGCGACGAGGTGATGAGGTGCTTCACCAGCCGTGCGGCATCCCCCACGGACCGTCGCGGAGAGGATGCCGTCATCATGCCCGACATCGAGCCCCCTCCTGCTGCGCGCACGACGCCGTTCGCCGGGCTTCCGACATGGTACTCCGTGGGCTCGCATGGTACTCCGTGCCCGCGCCGACTACCCTGATGGCATGACGGACATCTTCGACGTGATCGCGGACGGCACGAGGCGTGACATCCTCCAGCTCCTGCTGAGCCGCTCCACGGACAGCGATGCCGGCACGAGCGTCACTGAGATCGTCAGCGAGCTCGGCGTCAGCCAGCCCACCGTCAGCAAGCACCTCAAGGTGCTGCGCGAGTCCGACCTGGTCACGGTCCGGGAGGACGGACAGCGCCGCTTCTACAGCCTGTCCGTCGCCCCTCTCGAGGCCGTCGACGACTGGCTGGTGCCGTTCCTGGTCGACGCCTACGGCGATCAGGCGCCCGACATCGACTTCCCGATCGCACCACTGCCGGACGGCGCGGCGCACGCAGCCGAGGTGGTGGGTCGCGCCGCGGCGTCGGCGAAGCACGTCGTGGCGTCCGCGTTCAAGCGACTCGGCAGCTGAGCGCGCCCCAGTATTCACATCTGCCACAGCTGTTTACAGTCGTCGCACGTACCCCATATGCTGTGCTTCAGCAGAAAGGGGTACGGGGGATGCCCGATGTCCAAGACGTTCGATTCCTGACGGTGGCCGAGGTCGCCGAGCTCATGCGCGTGTCCAAGATGACCGTGTACCGGCTCGTCCAC
>NZ_MKRT01000018.1:87092-121588 GCF_001897945.1 Microbacterium sp. 69-10
CGCAAGCTGCTTCGCAAGACTCGCCACCAGCGCCGCAACAAGAAGTAAGCGGCACGACACCGAGCGCCTGTCTCCGGACGGGCGCTTCGTGTTTTCCGGACGATAATGGATGCCATGAAGTCGATCGACATCGCACAGCTCGCCGCCCGTGAGGGAGTGCCCCTCATCGATGTGCGGGAGCGCGACGAGTACGCGGCCGGCCACGTGCCCGGCGCCGTCAACCTGCCCCTGTCCGAGCTCGGTGAGCGTCTCGAGGAGCTGCCCGGCGAGGCGTTCGACGTGATCTGCCAGGCCGGCGGCCGCTCGGCCAGGGCCGTGCAGGCCCTGGAGGCCCGCGGCTACGACGCCACCAACGTCGAGGGTGGCACGGGGGCGTGGATCGCCGAGGGGCGACCGGTCGAGCAGTGACCACCCTCACTCTGATCGGCAAGCCGGACTGCCATCTCTGCGAGGTCGCCGGCGAAGTCATCGACGCGGTGGTCGCCGAGCTTCCGGATGCCGCTGCCGAGCAGATCGAGATCGTGGAGCGGTCCATCAACGACGACCCGGCGCTGTACGAGCGCTGGTGGGAGAAGATCCCGGTGGTGCTGATCGACGGCGAGCTGCACGCGCACTGGCGCGTCTCGCCGGAGCGCCTCAAGGACGCACTCGAGGAGGCGATCGGATGATCCGTCACGTGGTGAGCTGGAAGCTGGCCGAGCCGGATGCCGTGCTATGAGGCGAGCAGGCGGCCGAGGTCGCCAGGCGGCTCAACGCCCTGATGGGCGTCGTCCCCGAGCTGCGCGCTGTGAGCGCGGGCGCGAACGTCGCGCATCCGGATGCCAACTGGGACGTGACCCTGGTCGCCGACGTCGAATCTCTCGACGCGCTGGAGGCCTACCAGGTGCATCCGGCGCACAAGGAGGCCGGTGCGTACATCACGTCCGTCGTCGCGTCTCGGGTCGCCGTCGACTTCGAGTTCTGATCAGCAGAACTCATCAGAGTTGACGACATCTGACCATACTGCCTTGCAGAAATGCGCACGGTCGCAACCCAACCGTGATCCCCGTGGTGTTCAAACATTCCACGATGCGGTAGGGGTCGTGTCAAGATGAAAGCCCTACCCGTCCTCAGGCGCAAGCCCCGTCGCACAGGAGTGACCATGAACCGTCGTCCCCTCATCACCGGCATCGCGATCGCGGCTGCCACCGTCATCGCGCTGAGCGGCTGCGCCAGCAACCCGGGATCCGGCGGCGGTGACAAGGCGCCCTCGGGGCCGGACTATGGTCTGGTCACGGCCGGGCAGATCACCGTGTGCTCCGACATCCCGTACAAGCCGTTCGAGTACGAGGAGACGAGCGGCTCCGGAAAGTACACCGGCTTCGATGTCGACCTGCTCACCGCGATCGCGAAGAAGCTCGACCTCAAGGTCCAGTTCCAGGTGACCAACTTCGACACCCTGCAGTCTGGCGCGGCGCTTCTCGCCGGCCAGTGCGACATGGGAGCGTCGGCGATGACCATCACCGACGAGCGGAAGAAGAACATCGACTTCTCCGATGGTTACTACGACTCGCTGCAGTCGCTCCTGGTGAAGACCGACTCAGGCATCGAGAGCATCAAGGACCTCGCAGGGAAGAACGTCGGCGTGCAGCAGGGCACGACCGGGGAGAACTATGCGAAGGAGCACGCCAAGGGCGCCGAACTCCTGCAGTACTCGGATGACGGCGTGCTGTGGCCCGCCCTGCAGGGCGGACAGATCGACGCGATCCTGCAGGACCTGCCGGTCAACCTGCAGCACGAGAAAGACGATTCGTCGTACAAGGTCGTCGAGACCTACAAGACCGACGAGCAGTACGGTTTCGCGTTCGCGAAGGGCGAGAAGGTCGAACTGCGCAAGGCGATCGACGAGCAGCTGAAGGCGCTCAAGGACGACGGCGAGTACAAGAAGATCTACGACAAGTACTTCGCCACGAACTGAGCGCTGCCTGAACCAAGGCGATGGCTATGAAGAAGCGGACCCGAACGCGGGTCTACCACTACACCGTCTATGCGGTGATCGTCGCGCTCATCGCATGGGCAGCGGCCTCCACCGACTGGCCGACCGTCGCGAAGCAGTTCGCGAACCCCGAGGTCGCACTGAAGATGCTTCCCGGCATCATCACCGTCGGACTCAAGAACACGCTGCTGTTCACCGTCGAGTCATTCCTCGGCGGCCTCATCCTCGCCATCGTGCTGGCGTTGATGAAGCTCAGCAGCATTCCCCCGTTCCGATGGGCGGCGACGGTATGGATCGAGTTCTTCCGCGGTATTCCCGCACTGATGACGATCTTCGGCTTCGCACTCATGCTTCCGATCGCGCTGCACGTGAAGGTCCCCGGCGGCCCCGTCGGGGCCGCGACGCTAGGCCTGATCGTGGTGTCGTCGGCCTATATGGCGGAGACGATCCGCGCCGGCATCCAGGCTGTCCCGAAGGGGCAGACCGAGGCCTCCCGTTCGCTGGGCATGTCTTCGATGAAGACCATGTTCTTCATTGTGCTGCCTCAGGGGTTCCGCATCATCATCCCACCGCTCACGAACGAGTTCGTGCTGCTGTTGAAGGACACGTCGCTGTTCTTCATCGCGGGAGCGACGCCGCTCACGTATGAGCTGACCACCTACGCCCGCAACGGACTGTCCACCTATGCCAACGCGACGCCGATGGTCATGGCGGCGCTGCTGTACCTGGTCGTGACGATACCGCTGACACGGCTGACCGCGTGGCTGGAGCGACGGATGGCGAGAGAACGATGAGTACCGACCTGATCAATCTGAGTGCCCCGGCGATCGACATCCAGGGCCTGGTCAAGCACTACGGCGACAACGAGGTGCTCAAGGGCATCGATCTGACTGTGACGGCCGGCGAGGTCGTCTGCGTGATCGGCCCGTCGGGCTCTGGAAAGTCGACGCTGCTCCGCTCGGTGAACATGCTGGAGGACCCCACCGACGGGAAGATCGTGATCGAGGGAATCGACATCACCGATCCCGACGTCGACATCGATCGCGTGCGCGCCCGCATCGGCATGGTGTTCCAGAGCTTCAACCTGTTCCCGCACATGAGCGTGCTCGGGAACCTGACGATCGCTCAGCGTCAGGTCAAGAAGCGCGGCAAGACCGAGGCGGAGAAGGTCGCGAAGGAGATGCTGGAGCGTGTCGGCATGGGACACAAGGCGGATGCCTACCCCAGTCACCTCTCCGGCGGTCAGCAGCAGCGTGTGGCGATCGCCCGTGCGCTCTGCATGAACCCCGACATGATGCTCTTCGACGAGCCCACCTCGGCGCTCGACCCCGAGCTCGTGGGCGAGGTGCTGCAGGTGATGCGCAGCCTCGCCGACGAGGGCATGACGATGCTGGTGGTCACGCACGAGATGGGCTTCGCCCGTGAGGTCGGCTCCCGGCTGATCTTCATGGACGGCGGGCACATCCTCGAGCACGGCGACCCGCGCGAGGTGCTGTCCAACCCGCAGCATCCGCGCACGCAGGACTTCCTGTCCCGCGTGCTCTGAGCGCTCACGACACGGAAAGAGGCCGCCGACCCACGGGTCGGCGGCCTCTTCAGCGCGTCCGCTCAGTTCTCGACTTCGACGACCTCGGAGTCGGCGTTGCGGCGCACCGAGTCGATGCCGCCCAGGGCGCCGGATTCCGTCGCCCCGGCACAGAGCTAGCCCGACCAGGACACGGCCGGGAAGGGGGAATCCGCGGAGCGGCCCGATCCACGGCTCGCGCATAGACGTCTCAAGGGTGACGCGAAGCCGCTCGGAACTAGCATTGGCGAGCACGGCATCCGACCGTGCGGAACGGGGGAGGCGGATGCTCGCCTGGCTGCTCGGTCTGGACATCATCGCCGGCCCCGCCCCGTGGGTGCTGTGGGGGATCACCGCGGCGCTCATCGTCGTGCTGCTCGTGCGCCGTTACACAGGACGACGGGCGCTGCGGGCGCTGCTGGCCGTGGTCATCGGCGGTCTTCTCGGACTCGCGCTCAGCTGGACGCTCGATGCGATCGACGCCTTCGGCACTCCGCTGCCGGACCCGGTCAAGTGGTGGGCCGCCGGATGCTTCGCGTCCGTCGGCGTCGGCATCGTCAGCCTCTGGGAGTCCAGGGCGCCGCGCAAGATCGTCGCGGTCCTGACAATCGTCGCCTCGCTGCTCTCGGGCACGATCGGCATCAACGCCGCATTCGGGCTGGACCGCAACCTGGGCGACCTGCTGGAGATCTCCACGCTCCAGCCCGTGGGCGAGCTTCCGAAGCCCGTGCACACCGCCGCTGCCGCCGCTGACGCGCCGCTGTACACCACCTGGCACGCGCCGGCAGGCATGCCCGCTCACGGGGAAGTGCGGCAGCTCTCCGATGCCTCGCGCATCCCGTCGACCGCCGGTTTCGTGCCGCGCGACGCCGCGATCTACCTTCCACCGGCGGCGCTGGTCGCCGACCCTCCTGTTCTACCGGTCATGGTGCAGATGATGGGCCTGCCGGGCAATCCCACCCCGACCGCGATCCAGACCGCGGTCGACGCGTTCGCCGCGAAGCACGACGGCCTCGGCCCGATCGTGATCGTCGCCGATCAGCTCGGCTCGTCCCGGCAGAACCCCGGATGCGCGGACTCGAAGGCCTTCGGCGGTGTGAACACGTACTTCAACGTCGACATCCCGGAGTGGATCCGCACTCACCTGCGCGTCCCCGCAGCTCCGGCTGGCTGGACGATCAGCGGGTACTCCAACGGCGGCGCGTGCTCGTTCCTGTACGGCGCGCAGCATCCGGAGATCTGGGGATCGCTCGCGAGCCAGTCCGGCGAGGAGTGGCCCGGCTGGGAGCGACCCGCGCCGGTGCTGAGCAAGGTCTTCGGCGGCAGCAGGGCCGCCTTCGACGCCAACAAGCCCGAGAACGTGCTGGCGGCGCATCCCGGCGCGTATCAGGGGCGAGTGGCGGTGTTCACGGCGGGCGCGGTCGACCACATCTACGGCCCTCCCGCGCGGCATGCCGCCGACCTGGCCCGGGCCGCCGGCTTCACCACGACGTTCTTCTCCATCGCGGGTGCAGGTCACGTGGGACCGGCGCTGTCGGTCGGCCTGGATGAGACGCTGCGGGTGCTGGCGCCGGTCTGGGGGCTCGCCCCATGAGCGGGCGACGGAGTGCTCAGGGCGATGCGCCCAGGACAGCGCACAGGAGGGGCAGGGCGTTGAGCGTCCTGCGCGCTCATCCCGTGACGGCTGGGTTCTCGGTGCTCATCGTGCTGACGGGGCTGGCGTTCGGCACACTGCGGGGCGCTCACCCGTACCGTCTCTCGGTGAGCCCTGCGGGACTCGCGGAAGGACGATGGTGGACGCCCCTGACCGCCCTGCTCGTGCCGGACTCGGTGATCGAGCTGGTGCTGACGCTGACGCTGGCGATCATCGGCCTGGGATATGCGGAGCGGCTTCTGGGCTCACTGCGCAGCGCAGTCGCGTTCGTCGTGACCGGCGTGCTCGGGATGCTGGCGGGTGCCGGCGTGCAGGCGCTCTCCACCGCGGAGGGCGCGGCCTGGGCTCGCATCTCCGGGCCGGTGCTCGACCCCGCGGTCGGCGTCGTGGGCGCGACCATGGTGGCGAGTGCACTCGCTCCGGTGCTGTGGCGGCGCCGTATCCGGCTTCTCGGCTTCTCGGCGCTGATCATGTTCACGCTGTACAGCGGCGATGTGGACAGCGTGTACCGATTGTGCGCTGCGACCGTCGGACTCGTGCTCGGCGCCGCACTCGCGCGCGGGCGGACGCGCACGCCGTGGCACCGCAGCTCGTACGGCGAGGTGCGCACCCTGGTCGCGGCGATCGTCGCGGTCACCGGCATCGGACCGCTCGTCGTGCTGCTCACCGGGCGCGGGATCGGTCCGCTGTCCCCGCTCGTGCAGGGGCTGCGCGGCGCGGGAGTCGACGCGCTGCTGGCGCGCTGCGGCGACGATCTCACCGACCGCTGCACGGTCGGACTGGTCGGGGGTTCCGGCCCGCTGCTGATGAGCTTGGTCCCCCTGGTGCTGACCGTCGTGGCCGCGATCGGCCTGCGCGCTGGGCGCCGAGCCGCGCTGCTGCTCGCCGTGGCAGTGAACCTCGTGCTCGCGGCGCTGACCGCGGTGAGCATCGGCAGCGACGATCTGCGGCATCCGGCCGAGCTCACCGCGATCGACCGCGCATTCCCCGGCTTCGCCATCGTCGCGATCCTCGTCCCCCTTGCCGTCTGCGCGCTGCTGATCGTCACGCGCCGGCGCTTCGCGGTGCGCGCGGAGCGCGGGGCGGGCACTCGGCTCGCCGTGGTCGCGCTGCTGGCCGCGGGTGTGCTCGGCGTCGCCGACATCGTGCTGCTCGTCTCGTCCGATGTCGATCTGGGCGTCGCCGCCCTCGACGCACTGCGCCGGTTCTTGCCGGCAGGCTTCACCCACGCGCACATCGCGGAGCGGATCGGCGGGGTCGGCAACGTCGCTCGGCAGGTGATCGGCCCGTTGTTCTGGGGCGTGTTCACGGCGGCGATGCTGCGCCTGCTGCGTGCGCCGGCCGCCGGTGCGGGGAACGTCGACGACGAGAACTACCGGGCGCTGCTGCGTGTGCACAGCGGCACCCTGGGGTTCCTCGGCACCTGGGACGGCAACGGGCACTGGATCACTCCGGACGGACGCGGCGGGATCGCGTACCGGCTGGTCTCGGGGTTCGCCATCAGCGTCGGCGACCCGGTCGGGGCGGATCCGGATGCCGTGGTGCGCGGCTTCGCGGATTTCTGCGACAGGCAGGGCTGGTCGCCCGTGCTGTACAGCGTGCACGACTCCACCCTGCAGACCGCGCGGGCGCTGGGCTGGCGGCATATGCCGGTCGCGGAGGAGACCGTCGTCCCGCTGGACCGCTTCTCGCTCGACGGCAAGGCCTGGGCGAAGGTGCGCCAGCCGTACCGGCGGGCGGACCGCGACGGCCTGCATGCGGAATGGACCCGCTGGGTCGACCTGACACCGGGGATGTCGGCGCAGCTGGACGCCCTGAGCGAGCAGTGGATCGCGGAGAAGGCGCTGCCCGAGATGGGCTTCACGCTCGGCGGGATCGACGAGCTGAAGGACCCCGAGACCGCGCTCATGATCGCCATCGGACCGCAGGGCGAGCTGCAGGCCGTGACGAGCTGGCTTCCGGTCCACGACGGCGGCGAGCTGATCGGCTGGACGCTGGACTTCATGAGACGTGCCGACGGCTCCATGCCCGGCGTCATGGAGTTCCTGCTGGCCTCCGCCGCCCTGCGGATGAAGGCAGACGGGCTGGCGTTCATGAGCCTGTCCGGTGCGCCGCTCGCGCAGACGGCGGACCCGGATGCCGCAGAGGGGGAGTCGCAGGCCATGCTCGGGCTGCTGACCTGGCTGGGCGGCGTGCTGGAGCCCGCGTACGGGTTCCGGTCGCTGCTGAGCTTCAAGGCCAAGTTCCACCCCGATCGCCATGCGCTGCACATGGCCTATCCGGATCCCGCTCAGCTGCCCGCGATCGGGATGGCACTGGGCAGGGCGTACCTGCCCCATGTCACCACGGCGGAGTACGTCGCCCTCGCCAGGACGCTGCGCGCATAGGCGCGCAGCGTCCGGCGGCGTCCGTCAGGCCCGTGGACGCGCGGCGACCGGCTCGGCCAGCAGCGCGATGCCCACCGCGTCGCCGAAGGACGGACGGATCCCGGGGGCGTGCTGCACGGTGACCCGCTCGCCGGCCTCGGTGCGCACCACCGTGCGGCGCATGCTGCCCAGGAACGTCGACTCCTCCACGGTGCCGCGCACCGAGGCATCCGCTCCCTCGGCGAACACGACGTTCTCCGGACGGAGGTACACGTCGACCGGCCCCGTGGCCGGAGTCTGCAACGGGATGGTCTGGCCCCAGACTTCGACGCTCGCACCGTCGGCGGTGCCGCCGACCACGCTGGAGAGCCCCACGAAGGCGGCGACGGATGCCGTGGCGGGAGCGCCGTAGAGCTCCTCGGGCGAGCCGATCTGCTCGATCCGTCCGGCGCTCATCACAGCGATGCGGTCGGAGACTGCCAGTGCCTCCTCCTGATCGTGCGTGACGAAGACCGTGGTGATGCCGAGGCGCAGCTGGATGCGGCGGATCTCGTCGCGCAGCTGCACGCGCACTTTGGCGTCCAGCGCCGACAGCGGCTCGTCCAGCAGCAGCACCTTCGGCTCGGTGACCAGGGCGCGGGCGAGCGCCACGCGCTGCTGCTGGCCGCCGGAGAGCTGGTGCGGGAACTTGTCGGCGTGCTCCTGGAGTCCCACGAGCGCCAGCGCGTCGAGGGCGCGCTTCGCAGCGTCCGCCTTGCCGACCCCGCGACGACGCAGGCCGAAGGCGGTGTTCTCGACGACGCGCAGGTGCGGGAACAGGGAGTACGACTGGAACACCATGCCGATGTCGCGCTTGTTGGTGGGAATCCGCGAGACGTCCTTGCCGCCCAGCATCACGGCGCCGGAGTCCGAGCCCTCGAGACCGGCGAGCACCCGCAGCAGCGTGGTCTTGCCGCAGCCGGAGGGACCGAGCAGCGAGACGAACTCGCCGGGGGCGATGTCGAGGTCCACGCCGTGCAGCACCGTGTTGCCGCTGTAGCTCTTGACGATGCCCTGCAACTGCACGGCGGTGCCCTCGCCGGCGTCGGCGAGCAGCGCGTTGTCCTGGGTGCGGGGGAGCGGAGCGGTCATGAGCGGGCCTTTCGGTGGCCGCGCGCGGCGCGGCCGATGATGAGCAGCAGGACGAAGACGAGCAGCAGCGCCAGCAGCGTGAAGATGGCGGGCAGGTAGGGGTCCTGGTTGCGGACGACGACCATCGCGGTCTGGAAGACCTGACGGTTCAGCAGCGAGGCGATGGTGAACTCGCCCAGCACAACGGCCACTGAGATCAGTGATGCGGCGAGCAGACCCTGACGCAGGTTGGGGGCGAGCACCTTGATCACGACCGTGGGCCAGCCGGCGCCGAGCGTGCGGGCGGCCTCGGAGAGCGTGCGCAGATCGGCCGCGTCGATGGACGCCTGGATCGCGCGGTATGCGAAGGGCAGCACCGTGATGCCGTACGCGAAGGCCAGCGTCCAGGTGCCGGTGCCCAGCGTCCGGGCGATCTGCAGGTAGATCGGCGACAGGCCGACGACCAGCACGATCGCGGGGATGGAGATGGGCAGCAGCGCGAGGAACTCGAACACCGGGCGCAGCTTCGGGAACCTCAGGTGCACCAGGATCATGGTCGGGGCCAGCAGCACCAGCACGATGACGACAGTGACGACCGCCAGCACGAGTGAGTTGCCCAGGCCTGTCCAGATCGGCTGCAGGGTGCTCGCGAACGCCGGGTCGATCAGCTTGTGCCAGTTGACCAGCGACATCCCGCCCTTGGGGTCGCGCAGAGTGTACAGGAAGGTCGCGATCAGCGGGATGGCGAAGAACGCGCCGACCAGGATGCCGATGATCCAGCGGGTCAGGCGGGAGGGGGCGAGCGAGTTCATGCCTGCCACCTCGCAGCCCGGCGCTGGATGAGGGAGTACAGGGCCATCACGACTCCGACGACGATGATCATGCCGAGCGCGAGCGCGCCGGCCAGGTTGTCGCGGCCGAGCACGGTCTCGCTGGTGAGCGCGGCGCGGATCTGCAGCGGCACGATCTGCGAGCCCTGGCTGATCAGGGCCGCGGCGGTGGCGTAGGACGAGAACGCGTTCGCGAAGAGCAGCAGCAGGCTGGCCAGGAACGACGGTGCGAGCACGGGGAAGCCGATGTGCAGCCAGAAGCTGGAGCGGGTGCCGCCCAGTGTGGCGTTCGCCTCGGCCCATTGCGGCTTCAGCGCGGCGAGAGCGGGCATGAACGTGATCACCATCAGCGGGACCTGGAAGTAGATGTAGGGCAGCAGCAGGCCGGGCACCTCGTAGATCCAGGTGCCGCCTTCGAAGATGTTCATGCCGAAGGAGTCCTTGAGGAACACGGTGACCATGCCCTGCACGCCGATGGTCGCGATGAACGCGAACGCGAGCATGACGCCGCCGAACTGCGCGAGAACGCCGGCTGCGGCATCCACCGACTGTCGCACCGCGCCCTCGGGGTTCATGCCCAGCAGGGCGTAGCAGACCAGCACGCCCACCACGGCGCCCACGATCGCGGTGAGCAGCGACACCCAGGTCGAGCTCGCGAAGGTGCTGAGCACGGCGGGATCGCCGAGCGCGGAGAGGTTGCTCCAGGTGAAGGCGCCGGTCTTCGTGAACAGGCCCGAGGCGAGCGCGAGCACGGTCGGCAGGGCGAGGAACAGCAGCACGTAGGCGGCGAACGGGGTCAGTCCCAGCCATGCCCACGACGCCGAGCGCCGGGACCGCGCGTCACGCGCGGTCCCGGCGGGGACGGGGACGGATGCCATGGCATCCGTCCCCGGGGTGACGGCGGTCGTCACTGGATCGCCGCCGCCCACTTCTCGCCGAGCAGCGTGCCCGCGTCGGTGCTCTGCTTCTCGGTCGGGACGACGGTCTTCTCCGGCGCCTTCGGCAGGGCCGACGCGAGCTTTTCGTCGATGGTGCCGGCCTTGGTCATGGCCTCCATGCGGGCCGGGCGGGCGCCGCCGGCCAGGTACAGGTTCTGCCCCTCGTCGCTGTACAGGAACTCCTGCCACAGACGCGCGGCCGCCGGGTGCGTGGCGTCCTTGTTGATGGCCTGGTTGTAGTAGCCCGCGTAGCCGGTGCCGGGAAGCACCGTCACCTTCCAGCTCTTGACGTCCTTGGAGTAGGCGGTGTTCAGGTAGTCCCAATCGAACACGACCGGGGTCTCGCCGCTTGCGACGGTCGCGGGCGTCGGGTCGACCTTGAGGAAGTTGCCCGCCTTCTGCAGCTCGGCGAAGTAGTCGATGCCGGGCTGGAAGTCGTCCAGCGTGCCGTCGGACTGCACCGTGGCCAGGCCGATCGCGGCGAACGCGGCACCGGCCTGCGTCGGGTCTCCGTTGATCGCGACCGACCCCTTGAACTTGGCGCCCTTCAGGTCGTCGAGGCTCTTGGGCTCGGGGAACTTCGAGGAGTCGTACCCGATCGACATGTACCCGCCGTAGTCGCCGACGAAGAGCCCAGTGGGCTCCTTCAGCTCTGCGGGGATGTCATCCCAGGTCTGCACCTTGTAGGGCGCGAAGACGTCGGTGCTCGACAGCGCGACTGCGAGGCCCAGGTCGAAGACGTCGGGTGCGGTGTCGAGGCCCTTGTTGGTCTTCGCAGCGTCGATCTCCTCCTTGCTGGAGACGTCGGGCGACTGCTCGTTGATCGTGATCTCGGGGTACTTCTTCTTGAAGGCATCCAGGATCGCGCCGTAGTTCGCCCAGTCGTGCGGGAGCGCGATGACGTTCAGCTGACCCTCCTTCTTGGCCGCGGCCTCGAGGTCTGCGAAGGAGCCGAAGTCCTTCACCGACGTCGCGGTCGCGGACTTGGGGGCGTCGCCGCCGTCGGAGCCGCCCGGCGTGCTGCCGCCGGAGCAGGAGGTGAGCAGCAGTGCCGCGGTGGCGGCCAATGCGATGCCGGCGCCCAGGCGCGTGCGGCGGGTGATGATTGCCATGTTTTCCTCTCGGAGTTCCGGCGAAGCCGGTTCGGGACGGCTGGACGCTACGCGTCCCCGGTTACCCCGCAGGGGGACGCCGGTTAACGGGAGGTTATCGGGAGGTGGCACCCGGTGTCGACGGTGACGCGACTGCGTATTTGAAGCCCCGGTGCGAGCCGACGAAGCCGAGACGCTCGTAGAAGCGATGCGCGTCCACTCGGGCGGCATCCGACGTCAGCTGCACGAGGGCGGCGTCGAGCGCCGGCGCCGCGGAGTCCGTCACCCAGCGCATCAGGGCCGAGCCCAGTCCTGCGGAGCGCAGATCGCTGCGCACCCGCACCGCCTCCACGAGCAGACGCAGCGCGCCCCGTCGTGCCATGCCGGGGATGAGCGTGAGCTGGAACGTCGCGACGATACCGCCGTCGATCTCCGCGACCAGGAGGTCGTTCTCGGTGCTGGCCAGGATCGCGCGGAGTCCGGCGGCGTAGAGCCCGCGATCCTCCGGCTTGGCCTGATCGCCGCGCGCTGCGCTGACCGGGTCATCCGCGAGCAGGGCGATGATCGCGTCGGCATCCGCCTCGGTCGCACGGCGCAGCACGGCGTCGCCGGTGCGGAAGGACAGCGGATGCGGCAGGGTGAGGGCGTCGAGCATGGGATCAGTCTGACATCCTTGTGGTGATGGACATCGGAGCGCTGCTGGGGCTGGAACAGCTGACCTGGGGCATGCTGGTGCTCGTCGTCATCGCGGCGTTCGGTGCCGGATGGATCGACGCGGTGGTCGGTGGCGGCGGTCTGCTGCAGCTGCCGGCACTGCTGCTGATCCCGGGCATCCTGCCGGTGCAGGCGCTGGCGACCAACAAGCTCGCGAGCCTCGCGGGCACTACGACCAGCGCTGTCACCTACTACCGCCGGGCGAAACCCGACCTGCGCACGGCGGTGCCGATGGCGCTGATCGCGCTCGCCGGATCGTTCGGCGGAGCAGCCGTGGCGATCGTGCTCCCGGCGTCCGCCTTCAAGCCGATCATCGTCGTCGCCCTGCTGGCGGTGGCGATCTTCACGGCGTTCCGGCCCGAGATGGGCGCGGCGACGAGACTGCGCTTCCAGGGGCATCGGCATCACATCGCCGCCGGCGCCACGGGACTCCTGATCGGGTTCTACGACGGGCTGATCGGGCCGGGCACCGGCACGTTCCTGGTGATCACGCTCGTGGCGCTGATGGGCTACGACTTCCTGCAGTCCAGTGCCAAGGCGAAGATCGTGAACTTCGCCACCAACCTCGGTGCGCTGCTGCTGTTCATCCCGCACGGCGCCGTGCTGTGGCTGTTCGGCGCGATCCTCGCGGCGGCGAACGTGGGTGGAAGCTACCTCGGCTCGCGGATGGCGATCGCGCGAGGATCCACGTTCATCCGCGTCGTGTTCCTGGCCGTCGTCGTGCTGCTGATCGGCAAGCTGGGTGTGGACGTCTGGAACGAGAACATCGCGCCTGCCCTCGCATCCTGAGTCCGCCACGCACCTCCCGCCCCGTCGCGGAGACCCCCAGTTTGCGCCGAGACCCCTACGTACAGATGACCGTACGCAGGGGTCTCGGCAGAAGGTAGGGTCTCGACGAGCGAGCGGCCCGGTGCGCTCAGGCCTCGGCGGGCTCGTCCTCCGGGACGAAGTCGACGCCGGCCTCGGCGCGCTGCTCGGGAGAGATCGTGCCGGGGGCCTCGGTGAGCGGGTCGAAGCCGTTGCCGGACTTCGGGAACGCGATCACCTCGCGGATCGAATCGGTCTTGGTCAGGTGCTGCATGACGCGGTCCATGCCCAGCGCGATCCCGCCGTGCGGGGGAGCGCCGAACTTGAAGGCGTCCAGCAGGAAGCCGAACTTCTCATCGGCCTGCTCCTCGCTGATGCCCATCACCTTGAAGACGCGCTTCTGGATGTCTTCGCGGTGGATGCGGATCGAGCCGCCGCCCAGCTCGGAGCCGTTGCAGACGATGTCGTACGCGTAGGCCAGGGCGGATGCCGGGTCGGTGTCGAAGGTGTCCTCGAACTCCGGCTTCGGGCCGGTGAAGGCGTGGTGCACGGCCGTCCAGGCGCCAGATCCGACGGCCACGTCACCCGAGGCGATCGCGTCGCCGGCGGGCTCGAACATGGGAGCGTCGACGACCCAGGTGAACGCGAACACGTTCGGGTCGAGCAGCTCCAGACGGCGACCGATCTCCACCCGCGCGGCGCCGAGCAGTGCACGCGACTCCTTGGCGGAACCCGCGGCGAAGAAGGCGCAGTCGCCGGGCTTGGCGCCCACGAGCTCGGCGAGGCCCGCCTGCTCGGCCTCGGACAGGTTCTTGGCGACGGGGCCGCCGAGGGTGCCGTCCTCGTTGAAGAGCACGTATGCGAGTCCCCGGGCGCCGCGCTGCTTGGCCCAGTCCTGCCAGGCGTCCAGGGTCTTGCGGGGCTGCGAGGCGCCGCCGGGCATGAGCACCGCGCCGACGTACTCGGACTGGAACACGCGGAACGGGGTGTCCTTGAAGTAGTCGGTGGCCTCGACGAGCTCAAGTCCGAAGCGCAGGTCGGGCTTGTCGGAGCCGTACTTCGCCATGGCGTCTGCGTAGGTCATCCGCGGGAGCGGCGTCTGCACGTCGACGTCGATGGTCTTCCACATCGCGACGATGAGGGACTCCATCATCTCGATGACGTCCTCCTGGTCGACGAAGCTCATCTCGATGTCGAGCTGCGTGAACTCGGGCTGGCGGTCCGCGCGGAAGTCCTCGTCGCGATAGCAGCGGGCGATCTGGAAGTACTTCTCCAGGCCGCCGACCATGAGCAGCTGCTTGAACAGCTGCGGCGACTGCGGCAGCGCGTACCAGCTGCCCGGGTGCAGGCGGGCAGGCACCAGGAAGTCACGGGCGCCCTCCGGGGTGGACCGGGTCAGTGTCGGGGTCTCCACCTCGATGAACTCGCGCCGGTGCAGCTCGTCGCGGATCGCCTTGTAGACGTCCGAGCGCAGGCGCATCGCGGCGGCGGGTGCCGGCCGACGCAGGTCGAGGTAGCGGTGCTTCAGTCGCACCTCCTCGCCGATCGGGTCGGTCTCGGCCAGTCCGCTGGAGACCTGAAAGGGCAGCGGCGCCGACTCGTTCAGCACCACCACGTCGGTCGCGATCAGCTCGATCTCGCCGGTGGGCAGGTTCGGGTTCTCGTTGCCGGCAGGACGGCGGGAGACCTCGCCGGTCACCTGCAGCACGAACTCGCTGCGGAGCGGGTGAGCGACCTCCTCGTCACGGATGACGACCTGCGCGATGCCCGAGGCATCCCGGAGATCGATGAACGCGACGCCTCCGTGATCGCGGCGACGATCGACCCAACCCGTGAGGGTGACGGTCTGACCGATGTGCTCGGCTCGCAGCGAGCCTGCCGTGTGTGTGCGAAGCACGGAGGATTCCTTCTGATCGGGGAAAGAGGGACCGTCCCAGTCTACGTGGGGTGTCGTGGCGCCCGACTCGCACGGACCGGCGCGCTACGGTGGGTGCGTGACGGCATCCCGACTCCACCTCGTCCGCCACGGCGAAGTGCACAACCCCGCGCGGGTGCTGTACGGCCGGCTGCCGGACTACCACCTCAGCGACGCCGGCCGCGCGATGGCGCGCGCCGCCGCCGAGCACGTGCAGCAGTTCGGGCGCCCGGTCGCCGAACTGCGCTGCTCACCGCTGGAGCGGACGCAGGAGTCGGCGGCGCCCTTCGCCGAGCTGTTCGACCTCACTCCGACGCTCGACGATCGCATCATCGAGCCGACCAACGTGTTCGAGGGGAGGCGGATGTCGCGCGCGCTGCGCGACCCGCGCAACTGGTGGCACCTGCGCCGGCCCTCCGTGCCGAGCTGGGGGGAGCCGTATCGTTCGGTCGCGGATCGGATGCTGGCGGCGATGGACGAGCGGTGGGATGCCGCGGATGACGGGGACGTCGTCTTCGTCTCCCATCAGGCGCCGATCTGGATCACGCACCTCGCGGTCGCCGGCCTCCCGCTGCGCCACGACCCCCGCACACGCCGCTGCGCACTGTCGAGCGTCACGAGTTTCGAGCGCGTCGGCGACGTGTGGCGGGAGATCGACTACGCCGAGCCGGCGGCATCCGGGATCGACCTCGGCGCGGTGTGAGCGCTCAGCCGGCCAGTTCCTGCACGACGGATGCCGCGGCGAGCTGACCCGCGGCGGCCGCCGCGAGCACGGATGCCATGGCGCCGGGAAGGCTCGCCCGGTGAGCGATGTCACCGGCCGCCCAGACCCCGGGACGGGATGTCCTGCCGAAGTCGTCGATCTCGATCGCTCCGCTGGGGAGCATCGTGAGACCCAGCTGGGCGGCGAAGGGCGCGCGCTGACGCGCGGGTCCCGTGGCGACGAACAGTCCCGCCACGTCGACGGCTTCGCCGGCGGTCACGCGCACGCCGTCGCCGTGCTCCGCGACCGCGGACGCACGGCCCGGATGGATGGCCGCTCCTGCTTCCTGCAGTGACAGGCGCTGCCCATCCTCCAGCGCCTCGCCGTCGAACACCACGATCTCCGCGGCGATCGGACGCAGCAGGCGGACCAGGTGCTCGAAACGCGAGCTCTCGCCGACCAGGCCGATCCTGCGGCCCGCGAACTCGTGGCCGTCGCAGAACGGACAGCTGAAGGCACGCAGCCCCCACAGGCTCGCCAGCCCCTCGATGTCCGGGAGCTCATCGGCCATGCCGGTGGCGAGCAGCAGCCGGGACGCGCTCTCGGTCCGGCCGTCCTCGAAGGTCACGCCGAAGCCGCCGTCGACGGACTCCACCTGATCGACGGTGCCCGCGAGCGCCTCGACCGTGGCGTACCCGTCGAGCTGCTCCCGTGCCACCCGGCGGAAGTCGGCCGGCGGCGTGCCGTCGTTGGCGATGACGTTGTGCATGTGGCGCACGGTGCCGTTGCGGTACGCGCCCGAATCGACGAGCAGTGCGGTGCGGTGCATGCGTCCGAGGGTCAGGGCGGCCTGCAGGCCGGCGGGGCCCGCGCCGATGATGATGACGTCGCGCATGGTGATCCTCCTGGGGGGCGGGGTGCTTTCCCCGCCATTCTGTGACTTCATGTCAACATGAAGTCAAGTTCCGATCGTCCGTGGTCCGTCGGCGAGGTCGCCGAGCGGTTCGACCTGCCCACGAATGTGCTGCGGCACTGGGAATCGGTCGGTCTGCTCTCGCCGGCCAGGGACGGCGCCGGCCGGCGCCGCTACGGTCGCGACGACGTCGTGCGCGTGGCCGTCGTGCTGCGCAGCAAGGCGGCGGGCATGAGCCTGGACCAGATCGCGCATCTGCTCGAACGCGACATGTCCGGACGGCACGAGGTGCTGCAGGCCCATCTCGACGATCTCGACCGCCGGATGGCCGAGATGCGGCACTCGAAGGCGATGACCGAGCACGCCCTGCGATGCTCGGCGCACGACATCTCGACGTGTCCGCGCTTCCGTGCGGAGCTCGCCGATGTTCTGGTCGGGTTCGATCCTGCGATCGGTGCGAGTGCGCCCGCGGGCGAATAGCACCGTTCCAGAGCACCCATAGGAAACGCGCGTACGATTCCCAGCGTGTCCTCGCCTGCTCGATCCCGCCGCGATGTTCTGCGCATCGGCGCTGGGGCCCTCGCCGGCGTGCTCGCCGTGGGCCTGAGCGCCTGCGCTCCCGACCCCGCGACCGACGCGTTCCTGAATGGCAAGGAGAAGGCCTACACGGCCGACGATCTCCGCGTCGTCGAGATCCCCGCCGACAAGCGCGGTGAGCCTGTCGTCTTCGGCGGAACCACCGAGTCGGGCGAGAAGTTCTCCAGCGCCGACAGGCTCGGCGAAGTGATCGTCGTGAACTTCTGGTACGCCACCTGCGGTCCGTGCCGTGTGGAGGCCAAGGACCTCGAGGCCGTGTGGCAGAAGCACAAGGGCGACGGCGTCGTGTTCATGGGCGTGAACATCTACGACCAGGCCGCCACCGCCAAGGCGTTCGCCGAGAAGTACGGCGTCACCTACCCGAGCCTGCTGGACGCCGACAGTGGTCAGGCCAAGCTCGCGTTCGCCAAGGTCGCGCCCATCCAGGCGCCCCCGACCACTCTCGTGCTCGATCGCAAGGGCCGCGTGGCCGCCCGCATCATCGGACCCATCGACGGCACGTCGATCCTGTCGACCCTGATCGCCGACGCCCTCGAGGAGAAGGCGTGAATCCGGATGCCGTGATCGGCGCCGGCGCCCTCTGGCTCGCGATCCCGCTGGCGCTGCTCGCCGGCCTCGTGTCCTTCCTCTCCCCGTGCATCCTGCCCCTCGTGCCCGGCTACCTCGGATTCATCGGGGGAGCGGCCGGGGCATCGACGGCCCAGGGCGACGCGTCGACGGGCTCGGCGTCCGGGGCGTCCGGCCGGCGCCGGCTGCTGCTGGGCGTGCTGCTGTTCATCCTCGGTTTCACGATCGTGTTCGTCGCGATCACGGCTCTCAGCGGGACCTTCGGCGCGTTCGTGCTGCAGTGGTCCGACCTGATCACGCGGATCTTCGGCGCCCTGATCATCGTCATGGGGTTCGTGTTCCTCGGCTTCTTCGGGTTCGCGCAGCGCGAGATGCGGCTGCACGTGCAGTCCACGACGGGGCTCGTGGGGGCGCCGCTGCTCGGCATCGCGCTCGGCCTGAGCTGGGCTCCCTGCACGGGACCGACGCTCGGGGCGATCGTGGCGCTGTCGTTCAACGCGGGTGACCCGTGGCGTGCGGCCCTGCTCGGCGTCGCGTACTCGCTGGGCCTGGGCATCCCTTTCCTGCTGGTCGCGCTGGGCTTCGGCTGGGCGACCTCGGCGACCGCGTTCATGCGCCGCCACATCCGCACCGTCAACATCATCGGCGGCGCGCTCCTGATCGTGCTGGGCCTGCTGATGGTCACCGGCCTGTGGACCCAGATCATGTCGAACATCGGGGCGGTGATGAGCAGTGTCATCCTCCCCCTCTGAGGGCACTCCGAATCGGAGGACGAAGGGCGGCCAGGACGGGTCCTCCTCGGTGTCCGATCCGCTGCGGCCTGCCGACCACATCGACTCGGCGGACGCCGCCGACGACGGCATCACGCAGCCGAAGCTCGGATTCGTCGGCTGGCTGCGGTGGGGCTGGCGTCAGCTGACCTCGATGCGCGTCGCGCTGATCCTGCTGCTGTTCCTGGCCATCGGAGCGGTCCCCGGTTCGGTGTTCCCGCAGCGGTCCGCCGACCCGAACGGCGTGCTGAAGTACAAGACCGACAACCCGGATCTCTTCCCGATCCTGGACAAGCTCAGCATGTTCGACGTCTACTCGTCGCCGTGGTTCTCTGCCGTATACATCCTGCTGTTCATCTCGCTGATCGGCTGCATCATCCCGCGCATCAAGCATCATGCGAAGGCGCTGCGCGCGCTTCCGCCGCGCACGCCGGCTCGGCTCGCGCGGCTGGAGGACCACCGGTCCGTCAGCCGTGGCACTTCGGCGGGCTCAGCAACCGCGGATGCGGATGCCGCGGCATCCATCGACGTCGCAGAGAAGCAGCTCAAGGCGCTCGGCTACCGCGTCGCGCGGTACGACCGCGGGCGGGTCTGGTCGGTGTCGGCCGAGCGCGGTTACTGGCGCGAGACCGGCAACCTGATCTTCCACATCGCCCTGGTCGGCGTCCTCATCACCGTCGGCGTGGGCGGCGGGTTCGCCTACACCGGGCAGCGCGTCGTGGTCGAGGGCAAGTCCTACGTGAACGCCCTGATCGACTACAACTCGATCAACCGCGGCCGCTTCGTCCCGGACGATGCCTTCGTGCCCTACGCGCTCACGCTGGACTCCTTCGACGTCACGTACGAGGCGCTCGGAGCCCCCGGCGCCGGTCAGGCCGGCAACTTCAAGGCCAACCTCACTGTGCGCGAGCCCGACGGGTCGAAGCGCAAGGCGGCCGTCGAGGTCAACCACCCGCTGAGCGTCGGCGGCGACAACGTCTACCTGCTCGGCAACGGCTACGCGCCCAGTATCACGGTGCGCAACGCGCAGGGCGTCGAGGTCTTCAGCGGACCGGTCGAGTTCCTGCCGCAGGACAACAACATGACCTCGCTGGGCGTGCTGAAGCTCCCCGACGGGATGCCGGAGCAGCTCGGTCTGGTCGGCTTCCTCTACCCGACGCCGGCCAAGCTCAAGAGCGGGGCGTTCACCTCCATCCGCGGCGATCTGAACTTCCCGCTGCTCACGCTCGACGTCTACCAGGGCGACCTGGGCATCGACGGCGGCAACCCGGTCTCGGTCTACCAGCTCGACACCAATGACATGACCAAGCTCAACGGGCGCGGCACGGATGTGAAGTCCATCCAGCTGCAGCCCGGTGAGACTGCGGACCTGCCCGACGGCCTCGGCACGGTCACGTTCGAGAACGAGTCGCCCGCGGGGGCCAAGGACTTCAGCAAGTCCGTGAAGCGCTACGTCTCGCTGCAGATCCACCACGACGACTCCGTCGTCTGGGTGCTCGTCTTCGCCCTGCTCGCCCTGGCCGGGCTCGGCCTCGCGCTGTTCGTCCCGCGCCGCCGCATGTGGGTCAAGGCGACAGCATCCGACGATTCCATCCACCTGGAGTACGCTGGCCTCGCGCGCGGCGAGGATCCCACTCTCGCCGCAGCCGTGGACGATCTCGTCCGCGGGCACGAGCGGCTGCTCGATGCGGCCGCCTCGCGGCACCCCGTGAAGGGAGCATGACATGCCCGATCTCGATTCCATCTCGCGTCTGACGCTGTGGACGGCCATCGCCATCTACGCGCTGGCCTTCATCGCCTACGCGTTCGATCTGGCGCGGCGCTCGTCGACGGTGAAGGCCGAGGAGCGGATGCTGGTCATGTCCGACGGCACGGTGTCGCAGGCGCCCGTCGACGGCGACGTGGACGCCCCGGTCAGAAAGCGCTTCGTGATGGCGCGCATCGGCACCTCGCTGATGGTGCTGGGCTGGCTGTTCCACCTCGCCGCGACCCTGACCCGCGGCTTCGCCAACGGCCACGTGCCGTGGGCGAACCTGTACGAGTTCGCGATGACCGGCACGCTGCTGGTCGTGCTCGTGTACCTGGTGATGCTCACCCGCATCGACCTGCGCTACCTGGGCACGTTCATCTCGGGCATCGTGCTGGTGCTGCTGGGTGCGGCATCCGCGTACTTCTACGTCGAGGTGAAGCCGCTGGCGGACCCGCTGAAGTCGGTGTGGCTGGTCATCCACGTCTTCGTGGCGTCGCTGTCGGTCGGAATCTTCGCGCTCGCCTTCGCGCTCTCGGTCATGCAGCTGCTGCAGTCCCGGCGTGAGCGCCGCGTCGCAGAGGGCATCTCGAACGCCGGCCCCGGCTTCCTGCGCACCCTGCCCGACACGGTGCGCCTGGAGAACCTGGCCTACCGCTTCGCCGTGGTGGGCTTCATCTTCTGGACCTTCACGCTGATCGCAGGTTCCATCTGGGCGTACTTCGCCTGGAGCAGGTTCTGGGGCTTCGACGTGAAGGAGACCTGGACGTTCATCATCTGGGTGCTCTACGCCGGATACATCCACGCCCGAGCGACGCGCGGCTGGCGCGGCACTCCTTCGGCCTGGCTGTCGATCACCGGCTTCGCCGCCGTGATCTTCAACTTCACGATCGTGAACGTGTACTTCAAGGGCCTGCACGCGTACTCCGGCCTCAGCTGAGCCGGGCGCTAGCATGGCGGCATGATCCGCTTCCTGATCCGTACGGCGATCTTGCTGGGGACCTCCGCCGTCGCCTTGCTGGTGTGTTCCTGGACCCTGCCTGGATTCGGTCTGTCGCTGGGCGGCTTCCTGACCGCGGTCATCGTGTTCACGGTCGCGCAGGCGGTGCTCACCCCGTTCATCTTCAACGTCGCGCGCAAGCACGCCAGCGCGATCCTCGGCGGGATCGGGCTGGTCTCCACCTTCGTCGCGCTGCTGATCGCCTCGCTGTTTCCGGGCGGCCTGCACATCACGGGAGTCGCAACCTGGATTCTCGCGACGCTGATCGCCTGGATCATCACCGCGCTGGGCACCTGGCTGCTGCCGCTCGTCTTCCTCAAGAAGACCGTCACGAAGCGCGGTTGAGGCCGCGATCAGCCGAAGGCTCGGCCGCCGAGGGCGATCGCCTCGCGATGTTCGGCGCCGTAGGAGTACGTGACGAGCTCGACCTCGGCGATGGTCTCCGCAGGCGGCGCCGGGTAGCCGTGACGGGTGTCGGATGCGAGCCGCGCCCAGTCCGCGGCATCCAGCGACTTCGCGTAGACCGTCGACAGGTGACGGCGCCCGTGGGACGCAGCACGACGTACTGCTGTCCCTCCAGGTCTCGCAGCTGCCCGGGGTCGGTCATGAAGTCGCGCGCCATTCGTCGACGCTACCGCCGGCGCCTCGGAAGCGTCGTCACATGCCCGAGAACAGGAGCATTACGGAGGACAGGACGATCTCACGCGAGATCGTCCTGTCCTCGGCAATGCTCCGTCCTGGGAGAGGGGGAGCCGCGAGCGGGCGGATGCTAGGCGGTGGCGAGGACGCGCTTCGCGGAGGTCGTGCGCCGCGTCGCCACGGCGAGGGTCGCAGCGCCCAGGGACAGGGCGGCCCACACCACGAGTCCCGCGAACGCGGCACCGTTGGGAATGATCAGGCCGCCGAGCGCGGGGGCCGTCGGCATCGCGGCGCCGAGGCCCGCCAGCCAGGCCGGGATCGTGGAGATGAGTCCGGTGGCCACCGCCAGCACGCCGATCAGGGCGCTGATCCAGCGCCCGATGCCGCCGAGCACCGCGACGAGCGCCTGGTTGACGGCGGCGAACGCGATGCCCGCGAGCACGGCGAACCCGGCGAAGCCCCACCAGGTGGCCGCGTCGTAGCCGGCGACGATCTGCACGATCAGCGCCACCAGCACGCCCTGGCCTGCGCCGAGCGCCGCAGCCGGCCAGAACCCGCGCATTACCATGCCGAACGACGAGCGCCGCGAGGTCAGCGCGTCACCCGGCACCGCGCGCAGCGCGATGAACGAGGCCAGCGCGCCGAACCACAGCACGACCGCTGACAGCAGCGGAATCGCGGTCGGGCCGAACATGTCGCCGGACGCCGATGCCTTCACCGGGTCGGCGATCACGGAGGCCAGCTTGGTCGACTGCTGCTCGTCGAAGGACGGCAGCGAGGTCGACGCGGTCTTCAGACCGTCGGCGAGGTCGCTCGACCCTGTCGCCAAGGAGTCGATGCCGGTCGCGAGCGTGCCCGCGCCGTCGGCCAGCGCGGTCGCCCCGTCGCCGAGCTGGGTCGCGCCGGATGCCAGGGCACGGGCGCCGGATGCCGACTGCGAGACGCCATCGGCGAGCTGACCGAGCCCGCCGCCCAGCTGGGAGGCAGCGGTGCCGGCCGTGCGCATCTGCTTGGCGATCTCGGTGGGAGCGGCCTTGTCGAGAGCCTGGAGGCCCGCCGCGGTCCCGGCGGCGGCCGCCTTGGCCTGAGTGGCTCCCTCGGTCAGCTCGGGCATGCCCGCCTGCAGCTCGGTCAGACCTGCGCACACCTTGTCGAGGAGCGGATCCACGCCCGGCACCCGCAGCCCGCACGCGGTGACCAGGTCGTCGACACCCGACTTCACACCGGCGACGCCGTCCGCCATGCCGGCGGTCGCCTGCGCGGCGCCGTTCGCGCCGTAGAACAGCTCATCGGGCACGATGCCGTTGCGCTCCAGCTGGGCGGCTCCCGCGGTCAGGCCCTGTCCGAGCTGGGACGCGCCGGCTCCGGCCTCGCGCGCCTTGGACGAGATCGTGCCCAGTCCGCCCGCGAGCTTGTCCGCGCCGCCGGCGAGACCGTTCGCACCGTCGGCGAGCTTGGTCGCCCCGTCGGGCAGTGCAGCCGCGCCGTCTGCTGCGGATCGTGCGCCGTCGGCGAGCTTGACCGCGCCGTCGGCGGCCGTCCCGATCTGGTCGCCGATCGTCGTGAAGCCGACCAGCACGTTGCCGACCGTGGCCTCGCTGAGCATCGTGCCCATGGTCGAGGTCGCGACGGACGCGATCTGGTTGGTGATCAGGTCGTCGGCGACGCGGCCGTCGGGCGGCGTGGTGACGGTGATCTTCGCCTGCTGCGGGGCATCCTTCCCCTTCTTCAGGGCGGTGCCCGCTGAGGTCGCATCGGCCGAGAACGACTTCGGGATCGTCACGACCGCCTGATAGGTGCCGTCGCCGAGGCCCTTCGCGGCGTCCTCCTCGTTGGAGATCACCCAGGTGAGGTTCGAGTCCACGTCGTCCGAGCCCTTCACCAGGCCCGAGGCCAGCTGACGCCCGAGCGGGGTGTACTGGCCGTCGATGGTGACCGGCTTGTCGAGGTTGACGACCGCCGCCGTCATCGACTCGAGCCGTTCGGTCGGGTTCTGCAGTGCGGTGACGAGGATGCCGCCGATCAGCGCCGGCAGCAGCAGCACGCCGATCAGGGTCAGCCAGGTGATCGGGCGGCGCGAGCGCGCGCGTTCGATGGGGAGGGTCATGCGGTCACCTCGGTCGTGTCGGAGGAGGGGTCGGTCTGCCGAGACCCCGTGCTGCCGTCGACACCCCTACCTGCGGATGCCTGCAGCTGGGGGTCTGGACGGGACGCCGGGGTCTCGGCGGAAGAGGAGGAGAGGTCCAGCACGGATGCCGCCCCGCGGCCGGCATCCGTCAGCAGCGCCTGCGCGGCGGCCGGATCCACGGCGGTCGCGAGCACGGCGACGTCGGGGCCCGCATCCCGCAGGCGGGCGGCGAGCTGGTCGCGCTCCGCGGCGGTGAGCCGGTCGACGCCGTCGAGCACGACCAGGCGCGTCCGCCCGCGCAGCGCCTCGGAGGTCTGTGCCGCGGCATCCGCCTCGCCGAGCATGACGACGCCGACGCGCGAGCGCACCCAGGCGGCTCGGCCCGGCAGCAGGTGGCCGTCCACGCGCAGCCTGCCGGCATCCGCCTTGAGGCGTCCGGCGACCATGAGCGACAGCGCGCGAAGCGTGCGATGCGGGGCGCCGGTGACGATCAGCGCGCCACCGGGCTCGAGCCGCAGGCGGGCGCCGGAGATGTCCGCGGAGGAGAGTGTCAGGTCGTCGGCGGCGACGATGCTGTCGTCGCCCGGCCATGCGGCGAGTGACCGCTCGCGCTCGACGGCCTCGCCCTCGATGTCGACGTGCGGCAGGATGCGCTCCAGCCAGCGCGGGATGCGCCAGGCGCGCTCGCCGAGGATCGCCATCACGGCGGGGATCAGCGTCATGCGCACCAGGAACGCGTCGATCGCGATGCCGGCGGCGAGCCCCAGGGCGATCGGCTTGAGCGAGGAGTCACCCTCGGGCACGAACGCGACGAAGACGGCGAACATGATCAGCGCAGCCGCGGTGACCACTCGCGCGCTGCTCGAGAAACCGCTGCGCACGGCATTGCGCGCCGCCTCGCGGCGATCCGTGGACGGGTCGTGCACGTAGTCCTCGCGCATGCGCGAGACGAGGAACACCTGGTAGTCCATCGCCAGTCCGAACAGCACACCCATCAGCACGATCGGCATGAAGCTGATGATCGGCCCGGTGCGGGCCACGTGCAGGGCGTCCGCGAACCAGCCCCACTCGAACACCGCCGCGACGACGCCGAACGCGGCGACGATCGAGAGCAGGTAGCCGACCGCGGCCGTGACCGGCACCCAGATCGAGCGGAACACGATCGTCAGCAGGATCAGCGACAGCCCGATCACGAACACGCCGAACGGCAGCAGGGCCGCGCCGAGCTGATCGGAGATGTCGATCGCGACGGCCGTGAAACCGGTGACCTTCAGGTCGATGCCGAACTCCTTCTGCCACTCGTCGTGGTGGGAGCGCAGCTCGCGCACCAGGTCGGCGGTCTTCGGGTCGTCGGGCGCGGTGGTCGGGATGATCTGCACGATGCCGGTGTCGGCGGTCTCGTTCGGGGTGGCGAGGGCCACCTCCTTCACACCGGGGATCTTCGCGACGGCATCGCCGAGGTCCTTCATCAGGTTCAGCGGGTCGGTCGACGTGACGATCGTGCCGGTGAGGATCAGCGGGCCGTTGAAGCCGGCGCCGAACTCGTCGGCGGTGAGGTCGTAGCTGACGCGGGCCTCGGACCCCTTCGGCAGCACGCCGGCGTTCGGCAGCGCGAGGTTCAGGCTCAGTGCGGGAACGGCCACGACGCCCAGGCCCAGCACCACCGCGACCGTGACGAGGATCGGGCGGCGCGTGACGCCCGCGACCCAGCGCTGCGAGAACGGACGGCGAGTCTTCGGCGCAGCATCCTTCTTCGTCTTCTTCGCCGGGCGATCGGCGCGCACCCGCCCCGCCACGCGGCCCCTCAGGAAGCCGAGGAAGGCAGGCGTCAGGGTGACCGCGATCGCGACGGCGACGGCGACGGCGACGGCCGCGGCGATGCCCATCGTGGTCAGGAACGGGATGCCGGCGAAGCCGAGGCCGATCAGGGCGATCAGCACCGTGACACCGGCGAAGACGACGGCGGACCCCGCGGTGCCGACCGAGCGCGCGGCGGACTCCTCGGGATCGACGCCCGCGCGCACCTGGTCCTGGTGCCTCGCGACGATGAACAGCGCGTAGTCGATTCCGACCGCGAGCCCGAGCATGAGTGCGAGCAGGGGAGTGGTGGAGGAGACGGTGGCGAACGCGGTCGCTGCGAATATGCCGGCCATCGAGATGCCCACGCCGAGGATCGCGGTCAGCAGCGGGAGCCCTGCGACCACGAACGAGCGGAACGTGACGATCAGCACGAGCAGCGCGATCACCAGTCCGACCGCCTCGGTGAGAGTGATGGTGGGGATGGCCATGGCGAACAGGTCGCCACCGAGTGCGACCTGCGACCCCTTCGGCAGCTCGGGTCCGAGCGCGTTCACGGTGTCCTGCAGGGCGGTCTTGACGCTCGCCGGGATGTTGCTGGACTGCCCCTCCAGCTGGATGCGCACGATCGCGGCGGAGTGCTCGGCGTTGATCATCCCGGTGACCGTCTCGTCGTACGGCGATGAGACGGCGAGCACCCGGTCGTCTACGTCCTTCAGCTTCGAGATCGTGTGCTCGATGTCGTTCTGGTACGGCGCATCGCGGATGTCGTCGCCGGGCGCGGCCACGACGATGAACTGCGCGTTCGTTCCGCTGACCTGCGGGAAGGTGCGCTCGAGCTGCTGCAGGCCCGCCTGCGATTCCGTGCCGGGGATCGAGAAGGTGTTGTCGGTTCCCGAACCGAGCACGAGGGCGCCGCCGCCGGCGATGCCGAGCACGAGGAGCCAGCTGACGAGCACGCGCCAGGGGTGCCGGTACGACCAGCGACCCAGCGACGACAGGAGAGTGGACACGCGACCTCCGCACGAGTTCGATACACGGGTGTATTCAATACGTAGATGTATCGTAAGTCAGGAGCGAGGCCGGATGCTGTGCGCGGGATGTGAACATCCAGCGGCCGTCTCGTGAAAGAGTTGGTCCCCAGGAGGAGTGATGTCGACACCCGTCACACGGAGCCGCGAGAACACGCGAGCCCGTCTGCTGGAGGCCGCCGCCCAGGTGTTCGCCGAGATCGGGCTCGAGGGTGCCACGGTCGAGGCGGTCTGCGAGCGCGCCGGCTTCACGCGCGGTGCGTTCTACTCCAACTTCGAGTCCAAGGACGAGCTGTTCCTGACCCTTGCGGCATCCGTCGGCGAGGTGCGGCTGGGTGCGGTGCGCGAGCGGGTCAGCGTGCTGGTCGGTGCGGACGCCCTCGGTGACTGCGATCCCGTCGATCTCGTGCAGCAGATCATGGACTCCGGCGCGGATGATCGGGTTGGCGTGATGCTGATGAGCGAGATCCGCATCCGTGCGCTGCGGGATCCGGACTTCGGGACCGCCTATCTGGCGCAGGAGCGCGAGATGGTGCGCAGCATCGCCGCGATCATCCAGGAGATCGTCGACACCGGGAAGTTCGGCCTGCGCATCGACGCCGAGGAGGCTGCGCGCCTGCTCATGATCGTGTGGGAGGGGATGACCGTGCGCGGCGCGATGGGCGGAGACGACTCCGACCGACTGCGCCGTGTCGGCAGCGAGGCCCTCGGCCGGATGGTGGAGCTCATGCGGGCGTGAACGCTCAGGCGTTCAGGAGGGCGTGGCATCGCTCGAGTCGGGCCAGCCACCATGCGCGCCGGTCGGCCGTCGCCTCCAGGCGCGCCAGTGCTGCGGCATCCGGGGTCACCCGCGCGACGGAGATGGAGCCTGCGACCGGGCGCGCGTCGGCCACATCATCGGCGAACAGCGAGGCGGTGCCGAGACCGCAGTCGTAGTCCAGCTCGGGGAGGGATGCCGCGAGAGCAGCGCCCTGTGCGAGTCCGACGGCGGTGTCGAGTGCGCTGGAGACCACTGCGGGAAGTCCCGCTTCGGCGACGATCGACAGCGCGCGACTGATGCCGCCCAGTGGCTGCGCCTTGATGACGATCAGGTCGGCCGCCTTCGCCTGGGCGACGGCGAGCGGGTCGGCGGCCTTGCGCACGCTCTCGTCGGCGGCGATCGGGATGCCCATGTGCTTGACCCGGTAGCGCAGCTCGGCGAGCTCGTCCACGGTGGCGCAGGGCTGCTCGGCGTACTCCAGGTCGCAGTCGCCGAGTGCGTGGATCGCGTGCTCGGCCTCGTCGACGTTCCAGCCCCCGTTGGCGTCGATGCGGATGCGGCCCTCGGGGCCCATCAGCTCGCGCACCGCGCGCACCCGGGCGACGTCGTCGGCCAGCTCCTGGCCGCGCTCGGCGACCTTGACCTTGGCGGTGCGGCATCCGTCGAACCGGGCGAGCACTTCGGCGACGCGAGCGGCGTCCACTGCAGGGACCGTGGCGTTCACCGGGATGCGGTCGCGCAGGGGAGCGGGCTGCGCCTCCCACGCGAAGTCGATCGCCGCCCGCAGCCAGGTCGCCGCCTCGGCATCCTCGTACTCCGTGAACGGCGAGAATTCGGCCCAGCCCTGCGGCCCCTCGAACAGCAGCGCCTCGCGCACGTCCACACCGCGGAACCGGGTGTTCATCGGCAGGGCGATCACACGGGCGGTGGCGAGGATGTCGGCGAGCGGCGGCGTCATGCGTCCATCATGCCCGGTGCCTCAGCTCAGGCGCTTCTGCAGCTCCGCCATCCGCCCCGTCGGCTCGAATCCCAGCATCGTGTTGACGGCCAGCATGTGCTGGTTCGACTCGGCGTTGAACGTGTGGATGCACGGGATGCCGGCGTCATGGCGCTGCATCCGCCGCAGGTTCTCCAGCTTGATGCGCAGCCCGAGCCGGTGACCGCGGTCCTCGCGACGCACCAGCGTGCCCCACTGGTAGGCGTTGCCGTCGTCGCCCGAGTGGACCAGCTGCGTGTAGGCCGCGATGCGGCCGTCGGGCGCCAGTGCGACGGTGCCGAACGAGGTGCGGTGCTGCTGTGCCATCATCCGCTCGTGGGCGCGGAAGTCCTCCACCTCCGACGACGGCGCCTCCAGGTCGAGGTCGCCCATCGGCGCCTCGACGTCGAGCAGCGCGTCCAGGGCGGCCCACTCCGCGACCAGGTCCTCCGGCACCGGGCCGGTCCAGCTGCGGATCGTGTAGCCGTCGGCCGGCGCCCCGTCCAGGAGCTGGTCGATCACCGCATCCGCGACCGGCAGTGCGAGCCGGTTCTGGAAGTCGCCGAGGGCGATCTCGTACCCGTGCCGGCGGGCGAACTCGCGCCCGGGCTGGCCGGAGCCGTCGGCGGGAGCGGACGCCGGCCACGCCGTCTCGCCGCGGAGCACCCGGCGATCGGCGGCCACGGCCTCGGCCTCGATATGCGCGAGCAGTGCCGAGCCGATGCCGCGGCGACGGAACTGCGGCGGCACGGTGACGTTGATCATCCCGGAGTGAAGGTTGTCCTTGAGCCCCAGCGCGAGCGAGCCCGAGCCGACGGCGACACCGTCGAGCACGGCCAAATAGGCGCGGCGATCGGTCGTGGCGGAGTCCTGCTGCAACTCGGTGCGGCTCTCCTCGAGCGACCAGAGCAGAGCGTTCTCGCCCATCTCCGCTCGTCGTGCACTCGCGTACGCCTCCCACCAGGAGTCGACGTCGGCGTTGTGGAACGGATCGACCCGGCGGATCTCGAGAGCGGTTGCCATGCTCCCAGCCTACGAGGCCGTTGCGTGCCGGATATAACGATGGGTGATTGACAATAGTGTGCGACGCACAATATAGTTCCTAACATGAACGACAGTGAGTTCGACGGACATCTGCAGGAGCTGCGACGCGGCACGGTCGTGCTGGCCAGCCTGCAGCTGCTGCGGACCCCCGGTTACGGATACGGGCTGCTCGAGCAGCTGGCATCCGCCGGGTTCCCCACCGACGCCAACACCCTGTATCCGCTGCTGCGCAGGCTCGAGAAGCAGGGGTACCTCGACAGCGAGTGGAACACCGACGAGGCCAGGCCCCGCAAGTTCTACCGCACCTCGGCATCCGGCATCCGCCTCGCCGACACCCTGACCCAGGAGGTCGCCGCCATCGCGAGCGCGACCGCCGCGCTCCGTGAAGAGGAGAACTGACATGACCGCCACGCTGACCGACCGCTACATCACCGCGACCGTCCGCAGGCTGCCTCAGCAGCTGCAGACCGAGGTGCGGGACGAGTTGCAGACCTCGATCGCCGACGCCATCGACGCCCGCGCCGAACAGGGCGAGCCCCTGGAGCAGGCCGAGCGCGCCGTGCTGACCGACCTGGGCGACCCTGCAGCGCTCGCCGCCGGCTACGCGGACCGGCCGCTGCATCTGATCGGCCCGAAGTACTACCTGTTCTGGTGGCGCGTGCTCACCCTGCTGCTTGCAACCGTGCCTGCCTGCGCCTTCGTCGGAGTGGCGATCGGCAAGGCCGTGGCCGGTGAAGGCATCGGAGCGATGATCGGGGAGGGCATCGCAACGGCTCTCTCGGCGATCGTGCACGTGTCGTTCTGGACCACGCTCGTGTTCGTCATCCTCGAGCGCACCGGCTCCGAATCGACCTCGAAGTGGGACGTGGATCAGCTGCCGCAGGAACCGGGGCGGGGTGCAGGTCGAGGCGATCTGATCGGCTCGCTCGTGATGCTCGCGATCTTCGCGGCGGCGCTTCTGTGGGATCGCTTCCGCGGCGTCACCGTCGTCGACGGCGAGGCGATCAGCGTGATCGACCATGCGCTGTGGCCGTGGTGGATGAGTGTGGTGCTGGTGCTGATGCTCGCGGAGGGGGCGATCGCGATCGCGGTCTACGCGCGCGGCAGCTGGTCGACCGGGCTCGCGGTGATCAACACCGCCGTCGCCCTGTGCACGGCGAGTCTGTTCCTCACGCTGCTGGGGCGCGGGATGCTGTTCGCCCCGGAGTTCGTGCACGCGGTGTTCGCCCGCAATGGCGTGGACTCGGGCGCCCTGGCCGTGCTGGCCGTGCTCACCGGTGTCGCCGTCGCCGGCATCGCCGCGTGGGACATCATCGACGGGTGGATGAAGGCCCGGCGCACGGCGATCGCCGGCTGACGCGCGGCATTCCCAGAGGTCGCGTCCCGGAAGCTCTCCGGGACGCGACCCGCTTCTGTCAGACCGATATCAGCCCTGGGCGATGGACGCGATCGCGACCGGCTTCTTCGGCGCTCCGTCGGGGCCGCCGTCCTCGGTGCCTGCGGAGGCGATGTCGGCCACGATCTTGGTGCTCGCCTCGTCTAGGTGGCCGAACACCGTGTACTTGGCCGGCAGCGGTGTGTCGGCGTAGACGATGAAGAACTGCGAGCCGTTGGTGTTCGGGCCGGCGTTCGCCATGGCCAGCGTGCCGGCCGGGTACGTCTCGGTGCCCTTCAGCTCGTCGGGGAAGGCGTAGCCGGGGCCGCCGGCTCCGGTGCCCGTCGGGTCTCCGCACTGCAGCACGAAGATGCCCTGGGTGGTGAGCCGGTGGCACTTCGTGCCGTCGTAGAAGCCCTGCTCGGCCAGCGAGAGGAAGCTGTTCACTGTGCAGGGTGCGGACTTGCCGTCCAGGGTGATCGCCAGGTCGCCGGAACTGGTCTTGACTGTCACGGGCGCGTCGCCGGTGGCCGTCGGGTCGGCCGGGGGAGGCATGACGTCCTTGGCCGCCGAGCCGTCCGGGGCATAGGTGCAGGCGCCGGATGCCTGGGTCTGGGACGCACTCGGCTGTCCGGAGGACCGCGGTGCGGCGCCAGGAGCCGAGGCGCACCCCGCGAGGGCGAACGCCGCCGCGGCGCTCAGCGCCAGCAGTGCGAGACGGACACGGGACGGGGTCTTCACGGGAGTGCGCACTCGAAGATCGTACGCGACGAGGTTCGGCATCCTTCGTGCCGGAATAGGCTGGATGCCGTGACCGACGACTTCGTCTCCGACATCTTCGACCCGGCGGAATGGGTGCTCGCACCGGGCGCCGCGGACTACACCGACATCACCGCGCACGTCTCGCGCGACGGCGGGGTCGCCCGCATCGCCTTCGACCGGCCTGAGGTGCGCAACGCCTTCCGCCCGCACACGGTCGACGAGCTGTACCGTGCGCTCGACATCGCCCGGCAGGACCCGCGCATCGGCGCCGTGCTGCTCACCGGGAACGGGCCGAGCACGAAGGACGGCGGGTGGGCGTTCTGCTCGGGCGGTGACCAGCGCATCCGCGGTCGCGACGGCTACAAGTACAGCGAGTCCGACACCGCCGTGCAGGATCCGGCGCGGGCCGGGCGGCTGCACATCCTCGAGGTGCAGAGGCTGATCCGCTTCATGCCCAAGGTCGTCATCGCCGTCGTCCCCGGCTGGGCCGCCGGCGGTGGCCACTCGCTGCACGTCGTGTGCGACCTGACGATCGCCTCCGCCGAGCACGGCCGGTTCAAGCAGACGGATGCCGACGTCGGCAGCTTCGACGCCGGCTACGGCTCCGCGTACATGGCGCGCCAGACCGGCCAGAAGATCGCCCGCGAGGTGTTCTTCCTCGCCGAGGAGTACTCCGCGCAGCGCGCCTACGAGATGGGTGCCGTGAACCGGGTCGTGCCGCATGCAGAGCTCGAGCGCGAGGCGCTCGCGATGGCGCGGACGATCCTGACCAAGTCGCCCACGGCGATCCGGATGCTGAAGTTCGCCTTCAACGCCGTGGACGACGGCATGGTCGGTCAGCAGGTGTTCGCGGGCGAAGCCACCCGCCTGGCCTACGGCACGGATGAGGCCGTCGAGGGCCGCGACGCGTTCCTGCAGAAGCGCGACCCGGACTGGTCGCCGTTCCCGTACCACTTCTGACGATGTCGGCCACTGACACCGCTACGCCGTCGCCTCGCACCGCCGTTCAGGTCGCGATTCGTCCCGCTTTCCGGCGGTCCTGCCCGTCCAGGTCGCGATTCGTCCCGGTATCCGCGGGTCATTACGGGACGAACTGCGACCTGGGAGCGAACGCCACCGGCGAAGCGGGACGAACTGCGACCCGGATCATCCGAGGGAAGCGCCGATGAGGCTGCATCCGATCGACGGCGGCGACGCGCGCGCGGTGCTCGAGGCGCTGCCGGCGGCGCTCGACGGCGTCCGGCCGCTCGCGCTCGGGTTCACCCCGGCATCCGACGACGAGGTGCCGGACGGGACCGCCGCCGTGTTCGCCACCTCGGGTTCCAGCGGCATCCCCAAGCGCGTGATCCTCAGCGCAGCCGCGCTGCAGGCGAGCGGCACGGCGACAGCCGGACGGATCGGTTCCGGACGATGGACGCTCGCACTCCCGGCCGGATATGTCGCGGGTCTGCAGGTGCTGGCGCGCTCCCTTCTCGCGGGCACCGATCCGATCCTCCTCGACGGCAAGCTCACCCCGGATGCCCTGATCGACGCGGCCGACCGCGGGAGCCGGTACATCTCCGTCGTCCCCGCTCAACTGGCGGCCCTGGTCGACGCGGCCGACGATCCGCGAGTGCTCGCCGCGCTGCGCGCCCACGAGGCGATCCTGGTCGGCGGGCAGGCGCTGTCCGACGTCATCCGGATGCGCGCCGCCGAGCTGCGGATCCCGTACGTGCACACCTACGGGTCGAGCGAGACCGCCGGCGGCTGCGTGTACGACGGCATCCCCCTGGGTGGAGTCTCCGTGCGGCTGATCGACGACGAGCTGCGGCTCAGCGGGCCCATGCTCGCCGACGGCTACCTGGGCGACCCGGCCCTCACGGCGCGCGTGTTCGAGGCCGACGAGCACGGCACCCGCTGGTATCGCACGGGTGACCGCGGCGTCATCCTCGACGGCGAGGTCGAGGTGCACGGTCGCCTCGACAACGTGATCGTCTCGGGCGGCATCAACATCTCCCTCGACCGGGTCGAGCAGGTCGTGCGCAGCGTGCCCGGGCTCGAGCAGGCGGTCGTGCTGGGGATGCCCGATGAGCGCTGGGGGGAGTCGTCGATCATCTTCGCCGACGGGGGCGTCGGTGACGGGGGACGGATGCTGGACGAGGCGCGTGCGCGCGTCGCCGAGAAGATCGGCCGGCATGCCCGCCCGGTTTCGCTGCAGAGCGGGGAGATCCCGCTCCTGGCATCCGGCAAGCCCGATCGCGAGCTGCTGCGGCGGATGATCCACGACGTCCCGCCCCGCGACTGAGCCGTCCTCGGCGCCGCCTCGGTGAAACGCGGTGCGACGGGCTCCCGTGGGGCGCCTAGGCTGACCGGCATGGCCGTCTACACCCACGGGCACCACGACTCGGTTCTGCGCTCGCACAACACCCGCACCGTCGCGAACTCCGCGGCCTACCTCGAACCCCTCCTGAGCGCAGACGCGCACCTGCTCGACGTCGGGGCGGGCCCCGGCACCATCACCGTCGACTTCGCGAGCCGCGTGGGTCGTGTCACCGCCACCGAGATCAACGCCGACGCGCTCAGCCTGTCCCAGACGCTCGCGGCCGAACGCGGCGCGACGAACATCGACTTCTCGGTCGAGGACGTGCATGCGCTGAGCTTCGCCGACGGCAGCTTCGACATCGTCCATGCGCACCAGGTGCTGCAGCACGTCGGCGATCCGGTGCAGGCGCTGCGCGAGATGC
>NZ_MKRT01000018.1:121604-135012 GCF_001897945.1 Microbacterium sp. 69-10
CGCGGTGCGCGACGCCGACTACGCCGGCTTCATCTGGTTCCCGCTGCTGCCCGAGCTCGACGAGTGGCTGCGGCTGTACCGCGAGGCCGCGCGGGCCAACGGCGGCGAGCCCGATGCCGGACGCCGCCTGCTCGCCTGGGCGCGCGCCGCCGGGTTCACCGACATCACGGCCACGGCATCCACCTGGTGCTACGCCACCCCTGCGGAGCGCGAGTGGTGGGGAGGGATGTGGGCCGACCGCATCCTGGAGTCCGCCCTCGCCCGCCAGCTCACCGCATCCGAGATGGCGACGGATGCCGATCTGAAACGCATCAGCGACGCATGGCGCGCGTGGGCCGCAGACGGCGACGGCTGGTACCTGGTGCCCCACGGCGAGATCCTCGCCCGGGTCTGAGCCGCTTCGGGATACATCTCCAGGCGGATGCCCGCCGCGCACGCGTCCCGTAGCGTGAGAGTGTGATCCGCCCCGTCTCCCGCACCTGGCTCATCGTCGACGTCGTCGGCAGCGTGCTGGGGCTGCTGATCACCCTGCCGCTCTCGTTCGTGTTCAGCGCGAGCATGCTCAGCCCGTGGGTGCAGCCCGAGTGGCTGTCCGCGAGCGTGCTGGTGATCGTCGCCGTCGCGATGTGGGGTGCGGCCGCCATCTCGCGGCTCTCACCGCCGCTCGCGCTCGCCATCGCCTGGGCCGCCGCCGCCATCCAGATGGCCGCTGGTCTCCCGCCCCTCGCCTTCGACATCGCGGTCTTCCCCGTGCTCTTCGCCACCGGCGCCTGGGGCAGTCGCCGCCTGCTGTGGTGGGGCGGGGCATCGGCCCTCGGCGGTGGAGTGGTCGCCGGGCTGTACATCGCGCTGCTGCAGCTGTCGTCCGTCATCACGTCGGACGGGCTGCTGAACGCCGCCGCACGCGTGTCCATGATCGCCGTGCTGGCGGCGACGAGCATCGGCTTCGCACTCGTGATCGCGTGGGGCTCCGGCCTGCTCTGGCGCTCGGTCGCCAACGGCCGGCAGACCCGCCTGGCGCAGCTGCAGGCCGAGGCATCCGCCGCCGAGGAGGCCGAGCGGGTGCGCATCGCGCGAGACATGCACGACATCGTCGCGCACTCCCTGGCTGTGGTGATCGCCCAGGCCGACGGCGCCCGGTATGCGGCCGCCGCGAAGCCCGAGCTGGCTCAGGAGGCGATGGTCACGATCGCGCAGACCGCGCGCGCCGCGCTGTCGGACGTGCGGATGCTGCTCACCCAGCTGCGGCACCGGCAGGGCGACGGCCCGCAGCCGACCCTCGCCGATCTGGAGACCCTGTTCGCGCAGGTGCGCCAGGCGGGGATCGAGCCCCGCGTCACGGTGGATCCGATGCCGCCGGGGGAGCCGCCGGGAAGCATCCAGCTCGCGGTCTACCGCATCCTTCAGGAGGCGCTCACCAACGCCCTTCGGCACGGCGAGGGCGACGTCGACGTGCGGCTGTCGTGGTGGGCCGACCGGGCGGACGTGGAGGTGCGCAACCGCGTCGCGACAGCGCCCTCGGGGCCGACCGGCGGACACGGGCTGGTCGGGATGCGCGAGCGCGCGCAGCTGGTCGGCGGAACGCTGAACGCGCAGCGCGAGGGCGGCTTCTTCGTCGTCCGAGCGACGCTCCCGATCGGTGCGTAGGCGTCGGCGGCACCGCGAACGCGCGGTAATCCTGGACGTCGTGGTCACCGCGACCCGCGAAGATGGATGCCGGGGTTCTTTCCCCGGCCAGGAGGGGTCATCATGATCAAGGTCGTGCTCGTCGACGACCAGGCGCTGTTCCGCGCGGGGGTGCGGATGCTCGTCGGCTCGCAGCCCGACATGGACGTCGTGGGGGAGGCCGGTGACGGCCGCGAGGCGCTCGAGGTCGTCGCGCGCACCCGGCCCGACGTCGTGCTGATGGACATCCGGATGCCGGTGATGGACGGTCTCACGGCCACGGCCGAGCTGCTGAAGCAGCCGAATGCTCCCCGCATCGTCATGCTCACCACGTTTGATCTCGACGAGGCCGCCGCCCGCGCCATCCAGCAGGGCGCCAGCGGGTTCCTGCTCAAGGACGCCGACCCCGAGTTCCTGCTGGCCGCGATCCGCACGGTCGAATCGGGATCCAGCGTCATCGCGGCATCCGCCACCCGCGAGCTGTTCGCGCACTTCACCTCCGAGACGAAGCCGGTGCCGCCGAGCTACGCCGACCTCACCGACCGCGAGCGGGAGATCTTCGCTCTCGCGGCGCGGGGGCTGTCGAACTCCGAAATCGCGACGCGCGAGTTCCTCAGCGAGGCGACCGTGAAGACGCACATCAGCCGCATCCTCACCAAGCTTGCACTGCGCGACCGGGTGCAGCTGGTCGTCTTCGCCTTCGAGCACGGCCTGGCCTGAGCACGGCGTCTCTCAGGGCGCGACGAGCAGTGCGCGGAGCGCCTCCGCGGCGCGTGAGGGCGAGGGACGCCAGGCGATGCCGAGCCGTGAGCGCACATCGGGCGCGTCCACGGGAATGGCCCGGACCTCGTCCCAGCGTCGTCGCGTGGCATCGCTGACGACGCCCACTCCCAGGCCGCGTGCGGCGAGCCGCTCGATGAACCACGGGGTCGACACCTCCCAGCGCGGCTCCAGGCCGGGTCGCAGCTGTGCGAGGGCGGCGCGGTCCCCGGTGCCGAGCGGCAGGGAGATCACGTCGACCATGTCCAGCTCGGCGGGGCGGATGCTGCGCCGCGACGCCCAGGGGTGGTCCCGCGCGACCACGGCGACGAGCGGGTCGTCGAAGAGGGTGATCGTCTCAAGCGCTGCCGGCGGATGCTGCGCCCAGGCGACCACGGCGATGTCCAGCTCGCCGTGGCGCAGCGCGGAGACGAGGCCCTCCGAGGTGTCCTCGTGCAGCCGTACCTCCAGCCCCGGGTGCGCTTCGTGCAACTCCCCGAGGGCGTCGAACAGCCGCGGCCAGGTCAGCCCCGACACGGTTCCGACGCGCAGCGATCCCAGCAGCAGACCGCGCAGGTCCGCAGCGGTCGTGCGGATCTCGCTCAGGGCGCGGAGCGACTCGCGGATCGCCGGCAGCATCCGCTCCCCGTCGGCTGTGAGGATCACGCGGCGGCCGCTTCGATCGAACAGCGCGACGCCGAGCTCCCGCTCGAGCTTCTGCACCTGCGTGCTCACGCCCGACTGGCTGACCTTGACCGCCTCGGCGGCCGCGGTGAAAGAGCCGGTGTCGGCGACGGCGACGGCGTAGCGCAGCTGATGGATCTCCATATTCAGAACAGATGATAGCGATCTTGATCAGCTGTTGGACAGATGATCCGCCTCGCGTGAGGCTGGAGCCATGACCACGACAGACCAGCCCGTCCCCGTTCTCGTCCGCCTCGACATCGACACCGTCGCCCCGCACTTCTCCAAGGCGCTCGCGCATCTCGACAATGCGATGGTGCGGGAACTGGACGCCGTCGGCTTCGACGCCCGGCTCCGCGAGCTGGTGCGCCTGCGGGCCTCGCAGCTGAACGGATGCAGCTACTGCGTCGACCTGCACACCGGTGACGCGCAGAAGGCCGGCGACGCCATCGCCCGGATCGCCGCGGTGGCGGTCTGGCGCGAGTCGTCGCTCTTCACGGCACGCGAGCGCGCGGCGTTCACGCTCACCGAGAGCATCACCCGGGCATCCGAGACCCGCGTGCCCGACGCGGACTGGGCGGCGGCGGCGCTGGTCTTCTCGCCGGAGGAGCTGGGCGCACTCGTCTCGCTGATCGTCACGATCAACGCCTGGAACCTCGTCGGAGTCTCCACGCACGCCTGGGTGTGACGCGCGCCGCCGGGATCATCCTCCAGATGTACGCGGGATGCTCCCCGCGGGCGATGCGGCGCTGCGGAGGCCGCGAATAGCGTCGATGACATGGAGATCACGACTTCGGACCTCGGCCTCGCCGCACGCGTCCAGCACCTCACCAAGTCCTACGGCGCCGGGGCCGCCGGAGTGCGCGCCCTCGACGACATCAGCGTCGGCATCCGCCGCGGCCAGTTCACGGCCATCATGGGCCCGTCCGGATCCGGCAAGTCCACGCTCATGCACATCATGGCGGGCCTGGACGCGCCGACCGAGGGGCGTGCGTGGATCGGCGACACCGAGATCACGGGCCTGAACGACCTCGAGCTGACCATCCTGCGCCGTCGCCGCGTGGGCTTCATCTTCCAGGCGTTCAACCTCGTCCCCACACTCGACGCGCTCGGCAACATCCTGCTGCCCTTCGAGCTCGACGGGCGCCGGCCGTCCGTCATCGAGAAGGCCCGCATCGACGGCCTGGTGGAGCGTCTGGGCCTGGCATCCCGCCTCAACCACCGACCGCACGAGCTGTCCGGCGGTCAGCAGCAGCGCGTCGCGATCGCCCGTGCGCTCGCCACCGCGCCCGACCTCGTCTTCGCCGATGAGCCGACCGGCAACCTCGACTCCCGCAGCGGACGCGAGGTGCTGCAGCTGCTGGCCTCCGCGAGCCGCGAGCACGGCCAGTCCATCGCCATGGTCACCCATGACGCCATCGCCGCCAGCCACGCCGACCGCGTGCTGTTCCTCGGCGACGGCCGCATCACCGCAGACCACCCGCAGCAGAGCGCCGAGCAGATCGCGGCGTACATGCTCGCGGCCGAGGTGGCGGCATGACCGCCGTCGCCTCGGGCACCGCCATCGGCACGGTCGTCCCGGAGACGGCGGCGACCCGCCCTCGGCTGGCGTGGCTGCGCGAGCGCGGCATGGGCGCGAGCGTGCTCGTCGCGGCGCTCGCCGCCGCCTTCGGGGTGTTCCTCGTCGAGGTCACCGCGTACATCGGCGCCGTGCTGCAGGCCGACCCCTTCATCGGCGACAGCGAGACCCTCGCGATCGTCGTGATCATCCTGTCGGTGCTGCTGACCGGGGTCGCGATGTACGTCGCCGCCGTGGTCACCGCGAACACGTTCTCCACGATCATCACCGGGCGCACGCGCCGCATCGCGCTGATGCGGCTGATCGGGGCATCCGCCCGGTCCCAGCGCGCCGAGGTGACGGGGCAGGGCTTCGTCGTCGGAGTGATCGGCGCCGCGATCGGACTGGTCGTCGGGCTGGCGCTGTCCGGCCTCGGGATGCTGATCGGCCAGAGCCTGATGCCGAGCGTGCCGGAGAGCGTCACGCTCGCGCAGCCGGGCATCGCGCTGCCCGTCATCGGTGTCGCGCTCACCACCTGGCTCGCCGCGTACATCGGCTCGCGCCGGGTGCTCACCGTCACTCCGCTGCAGGCGCTGGGCGGCTCCGTCGAGCGCACGCGTGACGAGGTCGCCGACCGCCGCGGCAAGCACGTCGGCGCGCTCGTGCTGCTGCTGATCGGCGCGGCGCTGCTGGCCGCCGGCGTCGTGATCGGCCTGATCACCCCGCTCGGTGTGATCGTCGCGTTCTTCGGCGGCGTCTTCTCGTTCACCGGCATCGTGACCGGCGCGGCGCTGTTCATGCCGCCCGTGCTGCGACTGGTCGGCCGCCTGTTCGGCAAGGGCGCCACTGCGCGCCTCGCCGCGGAGAACGCCCTGCGCTACCCGGAGCGGTCCAGCCGGATGGCGATCGGCGTGGTGATGGGCGTCGCCCTCGTCACCATGTTCGCCGTCGCACTGGAGTCGTCGAAGGCGCTGATGATGCGGCAGACCGACGACGTGCCCTCCGACTTCTTCGCGCCGATGGACGCCTTCGCGAACATCATGATGGTGCTCGTGGCGGTGTCGGCCGTGATCGCCGCCGTGGGCCTGGTGAACCTGCTCACGATCGGTGTCGTGCAGCGCCGCCGCGAGCTGGGACTGCTGCGCGCGATCGGGCTGACCGGCGCTCAGGTGCGGCGGATGGTGCTGCTGGAGGCCGTGCACATCACCGTCGCCGCGACTCTGACCGGGCTCGTCCTCGGCGTCGTGTACGGATGGATCGCCGCGCAGTCCCTGCTGGGCGCGGTGCCCGTGCTGCCGAGCTTCGAGCCCGCCGGGTTCGTGTACCCCGCAGTGCCGTGGATGCCCGTCGCCGCGATCGTCGTCGCCACCGCCCTGCTGACCGTGATCGCCGCAGTGACGCCCACGCGCCTGGCGACCCGGGTCGCTCCGGTCGAGGCGCTCGCCGCGGACTGAGGCCGGCACCGCTGTGCCCACCGGCGCAGGGCGGATCAGAAACGCATCCGTGCCCGCAGGATGGATCAAGAACGCATCTCCGGAGGTGATCGGGGATGCGTTCCTGATCCATGCCGGGCCGCTCGCCCGTCGCGCGAGCGGGGAACGGCATCCGACGGCAATAGGCTGAAGGGATGCCGTCGCCGTTCGATCAGTCGTATTACCAGGTCCGTGTCGAGTGGGGCGCCGAGGGCCTCGCCCGGCTGGCACCTGCCGACATCGTCGTGGTCGTCGACGTGCTGCGCTTCTCCTCCACGCTGGTGAACATCGTCGCCGAGGGAGGCTCAGTCGAGCTGGCGGATGCCCGGATCTGGTCGTCCAACGGCGCCGATGTGGCGACCGCGGCGGCCGAGACCGGCGCGATCGTGCTGGTCGGCGGCATCCGCAACGCCGCCGCGACCGCCCGCGCCGTCATGACCCTGCAGGAGCGCCGCGCCGCACGCACCTCGGTGACCGTGATCGCCGCGGGGGAGAGGACCTCCGCCGGCGACCTGCGCTTTGCCGTCGAGGATCAGCTCGGCGCGGGGGCCGTGATCGCCGCGCTGACCGACCTCGGCATCGACCACTCCTCGCCCGATGCGGCTGTGGCCGCCGAGTCCTTCCGCGCGCTGCGCCGGGCGCTGCGGCACCTGCTCACGGCCAGCGGGTCGGGACGCGAGCTGGTGGACGGGGTGGCCTCGACCGCACGGATGCTCGAGGCGGGCATCCGTCCTGCGACCACGGAGGAAGCAGCGGAACCGGATGCCGTCGATGCCGTCCCCGTGCTGCGCGACGGCGCCTTCGAGCGCTTCGTCTGAAGGCGTTCCCGCGTTTGCGGGCGGGCGCCGCGCGCCGCGTCGTGGCGTCGGCGGATGCGCATAGGGTTCTTGCATGAGGTACCTTCCCGCCTTCGTGCTCGACGCCGTGCTGGTGCTGATCTTCGCCGTCATCGGGCGTGCGTCGCACGGTGAGGACCCGATCGGGTTCCTGATCACCGCGCGGCCGTTCCTCGTCGCACTGGTCGTCGGGCATCTGCTCGCGATGCTGGTGCCGGCACGCCCGCGGCGTCCCTGGTCGCTGGGTTGGGGAGTGGTCGCCTGGATCGTGACGGTGGCGGGAGGGATGCTGCTGCGCGTCGCCACGGGCGACACCGCGCAGCCGCCGTTCATCATCGTGGCGACCGTGGTGCTGGGCGTCTTCCTGCTCGGCTGGCGCCTGATCGCACTCCTCGTGCGCCGCTACCGCGGCCCCCGCGAGCAGGCCTGACCCATCCCGCCGGAGCTCAGCGGGGGAGCTGGGCGGCGCGGCGGTCGGCGGCCGTGATCTCGCGACGGGTCCACGCGAACAGGTAGCGGCTGTCGAAGCTGCGCGAGCATCGCGCGCAGGACGTCTCGCGAGCGGGGCGGCGGTGCCGGTAGGTGACGTGTCCGACGGGGCAGGTGCCCACCCACGGGGCCAGCTCGGTGGCCGTCTCGCCGTGGTGGGTGGTGCCGCCCACATAGCCGAGGTCCCTCGCCACGCGCTTCCACTCCGGACCGTGCGCGGCGGCGTGCCCGGCGACGGCGTGCGCGACCTCGTGCAGCAGCGTCTGGTGGATCTCGTCGTCCTCGAACCGGGCGGCCAGATAGCGGGACACCGTGATGCGCTTGCGCCGGTAGTCGCACAGCCCCGCGCGGCGCTTGGCGTGGTCGAAGTCGAAGCTCCACGTGTCGTCGAGGTGCATGTCGATCAGCGCCTGTGCCCAGACACGCACGCGGTTCAGATCGGCCATGAGATCAGACTAGAGCCGCCGACGGACATCGGGATCGGCTTCGACGGGCGAAGCGGGCCAGGGCGGATCGGGCTCAGGAATCCGGCCTCAGACCAATGCGTCGGCGCCCTCGGCGCTGCGGCGCTCCGCGGCTTCGATGGCGCGCAGCGCCTGCTCCAGCTCGGCGTCGTCGGCACCGGCTTCGCGACGCAGAAACAGTGAGCGCTTGAAGCTCTCCCGCGCCTGCTCGAAGTCGCGTGCCTCGTAGGCGTTCCTGCCGTGGTGCTGGTGGGCGAAGGCCGCGATGCCGATCCAGCCCTGACCCTCCGCCTCGCTCGCGCTGTGGGCGAGCTCCAGTGCGGCGGCGGCATGCGCACCGCGGTGCTGCAGCACGGTGGCGTGCAGAACGCGCGCCCGCAGCAGGTCCTTGCGGGTGCCCGCCATGCGCGCCTGGCGTACGGTCTCCTCGGCGGTCTCGAGGGCCTCGTCGAGGCGGTCGAGCACCTTGAGCAGCCACACCCGTTCGAGCAGCACCAGCAGGCTGCGCTGGTTCTCGATCTCGGCGAGCCGCATCAGGCACTCGCGCTCGCTGACGATCTCACGAAGGGTGTCGGGGTCGTAACCCTGGATCAAATTCACGACTGCTGGCTCCTCTCCGTGCACTCTCCAGTCTGCATCGCCGACCTGGGAACGGGGCGAGGCACGCCCTGCTACGAGAGGACCGGGACGGGAGTTCAGCGAAGGAACAGGCTCGAGTCCGGACGCGGCGAGGCCACGGCATCCGCATCCGTCACGATCGCCGCGCCGCGGGCGAACGCAGCGACCTCGTCGCCCTGCGCGATCTTGGCCGGGTGGGGCCCGGCCGCCAGCATCCGCGGCAGCCAGTCGGTGGGCAGCGTAAGAGCGGATGCCGCGAGCACGAGGTTCCCGAACCGCCGCCCCTTCAGCACCTGCGTGTCGGCGAGCAGCGCCACCTCGGGGAACACTGTCGCCGCAGTGGCGACCTGCCGCCGGGCGAAGGCGAGGCCGGGGCCGTCGGCGACGTTCACGAGCAGCACGCCCGCCGGCGCGAGCAGGTCGGCGATCTCGCGGTAGAACTCGGCGCTGGTCAGATGCGCGGGCGTCTGCGCGCCGGAGAAGACGTCCGACACCACCAGGTCGCACTGTCCGTGCAGTGCGGGCGGGAGCCGCTTCAGCCCCTCGCGGGCATCGCCGATGCGGATGCGGATGGCTGCGCCACGCGGCAGCGGAAGGTGCTCGCGCACCAGCGCCACCAGCGGCGCCTCCCATTCGATCACCTGCTGGCGCGATCCCGGCCGGGTCGCGTCGATGTAGCGGGGGATCGTCAGGGCACCGGCGCCCAGGTGCACGACGCTGAGCGGAGCGGATGCCGAGGAGCCGAGCTGATCGATCACGGCGCCCATCCGCACGATGTACTCGAAGTGCAGGTGCGTGGGGTCGGCCGGGTCGACGTGCGACTGCGGCGTGCCGTCCACGATCAGCTCGAAGCCACTGGTGAACTCGCTCGGTGCGATCTCGGCGATGCCGCCGTGATCCAGCCGCGTACGCGGGTTCTCGGCATCCTTCCCGCGCGCTCGTCCCATGCGGATGAGCCTATCGAGCGCTCAGGCTCAGCCGGTGCAGGTCTGCTGGTTCAGGTCGATGCCGGTGATCTCGGAGGAGAGCACGGTCGTGTCGCCGGGTGTCGACGACGGCGTCGGAGAGGAAGGCGCTGAGGGTGGCGGTGTGGCAGGCGTCTCCACTGTGGCGCTGCCGCCGTGGCTCGCCGATCCGGTGATCTGCATGGACTGGCCGCTCTTGATCGCCTCCCACATCGGCTTCGCTGCGCCGGTGTTCTGCACGACGCGCTGCGTCGGAGCATCCGGGTCGTTGACCGTCGGCAGCTGCAGGAGGAGGAAGTCGTCGTAGCGCACGCCCTTCATGGTCAGTGCGAGCTGCGCGAGGCGTACGGGGTCGGCCAGTTCCTCGCTCGGCTTCACGTTGCTGGCGATGGTGCTCGCCAGGCGGAGCATCTTGGGGATGTCGGTGAGGGTCTCGCTGCTGAGGATCGTGCGGGCCAGGCGCGACATGTACTGCTGCTGGTTGGAGATGCGCGACAGGTCGCTGTTGTCGCCGATGCCGTGCCGCACGCGGATGAACTGCAGGGCCTCGAGCCCCTTGATCGTCCGCGGTCCCGGTGGCCAGTCGATCCCGGTGTACTTCTTGTCGTGCAGGCCCTCGGGTCCGATGCACACCTCGACGCCGCCGATGGCATCCGTGATCTTCATCACGCCGTCGAAGCTGAGCTTCGCGGCGAAGCCGATGTCGATCCCGCTCAGCTCCGACACCGTCTTGGCGACGCAGGACAGCCCGGCGTGCGAGTAGACCGTGTTGATCGGCGCCTTGCGCATGGCGGATGCCGTGCTGCCGTCCTCGCGCGTGCACTGCGGCACCTTCAGCATCAGATCGCGGGGGAGAGAGACCACGGTCACGCGGCGCGGCGCCGCCGACACGTGCACGAGCAGGTTGATGTCGTTCAGGATGCCGTCCTCGCGCTGACAGCGCGGACCGAGCACCTGCTTCGACACCTCGCCGCACTCGTCGGTGCCGATCAGCAGCATCGTGAACGCGCCCTCGAACTCGCCGAGCGAGGGAGGCGGCACCTTCGGTGCGGCCTCCAGCTTCACGGCATCCGCTCCGGCTCGCTGGGTCAGATCCATCACCACGTAGCCGGCGACGGCCACGGCGGAGACGGTCACGACGGCCAGGCCGATCCCGAGCATCCGCAACAAGGATCCCCACGCGGAGGGCGTGCGGTTCGGAGCGTGCTGCGCCAACGGGGTCCGCTTCATGGCATCCGACCCTACCGGCGACTCCTGATCGGACGGCGCGATCGGATGCCAATACCGCAGCTTTCAGGATTGGTCAAGGATTCAGCTTGCCATGTCGCCGATTCGTGCCTATAGTAGGTAGTTGCGCTCGCTTCTCCATGCCCTCATATGGTGGTCGGCAACTGTTGAGTTCTCGAGCGTGCACTCCACCGACGTCTAGGAATCGACCAGCCCCTGCCCGGGCTCACGGAGGTTACTCCCTTGGCTGCTGCTCGCAACGCATCCACATCCACCACCAAGAAGAACGGCCGCGGAGTCTCCCGCCTCTCGTTCGCCAAGATCTCCGACACGCTGACGGTTCCCGATCTGCTCGCACTGCAGACGGAGTCGTTCGGCTGGCTCGTCGGGAACGACGACTGGAAGGCCCGGGTCGCAGAGGCCAAGAAGGCCGGCCGCAGCGACGTCCCCGAGGTGTCCGGACTCGGTGAGATCTTCGAGGAGATCTCCCCGATCGAGGACCTCGGCGAGACCATGCAGCTCTCGTTCACGAACCCCTACCTCGAGCCCGAGAAGTACTCGATCGAGGAGTGCAAGGAGCGCGGCAAGACCTACGCCGCCCCGCTGTACGTCGAGGCCGAGTTCATGAACCACCTCACGGGTGAGATCAAGACCCAGACGGTCTTCATGGGCGACTTCCCCCTGCAGACCGACAAGGGCACGTTCATCATCAACGGCTCCGAGCGCGTCGTCGTCTCGCAGCTCGTCCGCTCGCCGGGTGTCTACTTCGACAAGACCCCCGACAAGACCTCGGACAAGGACATCGTCACGGCTCGCGTCATCCCCAGCCGCGGCGCCTGGCTCGAGTTCGAGATCGACAAGCGCGACCAGGTGGGCGTGCGCGTCGACCGCAAGCGCAAGCAGTCGGTCACGGTCTTCCTGAAGGCCCTCGGCATGACCAGCGAGGAGATCCTCGCCGAGTTCGCCGGGTTCCCCTCCATCGAGGAGACTCTCGCGAAGGACACCATCCTCACCAAGGAGGACGCGCTCCGCGACATCTACCGCAAGCTCCGTCCGGGCGAGCAGGTCGCCGCCGAGGCCGCCCGCGCGCTGCTGGACAACTTCTACTTCAACCCGAAGCGCTACGACCTGGCCAAGGTGGGTCGCTACAAGATCAACCAGAAGCTGGGCCTGGCGGGTTCGCTCACCGACTCGGTGCTGACCGTCGAGGACATCGTCGCGACGATCAAGTACCTGGTGCGTCTGCACCGCGGCGACGAGTCCTTCGAGGGCATCCGCTCGGGCAAGAAGGCCGAGATCCGCATCGCGGTCGACGACATCGACAACTTCGGCAACCGTCGCATCCGCGCGGTGGGCGAGCTGATCCAGAACCAGGTGCGCACCGGTCTGTCCCGCATGGAGCGCGTCGTCCGCGAGCGCATGACCACTCAGGACATCGAGGCGATCACCCCGCAGACCCTGATCAACGTGCGTCCCGTCGTGGCCGCGATCAAGGAGTTCTTCGGCACCTCGCAGCTGTCGCAGTTCATGGACCAGAACAACCCGCTCGCGGGTCTGACCAACAAGCGCCGCCTCTCGGCCCTCGGCCCCGGTGGTCTGAGCCGCGACCGCGCCGGCGTCGAGGTCCGTGACGTCCACCCGTCGCACTACGGCCGCATGTGCCCGATCGAGACCCCTGAAGGCCCGAACATCGGCCTGATCGGTGCGCTCGCCACGTTCGCGCGCATCAACTCCTTCGGTTTCATCGAGACCCCGTACCGCAAGGTCGAGGACGGCCGGGTCACCGACCAGATCGACTACCTCACCGCTGCGGAGGAGGCCGACTTCAACATCGCCCAGGCGAACGCGCCCCTCACCAAGGACGGCCGCTTCACCGAGAGCCACGTGCTGGCCCGCCCCCGCGGCGGATCGGGTGAGGTCGACCTGTTCCTGCCCGAGGAGATCGGCTACATCGACGTCTCGCCGCGCCAGATGGTGTCGGTCGCGACCTCGCTGGTGCCGTTCCTCGAGCACGACGACGCGCAGCGCGCCCTCATGGGTGCCAACATGCAGCGTCAGGCCGTGCCGCTGCTCCGTTCCGACTCGCCGCTCGTCGGCACCGGTATGGAGGGCTACACCGCCATCGACGCCGGTGACGTCGTCACCGCGCTGAAGGCCGGTGTGGTCAGCGAGGTCTCCGCGGACCGCGTCGTGGTCATGCTCGACGAGGGCGGCACGCAGGAGTACCACCTGCGCAAGTTCGACCGCTCGAACCAGGGCACGTCCTACAACCAGCGCGTGATCGTCAACGCCGGTGAGCGCGTCGAGGTCGGCGAGGTCATCGCCGACGGTCCCGCCACCGACAACGGCGAGCTCGCGCTCGGCAAGAACCTGCTCGTCGCGTTCATGCCGTGGGAGGGTCACAACTTCGAGGACGCCATCATCCTGAGCCAGGAGCTGGTGAAGGAGGACACCCTCTCGTCGATCCACATCGAGGAGTACGAGGTCGACGCCCGCGATACCAAGCTGGGCAAGGAGGAGATCACTCGTGACCTCCCCAACGTCAGCCCCGAGCTGCTGAAGGACCTCGACGAGCGCGGCATCATCCGCATCGGCGCCGAGGTCCGCCCCGGCGACATCCTGGTCGGCAAGGTCACGCCGAAGGGCGAGACCGAGCTGTCGGCCGAGGAGC
>NZ_MKRT01000019.1:0-12526 GCF_001897945.1 Microbacterium sp. 69-10
GATCACCGAGCTGAACCAGTCGCACCGCCACGAGGACGAGGACGTGCCGCTCTGGTACGACATCATCCTGGTGATCACCCTCGCCATGTCGGGCGTTCTCAACACCGTCCTCAACGTGTTCCTCGCCCACTACGTCTTCACCCTGACCGTGTACGGCGACTACGCCACCGCTTTCCTCGAGCCCGCGCCCCTCATCGCCGTCGCGGTCATCCTGGTTCTGCTCGGACTCGGGATGTATCTGGGCCGCTACCCGCGATTCAACAGCTGGGACGTGCGCCATCCCGCCCAGTTCATGCGCAAGCTGCGCGCGCACTTCGGCGAGCACGGCAGTCTCGCCGCCTGCATCGGATTCAGCCTGACGTACGCGGTCTTCCTCGCCCTGATGTACCTCGTGACGGCGGGACCCATGATCGAGGGGCTCATCTCCCTCGAACGACTGCGCGGGATGTGACCGCCGTCCACGCAGGGATCGAACTCGGCTGAGCGGGTCGGCGAGGCACAGGATGCCTATGCGAGCGCGTCCGCGGTCTCTCGCAGGATCGACCCCGTCGACGCAGGTTCCGGCGTGAGATACAGCCCGCCCGGCGAGTTCGCGGTGAAGGCGAGGGCATCCACCCATGCGCGGTTCACGCTCGGCTGACGACTGCCGTAGTACTTGAACACGAGAGCGCTGTTCGCGTGCATCCAGACCGTGGTCCGGCCTCCACCGACGCTGACGTCCTCCCGCCAGGAGAACGGGAACGGCTCGCTGCGTCGAAGCTTCGCAGTGATCACGAGCTGCATGTGCAGCAGCGCGCGATCCTCGATCTCCACCTTCTGCGCACTCTCATAGATGAACTTGCCCATGACGATTCCTCTGGTTGTCTCTCCACTGAAACCCGTTGCCAAGAGGCGCGGCCCGGGGGACCGTCATGTGGGGATATCCCCACCCTCGCACACTTCGCGCCGCAACGGGCCCCGATCTCGCGCCGCGAGGAGACCGGGCGCCCCAGAACGAGACTTCCGCCCCGGCATGAGACACCGGAGTGCGGGTCTCATGCCAGGACGGAAGTCTCAGCGGCCGAACGGAGAGCCTCAGGCCTCCGGACGGTTGGCGCGCAGCACCTCCAGGCGCGCACGGTACTCGGTCTCGTCGACGTCGCCCCTGGCGAACCGGTCGGCGAGGATCTGCTCGGCGCTGCGGCTCTGCGCACCGCGCATCCAGGGAGCCCCTCCGCCGGGAGCCGCCTGCCAGGGCCCGCCCCAGTAGCGCCGGCGGCGCACGATGAGGGTGATGAGCAGGGCCACGATGATGAGGAACATCACCGGGCCGATGAAGAAGAACGGCCAGAACGGGGCGACGCCCCATCCGGCGTGTGCGGCGACGGCCGCGGTTGCTGCGAGCATGATGCCCTTCCTTTCATCGGCCGTGTCTCGACCGATGACTCCAGCGTCGTCCGATCGCTCGCCGGGCGAATCCGCCCCGGGGAGTGACTCCGGATGCTCCCGCGGGAGTACCCGCAGCAGCGGACGCTACCGCCAGCCGGGCGCGACGAGGCCGGTCTCGTACGCGATCACGACCAGGTGCACCCGGTCGCGGGCCCGCAACTTGGACAGGATGCGGGAGACGTGCGTCTTCGCGGTGAGCGGACTGAGGAAGAGCTCGACGGCGATCTCGTCGTTGCTGAGCCCGAGGCCCACCAGCCGCAGCACCTCGCGCTCGCGCTCGGTGAGCACGTCGAGCTGCGCGGCATCCGGAGCCTCCCGCAGACCGACGGCGAGCCGGTCCAGCAGCCGCCGGGTGACCCCGGGAGAGAGCAGCGCGTCGCCCTCGGCGACCGCACGCACCGCCCGCACCAGGTCGGCGGGCTCGGTGTCCTTCACGAGGAACCCGGCGGCGCCGGCGCGCACCGCGCGGGCGACGTACTCGTCCAGCTCGAAGGTCGTCACGATCACCACGTGCACGTCCTGCAGCGCCGGGTCCTCGGCGATCTGCTCGGTGGCCCACAGGCCGTCGCCGTCGGGCATCCGGATGTCCATCAGCACCACGTCGACGGGCGTCACCCGGATGCGCTCGAGCAGCTCCCGGCCTCCGGCAGCCTCCGCGACGACCTCGATGTCGTCCTCGGCGTCCAGCAGCGCACGGAACCCGGCGCGCACGAGCAGCTGGTCGTCGGCCAGCGCGACACGGATCATGACGTCCTCCCCCAGGGCAGCTCGGCGACGACCTCGGCGCCGCCGGGGCGGTCGGAGAAGCGGATGCCACCGCCCAGCAGCTCCGCGCGCTCACGCATCCCGAGGACTCCCCCGTGGCCGGCGGCCGCCGGATCCACGCCGCCGAGCCCGGCGCCGTCGTCGCTGATCGTGACGATCAGCTGCGCATCGCGCCGCTCCAGCACGACCCGCGCATGTGCGGCATCCGCATGCCGGACGACGTTGGTGAGCGCCTCCTGCACGATCCGGTAGGCGGCGAACTGCGCGGCGCGGCCCGGTTCCTGCCCGTCGAGGCGATCGTCGAGCGCTACCTCCAGGCCGGATCCGGTGACACCCGCGATCAGTCGCGGCAGCTCGGCGAGCTCGGCCTGCGGTACCAGGGGCACCTCGCCCTCACGCAGCACGCCGAGCACTCCGCGCACCTCCTCGAGCGCGAGCTTGGACGTGTCCTTCACGTTCTGCAGCGCGGCGCGCGCCTGCTCAGGATCGCGATCGAACAGGTGCAGCCCCACGCCCGCCTGCACGTTCATCTGCGACAGGGCGTGACCCAGCACGTCGTGCAGCTCGCGGGCGATGCGCACCCGCTCCTGCTCCTCGGCGCTGCGGCGGCGGTGCTGGATCTCGGCGCGCATCGCCGCGCGCCTCGCCCCACGCGAGCGCAGCCCGGTGCCGATCGCGAAGCACACGGCGAGTCCGACCGTCGCCGCGACCACCACGCCCGGGAACCAGGTGCGGTCGATCAGCGTGCCGATCAGGATGGCGGATGCCCAGCCGACGCCGACCGAGATCGCCGCCCACACGATCGCGCCGCGGGCGACCGCGCCGATCACCGCGAACGCCAGTGCGATGTACGGCGGACCGCCGATCGGGGTGGTGAGCACGTCGAGCAGCGCGAACCCCGCCACCGCCGCGACCGTCGGGCCGGGAAACCGGCGCAGCGCCAGGAGCGCCAGCGGTCCTGCGACCGCGAGCACGATGTGCAGCACGACCGGCCAGTGCGGCACGTGCGGCGCCGTGCGCACCGTGATCCACACCGCCGCCGGCACCTGGATCAGCAGGCTCAGCACCACCGGCGCGACCAGGCGAAGGCGCCGTCCCACTCGCGCGGGAGGGCCCCAGCCCGCGCCGTCCAGGGGATCGGCGCCCTGGTCGGCGAAGCGCTGCGGATCCGGCATCCTCCGATGCTAGTTCTCGCGCCCCGCGCGCGGCATCCGCTCGTGGTCGTCCCCACTCGTACTCCCGGAGGAGTACGTCAGCGCCCCCCGTCGCGTGCCACACTGGGCGGATGACGGATGACCCGCGCCAGACGCGACGCCTGCCCGAGACGCTCGACGAGTTCCAGCAGGCCGAGGGGCATCCCGACTTCCGTGTGGACGTGGAGCGCATCCGCTTCTCGCCGTACTACTCGCGGCTTTCGGCCGTGACGCAGGTGATCTCGCAGGCCGGCGCGGGCCTCGCGGTGCACAACCGCCTGACGCACTCCATCAAGGTCGCGGCCGTCGCCCGCGCGATCGCCACCCACCTGTCCACGCGCACCGACGAGCGCGGCCGGATCGTCGGGGAGCTCGGCGGCGCCCACCCGGTCGTCGTGCAGGCGGCCTCGGCGGCGCACGACCTCGGGCATCCGCCGTTCGGGCACCTCGGCGAGCAGACACTCGACCGCCTCGCACGCACCCGGTTCGGACTGCAGGAGGGCTTCGAGGGGAACGCGCAGACCTACCGCATCCTCACCCGCCTGGACGAGCACGACCGCCCCGGCGTCGGTCTCAACCTCACCGCGGCCGTGCGCGCCGCCGTGCTGAAATACCCCTGGCGGCGCGGCGAGGGCGGCGCACGACGGGGCGGCGCGAGTAAGTTCAACTTCTACGCGATCGACGAGCAGGATGCCCGCGGAGCCCTGTCGGCGTACCCGCTGATCGAGCCGGGGCAGCAGACCGTCGAGTGCTCGATCATGGACATCTCCGACGACATCGCCTACTCGCTGCACGACCTCGACGACTTCTACCGTGCGGGTCTGCTGAACCCCGCCACGCTGTCGGCCGAGTTCCGCACCTGGCACCGCGAGCTCGCGACCCTGCGCGCCTCCGACGTCGCTGCGCTGGCCGCCGACTCCCGCATGCCTGGTTCCTCGCTGGAGCTGCTCTGGCGGCGACTCAAGGAGAAGGATGCCTGGATCGCCGACCCCGACGCCTTCAGCGAGGCGGTCGCGAAGGTCAAGACGGAGGTCATCGACGGGCTCGTCGCCGAGCCGTTCGACGGCTCCCTGGCGAGCGAGCGCACCCTCGCGAGGTTCACCAGCGGGTGGATCGCGCGTCTGCAGTCCTCGGTGGAGGTGCACCGGCATCCGCACATCCGCTGCGGCCACGTCTCCCTGAACCGGCAGGCCTGGCACGAGGTCGCGGTGCTGAAGTTCCTGCATGAGCGGTTCATCCTGGAGCGCCCCGACCTCACCGTCTACCAGCGCGGTCAGGCCAGCGTGCTGGAGCGCCTGGTCGACGGCTTCACCGCCTGGCTCGACGATCCGCGCGACGCCCGTCGCGCCCCGCGCCGGCTGATCGACCTGGTCGAGCTCTCCACCGACGACTACCGCCGGTTGCGGAAGGACGCCCCGGAGCTGGTGGAGTCGCGCACGGATGCCGATCTCGACGCGCTCGCGCGGGGCCGGGGCATCATCGACTACGTCGCGTCGCTCACGGACGCCCAGGCGATCTCGCTGGATGCGCTGCTCGCCGGCCGCACCGAACGGCTGTGGGACGCCGGGCAGGGACTGTAGCCCGGGATCGTTCCTCATCCCGGAACTTCGGCCCGGTGGGTGCGCACGCGTGCGAGAGTGGAGGACACGTCCCTGAGGAGGCCTGCATGCGCGCCGTCGTCTATCACCGTTTCAGCCAGGATCTCGACACCCTCGAAGTGCGTGATGTCCCCGAGCCGAAGCTGTCCCCGGCATCCGTGATCATCGAGGTGCGCGCCGCGGGCGTGAACCCCGTGGACTGGAAGCTCATGGCCGGCGGGCTGGACGCCCTGATGCCCACGCAGTTCCCCGTGATCCCCGGTTGGGATGTCGCCGGCGTGGTCGTGGCCGTGGGGCTCGACACTCCCGAGTTCCAGGTCGGCGACGAGGTGATGGCCTACGCGCGCACCGACACGGTCGGCGGCGGGACCTTCGCCGAGCGCGTCGACGTGCCCGTGCGCGCGGTCGCGCACAAGCCCGCGGCCCTCAGCTGGGAGCAAGCAGGAGCCCTCCCGCTCGCCGGCGGCACCGCGCTGCGTGCGGTCGACGCGCTGGGCGAGCTGCACGCGCGCACCGTGCTGATCCACGGTGGCTCCGGCGGTGTCGGCAGCTTCGCCGTGCAGATCGCGCACGCCTGCGGCGCACGGGTGATCGCCACGGCATCCGAGGCCAACCACGACTACCTGCGCAGCCTCGGCGCGCACCCCGTCACCTACGGCGAGGGGCTCGCGGAGCGGGTCCTCGCCCTGAACGGCGGGCCCGTCGACGCGGTCGCCGACTTCGCCGGCGGGATGCTGGACGTCACCCTCGCGGTGCTGGCGGACGACGGCGTGCACGTGTCGATCGCCGACCCGTCCGTCACCCAGCACGGCGGCCGGAACATCTGGGTGCGCCCGGACGGCGAGCAGACGGCGCGACTCGCGGCCATGGCGGCGGAGGGCGTGCTGAAGGTGGAGATCGCGAAGACCTTCCCGCTCGAGGGAGTCGCGGATGCCTTCCGTGCCAGCCAGACGCACCACGTGCGCGGAAAGCTGGTCATCGTCCCCTGATCGCGGCGTCCGGTCCGGCTACCAGACGCCTCTGATCGCCGTCAATCCCCGCTCGTTCACAGCATCGGTGGCGCACACTGAGCAGAGTCGGGGGACCAGACGCTCAGGAGGATGCGATGTCGGACGATTTCATGCTGCACCAGGTCTCCCCCGATGACTGGATGATCATCGACATGCGCTTCCCCGCCGGCGACCCGCACCACCTCGTCGCCTGCATCATCGAGGAGGACGGTCACGTGGAGGTGCGCTGGTTCCGGCACGTCACGCTCCCCTCGCGATTCCGCAACCGCACCGATGCGCTGGAGGCTCTCGTCACCGCCGAGGAGCCCGAGCCCGAAGCAGTGCTCGCGGCGCCGACGCCCGCCTGACTCACAAAAAGCGCGCCCCGGCTCCTGGAACGCGCGCCGGACGCGGTGAACGGCCGGGCCATCATGACCCGGCCGCCGCTTCCGGTCAGAACACCTCGTCGCCGCCGGGCTCACGCACCGACCGACGCGAGACGTTGCCTCCGTCGACGGTTCCGTCCGTGCGCGTGACGACGTCCGTGCGCCGGCGACGTGCCATCAGCACGATGCCGACGAGGAACGCGACGACACCCGCGCCCATCAGGATGTAGCCGATCATGTGGAGATCCGCCCACGGGACCTGCACGTTCAATGCGAAGGCGAGGATCGCTCCGATCACGAACAGGACGATTCCGGTTCCGATGGTCATGACGGTTCCCTTCGTTCAGGTGGCGTCGGGTCGTCGCCACTGGGACCACGGTGACCGAGCCCGCCCGCGTTCTGAAGGGGGTTGACAACCCCGCCCCCGGGTGCGGGCGGCCGATCCCTGTCCGATCAGGCCATCACGCGATCTGCGCGCGGATCGTCCTGCGGGCGAGCAGCGCGTACAGCCCCACGGAGACGATCAGCCCCACCGGGACTGACAGGTCCACCCCGCCGAGCGCGGCGCCCAGCGGGCCGACCCACACCGTGGTGGACAGGAACAGCGCGGTGGCGACGCCCCCGACGACGACGGCCACGACCCCGGCCATGCCGAAGCCGCCGCGGTACCAGAACGGGGCGCCCGGCCGCTCATCGAACAGCTCGAGGCCGTCGTAGCGGTTGCGGCGCAGCACGATGTCGGCCACGTAGACGCCCATGGTGGGCACCGAGATGACCAGCAGGAACTGCAGCATGAGGTTGACGGCGCTGATCAGGTCGGACGCCAGCACCAGCACGATCGTGAACGCGCAGCCGAGCGCGCCGATCAGGATCGCGGACGGGATGCGGCGGATCGGCACGCCGATCGACTGCAGCGCCATGCTCGCCGTGTAGGTCGTCATGCCGTTCAGCGAGATGCCGTTCGCGAGGCTCTCCGGCCCGACCGTGCCGCCCAGCACGACCCCGAAGGCGGTGATCAGCACCGCCGGGAACAGCTGTGCCCTCGATCTGCGTGCGCAGCGCCGGACGGTGGCCGCCGATCGCGTCGAGCAGCCGCTCGGCGTCGTCGCGCACCGTGCGCTCGTCGATGCCGCCGAGACGGAACAGCCGGTCGTAGGCGTCGATCGTGCCGGGCAGCGTGTCGCGCAGCTGCCGGCCCCGGTCGGCGCCGCGCTCGAACGGGTCCGCGGCGTCGACGACGATCTGCAAGCGGTGGTCGGGTCGGGGGAACGGCGAGGTCATGAGAGTTCCTCTCCGGGAAGGGCGGGCGTGCGCGGCGGCGGCGTGCGGCGTGCGCCGGTCGCCTCGAAGGCGGCGGCAAGGCGGAGCAGGGCGGTGTCGTCCCATCCTCGACCGGCGAAGGTGAGACCGACCGGCATCCCGATGTCGGCCATGGTGCCCATCGGCACGGTGACCGTCGGCACGCCCAGGTGCCGGATCGCGAGATTGCCGTTCGCGACCCAGACCCCGTTGCGCCAGCCGGCGTCGGCTGATGCCGGGTTCACGTCCATGTCGGCGGGCCCGACGTCGGCGACGGCGGGGAACACCACGGCATCGAGGCGGAGGCCGTCCATCCACTCCTCGAGGTCGATCCGCCGGGTCTCCTCGAGCCCGCGCACACCCTCCTCGAGGTGCGGGATGTCGGTGAACGCCGCGTGCGGCCTTTCGCGCACGAACCGCGGGTACTCGGCGATGTCGTCGTCGAAACCGGTGTACCTGTCGGGCAGGGCGCCCTCGGGCTGCGGGAAGATCCGTGCCCCGTCGACCACCTCGAGGCGGTCGAGCGCGGGGTCTCCGTTCGCCCGCAGGAAGTCGTCCCACGCCCAGGCGGAGAGGTCCTCGATCTCCGAGCACAGGAACCGCTCGCTGATCAGGCCGCGGGTCTTGAGCGTGGGCGCGCCCGCTCGATCGCCCTCGTAGTTCGTCACCAGCGGGAAGTCGGCCTCGACCACCTCTGCGCCCGCGGCCTGGAGGTCGCGACGGGCCCGCTCCCACAGGGCGATGACGGATGCCCTGGTCTCGATGCGGCTGCCGGTGGGGCCGCCGATCGTGGTGCCGGTCCCGGCATCCGGGTCGGCGTTGATGTACATCCGCGGCACGCCGAAACGACGCCCCGCGAGGGTGCGGTGCGCCTCGTCCGCCCCGGACGGCGCCAGCGCGACGTACGACGGCGGCCGCACCTCGGATGCCGCAGGGATCGTGACCCACGGCTGCCCGCGCCAGAAGTCACCGCGCGCATCGGCATCGTCGGCCACCACGATGTCGAGCACCTCGAACAGATCGGCGATCGTGCGGGTGTGCGGAACGACGACGTCCATCGTGGGGACCAGCGGCCAGTTGCCGCGCACCGAGATCACACCGCGCGAGGGTGTGTAGGCGCACAGCGCGTTGTTCGATGCGGGAGCGCGACCGCTGGACCAGGTCTCCTCGCCGAGGCCGAAGGCGCAGAAGCTGGCGGCCGTCGCCGTGCCCGAGCCGTTCGACGAGCCCGAGCCGAACGCGCTGGTCAGCCAGTCGGCGCTGTAGGGGCTCTCCGCGCGGCCGTACACGCCGCGCTGCATGCCGCCGTTGGCCATCGGCGGCATGTTCGTGAGACCGAGGCAGATCGCGCCTGCCGCGCGCAGCCGCTCGATCGTGAACGCGTCGCGCTGGGCGACGAGGTCGGCGAACGCCGGGGACCCGGATGCCGCGGTGAGACCCGCCACCAGATAGCTGTCCTTGGCCGTGTAGGGGATGCCGTCCAGCGGCCCGCGCGTCTCTCCGGCGGCGCGGCGGGCGTCCGACGCGGCCGCCTCGGCTCGCGCGGCGGGATTGCGCACGACGACCGCGTTCAGGGCGGTCTCGGTGCCCGGCGCGTCGAAGGCGTCGATGCGAGCGAGGTAGGCGTCGACGAGCGCGACAGCAGTGGTGCTGCCGTCCTCGAGCGCGGCGCGGAGGCCGGCGATGGATGCCTCGAGGACGTCGATCATGCGACACCCCCGTCCGACGGCAGCAGGGGCTGCTGCTGGGTGATGCAGTGGATGCCGCCGCCCCGCGCGAAGATCGGGCGAGCGTCGACGGTCACGACGCGCCGGCCCGGATACGCGTCGTCGAGGATGCTCCGCGCCCTGGCATCCGCCTCGGGCTCGCCGAACCCGCACGCGATGACGCCGCCGTTGACCACGAGATGGTTCACGTAGCTGTAGTCGACGAACTCGCCGTCGATGCGCAGCGCTGCGGGCGCGGGCAGGTCGACGATCTCGAACGAGCGGCCCGCGGCATCCGTCTGCTGGGCGAGGTGCTCGCGCAGTTCACGGGTCACGGCGTGGTCGGGATGTCCGGCATCCTGCTGGGAGTGCAGCAGCATCCGTCCGGGTGAGGGAATGGTCGCGACGATGTCGACATGCCCGTTGGTGCCGAACTCCTCGTAGTCGGCGGTGAGCCCGCGCGGCAGCCAGACGACCTTCTGCGCGCCGATCGTGCGGGCGAGCTCGGCCTCGACACGGGCCCTGTCGGCGAGCGGGTTGCGGCGGGAGTCCAGCTGCACGGTCTCGGTGGCGAGCACGGTGCCTTCGCCGTCGACGTGGATGCCGCCGCCCTCGTTCACCAGCAGGCTGGAGACGATTTCGGCGCCGACCTGGCCGGCGACGATCCGCGCGTGCTGGGCCGCCTTCTGCCATTCCGCCCAGGCCGGTGCGCCCCAGCCGTTGAAGATCCAGTCCACGGCGCCGAGCACGCCTGGTCGCTCGTCGTCGACGACGAAGGTGGGGCCGGAGTCGCGCAGCCAGAACTCGTCCACGGGGGCCTCGACGAAGTCGACGGCCGTACCGAGCATGCGGCGAGCGCGGTCGGTCTCGGTCGGGTCGACGAGAAGGGTGACGGGTTCGAACTCGGCGACGGCGAGCGCGGTGTCGGCCCACGCCCGGTAGCCGCTCTCCCGGTGCTCATCCCCCGTGCCCAGCGTGGCGCCGGCGCGAGGGAAGGCCATCCAGGTGCGCTCGTGCGGGTCGCCCTCGTGCGGCATCCGCCATCCCATGCTGTCCTCCTCGACGTATTGATCAGACGATCAATAACTGCAGACGACAGTAATGGGCCGACGGCGTCATGTCAACAGCCGAACTCATCCGCGACGCCGCGAGGCGCCGCCGGAACACCCCGCAGCACGCGCGGGGTCAGCGGGCGCTGTGCTCCTTGCGCACCGGCGGACGCAGCACCAGCACCACCACGATGGCGACGAGGATGACCGCAGTGAGGGTGACGGGCACGGGCAGCACTGCGTCGAGCAGCACCAGCACCGCGCCGAGCGGCACGACCGTGTTCACCACGCGGTCCGCGTTGTCGCGGATCGCCACGATCCAGATCCCGAGCAGGAACACCGCGATCGGCACGCTGGTCGTGAAGGAGGCGGGGACGAAGCCCAGCTCGGTGTGCCCGGTGAGCTCGTCGATCTGCACCTCCACACCGGCCGAGAAGGCCGCCGCCGCGGCGAACACGAAGTAGTGCGCGTAGCCGTAGGTGAGCGAGCTGCGCAGCGTGGAGATCGCGTGGTGGTGGGGCGGCCAGAAGTAGATCCACCACATCGCCGCGGCCGAGATCAGGGTCACCGCCGCGATCCAGATCAGCGGGCCGATGGACTCCACCTCCTCCCGCGCGCCGATGATCGCGGTGGCCGATGCCAGCAGGCTCTCGCCCAGCACGATCAGGGTGAACAGGCTGTACCGCTCAGTGATGTGGTGCGAATGCCAGGGCGTCGACCCCTGCCGCTCGGCGATGATCGGCACGGAGATCTCGGTGAGCATGAGCACGATGAACACCGGCAGCTGAATGCTGTCCGGGATGAAGAGGAAGCCCACCCACAGCACCTGCACGGCGCCGATGCCGATGGCGTAGGTGCGGGCGGTGCGACGGAGCGCAGGATTCGTGCGGGATGCCCGCAGCCACTGCACGATCATGGCCACGCGCATCACGACGTACGCGGCCACGACGATCGTGAAGTCGGGTTCGTGCGCGTCGAAGACCGGCGCGATGCCGGCCGCGAGCACGAGCACCCCGGCCATCTGCACGATCGTCACCACGCGGTACAGCCAGTCGTCGACGTCGAACGACGTCGCGAACCAGGTGAAGTTCATCCACGCCCACCAGATCGCGAAGAAGATCATCAGGTACGACGTGATCCCGGTCGCCGCATGGCCTTCGGACAGCGCGTGATGCAGCTGACTGGAGGCGGTGCTCACCGAGATCACGAAGACGAGGTCGAAGAACAGCTCGAGCGAGCTCGCGACGCGGTGCGGCTCATGCGGATCACGCGGCAGCATCCGCCCCAGTCGGAATCTGCCCCCAGTCGCGTAGTCGCTCACCGGCCCAGGATAATGCGGTCGGGCGCGCGCCGCACGCCGGGGGTCAGAGCTCGCCCGGGCGCATGGCCTCCGCATCGATGGCCTTCAGCACGCGGATGGCCGCGGTGTCGACGGGCGGCTCCTCCACGGCATCCGCCCGGCGTCTCCGCGGCGCGTAGACGACCAGCGCATGAAACAGGAACCGCGCGAAGAACGCCACTACGAGCGAGATCGCGGTGGCGACCACAGCCGAGATGTGCCAGGACTCCACCATCAGCGCCATCACGGGGATGCGCAGCGCCGCCTCGATGCCGTTGAACGACGCGGATGCCGCGAAGCGCACCCACAGCCGGGAGGCGTCCGCGCGCTCGTCGCGGAAGACGAACAGCTCCTGCAGCACGAAGTTGCCGGCGATGGTCACGACCGCGCCGATCACCGCCGCGAGCACGTAGTCCATGCCGAGGTGCGTGAGCGCCCACATGATGCCGACGTTCGCGACCGCGCCGACGCCGCCGATCATCGCGAACAGGCCCATCTTGCCGAACCGCAGCCGGGCCAGGTGCGCGAGGAACATGGCGCCCTGCCGCAGGCTCGCCTTCGAAGTGCCGTGCCGGCGCGCGCCGAACTCCATCGGCACCTCGGCGATCCGCAGCGGCCCCGCCGAGCCCCCGCGCACGAGGATCTCCAGCAGGATCTTGAAGCCCTCCGGGCGCAGCGTGCCGACGTCGAGCCGCGAGCGGTCGACGAGGAAGAAGCCCGTCATCGGATCGGTGCTGCGCCACAGCCGGCGCAGGAACATCGCCTTGGTCACGG
>NZ_MKRT01000019.1:12577-29625 GCF_001897945.1 Microbacterium sp. 69-10
GATGTAGCGCGAGGCGGCGACGACATCGGCATCCCCGGTTCCGAATCGAGCGAGCAGGGCGGGCAGGAGCTCGGGCGGATGCTGCAGATCACCGTCCATCACGATGCAGGCGTCGTGCGCGGCCTCGGACAGCCCTCGCACGACGGCGCCGCCGAGCCCGCCGGTGTTGTGCTCGCGGTGGATGCCGCGGACGGGAATCGGAGCGGATGCCGCCACGCGCACGATCTCGTCCATGGTGCCGTCGGAGCTGTCGTCGACGAAGAGGATCTCGGCGTCGACCCCCTCCAGCGCGGCGGCGGTGCGCGCGACGAGCTCGGCCACATTGTCGCGTTCGTTGTACGTCGGGACGATCACTGTGACGGCCGTGACCGTGACGGAGGCGCTCATCGGCAGACCTCCCCGGAGTGATGCGACGCGGCTTCAATCGTGCCATCTTTCGCTGTGCGGCGAATCCGCGCCGGCGACTCCCCTGCCCGGCGGCACGTCAGAGAACCGGGGCCCGGATTCCGCGGGCGGGTAAGGTGGCACGGGCCGGAAACACGCACGATGCCGAAGACGCCCAGACGAAGAGGACTGCATGACTCTGCTCAGACACCCTGCGAACTGGTGGCGCGAGAATCGCCTGCCGCTACTGGCGAGCCTCACCACGCTGCTCATCCTGCTGTTCACGGTGGGCGGCGCGGTCGGCATCGCGAACGCCGCGACCAAGCCCGCCGCCGCCGATGACGGCGTCAAGGGCAAGACCTTCACGATCGCGACGGACACCACCTGGGCGCCGTTCGAGTTCCAGCGCGACGGCGAGCTGCGCGGCATCGACATCGACCTGATCAAGGCCGTCGCCGAGGACCAGGGCTTCGACGTCAAGGTCGACGTGCTCGGCTTCGACGGCGCACTCGCCGCGGTGACGGCCGGTCAGGCGGATGCCGTGATGGCGGGCATGTCCATCACCAAGGAGCGCCAGAAGACCTTCGACTTCTCGAACCCCTACTTCGACTCCGGCATCCAGATGGCGGTGGGCAAGAACGACGCCGCCATCAAGGGCTACGAGGACCTCAAGGACAAGACCGTCTCCGCGAAGACCGGCACCGAGGGCTACACCTTCGCCGAGAACCTGGGCAAGCAGTACGGCTTCACCGTCACCGGGTTCCAGGATGCCGCCGACGCCTACAACGACGTCACCACCGGCAACTCCGCCGCCGTGTTCGACGACTACCCGATCCTGGCCTACGGCATCGCCACCGGCAACGTCGACCTGAAGACGGTCACGCCCCAGGAGAAGGCCTCCAGCTACGGCATGGGCGTCAAGAAGGGCGCCAACGAGGCGCTCCGCAAGGCGTTCAACGAGGGCCTGAAGAACCTGATCGCCGACGGCACGTACCAGAAGATCCTCGACGACTACCTCGGCGAGAACGCCCCGAAGGCGGCGGCGATCGGCGAGGGCAAGGCCGCACTCGGCAACGACAAGCTCGACCCGGGCAAGCCGGGCGAGCTGCCGAAGAACCCGGGCTTCGCGACCGACACCGCGCAGACCCACGGCGAGTTCACCATCGCCACCGACACCACCTTCGCCCCGTTCATCTACCAGCTGGACGGCAAGAACGTCGGCATCGACATGGACCTGATGCGCGCGATCGCCGCGAACCAGGGATTCAAGGTCGACATCAAGCCGCTGGGCTTCGACGCCGCCCTCGCCGCCGTCTCCGCCGGCCAGGCCGACGGCGTGATCGCCGGCATGAGCATCACCGACGAGCGCAAGCTGGCGTTCGACTTCTCGAACCCGTACTTCCAGTCGGGCGTGCAGATGGCGGTCGCCAAGGACAGCGACATCACCTCGTACAAGGACCTCAAGGACAAGAAGGTCGCGGTCAAGACGGGCACTGTCGGCTACGACTTCGCCAAGGAGCTCGGCAAGAAGATCGGCTTCAAGGTCAATGCCTTCCAGGACTCCGCCGACATGTACAACGACGTCGCCACAGGGAACTCGGCGGCGACGTTCGAGGACGCGCCGGTGCTGCAGTTCGGCATCTCCTCCGGCAATGTGCCGCTGAAGATCGTCACCGATCCCGAGCCGGGAGCGGACTACGGCTTCGCCGTACTCAAGGGCAAGAACGCCGAGTTGCTGAAGATGTTCAACGACGGTCTGCAGAACGCCAAGGACACCGGCGTCTACCAGCAGATCGTGGACCGCTACCTCGCGATCGACGACGAGGGCGCGACGTCGGACAACTCCTTCCTGGCGCTGCTGAAGACGTCGATCGGCCCGCTGTCGCAGGGTCTGCTGCTCACGCTGCTGGCCACGGCGCTGTCGATCCTGTTCGCCATGGTGCTGGGCATCCTGTTCGGCATCCTGAAGCTGTCGACGAACCCGTTCCTGCGCTTCCTCGCCAGCGCCTACGTCAACATCTTCCGCGGCACCCCGGTGCTGGTGCAGGCGTTCTTCTTCTACTTCGGCGTGCCGGCCGTGACCGGCCAGCCGCTGGACGCCCTCACCGCCGGTGTGATCACGCTGTCGCTGAACGCGGGAGCGTACATCACCGAGATCGTCCGAGGCGGCGTGCAGTCGGTCGACCCCGGCCAGATGGAGGCCTCGCGCTCGCTGGGCCTCGGCTGGGGCGCGTCGATGCGCCGCGTGGTGATGCCCCAGGCGTTCAAGATCATGACGCCCAACCTCATCAACCAGTTCATCATCACGCTGAAGGACACCTCGCTGCTCTCGGTGCTGGGCTTCGCCGAGCTGACGTACCAGGGCCGCATCGTGATCGCGTCCACGTTCCGCTCGTTCGAGATCTGGATCATCGTCGGTGCGATGTACTTCATCGTGATCTGGCTGCTGACCGTTCTCTCGAACTGGGTCGACCGGAAGTTCAACAAGTAGGGGATGACCATGACGAACAACGAGCAGACGTTCACACGTCCTGTCACCACCGCTTCGGGCAACCCGATCGAGGTCCGCGGGCTGCACAAGTCCTTCGGGAAGAACGAGGTGCTCACCGGCATCGACCTGACCGTGGCCAACGGCGAGGTCGTCGCGGTGATCGGCCCCTCGGGTTCGGGCAAGTCCACGTTGCTGCGCTGCCTGAACCGGCTGGAGGAGGTCACCAGCGGCGAGGTGCTGATCCTCGGCGAGAACATCGCCACCGCGAAGGGGAAGAGCCTGGATGCCGTGCGTCAGCGCGTCGGCATGGTGTTCCAGCACTTCAACCTGTTCCCGCACATGACCGCGCTCGAGAACGTGGCGCTGGCACCCGTCGAGCTGAAGATGCTGAGCAAGGCGGAGGCGCGCAAGCGCGGCATCGAGCTGCTCACCCGTGTGGGGCTGGCCGAGAAGGCGGATGCCCGGCCGGCGTCCCTCTCCGGCGGCCAGAAGCAGCGCGTGGCCATCGCCCGCGCGCTGGCGATGAGCCCGGGCATCATGCTGTTCGACGAGGCCACCAGCGCCCTGGACCCCGAGATGGTCGGCGAGGTGCTGCAGGTGATCCGCGACCTCGCGGCATCCGGCATGACGATGGTGCTGGTCACGCACGAGATGGGCTTCGCCCGCGAGGTCGCCGACCGCGTCGTGTTCATGGCCGACGGCAAGGTCGTCGAGTCCGGCCCGCCGGCCGAGATCTTCGACAGCCCCAAGGAGCCCCGCACGCAGGACTTCCTGTCCAAGGTGCTCTGAGGCGTCTCGAGGCGGATGCCGGGCCGACCCTCGGCATCCGCCCCGGCCTTACCCTGGATGTATGACCACTCCCGCATCCGAGACCATCACCATGTTCGGCGCCGCCTGGTGCGGCGACTGCCGTCGCACCAAGAAGCAGCTCGACGAGCTCGGCATCGAGTACACCTACATCGACCTCGTCGCCGACCCGGCCGCCGCCGATGTGGCCAAGGAGATCTCGGGCCGCACGAACATCCCCGTGGTCGTCTACCCCGACGCCAGCCACCACGTCGAGCCGTCGAACGCCGACGTCGAGGCCAAGCTGCGCGAGCTCTCGCTGATCTGACGCGCGCATCCGAGGGTGGAACCCGGTCCCACGAACTCATAGGCTGGGTTCCATCCCGAAGGAGACGACGATGACTCAGGATGCGGCCGTGACCACGGCGACGAAGGATGCCGCCCGCCAGGGCGCGGCATCCGCTTCCCCGGAACTCGACGACGCCACCCGCGCGGCGCTCGACGCCGACATCGCACTGCTGCAGCAGGGCTCCCGCACCTGGTCGAGCGTCACCGTCGCGCAGCGCGTGACGCTGCTGCGCGCACTGCGCACGAGCGTGGCCGCCACGATCGAGGACTGGGCGGGCACGGCCGCCGACTCCAAGGGGCTGCGCCCCGGGCATCCGCTGCGCGGCGAGGAGTGGCTGAGCGGGCCGTACTCGGTGCTGGGCGCGATCGACGCCTACGCCGACACCCTCACCAAGCTCTCCGAGGGTCGCAGCGCGCTGCACGGCGTGCGCATCGGTCGCGCACCGGGCGGACGCACGAAGGTCGACGCGTTCCCGCTCACGGGCATCGACCGCTTCCTGCTCTCGGGCTTCACCGGCGAGGTGTGGCTCCAGCCCGGCATCACGCCGAACACCGCCCGTGAGTCCGCGGGTCTCGCGCAGCTGACGCCCTCGGCGTCCGGCGGCGTGGGGCTGGTGCTCGGAGCAGGCAACATCACCTCGATCCCCGTGCTCGACGTGATGTACGAGCTGCTCGCGCACAACCGGGTCGCGCTGCTCAAGGTCAACCCCACGCAGGACGCCCTGGTCCCCGTGTACGAGCGGGCTCTCGCCCCGCTGATCGAGCCCGGCTTCCTGCGCATCGTGCGCGGCGGCCCCGCTGTGGGCGCCTACCTCACCGGGCACCGCGACCTGGTGCACGTGCACATCACCGGTTCGGCCGCGACGTTCGATGCGATCGTCTGGGGCTCGGGCGCCACGGGCAAGCGCCGGCGGCGGGAGAACCGGCCTCAGCTGAAGAAGCCGATCACCGCCGAGCTCGGCGGCGTCTCGCCCATCATCGTCGTCCCCGGAGAGTGGACCGACGCCGACCTCGCCTACCAGGCCGAGCACGTCGCCACGATGCGGCTGCAGAACTGCGGGCACAACTGCATCGCCGGGCAGGTCGTGATCATGTCGTCCGACTGGCCGCAGGCCGAGCAGTTCCGCGCCGCCCTGCGCCGCGCCTACGCCGGCGCCCCCGAGCGCCCGATCTGGTACCCCGGATCCCCCGTGCGCATGCAGCAGGCGAGCGACGACTACCCCGACGCCCTCGTGCTGGCCGACCGCCTGCTGGTCGAGATCGGCGACGGGCAGGACGCCACGGCGCTGGAGAACACCGAGTACTTCGCGCCCGTGCTGGGCGTGGTCGAGCTGCCTGGTACCGGGCAGCAGTTCCTGGATGCCGCGGTCGAGCACGCGAACGAGAAGCTGCAGGGCACGCTCGGCGGCAACCTGATCATCGACCCGGCCACGGAGAAGGCGCTCGGCACCGGCTTCGAGCGGGCCATCGCGGAGCTGCGCTACGGCTCCATCGCGATCAACGGCTGGACGGCTTTCGGGTTCATCACCCCGACCCTGACCTGGGGTGCATACCCCGGCAACACCCTGGACGACGTGGGCAGCGGCATCGGCGTGGTGCACAACGCGCTGCTGCTCGACGGCGTGGAGCGCTCGATCGTGCGCGGTCCGTTCCGGCCGTTCCCGCGATCGCTCCCGGTCCTGAACGGCGGCGGCCGGTTCACCATCCTGCCGACCCCGCCGTGGTTCGTCTCCGCCCGCACGGCCGCGCAGGTGAGCGAAGGCCTCACGCGCTTCCGCGCCCGCGGCGGTCTGCTCGGCCTCGTGAGGACGCTGCTCCAGGCGCTGCGCGCCTGATCAGCATCCGCTCTGGGCACCCGTTCTCCGCTCGCGGGTCCCACTTCGCGCCCTCATGCACGGGGAGGCGACCACTTGGGCCCCGCGAAGCGAGGAGACCGTCGACCCACCACCGTTCGCGGGTCCCATATGGTCGCCTCGTCGCGGTGGAGACAGCCACATGGGACCCGCGAAGCGCGGGCGCACAAGTCAGAGCGCAGCGAACCGGTCGGTCGCGGCGCGCAGCGCTGCGGCGATGCCCGGCTCGGATGCCGAGTGCCCGGCGTCGTCGACGATCACCAGCTCGGCCTCGGGCCAGGCGGTGTGGAGATCCCAGGCGGTCATCATGGGCGTGCACACGTCGTACCGTCCCTGCACGATCACCGCGGGGATGTCGCGGATGACGCCGACGTTCTCGATCAGCTGGCCCTCCTCAAGCCAGCCGCCGTTGACGAAGTAGTGGTTCTCGATCCGCGCGAACGCCGTGGCGTGCGCGGCATCCGTCGCCTCGTCGACGTGCTCGGGGTCAGGGCGCAGAGTCACGGTCGATGCCTCCCACTTCGTCCACGCGACCGCCGCCGGCACGTGCACCTCCGGATCGGCGTCGAACAGACGGCGGTGGTACGCCTCCATCATCCGAGTGCGCTCGATCGGCGGGATGACCGCCTCGTAGTCGGCCCACAGGTCGGGGAAGAGCGCGGCCGCGCCGCCCTCGTAGAACCACTCCAGTTCGTGCCGGCGCAGCGTGAAGATGCCGCGCAGCACCAGCTCGGTCACGGCCTCGGGGTGCGACTGCGCGTACGCGAGAGCGAGGGTGCTCCCCCACGATCCGCCGAACACCTGCCACTTCTGGATGCCGAGGTTCTTGCGCAGCAGCTCGATGTCGGCCACCAGGTGCCAGGTCGTGTTGTAGCGCAGATCGGCGTCCGGCTCACTGGCATGCGGCGTGCTGAGCCCGCATCCGCGCTGGTCGAACAGCACGATCCGGTACACCTCCGGATCGAAGAAGCGCCGCTGCCAGGGCGACGTGCCGCCACCGGGACCGCCGTGCAGGAAGACGACGGGCTTGCCGTCGGGATTCCCGCTCTGCTCCCAGTGGATGCGGTTGCCGTCGCCGACCAGCAGATCGCCGGTCTCGTACGGTTCGATAGGCGGATACAGTCCGTCAAGTTCCATGCTTCACTCCCCCGAGTGCCCGTGGATCGGGCCCCTTCACCGTATCCCGGATCCGGTATACCGCGGGGGAGAACCGCCTGTGATTACAGCTTGTCGCCGGCGACCTGGAACGTGTCGCAGACGCTGAGGCCGTTCTTGTAGCCATAAGCGAACCAGTATTGGCGCTGCTTACTGGTGCCGTGCGTGAAGCTCTCGGGGTTCACGAAGCCGGACTGCTCCTGGATGTGGTCGTCGCCCACGGTGTACGCGGCGTTCACGGCGTCGTTCAGCTGCGCGTCGGTGTACGGCTGAAGGTAGTTCTGGCCGTTGGAGTCCTTCTGCGTGACAGCGTCCTTCAGCCAGGCGCCCGCGTAGCAGTCGGCCTGCAGCTCGGTGCGCACCCCGTTGCTCGTGGGGCCGGTGCCGTTGTCGGGGTGGTCTCGCATCACCCCGGTGATGTTCTGGATGTGGTGGCCCCACTCGTGCCCGACGATGTACAGCTGGGCCAGAGATCCCGCAGACGCTCCGAACTGCTGGCGCATGAGCTGGAAGAAGGTCGGGTCGAGGTAGACGCCCTGCTCGGGCGGGCAGTAGAAGGGTCCGACAGCGTTGGATGCCGTGCCGCACTGCGTCTGGGTCTGCCCGTCCACGATCGTCAGCGAGGGCTTCACGTAGCCGTCGACGTGCTTGCTCCAGTAGTCGTCGAGCAGCACCTGGGCGCCGGCCATGCGGCACGCGTCGTTCGTGTTCGCGTCCTGGCCGGTGTCGCACTCGGAGAGGGTGTTCTCGCCGGTCGCCGCGGGCTGGTCTCCACCGCCGGGCACGCCGCCGACAAGGCCGGTCAGGTCCGGGCCGCCGAGCAGGGCGACCACGAGTGCGACGATGCCGAGCACGCCCACGCCGCCACCCGCGGCGATCGCGGTGTTGCGTCCGCGGCGTCGGGTGGTGTTGCCCGAGATGTCGGCGTCCGGATTGAAGGTCATGGAGAAAAGGTACCCCGAGCGGGCCCCTTTCACCCGCTCGAGGCCGGATGCGGGAAGCGTAGGCTCGGAGTCATGGCGACGACGATCACGATCACGGGAGCCGGCGGACAGATCGGCTACGCGCTGCTGTTCCGCATCGCGGCGGGAGACATGCTCGGGGCGGGCGAATCGGTGCGGCTGCGGCTGCTGGAGATCCCGCAGGGCCTCAAAGCCGCCGAGGGTGCTGCTCTCGAGCTGCAGGACGGCGCGTTCCCGCTGCTGGAGCATGTGGAGGTCACCGACGACCCCGCCGTCGCGTTCGACGGCGCGAACCACGCCCTGCTCGTCGGAGCGCGGCCGCGCGGTCCCGGTATGGAGCGCGGCGACCTGCTCGCGGCGAACGCCGGCATCTTCGGACCGCAGGGCGCCGCGATCGCCGCGCACGCGGCATCCGACGTCCGTGTGACCGTCGTAGGCAACCCCGCCAACACCAATGCGCTGATCGCCGCGTCGTCCGCCGACGGGCTGCCCGCCGAGCGCTTCACCGCCCTCACCCGGCTGGACGAGAATCGCGCCAGGGCGCAGCTCGCGCAGACCCTCGACGTCCCCGTCGCCGGCATCCGCCGTGTCCCGATCTGGGGCAACCACTCCGCCACGCAGTTCCCCGACGTCTCGCACGCGACCGTCGACGGCCGGCCGGTCGCGGATGCCCTGGCCGCGCGCGTCGGCGACACGACGGCCTGGCAGGAGCAGACCTTCATCCCCCGCGTCGCCAAGCGGGGTGCCGAGATCATCGAGGTGCGCGGATCGTCGTCGGTGGCGTCCGCGGCGAGTGCTGCGATCGATCACGTGCGCGATTGGGTGCACGGCACGGACGACTGGACGAGTGCGGGCGTCGTCTCGCACGGCGAGTACGGCGTGCCCGAGGGCCTGATCTGCTCGTTCCCCGTGCGGTCGGTCGACGGAGGCTGGCGGATCGTCGAAGGCCTGGAGCTGGATGCCTGGGCGCGCGCCCGGGTGGACGCCTCCGTCGCGGAGCTGATCGAGGAGCGCGACGCGGTCCGCGCACTGGGGCTGCTCTGACCCCGGACCCCTTCACCGGGACGCATGTCGGCGGACTCGGGCAGAATGGGAGCGCAGAATGGGAGCGGAGGTGCGTTCATGAGTGACGTGACGAATGCGAAGGGCACGGGCTCGATCGAGCAGGGCCTGGAGGCCGCCCTCACGAGCCCGCTGCACCTGCCGCACGCCGCGGCGACGTGCCCGCAGTGCCTGGCGAACGAGAAGCACGACTGGTGGTCGGCGCGCCCCGAGGGCACCCGACTGGTCGGGCTGGTGGTGGCACGCGACGGGATGCCGTCGGTGACCCAGCAGCGTGAGGACCTGACCCGCTTCGGCGTGCCGATCGAGGGCTTCCGGCATCCGGCACCCGAGATCCTGGAGAGCTGGGGCGACCGGCTGGCCCGTCTGATCGAGACGCTGCGCGCGGGCGATGTGCTGGTCGTCGCCAATGTGCACGCGCTCGGCCGCGACCGCGACGAGGAGTCGCGCACGGTGGCGGAGCTGCGTCAGCGCGGCATCATGGTCAAGGTGCTGGGCCACCAAGCCCGGCATCTCGCCGACGCCGAGAACTGAGCTCCCGCGCACGACGCCGGGCGCACGCCGCCCGCTTCGCGCACGACGAGAAAACCGGCTGCCATCCCCGAGGGGATGACAGCCGGTTCAGAACGCCAGACGCGTCAGTGACGGAAGGTCACCAGCGGTTGGTGTTGCGGTTCTCATTGGCCTGGCCGTCGGCCGAGTCCTGCGAGACCTGACGACCGATGTCGTGCAGGAGCGCCTTCATCTCGGTCAGTGCAGCGTTCCACTGCGCCTTGGCCTGGACGTACGCCTCGGACGCCGAACCGGTCCAGTCGGCCTGGAGCGGCTTGAGCGCGTTCTCCATGTCGTTGAGCTTGTTCTCGATGTTGCCTGCGCCGGCGACCAGGTCTGCACCTGCCGCGTCGACGGCGCCGAACTGCATCTTGTAGCCGTTACCACCCATGTTGTTCTTCCCTCCGGGTCTCAGCCGAGACGGCCCATGAACTTGTTCTGCGACTGCGCAGAAGCGTCGTCGGTCTGCGTGTATGCCGACTGGGAGTCGCGCAGGTTCTGCTCGAATCCGTCGAGCGCGTTCGTGATGCGGCGGGACTTCTCCTGCCACGCCTGGAACGTCTGCTGGAACGCCGCGGCGCCGGAGCCGGCCCACGATGCACCGATGCCCGAGAGCTTGTTCTGAATCGAGTTCAGCTCCCCCACGATCTCGGCCTTCGACTGGTTGACGATCTGGGCGCCCCGCTGAAGAGCACCATCCGCTGCAGAGACTTCTCCGCCCACGGTCACCTCCTGGTCCTGAGGGCTGTGTCAGCCCCGATTGCTTCAGCCCCGGAGGGGCCGTGTCCCCGATGTCCGGCGACTAATAACACCTTATGGTCCCCGCTGGAGGATGCCTATGGGTAGCACTGCCCACGCAGATCTGCCCATCGGCATCCGCTCACAGCTGGGACGGTGGCGCGTACGCCAGCTGCATGATCTGCAGCCCGCGCTCGCGCGTGATCACCTTGGCGCGGCCGGCGACCGCGGGCGACGCCTTGACGTTTCCGATCAGCGGTCCCTCGTCCGGGCTTCCGGAGAGCATGATGCCGGGCGAGGCCAGATCGCGCAGCGTCTGCATGACCGGCTCGAACGTGGCGCGCGACGCACCGCCCGATCGGCGCACCAGCGTGAGATGCAGACCGACGTCGGTCGCCTGCGCGAGCAGGGGCTGCAGGGCGGCGATCGGGTTGCCGGACTGGGTGTTGACCAGGTCGTAGTCGTCCACGAGCACGTACACCTCGGCACCCGTCCACCACGAGCGGTCGCGCAGCTGCTGCGGCGTGACGTCGGGGCCGGGAAGGCGGCTGCGCAGGTACTCGGTGAGCCCCGCGAGCTCCTCGGTGGCCTGCTGCGCGGTCGTGTAGTACCCGGCGAGGTAGTCCTCGGGGATCTCGGACAGCAGCGCACGGCGGTAGTCGACGACGAAGAACTGCGCGTCCTTCGGGCTCGCGGTGCGCATGACCTCGCGGGCGAAGGTGCGCAGGAAGCTCGACTTGCCGGACTGGCTGTCGCCGAACAGGTACAGGTGCGGGTTGCGGCGGGTGTCGAACGCCGTGGGCGCCAGCTCCGCCTCGTCGACGCCGAGCAGCACCTGGTTCTGCAGCGGCGTGCCGGCCGCGAGCTGCTGCAGCTGCGAAAGCTCGAGCATCTCGGGCAGCAGACGCAGCTTGGGCCCCTTCGGGCCCTTCCAGGCCGCGTTCACGCGATCGATCAGGTCCTCCACGCCCTCGCTGAGGGTGTCGGGGTCGCCGGAGCCGTCGACGCGCGGCAGCGCCGTGAGCATGTGGTGCTTGGACGGCGCGAGACCGCGACCGGGGCGGCCCAGCGGAACGTTCGCGGCCACCTTGCGGTCGATCTCGGAGTCGCTGGTGTCGCCGAGACGCAGCTCGAGCTTGGAGCCGAACGTGTCCCGGATCGCGGTGCGGAAGTCCATCCAGCGCGTGGTGGTCACGATCAGGTGCACACCGAACGTGAGCGCCCTTCCGGCGAGCGACTGGATCTCGAACTCCATCTCGTCGAACTCGGCGCGGATGGTCGGCCAGCCGTCGATGATCAGGAACACGTCGCCGTAGCCGTCATCCGCCCTTCCCTGCGCGCGCAGGCGCCGGTACGTCTCGATCGAGTCGATCGCGTTGGCGGTGAAGTAGCGCTCGCGGGCGTTGACGATGCCCACGACCTCCTGGAACATGCGTCGCAGCACGTCGGGCTGGTTGCGGCCCGCGACCCCGGCGACGTGCGCCATCTTCGAGAACGGCACGAACGTGCCGCCGCCGAAGTCCATCACGTAGAACTGCACCTCCTGCGGAGTGTGCGTCAGGGCGATGCCGGTCAGCACGCTGCGGGCGAGCGTGCTCTTGCCGCTGCGCGCACCGCCGACGATGGCGAGGTGTCCGCCGGCTCCGACCAGGCTCATGGTCAGGCTGTCGCGGCGCTGCTCGAGCGGACGGTCGACGATGCCGAGCGGGATCGTCAGCGGGCCGGCCTGACGCCAGCGCGGCGAGATCAGGCCGAGCTGCGGATCCTCGACCAGATCGCCGAGCATCTCGTCGAAGGTCGCCGGCACGTCCAGGGGCGGCAGCCACACCTGGTGCGCGGGCGCACTGCGGCCCTTCATCAGCGAGACGGCGATGTCGAAGGTCACGCGCTTCTCGGGAGCCTCGGCTCCGCCCACCTCGGGCACGGCCTCGGGCTCCTCCACCGTCTCCTGCACGATCACGGGCGCCGCGGTGAAGGCGCGCGCCTCGATCGCGCGGACCGGCTGCTCGAGCTCGGCGACCTCTGGCGCCGTGCCCGGGCGCCGGCGGCGCGTCTTCGGCGGCGCGGAGACGTAGGCGGCACGGAACTGCGTGAGGGTCTCGGCATCCGACTTCAGGATGCCGTGACCGCCGCCGCCGGGCAGGGTGAACGCGTCCGGGACGCCGATGACGGCGCGCGAGTCGGCGCCGGAGAACGTCTTGAGGCCGATCCGGTACGACAGGTGCGAGTCCAGCCCGCGCAGCTTGCCCTCCTCCAGCCGCTGGGTGGACAGCAGCAGGTGCACCTGCAGCGAACGGCCCAGACGTCCGATCGCGACGAAGAGCTCGGTGAAGTCGGGCTTGGCGGACAGTAGCTCGGAGAACTCGTCGGCGACGATCAGCAGCGCGGGCAGCGGCTTCAGATCGGTGCGTCCGCCCTTGCGCGCGGTCTCGTAGTCGGTGACGTTGGCGAAGTTGCCGGCGTCACGCAGCAGCTCCTGACGGCGCGTCATCTCGCCCTGGATCGCGTCCTGCATGCGATCGACCAGCGTGAGGTCGTCGCCGAGGTTGGTGATGACGGCCGAGACGTGCGGCATGTCTGCCATGCCCGCGAACGTCGCACCACCCTTGAAGTCGATGAGCACGAAGTTCAGCGCCTCGGAGGAGTGGGTCAGCGCGAGCGAGAGCACCAGTGTGCGCAGCACCTCGGACTTTCCGGATCCGGTCGCACCGATGAGCATGCCGTGCGGGCCCATGCCCTGCTGAGCGGACTCCTTGATGTCCAGGATCATGGGCTGACCGGTCGCCGTCAGGCCGATCGGAACGCGCAGCCGGTCGCGCGCCGAGCGCGGCTTCCAGGCCTCCTCGGGATCGAAGTCGCGCACGTCGGGCAGACCGAGCAGGTCGGTCAGCTCGGCGGAGATGGTGCGCGCGCCGCCGCCTGCGGCATCCTCGTCCTGCGCGGACTCGCCGAGTCCGGTCAGACGGCGGGCGACGGCCTCGGCCGACGCGATGCCGAGGAAGTCGGGCGTGGCCTGCACCGCCCCGTAGCCGCGACGGGCGACGGTGAGCTGCGAGCCGTTCTCGCCTTCGATGATCAGGCGGATGGTGAGCGGATCGGTGAGCTCGGCCCAGTTGCGCGCGATGTCGATGACCGTCACGCCGTCGACGCCGCCCTCCTCGGCGAGCGGATGCCCGGGCGGCAGCTCGACGCCGTCGGTCACGATGACGAGGTGCGGGAGCACGGTGCCGCCGCGCCCGCTCGCGATGCCGCGGGAGCGGATGTCCACGACCAGGGGCTCGATCTCGTGCCAGGACGAGCCGATCCGGCGGGCGCCGCCCACGGCATCCGTCCTGCTGTCGGACTGGGCGTGCGGGAGCCACTTCGCCCACTCCCAGTACGGCAGGTCGGTGCCCGCCGCGATGACCGCGATCTGCAGGTCCTCCGGGGCGGCGAAGGTCGCCAGGTGCGCGACGATCGCGCGTGCCAGGCCGCGTCCGCGGACCGTGTCGCCGACGATCTCGAGCCGGCCGCAGGTGCCGAGGTCGAGTCCGAAGGGCAGGTCGGGGACCTGGTCGTGCGTGAGCACGAAGCGATGCGCGGCGGAGGCACTGACCGGGTCGAGCTGCGCGAGTGCGGGGATCGGCGCCTCGTCGAGGGTCATGGCGAGGGGCTGCGTGGCGGTGCCGATGCGGGCGACGAGGAACTCCGGGCTGCCCGTGGTGTGCTCCCAGACCCGGGAGCCCTCCTCCACGATGAACGGCAGCGTGTCCGGGGCCGGCAGCATCCACTCCTCGTACCGCCGCTGACGCGTGGCGACCTCGCGCACGGCGTCCCGGGTCTCGGCGAGGTAGGCGAGGTACTCGCGACGGGTGTTCTCCACGTTGGTGGAGTGCTGCGACTTCTGCCGCCACATCTGGCCGCCGACCATGGACAGCGCCATGAACAGGAACATGCCGCCCATGATGTAGGTGCGCGTGGCGTCGCCGCCCTGGGTGAGGGAGAGGACCGCGACGGACCCCAGGCTGCCGACCATCGGCAGGGCCATCATCAGGGTGTTCGAGGCACCTTCCGGTTTGGGCAGCTCCGGAGCCTGCTGCAGAGTGAGTTGGCCGCCGGCCGGCGGTTTCGGCGCACGGCGGATGCTGGTGGTGCTCACGACTGGCCCTCCTCAAGTCGCCTACTATCATGTCAGGGATGCCGACATGAACCGGTGTCGCACGGAGGACGTCGAGGGGCGGGGGATGTCAGCGAAGACGATTCGCCTCACCGTGGCCGACGCGCACAGCCGTCATGACCTGGTGGTCCCGGCCGATTCCACGGTCGCCGAGCTGCTCACGGTCGGCGGCGTCGATCTGCAGCGCTATGTCGGAACCACCACCTCCGGTGCGGCCATCGAGCTCGACAGCGAGGTGTCGGCCACCCCCGGCGACGGCGGCGTGATCTGGCTGCTCGACCGCACCGCTGCGGCGGAGACCGGCAGGGCGGCGCGGTCCGCCAAGGAGGCCTCTCCCGCCGCGCGCTCGCGCCAGCACTGGACGCTGCTGGCGCTGCTCCTCGCCATCGCCCTGGCGATGGTCGCCTGCACCGTCATCTCCCCGGGCCCCGTGACGATCTCGGTCTCCGCCGCCGTGCTTCTCGCCGGTGCACTGGTCATGCTCGGACAGCCCGTGCACGGCCGGAACACCTATGTCGCCTACTTCGCCCCCACGCTGGCTGCGGCCGCCGGCGCCCTCGCGCTCGCGTCGTTCGCCGACGCCGGCGCGATGATGGCGGCCGGTGCCGTCGCGGGCGCCACCGTCGCGTGCGCCCGGCACGCTCTCACCCGCGCCCACGGCCGGATGTCGGCGGGCAGCACGGCGGTCATCGCGGTGATCTGGTCGGTGCTCGCCGTGGTCAACGCCGCCGCCTTCATCGCCGGCATCCCCGCGGCCGTGATCGCCGCGGTGCAGGTCGCCGCGGCGGCGCCGCTCTTCCACTACATGCGCGGATCCGCACTCGAGGTGGCTGCGGACGACCTGATCGACACGCCCTTCGTGATCCGCGACGCACAGGGGATCCGCGCTCGCCCGCCGGCCGAGCCCTCGCCCGTGCATGCCGAGGGGGCCGCCGGGCAGTACCGGCTGGCGCGCTGGCGGTCGGAGGCGGGCATCGTGATGGCCTGCGCGCTCGCGCTGCTGTCGAGCCTGTACGCGGTGCCCGCATTCGCGAACGGGTCGATCGAGGGCTGGTGCGTGCTGGGCGGCACGCTGGGCATCGGCTGCTACTTCCTCCTGACCTCGCGCAAGCTGCGCGACGGCCTGTCGCGCGGTGCGGCCCTCGCCACGGGCACCGTGCTGGCCGTGCTGGCGACGGCGACCCTGGTCACGGCGCTGCAGTTCAGCGCGCTGCTGGTCGCGGTCATCCTCGTCCTGGCGGGAACGATCGTCGGATGCCTGACCGTCCCGCTCTCGGCGGACTGGCGCTCCCTCGGCTGGTCGCGCACCGGCGACATCCTGGAGGGCCTGACGCTGGCCCTCGGGCCCGCCGCACTGCTGTACGGCTCCGGCATCGCCGGACAGATCCTGGAGGTCTTCTCATGACCTACGCCCCTCCGATGGCGCCCCCGTCGCGCGGGGGCGCGGTTGCGCCCGGCGCCCAGACGGCTGTGCGGGTGCAGGCGACGGCGGGTCAGCGCGCCGGCGCGTACATGATCGACGTCGCGATCGTCGCGATCGTCGCCGTGCTGGTCTGGCTGGTGAGCGGGTCGCTGTTGCTCACCGCGGTCGTCGTGGTCGAGCTCTGGGCGATCGGCTGGATCTGGGAGGGGCACACCGGCGGGACACCGGGGAACCTGATCTGCGGCATCCGCACGGTGCGTCGCGATTCCGAGGTCACCCTCGGCGCGAGCAGGCTGTTCCCGCGCAGCCTGGTGATGGGCGTGGCCCACATCGTCCCGATCCTCCTGCCGGTGGGACTCGCCGCCTCGGGCGCGCTCGACGGCATGGCCGGCGCACGGATGATCGACGTGCGCAAGGCGCGCCTGGCTCCGGCAGGAACGGGGCGCACTCCCAACCTCGAAGCACGCGTCATCGGAGCCGGTGGGCCGGGGGTCATCGGCTCGGAACGCGCTCTCATCACGAACACCCCGCTCGCACGCACGCCCGCCTCGCAGGCGCCGGGCGCGGCGACGACGGGCGCCGCAGCCGCGGCATCCGCTCCCGTCGCGCCGCCGCAGCCGCAGGTGCCCGAGGCGGGCACCGTCCCGGTGTTCGAGCTGTCGGACGGCACGGTGATCCGCGCGACCGGCCTGGGCTTCATCGGACGCGCGCCCCGCGCACCCGAGTCGATCCCGGATGCGATTCTCGTGCGCGTTCCGGACGGGGCCCGTTCGCTCCCGCGCACGCACGCCGCCTTCGGCATCGAGGACGGCGACCTGTGGGTGCAGGACCTCGGCTCCGCGAACGGCGCCTCGGTGCGCCACCTCGGCGGCGGCGTGACCGACCTGGCATCGCAGACGCCGTACTTCCTGGTTCCCGGTGACGTCCTCGTGCTCGGCGGTGACGCCGAGCTGGCCTTCCGCCGCGTCGTGGACCGTTCGGCACCGCCGGCACCGCGACCGCAGCCCACGCCCGCGCCCGCGCCCGCGCAGGTCCCGCCCGCCGCATCCGCCCTCCCCACGCCGGCTCCGACCGCTCCCGTGGACGCTCCTGTCGAGGCTCGCTCGGTCGAGGAGGCGGCGGCGGAGACCGTCATGGC
>NZ_MKRT01000019.1:29652-30675 GCF_001897945.1 Microbacterium sp. 69-10
GTCGTCGCCCTGCAGTTCCAGGACGGCACCACGGTGCCGATCCGCGGCATCGGCTACATCGGCCGGGCGCCCAGCCTCCCCGCCGGCGAACGTCCGGATGCCGTGCTCGTCGCGGTGCCGGACGGCGACCGCTCGGTGTCGCGCACGCACGGCCGCTTCGGCATCGTGAACGGCCAGACCTGGTTCGAGGACCTGGGCTCGGGGAACGGCTCCACGCTCCGCACGGGCGACGGCCGGTCGGGCCCGATGACCCCGCACCAGCGCTTCGGTCTCGTGCCGGGCATGGTACTGCAGCTGGGCGACTGCGTCGTCCGCGTCATCGAAGGCTGAGATCCTCCGCGCGAGAGGGGCTGGACAGACGAAGCCGCCCACCCGCTGAGTGCGAGTGGGCGGCTGTCGTCTGTGTCTCAGTTCACCAACCGAGTTCTTCCCGGCCGTCGGAGCTCGAGCTGCCTGCGGAACCGGCGGCCCCGAGATCCGGCTCGACGCCGTCGTCCTCAGGATCGACCGAGAACGCGAACAGGTCCTGACCGCGACGGCGCTTGCGCTTGTCGCCGCTGCCGCCACCGGCAGCACCACCACCGGCCATCATGCCGCCTCGTCCACCGGCTGCGCCGCCGGACTGCGCGACCACTCCGCTCGCGCCTCCTGCTCCGGGGCCACCCGCAGCACCGGCTCCGGCGCTCATGCTGTTCAGTCCGCCGACCGCGCCCAGACCACCTGCGCGGAGGCCGCGAGCCAGCGCTGCGCCGCCGACGCCTCCCGCGGCCCCACCGGTCACGCCGCCGACGCCGCCGGGGTTCGTCCCACCGCCGCCCGGCAGCTGACTTCCGGGGCCCACAGGGCCGCCGGGGCCTCCAGGATAACCAGGGCCGCCAGGTCCGCCAGGCACCGTCCCGCCGCCACCGCCGTCGACATTCGGCGGGTCGTTGGGGTCGTACGGCGGGTCGTACGGGGGACGATACGGCGGATCCACGACGTAGTGCGGCGGACGCGGGTCTACCACGTACTGCGGCGGACGCG
>NZ_MKRT01000019.1:30740-33465 GCF_001897945.1 Microbacterium sp. 69-10
CGGTGCCACCGCCCACACCGCCGTAGTTCGAGGAGCCGTCTCCGGTGCCGTCACCGCTCCCCGGGTCCTCCGTCGAGGGCTTGGGCGGGTCGTACTTCGAGACCGGCATCTGGTCGATGAGCTCCTGCAGCCGCGCGTCGAGTGCGACCGCCATCTTGCGGGCGGCCTCCTCCTGCTCCGCCTCCGCCTGATCCTGGTAGTACTGCTTCGCCTCCGCGGACGTCATCATGACACCGGGCGAGACCTGAACCGGGCTGTTGGTGTCGCTCGCCTTCTGCACCGTGTTCTGCTGATCTGCGGTCAGACCCGGCTCGGGCAGCCCCGCCACCCCGGAGGCGGTCTCGTGCATCGCCTGATCGGCAAGGCCGACCAGCTTGCCCAGCTCCTTGTGGTAGTTCGCGACCTCGTCGAGATCGGCGATCAGCCTTGTGAGGTTCTTGTCGATCGCCTCGCCGAGCGGACCGCCGAAGCCCTCCGAACCCACCGCCTTCCGCAAGTTCACCGACACGGCATCGAACGCCGCATCCACGTCAGCCCGCTGCACGGCCTGGTCATTCTGTATGCTAACGACACCGAAGCTCGTCCTATTGACCTGAAGCCTGCCGAGGCGCTCCACATTCTGTCCCATGACGTCCTCCGTTCAGACCGCGATCGGGCCGTTGGGCTTGGTGAACGTACCAAAGGCGTTGGCGAGGATCACCTGGTACCCCTGCTTCTGATCTGCATCCAACTGATCGGTCTCATCGATCGCCTTGACGAGGTTGTCGCGGATCACGAAGAGCCGCTTCAGGATGTCGTTGACGGCAAGCTCTGACGAGTGGTAGCGCTCCTTGAGCACACTTGTGAGGTCGACGCACTTGCCATCAGCGGTCCAGAGCGCCGGCGTCTGCCCTTCCTGAAGACTCGCCAGGTTCTCCTTCGCCTTGCCGATCTGCTCGGCACTGCTCAAGACACGCTTGACCTGATACTCGACCACCTCCCGGTCCATCGACATCGTCGAAACCGGTGGTATCAACTTGATGACCACGACACGCCCCCTCTGCTACTGTCCGCGACGATCCTAACCCGGCATCGCGTCGTCTTCCATGGGGAGCATTACCCACCCTCGGGCACGACAGTCACTGATCCGTCGGCTTCTGAAGGGAGGCATCGCACTCGACGGTCGCGTCCAATCCGACCTGAACGGCATGATCCTTCACCGCACCGGTCGTGTTGTCCACGCCCTGAGCGACGTCACGCAGCACCTCGTCTGACACGTCCGAATCATAGAAGTGCTCGCCGATGCACGTGAAGAACTCGGGGTTGTCGTCGTACTGGTGGAAACCCCCCTCGTTGATCAGGATCTTCCACCCCTTGCCGATGGCCTCAGCGGAGGGTCGTCCCTCGCTGTCTCCTGTCGCGGGCGGGTCGGAGGGCTGCGTGCTGGTGGCCGAGGTGGACAGATCGGTCGGCGGGTCAGGGATGTTTGCGATGGCGGTGGCCGCGATCGTGAACAGCAGCACGACAACCCCGACGATGCCGCCGACGACCGACAGCGCGATGCCGACGATCGAGGGCCACTTGACCGTGCCTCGCTTGAACACCGCGATCAGCGACACCACGAACGCCGCCAGCAGGACGAAGGACCCGATCCCGAACGTCACGAAGTTCGGGATGCATACCAGGACCGTTCCCAGTACGGCGAGCCCCAGGCCGATGAATCCGAGCGTCGGAGCCTGCGCCGGCGCCGTGGATGCAGGTGCGACGGGCGCGTGAGCCGGAGCGGCATCTGCGTCGGAACCCGCCGCAGGAGCAGCCAAGTCACCCGCGGACGCTGCGGGGCCATCCGCCGCGGCACCGTCACCCGCAGGAGCGTAGTTCTCCGTCCACCGCGAACCATCCCACCACCGCTGCCGCCCGGAACCATCGTCATACCAACCCGCCGGAGCGCTCATCCACATCCTCCTCGTCGAAACCACCCACACGCCTCAGACGCACAGCCCCACCTGGTCAGTGTCTGGGAATCGGTTCAACCTCACGTACGGTGCGATTCACGCATCACTACTGCGTCGAGGAGCGGCACTCGCCGAGCGCTTCTGTTCCGATCTGGATGGCCTGATCCCGAATAGCGCCCGTCGTGTTGTCCACGCCCTCGGCAAGGTCACGCAGCACGTCGACGGGCAGATCCGAGTCATAGAAATGCTGACCGACGCACGTGAGGAACTCGGGCTTGTCATCGTACTGGTGGTAACCACCCTTATTGATCATGATCTTGTACCCTTTGCCGAGCGCTTCGGGCGAGGGGCGTCCGGCGCTGTCGCCGGTAGCGGGCGGGCCGGAGGGCTGCTCGGCGGCAGGGCTGGAGGACGGTGCCGTCGGGAGGTCGGGAGTCGGGATGCTCGCGATCAACGTGAACACCAGCACGATCACACCCACGACCCCACCGATGATCGACAGGGCGATACCCACGATCGAAGGCCACTTCACCGTGCCCCTCTTGAACACGCCGACCAACGACACCACGAACCCCGCCAACAGCAGGAACGACCCGATCCCGAACGTCACGAAACTCGGAACGCACACCAGTACCGTGCCCACCATTGCAAGGCCCAAACCGACGAAACCCAGAACCGGCGCCGGCTTCGGCACCACAGGAGCAGGCGCGCCAGCCGCATATGCCAGAGCTGCAGGCGCCGCGGCAGCCTCGGTGTCCGCAACAGACGGTGAGGAGTCACCGACCGGAGCG
>NZ_MKRT01000019.1:33629-34057 GCF_001897945.1 Microbacterium sp. 69-10
CTGGATCGCATGCGTCACCGGTGTCCGGCCGGACCTGGTCGCCTGACCCGCCCCGATCACTCCTGAGGGACGCATCCCATGCCGGCCTCGAAGAGCACCGACTCCAGGGTTGCAGCTTCGTCGCCCGCCACATCTTCTGTGATGACCTCGCCCGCGGCGATGTGACGAAGGAGCGCATCCGACAGGTCGGAGTCATACAGGGCCTGCCCGATGCAGGCCTGGGCCTCGGGCGTTGTGAATCCCTCCAGGTCCACTGCGTCCCTCAGGCCTGCGACGTATCCCTTGCCGATGGCCTCAGGCGATGGCCGCTGCTCACCTGCATCCGCCGACGGCTCGTCGGAAGGCACCGCGCTGACCGCGGACGTGGGGAATGGCGAGGACGCGGCGTCGATGATCGCCGTCGTCAGCGTGAAGATCACCACAGCCGT
>NZ_MKRT01000019.1:34070-40745 GCF_001897945.1 Microbacterium sp. 69-10
GCAGATTCCCACGATCGACGGCCACTTCGCGGTGTTCTTCCGGAACACCGCGACGAGCGAGACGATGAACGCGGCGATCAGCACGAGCGCGCCGAGAATGAAGGTGATCAGCAGCGGGGTGCACGCCAGCGCCGTGCCGAGGACGGCGAGCCCCAGGCCGACGAAGCCCAGCGTCGGCGGCTGCCGAGGCGCGACAGGCGTCAGCGCTGGGGCATATCCCGGCGCCGCGTACTGAGGCCCCACGTGCTGGGGCGCGATGTGCTGCGGCGCCGCGTACTGCGCGGAGACGTAGGGCGGCGTACCGGCGGGGCCTCCCGCCGCCGTCGGTACTGCACCGTTCGCGGCGATGCCCGTGCCGGCATCCTCTCCCGGCGCGTACTGCTCGGTCCACTGCGAGCCGTCCCACCAGCGCCGTCGTCCGGAGCCGTCGTCGTACCAGCCTGCGGGAGTGCTCATCCGTACCCTCCTCATCGCCGCGCTGGACGCGCGACCCGATCGCGACGCGGGTCGCGTCGCTTCATGCCTCCACGGCAGCCGGTGTCAGAGCGTCGCTCCGACGGCATCCTGCGCCACGAAGGCGTCGAGCAGCTCGAGGTCCTCGGCCGTGACGATCCGTGCGCCGACCGCGTGCTCGACGATCCGCGAGCGTGCGGAGGCGAGCAGCTCGCCCTGCGCGTTGCGCTCCAGGCCCTGGATGCCCATCCGCGCGAACTTGCTGCACAGCGTGCCGACCCGGCGCTCCAGCTTCTCGAGCGGCCAGCCCAGGCGTACGGCCACCTGTTCCATCGACGGCAGCTGCACGGCGCCCTCGGCATCCGGACGCAGCATCGGCTCGGCGAGCGCCGTCAGCAGGATCCGCTGCACGGGCGAGAGCATCTCGGTGACCCCGTCGATCCCTGCACCGGGGTTCCACGAGGTGGAGACCTGGTAGTACGGAGCCTCGGCCGCGAGCGACAGCTCGTACGTCGTCTCACCGGCCGTGAACATCACCGTCGTCACACCGAACACCAGCGTCATCGTGGCACCCGGCGCGAGCCAGGCCTGCGCCAGCCCGTCAGCCGAGGCGACCGAGGCGGTGAGCCCTGAGCCGGCGTTCGTGAGCCACCACATGCCGTCGCGCTGCGCGATCTCGAGGAACCGACGGTGCACGTACGGATTGTCGTCGATCGACAGGTCCGTGCCGCGCCCGATCACGAACGTGGCACCTGCGGGGATGCGCTCGCGGCGACCGCCGAAGTCGAGCATCAGGGCGCCGCCCTGTGCCGTCTCGGCGCCCCCCGGCTGCGAGAGATCCGTCATGCTCACGCCGCCGTGTGACGCGGCCAGGCCCCACCGGGGAATGCGCTCGTCGACGCCAGGGCGTTCGTGACGTTCACCACGAACGACGACGTGGCCTGGCTGGCCGACGTGATGGCGCTGATGGCGTCCACCAGGAAGGTGATGAACAGGCCGACGGCACCCACGATGGTCACGATCGCTGCCGGCGCGGTCACGACACCGGCAAGCTCGGCGGCGGTCGCGATCACGCCGACGACCAGAGAGCCGACAGCCCCGAGGAACCCGATCCAGAAGTTCTCGATCGCGCCGGCGAAGCTGTCGAGCTGGGTGTTGATCATCTGGCACTTCGAGAGCACGTCGTCCGCGGCAGGCTTCTGCTGGTCGACGCGGAGCCGGTAGGCGTTGTAGGCCTTCCCCTCCCAGTTGCCGGTCGTCGGGAGAGCGGTCGGCAGCAGAGTGGCGGTGCACTGCTGAGCCGGCGTGCCCACGCTCTGCACCCAGTCCAGGCCGGAGTTGCGCAGGGTGGACGGGCTTCCGACGTAGGCGAAGACCTCGGCGACCTTGTCGATCGCTTCGTTCACCTTGGCGAACATCTTGTCGAGCCAGGCGTTGATCCGCTCCATGATCCCGTCGGGAAGCACCAGGTCGAGCAGACCGGAGATCCCGCCGTTGATGATGTCGACGACCGTGTCGATGAAGCCGGTGAAGCGATCGAAGTCCGACTTCGACTTCTCCGCGTTCTGAGCGGTCATGTCGCTGCCGCCGCTGTGCGTGCGGCCGCCCCCACCATGCGTAGTCATGTCAAACCTTCTTCCTGCTTGTTCGATTCACGTTCAGTTGCTCAGCCGGGTCGACCAGGCCGGAGCCGCCGGGTCAGCCGGCAGCGGGCGGGACTCGGCATCGATCGAAGCCGAGAGGTGCGACTCGTCGGATCCAGTGCGGAAGTCCGGTCGCGAGTCGCCGACCAGGTCGTCCGCTCCGGGGCGCACATCGGGGAGAGGCTCGCCCACGATGCGGTTGTCAGGGGCGGGCACGGGCTCGGGGCCGCCATCGATGTTGCCGTCGGGCGTGGTCGAACCGTCCGTGCCTGTCGAGCCATCGGTGCCCGTCGAACCATCCGTGCCGGTCGAGCCATCGGTGCCCGTCGAACCATCCGTGCCGGTCGAACCATCCGTACCCGTGGAACCATCGGTTCCCGTCGAACCATCAGTTCCCGTCGAACCATCCGTGCCGGTCGAACCATCAGTTCCCGTCGAACCATCCGTGCCGGTCGAACCATCCGTACCGGTCGAGCCGTCCGTGCCGCCGTCGGTGTTCGGCGGGGTGTCGCCGCCGTCCGATCCGACTTCGGCCACCGGCTGGTCGACAGCATGGTCGGCGATGCCCTGGCCCGAGGCCTCATGGTGCAGCTCGGCTGCCTGGTCGCGGAGGTCCGCGGCCTTGTCGCGCAGCTCTGCGGCGTCCTCACGGGCATCCGCAACCTCGTCGGCGGCGGCGTCGCGGGAGTCCTCGAGCTTCTCGATCTGCTCGCGGATCTCGGCGGCGTCGGCGCGCTGCGCGGCTGCGTCTGCACGCAGCGCGGCAGAGTCCGTGCGGCTCTGCAGAGCACCCGCCGGGTCACCGGCGGCATCCTGCTGCTGCGCCTTCAGGTCGAGCTCGGTCGCCTGCCGCTCGAGGTTCGTCGCGCTCTGGTCGAGGTCCTTGGCCTTGGCCTCGAGCGCGTCGATCTGCTTGTCGAGGGCGTCGACCTGCTCCTGCGCCTTGTCGGCGTGCTGGTCGGCCTGGTCGGCCTGCCTGTCCAGCGCGTCGGCACGGGCGTCCAGCTGATCGGCCTTGGCATCGGCCTCGGCGCGCGCCTGGTCGTCTGCGGAGAGGTCGCCGTCCAGCGAGCCGTCCACGCGCGGGTCGTCGACGGAGCCACCGCCGCCGAGGCTGCCGCCGCCACCGCCGCCACCGCCGCCGCCACCACCGCCACCGCCACCGCCACCGCCGCCGGAATTGTTGTTGCTGCTGCTGGAGCTGCCGGGATCGTTCTTCTTCTGCTCTTCCTCGGACGTCTGGACGGTCCTGTCATAGTCGTCAGCCGTCAGACGAAGCGAGTCGGCGAAACCCTTGTGCGCCTCAGGAGCGCTGTGCAGCAGCTGCGCCATCGTCACCTGGAAGTCCGCGTACGCCTGGGCCGCATCGACGCCGAAGAAAGTGAACGCCGACGCATCGATCGTCAGACCGTCGGCCGCGCCGGCGATGGTGCCGTAGCTGCTCGCCGCTTCGTCCCACAGACCGGCGTCCTTGCGCAGGTACGACGTCTCGACGTCGACCTTTCCCTCCTCGCCGAACGACGATGCTGCCGGCTGCGGCGAGGGCTCCGGAAGAGCGGACTCCCCCTCGATCACCGGCAGCTTGTCCGGCAGGTCGTCGGTCAGGTCCGAGATGCCGAGATCCGGGCCTCCGAAGAGGTGGGACCCCGCGCTCACGATCTCGTCGATCGGCGTGGCCGCGTCGACGACGTTGCCCAGCGCACCGATGAGGTCGCCCTCCATGATGTTCTTACCGGCATCGATGATCTCGTCGACCGGGGAGGCGGCGTCGATGACGTCACCCAGAAAATCTCCAAGTCCCATTGCTCTGCTCCTTATCTCAGCGGATGCTGCCCATGCGGCGCAGCATTTCCTGAGGATCCCGGGTCATCTCCATCAGCCTCTGAACGGCCGGGAAGCCTTCGTACGTGTTCTGGCGGTCCTGAGCCGACATCGTCATCACGTTGTTCATGGCTCGGACGATCTCGCGCTCGATCACCCCGTCATTGGTGTTGCGCACCCAGCGCTCGTCGAGAGTGATCCCGGTGATGGTCGTTCCGCGGCGCGAGACCGTGACCGTCTTCGCGGAGTTGACCGCGTCCCGGACCTGGCTGCCCCTCTGGTTCACCTTTTCGAGGTAGGCCTCGCGCTGGTCCCTCGCCTCGTCGATCGCATCGAGGATCTCGCTGCGCGCCTCCGCCGCCGAACTCGTCGTGGGGTCGCCGAGCTGGAACTGCGGCGCGGGGATCGTGACTGGGGTGTCGTCCTCGTCCTGCTCCTCGAAGCCCCCCATCAGCTGATCGAATCGCTTGCCGAGCGCGGTCTGGTAGCACAGGCTCACCACTGCGCCGAGTCCCGCTTCGCCGATCGTGTCGCGCCAGTCCTCGTCGAGGACGAGAGCCTCGACCGCACCGTTCTTGGCGAGGGTCAGCTTCACGGCCTTCCGATCATCCTCGACCGTCACCGGGGTCATCTGCTCCGCCGCGGTCGCAACCGACCTGAGCTCGCGCTGCAGCTCTGCTGCGGTCTCACGCAGCTCCGCCATCAGGCGACCGGCATCCGCCATGTCCATGCTCACGTGGGACTCCCTACTGTCGTGGACCGTTGAAGCAATCCTACGAAGAGGCGTCCGAGCGCCATAGGGGGAGGACTCCCCATGCAGCGCTGCCCATCGGGCTCAGTCGCTGCCGCGACGGGAGCGGGCTCGAGCGAGCAGCAGCAGGATCACGGAGATCGTCGCCCCGGCCCCGAATCCCCAGCCCACGATCGCGCGGGCGGGGTCCAGCGGGTCGGCCACCGGATCGATGTCGACGACCCGGGTCGGCGCCGGAGAGGGCGTGAGCGCGCCGTGCACGGGCGAGGGCGGGCCGGGCAGCATCCCGTCGTCGGCGAGCGCCAGTGCCGCGGCGGGGCGGACCTCTCCCCACCCGACCGTGTCGCTGCGCTCACCCGGCGACACGCGCATGGCCGACTGGGTGAGGCGGAACGCCCACTGGTCGGGCGACTCGTTCGGGAAGCGTGCGGCGACCAGGGCGGCCGCGCCGGCGACGACCGCCGTCGCGTAGCTGGACGAGGCGGAGTCCGCGTTGAGCACGCAGTCCCCGCCGGAGATGTAGGCGGTCGGCATCGACTGCCCGGGCGCCGCGATGTCGACGTGCGGACCCGCGAACGAGGAGTCCGCGTTCCAGGTGCCGTCCTTCATCACTGCGGCGACAGCGAGGGCGCCGGGGAGCTCGCCGGGGTAGAAGTTGGTGGGATCCGGCCGGTTCGAGTCGGCGGTCTTGCGGTTGCCGGCGCTCGCGATCACCAGCGAGCCCAGCGAATGCGCGTAGTCCACGGCGCTGCGGTAGACGTCGGCGGATCCGCTGTCGGACAGCGACACATTGATGATCTTGGCGCCGTGCTCGGCCGCCCACCGGATGCCGGAGGAGACGGATGCCGCCGACGGCACCACCATGTCTCGCGAGGACCCGCCCGGTTCAGGAGCGGATTCGAACGCCCGGACGGGCATGATCTTCGCCTCGGGCGCGATGCCCACCACGCCGGAGCCGTCGATCTGCCTGGCGGCGATCAGCCCGGCCACGGCTGTGCCGTGCGCGGCGACATCGGTCGTGGAGGGCACCGAACCGTCGCCGAAGCTCGTGAAGCCCGGCACCAGGGCGCCCTGCAGGTGCGCGTTCCCCGCGTCGACGCCGGAGTCGACCACGGCGACGGTCACGCCGCTGCCGCGGCTGAGCGCCCAGGCCTCGTCCAGGCCGAGCCGCTTGACGAGGTAGCTGGGAGTGGGGGTGAACAGCCGCTGGCCCGGAGTGCACTGCTGATCCGCGTCGACGACGGGCGCCGCGGGAGTCGGCGTGGCGGCCTGCGCTCCGGCGGGGAGACCCAGGCCGAGCACCGCCAGCACGCCGACGGCAGCGGCAGCACTGCGCAGCGCGCGCCCGCGCATCACTTCGCCTGCCCCGGCGCCGTCCTCTGCGCGATCGCCTGACTCAGGGTCGGGCCCTGTTCGAGCAGCTGCGTCCAGGCGACCGGCACGGTCACTGCCTGCGTGGTCTTGTATCCCAGCAGCTGCAGGTCCGTGGCGGTCTCGACCGGGAAGAACACGCCCGACTCGGAGACGAAGCCGTAGGTGGACCCCTGGCCCGTTCCGCGTGCGCTCACCGCCACGCCGGCACCCGGCTTGACCTTGGTGCCCGGCTCCAGGTCGCGCGGGCTGTTCGTCACCGAGACGACCGGGCCCTCCGAAGTCGACTGCATCTGCAGGCACACGTCGGACGGGTTCTCGGGCTTGACGGGCTCGCGCTTGGGCCAGTCGCCGGGGAGCGCGTCGGAGTTCACGTCGCGGAGGTTCGTCGCCTCGGCGACCGTCATCGACACCGGTTTGATGCCGACGTACGCGGTGAGGAGCTGGCGCGCGAACGGGGTGGCGGGCACGAGCCGTCCCTTGCCGTCCACGATGTACTCGCCGACGACCTTGCCATCCGCCTGCGTCTGCACGGCCTGGCCGACGACCAGACCAGCGGTGCCCGTCTCGGCCTTCAGCTCGCCGCCGAGGTGCACCGCCAGCGGCGTTCCGGGCGTGACCAGGTTGAGCCACAGC
>NZ_MKRT01000019.1:40768-45869 GCF_001897945.1 Microbacterium sp. 69-10
TTCTCCTTGTCGACCTTGTACCGCCGATCGCCCTGCACGAACCAGTAGCCGCCGTCGTCGTCCTTCACGAGCGCGGCCTGATTCGCCGCACCCGGCCGATCGCCGAGCAGGCGGGTCGAGATCTCCAGCGGGGCGTCTGAGGCCACGCAGCTGAGCCAGGCGCCGGTGTACTGCCGATCCGGGGCGGGCAGGTAGTCGGGGGCGTCCTCGATGCCCACCGGCATCGGGTCGCGCTTGATGTCGTCGAGCTTGCTCGCGGGCACTGAGGTGATCTTCGTCGTGCCGCTCAGCAGGCGGGCGCTCGCCAGGTTCCTGACCGGGTACAGCGTCTCGCCGATGGCGACGTAGCGCGATCCCTCGCCCTGCACGACGATGATCGCGCCCTTGCTCCAGTCCTTCGGCAGGTTGCCGGTGAACGTGCCGATCAGCAGGGAGACGATGATCGTCAGGATGCCGAGGGCGATGCTGACGACCACGCCGCGCAGCGGCTTGCCCGGGGGCAGTTCACGTCCGCCAGGCGCTCCGCTGGTGAAGGCGGTCTGGAGTCGTCGGCGGTTGAAGGCCTGGGCCTGGAGCAGCTCGGTCTTGGATGCCATGGATCAGAACCAGCCTCCGGCGATGATGGCCAGGGGGAGCAGCAGGGCGATCGTCGCCCACTCGGCGAAGTCGGCGAAGCGGGTCAGGCCGAGCCGCACCTTCGAGCTGAGCAGCACGATCACGATGACGCAGACGGCCGCGACGGCCAGCGCGATGACCAGGCCGCCGATCCAGCCGGGGTGGGAGATGACGGCCGCGACGATCACGAGGGCCACGCCGAGCAGCACGCCCGCGACCACGATCACGATGTCGAAGCGGGAGTACACCTGCCTGGTGCCCAGGAACATGCCGGCGTAGGTCACCGCGCACAGCAGCAGACCCCAGAACCCGGATGCGACGACGGGGACGGTCGCGACCAGCACGATCAGGCAGAGCGCGATGCGCAGCGACACCTGGTAGCGGTGGGCACGGACGTAGAGCTTGGCGACCTGCTCCGGCGAGATGTGCGCGGGGGCGTCGTAGACCTCGGAGTCGTCCCGCGCCGAGACGACGCGCAGCGGCACGGAGGCCAGCGCCATCCACGGGGCGCCGAGTCCCGCGATGCCGGCGACCGCCATCGCAGCGGCCAGGGTCGCGGGGACGGGCGCGCCGAGCCAGGTGATGACGGCGCCGATCACGAGGAACACGACGCCGAGCGCGACCGGGATGAGACCGTACTCCCGGCGGCTCTTCAGCGCCAGCATGGTGACGACGCCGAAGACCAGCATCGCGGCGCTGCCGACGACGATCGGCAGCGCCCAGCCGGGGCCGCCCGGCAGCGCGGTGTATCCCGCGACGCCGGCGAACAGCGAGGAGACGAGCGCGAGGGACATGGACGCCTGGGTGGGCGCGCCGGTGCGGTCCATCACGAGCGCGCAGATCATGAGCACGACGGCGGCGGCTCCGGCGCCGGCGGCGGTGATGATCGAGCCCGAGTCGACCCAGGCCCACACCGCCGGGACGAGGCCCAGCAGCAGCAGCACGGATGCCACCACGGTCGCCGTGGTCACGGAGTTCTGCACCGACCAGGCGGGCGCGTTCTCCTCCACGACGTCGGCGACGGCCTCGACCAGGTCGTCATAGCGCTTGGGCACTGCGGCGCTCGCGCCCTGCTCGAGCACGAGGAAGTCGCCGTCGTGCACGGTCTGCGCGGTGAGCGTGCGGTCGGGATCCAGCGCGGAGCCGTCTGCCCTGACGAGACGGAACCCCGCGGATGCCGACATGCTGTCCAGCATCCGCAGACGTCGCGTCAGCGACGGGAGCACCTCCGCGACCGGGACGCCGCCGGGCACGCCCACGTCGATGCGCTCGGACTCCCACTGCACCGAGAGGCGCACGAGCTGCGACTGCGCGACAGCCGTCGTCTGGGGCGACATGAATCCCTGCTTTCGTTGAACCGCGCGTTTCACACTATCGCGCGCTCGATCTGCTCCTTGTGGCGTCCGGCCGACCGGTGCGTCGGACTAGGCGTCGACGTCGTCGTCGGGGACGAGAACCGGGGCGTCCAGCAGCGCCAGATCGTCCCTGGTGACCAGCCGGCTCGACACCGCGTGCTCGACCAGGCGCGCACGGCGATTGGTCGCGAGCTTGCCCTGCCCGCCGCGCATGCCCTGGACGCCGATGCGGTCGAACTTGTCGCAGACGTTGTCGAGCTTGCGGTTGAACCGCGTGCTCGTCCACCCCAGTCGTTCCGCGGCCTTCGCGGAGCTGGGGATCTCGCTCGTACCGGTTCCCTCGCGGCGCAGCACCGGCTCCGCCAGCGCCAGGATCAGCAGCTTCTGGCTCTCGGTCAGCGGCACGTGCCCGATCGTCGACTGGCCGCCGTCGGCCGCCTCGCGGGGCGCGATGCGGAACGCCGGGCCCTTCGCGTGGATCGTGAACTCGTACGTGGTCGGACCGGCGGTGAACACCACCGTGGTCTGTTCGAAGACGATCGGCAGTCGCGCACCGGGCGCGAGCCAGGCGTTGACTCCTCCCGAGGAGTCCGTCACCGTCGCGGTGAGCCGCGCTCCGACGTTGGACAGCCACCACAGCCCGTCGGTGTTCGAGATCTCCAGGAAGTTCCTGTGCAGGAAGAGATTGTCGTCGAGCTCGAGGTCGCCCTGCCTGCCGACGTGGAACGGCTCGTCGGGATCGAGCGCGAAGTACTCCCCCGCGTACTCCACCGTGATGTCCATCAGCCCACGCACCCCCTGACCGGATCAGGCGAGGAACGCCCGTCAGCCCTCTTGATCAGCACCTCGACGCAGGTCGCCCCGGTACGTGCTCCGTCCAGGGTGACGCTGGTCTTCTCCGTCGTCTGCAGAGTACCCGGCCCGTCCAGGGTGTACTCGTACCAGATGTACGAGTCGCCCTTCTCGGGGTCCGGGTTGGTCCAGGTGAACGTCACGACACCGGCATCGCTGGTGCCCTTCAGATCGGCGACGTTCGGCACGAGGCCCGCGATGGGGTCCTTCGGCTGCGGCGGCGCTGAGGTGGTCTTGTCGGGCGTGGGCGTCAGCCCCCCGGCCAGCGTGCTGGCGAAGACGATGCCCAGCACCACGGCGACGACGCCGACGACCGCGATGAGCCAGCCCCACCACGGCATGCCGCCGCGGCGGCGTCCGGTCTCGAAGAGATCGTCGGATGCCTGGGCGCCCGGCTGCACGGCATCCGCCTGGGTCGCCTGCGCGGCGGCCGGAGCGTGCGGTGCGACCATCTTGGGTCCGCCGCGCAGCACCGTGGCGTCGTCGTCATCGGCATCGGCGGTCGCGGGCGCGGCGGCTCCGCGCCGCTGCGTGCGCATCTGCGTCTCTTCCAGCGCATCCGCCGACGGACGGTCGAATCGCGGCACGTCGGGCGTGCTCGGCTGCTTCCGCACGGTGGTCGCGGAGGGGCGCGTGGCCGACTGCGTGTCCGGGTTGATCGAACGGACCTCGCGGACGCGCGTCAGACCGTCGTCGTCGTCCTCCAGCTCCTCGTGCGAGGGGTGCTCGTCGACGATGTCGATCGGCGTCACGGAGTGCGCGAGCTCGATCTGCACCTTCTGCAGCGCACGGGCGAACGCCACCGCACTCGGGTAGCGGTCCTCGGGCCGCTTGGCCATCGCCCGTGCCAGCACCGCCTGCAGGCTGTCGGGCACGTCGGCGCGATCCACCTTCGGAACGGCCATGCGCTCGATGCGCTCGATCAGATCGGCGCTGGAGTTGCGCTCGCCCTTGCGCTCGAACGGCGAACGGCCGGAGAGCAGCGTGAACACCGTCGCCCCCAGCGCGTACACGTCGGTGCGCACGCCGGTGGTCGGGTTCTCGGCGAAGGACTCCGGCGGCGACCACGGAATCGACATGCCCGCTGCCTCGCTGTCGGCGGCGGTGGTCGACGCGATGCCGAAGTCGGTGAGGGCCGGCCTGTTGTAGACCGTGACGAGGATGTTCGCGGGCTTGATGTCGCGGTGCAGCACGCCCGCGCGGTGCGCGGTCTCGACGGCGCCGCTGACCTGCACGCCGACGCGCAGCGCCTCGGCCACCGAGAACGGCTCCTTGCGGGTCCGCACCTGCAGGTTCGGCTTGGGGCAGTACTCCATCACGATGTACGGGCGGCCGTCGGCGGCGACGCCGGCCTGGTAGATCGTGACGATGGCGGGATGCGTCGACAGCATCGCCATCACGTTCGCCTCGTTGGTGAACTCCTCCGCGGCTCCGGCGCTCAGCCGGTCGGCCAGCAGCACCTTGACCGCGACCTCTCGCTTGGGCAGCTGCTGCTCGTAGAGGAACACGTCGGCGAACCCGCCGGTGCCGAGCGGCCGGAGGTACTCGAACCCCTGCAGCTCGGGAGGCGGAGAGGGAGCGCGCGTCATCGCAGCTCCTCGACGGTGACGGTCACGCCGTCTCCCACATCGATGACGTCGCCGTGCAGCACCAGGGTCTGCTCGCCCGGATGCAGGCGCACCGGGTCGGCGCCGGGACGCAGCAGAGTGGAGCCGTTGGTCGTGTGCAGGTCGATGACCACGACCGAGTCGCCCTCGGGGCGCACCTCGAGGTGGTTGCGGGAGATGTCGGACTCCGGGCTGTCGACCGCGATCAGGTGCGGCATGGTGCTGCCGCTGGTGCGGGTGGAGCGCGGCTTGCGCCCGATGATCACCGTGCGGTCCAGATCGACGACCTGCCCCGTGGAGAGCCGGATGCGGGCGCCGGATGCCGCGACGGGCGCGTTCTCGAAGACCGGGATGGCCTCGGTCGGGGCGTCGGGCGCGGAGGTCGCGGCCTCGGCGCGCAGGCGCCTGGCCTCGGCCAGCGAGATCGTCGCGCCGTCGTGGTCGCCGATGTCACCCTCCGGGTCGGTCTGCAACACTGCCCCGGGGAGCGGGGGTGCCGGCGGGATCGGCGTGACGAAGCCCGCCATGGTCTCGGCCACGTGCGGGGAGTCCTCGTCCGCCGCGGGAGGGGCGATCGTGGCGGCCACGTCGGGCGTGATCGTCGCGTCCAGGTCGGGCGTGATCGTCGCGCCCAGGTCGGGCGTGATCGTCGCGCCCAGGTCGGGCGTGATC
>NZ_MKRT01000019.1:45922-80554 GCF_001897945.1 Microbacterium sp. 69-10
GGTGCGGCATCGGCCGCGGCGCGCGCCAGCAGCATCTGGTCCGGGGTGATCGTCTCCGACACCGCTGCGCCGTCGAGGGACGCGGAGGGCTCGGGCTCGGATGCCGGCTCCTCGGCGGATCCGGGTTCGGCGATCTGTGCGTCCTCGGGCGACGCCTCCTCCGACGCCGCGTCCTCGGACGGGACGTCGGACGCGTCCTCCGGCTCTACGACGTCAGCCGTGCCGTCCTCGAGATCGGCCGCAGGCTCGTCCTCATTCTCGGCATCCTCGAGCGACCCTGCGTCCTCAGCGTCCTCAGCGTCCTCGAGCGACTCTGCGCCGGCCTCGGGGGCGTCGTCCGCCTGCTCGCCGACGACGAGGGCGGCCTCAGCGTCCTCCTCCGGGACCTCCTCGGGCTCGGGAGCCGTGAACGGCTCCCCCACCCGGACCCCCGACGTGAGCACCACGCCGGAGCGGATCGGGTACTCCACAGCATCCGCAGCATCCCCGATGCGGATCTCGAACCGCGGCTCACCCGCGATGTAGCGCTCGCTCCACGTGGTGATGTCCTCGCCGGAGAAGCCCTCGTCGAGACCGGTGCTCACGGTCACCGCGCCGCGCACGGCGAAGCGCGTGCCGCCGGGGCCGATCAGGGCGACGGCGAACGAGCCGAGGCCCGTGATGGCGCCGCCGGAGAGCACGTCGATGACCTCGGTCAGTGCGGGCACGCCCCTGCGCAGCATCTCGGACAGCGCCACGACCTTGTCGGCGCTCGCGTCGGCGGGCAGCGCGGCGATGCCCGCGTCCTCCACGACGACCTGCCACTCACCCGGACGATAGATCACGTCGTTCATCGCATTCCTCCATCCGCCGCCGCGCGCGGGCGCGTGTCGGCAAGGTCCTCGTCCTCATCGGCCTGCACGTGTATGCCCCGCACCGACGCGACCGTCAGCGCGTCGACGATCACGACCGTGACGTTGTCGCGGCCGCCGGCTCGCACCGCATCCGCCGTGAGGATCTCCGCGGCCCGCTGCGGGTCGCGCTCGCTGCCCAGCACCTCGGCGATGCGCTCGTCCGACACCTCTGTGGTCAGCCCGTCGGAGCAGACCAGCATCCGGTCGCCGCGCTCAGCGGGGAAGAGCCAGTAGTCGGCGTCGCCGACGCTGCCCGCACCGATCGCACGCGTGATGATGTTGCGCCGCGGGTCGGTGTTGGCCTGCTCCGGGGTGATCTCGCCCTCTTCGATCAGCTCCTGTACGTACGAGTGGTCGACGGTGATCTGCTCGAGCTCGCCGTTCGAGAACTGGTACGTGCGGGAGTCGCCGATGTTCAGCACCAGCCAGTAGCCGAGTCCGTCCACCGTGGCGACGGCCACGCCGCTGAGCGTCGTGCCCGCACCCGCGGAGCCGTGCTGGCCGATGGCGCCGACCGCCTCCCGAGCGGATGCCAGGGTGTCGCGCACCTGCGCGATCGAGAGCGCGTCCTGGCCGACCAGGGCCGAGAAGTGCTCGATGACGGTGGCGCTGGCCACCTCGCCGGCGTCGTGCCCGCCCATGCCATCGGCGACGATGAACAGCGGCGCGTTCGCCAGGTGGGAGTCCTCGTTGAGCTTGCGGCGGGCCCCCACGTCAGTCGAGCGTCCGCTCGCCGTCAGGATCGGCGCGGTCACACGTAACCTCCGATGGTGACGATGCGGTCGCCGATCTCGAGCGCGTCGCCCAGACGCACGGGAACGCGAGTGCCAGGGGGGCACGCGATGCGCACGCCCTCACGCACGATCACGGTCCCGTTGGTCGACTGGCGGTCCATCACCCAGCCGCCGCGGGCGTCCGCCCCGGCCTCGAAGTGCGTCTTGGACAGCGAACGGGTCTCATCGCGGACGGCGACGTTGACCGCCCCGTCGCGCTCCTCGGGGTTGCGGCCGAACACGGTGCGCCCGGAGACGGTCGCACGCTGCCCGTCGTCCCAGGTGAACACGAGGCGGTGACCGGGGACGCTGATGCGGGTGGACTCGATGTCGTCCTCATCGGAGTCGGTCACGAGCGGTGCGGACGGGGTCGGTGCGGCCATCGGCGCAACCGGGTTCTCCGCCGTGACGGGGACAGCGGCCGTCGCATCCTGCGGTGCGGATGCCAGCTCAGCAGGCGCCGGCGCGACGGGAGGCACGGAGCCCAGACGCGCGGCCACGGTCTCGATCGGCGTCGGACCGGTCTCGGCCGGCACGGGCGCCGGGGCCGCCGGGGCTGGGAACGCGGGCGCGTCCGCCGGCGCGGCAGGGGCAGCCGGTGCCGCCGGAGCGACCGGAGCCGCGGGGGCCGGGAAGGCGGCCGGCTCGGCGACCGGCGTCACCGGCTCGACGGGAGCGGGCGCCGCGGCGGGACGCACGGGCTCCTGGGTCACGCCGGGCACGAAGGAGATCAGCGGGTCGTCGGGCAGATCGCGGTGGATCGGCGGTGTGCTGGGAACCGCATGCCGGGCCGGCGGCGACAGCACGGTGTGCTCGGCGAACTCGTCGTCCTCGGGCTGCTGCGGATCCTGCGCCGGAACAGCGGCCGGCGCTGCGGGGGCGGCGCCGGGCGCCGCCGGAGGCGCGAACGCACCTGCGGGCGAGGGCTGCGCGAATCCCGGCATCGCGGTCTGCGGTGCCTGCGGCGCCTGCGGCGCGGCGAACCCCGGCATCCCGACCGGCGCGGCCGGAGCCGCACCCTCGGGTGCCTGTCCGGGCAGGAACGGCAGCGCTCCTCCGTCGTGCTGGTGCACCGGTGCTGCCTGCGCGCGCGTGCTGTCCATGAGCATGACGGCGCCGCCGACCTTGTCGTGCCAGCCCTGGAATCGGCCCGAGCCGTCGAAGAGCACAGTGAAATACCCGACGACGATCGACGCGGCCAGGCCCCAGATGACGTTGCGCAGCAGCGCGCGGCCGAAGCCCAGCGGCGAGCCGTCGGTGGCCTTCGCCAGCCGCAGCCCCTGCGTGCGCATGCCGATGGATCCGCGTCCGGCCTGCAGGAAGGTGTAGACCAGCACCCACGCCAGGCCGAGGATGCTGAACAGCGGAGCGGCGATCAGCAGGGAGGTGAGCAGGTCCCGCGTGCTCATGACGACGACGATCAGGATGATCGTCGGGACGACCACGCTGATCGCGAAGCCGATGGCGGCGTCGATGATGTAGGCGATGGCCCGCCGCTTGATCGGCGCGACCTCGTCGAGGGGAAGCATCGTCATGAGGTCTCGCTCTCGGATCGCGTGGTCTTGCTGTCGATGTTGCCAGGTTCGCGGCGCACACGCGCGGCCGCCGCATCCTTGAGCTCCTGCAGCCGGGCTGCGACACGGCCGCCGCCGGTGAGCGAGCGCAGGCTGAGCCGCGCCTTGGTGCGCTTCCAGAATCCAGCCTCCTGGCCGAGTCCGCCGACCAGCGCGTCGACCTCCGCCCAGAAGGCGTCGACCTCCTCCTGGCTGGGGTCGTCCGGTCCGAACACCTGATCGTCGGCACGGTCGGCCAGTGCGGTCGCCGCGGGGAGGGCAAGGGCGGCCGACACGGTCGCCGCCTCCTCCACCCGGGTCCCGCCCGGCGCGAGACGCGCGCCGTAGTCGATCGCCCGGTCGGTGAGCTCGTCCCAGCCGCCGCTGATGCGGTCGGCCGTGCGCTCGGCGTTGCGGCGCGCACGACGGCGGGACGCCTTCCACGCGCCGATCACGATGAACGGGGAGCTGAGGATCAGCAGCACCAGCAGCGAGACGCCGCCGATGGCGAGGATCGCGCCGATGATCGCGAGGATGTTCGGGGTGTCGTCCTCGGGCTGACGGTCGTCCGGCACCGTCGGGGGCAGGTCGACCGGCTCCTGCGGCGGGGGCGGCGGCTGCAGCACCTGCGGCTTAGGGTCGACGCGCGGCTTGGTGTTCTGATCCTGCGGGACCTGATCCTCCGGCGGCGTCGGGTCGAACGGCAGCCAGCCGTAGCCGGCGAAGTTGACCTCGACCCAGGCGTGCACGTCGTCGCCCGTGACCTTGAAGACGTTGCCGGTCTTGCTGTCCTTCTTCGGGTAGTACCCCATCACCACACGGGCGGGGATGCCGATCTCGCGCGCCATCAGCGCCATCGTGACCGCGTACTGCTCGTCGTCGCCGACCATCTGGGTGCCGCCGATGAGTGTCGTGATGCGCTCGGCGCCGTGCCCGGCCCGGGAGAGGTGCGCCTGCGCGCCCAGACCGTGGCTGAAGGAGCCCTTCTTCGACAGGTAGGTCTCCAGCGCCCGCACCTGCGCGATCGGCGTCTTCGCGTCCGTGACCGTCTCGGCGGCGAGGGTGCTGAGCTCCTCGGGCACGTTGTGCAGCTCGGGCAGCCGCATCTTCACGATGGGGGTGTCGCCGAGCTCCTCGTCGGTGGGGATCTTCGGGAACACCGCGTCGACCTTATAGGTGTCGCCCTTGCGCAGGCCGGCGGTGACGACCGTGGTCCCTGTGGCGCTGTTGTGGTAGCCGCTGCGGCGCAGCTCGTCAGCACGGGCGCCGTCGAAGGCGACCAGGTCCTCGGTCGCAGTGCCAGGCACCCAGACGCCGCTGTAGTCGCCGATGTCGAAGCGCAACGAGGCCTGCTTGCCCTCGACCCCTGCAGCCATGTTGGAGCGCAGCGGCGTGAACGCGCTGGAGGTGCCGGGGCCGCCGTCGGTGACGTTGTAGACCACGCCGTCCCAGTCGTCCATCGCCGCCAGGCGCACACGTGCGCCCTCCGGCAGGCCGGTGACCGTGAAGAGGGTCTTGTCCACCTGATCGCGGACGTTCTTGCGGAACGCCTGCAGCGGGCTCGGGTAGTCGCGGATGTTGAACGGCGGCACGATCGCGTCGCGGAACACGTGCCGCGGCTCCGCGGGCTGTGCGACCGCGCCCAGTCCGGCACCGGCGATGCCTGCGACCGCCAGCACGGCGACCCCGCCGAGCAGCCGGCGGGTGCGCATGTGCGAGGCGCGGGTCGGGTCGACCTCGGAGACGTCGACGGCGCTGTTCTGGGGCGCCCACCAGACGCGCAGCGACATCCACACGGCCGTCACCGCGGCGAAGATCACGCCCTGCACCAGCGGGAAGGCGGGGTCGGGCACGCCGAGCGCGATGACCAGGATGAGGGCGGATGCCGCGGGGATCAGCGCCCACCACACCTGGCGCAGCCGGAGGGCCAGCGAGGCGGTCGTCACAGTCGCCACCAGAGCCACGATGAACGGGACGACGAGGTGGCCGTCCGCCGCGGACACCGGGGCCACCGTCGTGAGCAGCTGCTTCCACGAGGTCACGGCGCCGAGGGCGAGGCTCTTCAGCGTCTCGATCGTCGGCACTAACCCGGCCAGGGCCGTGTGCGGCAGCGCGAGCGCACCGCCGAAGAGGAAGTAGGCGGCGATCGTGAGCCCGGCGATGATCAGGATGCCCCAGCGGCGCCACGTGCACACCGCCGCGATGGCCAGCCCCAGCAGCATCCCGCCGAGAGCCGCACCGAGGAAGGACGGGCCGGCGAAGCTCGGCCAGAAGCCGAGCATCGCCACCACCATGAGCAGGGCGGTCGCTGAGAGGTCGAGGATCCAGCGCCGCAGCGGCAGCGGAGCACCCTTCGAGGTCGATGCGGAGGTCATGCGAGCACCTTCTGGAGAGCGAGGGGGAGCTGGTCGAGCGCTCCGATCGTGACGACGTCGGCGTCGGCGATGCGGCGGAGCGCGGGCTGCTCGACGCCGCCCTGCACGACCACGGCGATCACGCGCGCGCCGAACGGCATCCGCGAGCAGGCGAGCCGCAGGTCCTCGCTGGAGACGGCGGAGCCGCACACCAGGGCAACGACGCTGGCGGATGCCGTGGTCGCCGCCAGCACGCCGGCGAGCTCGGGCACGCCGCCGTCGCGGGGACGCGAGTGCTCCACCATGGACAGCGAGTCGAGCAGCTGCTTGCCGGTGCCGGCCGGCAGCTCATGACCCTGCACGCGCACGTCGACCTTCTGCGAGTCGCGCAGCGCGCGCAGGCCGATGGACCCGGCGACGGAGATGGCGAGCTCGAAGTCCTCGTCGCTGCGGTAATCGCGGGGCGAGCGCGTCAGGCCGATCACGAAGTGCGAGCGGCGGGTCTCCTCGAACTGGCGCACCATCATCGTGCCGGTGCGGGCCGTCGAGCGCCAGTGCACGTGGCGCAGGTCGTCGCCGGGCTGGTACTCGAGCAGTGCGTGGAAGGACACGTCGTCACGCGACAGGTCCGCCGCGGGCAGGCCCTCCAGGTCGCGCAGGAAGCCGAGGGACTGGCCGCCGAACAGCGTGGTGTTCGGGTGCACGTACAGGTCGACCGGGTCGTCGCGACGGTGGGCGCGCTCAAACAGTCCCAGCGGGTCGCCGCGCACGACGCTCACGGGGCCGACCTTGACGACGCCACGGCGCTGCGTGGGGATGGCGAACAGCTCCTCGGCCTCCTGGCCGGGAGCCAGTCGGCCGATCGAGAACTCGCCGCGGCCGGCGCCGACCGGCAGCACCACCCGCGAGGGCAGGATCGCGCGCGATCCGCGGTTGAGCAGGGTCAGCGCGCCGACCGCGCGCTCCCCCACCACCACGCGGGTGCGCGCGAGGTCGAGGGAGACGTCATACTCGGTGCGGCCGATCAGGAACAGCGCGCAGATGACGGCGACCGCGGCCAGCACGAGACCGGTGACCACGACCTCCTGCCAGCCGAGCAGCTGCCCGGTGACCCACGCCGCGACCGCGAGCGCCATCACCGTCCAGCCGAGTGGGCGGATGACGGCCGCGATGCGCCGCAGGCGGTCGAGGACGCGCGCGCCGATGACCGCGACGATGTCGCGCCATCCGGCCTCGCGGTCCGCCGCCCGGGGTGCCGCGATCGCATCCGCCGCCATCAGGCGTTCGCCCGCGCCTGGGGTGCCGCGACCGTGTCGAGGACCCGTGCGATGACGGTGTCGGCCGTGGTGCCGGCGAACTCCGCCTCCGCGTCGAGCATGAGACGGTGCTGCCACACCGGGCGGGCGAGGGCCTTGATGTCGTCCGGCAGCACGTAGTGCCTGCCGTGCGCGGCGGCCCACACCTTGGCGATGCGGATCATGGCGATCGCACCGCGCACCGAGACGCCGAGCTTGATGGCGCTGTCACCGCGCGTCGCCTCGGCGAGCTCGGCGGCGTACCGCAGCACGGCGGGCTCGACGTGCACGGTGGCAGCCAGGTCCGCCATGTCGGCGACGGCGCTGGTGGTGATCCCCGCGGTCAGCCCGGCGGCGGGGTTGCGCTGCGCCGCACCGGCGAGAATGCTCTCGGTGACCGCCAGGCTCGGGTAGCCGATCGAGGTCTTGATCAGGAAGCGGTCCAGCTGCGCCTCGGGGAGCTTGTAGGTTCCGGCCTGCTCGACCGGGTTCTGGGTCGCGATCACCAGGAACGGACGGCCGACCTCGTGAGTGACGCCGTCGACGGTGACGCGCGACTCCTCCATGACCTCGAGGAGGGCCGACTGGGTCTTCGGCGAGGCACGGTTGATCTCATCGGCCAGCACGATCGACGCGAAGATCGGTCCCTTGTGGAACTCGAACTTGTGGTTCTGCTGGTCGTAGATCGTCACACCCGTCACATCCGACGGCAGCAGGTCGGGGGTGAACTGGATGCGCGAGCTGGTGCCCTGCACGGTCGCGGCCAGCGCCTTGGCGAGGCTGGTCTTGCCCGTGCCCGGCGCATCCTCGAGCAGCACGTGGCCCTCGGCGAGCATGGCCGAGAGCACCAGGCTCACGACCTCGGGCTTGCCCTGCAGCGCCTTGTCGATGTTCTCCACCAGGCGGGTGAAGGTGCTCTGGAACCAGGCGGCCTGTTCGGGGGTCATTGTCATGTCGGTGTCTCTTCTTCTCGAGTGGTGGGAAGTCTGAATCTGGGGGATGGTCGGGGCTCGGCTAGCCGAAATTGGCGCTGATGCTGCCGGGATCGCCGCCGATGATCTTCAGCGTCTTGTCGCGGGAGAAGCCGTTGTAGCAGTCGATGGTCACGGATCCTCCGGAAGGGATCTTCACGGCGTATCCGGCGTTGTTGCCGAACATCGTGCCGCCTGCATAGCATTCGATCTTGTAGTTGCCGGCCTTGAAGTCGTTGGTCGTGGTGACCTTGAACCTGTGGCAGTCGCCACCGCCCACGGCGGAGCAGCCGCTCACCGCGGCTCCGGGCCCGAGCGTCGCCTTGACGGGCGGTGAGCTGGTGGTCGCGTCGTACACCGGCGACAGCGCCTCGCCGCCCTCGGACGCGACCGCCTTGACCCGGATCTTGTGAGTCTGGTCGTACCCGTTGCCCACCGTGCGGCTGCCCGAGGTCGCCACCTGCTCCCAGCCGTTGCCGTCCACGTTGATGTACGTCGTGATGGGGCGGCCGTTGTCGGAGCCACCGGCGTTCCAGGTGAGTTTGATGGCCTTGTCGCCCGACTTCGATGCCGACCCGGTCGGGGCGAAGGGGGCGCCGTAGGGGACCACGTTGTTCGACGCGGCGGACGCGTCCCCGGGCTGCGACTGCTGGCCACCGACCACGGAGTATGCGCGCAGCCGCACGGTGTAGCCGGTGCCGTTGTTGGCAGCGATCGCACTGGAGCCGTTCCAGTTCGTCCAGGCCCCGCCGCTGAGCGAGTACTGATACCTGATCTCGCCGTCCTTCGCGCCGTTGTAGTCAGGCTTCGTGTACGAAGCGATGGCCACCTGACGATCGCCTTCCCTTATCACGACATTCGACGGCGCTCCCGGCTTGCCGAACGCGCGCTGCGGTGCGGACTGCGCACCCGCAGCGCTCGTGCCCGCCTTGTTCGTCGCCTTCACCGCATAGGTGTAGTCGGACGAGTTCGTCGGAACCGAGACCGTCTTAGACGTCGCGGTCCCGGCAGGGAGGGTCTGGTAGAGCGCACCGCCCCGGTAGACGAGCAGGTCGTAGTTCTTGACCGCGTCACCGTTCGGGTCCGCCGCCGTCCAAGTGACGGTCATCTGCGCTTCGCTGCCGACCGAGGGCGCACTGCTCACCGTCGGCGCCGCAACCGTGCCGGGCACGCCTGCCGGTGTCTCGCCGAGTGACCAGATGCTGTAGCTCGACGGGTCGGGCGCCTGGTTGTGCGCCTGCACCCGCACCTGATAGTTCGTGCCGTTCTCCAGTCCGTCCCAGGTCAGAGAGGTGACGTTCCCAACCTTCCGCTCCGAAGAGCCGCTCAGCGGCGCAGGAGAGATCTGCAGCGTGTACGCATCGACCGGCGAGCCGTTCGACTGCGGCGTGGTCCACGACACCTTCAGCGACTTGTCACCGAAGACCAGCTTCGGCGGCTGAGGAGTCTCGGGACGCACGTCGGGCCGGGCCGGCTCCGACAGCGGGGACGCCGGCCCGTCGCCGACGCGGTTGTGCGCCGTGACCTTGAACGTGTACTCGACGTTGTTCGTCAGCCCGTCCAGCGTGCACGTCGTCGAGGTGCACGTCTTGGAGTAGGGCCGGCCACCCACCGAGGTGACCGTGTAACGGTCGATCTCCGCGCCGTTGTTCGACGGCGCCGACCAGTTCAGCACCACAGTGCGATCCTCGACCGTCGTCACCCGCGGCACACCGGGGGCATCAGGCACACCCTGCACCGTCACCGTGATGCGGCCGTCGACCTCACGGTCGGGATCCTTCGTCGCATCCTGGATCCGGTAGCGCACCACCATCACACCCACGAACTTCGCACCGGGGGTGATCTCCACCTGGTCGCCGACCACGCGCGCGGTGCCGTCGCCGCTCTCTCGCTCGGCCGAGAGCAGCTTCAGGGGCGTGCCCTCGTCGGCGAACGGGTTGATGTCGTTCGCCAGCGCCGGGACCTTGTAGGTCTTCCCCTGATCGGCCTCGTCGATGGTGTCAGGGCTTGCGACGGCGAGGCTTCGCGTGGATGCCGTGACGTTCACCGAGACACTGCCCTCGACGGGCTCGGTCGTGCCGTCGGTGATGCTCAGCGACACCATCGCGTTCGTGCCCTTGGGAGTGCTCGAGGAGGCGTCCACGAGCAGCCGGGTGCCCTCCAGCCGGGCGTTGATGCCGTCGCCGGGCTGCTTCGAGATCCGGTACTGGATCTTCCCGGCATCCGCCTTGTCCGGATCGGTGGTCAGCGCGGCGAGATCCAGCGACGTCGCCTTCTCCCCCGGCGCGACGTCGACCTGACCGTTGACGAACACGGGCGGCTGGTTCTCCGGGGGCAGCACGGTGATCGGGATCGACAGCGTGCTGCGACGGCCCTTCGGGTCCTCCAGCGTCTTGCCGTCGGTGACCTCGAAGTTCAGAGCGTCGTCACCGAAGAAGCCCTTCTTCGACGTGTACACGAGCGTGGTCTCGTCCCTGATCAGGGTGTCGCCGTTGGCATGGGCGGCACTGACCTTGGACGCCTCGGTCAGGCGCACCGCGCCGCCGCCGGCGACCACGACGTAGTCGGAGAGCTTGAGCTGCTTGGTCTCGCCGCTCTTGACCTCGACAGGCTTGGTCGAGCGCAGCGCGGGGCCCAGCTCGTCGAGCGCGGGGACGAAGATGAACGCGGAAGCCTCCTGGCCGTCCTGGTCGGTGATCGTGTACCGGATCAGCTGGCGCTGGTCGGTCACCGTCACCCGGGCCTTGCGGGAGTCGACGAGCTTCGCACCGGTGTCGACGGTGACCTTGAGCCCGTCGACCGTGCCGTCGGGGTCCTCGTCGTTGGCGAGGATGTCGATGTCGGCTGTGAGGGAGTCCTTCAGGTCCTCCACGCGCAGCCGGTCGTCCCGGGCGATCGGGGGGATCAGAGGAACGTCCTTGTCGACCGTCACGAGGATGGGGGCGGTCGCCTCGGCGCCCTTCGCGTCGCGGATCGTGTACTCCAGCGACGCCTCCATCTCCTTGTCTGGCACCTTCACGACCACGCGGTCGCCGGACGCCTTCGCGGTCATGCCGGAGTCCTTGGGGACTTCGATGCCGTCCTTGACCAGGCGGATCTCGTCACCCTCGGGGTCGGAGTCGTTGGCGAGCACCGGGACCGCCACCGAGCGGCCGGGACGCACGACCACGGCATCCTTCACCGCATACGGGGCCTGGTTGGTCGCCTCGGGAGGTGCGATGCCGATGCGGATCGTGGCCGTTCCCTCGGCGCCGAGGCGATCGCGAACCCGGTAGACGACGGTGTCGACGCCCGCTGAGCCCTGGAACGCCTCGTACTGCAGGAAGTTGCCGCCGGTCTCGGTGATGCGGCCCTTCACCGGGGCGACGTCCTGACCGAGCAGTTCGACCGAATCGCCGTCGGTGTCGATCCCGTCCAGCGGGATCGGGATGCGGATGCTGGTGCCGGCCAGAGCCCGCGCGGTGAGATCGTGCGGGTGCGGGGGCGCGTTGACGTCGGCGTCCTTCGCCAGCACCTGGATGGTGATGTGACCGCCGGCCTTCTGCCCCATGGCGTCGACGGCCTCGTAGGTGAGGTAGACGGTGCCGGGCTGGTTCGCGGCACGGAAGCGCACGGTGTCCTGCGAGACGAACGCCTCGCCGTCCTTCGGGTCGACCAGCGGCTCGATCAGCTTCGGCGCGACGTGCATCACCTCGCCGTTCGGATGCACGTCGTTCTCGAGCACGGGGATCGTCACGACGTCGCCCACGCGGACGACGGCCTCGTCATCATGCGTGACCGGAGCCGCGATCTTGGAGGGGGCTGGGATGGGGATGACCGTGACGTCGCCCTGCGCGGACTTGGAGCCGTTCGAGATCGTATAAGTGATCTTCACGGGCTCGTCGAGCGCGCCCTGGTCGCCGATGCGCAGCGTCTCGTGGTTCAGCACCGAGACGTCGATGCCGCTGTGCGGCGGCACCGTGACCGACTGCACCACCAGCACGCCGCCGGCCGGGTCGGAGTCGTTCGCGAGCACGCCGACCAGCGCCTCGCTGCCCTTGGGCAGCAGCGCGACGTCGCGCACCGCGACGGGCGGCAGCTCGGACTCCTGCTTGTCGAGCACGTCGATGCGCACGATGCCCTTGGCATCCGCCTGACCCGCCGACACCTGATACTGCACGTAGTAGACGCCAGGGGCGCCCGACTCGAACGTGAACTGCTTCTTCGGGTAGTCCGGCACGATCGTCACGCCGCTGAGCGGCTCGACGCGCGTCAGGCGCAGATCGTCGCGTGCGGTGCTGGTGTCGTTCGCGGTGGGAGAGACCGTCGCGGTCTCCCCGACACGGGTGACGACATGGTCGGCGTTCGTGACGGGCACCGTGCCGCCGGCCGGCTTCACATCGAGCTGGATCGTGCCGTTCGCGGTCTCGCCGAGGGCATCCGCCACGACGATCGAGACCTCCTTGCGGCCCTGCAGACTGCCGACGGCCCGGTAGGTCATCTGGCCGTCGGTGGTGAACTCGACCTCGTCGCCGGGCGCCGCCACGACCTGCTGCAGGTAGACGTCGTCGCCCTCGGGGTCGATCCAGTCCGGGAGCACGTTGTACGACAGCGTGCCGCCCGCCTCGACCGACAGCTTGGTCTTGCGCTTGGGCTTCGGGGCGCTGTTGGTGTCCCAGTCGTACACGGTCGCGGTGACCGTGGCGGTGTCGGTGCCGTTCTCACGGCCGTCGTCCACCTGGTACGTGAACGACGCCGTGCCGCTGGCATCCTTCGGCGCCATGATCTGCAGGGCGCCTCCGTTCAGGATCGGCTGCACCTCGCCGATGGACGGCTGCGCACCAGCGAGGGTCGCGACGAGCACGTCGCCGTCGGAGTCGTTGTCGTTGTCGAGCACCGGCAGCATGGTGGTGCCGCCCGGGCGCACGCCGAGCTTGTCGTCCTCGGCCACCGGGGGCGTGTTCTCCTCCTTGCGCTCGGGGAGCGAGGTCTCGACGGTCTCCTCGGTGGACTCGTCCTGGTCCTCCGCCTCGCCCTCGGGCGGGGTCAGGATGCTCCAGTCGTCGACGCGCTGCAGGCTGTCATCCGCCAGCCAGGCCTCTCCGCCGATCACGTCGTTGAGCACGATCACGTCGCGGTTCACGCGGAACATCAGGCGCGAGCTGCGCTCGCCACCGGGGATCTTGGCCGACACGTCGTCCTGCTTGCCCGCGCAGTCGCGGAGGAAGCGCGCCGAGCCGCCCCAGGCGCCGTAGGTGCAGCCCTCGAGGAACACCGGCGCGGCGGGCGTGCCCGTGCCGCCCGCCTTCACCGTCGTGGACTCGCCGCCGTGCAGCGGCACACGGACCAGGCCCGCGGATGTCGCGACGGCCACGGCATCCGTGGCCGCGGATGCCTGCTGAAGCACGGCATCCTTCGCACCATCGATGCGTGCATGCACGCCCCCCGGCGCCACCAAGACGCCGTCGGACGGATTGAGCACCACGGGCACATCGCCGACGGCGGTGATCGTGGGCTCGGATGCGTCCTTGAGGCCGTCCAGCGCGGAGGTCTTCGCCTCCAGCGGCTCCCCCTGGGCGTCGACCGGGATGGTGACGATCTCGCCGTCCTTGGCCGACACGGCGAACACGGTGCCGTCCTGGCCGACGGTGACATCGGCGTCCTTGCCGAGCTTCGCGACCGGGTCGGTCGCCTTCACGTCGAACCCCGCGACGTCGGCGGCGCCGAGCACCCACAGCGCACCGGACTTGCGATCCAGCACGGCCGCGGTGTGGTCGCCGAGCGCGACCTTCGCGTCGCCGGGGATCGTGGTGCTGTCGGTCAGCGAGACGTTCGCGGTGTCGATCGCGGTCAGCGTGGAGTTGCCGTGGTCGACCACGAGCACGGTCTGACTCTGCTGCAGGATGTCGTAGTTCTCGCTGCTCGTGCGCAGACCGCCGTCGAGCACCGTGGACTCGTGGTTGAAGTGCCCCACGAGCAGAGCCGAGGACTTGGTCAGCCAGACACCCGCGTCGTTGAGGTCGACCTTGGCGGTGGGGAGTCCGTCATAGGCGAGGGCCATGCCGGTGAGCACGACGCTGCCGGCGACGACGCCGGCGGTCGCAGCGAGCGCCTTCGGACGCGCGCGCACCCACGACAGCAGTCTCATTCCGTTGTCTCCCCCCGGGGTCGGCCCGTGTCATTGTAACCGGGATACCTGCCCCGCCCCACTGCCGGAGCATGGGCAGGACTACCCGTGCACGAGCCTCCCCGCAACGGGTGCGACCGAGGTCCCGGACATCACGCCCGGCTATTTGGCCCAGTACCGTTTCTCGGTGTCGACGCTGTCACCCCAGCCCACGACGTCGACCCACACGTTGAGGTTGTCGCTGCCCTGCCAGCAACTGAGCTGTGCGCTGCCGCTGCCGTTCATGCTCACAGGGTACGCGGAGGAACCGATCTGCCCGCCGTCCTTCATGCACTTGACGGTGACGCTGCCGAGGTTGGCGTTCTCCCAGTTGACCTTGAACTTGTAGCAGCCGTTGACGCAGCCGCTGACGTAGTCGCCCTTCGTGACCCAGATCTTGGGCGAGGGCGGCGCACTCGTGGTGGCGCTGTACGTCGGCGAGAGCGACTCGCCGCCGGGGCTGGCGACGGCCTTGACCCGGATGCTGTGCGTCTGGTTGTAGCCGTTGCCGACGATCTTGCTGCCGGTGGTGGCCACCTTCTGCCAGCCGCCGCCGTCCACGCTGATGTACGTGGTGACGGGGTAGCCGTTGTCGGAGCCGCCGGCGTTCCAGGTGAGCTTGATCTGCTGATCGCCGGACTTGGACGCCGACCCGGTCGGCGGATGCGGGGTGCCGTACGGCCGCACGGTGTTGGATGCGGCGGACGCCGCCCCGGGCTGGGACTGCTGACCGCCGACCACCGAGTACGCGCGCAGCTTGACGGTGTAGTCGGTTCCGTTGCTGGCCGGAATGGCACTGCTGCCGTTCCAGTTCGTCCACGCCCCGCCCGAGAGCAGGTACTGGTACCGGATCTCCTCGCGCTTGGCGCCATTGAGCGCCGAGTCGGACATCGTGTACGTCACCGTGATCTTCTGATCGCCCGGCGTCGCCTTCACGTTCGTCGGAGCTCCGGGGGATCCGAACGCGCGCTGCGGAGTGGACTGCGGGCTCGCGGCGCTCGTGCCGGCCTTGTTCGTCGCCTTCACCGCATAGCTGTAGTCGGACGAGTTCGTCGGGACGGAGACGGTCTTCGACGTCGCGGTGCCCACCGCCAGGGTCTGGAACAGCGAACCGCCGCGGTAGATCAGCAGATCATAGTTCTTGACCGCGTCGCCGTTCGGGTTCGCGTCGCCCCAGCGCACCGTCATCTGCGCCTCGCTGCCCACCGACGGGGCGCTGCTCACGGTGGGGGCGGCGACCGTGCCCGGGACACCGGCGGGCGTCTCACCCAGCGACCAGACGCTGTAGTCGGAGGGGTCGGGTGCCTGGTTGTGCGCCTGCACCCGCACCTGATAGTTCGTGCCGTTCTCCAGACCGTCCCAGGTCAGCGACGCGACATTGCCGACCTTCCGCTCCGATGAGCCGCTCAACGGCGCGGGCGAGATCTGCAGCGTGTAGGAGTCGACCGGTGAACCGTTCGACTGCGGAGGCGTCCACGACACCTTCAACGACTTGTCACCGAACACCAGCTTCGGCGGCAGCGGAGTCTCCGGGCGCACATCCGGCCGCGCGGGCTCGGATGCCGGAGATGCGGGGCCGTCGCCCACCCGGTTGTGCGCGGTCACCTGGAAGGTGTACTCGACGTTGTTCGTCAGCCCGTCCAGGGTGCACGTCGTCGAGGTGCACGTCTTGGTGTAGGAGCGACCGCCCACCGAGGTCACCGTGCAGTGATCGATCTCGGCGCCGTTGTTCGACGGGGCCGACCAGTTCAGCACCACCGTGCGGTCCTCGACCGTCGTCACCCGCGGCACACCCGGAGCGTCCGGCACACCCTGCACCGTCACCGTGATGCGGCCGTCGACCTCACGATCGGCGTCCTTGGTCGCATCCTGGATCCGGTAGCGCACCACCATCACACCCACGAAGTCCGACGCCGGCGTGACCTCGACGCGGTCGCCCACGACCCTCGCGTCGCCGTTGCCGCTCTCACGATCTGCGGAGAGGACCTTCAGGGGCTTCCCATCGGCCTCGAAGGGATTGATGTCGTTCTGCAGCACGGGGACCGTGATCGTCTTGCCCTGGTCGGCCTCGTCGACGTTGTCGGGACCGGCGACCGCGAGCGGACGAGTGGATGCCGTCACCGTGACCGTCACGCTGCCCTCGACAGCCTCCGTGGTGCCGTCCGTGATGCTCAGCCCGACGGTCGCCGTCGTGCCCTTGGGCGTGGTCGCCGACGCATCGACCAGGAGCTTGCTCCCGTCCAGACGCGCGTTCAGGCCGTCGCCGGGGCGATCGGTGATGCTGTAGCGGATCTTCCCCGCATCGCCCTTGTCCGGATCGGTGGTCAGCGCGGCGAGGTCGATGGACGTCGCATCCTCGCCCGGGGCGACGTCGATCTGCCCGTTCACGAACACGGGCGGCTGGTTGTCGGGCGGCAGCACCGTGATCGGGATCGACAGCGTGCTCTTGCGACCCTCGGGGTCCTCGACGGTCTTCCCGTCCGTCACCTCGAAGCTCAGCGAGTCCTTGCCGAAGTAGCCCTTCTCGGACGTGTAGACCAGGGTGGTCTCGTCCTTGATCAGGGTGTCTCCGTTGCCGTGACCGGCGCTGACCTTCGATGCCTCCGTGAGACGCACGTTCCCGCCGCCGGCGACGGTGACGTAGTCGGCGAGCTCGAGCTCCTTCGTCTCACCGCTCTTGACCTCGACCGGCTTGGTCGAGCGCAGCGCCGGACGCAGCTCGCTGAGCGCGGGGACGAAGATGAACGCAGAAGCGGTCTGCTCGTCCTGGTCGGTGATCGTGTACCGGATCAGCTGACGCTGGTCGGTCACGCTCACGCGGACCTTGCGATCGCCGACCGGCTTCGCACCGCCGTCGACGGCCACCTTCAGCGCCTCGACCGTGCCGTCCGGATCCTCGTCGTTGGCGAGGATGTCGATGTCGGCGGAGAGCGAGTCCTCGAGGTCCTCGACGCGCAGGCGGTCGTCGCGGGCGACCGGCGTCATGAGCGGGACGTCCTGGTCAACGGTGACCAGGATCGGAGCATCCGCCTCAGCGCCATTGGAGTCGCGGATCGTGTACTGCAGGGATGCGTCGAGCTCGCGGTCGGGAACCTTGACGACCACGCGGTCGCCGGATGCCCTCGCCGTGATCCCGGAGTCCTTCGGCGTCTCGATGCCGTCCTTGACCAGGCGGATCTCATCGCCCTCGGGGTCGGAGTCGTTCGCCAGCACCGGGACCGCCACAGAGCGGCCGGGGCGCACCACCACGGTGTCCTTCACCGCGAACGGCGCCTGGTTGGTCGCCTCGGCGGGGGCGATGCCGACGCGGATCGTCGCCGTGCCCTCGCCGCCCAGGCGATCGCGCACGCGGTAGACGATGGTGTCGACGCCCGCGGAGCCCTTGAAGGCCTCGTACTCCAGGAAGTCGCCGCCGGTCTCGGTGATCCGCCCCTTGGTCGGTGCGATGTCCTGGCCCAGCAGCTCGACGGAGTCGCCGTCCACGTCGATCCCGTCGAGCGGGACCGGGATGCGGATGCTGGTGCCGGCCAGGACGCGGGCGGTCAGATCGCGCGGACGCGGCGGTGCGTTGACCTCGCCGTCCACGGGGAGCACCTGCACGGTGACGTGGCCACCCGCCTTCTGCCCCATCGAGTCGACGGCCTCGTAGGTGAGGTACACGGTGCCAGGCTGCTTCCCGGCACGGAAGCGCACGGTGTCCTGCGAGACGAACGCCTCGCCGTCCTTCGGGTCCACCAGAGGCTCGACCAGGTCAGGCGCGACGTGCATCACGTCGCCGTTGGGGTGCACGTCGTTCTCGAGCACGGGGATCGTCACGACGTCGCCGACGCGGACGACGGCCTCGTCGTCGTGAGTGACCGGCGGCGTGATCTTGGACGGAGCGGGGATCGGCACCACGGTCACGTCGCCCTCTGCGGACTTCGACCCGTTGGAGATGCGGTACGTGATCTTGACGGGCTCGTCGAGAGCGCCCTGATCGGTGATCCTCAGGGTCTCGTGGTTCAGCACCGACACCGCGACACCGCCGTGCGGAGGCACGGAGACCGACTGCACGACCAGCACGCCGCCCGCGGGGTCGGAGTCGTTCGCGAGCACGCCGACCAGCGCCTCCTTGCCCGTCGGCAGAAGGGCGACGTCGCGCACGGCGACCGGAGGGAGCTCCGATTCCTGCTTGTCGAGCACGTCGACGCGCACGATGCCCTTGGCATCCGCCTGGCCCGCCGATGCCTGGTACTGCACGTAGTAGACGCCAGGGGCGTTCGACTTGAAGGCGAACTGCTTCTTCGGGTAGTCAGGCAGGACGGTCACGCCGTCGAGCGGCTCGACACGGGTGAGCCGCAGCTCGTCACGACCGGAGCTGGAGTCGTTGGCCAGCGGCGCCACCGTCGCGGTCTCGCCCACCCGGGTCACGATGTGATCGGCGTTGGTGACCGGGGCGGTCGTGCCGGCGGGCTTCACGTCGAGGATGATCGTGCCGGTGGCGGCCTCGCCCAGGGCATCCGCGACAGCGACCTCGATCTCCTTGCGGCCCTGCAGGCTGCCGACGGCCCGGTAGGTCATCTGGCCGTCGGTGGTGAACTCGACCTCGTCGCCGTCCGCCGCGACGACGCTCTTGAGGTAGAGGTCGTCGCCCTCGGGGTCGATCCAGTCCTGCAGCACGTTGTACGACAGCGTTCCGCCCGACTCTACGGAGGTCTTGGGCTTGCGCTTCTGCTTGGGCGCCGTGTTGGTGTCCCAGTCGAACACGGTCGCGGTGACCGTGGCCGTGTCGGTGCCGTTGGCGCGGCCGTCATCCACCTGGTAGGTGAACGCCGCGGTTCCGGACGCGTCGTCGGGGGCCATGATCTGCAGGGCGGCGCCGTTCAGGATCGGCTGCACCTCGCCGATGGACGGCTGGGCACCCGCCAGCGTCGCGACGAGCACGTCGCCGTCCGAGTCGTTGTCGTTGTCGAGCACCGGCAGCAGCGTCGTGCCGCCGGGACGCACGCCGAGCCTGTCGTCCTCGGCCACCGGAGGCGTGTTCTCCTCCTTGCGCTCGGGGAGCGAGGTCTCGACGGTCTCCTGGGTGGACTCGTCCTGGTCCTCCGCCTCGCCCTCGGGCGGGGTCAGGATGCTCCAGTCGTCGACGCGCTGCAGGCTGTCATCCGCCAGCCAGGCCTCTCCGCCGATCACGTCGTTGAGCACGATCACGTCGCGGTTCACGCGGAACATGAGGCGCGAGCTGCTCTCCGCGCCGGGGATCTTCGCGGCGACGTCGTTGCGCTCCCCCGCGCAGTCGCGCACGAACCGGGCCGAGCCGCCCCAGGCGCCGTAGGTGCAGCCCTCGAGGAACACCGGCGCCGCGGGCGTGCCCGTGCCGCCCGCCTTCACCGTCGTGGCCTCGCCGCCGTGCAGGGGAATGCGGACCAGACCGGCGGATGTCGCGACGGCCACGGCATCCGTGGCCGCGGATGCCTGCTGCAGCACGGCATCCTTCGCATCCTCGAGCTCGGCGCGCACGCCGGCCGCCAGGACGGTCCCGTCCGAGGGGTTCAGCACGACCGGCACATCGCCGACGGCGGTGATGGAGGGCTCGGAGGCGCCCTTGACGCCGTCCAGGGCGGAGGTCTTCGGGTCGATCGCGGCGCCCTGATCGTCGACGGGGACGGTGACGATGTCGCCGTCCTTCGGGGACACCGCGAACACCGTGCCGTCGTGCGCGACGGTGACGTCGGCGTTCGCGCCGAGCTTGGCGATCGGGTCCGCACCCTTGATGTCGAAGCCGGCGATCTCGCTCGCGCCGAGCACCCACAGCGACCCGGATGCGCGGTCCAGCACGGCGGCGGTGCGGTCGCCGAGCGCGACCTTCGCGTCGCCCGGGATCGTCGCGCTGTCGGTGAGGGAGACGTTGGCGGGGTCGACGGCGGTCAGCGTGGAGTTGCCGTGATCGACGACCAGCACGGTCGGGCCGTTCTGGAGGATGTCGTAGTCCTCGCTGCTCGTGCGCAGACCGCCGTCGAGCACGGTGGACTCGTGATTGAAGTGGCCGACGAGCAGCTTCGAGGACTTGGTCAGCCAGACGCCCGCGTCGTTGAGCTCGACCTTGGCCGTGGGGAGGCCGTCATAGGCGAGGGCCATGCCGGTGAGCACCACGCTGCCTGTGAGCACGCCGGCAGTGGCGGCAAGGGTCTTCGGACGCGCACGCGCCCACGTCATCAGTCTCATGCCGGCAGCTCTCCCTCGGCGCGCCTTCCAGCGCCCGTGTCAGCCTACGTGCCGCACGGCACACAGGTGGATGGGGAGTACTACCCGTGCCCGCGGCCACCGCCGCGGGCCGTCATTGCCAGTTCGTCGGCGCGGCGAGTCCCCAGCCCTCGATGTAGAGCTGGATGTTGTAGTCGCCACCGGAGTTGCCGCCCGTCCAGCACGTCGCCTGCACCCGGCCGTTGGCCGGGACGTACTGCGTGCTGTACGACGAGCTGAACGCCGATCCGTTCGCATAGCAGGTGACGCGATAGTTGCCGGCGGGAAAGTTCGCGGTGTCCGCCGCGACGTAGTAGCAGGTATCGGCGGCGCAGCTGTAGCCGTTCAGCGAGCCGTGATCGACCGCCAGGGTTCCTCGCACGGTCTGCGCGGACGGCTGAGGCGGCGCGTTGGTCGTGGCCGAGTACACCGGGGACAGCGCCTCACCGCCCGGGTTGGCGACCGTGCGCACCCGGATGCTGTGCGTCTGGCTGTAGCCGTTGCCGACGTCACGGCTGCCCGTGGTCGCGACCTGCTGCCACCCGCCGCCGTCGATGCTGATGTAGGTCGTTACGGGGCGTCCGTTGTCCGAGCCGCTCGCGTTCCAGGCGAGCCGGATCGCCTGGCCGAGATTCGTCGCGCTGCCGGTCGGCGCATGGGGCGTCCCGTACGGGGTCACCTGATTCGAGGGGGCGGACTCCTTACCGGCCTGCGATTGCTGTCCGCCGACGACAGAGTACGCCCGCAGCCTGACCGTATAGGGCGTGCCGTTGGCCGCCGCGATCGCACTGGTGCCGTTCCAGTCCATCCAGGTACCGCCGTTCAGCGAGTACTGATACCTGATCTCGCCGTCCTTGGCGCCGTTGAAGTCGGGCTTGGTGAAGGTGACGGTGATCTGCCGGTCCCCTTCCTTCGCGACGACGTTCGTCGGCGCGCCCGGCGTGCCGAACGCCCGCTGCGGGGTGGACTGCGGGCTCAGCGCGCCCGTGCCGGCCTTGTTCGTCGCCTTCACCGCATAGGTGTAGTCGGACGAGTTCGTCGGGACCGAGACCGTCTTCGACGTCGCGGTGCCCACCGCCAGGGTCTGGAACAGCGAACCGCCGCGGTAGATCAGCAGATCGTAGTTCTTGACCGCGTCACCGTTCGGATCGGCGTCGCCCCAGCGCACCGTCATCTGCGCCTCACTGCCCACCGAGGGCGCACTGCTCACCGTCGGAGCCGCGACCGCACCGGGCTTCCCGGCGGGGATCTCGGGCTGCGAGTAGACACTGAAGTCGGACGGATCCGGTGCCTGGTTGTGCGCCTGCACCCGAACCTGGTAGCTGGTGCCGTTCTCCAGACCGTCCCAGACGATGCTGTTCCCGGTCACGCCGGTCTTCTCGGATGCTCCGCGCAGCGGCGCCGGGGAGATCTGCAGCGTGTAGGAGTCGACCGGCGAGCCGTTGGACTGCGGGGTGGTCCAGGACACCTTCACCGACTGGTCGCCGAACACCAGCGTCGGCGGCAGCGGGCGCTCGGGCCGCACGTCGGGGCGCGCGGGCTCGGACACCGGAGACTCCGGCCCATCGCCGACGCGGTTGTGCGCCGTGACCTTGAACGTGTACTCGACGTTGTTGACCAGCCCGTCCAGGGTGCACGTCGTCGACTCGCAGGTCTTCGTGTAGGGACGGCCGCTGACGGAGGTGACCGTGTAGTGGTCGATCTCGGCGCCGTTGTTCGACGGGGCAGACCAGTTCAGCACCACCGTGCGGTCCTCGACCGTGGTCACCCGCGGCACACCCGGAGCATCCGGCACACCCTGCACGGTCATGGTGATCCGGCCGTCGACCTCGCGGTCGGGGTCCTTCGTCGCATCCTGGATCCGGTAGCGCACCACCAGCACACCCACGAACTTCACTCCGGGCGTCACCTCGACCTGATCGCCGACGACCTTCACCCCGCCATCGCCGCTCTCCACCGTCGCGGAAAGCAGCTTCAGCGGAGTGCCCTCGTCGGCGAACGGGTTGATGTCGTTCGCCAGCACGGGGATCTTGTAGCTCTTGCCCTGATCGGCTTGATCGAGTGTGTCGGGGCTCGCCACCGGAAGGCTGCGCGTCGACGCGATGACGCGCACCGCGACCGTCCCCTCGACCGGCTCGGTCGTGCCGTCGGTGATGCTCAGCTTCACCGACGTGCTGGTGCCCTTCGGCGTCGAGGTGCCTGCTTCGACCAGCAGCCTCTTGCCGTCGAGTCGCGCGGTCACGCCCTCACCGGGGTCGCCCGTGATGCGGTAGGTGATCTTTTCGGCATCCGCCTTGTCGGGATCCGTCGTAAGGGCGGCGAGATCCAGGGGCGTCGCCTTCTCGCCCGGTGCGACGTCCACCTGGCCGTTCACGAACACTGGCGGCTGGTTCTCGGGCGGCAGGACCGTGATCGGGATGGACAGCGTGCTCTTGCGCCCGGCGGGGTCTTCGACGGTCTTGCCGTCGGTGACCTCGAAGCTCACCGCGTCGTCGCCGAAGTAGCCCTTCTTCGAGGTGTAGACCAGCGTGGTCTCGTCCTTGATGAGCGAGTCGCCGTTGCCGTGGCCGGCGCTGATCTTCGACGCCTCGGTCAGGCGCACCGCGCCGCCGCCCGCGACCATCACGTACTCGGAGAGCTTGAGCTCCTTGGTCTCGCCGCTCTTGACCTCGACCGGCTTGGTCGAGCGCAGCACGGGGCGCAGCTCGCTGATCGAGGGGACGAAGATGAACGCGGATGCCGTCAGGCCGTCCTGATCGGTGACCGTGTAGCGCACCAGCTGGCGCTTGTCGGTGACCGTCACGCGCACCTTGCGGTCGCCCAGCAGCCGCCCGCCGTCCTCGACGGCGACCTTCAGCCCCTCGACCGTGCCGTCCGGATCCTCGTCGTTGCCGAGGATGTCGACGTCGGTGGTGAGGGAGTCCTTCAGGTCCTCCACCCGCACGCGGTCGTCGCGGGCGATCGGGGTCATCAGGGGAACGTTCTTGTCGACCTTCACCAGGATCGGAGCGGTCGCCTCGGCTCCCCTCGCGTCGCGGATCGTGTACTGCAGCGACGCCTCGAGCTCGTGGTCGGGCACCTTCACGACAACCCGGTCGCCGGATGCCTTGGCGGTGATGCCGCTGTCCGGGGGCACCTGGATGCCGTCCTTCACGAGGCGGATCTCGTCGCCGTCCGGATCGGAGTCGTTGGCGAGCGCGGGGACGGCGACGGAACGGCCGGGGCGCACGATGACGGCATCCTTCACCGCGTACGGGGACTGGTTCGTCGACTCCGGCGGCGCGACCCCCACGCGGATCGTGGCCGTGCCCTCGGCGCCGAGACGGTCGCGCACGCGGTAGGTGAAGGTGTCCACTCCCGTCGCGTCGGCGAAGGCCTGGTACTCCAGGAAGTTGCTGCCGGTCTCGGTGATGCGCCCCTTGATCGGGGCGACGTCCTGGCCGAGCAGCTCGACCGAGTCGCCGTCGGCGTCGATCCCGTCGAGCGGGATCGGGATGCGGATGCTCCCGCCGGACAGCGCGCGTGCGGTCAGATCGCGCGGCCGCGGAGCGGCGTTGGCCTGTTCGTCCACGGGGAGGATCTGAATGGTGACGTGTCCGCCGGCCTTCTGATTCATCGAATCGACGGCTTCGTAGGTGAGGTAGACCGTGCGGGGCTCACCGCCCGCCCGGAAGCGCACCGAGTCCTGCGAGACGAAAGCCTCGCCGTCCTTCGGGTCGACCAGCGGCTCGATCAGGTCCGGTGCGACGTGCAGCACGTCGCCGTTCGGATGCACGTCGTTGTCCAGCACCGGGATCGTGACCACGTCGCCGACGCGGACCACGGCCTCGTCATCGTGCGTGACCGGGGCGGCGAGCTTGGTGGGTGCCGGGATCGGGATCACGGTGACGTCGCCCTGCGCCGACTTGGAGCCGTTCGAGATCGTGTACCGGATCTTCACGGGCTGGTCGAGGGCGCCCTGGTCGCCGATGCGCAGGGTGCTGTGGTTCAGGACCGAGACGTCGATGCCGCCGTGCGGCGGCACCGTGACGGACTGCACGACCAGCACGCCGCCGGCGGGATCGGAGTCGTTCGCGAGCACATCGACGAGCGCCTCCTTGCCCTTGGGCAGCAGCGCGACGTCGCGCACCGCGACCGGCGGCAGCTCGGACGCCATCTCGTCCAGCACATCGACGCGCACGATGCCCTTGGCATCCGCCTGCCCGGCCGAGACCAGGTACTGCACGTAGTAGACGCCGGGAGCGGATGCCTTGAACCCGAACTGCTTCTTCGGATAGTCGGGCACGATCTGCACGCCGTCCAGCGGCTCGACACGGGTGAGTCGCAGCTCGTCACGGCCCGTGCTCGTGTCGTTGGCGGTCGGGGACACCGTGGCGGTCTCGCCGACACGGGTCACCACGTGGTCGGCGTTGGTCACCGGGACGGTCGTCCCGGCGGGCTTGACGTCCAGCGTGATCTTTCCCGTGGCGGTCTCGCCCAGGGCATCCGCCACCACGACCTCGATCTCCTTGCGGCCCTGCAGGCTGCCCACCGCGCGGTAGGTCATCTGGCCGTCGGTGGTGAAGTCCACCTCGTCACCCGGCGCCGGGGTCACGTTCAGCAGGTACAGATCGTCGCCCTCGGGATCGATCCAGTCGGCGAGCACGCCGTACGAGAGCGTGCCGCCCGACTCGACGGACAGCTTGGCCTTGCGCTTGGGCTTGGGCGCCGTGTTGACGTCCCAGGGGTAGACCGTGACGGTGGCGTTCGCGGTGTCGGTGCCGGACGGGCGTCCGTCGTCGACCTTGTAGCGGAACGTCGCCGAGCCCTTCGCGTCGTCGGGCACAAGGATCTGCAGCGCCGCGCCGTTGAGGATCGGCTGCACCTCGCCGACCTGGGGCTGCGCGTCGTCCAGCGTGGCGACCAGCACATCGCCGTCGGGGTCGTTGTCGTTGTCCAGCACCGGCAGCAGCGTGGTGCCGCCGGGACGTGCGCCCAGATCGGGGTCGTCCTCGGCCACCGGGGGCGTGTTCTCGGGCTTGCGCTCGGGCAGCGAGGTCTCCACCGTCTCCTCGGTGGTCTTCTCCTCGTCCTCGGCGTCGCCCTCGGGCGGGGTCAGGATGCTCCAGTCGTCGACCTTCTGCAGGCTGTCGTCCGCGAGCCAGGCCTCTCCGCCCACGACGTCGTTGAGCACGATCACGTCGCGGTTCACGCGGAAGGTCAGGTGCGTGCTCTGCTCCGCGCCCGGGATGTCGGCGGCCACGTCGTCCGCGTCTCCCGCGCAGTCGCGCAGGAAGCGGCCCGAGCCGCCCCAGGCTCCGTAGGTGCAGCCCTGCAGGAACACCGGAGCAGCGGGGATCCCCGTGCCGCCGGCTCTCCGCACGACGGGCTTCGCCCCGTCCAGCGGGATCTCGATCAGCGTCTGCGCCGTGGCGAGGGCGACGGCGTCCGCCTGGGCCGACGCCTGCTGCAGCACAGCATCCTTCAGCGACCCGGCTCCGAGGTCGGCGAGCTCGACCCGGACGCCGCCGGGCGCGGTCACCACGCCCTCCGCGGCGTCGAGAACCACCGGCGTCGATCCGACCGCCGTGATCGAGGGACGCGGCGAGGCGCCGATCTCGCCGACGGATGCAGTGCTCGAGGCCAGCGGGTCGCCCTGCCGGTCGACGGGGATCGTCACGATCTCGCCGCGCTCGGCCGACAGGCCGAACACCGTGCCGTCCTGCGCGACGGCGACATCGGCGTCCTTGCCGAGCTCCGCGAGCGGCTTGGTGCCCTTCACGTCGAAGCCCGACACGGATGAGGCGCCCACCACCCAGAGGTCACCGGACTTGCGGTCCAGCACCGCGGCCGTGCGCGAGCCCAGCGCGACCTTCGCATCGGATGGGATCGCGGCGCTGTCAGTGAGCGCGACGTTGGCCGGGTCGATCGCCGTGAGCGTGGAGTTGCCCTGGTCGGCGACCAGCACCGTCGCACCGGCCTGCAGGATGTCGTAGTTCTCGCCGCTGGTGCGCAGGCCCCCGTCGAGCACCGTCGACTCGTGGTTGAAGTGCCCCACCAGCAGGCTCGAGGTCTTGGTCAGCCAGACGCCCGCGTCGTTCAGATCGACCTTCGCGGTCGGCTGCCCGTCATAGGCGAGCGCCATACCGGTCAGCACCACGGTGCCGGCCAGCACGCCCGCAGTCGCCGCAAGCGTCTTCGGACGCGCACGCACCCATGACAGCACTCTCACCGGCATTCCCCCGCACAATGTCAGTTGCCGCGCGCCATCCCGAGCGCGCGACTTCATCCTAGACGACGCCGCCCCGAGGACGATGATCGGGAGGGAGCGCCGCCCCCTCCCGATCACCCTGCGGCACTCACCAGATGACCGGATGGACGGTCGCGTTCACTCCCTGGATGCTCACCGAGATCGTGTGGCCCGCCTCGCCGGGGCACACGTACGACCCCAGGTCTCCGGGGACCTGCACCGCATTGCCCTTGTTGTTCCCGAACCAGACGCCGTTGTTGTATGCATCCACGACGTACCTGCCCGCCGGGAAGTCACTGGAGACGGTCACGCGCACGTTCTGGCACGTACTCGGCCCCCAGGTCGCCGGACCTCCGCGACTGACCCACACCTCGGGCAGTGGTTTGGCTCCGGTGCCGCTGTTCCCGGTGACGGCGTTCGTCTGCGCGCCGGCAGGCTGCCCGGCCGCGGGCTGGTCCGTCACGGTCACCGTGAAGGACACCGGGGTGCTCCAGCCGTACGAGATCGGCACGTTGCCACCACCGGCTCCGACGCTGCCGGAGTGACCTCGATTGTCTGCCCAGGTGACGGTGAAGTCGCGCCCATTGCGCGTGGTCGCCCCGATGTGCCAGGTGATCGTCTGGCCGCTGACGCTCGCAGACAGGTTCGGCACGTCCGGCTTGCCATACGGGATCGCCGCATTGGACGGAGCCGAAGCGGGACTGGCCTTCGAGGTGGTGCCGGCGACGTTCGAGACCGCCCGCACGTAGATGGTGTAGGTCCCGTTGTTCGGCACGCCGCTGCGGATGACTTTGTCGCCGGGCATCGCACTCCACGCGCCGTTGGCACCATTGCGGTACTGGTAACTGACCTCGCCCGCCTTCGCCCCGTTGAGCGGGCCCGGGGTGTAGGCCACGGTCACGGTGTTGTCGCCCGGGGTCGCCTTCACGTTCGTGGGCGCACCGGGTGCGAGTACGCCGCGGCGCTCGGCAGACGGCGGGCTCCAGTCACCGTCGCCCGCCTTGTTCCTCGCGCGGATGCGGAAGGTATAGCCGGTCTCGGAGGGGTCGACCTGCACTGCCTGCGACGTCGCGCCCGCTGCCGGGTTGAGCGTCCTGACCACTGTGCTGCCCTGCATGACCTGCAGCTCGTAGCCGGCGATCTTGTCGCCGTTGCTGTCGGGAGCGACCCATCTCACCTGCATCTGCGCCTTGGATCCCACCGGATCGAGCTCGGCCGTCGTCGGCTGCGCGGGCGCCTTCGGCGGACCGGCCGGGGTCTCAGCGAGCGAGTACAGGCTCCACTCGGACGGTTCCGGTGCACGATTGTGCGCACGGATCCTCACCTGGTAGGCGCGCCCGTTCTCCAGGCCCTTCCACACCGTGCTGGTGCCGGTGACACCGCTGATCTCCGCAGGCCCGGAGGGCGGAGCGGGGCTGATCTGCAGCGTGTACGACTCGACCGGCGATCCTGACGTGCTCGGCGTGGTCCACGCGACCTTCAGCTCGTGGTCCCCGAACGTCAGTCGCGGCGCGCCGGGTGTATCGGGACGGGTGTCAGGCCGCGCCACCTCGCTGGAGGGCGAGGGCTTGGACTCGCCGACCCGGTTGGTCGCGGTGACCTGGAAGACGTACTCGACGTTGTTCGTCAGCTTGTCCAGCGTGCACGTGGTGGAGTCGCACTCCTTCGAGTACGCGCCGCCCTGCACGGAGCGGACCGTGTACTTCGTGATCTCGGCACCGTTGTTCACCGGAGACGCCCAGGACAGGACCACGGTGCGGTCCTTCACGGTGGTCACTCTCGGCGTGCCTGGCGCATCGGGAACGCCTTGCACGGTGAGCCGGACGCGACCCTCCACCTCGCGGTCGGGGTCCTTCGTCGCGTCCTGAATCCGATATCGGGCGACCAGCACCCCGACGAAGTGCTCACCGGGCGTGACGACGACCTGGTCGCCCTTCGTGGTGACCTCACCGTCGCCGGTCTCCAGCGAGGCCGAGACGATCTTCAGCGGGGTGTCGGGGAACGGGTTGATGTCGTTCTCCAGCACCGGGATCGACAGGGTCTTGCCCTGATCGGCCTCGTCGCGCACGTCGTCCGTCGCGATCGCGAGGTCGCGAGTGGATGCTGTCACGGTCACCGTGACCCGTCCGGTGACCGGTTCGGTCTCGCCGTCGGTGGCGGTGATCTCGAGGTTCGCGACCGTGCCCTTGCGCACGTCCTTCGCCGCCTCGACGCTCAGCTTCGTGCCGCTGACCTGCGCAGTGATGCCGTCGCCCGCACCGCCGGTGAGCCGGAACGACACCTTGTCGTCGGGGTCGGGATCGGATGCCAGGGCCGCCAGGTCCAGCGTCGTCGCGGACTCGCCGGGGGCGACCTGCATCTGCGCATCGGTGAACGTCGGCGGCTGGTTGTCCGGCGGCAGCACGGTGATCGGGATCGTCAGGGTGGCCTTGCGTCCCTTCGGGTCGTCGACCCGAGCGCCGTCGGTGACCTCGAAGGTCAGCGAGTCCTTGCCGAAGAAGCCCTCGGCCGAGGTGTAGACCAGCGTGTTCTCGTCCTGGATGAGTGCGGCGCCGTTGCTGTGCGGCGCGACCACCTTCGCGGCCTCGGTGATCATCGCCTGACCGCCGCCGAACACCGTGACGTAGTCCTTCAGCGGCAGAACCTTCGTCTCACCGCTCTTGACCGTGACCGGCTTGACGTTCGAGAGCACCGGGCGCATGTCCGCCAGCGCCGGGACGTAGATGAAGGCGGATGCCTTCTGATCGTCGCGGTCGGTGATCGTGTAGCGCACGATCTGCGCCTCATCCGCGACCGCGACCCGCACCTTTCCGTCCGGGCGCACCGTGCCGCCCTGGCCGACGTCGATGGTGAGGGCCTGTGTGGTGCCGTCCGGGTCCTCGTCGTTGGCGAGCACGTCGATGTCGACGGTCGGGCCGTCCTTGATGTCCGTCATCAGCACCCGGTCATCACGGGCGATCGGGGCCTTCAGCGGCACGTCCTTGTCGACCGTCACCTGCACGACGGCGGTGGCTTCGGCACCGAGTTCGTCGACGATCGTGTACCGCAGCGACGTCTCGAGCTCCCGATCGGGCACGCGGATCAGCAGCCGGTCACCGGACACGCGGGCTTTCAGTCCCTCCACATCCGGATGGGACAGGCCCTTCTTCACGAGCGAGATCTTCCCGCCCTCGGGATCGGAGTCATTGGCCAGCACCGGCACAGCGACCTCGCGATCGGGCCGCACGACCACGGAGTCCTTCACCGCGTACGGCGCCTGGTTGACGGTCTCGCGCGGGGCGATGCCGACCCGGATGGTGCCGGTCCCCTCACGCCCGAGCCGATCGCGCACCCGATAGGTGAAGCTGTCCACACCTGTGGCGTCGTCGAACGCCTCATAGCCGAGGAAGTCCTGCCCGGTCTCGACGACGCGGCCCTTCTGCGGGCTGGACCCGATTCCCAGCAATTCTACGGAGTCGCCGTCGGGATCGAGGCCGTCCAGCGGGATTGCGATGCGCTGCGTGGACCCGCTGAGCGTGCGCACAGTGAGATCGCGCGGCACGGGCGCTGCGTTCTTGTCCTTGTCGATCGGGACGATCTGGATGCGGATGTACGCCGCGGCCTTCTGCCCCATCGAGTCGATGATCTCGTAGGTGGCGTTCACCGTCTTCGGCTCTGCACCGGCGCGGAAGCGCACGGTGTCCTGCGACACGAAGATCTCGCCGTCGGCGGGATCGACGAGTGGCTCCACCAGCTGCGGGACCACGTGGATGGTGTCGCCGCTCGGATGCGAGTCGTTCTTCAGCACCGGGATCGTCACGACATCGCCCACGCGGACGACGGCCTGGTCATCCACCGCGACAGGGGCGAGGATACGATCCGGCGCCGGGATCGGAAGCACCACGACCTCCCCTTCGGCCGAGCGCGCGCCGTTGGAGATGCGGTATTTGATCCGGGCGGGTCCGCTCAGGCCGCCCTGGTCTCCGATGCGCAACGTCTGATGCTCCAGCACCGAGACGGAGATGCCGCGGGAGTCGTCGTCGATGCTCGCAGACTGCAGCACCAGCACACCGCCGGACGGGTCGGTGTCGTTGGCCAGCGGATCGAGCAGGACCTCGCCGCCCGCGGGCAGCAGCGCGACGTCGCGCACGGCGACCGGCGGCAGCTCGGTCTCGGCGGTGTCCAGCACATCCACGCGCACCAGGCCGGGAACCGCGTTGGGTCCTGCAGCGACCAGATACTGCACGTAGTAGACGCCGGTGGCCTGGGCCTTGAAGGTGAACTGCTTGTTCGGGAAGTCCGATTCGATGTCTGCGCCGTCGACGGGGTCGACGCCGGCCAGCCGGAGCTGCTCGCGGCCGGAGCTGGCGTCATTCGTCAGCGGCGAGACGGTGACGGCGACGCCAGGACGGGTCACGACGTGGTCGGCGTTGGTCTTCGGGAGCGTCGAGCCGGGTGGCTGCACATCGAGCAGGATGGCGGCGGTCGCCTCCTCGCCGAGTCCGTCGGAGACCGTGACCTGCACCTCCTTGCGACCCTGCAGGCTGCCCACGGCGCGATAGGTGATCTGCCCGCCGGTGGTGAACTCGACCTCGTCCCCGGGCGCCGCGACGACCTCGCGCAGGAAGATGTCGTCACCGTCAGGGTCGATCCAGTCGGGAAGCACGTTGTACGAGATGGTGCCGCCGGACTCGATGGCGAGTCTGGTGACGCGCTTCGGCTTGGGAGCCGAGTTCTCGCTCCAGGGGTGCACGGACACGGTCGCGGTGGCGGTGTCCGTTCCGCTGCGGCCGTCGTCGGCCTGGTACTGGAAGGATGCCGATCCTGTCGCGTCCTCGGGGACGGCGATCTGCAGCGCAGCCCCGTCGAGCACGGGCTGCACCTCGCCCACCGAGGGCTGTCCGCCGACGAGCGAGGCCACCAGCACATCGCCGTCGGGGTCATTGTCGTTGTCGAGCACCGACAGCATGGTGGTGGAGCCGGGGCGCACACCGAGATCCGGGTCGTCCTCGGCCGTGGGCGGGGTGTTCTCCTTCTTGCGCTCCGGGAGCGTGGTCTCGACGGTCTCCTCGGTGGTCTTCTCCTCATCCTCCGCCTCGCCCTCGGGCGGGGTGAGGATGCTCCAGTCGTCCACGCGCTGCATGCTGTCGTCCGCCAGCCAGGCGGCGCCGCCGATGATGTCGTTGAGCACGATCACGTCGCGGTTCACCCGGAACATGAGCTGCGTGGCGGCCTCGGCGCCGGGGACCCGCTCGGACACGTCGGAGCTCTTGCCCGCGCAGTCGCGGATGAACCGCGCCGACCCAGCCCAGGCCCCGTAGGTGCAGCCCTGCAGGAAGACGGGCGCGGCCGGATTGCCGTTCCCGGGGATGGTGGTGCTGGTGGGATCAGCACCGTCCAGCGGCACACGCACGAGCGCGTTCGAGGTCGCCACCGTCACAGCATCCGTCGCCGTCGATGCCTGCTGCAGCACGGCTGATCCATCGGATGCGACCTTGGCGCGCAGACCACCCGGGGCGAGCACGGTGCCCGCGGAGTCCAGGACGACAGGTGTCGAGCCGACGGCGGTGATCGACGGGCGCGCGGCCTTGTCGATCTTGCCGACGGACACGGACTTCTCGTCCAGCGGCTCTCCGCCGGCATCCGTCGTGACGGTGATGATCTCACCCTTGCCGCCGGCGACGCCGTACACGGTGCCGTCAGTGCCGACGGTGATCGCCGCGTCCTTGCCGAGAGTCGCGACGGGGTCGGTGCTGCGGGGCTCGAAGTTCGCGAGACCCGTGAACGGAAGCACCCAGAGCCGTCCGCTGGAACGCTCCATGACGGCGACCGTGTTCCGGCCGAGCGCCACGTCCGCGTCGCCCGGGAGCTTGACCGAACCCGAGAGCGCTACCCGAGCGGGATCGACGGGCGCCATCGTGCCGCTGCCGCTGTCGACGATCAGGATGGAGGACTCGTCCTGCAGCACGTCGTAGCTCTCGCTGGCCGTGCGCAGTCCACCGTCGAGGACGGTCGACTCGTGGTTGAAATGCCCGACGAGCAGGCTCGACGACTTGGTCAGCCAGACGCCGGCGTCGTTCAGATCGACCTTGGTCGTGGGGAGGCCGTCATAGGCGACGGCCATGCCCGTCAGCACCACCGCGCCGATGGCGACGCCGGCGCCGGCGGCCAGCCGCTTCGGACGCGCGCGCATCCAACTCAGTACCCTCATACTGATATTCCCCCCTGGGCTCGCAGACAGCGCGCCGCTTTCACCCTACCCCGGCGATGCGGACGGCCCATGGGGAGAAGTGTCCATCCCACCGCGCAGGGGTCAGCGGGCTGCGGCCCGCCAGCATCCGTCGACGTGGTCGTCGACCATCCCGGCCGACTGCATGAGCGCGTACATGGTCGTGGGGCCCACGAACCGGAAGCCGCGCTTCCTCAGCGCCTTGCTGAGCGCGGTCGACTCGGCCGTGACGGCGGGCACGTCGTCGAAGGTGTGTGGACGGGCGGATGTCGCGGGCGCGAACGACCACATCAGGGCATCCAGCTCGCCGTCCGCCATCTCGCGCACCAGCGCGGCGTTGGAGATCGTGGCGAGGATCTTGGCGCGATTGCGGATGATCCCGGCATCCGCCATCAGCCGCTCCACGTCATCGTCACCGAACTCGGCGACCAGCGCCGGGTCGAAGCCGGCGAACACCTCCCGGAAGTGCGGGCGCTTGCGCAGGATCGTGATCCAGCTCAACCCCGCCTGGAACCCTTCCAGCGACATCTTCTCGAACAGCGCGCGGTCGCCGTGCAGCGGGGTGCCCCACTCCTCGTCGTGGTAGCGGCGGTACTCGACGTCGTCACCGACCCACGCGCAGCGCCCGCGGCCGTCCGGACCGGCCAGCACAGACGCCATGCGTCAGGCGTTCCAGGGGAACGGGCGCTCGCGGTCGAGCTCGGCGTCATGGCCGACGGAGGCGAGCTCCTGGCCGGCGGCGCGGATGCACAGCCAGCGCATCGGCGAGGGGCTGTCGGGCAGGGCGCGCAGCGCGTGCATGACTCCGGGAGCCACGCGCACCGCAGTGCCGGCCTCGAGGGGGAGCACCTCGTCGCCGAGGGCGAACTCGCCGCGGCCGTCGACGACGATGTAGATCTCCTCGATCTTCGCGTGCGCGTGCCAGAACGGGGACTCACCACCGGGAGCGGTCGTGTTCACCGAGACGCCGGCGAACTCCGTGCCGATCTCCTTGTCCAGGAACTGCTTGCCCTTCTCGCCGCCCCAGGATGCGAGTTCACCGATCTGCGTCACGTTGCTCATGCGCTCAGGCTATCGCGGGGGTCGGACGGCCAGGCATCCGCGAGCCTGCTCACCGGCCGTGCGCTTCGCGCGGGAATGTGCAACTCGTGCGGACGAATTCATGGCATTCGTCCGCGGCAAGCGCACATTCCCGCGGGAGATGCACGCGGATGCCCCGAGACTCAGCCCTGCTTCTGCTTGGCCTGCTTGCGCAGCTCCTTCTCCGAGATCGGCGCCTCGCCGGAGGCGGCGAGCGCGGCGTAGTGCGCGCGGGCCTCGTCCTGGCGCTGCTGCTCGATGCCGCTCGCGATGGGGGCGCGCACGTGCTCGGGCTCGAAGCCGAAGGCGCCGACCAGTTCGAGGGCGTGCGGACGCAGGCGGTGGCACAGCCGGCCGATGTAGCTCGAGACCGCGGCCGCGCGCTGCGTGGACAGGCGGCCATTGATCAGGTGCCAGGCGAGGTGCTTCTCGATCAGCGTCAGGCCGAACAGGTCGCGCAGCCAGGTCATGACCTGCTTGGTGTCCTCGTCCTCGATCGCGTTGACCGCGTCGGTGAACGCCTCCCACTGCAGCAGCTCGCCGTGCGCACGGGCGGCTTCGATGAGCTCGGCCTGGTTCTGGTTGAACAGCTTCTCACCCAGGACCTTGTCCTTGCCCGCCGGGCGAAGCCGGCCGGCGATGTCGGCGACCATCTGCTGCACGCGCTCGGTGAGCAGCTCGTGCTGCTGCTCGGCGCGCAGGCCGTTCTCCACCGAGCGGGCTGTGGATCCCAGGTCGGCGACGGCCTGGCCGAGGGCGCGCAGCCCCGCGCCGTGGAACACTCGGTCGGCGGTCTGCCCGACCGCGTACCTGGCCAGGGCCGCAGCATCCTTGCCCTTGAACTGCCTGGCGTAGTCGGTGAGCAGACGCTTGCCGACCAGCTGCAGCAGGATGTTGTTGTCGCCCTCG
>NZ_MKRT01000019.1:80568-87750 GCF_001897945.1 Microbacterium sp. 69-10
CGGTTCTCGAACATGAAGCCCGCACCGCCGCAGGCCTCGCGGGCCTCCTGCAGGGTGTCCAGGGCGTGCCAGGTCGAGAGCGGCTTGAGCGCGGCGGCCAGGGTCTCGAGGTCCTCGCGATCCTCGGGGGTGTCGGTGCGCCCCGAGAAGACGCCGTCGAACTTCTGCAGGAACTCATCGTGCGCGAAGATCTGCGCGTACGTGGTCGCCAGTCGCGGCAGCAGGCGGCGCTGGTGCTTGCCGTAGTCCATCAGCACCGTCTCCTGCCCGTTCGCGCCGTCGAACTGGCGGCGCTGGGTCGCGTAGGTGATCGCGATGTGCAGGCCGAGAGCGGATGCCCAGGACGAGGCGCCGTCGAGCGAGACCCGTCCCTGCACCAGGGTGCCGAGCATGGTGAAGAAGCGGCGGCCGGGGCTGTCGATGGGGCTGGTGTAGGTGCCGTCGGGGGCGACGTCGCCGTACTTGTTCAGCAGGTTGGTGCGCGGCACGCGCACGTGGTCGAAGCTGAGCCGGCCGTTGTCGATGCCGTTCAGCCCGCCCTTGAGCCCGTCATCCTCGCGGCCGATGCCGGGGAGGTCGTTGCCGTCCTCGCCGCGCAGGGGCACGTAGAAGCAGTGCACGCCGTGGTTCACGCCGTTCGTGATCAGCTGGGCGAACACGGTCGCCGCGATGCCGTGCAGGGCGGCGTTGCCGAGGTACTCCTTGGTCGCCGCACGGAACGGCGTGTTGATCACGAACTCCTCGGTCTCGGGATCGTACGTCGCGGTGGTACCGACGGCGGCGACATCCGAGCCGTGCCCGATCTCGGTCATCGTGAAGGCGCCGGGGATGGAGAGGTCCATGATGCCGGGGAGCCACCGCTTGTGGTGCTCCTCGGTCCCCAGCTGCAGCACCGCACCGCCGAACAGACCCCACTGCACGCCCGACTTGATCTGCAGGCTCGGGTCGGCAGCCACCAGCTCCTCGAAGCCGGCGATGTTGGCGCCGTTGTCCTCCTCGCCGCCGAACTCCTTGGGGAAGGCCCGGTGCACGGCGTTGTTCTCCACCAGCAGGTGCAGCTGCGTGAGCACGCGCTCGCGGTGCTCGTCCTTGCCCAGGCTGTCGTCGCGCCAGAACGCCGGGTCCTTGATCAGCTCGCGCGCCTCGCGGCGCGTGTGCGCCCAGGTGCCCATGAGCAGCTCGTTCACGCGCGCGACATCGATGCCGGCTTCGGGGGCGGATGCGGCGGTGGGGCGGACGGCGGCGTCGACCATGGCGATTCCTCTCGAGAGGGAGCAGGGATGCCTCAATGGTAGGTCTGCGACAACTTCCGGGGAACTCGCCTGTGGATGTTCACCAAGCGGGCCGCGCCCCGGTCTCCGTTCGCGTTGTCGTCACCCCACAGCATCCGCTCCGGGCTCGCCTGCGATCAGCCGAGCTGGTCCTCGGCGTCCACGCGGCGGTCTTCTGATCGAGGCTCATGGACCTCAACGCTAGGACGGGGCGCCGCCGCATGACGTCATCGGAGGTCACGCAGCGTCATGAAACTCGACGCGAATTACAGTGGAGGCATGGGTGCGAGGTACAGGACGGAAGCGAGCAACGGCGTCGACGGACGGAGCCGCGTGCCCGACGGACTGGACGTCGCGGTCGCCTCACCGCTGAAGGCGGATGCCGATCCCGCGGCCACGAATCCCGAACAGCTGCTCGCCCTGGCCTGGGCGACCTGCCTGAACGGCACCGCCCAGGTGCTGGTGCGGGAGCAGCAGCGCACCCACGTCCGCGTCGAGGTCGAACTGCATCCGGTCGTGCCCGGCCCCGGGTACGCCTTCCACGTCGATGCGTTCCTGTCGGCCGAGGGGATGACGGATGCCGAGGCCCAGGACCTGCTCGAGCGGACACACGCCCGCTGCCCTGTCTCGAAGCTGATCGGCGGCGCCGCGACCGTGCACGTGCACACCGAGGCCTTCGCCGCGGCGTGAGTCGCACGGCGACGCGGGCGCGCGGGCCCGCTTCGCATCCGCGGACCATCACGAGAGGAGGAGAACGCCGGCCTGGGGCATCCGAGACCGGCATCCTCCTCCGCTCCGGCGTCAGTGCGCCGCGATCACCTCGAGCACGGCCTGACCGTAGGCGTCGCGCTTCTTCTCGCCGATGCCGCTGATGCCACTGAGCGCGTCGACGGATGCCGGCCGGTGCTCGGCGAGCGCTCGCAGGGTGGCGTCGCCGAACACGATGTAGGCGGGCACGCCCTGCTCGCGCGCGGTGGCCGCACGCCAGGTGCGCAGGGCCTCGAAGAGCGGCTGGTCCTCGGCATCCAGGGCATCCGCGGCGCTGGTCCTGCGGGCGCGGGACGCGGTCACGCGTCCGATCGTGTCCTTGCGCAGGGGCACCGGAGTCTCGCCGCGCAGCACTCCCCCGGCGGCGTCACCCGGCGCGAGCGTGCCGTACTCGCCCTGCGCGACGAGGATGCCGCGCGCCAGCAGCTGCCGCACGACGCTGCGCCAGTCCTGGTCGGACAGGTCGGCGCCGATGCCGTAGGTGGCGATCTGCTCATGGCGCATCTTGCGGATGCGGTCGTTCGAGGAACCTCGCAGGATGTCGATCAGATGGCCCGCGCCGAATGCCTGGTTGCGCTCGCGCTTGAGCCGCACGATCGTGGACAGCAGCTTCTGCGCCGGCACGAGACCGTCGAACGTGTCGGGCTTCTCCAGACAGGTGTCGCAGTTGCCGCACCCTTCGACTCTCCCGGCTCCGCCGGTTTCGCTCAGGGACCCAGCCTCCGGAAGGTCTTGACCGAAGTACCGCAGCAGGTTCTGCCGTCGGCAGGCCACGGTCTCGCAGAGGGCGAGCATGGCATCCAGATGCTGCCCCATCCGCATCTTGAAGGTGCGATCGCCCGGGCTCTGATCGATGAGGCGGCGCTGCTGCACGACATCCCCCAGGCCGTAGGCCATCCATGCGACCGAGGGCTCGCCGTCGCGGCCGGCGCGACCGGTCTCCTGGTAGTACCCCTCCACGGACTTGGGCAGGTCGATGTGCGCGACGAAGCGCACGTCGGGCTTGTCGATGCCCATGCCGAACGCGATCGTGGCCACCATGATCACGCCGTCCTCGCGCAGGAACCGCGACTGGTTCGCCGCGCGCACCTCGGCCGGCAGACCGGCGTGGTACGGCAGGGCGTCGAAGCCGCGGGATGCGAGGTACTCGGCGGTCTGCTCCACCGACTTGCGGCTCAGCGCGTAGACGATGCCGGCGGCGGACTCGGGCTGCGAGCGGATGAACTCCACCAGCTGCTTGCGCGGGTCGACCTTCGGCACGATCCGGTACTGGATGTTGGGCCGGTCGAAGCTGGCGACGAAGTGCGCGGCGCCGTCCAGGTGCAGCCGCTCGGTGAGCTCCTGGTGTGTGGCCTTCGTGGCGGTGGCGGTGAGCGCCATCCGCGGAACGCCGGGGAAGCGCTCGGCCAGATCGCCCAGCGCGAGGTAGTCGGGCCGGAAGTCGTGCCCCCACTGCGACACGCAGTGCGCCTCGTCGATCGCGATCACGCTGAGCCTGCCGCGCTGCAGCAGCTGCGTGGTCTGGGCGGACGACAGGCGCTCCGGTGCGACGTAGATGAGGTCGAGTTCGCCGGCGATGTACGCCCGCTCCACCTCGCGGCGCTCGTCGATCGCCTGGGTGGAGTTCAGGTAGGCCGCGCGCACGCCGTTGGCACGCAGCGCGTCGACCTGGTCGTGCATCAGGGCGATCAGGGGGCTGATGACGAGGCCCGTCCCCTCCCGCACCAGCGCGGGCACCTGGTAGGTGATGGACTTGCCACCGCCCGTGGGCATCAGCACGACGGCGTCCCCGCCGCCGATGACCTGCTCGACGATCGCCGCCTGATCGCCGCGGAACGCGTCGTAGCCGAACACCGTCCGCAGCGCCTCGAGCGCCGTCCCGAAACGGGAGGGCGCGGCCTGGGCCGCGGCGGGGGCGGATGCCGTGCCCGACCCGCTCGACGAGCTCAGGGACGCGTCTGCCGGGGACGCCCAGTCCAGCGGAGGCACTCCGACGGCGAAGCCGGCCGGAGCGACCGGCCACGTGCCGTCCTCCGGCGGGACCCAGTCCATCTCCTCCGGCTCACCCCATGGCTCATCCGGGTACGGGATGTCGTCGTACGGGTCGGATGGCGTCGGCATCCATCCAGCGTAACGACCGCCGCCGACCTCGGATCCGGCTGTCCACAGCATCCCCCTCTCGGGCTGCGCGTAGGTTGGACGGAACCGAAGGAGGAGCAATGCCCGACATCACCGTCAGCCGCAACGACGACGCCTCGCGTTATGAGATCCGCCTCGACAGCACCCTCGTCGGATACGCCGAGTTCGACCGGCGTCCGGGCGAGTTCCGGTTCATCCACACCGAGATCGACCACGCCTTCCAGGGCCGGGGTCTCGGCCAGCAGCTCGCCGCGGAGGCGCTGGCGGATGCCGCGGCGACCGGCGACGCCATCACCCCGTACTGCCCGTTCATCGCGGGCTGTCTGGCGAAGCATCCGCTCGACGGGGTCGAGATCCGCCTGCCCAACCAGGGCTGAGCGGGCGCCCCTCCCGGCGGCCGGCGGTGCGCTGTGACACTCCGGGGGCCGATCTGTGTCGGGGTGAAGCGTCGAGGATGCCGGTCGGCACGCACCGCTCCGCGCACGAGAGCGGGGCCGGTCCCGAAGGACCGGCCCCGCTGTGTGCGTGCGTCTGGCTACTTCGCGTCGACGGTCACGATGGTGCGCACGTCGGAGTCGCCGTACTGCACGACGCCGAGATACTTCCCGGCTGCCAGGCCACTCCACGACAGGTCGTACGAGACCTCCTCGCCGCGGGTGACCGTGAGCGGGTTCGGAGTCGCGGTGAACGCTCCCTGCCCCATGAGTCGCTCCTGTTGAGTCCGGACGCCGCTGCTCTGCGGCATCCGCGTCTCAACGTAACCCGGCATCCGGACATCGCACCAGCGACTTACGGCCAGGTGTGGAACTCCCGACGGGCCCAGTCGCCCGCCGATCGCGTAGCCTGGATCGGTGCCCCCCGCCGCCAGCCTGAGCACGCGCACACTGCTCGTGTGCGCGGCCATCGGCGTCGCCACCGGCATCCTCGGCGGAATCGCGGGTGTGGTCACCCTCGGCGTCCTCGCCGTGACCCCGTATCTGTACGGTCTGGTGCTCGGCGTGCACGTGCTGCCCGGCATCATCGCGCAGGAGGTGCTGCGCCGGCCGCTGGTCGCCCTGATCACGCACGTGATCGCCGCGCTGATCTCGAGCGCCTTCAACCCCGCCTGGGCGATGCGGTTCATCGGCACGGCACTGCTGTTCGGCGCGATCCAGGAGGGCGTCGCCGCCCTCACCCGGTACCGTGCCTGGGGACGCTGGCGCTTCTTCGTCTCTGCCGTGATCATCGGCGCGATCGTGGCGGTCGTGGTCGGGTTCGTGGTAGACCTCGGCCGCTTCGATCTGTGGGTGCAGGTGGTGTATCTGACGATCTCGGTCCTCGGTCCGGTCGCATGGACGGCCGTGGGCATCGCCGTGGGGAACGCGCTGCGCAGAGCGGGCATCGCGCCGAAGCGCTGAGACAGCGGATGCCGCGGGCGGCCCGACCCAGGTAAGGGTAGGCTAAGTTCACAGCATCCGCCGCCGACAGAGGACCCGACGTGCGCTCATCCGCGCCCCTGCTCCGTGTGCGCGACCTCAGCGTCACGCACGCCGACGCGGCGCACCCCTCCCCGCAGCAGGTGTCGTTCGACGTGCATGCGGGCGAGGTCGTCATCCTGATGGGGCCGAGCGGATCCGGCAAGTCCACGCTCACGCTCGCGCTGAACGGGCTCATCCCGCAGTCGGTCGAGGCCGAGATGACCGGCACCGTCGAGGTCGGCGGACGCGACACCCGCACGACTCCGGTCGCGCAGCTCAGCACCGACATCTCGATGGTGTTCCAGGACCCCGACTCCCAGCTCGTCACCGGCACAGTGCTCGACGAGGTCGCGTTCGCTCTCGAGAACCTGCTGCTGCCGGCATCCGAGGTGCTCGAGCGCGCCGAGGACGCACTGCGCCGCGTGGGCCTCTGGCACCGCCGCGGCTGGAACCCCGACCTGCTCTCCGGCGGCGGCCGGCAGCGGCTCGCGATCGCCTGCGCACTCGCGATGCGGTCGCGGGTGATCGTGCTCGACGAGCCCACGGCCAATCTGGACCCGCAGGGCGTGGCCGGTGTCTACGCCGCGCTCGCCGCACTGACGACGGATGGCAGGGAGCTCGCGATCGTGCTCGTGGAGCACAACCTCGATGCCGCTCTGCAGTTCGCGACGCGCGTCATCGTGCTGGACGGCGAGGGGCGGATGCTGTGGGACGGGCCGGCGCACGAGGTGCTGGACGAGCACGCCGCGGAGCTGGAGGAGTTGGGCGTCTGGGGGCTTCCGCGCCCGGCGTCCTCGACTGGCGGGATCGGCGACGGCTCACCGCTCGGCGACGACGCAGGCGATGAACCGGATGCCGAGATCGCCATCTCCGTGCGGGGACTGGCGGTCGAGAAGAAGGGGAAGACCGTCCTCGACGTTCCCTCGCTCGACGTCGTCGCGGGGTCCTTCACGGCCATCATCGGAGCGAACGGCGCGGGGAAGACGACGCTGCTGCAGGCGCTCGGCGGGGTCGTGGCGCCGCCGCGCGGGACGGTCATGATCGGGGAGCTGGATGCCGGACGGGCCTCGCCCCGAGCGCTGAGCTCGCAGGTCGGATTCGTGTTCCAGAACCCCGAGCACCAGTTCATCGCGCACTCCGTGCGGGAGGAGCTGGCCCACGGACTGCGGCTGCAGCGCGTGGCTCCGGCGGAGATCGAGGCGCGCGTCGATGAGATGCTCGATCGGTTCGGCCTGCGGTACAGGGCCGACGAGCATCCGTTCCTGCTCTCCGGCGGCGAGAAGCGCCGTCTCTCGGTCGGCACCGCGCTCATCACCCGCCCGCGCGTGATCGCCCTCGACGAACCCACCTTCGGGCAGGACAGGGCCCGAGCGCTCGAGCTGCTGAGCCTGCTGCAGGATCTGCAGCGCTCGGGCACGACGATCGTGGTCGTCACTCACGACCTGGACCTCGTGGCCGCCTATGCGACCCACACCGTCCTGCTGGATGCGGGGGCTCTGATCGCCGCCGGGCCCACCGCCGAGGTGCTCGCGGGTCTCAGAAGCGGC
>NZ_MKRT01000019.1:87769-134949 GCF_001897945.1 Microbacterium sp. 69-10
CGCAGCGTCTGAGACACCGTCCGGTGCCCGGTTCCAGAAGACGCCGGTCCCGGGGCATCCGACCCGCCACGACGGGGACACGGGCGTCCGGCTTCGCGGACCTTCGAGTGCGCCGCACTCCCCCGCGACCGAGCCGACGCCGACCGACCCGTACGCCGCGGCACCCGCATCCGCCCGGTTCTGGCTGCACCATCTCAACCCGCTGGCGAAGATCGCCGCCGTGCTGCCGGCGATGGCCCTGCTCGTGGCGACCCGCGATCTGCTCACGCCGGCGGTCTTCCTGGTGCTGTCTTACGTCCTCGTGCTGAGCGGAGCGCGGCTCACCCGGCGCGCGACCGCGCTGCTGCTGCTCGGGATGCCGATCGGCATCGCCGTGCTCACCGTCGGCTTCGGCGTATGGGTCGCCCCGAGCCAGGTCGCGGGCACCGGCGTCGTGCTCACGATCGGCGCATGGACGCTGCACGAGGGCGCGCTGATCATCGGGCTCGCGACGGCGCTGCGCCTGGGCGCGATCCTCGCGCTCGCCCTGATCGGCGGTCTCACCACGAGCGGCCCCGACCTGGTGCGCGCCGCGGTGCAGCAGCTGAGGGTGCCGTACCGGATCGGGTACACGGCGCTGGCCGCGTACCGGTTCGTGCCGCGCTTCGGGTACGAGCTGTCGGTGATCCGCGCCGCCCACCGCGTGCGAGGGCACGGCTGGGGCGGACGGTTCGGCGGTCGAGGACCGGTCGCCCGCCTGGTGCGCGGCTGGGGGTACGTCGTGCCGCTGCTGGCATCCGGCATCCGTCATGCCGAGCGCGTCGCACTGTCGATGGATGCCCGCGCCTTCGGCGCCCACCCCACGCGCACCGAGCGGCACCTCGTCCCATGGCGCACGCGCGACACGGTCTTCGCGGGCGCCGTGGTCCTGGCATCCGCCGTCGTCTTCACCGCCAGCTTCCCCTGGCAGCTCTGAAAGGGAAATCATGTCCGTCGGCAAGATCGTCAAGCCCGCGTCCGCGGAGCTCATCCACCTGACCGTGCTGCGGACGCAGCGACTCACCAGCGGCTGGATGCGGGTGACGCTCGGCGGCGGCGAGATCGAGCGCTTCACGCCGATGGGCTACGACCAGTGGTTCCGGCTGTTCCTTCCGCTGGGCGGCGAGGAGGGACTGGAGCGCGTGCCCGCGAAGGCCAACGGCCTGCTCGGGTACCTGAAGTTCCTGCGCATCCCCGACGGCGTGCGTCCGGTGATGCGCAACTACACCGTGCGCTCCTATCGCCCCGCGACCGCCGATGCCGGCGCCGAGATCGACGTTGACTTCGTGCTGCACGGGTCGGCGGCCGACGGCACCGCGGGACCCGCATCGCGCTGGGCGGAGACCTGCCACGCCGGCGAGCACGTCCTCGTGATCGACGAGGGACTGACGTTCAACCCCGCACGCGGGGAGGATCGCGTCGTCCTGGTGGGCGACGAGACCGCCCTGCCCGCGATCGCGGGCGTCTGCTCCTCACTGCCGGCGACGGCCGTCGGGACCGTGATCCTCGAGGTCGCGACCGCGGAGGACGCGCTCGAGTTCCCGCATCCGGCGGGCATCGAGGTGCGGACGGTCGTGCGCACGGATGCCGAGGCGCCCGGGGTACGCGCGCTGTCCGCACTGCGTGCGCTGACGCTGCCGTCCATGCCGTTCCACGCATACATCGCGGGCGAGCAGTCCCTGGCCTCCGGTGCCCGGCGGTACCTCGTCGCCGAGCGCGGCGTGGACAAGAACCACGTGAGCTTCACCGGCTACTGGAAGCGCGGTACCTCGTCACCCGCATCCCGCGCCTCCCGCGAGGCGGCCGCCCGGCCGGTGGCCTGATTTCGTATACGCTAATCGCCGGTTTTCGTATACACTAATTCCATGAGTGAGCACCTCCTGCACGGCAAGCCTGTCACCGACGAGCAGATCCAAGCCTGGGCGGATGAAGCTGAGGCCGGATACGACCTTGAGAAGCTCCCCAAACCTCGTCGTGGCCGACCCCCTGTGGGCGATGGCCCGGGCTCGGTCATCCCTGTTCGCCTCGATGCCGCCACTCTCGCCGCACTGAACGCTCGTGCCGAAAGTGAAGGAATAACGAATCGATCGGACGCCATTCGCGCCGCCGTGCGCGAATGGGCTCATGTCGCCTGATCTGCACACCTCGGCAAGGAAGCACTACCGACGCGACCGACTCGCCGATGAAGACGTGATCTACGCGGCGCAACACGTGCTCCACTCCCGGCCGCTCGACGATGAAGACGACCCACGACGCTGGCTGATGATCGGCAGCGATCCCGCAGGCCGACTTCTCGAGATCATCAGCCTGATCTACGACGACGGCTATGAACTCGTCATCCACGCGATGAAGGCGCGCCCGCAGTACCTCGACGAGATCTGATTGCGCGCCTGTCAGGTCGTCGCGACGATACTCCCCGGAAGTGGGTACAGCGAAGGGCCGCCCGGATGCAGCATCCGGACGGCCCTTCGGTGACGGTGCGTCAGCGCTTGCCGGCGATCTGACGGCCGACGAGGTCGCGCATGATCTCGTTGGTGCCGCCGTAGATGCGGTGCACGCGGGCGTCGGTGAACGCCTTCGCGATCGGGTACTCCATGATGTAGCCGTAGCCGCCGTGCAGCTGCACGCCCATGTCGAGCACCTCCCACTCGCGCTCCGTGGCCCAGAACTTCACCTTGGCGGCGTCCTCGGCGCTGAGCTTGCTGTCCTTGTAGGCCAGCAGCGCGCGGTCGACGTACGCCCACATCACCTCGGTGGTGGTGACCATGTCGGCCAGGCGGAAGCGGGTGTTCTGGAAGTCGGCGATCCGCTCGCCGAAGGCCTCGCGGTCCTTGGTGTACGCGATGGTCCAGTTGGTCGCGGCTTCGGCGGCCGCGGCGGCTGCGACACCGATCGAGAGGCGCTCGAGCGGCAGGTTCATCATCAGCTGGATGAAGCCCTGGCCCTCCTTGCCGCTGATCAGGTTCTCGTCGGGGACGAAGACGTCGGTGAAGCTGAGCTCCGCCGTGTCCCAGCCGTGGAAGCCCATCTTGCTGAGCTTCTTGCCCTGGTCGAAGCCCTCCATGCCCTTCTCCACGATCAGCAGGCTGAACGCGTCAGGACGGTTGCCCTCGCCGGTCTTGACGAAGGTGACCACGATGTCGGCGGTCGTGCCGGAGGAGATGAACGTCTTGGCGCCGTTGAGGATGTAGCCGCCGTCGACCTTCTTGGCATTGGTCTTGATGCCGCGCAGGTCGGAGCCGGCACCCGGGTCGGTCATGGCGAGCGCGCCGAGCACCTCACCGGTGGCCATGCGGGGCAGCCACTTCTCCTTCTGCTCCTGGGTGCCCATGTGCACCAAGTACGGCACGGCCAGGTCGTCCTGGATGCCGAAGGCACCGGCCAGCGAGCCAGCACCGGCGGCGATGACCTCCTCCATGACGATCGTGCGGAAGCGGTAGTCCTGCAGCATGCCGGCGCCGCCGAACTCCTCAGGCACCGAAAGGCCGATCAGCCCCGCCTCACCGGCGGCGAGCATGGTGGCGCGGTCGATCTCGCCGGCGGCCTCCCACTTCTCGATGTTCTCGTTCGTGGCGTACCGCTTGACGAAGTCCTTGACCAGGTCGCGGAAGGCCTCGTGATCCTCTTCGTAGATGTCGCGTTCCATGACGTCCTCCTGAAAGTCGTGCGCGTCTTCGCACCGGCGAGTCTACGACGCGAGGAGGTCCGGACACAGCGGATTGTGGGAATGCGTCTCACAATCCGTGGCACTGCGTACCGGGTTTGTGGGATGCCGTCAGTGGACGATTCCGGATGCCGTCAGTGCGCGTAATCGGGGGCCGCGGGGAGGCCGAAGAACTCCTCCAGCGTGTGGAAGCCGCCATCGTGATACGCCTTCGCCAGCTCCACGCCGATGAAGCGCAGATGCCACGGCTCGGGCATGTAGCCGGTGGTCGGCGTGGCGCCCTTCTCGTAGCGGACGATGAACCCGTACTCCCAGGCGTGCTGCACGATCCAGTCGCTCTGCGCGGTCGAGCCGAACGCACCGAGCGACCCGCATCCGCCTGAGCAGGCGACGACGTCGACGGCAAGGCCGCTCTGGTGCTCGCTGTGACCGGGGCGCGCGGACCCGGCATCCGCCCCCGCGACACCCTCCGAGCGCACGAAGCGGGAGTAGGTGACCTGCTGCAGACCGTAGGAGCGATAGGCGTTGTTGACGCCGATGGTGCCGCCGCCTCCGGCCGTCAGAGCGCCGCTCATGCGGTCGAGGGCCTCCGCGACCTCGGGGCGCATGCTCACCGATCCGGAGGTGGCGCGCAGACTCGACGCCCGCACGGATGCGGGCGCGAAGTCCACCGGGGCCAGCGGGCGGAGCTTGTTGACGACGACCCAGTCGTGAGCGGGATCGGAGAGCGAGATGCAGGGGGCGTTGCCCGCGGTGACCGCGGCACGGAACTGCTCGCCGCCGCCGAAGGCGCGCACTGCGGCGGCGTCATCGTGCGCGGCGAGCGCGGACGTCACAGCAGTATCCGCGCACGGGTTCGCGGCGTGGGCCTCGGCCAGCTTCACGTCGGGGAGCGCCATGACTGCGGCGGGCGCCGGCAGTTCCGCCGCCGCGGGAGAATCCGATCCACCGCCGCCGGCCAGCGTCGCCAGCGAGGCGATCGCGGTGAACAGCACGCCGATGGGCAGGGCGACCCGCACGGCGAGCGGCGCACGCGACGCATGCCGGGAATGCGTGGCGCTCATCGCTCCATTGTGACGCATGGCCCTGACGGTTTCACGAGCCCGGCGCACGCCACCCCGGAGCCCGCCTGCGCCCAGCGCATAGGATCCAGCCATGGCACAGACATCGCAGAGCCCCGAGCCCCCGTACATCCGCACCCCAGGCGGAGCGGCGATCCTGCTCGTGTCCGCCCTGCTCCTGATGCTGGTGGGCGGATTCCTCACCCTGGTGCAGTCCGAGCTCATGGCGCGACCGGAGCCCAAGGACTTCGCGATCTTCCAGACCTGGCTGGGAACCACCCTGTTCCAGATCGGTCTCGCTTTCCTGGTCGCGGGACTGGTGATCGTCGGGGTGCGGGCGATGCTGCAGCAGCAGACCGAGGCGATGCTGGCACGCCGGCGCGAATAATAGATCTGTTCGAATATCACTTGCCCTAGCATCGTCTTTTTGTTCTAATGGGGAGATGCGGTGGCAAGGTCAGACGATCGACGATGCGGATCCCGCGGCGCTGCCCGGACTGGAGAACCGCAACGGGATCGTGCAGTCGGTGACCACGCCGGAGTTCGCGGGCATGACGTTCCACGAGGTGCTGGCCAAGTCGGCACTGAACGCGGTTCCCGGACCGTCGCGGATGCCGTTCAACTGGACGATCAACCCCTACCGCGGATGCAGCCATGCCTGCTCTTATTGCTTCGCTCGTGGGACGCACCAGTATCTCGACCTGGACGCGGGGCACGACTTCGATTCGCAGATCGTCGTGAAGACGAACATCGTCGACGTGCTCCAGCGCGAGCTGCGTCGGGGGTCCTGGCAGCACGAGACCGTCGCGCTGGGCACCAACACCGATCCCTACCAGCGGGCTGAGGGGCGATATCGGCTGATGCCGGGGATCATCCAGGCGCTGGCGGACTCAGGCACGCCGATGTCGATCCTCACCAAGGGCACGCTGGTCCGCCGCGACATCCCCCTGCTGATGGACTCCGCGAAGCGCGTGCCGATCGACATCCAGATGTCCATCGCGATGTACGACGACGCGCTGCAGCACTCGATCGAACCCGGCACACCGACCACGCAGGCCCGGCTCGACACCGTGCGCGCCCTGACGGATGCCGGGTTCCGGGTCGGGGTCTTCCTGATGCCCGTCCTGCCGCACATCACGGACTCGGTCGGAGCGATCGACGAGGCGCTGTCGCGGATCGCGGATGCCGGCGCCGACCACGCCGTATACGGTGCGCTGCACCTGCGCGCCGGCGTCAAGCCCTGGTTCTTCGAATGGCTGCAGCGCGAGCGCCCCGACCTGGTCGCCTCCTACCGGGGCCTGTACCCGGGTGCGGCGGCCGAGGCCCCGAAGGGCTACCGCCAGTGGCTGGCCAAGCGGATGCGTCCGCTGATCCGCGCCCACGGCCTGCACACGCAGTCGGAGGAGGATCACGATCGGATGCGGGGGATCATGCGTGAGCGGATGCGTCCGGCCCCGGCATCCGCTCCCCCGGCGCCGAAGGCGGAGATGCTGTTCTGAGCGCGGTCAGTCCCGCTTGACCAGCGGCTCGGTCAGGAAGACCAGGAGCAGCAGTGCGAGCGGGCCGAAGATCATCCCCAGCACGAACCAGCCGAGCTTCGTCCGGCCCTGCACGCCCGCGAGCCCGCTCGTCGCCAGCGCGATGCAGAACCAGACCGTGCCGCCCGCCGTTGCCCAAGAGCCCCATTCCATGCGCCCAGCCTATGGGATGCTGATCACTCGCCCCGGACGCGGTCGCGCACGGCGGTCCACAACGGATCGCCCTCCGCAAGACCCGATGTGATGCGCATGATGCCGCCGAGGATCCCGCACACGCACAGCGCGGCGATCACGCCGATCGACACCATCGCCGCCGTCAGCAGCGGCATCCGCGCCGCATCGGTGAAGAACACCGAGGACAGCCCGAAGATCGCCACGAGCAAGAGCAGCGCACCCGCCGTCGTCCTCGTCAGAATGCGGGGCTCGTACTGCACCGTCCGCGGCGCGAACCAGAACGGCGCTCGACGGGAGCGCTGCCCGGTGCGGAAGGGCAGCCGCAGCCACCAGGCGGCCGCGATCGTGAGGCGACGCCCCGTCCGCCAGAGCCGGTGCAGCACGAGAAGGCAGACGACCGCGATGGTCAGAGCCGCGCCTCCGATCGCGAGAACCACGACCCGTCCGGCTCCCCCCGACACGTCGCTCGCCGCGTCGAGCATCGCGAGCCCGAACAGCGTTCCGAGCACCGCTCCGAGATACGTGAGCGCGCCCCATCCCAGCCGGCTCCACCGCTCGTAGTCCTCGCGAAGTGCGCGTGCCGCAGCATCCGCCTGCCCGACCTCGTCCGAGCCGCCCTCGGCCGCGCGGATCAGGGGGAGGGATGCGGGACGGATCAGCGGCATCCGTCCAGACTAGGGCGCAGGCTCATCGCGTCCGCCGCCACAACTCCGGAGATCCGACGCGGAAACGCCCCCGCAGAGCCGTTGTCGGGCTCCACGGGGGCGTTTCTCCGGAGTTGCGACGCGCGTCAGGCGGTCAGCTCTGCGGCGCTCGGCACCCGACCGGTGATCTCGTCGATCAGGTCGTCACCCGGTGCGACCTGCTCGAACGGCGCGTCGATCTCAGCGCGGTCCAGCAGGTCCTCCATGCGGCGACGACGGTGCCGGGTGATCAGCGTGACGACGCGTCCGGAGCGGCCGGCACGGCCCGTGCGGCCCGAGCGGTGCAGGTACGTCTTGTACTCGTCGGGCGCGTCGGCCTGCACGACCAGGTCGATGTCGTCGACGTGGATGCCGCGCGCGGCGACGTCCGTGGCGACGAGCACCTGAACCTTGCCCGCGGTGAGCTTCTGCAGGTTGCGCGTGCGCTTGGCCTGGTTCAGGTCACCGTGAAGGGCGACGGACGCGATCCCGGCATCCTCGAACTGCTCGCTGAGCATCTCGGCGTACGCGCGGGTGCGTGCGAAGACCAGCGTCTGCCCGTCGCGGTCGACGAGCGAGGTGAGCACCTCGGCCTTGTCGCGGTGCTCGATCACCAGCACGCGGTGCTCGATGGTGCCCGAGTTCTGGTCCTCGCCGGCGACCTCGTAGACGGCAGGGTCGACCAGGAACTCGTCGACGATCGCGGCGACCTCGCGGTCGAGCGTCGCCGAGAACAGCAGCTTCTGGCTGGTCGCGCCGTCCTCGAGGGCGGTGCCCGTCTTGCGCAGGATGCGCTGCACGGGCTCGGCGAAGCCGAGCTCCGCCATGTGGTCGGCCTCGTCGAGCACCGCGATGCGGATCTCGGAGAGGTCGAGCTTGCGCTGCTCGATGAGGTCTTCGATGCGGCCGGGGGTGCCGATGATGATGTCGACGCCCTTGTTGAGCGCGCCCACCTGGCGCGCTTGAGGCACGCCACCGTAGATCTGCGTGGTGAACAGACCGACGCTGCGGGCGATCGGCTGCACCGTGCGGTCGATCTGCAGGGCCAGCTCGCGCGTCGGCGCCAGGATGATGGCGCGCGGCTTGCGGCCTATCTCGCGCCGCTTGCCCTTCTGCGACAGCAGGATGCTCTCCACCAGCGGCGCGCCGAAGGCGATCGTCTTGCCCGAGCCGGTGCGGCCGCGACCGAGCACGTCGCGTCCCTCGAGGATGGCCGGGATCGTGGCCGCCTGGATCGGGAACGGCTTCTCGGCGCCCATGTTCTTCAGGACCTCGACGATGTTCGAGCCCATACCCAGGTCGGCGAAGGTCACATCGGCGACCTCGGTGGCCTGCACGGCCTCGGCCTCGAGCCGCTCGTGCACGACGTCGACGTGCTCCTCGTGCGCCTTGACCGTCGCGGTGCGGTTCCAGTCGCTGCGGCTCGGACGGTCGTCGCGGTTCTGGCGGATCGGACGGGCGTCACGGTCGTTGCGGTCGAAGCGCGGGCGGTCGTCACGGCGGTCGCTGCGCTCGAAACGCGGGCGCTCGTCGCGGTCCTGACGGGACCTGTCATCGCGGTCGAAGCGCGGACGCTCGGGACGGTCGAAACCGCGTGCGCCACGGTCATCGCGACGGTCGAAACCGCGTGCGCCACCGCGGTCGTTCCGATCGAAACCGCCCCGTGCGCCACCGCGGTCGTTGCGATCAAAGCCGCCGCGTGCGCCACGGTCGTCGTTGCGGTCGAAACCGCCGCGCGCGCCACGGTCGTCGTTGCGGTCGAAACCGCCCCGTGCGCCACCGCGGTCATCGCGGCGGTCGAAGCCGCGCGAACCCCGGTCGTCACGGTCGAATCGCGGGCGGTCGTTGCGGTCGAAGCCGCCACGCGCGCCACCACGGTCATCGCGACGCTCGAAACCGCGACCGCCACGATCGTCACGACGCTCGAAGTCACGCGAACCCCGGTCGTCACGCTCGAAGCGCGGGCGCTCGTCACGACGCTCGAACCCACGGCCACCACCGCGGTCATCGCGCGAGGGACGCTCGTCACGGCGGACGCCACCGGAGCGGTCATCGCGACGGGGACGGTCGTCGAAGCGACGCGCGCCACGATCGAAGCCGCGGGCTCCGCGGTCGTCGCGGTCGTTGCGGTGGTGCGGCGCCTCACGGCGATCGGACTCGGCACGGTTGCGGATGGAGCGGGCCTCGTCGCGGCCCGCGCGCTCGGCATCCGACCAGCGGCGCTTGGGCGCCGCCGCACCGGCCTCGGCCTCGCGGTAGCCGCGGTGCTTGGGGCTGATGCTTCCCGGGCGGCGGTCTGCGCGCGCGTCGGACGAGAAGGAGCGGCGCTCACCGGCATCCGACCGCCGGTCGTCGTCACGGGTCGGACGGCCACCGGCGTGACGGTCGTGGAACGCCGTCTTCTTCGCGTAGCGCGGCTCGAAGTTGCGGGACGGGCGTCCGCCCTTGGGCTTGCCGTTCTTCGGCATGGGATCTTCCTGACTGTCTCTGACACGAGAACAGCGTCCGCTCCCGTGCGCACAGAGATCAGCGCACGGCGGACATACCCGGGCATCCGTCGGCCGGGGCCATTCATGTGATGGTTGATGAACCATCGGCCCCTGGGCTCACAATGAGAGCAGGTTCACCCTCGCAAAACGCTCCGCACGAGGCGGGTGCCCGAAGCCGACCCCACGAGTCTACCGGAACCGCCTGGGAAACCGCCCGGCCGGGCTAGCGGATGGCCACCGGGAACAGGTCGGTGCGCGCGATGACGCGGTCGCGTTCTTCCGCCAGCGCGAGGCGTCGCGGGTCACCGAGGTATGCCTGCAGCGCAGCATCGTCCGCGAATCGGAACAGTTGGATCTCATCGGGCCCGTCCCCGGGCTCCGTCGACACCGCTCGCCGCACCACCTCTCCGCGATGCTCGCCGATCAGCGCCAGCACGTGATCCTCGTACTCCGACAGGCCCGCCCGCTCACCCTCGCGCGCCCACAGCAGGCAGCACAGCTCCACCGCATCCGTCATCGTCGTCCCATCCTCTTCCACACGACCATCCTCTCCCGCGGTCGTACGATTGCCCCATGTCCGTCGACAGCGTTACGCATTCGCCCACTGGCGTCCAGATCCGACTCCGCCGTGGCGATGTCACTGCTCAGATCGCCCAGGTGGGCGCCTCGCTGCGGCACCTGACCGTCGGCGGTGTCGACGTGGTCCCGCCCTACCCCGAGGACCAGCCGACGCCGGGATGCTCGGGTGTCGTACTCGCGCCCTGGCCGAACCGCATCCGCGACGGCGTCTGGCAGGACGGCGGGACCACCCGGGCCCTTTCGGTCACCGAGCCGAAGTTCCACAACGCCAGCCATGGACTGCTGCGCTTCACCGCCTACGAGATCGTGACCCGTTCGGAGGATGCGGTGACGCTGGGCGCCGCGATCGTCCCGCAGACCGGCTACCCCTACCTGGTCGACACCACTGTGCGATACGCACTGACGGATGCCGGCATCGACGTCACGCACACGCTGACGAACCGTTCGGTCGCCCCGGCGCCGGTCGCGCTCGGCACTCATCCGTACCTGACGATCGGCGGCGCCGACCCGCGCACGCTGATGCTGCGGATCCCCGCGGAGACCTATTTCGAGACAGATGAGCGGATGCTGCCGGTCGGCGAATCCCCGGTCGCCTCCGGCACCGATCTGCGCGAGGGGCAGCGGCTCGGCGACGTGCAGCTGGACACCGGGTTCGCGAACCTGCACCGGGATGCCGACGGCTTCGCGCGCACGACGCTGACCGCTCCCGACGGCCGCGCTGTCACGCTGCAGCAGGGGCCAGGCTTCGGCTACGTGCAGGCGTACACCTCCACCGGATACCCGGACCACTCCCTGGTCGTCGCCGTGGAGCCGATGACGGCGCCCGCCGACGCCTTCAACACCGGGCGCGGACTGCGCCACCTGGGGCAGGACGAGTCCTGGACGCTGGAGTGGGGCATCCGCTTCTCCGGCTGAGACCACCCGCGTCAGCTCCCTGCCCGACCGAGATGGAAAACATCGGTGGCGAGGCCCGATACCCGGCGCTTTCCATCCGCGCGGCCGCTGCCGAGTTGGAAACCGCCGGGTAACAGGCATCCGGACCCGGCACTTTCCATCCGGGATGCAAAGGGCCGGCGGCGAAGTCGGACCGCGGTCAGTCGACCGGGTTCGCGGAGGGCAGCGCCTGCGAGCGCAGCTCGCGTCGGGTCGGGTGGTGCGCAGCGGGGTCGGCTGCGGCCTGCGCGACGACGGATGCCGCCGCTGCGGCCGCAGAGGCGGCGGCAGCAGCAGCGGATGCCGCGGCAGCCGCCGCGAGCATGGGGTCGGCCGCGGAGCGGACGGGCTCGTAGGGCTGCACCGCGGGGGAATCCGTGAACTGCAGGCGTGCGATCGTGCCGGAGTCCACTGCGGCGGCGGGCTCACCATCGGCCATCCCGCCCGCGGGCGGGGCATCCGGCGTCGAATCGGATGCCGCGAGTCCCGCCCCCGCGCGAGCACCCGCACCGGCCGCGAACGACCGCGCACCGGCGCCGGACCCGGCGGCCACGGAACCGGCACCACCGCCGTGCGCCTCGCCCGCGAGATGCGCCTCGACGTCGCTGCGGTACATGATCTCGGGCGCGATGGGCCTGCGCGGGCCCTCAGGGCCGGCAGGGCCGGCAGGACCCGAGCCGCCGGGACCGGCTCCGTCCGGTCCGGACGCCCCGCCGCCGCGTGTAGCGCGCCGTGCAGCACGCCGCTCCTTCGCGCCCTCGACCAGGTTGTAGAGCGTCGGCAGCACGATCAGCGTCAGCACGGTCGACGACACCAGGCCGCCGATCACCACGATCGCGAGCGGCTGGGAGATGAACCCGCCGTGGCCGGTGATACCGAGAGCCATCGGCGTGAGAGCGAAGATCGTGGCGAGCGCCGTCATCAGGATCGGCCGCAGACGCTTCTCGCCGCCGGCCATCACGGCATCCGCGGTCGTGAGGCCCTTCTCGCGGTACTGGTTGACGAGGTCGACGAGCACGATCGCGTTCGTGACCACGATGCCGATCAGCATCAGCACGCCGATCAGCGAGGCGACGCCCAGCGGCACGCCCGTGGCGATCTGCAGCAGGATGGCGCCGGTCGCCGCGAACGGCACCGACACGAGCAGCAGCAGCGGCTGGCGCAGCGACTTGAAGGTCGCGACCATCACCACGTAGACGATCAGGATCGCGGCGAGCATCGCCAGGCCCAGCTGCGAGAACGAGTCGGCCTGCTGCTGCGCGACGCCGCCGATCTCGGCGCGGGCGCCCTCGGGCAGCTTCACGTGATCGAGCGAGGCGGTCACCGAGCGCGTGGCGACGGCCAGGTCGTCGGAGGCCGGAGGCACCGTGATCGTGGCGGTGCGACGCCCCTTCTCGGTGGTGATCGCGGTGGGCCCGTTGCTCTGCTCGACCTGGGCGATGTCCGACAGCTTCACGATGCCGGTCGGGGTCGGGATCGCCAGCTCCTTCAGGGCGTCCTCCGACGTCGGAGGTTCGGGAGCGACGAGGTACACGGTCAGGCCGGTGCCGTCGACTTCCACCGTCCCGAGCTGCTCCGGGCGCATCGTGTTCGACACGATCGAGCCCACCGCGACCTCGGAGAGGCCGTGCTCGGCGGCCTTCGCCCGGTCGACGACCACCGCGATGTACGGCAGCGACGCCGCGAGGTTGTCGGTGACCTCGCCGACGCCGTCGCGGCCCTTGAGGTCCTTCGTCAGGGCGTCCGTCGCCTCCTGCAGCACATCGGCCGTGGGAGCCGTGACGCTGATGGTGATGTCGCTGGAGCCGAAGCCGCCCGACGACGCCCCGACCTTGACGTCACCGGCGTCCTTCAGCTCGTCGATCCTCTTCTGCACGGTGGCGCGCAGCTTCTCCTGATCGGCCGAATCGCTGGTCTGGATGGAGTAGGTGATGCCCGCACCGCCGGAGAAGGCGTCGCGCAGCGCCGAGCCGCTGGACCCGATCGACGCCTGCACGTGCGTGATGCCGTCGACGTCCTCCAGCGCCTTCTCGACCTTCTTCGCGGCATCCGACTTCGCCTCGAGGCTTGCGGTGCCGCCGATGTCCTGGGTGACGGTCATGGTGTTCTGCCCGGAGTCGCTGAGGAAGTTGATCTTCATCAGCGGGGCGGCCGCCAGGGTGCCGGCGAGCACCAGCACGGCGATGATGACGGTGGTCGCCGAGTGCTTCAGCGTCCAGCCCAGGATCGGCCGGTAGGCGCGCTGCAGACGGCTGGGCGGAGCATCCGGATGCTCCGGATCGATCTGCGCCCCCGCGGCGTCCAGCAGCGGCTTGCCGGGCTTGAGGAACCAGTACGCCAGCACCGGCACGATCGTCAGCGCGACCAGCAGAGAGGCGACCATCGCGATCGTCACGGTCATCGCGAAGGGCCGGAACAGCTCGCCGACCATGTCGCCGACGAACACGATCGGCAGGAACACCGCGACGGTCGTGATCGTGGACGCCGTGATGGCCGCAGCCACCTCGCGCACCGCGAGCCGGATCGCATCGCCCTTGTCGGCGCCCTGCACGTAGTGACGCTTGATGTTCTCGATCACCACGATGGAGTCGTCGACCACGCGCCCGATCGCGATGGTGAGCGCGCCGAGCGTCAGTACGTTGAGCGAGTAGCCGAACGCCTGCAGTCCGATGAAGGTGATCAGCACGCTGGTCGGGATCGAGATCGCGGTGACCAGTGTGGAGCGGATCGACAGCAGGAAGATCAGGATGACGATCACTGCGAACGCCAGGCCCAGCAAGCCCTCGGTGGCGAGCGTCTCGATGGACTGCTCGATGAACGGCGCCTGATCGAACACGACGGTGAAGGTCGTGTCGGGGAAGGTCTTCTTCAGGTCGTCGAGCTTGCTCAGCACGCCCTTGGACACGTCGACCGTGTTGGCGGACGGAAGCTTGGTGACGGCGATCGACAGGGCGTCCTTGCCGTCCACGCGCGAGATCGAGGTGACCGGGTCGGTGGTCTGCTCCACGGTCGCGACGTCGCCGATGGTCAGTGTCGTGCCGACCAGCGGCAGGGATGCCAGCTCGCTCGCGCTCGTGATCTTCGACCCGGTCTGCACGGTGAGCGTCTCGTCACCCTGGGTGATGTCGCCGCCGGGCAGCAGCACGCCGTTCTGCTGCAGCGCCTGGCTGATCGCCTGCGTGCTCTGACGCGCCTCGGCCAGCTTGGCCGCGTCGGGCGTGATCGTGATGCGCTGCCCGACGCCGCCGACGATCTGCGCGGCGTTGACGCCCTTGACGTCCTCGAGGTCCGGGATGACGGTGGTCTGCAGGTCGTTCTGCGCGGCCTCGGCGTCGCTGAAGCCGGTGACGGCGATCTGGATCACCGGGAAGTCGTCGATCGAGACGCTGAGCACCTGCGGAGCGACGTCCTTCGGCAGCTGCTGGCCGATGCGGTTGATCGCCTGCTGCATCTTCTGCTCGGCGGTCGCCAGGTTGGTGCCGTAGGTGAAGGTCGCCTGCACGATCGAGGCGTTGGTGGTGCTCGTCGCGGTCGTCGACTCGAGCCCCGGCACGCCCTGGATGGCATCCTCGATCGGCGTGGAGACGTCGTTCTCGACGACCTCGGGCGAAGCGCCAGGGTAGGTGGTCATGACCATCAGCGCCGGCAGCTCGAGCGAGGGGATGAGCTCCTGCTTGAGGTTGGTCAGCGCCAGTCCGCCGAACACGGCGGAGACGATCGTGATCAGGGCGATGAGCGCGCGGTTGCGCAGGCTGAGGACGGAGAGATTCGACACGATGCTCGTTTCAGTCGCTCACGGACGAAGGACGGATGCTCTCGCCGAGGATGGCGGCGAGAGCGGATTCGATGAAGGCGCCGCTGAGCGGCTCGTCGTTGATGCGGGAGTGCCAGAGCACCCCGTCGATGAAGATGGCAGCCGCGGTCGCGCGCTCGAGTCCGTGGTCGCCGGTGAGGAACCCCGCCATCTGCGCCGACCAGCGCCGGGCGAGCTCGCGCAGCTGAGGGTCGTTGACCGCGGCGGTGACCACGGCGCGGTCGGCCTCCATGGCCCGGGCGTCGGCGAGGCCCTGCACGATGAGCTCGGCGATGACAGCGGGAGTGGCGCCGCGCTCGGTGAGGACGGATCGGATGCCCTCCATCCTGGAGTCCACATCCGCCACGAGGTGGCGCAGCGCCTCCGACCGCAGCTCGTCGAGCGTGGCGAAGTACTGCGTGGTCGCGCCGAGCGGCACGCCCGCGCGCGCGGCGATCATGCGGTGGGTGAGGGCGCCGACGCCGACCTCGACGATCAGCTCGGCCGCCGCCGCGACGATCTCGCGGCGGCGGGTCTCCGGATCGCGCCTGCGGCGCGTGACAGCATCCGACATCCCGACCCCCTCATGTACATCTGTACATTATCGGTCCTTGGAGCCGGCTGAGAGCGGGCCGGAGCGCGACATCAGGGTCGGTCAGAGGGCGTGACCGAGCGAGAGCCCGAGGGCCGCGGCGGCGAGGCCGGCCAGCAGCATTCCCCCGGCGTAGAGGGCGGATGCCCGGCGTTCCCCGTCGCGCCACAGCGCGACCGTGTCGATCATCGCGGTGCTGAACGTGGTGTACCCGCCGAGGAAGCCGGTGCCGAGCACGAAAGCCGCGCCGGGCAGCATCCCGATCACCAGGCCGAGCGCGAGCGAGCCGGTGATGTTGATCACCATCACGCCCCACGGGAAGCGCGTGCCGGTCAGCTGTCCGATGCCGAGATCGACGAGGTACCGTGTCGCGGCCCCGAGTCCGCCGCATGCGGCGGCGAGCAGGAACACCAGCGGGCTCATGATGCCGCCCGCTTCCGCCCCAGCACCAGCCCGAGGGCGGCGGCCGCGATGCCCCCGACCAGGCTGACGACGATGTACCCGACAGCGAGCAGCGGAGATGCATCCCGCAGCTGCACGCTGTCGACCATGAACGAGCTGTAGGTCGTGAAGCCGCCGAGCACGCCTGTGCCCAGAAGAACCCGCAGATCGCCGGCCGGCAACTGGGCCGTCAGGATGCCCAGGGCCAGGGCGCCGACGATGTTCGCGGCCAGCACGCTGAGCGCGGCATCCGGGATGAGCATCCCGAGACCCATGCGCGCGGCGGTGCCCAGCATCCCGCCGAGCGCCACCAGCGCCGCGCGCCGGAGGACGGTGGCGATGGACATCGGGGAGGTCACCGTCCAACTCTAGCCACGGCGCAGGACCCGCCCGACGACCGCGTTACGTAGACTCGGGGGACGACTGAGCCGCTCCGCCCGAGGGAGCGGAAGCCGCCAGGAGGACGACGCCCGCGTGCTGACGAGACGGATCTTCGGATGGCTGCGTCTGCTCGCCGCAGCCGTGTGCATCGTGTCCCTCACGCATCGGATGCTGTGGGGCATGGGCTCGCAGACCCTCGCCAGCGACAACTTCTTCGCGTACCTGACGATCCAGTCGAACGTGGCGTTCGCCGCGGTGACGATCCTCGCGGGCGTCATCGCGCTGCGACGCGCGGAGGATCCGGTATGGCTCACGTCGGCCAGGGCGCTGGTGCTGAGCTGGACGGTGACGGCCGGCCTGGCGTTCTCGATCATCGTGTGGCAGGCGGGCGTGCGTGGCATCCCGATCACGGTTCCCTGGTCGGATGTGGTGCTGCACTACCTGCTGCCGGCATGCGCGGTGATCGCGTGGCTGATCGGCCCCAGCCGGCACGCCGCCTCGTGGCGGGTGGTGCCGTTCGTGCTGGCCTACCCGGTGGTCTGGGGCGTGTTCACGATCGTGCGCGGCCGGATCATCGGCTGGTACCCGTACTACTTCCTCGACCCGCGGCAGGTGTCGGGTCTTCCGGAGATGTCCGTGTCGTGCCTCGCCGCGCTGGCGATCTTCGCTCTCGTGGCGGCCGCGCTCGTGCTGCTCAGCCACGTGCGCGTACGGCTGCCCCCGTGGGGCGTGATCAGCTCGCGTCCGCCGGAGTGGGCGCGAAGAAGACGAGTGCCGCTCTGGCGGCGACCTGGGCGTCGCGGTCGCTGAGCGCCGCGAAGCGCGCGGCATCCGCTCCGCCGACGAGCCCCACGAGCACCGGCTCGCCGGTGGCCGGCATCAGGTTGATCCAGGTGCGGATCAGGCCGTCGCCGCCGACCACGTGCCAGATCGTCTGCTCGGCATCCCAGAACGGCTCCTCGAACCGCATCCACACCGTCTCCACGAAACCGGATGCCAGGGACGCGATCGCTCCGCGATGCGGCTTCGGCAGCGCGGGGGCGAACTCGATGCCCTGTCGCTGCAGCACCCCCAGAGGCGCCGTGACGATGACGCGGTCGAACGACAGCGCCTCGCCCGTGCCCAGCCGCAGGCTCACTCCGCTGTCGTCGTAGGCGACGCGCACGACGGGCGAGGCCAGCGTGACCTGCTGATCCTCGAGATGCTTCTCGAAGAAGGATCCGAGGTCCTCCGCCATGCCGGTGAGCGTGTCCGGCGCGAACGCCGGCGGGTACCAGCTCGACGCCTTCTCGGGGTCGGCGCCCGTGGTGGCGGAGAGCCAGGCAAGGGATGCCGCGAGCGCAGGGTCGTCGAGGTCGGCGCCGTTCTGCGTGAGGGCCTCGGCGAGGGGGATGTCGGCGGGCAGGTCGCCCGCCTTCTCGGCGGCCTGCGCGATCGGGTCGCCGGAGACGGTGTCGGTGGCCCCGTCCTTCGACCAGCCGGTCGCCGTCTCGAAGGTGAGCTGCTGCTCGCCGAGCGTGGTGATCCGATCGTGCAGCGCGGTCAGCTGCTCGTCGGAGATGAGCCAGCCGCCCAGCTGCGCGGGCACCGGCCAGTCCTTCGCCTTCTGGCTGAGGATGCGGCCACCCGAGCGGTCTCGGGCCTCGAACACGGTGACCTCGTGGTTGGCATCCGCCAGCATCCGCGCCGCCACCACGCCCGCGGCGCCCGCGCCGATCACGGCGACGCGCTCCTTGGGCCCCGCCGCGACGATCAGCGCGAGCGCGGCCGCGCGGCCGGAGTCCACCGCGCCGAGGACGGTGCCGGGGTTGTCGGTGTCCAGGGCCTCGCCGGCGAAGAACAGCCGGTCACCGATGGGCTCGGCGAGCGTCGCGCGCTGCTGCGGGTCGGTGCCGGAGGGCACGTAGCTCATCGCGCCGTACGAGTACGGGTCCTTCGACCAGGAGCTGCGGACGAACGCCGAAGGAGCGGGCACCTGGGAGGGGGCGGTGGGCCGGGGAGCGGGCGTGGACCGGGTCGGCGTCGGCTTGGTGGGCTCGGGCGTGCACGCGGCAAGGAGCACCGCGACGGCACCGGTCCCGGCGCCGAGCAGCAGCGTGCGGCGAGTGATGCTCATCGTCAGGCCAGACTACCCGCGCCCGGCGACGGGATGCCATGCGGCGACCCGCGGCGGCGGCCGTACGCTGGAGCGGTGTCCGGCTCCGTGATCTCCCCCGCCCGCTCGTCGCACGTCCTCATCATGGGATGGGACGGCGCGCGCGACGACGTCGTGCGGAGTGCGCGCACTCCGCACCTTGAGCGGCCGGCGCACTCCCGCCCTTCCTGAGTGGGGCTCCCGGTATTTTGGTATACCGTTTTGCCCGCAGGGATCGGACGCTGGAACGCCGATCCCCGCACCCAGCCCTACGCAGACCTCATCGTCGGCGCGTTCGCCCGCGAGGCCGACAGCGCGAACGACGCGCTGCGCGCCCTGCAGCAGAACCCCACCGCGCTGCTGCGCGTGTACGTGTCCCACAACCAGCACGCGACGATCGCGCACATCGGCATCGACGACCAGAACTGACGCGCTCGCCCGATCCGCTCGGGAGGAGAACGCACCTTCAGGAGGAGTCCCGGCCCGGGAATCTCCTCCCGAGCGCGAGAACTCCTCCCGAATGTGCGGCGAGCTGCGACGACGTGGGTCGGCTCAGAGGTTCGCCTCCGCGTAGACGCGCAGAGCGTCGCGGACGAACTCGGCGCCGGCGGAGCCGCCGTCGCTCGTCGCGTAGTTCGCGCCGAAGCGCGGGTCGGCGACGTACATCTCGCCGAGTCCGATCACGTAGCCCTTCACATCGCCGCCCGGGGCGGCGGCCGGCGTGCCCGGGATGCCCGTGAGCCACTCGACGTGGCGGCGGGCGATGTCCTGCGCCTCGGCGGACGCCGGGTCGATGCCGCTCTCCGCGGCGGCGATCCAGTCGCGGCCCAGGTCAGCGACGCGCTGCTTCCAGGCGGCACGGTCATCGTCGGAGAGGCCGCGCCACCAGCGGTCGCCGTCGGCGTACGCCTTGCGGCCCCAGCGCTCCTCGACCTCCTCCTTGTACTGCGTGTGGTCGAAGCCGTCGAACATGTTCTCGGCCATGAGGTTCTTCCCTTCTGTCAATGCGGTGATGGTCGATTCGACGGACGCGATCTGCCGCCCGATCCGCTGCTGCTCCTGCCGGAGCAGCTCGAGGTGGGTCTGCAGAGCGGATGCCTCGGCCGCCTGGGCCGCCGAGCCTGTCGAAGCGTCGATCACCTCGGCGATCTGCGGCAGCCCGAGCCCGAGCTCGCGCAGCAGCAGGATGCGCTGCAGGCGCACGAGCGCGGCCTCGTCGTAGTGCCGGTAACCGTTGGCGGCGATGCGCGAGGGGGCGAGCAGTCCGATGTCGTCGTAGTGACGCAGCGTTCTGCTCGTCGTCCCCGCCAGGCGGGCTATCTCCTGGATGGACCAGTCCATGGCATCCGCTCCTCTCGTTCGTCGATAGGACAACGGTAGAAGTTGACGTTGCGTCAAGGTCAAACACGCCGTTCCTGAGTCTTCACTGAACCCCTTGACTAACTCGAGATATATCGTGTTACTCTTCCAATACGCGATATATCTCGATATCGCCTCAACCAGGAAGAGAACGACAATGACCGAGAAGTGGCTCATCGCCCCCGGCGAGGAACGCGTCATCGACATCGCCTCCGCGTCCCGGCTCAAGGTCGGACTCGTCGGCGGACAGGTCGACGTGATCGCACACGACGAACCCGGCATCCGCATCGAGGTGCACGGCGTCACCATCAAGGACCTGCGCGTCGAGTCCGATGGCACCCAGATCGAGATCGACCACCCGCAGATCGGATGGGACAACTTCCTCGAGGTGTTCCGCAACTTCGGCGCCGGCGGCCCCAAGGCCGAGATCAGCGTCGCCGTGCCGCGCGCGATCGCACTCACGCTCGGCGTGGTCAGCGCAGGCGCACTGGTGTCCGGCATCCGCAACGACGTCAAGCTCAACACGGTCTCCGGCGACATCATCGCCGACGACGTGACCGGCGACCTCTCGGCGAACTCCGTCTCCGGCGATGTGCAGCTGCGGGGCCTGACCGGCTCCGTGGTCGCGAACAGCGTCTCGGGCGACGTCGCCGTGACCGGTTCGCTGCGCAAGGCCGTCGTCGACACCGTGTCCGGCTCCGTGCTCATCGATGCGATCGGCGACGTGAACACCCTGAACGTCAACACCGTCTCGGGCGGAGTGACCGTGCGCCTGGACGAGACCCTGCCGGCGAACTACGCCCTGCGCAGCATGAGCGGCAAGCTCATGGTCGACGGCATCCAGCGCTCCAGCGGCGGGCCGAGCAACTACACCGGACAGATGGGCGAGCTCGCCGGCAGCTTCGTCGACGTGCGCGCGAACACGGTCTCGGGCGGCATCACGGTGCTGCGCCAGGCGCGTCCGACCGTCGCCGACGACCCGGAATGGGAGGAGTGATGGCACCGGCAGTCTTCTCGCACGGCGACCTGCGGCTGTACCTGCTGTCGCTGCTGAACGAGGCGCCGCAGCACGGCTACGGCATCATCCAGGCGCTGACCGACCGCACCGGCGGCACCTACACGCCCAGCGCCGGCACGATCTACCCCCGGCTGGCGAAACTGGAGGAGGAGGGCCTGGTCACCAAGACCGTCGAGGGCCGCACCACCATCTACGCCATCACGGATGCCGGCCGTTCCGAGCTCGAATCGCGCTCGGCCGACCTGGAGGGCATCGAGGAGGGACTCTCCGACTCGGTGCGCCTGATCGCCAGCGAGGTGCGGCAGAGCGTGAAGGAGGCGATGCGCAGCCTGCGCGCCGACCTCGCCACCGCAGCTCAGGAGGAGCGTCGCGCCGCCAAGAAGCAGCCCCGCGCGGAAGGACTCGGCGACGAGCGCGTCACGAGCCGCGAGAACCTGCAGCGGGCGGATGCCGCCATCAACGCGTTCCGTGCGCAGGTGCGCACCGACCTGCGCACGCACGTGGCCCGCGGCGGGCTGCTGGAGGCATCCGTCGTGACCGGCCTCGAGCGCGCTCTCGACGACGCGGCGCACGAGATCACCCGGGCCCTGGCGGCAGCGCGCCCCTAGGCCTTCGTCTCTGAAGCAGGCGCGCAGGTCGCAATGGATGCCGCCCGGATCGATTCCGGGCGGCATCCGTCGCTTCCGGGGCGCGTTTCCCGGGGGCCGTGCGCGCTCCGGGCCGCAGTTCGCCCCCGACACCGCCGACGGCATCCGCCCAGGTCGCGATTCGTCCCGCCATCCGGACGGGAGGACGGGACGAACTGCGACCCGAAGGCCGGATCGGATGCCACAGCGGGACGGAATGCGACCTGGAGGCGTCCGCAGGTCACGTCGTTCCGGGCCGACTGGAAAGGCCGGTCGGGCGGGCTGGTCGGTCACAGCGAGAGCCGCGGATGCCACGGCATCCGCCTCCGCGCGGCGTTGAGCGCGCGTGATCGCGAGGCCGACCCCGAGCTGGGGCAGCAGCACATTGACGACCGGGCCGCTGGCCCGTCGGCGAGCGCATCCCCGCCGAGCCCGAGCTGATGGCGGCCCTCGGCGTCGCCCGCGGCACCCTGCGCGAGGCGCTGCGCGCCCTGCAGTACAGCGGCATGCTCGAGATCCGCCGCGGCGACGGCACCTTCGTGCGCGCTCGCAGCGAGCTGCCCGGCGCGCTCGCCCGCGCGGGCTCGGACGTCTCGCACTTCGCCGAGGCACGCGCAGCGCTCGAGCCCGCGCTCGCGCGACTGGCCGCCGAGCGCGCGACCCCCGAAGCCATCGCGCGCATCGCCGAGGCGCTCGAACTCCGCTCCCGCACAGACGGCGAGGAATGGCTGGACGCCGACGTCGCGGTTCACGAGGCGGTCGCCGCGGCATCCGGGAATCCGATCCTGTTCGAGGTCTACACCGCGCTGCTTCCGCAGCTGTGCGAGTACGTGCGTCGCGACGCGCAGCGCGACGGCTCGGCCCGGCGCGACCCGCGCGGGCACGAGGAGCTGCTGGACGCGATCAGGCGCGGAGACGCGGATGCCGCCGCCGCCAGCGCACGCGGCAACCTGGAGCGCGCTGCGGAGGGCGACGCGCTCGACTGACGGGGGCTACTCGTCCCAGACATCCTTCTGGTCGTCGGGGACGGACTCGGTCTGCGGCACGACGAGCACCGAGCGGTGCTGGCGGTGCGCCAGGCGAGCCGCGACCGAGCCCGTGAAGAACTCCCGGATGGACTCCCCGATGCCGCGCTTGCGCGTGCCGATCACGATCAGCTGCGCGTCGAGCTTGTTCGCCAGCTGCTTGATCGCCAGAGCAGGATCGCCGATGAGCTGCCGCGTGGTCCAGGCGATGTCCTCCTTGTCGAGGGCTTCGGCAGCCATCTTCTGCACATCCTCGAACTCGGCGGCACCCGCATCGAGGTTGAGGTCGATGGGCGCGGAGTGCACGTAGCCGTCCGGATCCTCGTAGGTGACGAAGCGCGTGACGTCGACGTGGACGACCACGAGCGGAGCCTGGAGCAGCTTGGCGTAGCGGAGCGCCTCCGCGAGCACGTGCGGCGGCTGGCCGGGCTGGATGCCGACGATGACGGCCTTCTGCAGCGCGGCGTTCTGAGCGGCTTCGTCGGATGCTGTGGGCGTGGAATCTGTCATGATGATCGTTCCCCTCACCGGCCGCAGGACGGCCTCAGGCTCTGGCGTGCGTGCTATCCTGAATGCTACTCTTACCGGCCTCGAGCCGGTGCCGTGAATACCATCGGGCGTCGCACAGCCCGCTGCTGAACTCGTAAAAGGGGGTCTCGCGCATGGGCCGTGGCCGTCAGAAGGCGAAGCACACCAAGATCGCTCGCGAACTCAAGTCGTACAGTCCGAACGTGAACTTCTCCGCACTGGAGAACGAGCTCGGCCACCCCTCCTCCGAGGAGGACCAGTACGTCGACAAGTGGGCCGACCAGTACGAGGACGAGGACGAGGACGAGCTCGAGCGGGCCTGATCCCCTCCTTCGCACGACCAGACACCCTGGCGACCGGCAGCTGCCGAGTCGACCAGGGTTTCGTCGTACCCATCGTCCGATGACACAATGGCCGGATGCCCCGCGTCGCCGCCCTGTACCGTCATCCGATCAAGGGGTTCACGCCCGAGCAGTGCGATGAACTGATCATCCAGCCCGACGGCCGCGTCGCCGGCGACCGGGTGCTGGCCTTCCGCTTCGCGGATGCCGCGGAACCGGAGCAGCGCGACGGCCTGGACTACTGGCCGAAGTCGAAGGGCCTGGCCCTGGAGTCGTTCCCCTCGCTGGCCACCCTGCGCGTGGCTTTCGACCACGAGACGCAGCGCGTGCGGATCACGCACGACGAGTCGCTGCTGGTCGACGTGGCGCTGGATGCCGACGGGCGCGCCGAGCTCACCGAGATCGTGACCGCGTTCGTGCTCGACTCCCCGGAGTGGAAGCTGCTGCAGCGCGAGGGCCGCCTGCCGCTGGCGCTCGTTGGTGACGGCGAGCGCTCTCGGTTCCAGGACCGGGCACGCGGTTTCGTCTCCGTGCACAGCGAGGCGAGCATCGACGCGCTGAGCACCGCGCTGGGTCAGACCGTGGATGACCGCCGGTTCCGCTCGAACGTCGTCGTCGAGGGGGCGGAAGCCTGGGATGAGCTGGCGTGGGCCGGCGAGGTGCGCATCGGAGATCTGCGTTTCACGGCGGAGGGACCGATCGTGCGATGCCTGGCGACGCACGCGAACCCCGACACCGGCATCCGCGATGCCAAGGTGCTGACGACGCTGACCCGCGGAGTCGGGCTGCCCGAGCCGACGCTCGGCCGTCTGCTGCTCCTGAACGGCGTGTCCGGCTCGGTCGACGACACCGCCGGCGCCGGCGGCGTGATCCGCGTCGGCGACGAGGTGACGATCGGCTGATCTACAGCCCGTTCATATCGCGGAGCTTCGCGACGAATGCGGGCATGTCGACGGTCGTCGTCTCCCAGAAGGTCTCCTCGTCCATCGACGCATAACCGTGGTGCGCGGCGATGTTCCGCGTCTGGCGGATGCCCATCCGCTCGCGCTCCGTCACTTCGCCCAGCAGCGCGCCGAATCGTCGTTCATCCTCGAACCGCGCTGCCAGCCGGATGACCGCGACGACGGCACGGTCGTAGGAGTCTGAGCCCTCGAAGAAGGCTTCCCTGCCGTCCGCCTCCGTTCGTGTCAACCGTTCGGAGATGCGATCGAGCTCGTCGGCGAGCACCTCCCGCGCCGAGGGCGCTGCGGTCACAGCGGCACCGCCGTCTCCCGGATGCGGTCCAGCCCTGGCCTGTCCCCTCGATCGACGACGACGTCGACACCGAAACCGAGGAGTTGCTCCGACTCGCCCTTGAATGCTCCGAGCCGGAACGGCACGGAGCTGGGTTCCAGGTCGACCAGCAGATCGACATCCGAGGCGTGGTGGTCCTGTCCGCGCGCCACAGATCCGAAGACGCGAATGTTGGTGATGCCGAGCTCAGCACCGAGCTTCTTCAACGCGGTGGCGTGATCGCGCAGAGACAGCGCCGGACGGTAGTCGGCGGCCACGAGGATCCGCTCGAGCATGTCTGCGGACACGGATCGATTGCCAGCCTCGATCGCGGCGATGTTGGACTGGCGCAGTCCCACAGCCTCGGCGAGCGCGCGTTGAGTCAGACCGGCATCCTCACGCGCCGCGCGCACGAGTGCCGGTGCGGCTACGACATCGACCTTCATGACTCGATGATACCAACGTTGGTATCATCGAGGTCTCGACCTTCGCCGCGGCTGGTCAGCGACCTTCGTTCACCACGCGCCGCCGTGCGCCGGCGACCGGCGACCGGCGACCAGCCGGGCCGGGATGCTCGCCACGAGCGCCACGCCGAGGACCAGCAGCGGAACGGTCCAGTCATTCGATCGCACTCTGCGCACCGGCAACCCATCAGCTTCGGAGCGCGACGGCGGGCGCCACCCGCGCCGCTCTCACCGCCGGAACCAGCGAACTCACTGCCGCCAGCACCAGGCCGGCCACCAAGCTGAGCGGAATCAGCCAGACGTCGAAGACTGGTAGCCAACGTTGCGCGATCGTGAAGCCGAGAATGCAGAGAACACCGAGCACCAGTCCCACGGCGCCTCCCACGATGCCGACGAATGATGCTTCCGCTGCGACGAGCATCCCCACGTCGCGTGCACGGCCACCGATGGCACGTCGCAGCCCCAGCTCACTGCGCCGGGAGACGACCGACATCGTGAGGGTGCTGCTCACGGCGAATGCTGCCACCAGGGCCATGAGTACCGTGAAGGCCGTCAGGGCCGTCTGCACGCCCGCCTCGACATCCTGACGCAACGACTGCGGATCGACCGGGACATGCACCAGGTAGTCGTCGGGGTGCCGCGGATCCAGAGCCAACGGAGCGTACTCGCCCACCTGCGCGGCCGCGCCCGCAGCTGTCACGATCGCGACGTCGGTCTGGTTCGGCGGCCCGAAGTGGTTCGCTGTGGTTTCGCTCGCTACCACCTCTCCGGCGAGAAGCGGATAGCGGTCCGAGACCTCGATCGTCCCGACGACGACGCACGGTCTGCCGTCGATCAAGACCTCCGGCGAGAGCTCGATGGGAGGCAATCGGAGCTGAGCCGCCAAGGATGCACCCAGCAGGACCTGGTTATCGCGCAGCTCACGGACCCCGCCGCCCAGCCACCGGATCGTGCTTCGCGTCGCCGATGCGAGGTCTCCGGCAACGCCGTGAAGGCTCACCGACAACGCCTCGCCCGGGGACGTGACCGATACGTCACCGTGATCGCTGAGCGCTGCCACATCGTCGGCCCCAGCGAGATCCGACGCTCGCCTTACGGCGTCGGCGAGCGACATCTCGTTGGACTGCGTCGTCACGCTCACCTCCCGATTGGCGCGAGCATCGAATGAGCCGGAAACCTGAGCACGCGCGGAGGATGCGACGCCAAGGGTGACGACCATCATTCCCACGGCGATCGCGACCGTCGCCAGCAGTGCGAGCGTCTGCAGCCGCCGCGATAGCACCGACCGCAACGCGTCCGCCAGCAGGTCCCCAATGCGCAATCCGCGCCCGTCGAGCCTCACCGATCCGATGCCCGCCGCTTCGTGTACGGCGGCCCCTCTATTGCCGCCGGCGTCGGCCGGGCTGGGGTTGTCGACGATCCTGCCGTCTTCGATCCTGATGACCCGATCGGCTCGCCGGGCCAGCGATTCGGAGTGTGTGACGACGACGACCGTCGCCCCCCGCCTGTGGAGTGCGTCCAGCTGGTCGAGCACCGCTTCGCCGGCGGTCGTGTCGAGGTTACCGGTCGGCTCATCTGCGAGGATGACAGGGTTCGCGGTGGCCATCGCCCTCGCGATGGCCACGCGCTGGCGTTGTCCGCCGGACAGGTCGGCCGACTCAGCCTCCCCCTTCGCTGCTAGCCCCACCGCGGCGAGCGCGTCGGCGGCCCGTCGGCGACGCTCGGTTCTGGCCACCCCCTGATAGAGAAGCGCGAGCTCCGCACTGTCAATGACCTGCCGGCGCTCCAGCAGATGGAAGGCCTGGAAGACAAAGGCCATCGTCCGCGAGCGCAGTCGCGTGCGACGCCTGTCCGAGAGCCCGGATGTGAGTGCACCATCGATCCGGTACTCGCCGCTGGTCAGCTCGTCCAGCAGACCGAGAACGGAGAGCAACGTTGACTTGCCGCCGCCCGACGGGCCGACGATCGCGACGAACTCGCCCCGACGGATGTCGATGTCGATCTCGTCGAGCGCGGTGACCCTGGCGGACCCGACTCTGCTCGGGCCGTAGACCCGGCTACCTCGCCTGATGGACAAGAGCGGACCTGTCATCCGAGGCGCACCTCCTGCCCGGCGTCGATCCGGCCCTCCAGCGGCTCGATCGCCGCAGAGCCGTCGACGGTTGCGATCACTCGGACATCAACACGCTGAAATTGCCCGTCCTGGTGCAGTAGGACTTGGCCTTCGCCGCCCGCGGTCATCTTGACCGCCGAGAGCGGAACGAGCAGTGCATTGCTCGCAAGCACTCGCTCGTTGGCGATGACCGTGGCCGCCTTTCCGACCGCCTCGGAAGGCGGCGTCATCCCCGTCGGGGTCACAGTCGCAAGAGCGGAGGATGGCGAGTCTGCCTGCTCTGACTCTCCGCCGGCGTCTGGCACGGTCACGTCCTGCACTGTTCCGTCAAGCTCGTCGAGCCCGTCGACCGCGACTCGCACGGAATCGCCGACGGCGACGTCGGTGGCCTCGCCAATCTGCATCCGCACGACGACGGCGGCCGAGTCCAACGTAAGGGCCGTCGCCTCGGAGACGATCTCACCGACCGCCGGTACGGAGCGGACCGTCGCCGGCAGATGAGGCGCCGTCAGGATGGATGTCAGTGGCAGATACACCTGCTTCTCGGCAGGGTCTGACGTCGCATCGTCCGCCGCTTCGGCGGCCGCGGGCTCCGTGTCGGAGGGAGCCGCACGCAACGGTGGCGTGGCGCCCTGGCCTGCGTAGAGCCGGCGTAGGGCGCTCGCAGTGCGCGATCCGAACTCGCCGTCGGCGCCGTCGAGCAGCCCAAGGCCGACAAGCTGATTCTGAAGTGCTTCGACGTCGGGACCGGAGTCGCCGACGCCGACATCGCGATAGAAGGGGAACGGGCTCTCGATCAGGAACACCGGCGAGCCGTTCACCGTGGCGACCATCTGACCGGACTTCACCACCTCGCCCGGGCCGACGAGCGAGCTGGTCACGACGGCACGAGCATCCCCTGCTGCCGGAGAGAGGGTGAGTACCTGCCTGTCGGCGAACTCGACCGACGCAGGAAAGACGTCGGACGACGTCAGGTCGCCCCGCTCGACCTCGGCGATCAGCGGGGCTTGCTCAGGCGGGTTCGCCGCGGCCTCGACCTGGCCCGGCGAGACGAAGATTGTCGCCGCGAACCAACCGCCGCCGATGAGGACCGCAGCACCGAGCACGACGGCACTGCAGACGAGCGCGCGCCGCACGCTTCGCCTCCTGAACCGCGCCTCATTCACCAGGTGCGTTCTGCGCCACGGCGCCAAGCAGCCGCTCCCGGTCGTCTGCGAACTCCTGGCGGATGCGGACCAGGCGATCCGCGTTCTTCTCGACGAAATCCGCCTGCCGGCGCCAGACCTCGCGGTAGAGCTTCTCTGACCATCCGCCTTCTTCGAGACAGGCGGCGTCCGCGGTCGCCATGGCGATCTCATCCCGCCCAGGCATCGTGCCGGGATAGCCCACCTTCCACTGTTCCTGAAGAGCGTCGCCGGGCGCCTCCTGCGGCTCGGGCGACAGGCCCGCGTAGCCGCGGCCAGCCATGCATGACGCCCATGCCTGTCCCGCCGAGATCACTGGGGCCGAGGCGAGTGCTTCGGTGTTGATCACCGACGCCGCCGACAGCGCATAGTCCATGTCGTCGTCGGCGGGGAGCGGAAGCGCCTCCCGAGACGCACTCTGGCACGCATCCATGATCTGGTCGAAACCCGGCGTCTTCTCCGCGATGGCCGAGGTCTTCCGCACGAAGGACTTCCATTCGGCGATGCCCTCATAGTCGTTGGGAGCTGCGTGGTATCCGAACTTCGCGGCGAGATCGGCGTTGAAGATCCGCTGCAGGCCTGCACTGTAGGACGCTCCCAGCCCGACGTCGACCGGACGCCAGGGCACGGGCCACTCGACGCCGTGCTGCTCGTAGCACGGCTTCTCCAGCAGCGCCTCGGCATAATCACGCAGAGGTGATGCTGTGTAGGTGAACTCATCGAGCGGCAATGACCACGCGCCAATGTTCTGGGGCGGCAGAGTGATCTTCTTCTCCTGCGTGGTGCCGCACCCAGTGAGCACGAGCGTGACGAGGACCGTTCCGGCGGCGAGGCTGCTGGAACGGTCCCGAAGACGTCGATTCGAGGTGATCATCTGGTCAGTTGTACGACGCGTAGTAGCCCGACTCGATGTTGTCGTTCTGCCCAGCGGGGAGCCACCAGTTGTAGTTCCCCTTAGGAATGCTGAAGAGCAGCCCGGAGTGGTGGTCTCCCGCGTACATGTAGGCAGTCTCCGAGACGCCGTGGTTGTAGATTGACGTGGCAGAGTTGTTCGCGTCATAGCTCGTTCCGACGTAGTCCCACAGCGCATAGTCCGGGATGTACACACGCGCCGATGCGGGAGACGCCACCGCGATGGCGGAGGTGAGCATTGTCGCCCCCACCATCACCCAGATGGCCACCCTCGTCTGACCTTGCGTCCCATGATGCCCCCTCGGCTTCAGTACACGACTGATCCTGGCCAGCAGCTTGGAAAACCCGCAAGGACATTGGTGAGGTTGAGACACATTGGGCATACGCGATAAGACGTCGATTTCTCCTGATCATCGACGATAATGGGCACCGTGGGTGGCAGAGACGGAGAGCGTGGCGATGCGCTGGAGCCAACAGACCGGGAACTCGCACTGTCGATCCGGGCCACAGGTTCAGATGCACTGAAAACGTTGTTCGACCGGCATTCTGCCGCTGTCCACGAATTCATTCGCACCGGACTCCACGACGCGAATGACATCGACGACGTCTTCCAGGAGGTATTCGTGACAACGTGGGCGAAACTCGATGCGTCGCAGATGCCCGGCCCATCCGCGTTGCCATGGATTCTCACCACAGCCCGCAACCTCGTGTCCAATGCGAATCGCAGATCCGACCGACCACATCCAGCACCGCTCACTCAAGCCGATCAAGCGACTCCCGATATCGCTTTTGAAGCCATGATCGAAGCGGAGGAATCAAGCGCCTTGGTCGCTGCGCTCCAGAAGCTCGAACCCCTTGATCGAAGAATCATCCAACTCTGACTGCAGCAGGGGATGCTGTACAAGGAAGCCGCGTTGGCCACCTCGCGCAGCACGGGTGTCATCCGGAACCGACTTGCACGGGCGCGCCGGCTTCTGCGGGCTGAGCTCTCGCAGATCATGGGAGATCGGTGACGCCGATGCCTGACGAACAGCATCCAGATCAGGACTACTTCGACGCGCAATTCGCCCGGATCCAGACACGCATAGCGACGAAGTCGGTGCGTCAGCGCCGCCGGAGACAGTGGATGTTCGCGGGTATCGGCGCCGTAGCAAGCCTCGCTCTGACCGGTGGCGCCATCGCGATCGTCCAAGCCACGTACGCAGAGAAGTCCGTATCGCTCTGCTACGCAACGGCATCGGTCCAGTCGGAGACGATCGAGGTCGGAACCGCCTTGCCCGACGGTTCCGTCGCACCTGCCAAGACGATGGCAGACCGAGTGCGCTTCGCAGAAGCGCAATGCGGAGCCGCTTGGCAGATCGGTGGATTCACATCGGAAGGGTCATCAGAGGAGACGCGCGTCCCCATCCCCGACCTCTTCACCTGCATACTCCGAGATGGTCGCCTAGGAGTGTTCCCTGTGACCGACGAGGTCACCTGTACAACTCTCGACCTCAAGGACCCGTGAGCAGTCGGGGAGCGCATGTGATTCCACCGGCCGCTGGGGGATTTGCATTGCAGTCCGTGCGTCACCAGGCGCCGTGCTTGCGCTCCCATTCGTCCTCGACCGTGCGGCGGCGCCCGGCGATCATGCCGGCCGGGATGCTCGCGACGAGCATGGCGCCGACGACCAGCAGCGGGATCGTCCAGCCGCCGGTCGCGTCGTGCAGCACGCCGACGAGGACAGGGAAGATCGCGGCGAGCACGTAGCCGACGCTCTGCACGAAGCTCGAGAGCAGCACGGCGCTCTCCGGCGTGCGGGAGCGGATGCTGATCAGCACCAGCGCCAGCGGGAACAGCAGCCCGACCAGCCCGAACAGCACCGTCCACAGCCACAGCAGTCCCGGCAGCGGCGCGAGCAGCAGACCGAGGATGCCGATCATGCCGCCGATCGCGCCGACGAGGAACAGCGGCCTGGTGGCGTGGAACCGCACCACGAGCACGGGGATGAGCAGTGACGAGGGCAGGCCCACGAACGCGAACAGCGACAGCAGCAGCCCCGCCGTCGACGCGCTGACGTGCGCGACCTCGACCATGATCACCGGGAGCCAGGCGAAGGCCACGTACGCCATGATCGACGAGGTCCCGAAGGTGAGCGCGAGCGCCCACACCAGCGGGATGCGCGCGAGCCGCGCGAACAGGCGACGACTGCTGGGCGAGGTCGCGATGGGTCCGGTCGCGGCGAAGTCGGGCCCTTCGACAGGCTCAGGGACCCACTCCGCCTGAGCCGCTGACCCTGTTCCTCCCTGGGTCGCTGAGCCCGTCGAAGCGTCACGCCCCCTCATCAGCATGATGAGCCAGGGGATCACTCCCGCGGCGGCGAACACGGCCCACATGGCCAGCGAGAAGCGCCAGCCCACCGCATCCGCGACCGGCACGGCGACCAGCGGCGGCACGAACGTCGAGCACGCCATCGCCGTCGTGTACAGCGTCATCATCAGGCCGATGCGGTCGAGGAAGTACTTCTTCACCAGCGGCGGCATGAGGATGTTTCCCATCCCGACACCCGCGAAGATCACCGCCGTCGCGAGGACCAGACCGACCGACTCCCCGACCAGACCGCGCAGGATCAGCCCCGCGGTCATGGCGCACAGCGCGATCACCGTGAGTCGTTCGATGCCGAGCCGCCGCTCGAGGAGCGGTGTGATCAGGCCGAACACCGCGAAGCACACCGGCGGCAGAGTGCCGATGAGCCCGAGCACCGCCGAGGACAGCGGGAAGTCCGCGGAGATCTCATGGATCACGGGGGACAGGGATGCCACCGCCGAACGCAGCGAGAAGGCGCACAGCAGGATGCCGAGCACCGCGAGCGCGCGCCCCTGCCAGAGCGGCCGTGCGCCCGACGTGGTCACGACGACTGCGACTTCTCGACCCACTCCAGGTACTCGGGGGTCACGGTTCCGGTGACGTAGCGTCCGTCGAAGCAGCTCATGTCGAGATCGGTCAGGTCGGTGCCCTCGATGATCGCGGACTTGAGGTCCTCGACCTCCTGGTACACGATGCGATCGCAGCCGAGCTCCTCCGCGATCTCGGGGATCGTCCGGCCGTGCGCGACCAGCTCGGCGCGGGAGGGCATGTTGATGCCGTACACGTGCGGGTGGCGCACGGGCGGGGCCGCCGAGGCGAAGATGACCGACTTGGCGCCCGCGTCGCGCGCCATCTGGATGATCTGGTTGCTGGTGGTGCCGCGCACGATCGAGTCGTCGATCAGCAGCACGTTCTTGCCCTGGAACTCCGCCGACATCGCGTTCAGCTTCTGCCGCACGCTCTTCTTCCGCACCGCCTGGCCGGGCATGATGAACGTGCGGCCCACGTAGCGGTTCTTGTAGAAGCCCTCGCGGTACTCCTTGCCGAGCTTGCGGGCGACCTCCATGGCCGAGGGGCGCGAGGAGTCCGGGATCGGCATGACCACGTCGATCTCGTCGAGCGGCACGTGCTTGGCGATGGTGTCGGCCAACTTCTCGCCCATGCGCAGCCGCGACTCGTACACCGAGACGCCGTTCATGATCGAGTCGGGGCGGGCGAGGTACACGTACTCGAACGCGCACGGGGTCAGCTGCGGGTTCTCGGCGCACTGCCGGGTGAACAGCTCGCCCTCGTTGGTGATGAACACGGCCTCGCCCGGTTCGACCTCGCGCACCACCTCGTAGTCGGCGTTCTCGAGCACGAGCGACTCGCTGGCGACGACCCACTCGTCCTCGGTCGCGCCTTCCCGGCCGGCCCGGCGGCCCAGGATCAGGGGACGGATGCCGAACGGATCGCGGAAGGCGAGCAGGCCGTACCCGGCGATGATCGAGATCACGGCGTAGGCGCCCTCGATGCGCTGGTGCGTGCGGGCGACCGCCTCGAAGATGCGCTCCGGATCGAGGTCGACGGCGGAGGTGGTGGTCTGCAGCTCGTGCGCGAGCACGTTCAGCAGCAGCTCGGTGTCGCTCGAGGAGTTCAGGTGACGGCGGTCGCGCTGCGCCATGTCGGCGGTCAGCTCACGCGTGTTCGTGAGGTTGCCGTTGTGGATCAGCACGATGCCGTAGGGGGCGTTCACGTAGAAGGGCTGCATCTCCTCCTCGCTGGAGGCGGTGCCCTTCGTGGCGTAGCGCACGTGACCCAGGCCGATGTTCCCGAGCAGCGAGCGCATGTCGCGGGTGCGGAACGCCTCGCGCACCATGCCCTCGGCCTTCGCCATGTGCATGACGCCGTTCGGCTCGGCCGTGGCGATGCCGGTGGCATCCTGCCCGCGATGCTGCAGCAGCAGCAGCGCGTCGTAGATGTCCTGATTGACGGGGCCGCCTGCGACCATTCCGACGATGCCGCACATGGGGTGTTACTTCGTTCCGTTCGCGTAGGCGCCGACCAGGCGCACAGCTCCACCATCGACGCCCTTGGCGCCCTCTTCGAACTCGCCTGCCGGCCGCGCGCCGGTGTGCACCGTCGCGACCTGCCAGGCGGGGATGCCCTGCGCCTCGATCGCGGCGATGGCAGCATCCTTCTGCTCCGCCGCGACGACGGCCAGGAAGCCGATGCCGAGGTTCCACGTGCCCTCGGTGTCGGTGATCGGGGTGCCGGCGATGTCGGCCAGCACGCGGAACACCGGGCTCGGCGACCAGGTCGACCGATCGACCTCGGACCAGCTGCCCTGGGGCAGCACGCGGGCGAGGTTGGCGGCGATGCCGCCGCCGGTCACGTGGCTCAGCGAGTGGATGGCGCCGGCGGGCAGCTCCTCGATGAGCTTCAGCAGCGGCGTCGTGTACAGGCGGGTCGGCTCGAGCAGCGCCTCGCCCCAGGTCGTGCCGAGGTCGGCGGCGTTGTCGCCGTAGCCGATCCCCGCGTTCGCGACGATGTGCCGCACGAGCGAGTAGCCGTTGGAGTGCAGGCCACTGGATGCCAGCGCGATCACCGCGTCGCCGTCCTGCACGCGGTCGGCGCCGAGCACGGCATCCGCCTCGACGACACCGGTGGCCGCGCCCGCGACGTCGTAGTCGCGCGGGCCGAGCAGACCGGGGTGCTCGGCGGTCTCGCCGCCCACGAGCGCGGTGCCCGTGGCGGAGCACGCCTCGGCGATGCCGCGCACGATGTCGGCGATGCGCTCGGGGACGACCTTGCCGCACGCGATGTAGTCGGTCATGAACAGCGGCTTCGCGCCCACCACGACGATGTCGTCCACGACCATGCCGACCAGGTCCTGCCCGATCGTGTCGTGCTTGTCGATCGCCTGTGCGATGGCGACCTTCGTGCCCACGCCGTCGGTGCTGGATGCCAGCAGCGGACGCGTGTAGCCGAGCAGGGCGCTGGCGTCGAACATGCCGGCGAATCCGCCGACTCCGCCGAGAACCTCGGGCCCGTGCGTCGCGCGCACGGAGGCCTTCATGAGTTCGACCGCGAGATCACCGGCGGCAGTGTCGACGCCGGCCTGAGCATAGGGATTGGTGGGGGAGGCTGCCACCCGTACAGCCTACCGGGCCGGGCGCGTCACGAAGGTCGCCGATGCGCCAGCCGGATGCCGTCGCGACGGATGCCGACCCGCCGGACGTGCTAGAGTATGTGGTTGCGCAAGTTTTCGCCGACTCTCACCCGGCGCAGCGCACGCCCCGGCCAGGGCACCCTCAAGGCTGGACCGCACCGATGCGATCCCCTCCCCGGCCATTGCGGAGGCGGCAGCGTGGCGCCCGTACACGAATCAAGAATCATGAGCAGTATCCACACTTCCGCGCGCTCCGACGCGCCCGCCCTTCGTCTCGCTCCGCGGCTCCTGAGCGAGGAGCGCAGCGACGAGACGAAGGGCGCTCAGGAGCCACAGACCGAGCAGATCACCGACCTCTCCTGGCGACAGGCCGACGAGGATGTCTTCGTCGCGACCAACCGCGGCGAGTACGCGGGCTTCGTGACCGTCGAGCAGAACGTGCACGTAGTGCACGACAGCCACAGCCGCCGCATCGGCAGCTACCCCACCCTCGCCGCCGCCCGTCAGGCCCTGGTGGACGCCACGCGTCCCCCATCCCGTCGTCGCGAGCGGCTGCGCCGCCGCATCCTCGAGCGCAGGCGCTGAGCGCCCCGCGCCCTCCGAGCCGTGCAGGGGCCGCATCCGTCTGACGGATGCGGCCCCTGCACGATCCCGACAGGCGGAGACCCTCGAAGAGTCGGCGCGCGGCGGCGCCCGGCCCCATACGATGGGGCCATGAGCAATAAGCCGCAGTGGCTGATCCGCGAGGACGCCGGCACCTCGGTGCTGGTCGCCCTCGCGCTGCGCCAGCTGCTCGGCATCCGCGCGCCGGAGGATCTTCCCGCGCTGCGCGGACTCGAGGTGCGCCGGCCCGACGCGACCGATGTCGACGATGCGCTCGAGGCGCAGTGGCGCGAGTACTGGGACATGACCGTCGAACCGCGCGCGCACCGCTCCGAGGTGCCCCTTGAGCTGGTCGACGGCTTCGACACCCTCGTGGCGCTGCCCACGACCGGTGCGGAGGATCTGCGCGACGCGATCGTGCCGCACGCCGCGGCGGCTCTCCGCTACGCACAGGACGCGCACAACCGCTACGTCGACTCGGTCAGCTCCTCGGGCGGCGCCTACCGCGCGTACGCCAGCGCGATCGCCGAGTTCGAGCGCGAGATCGGCCGGCGCGCGCATTCCTTCGAGCTGAACGTGCAGGTGCTGCCGTTCAGCCAGCGGGGGATCTGGTGGATCGGCGCCCTGAGCGTCGCCGTGACCGACGGCCTGCGACGCGACGTCGTCGCCTTCGACGCGGCCATGCGGCCCGTGATCGCGGAACTCGCCTGAGCGGCGCCTATGGTTCGGCTGGCGGAAGCCTATGCAGTCGCCGGATACCGGCATATCTCCCCGGTGGAGGCGGTTTCATCGTCGCGAACACTCCTCCACGACAGGACACTGCCATGAAGAAGCGCACCCGCATCACTCTGATCACCGCCGGCATCGCGGTCGTCGCGATCGGCGCCGCCGCATTCGCCGGCCCGCTGATCTACCGCGACTACCTCGTCGCCCCCGCCGAATCGGCGCCCACGCTCGCCCCCGCATCGCCCACTGAAGCGGGCGCCACCATCGACCCGCAAGACCTTCAGGGGGAGTGGACCGTCGGTGAGGGCTCCTTCGCCGGCTACCGCGTGGACGAAGTGCTGAACGGCACCGACGTCACCGTCACGGGGCGCACGGAGAAGGTGACCGGATCGCTGACCGTGTCCGACTCCTCGCTGACAGCGGCGCGCATCGAGGTCGACGTCGCGTCGATCGCGACCGACTCCGGGAACCGTGACAGCTACTTCCGCAGCACCGCGATGCGCGTGGGGAAGTTCCCCACCGCGACGTTCGAGCTGACCGAGCCCGTGGTCGCCGACGGCATCCCCCAGCCGGGCGTCGCTCAGAAGGTGAGCGCGAAGGGCGAGCTGACACTCGCGGGAGTGACCCGCTCGGTGACGGTGGAGCTGGATGCCGTGCTGCACGGGGCCACCGGACAGGTGGCGGGCAGCATCCCCATCACGTTCTCCGACTTCGGCGTGGAGGCGCCGAACCTCGGGTTCGTGAAGGTCGAGGACTCCGGCGTGGTGGAGTTCTCGCTGCAGCTCGTGCGGAGCTGACCGGCTTCTCCTGCTGCCGGGCTCAGCTCTCGGGGTCGGTGATGCGCTCGTGCTCGACCCGCACGATGCGCTCGTGCTTGCGCGCCATCCGCTCCAGGATCAGCGCGACGAGCCCGCCCAAGGCGATGCCGATCGGGACGGTCCACAGCAGCGCGAAGCCGAACACCTGCCCTGGCGGGTAGACGATGTCGAGCACTTCGGACTTCTCGTAGCTGCCGACGGCGGTGAGGATGCCGGCGACGATCACGCCGAGAACGGCGCCCAGGCCCAGGAACACGCCGAAGCGCGGGACCGGGCGGATGCGGGCCTCGGTCGTCTCGTGCTCTGCGCTCTGCGACATGCCTCCATTGTCCCACGCTCCGCATATGCGTGGCCTCCGGGCGCCGTTCATCGGCAGCGCGGCTCGGCTCGCGCGAGCGCGTCAGGTGCGCAGCGGGAGCAGGTCGGAGAGATCGGCACGGACGCCGGATGCCGAGACGCGGCCTGCGGCCACGGCATCCGTCCAGGTCTGCGCGCCCGTGGCGACGGCGACCCAGGTCGCGGCGTCCATCTCCACGACGTTCGGCGGGGTTCCGCGGGTGTGCCGCGGGCCCTGCACGACCTGCACGGCGCCGAACGGCGGGACGCGCACCTCGACGCTGTTGCCCGGCGCCTTCTCGTCGAGCAGCTGGAGGAGGTAGCGCACAGCCGTCGCGGTCACCGGGCGCGCGGTGTCGCCGGCCTCGACCGCGGCGAGCGCGGCGCGGCCGTCGGCGATCTCGATCCTGCGGGCGGGCATGCCTCCAGGCTACGCGCTCCACAACTCCGGAGATCCGGCGCGTCCGTGAGCCGGAACCCCGTGGTCCGGAGGTTCGGCACGCGTTTTTCCGGAGTAGTGTCCGGCGCCTCCTCGGCACCGCGGGCATAGGGTCGATAGGGATGAGCGAGACAGCCGAGAACACCGAGACTCTGCGCGGTGCGCGCGCGGAACTGCTCACGGCGGCGGACCGTGCGGCCGAATGGACGCCGCGCTTCCCGATGACCGTGAGCGAGCCGCATCCGGCATCCGTGCTCATCCTGTTCGGGCGGCTGGACAGCATCCCCGCCCGAGCCGACGACCTGACCGTCGCGGCCGACCTCGACGTGCTGCTGCAGCGGCGGGCCGCGACGCTGTCCTCGCATCCCGGTCAGGTGTCGTTCCCGGGCGGCGGCCGTGACGCCGAGGACGCGGACGCCGTGGCGACCGCGCTGCGCGAGGCGCGCGAGGAGACGGGTCTCGACCCGGATGGGGTCGAGGTGCTCGCCGCGCTGCCCGAGATCCCGCTCGCTGTCAGCAACTTCATCGTGACGCCCGTGCTCGGCTGGTGGCGCGAGCCGTCGCGGGTGGCGGCCGTGGATCACGCCGAGACCGTCGAGGTGTTCCGCGTGCCGGTGGCGCAGCTGCTCGATCCGGCGAACCGGTACACGTCGACGCTGACCCGCGACGGGATGACCTACAAGGGTCCGGCCTTCGACATCGACGGCACGATCGTGTGGGGCTTCACCGCCGGCATCCTGAACGCGCTGTTCGACGCGACCGGCTGGGCGCTCCCCTGGGACCCCGCCGTCGAGCGGCCCGTCACCGTCTGAACCCTCCGCGCGCTGAGCCCGCCGCGCAGGTCGCAGTTCGTCCCGCTTTCAGGCATCCGCCTCCGTCCAGGTCGCAGTACGTCCCGCTTTCCCGCGATCTTTCCAGGACGAGTCGCGACCTGGAGCGACGGGAGGATGTCGATCCGGGACGAATCGCGACCCGGAGCCGCCGGCGCGCGAGCGCAGGCATCGACGGTAACCCGGCGACACCGCGCCGGTAGGCTTGCGGGCATGAAGATCCTGGTCCTCGGTTCCGGTGCGCGAGAGCACGCGATCATCCTCTCCCTGCGCTCGGAGGAGACCGAGCACGAGATCTTCGCGGCGCCCGGCAATGCCGGAATCGCGCAGGATGCCACGATCGTCGACCTCGACATGTTCGACGGCGCCGCCGTCGCCGCGTTCGCGAACGAGCGCGGCGTCGACCTGGTGGTCGTCGGCCCGGAGGCCCCGCTGGTCGCGGGCGTCGCGGATGTGGTGCGGGAGCGCGGCATCCCGGTGTTCGGCCCTGGGAAGGCCGCCGCGCAGCTGGAGGGTTCGAAGGCGTTCGCGAAGCGGATCATGGATGCCGCGGGCGTGCCGACCGGACGCGCGGTGCGCGCGGCATCCGTCGCCGAGGTCGGGGCCGCGTTCGACGAGCTCGGCGAACCTCACGTCGTCAAGGCCGACGGGCTCGCGGCGGGCAAGGGCGTGATCGTCACGACCGACCGCGCCGAGGCACTCGCGCACGCCGAGCACTATCTGCCCTCCGGCCCCGTGCTGGTCGAGGAGTTCCTCACCGGGCCCGAGGTCTCGCTGTTCTTCCTCAGTGACGGCGACACCGTGCGCCCCCTGGCACCCGCGCAGGACTTCAAGCGCGCACTGGACGGCGACGGCGGCCCGAACACCGGCGGCATGGGCGCGTACACGCCGCTGCCGTGGCTGGCAGAGCAGTTCGGCAGCGTCGACGCGTTCGTCGACGAGGTCACGGAGACCGTCGCACTGCCCATGATCCGTCAGCTCGACTCCGAGGGCACGCCGTTCATCGGCCTGCTCTACGCGGGCCTCATCCTCACGCCCGCCGGTGTGCGCGTGATCGAGTTCAACGCGCGCTTCGGCGACCCCGAGACCCAGGTCGTGCTGCCCCGGCTGCGCACTCCCCTGTCACGGCTGCTGCTGGCGTCGGCGTCCGGCACCCTCGAGGACGAGCCGCGACCCGAGTTCTCCGACGATGTCGCCATCACCGTCGTGCTCGCCAGCGAGGGCTACCCCGAGGCGCCCCAGACGGGCCGCATGATCGAGGGCCTCGCCGAGGCAGCATCCGTCGACGGCGTGTCGATCGTGCACGCCGCCACGGGCGCGCCGGACGCACCCGGCGGCTCGCTCATCGCCACCGGTGGTCGTGTGCTGAACGTCGTCGCCACCGGCACCGACTTCGCGGATGCCAGGGCGCGCGCGTACGAGGCGATCGGGCGCATCCGCCTCGACGGCGCCCACTACCGCCACGACATCGCCGCGCGCGTCGCGCAGTAGCATCCGCCACCCCGGTACGGATGCCGGGAGATTCCCCGCCTGCAGGCACGATCGTCCGCGTGTCTCCAGCCGGGTGCGCGAACGTCCCTGCATCCGTACCGGGGTTGCAAGGGAGTCAGCGGCCGGCGAGAAGCCCCTCGACCGAGATGTCTTCATCGATCATGGGCCAGTGGATGCCCTCGCCTGCGCCGATGATCCGCCAGGCTGCCCGCTGCTCGGCCGACGCTGCTGCCAGGAGGGGAAACCAGTCAAGCGGGGTGCTGATGGTGCGCCCATCCTGAAGCCGCACATGGAGCTGGTCCTGATCGACATGCACGTCGACAGCGATGGCTTCATGCGTCGAAATGTTCATGCCACGCCTCCTCGATCAGCGTCAGATGTGCTGTGACTCTTCTTGCGATGCGACCGATATCGCGTTCGGAGAATCCTCTGTTCACGGCGCATTCTACGGGCCGCAGCCAGAATTTGGCGGTGAATCCAGCTCGCTCGACGTGCACATGCGGCGGCTCGTCTCCTTCATCGCTGTAGAAGAAGTATCGGACTCCACGATCTCGGAACACTGTCGGCATGCGCACCCCCGCGCATGAGTCAACTGTTGCGCGGTGCGGGTGCTCGACCGGATTCCCACCACTGGGGAGAACCCGTCAGACCAGCGGAGTGTGCAGGACGAATGCTCTTCAGTCGCGCGTCAGAGCTCGATCCAGTACTGACGCAATAGGGTGATGGGCCCGGAGGCCATGTCGTCAGGGTCCTCGACCGTGCCGGTGAGCACGCCCCCTGCACCCTCGATCGTGCGGGCGGAGCCGATGTTGTCGTCGTCGCAGGTGAGCATCACGCGGTCGTAGCCCTGGGCACGGGCACGGTCGAGGACGAGGTTCAGCGCGGCGCGGGCGATGCCCTCGCGACGCCGGGACGGGCGCACCGCGTAGCCGATGTGACCGCCGTAGCTGCTCAGCCAGTCGTTGAGCTCACGACGGAACGCGATGAAACCGACCACCTCGCCGTCGTCGGTGATCCAGAAGTAGTCGCAGTGCACCTTGCCGGCCGGCAGTTCGGCATCCAGGTCCCCGTACAGACGCGACTTGGCGACGAAAGCGTCGCAGCCCGCGCGGTCTGCGACGAAGCCCGGCTCGAGACCCGCACCGTCGATGTGCGGGCCGTCGAACTCGGCGATGGTCGCTGCCCAGGAGTCGAAGAGGTCCAGGGACGGGGAGGCGAGTGCGATCGTCATCCGTCCATCCCATCACAGCATCGCGCCCTCGGAGGACCGGCGCTCAGCCCTTCCGCACGTAGTACCAGTTCGCCACGAACCAGCAGGCGGTCAGCGCGAGGAACAGCACGATGCTCGACCAGCGCGAGATCGGGTCGGCGCGGATGATCACGTGCAGGATCAGCTGGCCGGCGCCGAGCACCATTGCGACCGCGCCGACGGCGGCGAGCCCCTTCACGGCCGCGGCGCGGTCCCTCTCGTCCGCGTACTCCAGGGCGTTCACGCGCTCGAGATCGCCCGAGCTGCCGCGCCGGGCGAAGATCGCACCGAGTCCGCCTCCGATGCCGCCGAGCAGCAGCGCCGTTCCGGCGATCGACTGCCCGAGCACGAAGCAGACGAGCGATCCGACCGTCATCACTGCGACCAGCACCGTGTTGACGGGCGACATGGGCCAGTTCGGGCGGCGCGCGCTCTCGGCGCTCTCGCCGGCGTCATCCATCGACATCGAAGACCTCCTCCACGGTCGATCCGAAATGCCGCGCCAGGTGCACGGCGAGCGTGAGCGAGGGGTCGTAGCGGCCGGTCTCGATCGCGTTGATCGTCTGGCGCGAGACGCCCACCGCGGTCGCGAGGGCCTGCTGGGAGATCCCCTGCTCCGTCCTGAGCTCCTTGACCCTGCTGCGCACGTCCTCCACCGTAGGGCCACGCACCCGTGATGTAAAGCTCGCTTGACACGAGACAGAGATGTAAAGCATGCTTGTCATGTCAAATACGCTTTACACATCCGGAGGACGTCATCATGCAGGAAGCACTCGCCGAATTCACCCAGTCGCTGCCCGTCTGGCTGCAGTGGGCCGGGGTGATGCTGGCCGCGGCGATCCCCTTCATCGAGTCCTATTTCGGCACGCTGATCGGCATCGTCGCCGGCGTTCCGCTGCCGATCACGCTCCTCGCCGCGGTCATCGGCAACGTCGCCTCCATGCTCGCGTTCGTGTTCGCGGCATCCGCCACCAGGGCGAAGGTGCTGGCCCGCCGCAGCGGCGGCGCCGAACCCGCAGAGCCGTCTCCTCGCCGCGCCAGAGTCAAGCGCATGTTCGACCGCTTCGGCGTCCCCGGCGTCAGCCTGCTGGGCCAGGCCGTTCTGCCCAGCCAGATCACCTCGGGCATGATGGTGTCGTTCGGAGCCAGCCGCAACGCCGTCATCTTCTGGCAGGTCATCTCAATCATCCTGTGGGCGATCATCTTCACCCTGATCGGCCTGGGCGGTCTGGCCCTGTTCCGGTGAGCCCCCCTGCACGACGAGGGCCGCCCTGGCATGAAGCAGGGCGGCCCTCGTTTCGTGCGGGATCAGCGCAGTTCGTCGGCGCTCTTCCCCTTGTAGCGGCCAATGAAGAGGGCCGCGATGAGCGCGATGACCATCACGCTGACCGGCAGCAGCATCGACTGCGACATGCCGGCTGCGAAGCCGTCGGCCACTGCCTCGGGCATCTTGCCACCGCCGCCGAGCCCGGCAGGAGCCTGGTCGAGTCCGGGAAGGTTCGCCTCGAGCCGCGCCTGCATGAACGCGGCGATGGCCGAGGAACCGACCACGGACCCGATCGTGCGGGTGGTGTTGTAGATGCCTGCACCGGCGCCCGCCTGACGCGGCGGCAGGTTGCGGGTCGCTTCGGTGGCCAGCGGCCCCCACATGCCCGCGTTGCCGATGCCCAGCAGGGCGGAGGGCAGCAGGAACATCCAGGTCGGGGTGTCCATGTTCATCAGCGAGGAGTTCCACAGCACCCCGCCGGCCACGCACAGCAGGCCGGGGATCAGGATGAAGCGCGGGTCGACCTTGTCGAGCAGCGAGCCGGCGAGCGGCGCGAGCGCACCCGAGATGACCGCCATCGGGATCATCAGCAGCGCGGCCTCGGTCGGGGTCAGGCCGCGCGCCAGCTGCAGGAAGAACATGAACGGCAGCGACATGCTCGTCACGGTGAATCCGACCGCGGCGATGCCGAGGTTGGACGCCGAGAAGTTGCGGTCCCGGAACAGCCCGAGCGGCACGAGCGCCTCGCTCTTCGTCTTCCACTGCTGCAGCACGAACACGATGAGCAGCAGGACGCCGGCGGCGATCATCCCCCACACGGTGATGGGCCCGGCGATGACGCCCCAGTCGTACTTCTGCCCCTCCTGCAGCCCGAAGACGATCAGGAACAGGGCCGCCGCGCTGAGCACGACGCCGATGTAGTCGAAGCGGTGCGGATGCGTCTGCAGCTTGGGCACGAACACCCAGGCCAGCACGAAGCCGATGATGCCGACGGGCACGTTGATGTAGAAGATCCACTCCCAGCCGAACGCGTCCACCAGCAGGCCGCCCAGCAGCGGCCCGACCAGCGTGGCGACGCCCGCGGTCGCGCCCCACAGCCCCATCGCGGCGCCGCGGCGCTCCGGCGGGAAGGTGCGGGTGATCACGGCCATGGTCTGCGGCGTCATGAACGCGGCGCCGAGTCCCTGCACGGCACGGAACGCCACCAGCATTCCGAGCGAGGTCGACAGCCCGCACGCGAGCGACGAGAGCGTGAAGAGCACCAGACCGATCAGATAGATGTTCTTCGGCCCGAACCGGTCGCCGAGGCGTCCGGTGATCAGCAGTGGAACCGCGTAGGCCAGCAGGTAGGCGCTGGTGACCCACACGACGTTGTCGAGGTTGTTGGTGTCGGGGTCGAGCGCGGCCTTGATGGCCGGGTTCGCGACCGAGACGATCGTCGTGTCGACGAGGATCATGAAGAAGCCGATGACCAGCGCCCAGAGGGCGGGCCAGGGGCTGCGCGGCTTGTGGCCGTGCGCGTAGGTGCCTGTCGACGGCCCGCTGGTCGCGGATGCCGGAGACGGCGTGGGATCTGTCATGGGCGTGATGCCTTTCGCTGTGCGGTGCTGCCCGCGGTGAATGTCTGCGAGTTTCGGATGCCGGGGGTCATGCCGGGTCGGGATCGGATGCCGCGACGCCGGGCGCCCGCGCGAGGCGGTCGCCCACCCAGGCGAACCCGGGGTCGGCGAGGCGCTCGAGCAGACCGGCGCTCCAGCTGAGCTCGCCGCTCAGCATCGCCACGTGCCGGTCCACCTCGATGAGGAACTGCTCGGAGACGCCACGGGTGCGGGCCAGCTCGAGCTTCTGGCGCAGTTCATCGTGCTCCTCGCGGAGCGCCTCATGCCGCGCACTGAGGAGCTCGACGACCTCGGTCCGCGGCAGGTTGTGGGCCTCGGCGAGCGCGACGCGGAACTCCGCGGCGCGGTCGGCGTTCCCGAGCCCCCTGCGCACCCAGTCGGTGAGCACGGGGAGCGCTGCGGGCTGGAGCGTGTAGGTGGTGCGTTCCGGACGGTTGCCGTCGCGATCGACGCCCGCCTCGGCGATGAGCCCGTCCCGTTCGAGCCGGGAGACCGTGTGATAGAAGGTGCCGTTGCTGACGCGCACCATGCGATCGTCCCGCCGCTTGCGCAGGAGTCGCATCATCTCGTACGGATGCATGTCGCCCTCGTTCAGCAGCGCGAGCACGATCGCGCCCAGCGGCGTCAGCTTCACGGCATCCGACATTTATCCCACCCCGACTAGTCCATGTGGACTATATCACTTCTCGTCGCCCGATCCGAGGACGGATCAGTGCAGAGCGGTCGCGAGCTGCGCCTCCGTCAGCGCGCGATCCGCGTAGACCAACCGAAGGACTCCGGGGTCCGGGTTTCCGGCGTCCGGCGCGCGGTGCACGAGCGCCAGTCCGACCTTCTCGGCGACAGCCGCCGATGCGCGGTTGTGCTCGACGAGGTACGCGATGACCGGCGTCTCCGGCCGCAGGGCGCGTGCCGCGTCCAGCGCTGCGCGCGACAGCTCCGTCACGTAGCCGCGGCCGTGATGGTCGGCGGACATGCGGTAGCCGAGGTTCCAGACCGTGGCGTCGGCCTGGATTGCTGAGCCTGCCGTCGCGCCATTCGCGCCGATCAGCGAGCACCCGCCGCTGCCGATGACCTCGTCGGTGTCGTGCAGGCGCACGATCCAGGAGGCCAGCCCCACGGCATCCCACCCCGCCCGCCATCGCTCGACCATGCTCTCGCTCGTCGAGCGCTCGGCGTGACGCAGGCTCGGATAGTGCTGCCAGACCCGCGGATCGGAGTAGATCCGATGGATCGCGTCGACATCGGCATCCGTCGGCGGTCGCAGGGTCAGTCGGTCGGTGCGCGTCTCGACAGTACGCGCGGTCTCCGACATCGCGGATGCCACAATGGACGGGTGAGCGAAGCACTGAGCATCCCCGGCTGGCGGCACATCTACTCCGGCAAGGTCCGCGACCTGTACGCCTCTGAGGATCCGGCCGACACGCGGCTGCTGGTCGTGGCATCCGACCGGGTGAGCGCCTTCGACTTCGTGCTCTCCCCCGGCATCCCGAAGAAGGGCGAGCTGCTCACGTCGCTGAGCACCTGGTGGTTCCAGCAGCTGGCGGACGTGCCGAACCACATCGCCGAGGGCGAGATCCCGGATGCCGTGGCCGGCCGCGCCATGCTGGCGATGGCGCTCGAGATGCTGCCGATCGAGTGCGTCGTGCGCGGGTACATCACCGGCTCCGGATGGGCCGAGTACGTGCACAGCGGCACCGTCTGCGGCATCCCGCTGCCCGCCGGCCTGAAGAACGGCGACCGGCTGCCCGAGCCGCTGTTCACCCCCGCCTATAAGGCGCCGATGGGCGAGCACGACGAGAACATCACCTTCGAGAGGGTCGTCGAGCTCGTGGGTGCGGAGCGCGCAGCCGAGCTGCGCGACACCTCCATCGCGCTGTACACGCGCGCCGCCGCGATCGCCGAGGAGAAGGGCCTGATCCTCGCCGACACCAAGTTCGAGTTCGGAACGGATGCCGACGGCACCCTGCGCCTCGCCGACGAGGTGCTCACCAGCGACTCCTCCCGCTACTGGGACGCCTCATCGTGGCAGAACGGCGCGACCCCGGACGAGCGGATGGCCAGCTTCGACAAGCAGATCGTGCGCGACTGGCTGGCCGCGAACTGGGACAAGCAGGGCGAGCCGCCCGCGCTGCCCGAGGAGATCGTCGGACGCACCGCCGCCCGGTACCGCGAGCTCATCGAGCGGCTGACCGCCTGACCCCGCCCCTTCGACAGGCTCAGGCGCCCAGCATCCTGCGACGGACTCAGGCTTCGTCCGTGGCGATGCGCACGTCGGTGTGCACGAAGTCGTCGCCCTTGAACAGCAGCGGCTCGTCGCGGGCGATCGCAAGCGCGTAGCTGAAGCAGTCGCCGTAGTTCAGGCGGGCGGGGTGGCCGGAGCCGCGGCCGTAGCGGCGGTAGGCGTCCCTGGCGATCCTCGCCTGCTGTTCATCGACGGAGGCAACGGTCGCGCCGATCCCCTCCAGTAGCTCGTCAAGCTTCTGGACCATCAGATCACCTGCTCGGCCCCAGAGCACGATCGATGCCTCCGTCAGGGTCGCCGCGGAGATGACAATCGGATCCGCATCCAGTCTTGCCGCCAGTGCACCGCCTTCAGGCTCATCAAGCAGCATGGCGACGAGCACGGACGAGTCGACGATCATCGCGGCAAGCCCATCTCGTCGTACATCTCGTCCATGATCTCCTCCGTGGACTTGCCTGTCCGCGGAATCAACCGGGCACTCTCGACCGCCGCATCGATCGCCGCGCGACGCCGTGCGATCTCCGCCTCACGGGCCCCGGTCACCTCGTCGAGCCGCCGGCGCACGGCATCCTCGATCGCACTCGTCATGGACTGACCGGTCTGCTCCGCGAGCTGACGAACGAGCTCGTGCACTCTCTCGTTCTTGATGTTCAGGCTCATGCTCATGAATTCTACCCTCCATGCATCCGTTCTACCCTGGGCATCCGACATCCGATCCCCGGCCGAGAACGACCCCGCGAT
>NZ_MKRT01000019.1:134958-138151 GCF_001897945.1 Microbacterium sp. 69-10
CCTACTCCTGAGGAGCACGCATGCCGCTGTGGAAGATCCACGGTGACGGTCGCACCGTCGCGCCCGACGCCGTCGTCCGCCCCGAAGAGCGCCTGAACTGGCCCGCCACCATCGCGATCGGCGTGCAGCACGTCATCGCCATGTTCGGCGCCACGTTCCTAGTGCCGATCCTTACGCACTTCCCGGTGCCGACCACGCTGCTGTTCAGCGGCGTGGGCACGATCCTGTTCCTGCTGGTCACCCGAAACAGGCTCCCCAGCTACCTCGGCTCGTCGTTCGCGTTCATCGCGCCGGTGACGGCAGCGACCGCCGCCAACGCGACGGGCGCCAGCGACGGGATCGGCTCGGCTCTCGCCGGCATCGTCGCTGTCGGCATCCTGCTGGCGATCATCGGCGTGGTCGTGCACACCGCCGGCGTGAAGTGGGTCGACCGCTTCCTGCCGCCGGTGCTGGCGGGCACCATCGTCGCGCTGATCGGGTTCAACCTTGCCGGCGCCGCGCACGGCAACTTCGAGAAGGCTCCGATCACCGCGACCTTCACCCTGGCCGTCACGATCCTGTTCGCCGTCGTGTTCCGCGGATTCCTGGGTCGCATCTCGATCTTCCTCGGCGTGATCGCGGGGTACATCTTCGCCGCGTTCCGCGGCGAGCTCGACTTCAGCGCGGTCGACAAGGCCGCCTGGGTGGGACTTCCCACCTTCCACCTGCCGGACTTCGTCAGCCCCGGCACCTGGGCGGTGATGGCGATGTTCCTGCCGGTGGTGCTGGTGCTCATCGCCGAGAACGTGGGTCACGTGCGCGGCGTCGCGACCATGGTCGAGGACCCGAAGATCAATGAGAACACCGGAAAGGCTCTGATCGCCGACGGCATCTCGACCACTCTCGCGGGCTTCTTCGGCGGCTCGGGAACCACGACCTACGGCGAGAACATCGGCGTCATGGCGTCCACGCGGGTGTACTCGACCGCGGCGTACTGGGTCGCCGGCGTCACGGCCATCCTGCTGAGCATGTCGCCGAAGTTCGGCGAGGTCATCAACTCGGTTCCCGCCGGCGTGCTCGGCGGCGTCACCACCGCGCTGTACGGACTGATCGGCGTGATCGGCATCAAGATCTGGGTCGACAACAAGGTCGACTTCTCCCGCCCCGTCAACCAGTACACCGCGGCCGTGGCCCTGATCATGGCCGTCGGAGGCTTCCAGATCACCGGCGACAACGGCTTTGTGCTGGGCGGCATCGTGATCGCCACGGTCACGGCCATCATCATCTACCACGGCGGCAACGCCATCGCACGGCTGCGCCGGACCGGCGCCGACGACCCGAAGCCCCTCGCGGCCGTGGGGGCGCTCGGCGGCGACCCCGAGTCCTGAGTCCGGCCTGAAGGGTCTCGGATGCTGCGCACAGCGGCATCCGAGGCCCTTCGGCGTCTCCGGCACCCGGCGCGCCGCTCGGTCAGGACCACGCCGTACGTCGTGTCCCAGCACCGGCGGGCGCCGTCACTCCGAGAGCAGCCCTCCCACCGGCTCGCCGAGCCCGTACTGCAGATGCACCCAGCGTCGCGCCGCGTCGATCGGGAAGGATCCGTCCGAGGCCGCATAGCGCCCGGCGATGCCCTCCAGGAGGGTGCGCAGCATCCCCTCCTCCAGCGCGGGCCCGGTCGTTCGCGACCGGGCCCGGGTCGCGTTCGGGTCGCACTGAAGCTCAGACTGCGGGCGCCGACCCGCGCACGACCAGTTCGGTCGGCAGGATGGTCAGCGGCGCCGGGCGGCGCCCGGCGAGCACGTCGATGATCATGCCGGCGAGCATCTCGCCCTGATGGAACATCGGCTGGCGCACGCTGGTCAGATCGGATGCCGCGGCCAGGGCGGAGTCGTCGAAGCCGATCACCGCCACGTCCTCCGGGACGCGCAGCCCTGCCGAGCGCAGCACGCCGATCGCTCCGCGGGCCATCAGATCGCTGGCGATGAAGATCGCATCCGGCCGCTCGGCCTGCTCGAGAAGCCGTGCCGCGGCGTCCGCCCCGCCCTTCTCGCTGAAGTCGCCGTCGACCTCGCCCGCGGGCTCGAGTCCGGCATCCGCCAGCGCGGCCAGGAAGCCGTCGCGCCGGTCGATGCTGACCGACATGGTCATGGTGCCCGTGATCGTCGCGATGCGACGGCGTCCGAGCGCGATCAGATGGGCGACCGCATCGCGGGCAGCAGCGACGTTGTCGACGTCGATGATGATGTCGCTCTCCTGCGCGTTCGACCGGCGACCGCCGAACACCACCGGCACGGCGTCGGCGATGCTCCCGACGAACGAGTCGCTGGTGTGGTGCGACACGATGATCGCGGCGTCCACCCCGCCGTTGCGCACGAAGCGCACCATCTTGCCGCCCGGGTCATCGCTGGCGATGAGCAGGTTGAGGATGTAGTCCGAGTCCGCCAGGCGCGCACTGATCCCGGCGACGACGGATGCCAGGAACGGGTCGCCGAAGAAGCGCGTGGTGTCCTCGGGGACCACCAGCCCGATCGCGTACGTCTGCCGGCTGGCGAGGGAGCGGGCGGCACGGTTGGGCGCGTAGTTCAGCTGGGCGATGGCCGTCTGCACGGCGGAGAGCGCCTCGGGGCTGACCGCCGTGGAGCCGTTCACGACTCGGGACACGGTCGAGCGCGAGACGCCGGCGAGCGCGGCGACCTCTTCGATCGTGGAGCGGGGCATCATCGTCTCGTTTCGCCCTTCGTCTCGCTTCGCTCGCTCAGGAACCGGTTCCTGGACTCGCGCAGCCCGACGGAGGAGGGTCAGATCGCCCGGGCGGCGATGATGCGAGCGTACTCCCGTCCGCTCTCCTTGACGGTGCGCCGCTGGGTCTCGTAGTCGACGCGCACGATGCCGAAGCGCTTGGCGTACCCCCAGGCCCACTCGTAGTTGTCCATCAGCGACCAGTAGAAGTAGCCGCGCACGTCGACGCCCTGTTCGATGGCATCCAGCGTCGCCGCGACGTGGGCCCGAAGGAACGCGACGCGATCGGCATCCGCCACCTCGCCGTCGCTCTCGACCACGTCGTCGTAGGCGACGCCGTTCTCGGTGACGTACAGCGGCACGGCGCCGGAGTACTCGTCGGCGACGCGGCGGAGCAGCCGGGCGAGGCCCTCGGGCTGCACCTCCCAGCCCATGTCGGTGCGCGGCAGGCCGCGCTCGACCCAGTGGATGTCCT
>NZ_MKRT01000019.1:138266-138853 GCF_001897945.1 Microbacterium sp. 69-10
GCCCAGCGCGTCCAGCGGCGTGGAGATGACGGCGAGATCGCCGTCGTGCACGGCATCCTGCCAGTCGGAGATCGCGGCGGGGTCGACCGCACGGATGTCGCGGACGATGTCGCCCGGGTACTCGCCCAGGAAGAGCGGATCGAGGAACCAGCGGTTGAACTGCCCGTCGATGCGGCGCGCGGCGGCGATGTCGAGCGGATCGTCGCCATCGGCAGGGTCGGCGACGGTGAGGTTGAGCGTGATCCCGAGATCGAGGTCGGCGTCGCGCGCGCGCAGCGCCTGCACGGCCTGGCCGTGTGCGAGCAACAGATGGTGCGACGCGAGCAGGCCGTCGCGGATGCTCGTGCGACCGGGCGCGTGCACGCCGGCCGTGTACGAGAGGAACGACGAGCACCACGGCTCGTTCATGGTCGTCCAGTGCTGCACGCGGTCGCCCAGTGCGTCGTGCACGCTGAGCGCGTACTCGGTGAAGCGATCCGCGATGTCGCGGTCGGTCCAGCCGCCCTGCTCCTCGAGCGCCTGCGGCATGTCCCAGTGGTGCAGGGTCAGCCACGGCACGATGCCGGCGCCGAGCGGCTCGTCGACGA
>NZ_MKRT01000019.1:138864-143722 GCF_001897945.1 Microbacterium sp. 69-10
GGCCGCCGTCCGGCCGCACGCGCGACCACGACGTGGAGAACCGGTAGGTCTGCAGCCCGAGCTCCTTCATGAGCGCCACGTCGTCGCGGTAGCGGTGGTAGTGGTCGCAGGCGATGTCGCCGTTGTCGGCGTTCACGACCGCGCCGGGCACGCGGGCGAACGCGTCCCAGATGGACGCGGTGCGTCCGTCCTCGAAGGCCGCGCCCTCGATCTGATAGGCGGCCGTCGCGGCGCCGAACAGGAAGTCGCCGGGGAAGGATCGGGTCATCCTCCTATGATGCCACGACTGGCTGGGAGCGCTCCCATGCATGTCGCTCCGAGGTGGGTCCGGTACCCTTGGCTGGTGAATCCCGAACTGGCGCGCGCCGAGTCCCTGATCCGTTCGATCCCGGACTACCCGCAGCCCGGAATCCTGTTCCGCGACATCACCCCGCTGCTGGCCGACGCCCGTGCGCTGCACGCCACGACCGAGGCGCTCGTCGAGCCGTTCGCCGGCTCCTTCGACGTGGTCGCCGGTGTCGAGGCGCGCGGGTTCATCCTCGCCGGCGCCGCCGCGATCACCGCGGGCGTCGGCTTCGTGCCGATCCGCAAGGCCGGCAAGCTTCCGCAGCCCGCAGCGGCCGTCGACTACGCCCTCGAGTACGGCACCGCGACGATCGAGATGCACGACGACCTCCCGGCCGGCACCCGGATCCTGCTGATCGACGACGTGCTGGCCACCGGCGGCACGCTCGCCGCCGGTCGCAAGCTGATCGAGAGCCTCGGCTACACGGTGGCCGGCATCAGCGTGCTGTTCGAGATCGAAGGACTCGGCGGGCGCGAGGTGATCGGCGACCTGCACACGGTTTTCCGCTCCTCCTGACGGGTGCCTCAGCCGCGCGCCGCGGGCGGCTTCGCGATGTCGGCGGGCGCTCGGCCCGCCTCGATCGCGGAGCGGACGGATGCCGCGGCGTGCGCCAGGCTGCTCACGGCGACCAGCTGCCGTGCGCGGGCGTTGACGGCCAGCAGCATCCGCCTGGCCACTTCATCGGCCGACCCCTCGGGCCCGAGGGCCGCGACATTGCCGCCGGCCAGCGGTTCCAGCGCGTCCGCGTACTCCATCAGCTCGTCGACGTCGTAGTCGAGACCGACCTCGGATGCCTGTGCGAGCGCGAAGGTGAGGCCGCGCTCGGCCGCCCCGGGATAGCCGCGCCAGTCGCGGCGGCGCATCAGCTCGTAGGTGCGCTCCCGGAAGTCGGCGTACGCCGGGTCGTCGGCGATGCCCTCCGGGACGCCGAGCGCGAAGGCCTGACAGGCGTTCATCACGTCCAGCGTGAGCACCCCCGGGGTGTCGATGAGGTCGGTCAGCGAGCGGATCGAGGTGATCGACGCCCCGTACACGTCGCGCAGCACGAGGATGAGCCGGGCCCGATCGACATGCCGCTGCTCGTACACCGCCGTGGTGGCGTTCTTGAGACGCCCCGGAGGCATGATCCCCACCCGGATCCAGTGCTTGATCGTGGTGGTGCTGACACCGCTGCTCGCCGCGAGCCTGCTGAGCTTCACGTCCATCCCCTCCCCCATGCCCGCACCTTGGAGAGTGGGGTGCAGATGCGCTCTCCACGATGCGCAGGCCGTGCGAAGACTCTAACCTGCTGGGGAGGGGACTGCTCTCGATTGGGGGGTCACTCGTGAGCTGAATGAGGACTGGGGAAACCTCGACTGCGGCCCGGGCGGACACACTGAGGGGTGCGAGACCGCCCGGGCCCTCCTACCGCCCGTCGAACTCGGCATCCGTCTCCCCCGGGGCGGGAGGCCGGTCGGCGGGCGGTAGACTCTTTCCTGTTCCCTCCCGCGCGTTCCTGGCACTTCGACTCGTCGCTGCGCTCCTCGCTCAGCAACCGGGATCGTGCGCTCGCGCTTCGCGCGATCGCCTAGAATCATGGGTATGCCCACCATCGTCGTCGACGTCATGCCCAAGGCCGAACTGCTCGACCCGCAGGGGAAGGCCGTCTCCGGCGCCTTCGCCCGGCTGGGAGTCGAGGGCTTCAGCCAGGTCCGCATCGGCAAGCGCTTCGAGCTCACCGTCGACGGTGAGGTAACCGACGAGCTGCTCGCCGAGGCCCGCCGCGTGGCCGAGGACGTGCTGTCCAACTCCGTGATCGAGGACGTCGTGGGCGTCGAGGTCGCACAGTGACCGCACGCATCGGGGTCATCACCTTCCCCGGTTCGCTCGACGACCGCGACGCGCAGCGCGCGGTGCGCATCGCCGGCGCCGAGCCCGTCGCCCTCTGGCACGGCTCGCACGACCTCGAGGGCGTGGACGCGCTCGTCCTGCCCGGCGGCTTCAGCTACGGCGACTACCTGCGCTCCGGCGCGATCGCCGCGCTCTCGCCGATCATGGCCGAGGTCAAGGACGCCGCCGCGAAGGGCATGCCGATCCTCGGCATCTGCAACGGCTTCCAGATGCTCGTCGAGGCGCACCTGCTGCCCGGCGGCCTGATCCGCAACGACCACCAGCACTTCGTGCGCCGCGACCAGAAGCTCACGGTCGAGAACGCCACGACCGCATGGACCAGCGAGTTCACGCAGGGCCAGGAGATCGTCATCCCGCTGAAGAACGGCGAGGGCGGCTACATCGCCGCGGATGACACGCTCGACCGCCTCGAGGGCGAGGGCCTGGTGGCGTTCCGCTACGCGGGCGTGAACCCGAACGGCTCGCTCCGCGACATCGCCGGCCTCACGAACGAGGGCGGCAACGTGGTCGGCCTCATGCCGCACCCCGAGCACGCCACCGAGCCCGGCTTCGGTCCGGACACTGCGGACGCCATGCGCTCCGGCGTCGACGGCCTGGGCTTCTTCACCAGCGCGATCGCCGCCGTGGCGGCCGTCGCGGCGTAACGCTCGCAGACACTTCGAGGCGGATGCCGGGCCCTGCCCGGCATCCGCCTTCGCCGTTGCAGACGGATACGGATGCACGACGCGGGAACGCCTGCACGAAGGCATCCGCGATTCGGTCGTGCATCCGTTCCCGGATCGTGCAGGTGTTCCCGCGAAACGCCCGGCTCAGATGCCGGCGGGCGGCCAGACGCCGATGATGATCGCCATCACGACCACGGTGACGAGCTCGTGGGCGATGTTCAGCGTGGTCAGCCGGGTCGAGCGGCCCTCGAAGGCGTCGTGCGTGATGAACCGCGCCGCCGTGAATCCCGCCCACAGCGTGACCGCCGTGACGAGCGACGCCCAGAAGTACGAGCCGGTGTAGAAGTTCTGCGCGATGGTGGCCGCGCCGGCCAGCACCCACGCGGTGATGAAGCTCACGATCACCGTCGTGATCATCGGCCACAGCGGGCCGCGCGACGGCCTGTCCAGGTCGACGTGCGCGAGCGCCGCCCAGCGCGTGCCCATCACGCCTCGCGCGTACCAGATCGCGCCCACGATCATGCTCGACACCGTCGCGATCAGCACAGCCCAGTAGTTGATCTCGGGAACCGTCATGGGAGCCTCCTCGCTCTGCCGCTCAGCGTACTCCGAGGTCAGCCTCTCCCGGGCATGGTCCCCGGATAGGGAACGTCCGGTCGCAGTTGCTGCAGGGCGGCGATCTCGTCTGCCGAGAGCTCGCCTCGGCGCGCGCGCCGAGCGATGCTCAGGATCTTCAGGTCGTTCACCACCGCCCCGGGGTTCGCCGGGTGCCCGTCGGTGCGGGATGCGTACTGCTGCATCACCGTTCATGCTGGCGAACGAGCGGATCAGGTTGATCAGCAGCACCAGCATCCCGATGCCGATGAGCATCAGCATCACGCCGCCACCGCGCTCCGGTTCCTCGCCGGTGCGGCTCAGGAACTCGGGCGAGGCGAACAGCAGGATCCCGCCGGCGCCGAAGCAGATGATGGTCATCGATAGTGACGACGCCTCTGCTCGGATGATTCCCGCGGTGCCGGGTCTATCGTCGAACCATGCCGCTTCTCGTCACCGTGCCCAACGAACGTCTTGCCACGAACATCGGGGAGGTGCCGGCCGGCGTCGACCTTCGGGTCTGGGACATGCGGTCTCCGGCCCCGGCGGATCGTATCGACATCGTCGTCCCACCGTACATGGGCTCGACGGGCTCGCTGGAAGCGCTCGAGGGCCTCAGCGTGGGGCTCGTGCAGAGCCAGTCGATCGGGTACGACGGGGTCGAGGAGATCCTGCCGGCGGGGATCCCGTTCGCGAATGCGGCGAGTGTGCATGAGACGGCGACCGCCGAGCTCGCCGTCGGGCTGATGATCGCCGCTCAGCGCCAGTTCCCGCGCTTCGCGGCCGCGCAGCAGCGCGGGGAGTGGGCGCCTGTGTTCGCCGACAGCCTGGCCGACCGACGAGTGCTGCTGGTCGGCTTCGGCGGGGTCGGCAAGGCCATCGCCCAGCGCCTGGCGCCCTTCGAGGTGACGATCACCGCCCTGGCGCGCAGCGCCCGCACCGAGCAGGTCGAGGGGCTCGGCGACATAGCCGTGCACGGCATCGACGAGCTGCCGGCGCTGCTCCCGCATGCCGAGATCGTCATCCTGAGCCTGCCGGGGAACGCGGAGACGCACCACTTGTTCGACGCGGCCATGATCGCGCGGATGGCGCCGGACGCGCTGCTGGTGAACGTCGGGCGCGGGCCACTGGTCGACACGGATGCCCTCCTCCAGGCCCTGCAGGAGGGAAGGATCCGTGCGGCCTCGGACGTCTTCGAGCAGGAGCCGCTCCCGGAGGGGCATCCTCTCTGGAAGGCGCCGAACCTGATCATCTCGCCGCACAACGGGGGTGCGGCCACCGCGATGAACCCGCGGATGGCGCGGCTCGTGCGCAACCAGATCGAGCGGATGCTGGCGGGCGAAGCCCCGCTGAACATCGTCCT
>NZ_MKRT01000020.1:0-45611 GCF_001897945.1 Microbacterium sp. 69-10
GAACTACACCACACTAAGGGGCACTACTCGGTCGGCGGGGTTGGCTCTTTTCTTCGCTGCTCCATCTTGGATGGTGGCTACTCCGCGATGTGCCGCCCCGTCGACGCCGACGCTCGGTGGAATGATGTGGCCTGATAGGGAGCCTGCGCGACTGTCGTCGTGCTCGATTGAGGCGTGCCCATCGGCCGCTGGGCGTCGGGCCGTCATTGGTGGAACGACGAAGGAGTCGGCATGATCACGGTTGGTATCGACGCGCACAAGGACAGCTACACACTCGTCGCGATCGACGAAGTAGGTAAGCGCGTCGCCGCGCTCACGGTCCCGGCCCGGAAGGCGGGTCACACCCGCATGCTCGAGTGGCTCGACGGGTTCGGGATGGTGAAGGTTGCGGTCGAGGACTGCCGTCACCTCACCCGCGCCCTGGAGGCGAGCCTTCTGCTCGCCGGTCATCAGGTCCTGCGGGTGCATACCCGGTTGATGGCCGGGATGCGGAGGTCATCCCGTGAACCGGGCAAGTCCGACCCGATCGATGCTGAGGCCGTCGCTCGTGTCGCCCTGCGGGAAGACCACCTCCCCACGGCTCATCTCGCCGGACCGGATCGCGACTTGAAGCTCTTCTCCGATCACCGCAAGAGGCTCGTCGAGCACCGCACTGGATTGCAGGCGAAACTGCGCTGGTTCTTGCACGAGCTGGTGCCCGACTTCGAGGTTCCGTCCCGCGGGATTCGACGTCCCGCCGTGTTCGAGCAGATCACCCGTGCGATCGCCGGAGTCGACGGGGCAGTCGCCGAGATCGCTCGTGACCTGCTCGCCGATATCGTCGCTCTCACTCAGCGGATCACCGCCATCGAACGACAGCTGACAGCGATCGTGAAAGTCGAGTATCCGATGCTCCTCGCCGTCCCGGGAATGGGCGCTCTCGGCGCGGCAGCGATCATCGGCGAGACCGCCGGTGTCAACCGCTTCACCAGTAAGGACGCCTTCGCGCGGTTCAACGGCACCGCACCCATCCCCGTCTGGTCCGGCAACAACGTGAAGGTCCGACTCTCGCGAGGAGGCAACCGACGCATCAACACATCCCTCCATATGGCTGCGGTGACCCAGCAGCGACTCGGCGGCGAAGGCGCTATCTACTTCGCAAAGCAGGTCAGCGCCGGCAAGACACGAGTCGAGGCACTCCGGCTGCTGCGACGGCGGATCTCCGACCGCGTTTTCGCCGCCCTCCGCCAGGACGAAGCCGCGCGAGCCGAGACCGAGCAACGAACCCTGATCACCCTGAACACGACCCCAAAGAGCATTCTCGCCACCGCAGCTTGACATAGGAGCATCGGGGAACTCGACCCCCGACGCCGCTGATCCTCGCGTTCATCGAGGAGCAACGCGTCAAGCACCGCTCGGTCGGGTCGATCTGCAAGGTCCTGCGGGAGCAGGGCGTGCCGGTCGCCGAGCGGACATATCGAGCGTGGAAACACGCGCAGCCCAGTGATCGCGACCTCGCGGACGCGGTCGTCATCGACACGATCCGAGCCGTGCGGATCAACGAGAAGGGCGAGGCAACACCGGAGTCGATGTATGGGCGGAGGAAGATGACCGCGCTGCTGCGCCGACAAGACCTCGCTGTGTCGAAACGACAAGTGGATCGGCTGATGCGTCAGCTCGGGATCAATGGCCTCGTGCGCGGCAAGGGCGTGCGGACCACGACCCCTGATCGCAACGCCGCGAGGGCACCTGACCTCCTGGATCGGGACTTCACCGCGCCAGCTCCGAACCGGCGTTGGGTCGCGGACTTCACGTATGTGAGGACGTGGGCCGGGTTCGTCTATGTGTCGTTCGCTGAAACACTTGCCCTCGAGGGCATCGCTGCGTCGATCGGATCCATCGGGGACGCGTACGACAACGCCCTCGCCGAGTCCACGATCGGGCTGTTCGAGAACGAAGCGATCCGCGATGGCTCACCCTTCCGGACAGGGCCACTACGCACGATCGACGACGTCGAATGGGTCACCACCGATTGGGTCGATTGGTACAACGCGAGACGCCTGCACTCGACCATCGGCGATGTCCCGCCCGACGAGCTCGAAGCCGCGTACTACGCTGGCCTCGAAACGCCAGCCCACCCGGTGCTGGCACCCGCATAGGAGCGGCAGGAAACCGGGGTCGGTTCACCCATCACGTCCAGCGACGTGGTGGAGGGGTATGGCCCTGTCATTCTTGACTGGCCGAGGGGTGTCGTTTTGTCTGGCCCAACTCGGCGGTGCGTGGGGTGTCGTTGTCGCTGCTGCGGCTCAGGATCCTGCTGTCGCCGCCAGTGGTCTGGATGATTGCCACGCCGCAGGGCTGCGCTTGGGTCGCTGCTATTTCCGGCGGCCGGGATCGCGGTGCTCCTGCTCGCCGTCGCGCTCCCCGGGGAAGACTCGCCCCGCGTCGACAGCCGATCGCGCGCGGTCACTCGTCGTCGTCGATCAGCCCTGCCGCATCCCAGGCCTGTTCGACGCCGTGCGCGTGGGCGAGTGCGTCACCCCCCGCGGCGGACAGAAGCACGGCGTGAGCGACGCTGGTGAGCGCGACGAGCGAGGGCGCCGGTCCCGCCGAGGCGGTGGAGGCGACCACCACCTCATCTGCGTGCGCTTCGAGCCGAGAGCCCTCGATGTCGGTCAGCAGACACACCGCCACCGCGCGGGATCGGGCGAGTGCGACGAGCTGGCGCAGCGTGCGGGTGGTGCGCCAGACGTTCACCGCGACCAGGCAATCGCCCGCGCCCAGGAGCTGCACGGCCGCGATCTGTGAGGTGGCGGCGCCCAGTGCGACCCGGACGTCGAGTCCTGCGATGAGGCCCAGATGCCCAAAGACATCCGCCGGCACCGATCCGAGGCCGCTGCCCACCACCAGGATCCGACGCGAGCGCGCCACGCGCGCGCCGACCGCTTCGATGGCCGCGCGGGTCTTCGGGTTCTGCAGGCCGGAGACGTTCTCGATGTCGTGCTGGATGAGCTGTTCGACGACGGATCCGGATGCTGAGGACGGCCGGGCTTCGACGCCGTCCGCACTGACCGAACGCACGTACACCTCGCGTAGGGACCCGCGCAGATCGGGCCAGCCCTCATAACCGAGCGCCTGGGAGACCCGCGTGACCGAGGAGGGGTTGATGTTCGCCCGTGTCGCCAGCTCCCCGGTAGTCGCGTAACTGGCGAAGTGGGGTTCGCGGACGATGGTGGCGAGCATGCGCGAGGCGCTCTTGCCGAGCCGGCCGTGAGCGGACCTGCCCCGGATGTCGGCGACCCATTGCGCGACGCTGGGGGCGGAGCTCTCGTCCGTCTGCGCGCTCACCCTTCCAGCGTACTATTGCGCAGCCCACCCGCCGAGGACAGCCGTACGCCATAGCCGGACGAGCTCACATCCTCCATCGAGGCGATGAAGGCCGCCAGCCCGATCGCCCATTCCTGGCGACGCGGATCGCTGTACCAGCGCTGCATCTGCGCGAGGTCGCTCCAGCCGGTCACGACGATGAGGGTGTCCGGGTCGGTGTCCTCGACGGCCAGGTGGGACCACAGGCAGTCGGCGGCGTCCAGGATGCCGTGGTGGCGGTAGTAATCGATGATGTCGGAGGCGGTTCCCGGTTTCGCGTGTAGTCGCAGAATCGAAATGTGCATGCAACAATCATTGCGTAGCTTTGTGTTTGCATCTAGATTCAGTCCACTTCGATCCGATCGGAAGGACGGCCCGTGCCCACCTCTCCCCCATCGAACACACAAGCCGCAGCGCTTCTCACTCGCCTCGACCAGCTCCCCCTCACCAAGGAGCACCGCCGCGTCCGCCGCCTCGGCGGTCTCGGCTATCTCTTCGACACCTTCGACGGCACCCTCATGGGGTACGCGATGGCGGCGGTGATCGCCCTGTGGGCGATCGAGGAATCCACCGCCGGCTGGCTGCTGTCGGCGATCTTCTTCGGCTACCTCATCGGCTCCCTCGCCTCGGGAGTGCTCGCCGACCGATTCGGCCGGAGACGCCTCATGATGGCGGCGCTGCTCATCTTCACCGTCTTCAGCGTGCTGATGGCCACCTCCCAGTCCCCCACGGAGCTGTTCATCTGGCGCATGCTGAGCGGCATCGGGTTGGGCGCCGAGAGCGTCCTGGTCGTGCCGTACCTGTCCGAGCTCGTGCCCGCCCGCTACCGGGCCAGTTTCCTCGGACGGACGGTCGCCTTCTTCGGATACGGCGGGGTGCTCGCCGGCATCGTCGCACTCCTGGTGATCGGCCCGAACGCGCACACCTGGTGGGGCTGGCGCATCGCCGGCGTCATCGCCGTGGTGCCCATCGTCCTGCTGCTGATCATGCGCCGCTCGCTGCCCGAGTCGCCGCGCTTCCTCATCTCGCAGGGCCGCATGACCGAGGCGGAGCAGATCGTCGAGCGCTTCGAGCGCTCGGCGGGTGTCGATTCGGCTCAGGCCGCCGCGCAGGCGACCGCCCAGGCGGAGGCGCAGGCACTGCCGGATGCCTCGCCGGTCGCGGCGAGCAGGCTCAGCCTGGGAGCGCAGCTGCGCGCGGTCTTCGCACCCGGTCTGCGCAGACGCACCCTGGTCATCTGGCTGCTGTGGTTCTCTCTCACCGGCGTCAACTACGGATTCGCCAGCTGGATGGTGAACATGCTCATCATCGCCAAGGGCTTCACGGTCAGCAACAGCTTCCTGTTCGCCTTCACGGCGAGCGGCGCACAGATTCCCGGCTACCTGTTGGCGGCATGGCTGGTGAACAAGTTCGAGAAGAAGTGGGTGATCGCCTCCTTCGCCGCCGCAGCCGCGTTGTCGGCCATCGGCGTGGCGATGGCCGAGGACGTCGTGGTGCTGCTGATCGCGTCCGCCCTGCTGGCCGCCTTCATCAACGGTTCCGCCGCCGCCTACTACGGATACACCGCGGAACTGTACCCGACGGCCATCCGCACCACCGGGGTCGGGTTCGCCTCCGCCGCCGGGCGCGTGGGCGCCATCCTCGCACCGATCACCATCGGCTACGTGTTCGCGGCCGCCGGTTTCGCGACCGTGTTCCTGGGGTTGACCGCCCTGCTGCTGTTCGCGGTGACGATCACGGTCATCTTCGGGGAACGCACCAACGGCCTCAGCCTTGAGAACATCGAATCTCTGGCACAGACGGAAGGGACAGCTGTATGAGCACCGGAGTCCTCATCACCTCGGCGACGCTGATCGATCCGGAGGACGGCGAGCGGACGGAGGGATGGCTGCGCACCGCCGACGGCAAGATCGTCGAACGTGGCAGCGGACCCGCACCCGCCGTCGGCGACGATGTCCAGGTCATCGATGCCGCCGGAGCCAGCGTCATCCCGGGCCTCATCGACGCCCACGTGCACCTGGCGGTGACCTCTCTGAACATGGGCGACGTGTCTTCGTGGACGCAGGCCTATGCCGCCGCCCGCACGTTCGCCGAGGCGAAGCGAATGCTGCACCGCGGCTTCACGACCGTGCGCGACGTGGGCGGAGCGGACCGGGGCCTCGTGCGGGCACTGGCCGAGGGCCTGGCTTCGGGCCCGCGGGTGGTCCACGCCGGGCACATGATCTCCCAGACCGGCGGCCACGGCGACCTGCGTTCGCTCGACGAGACCCACCGCTGCGCGTGCGACGCCGTCTCGGGGATCGCGGTGATCGTCGACGGCGTCGACGCGATGCGCGCCGCGGTGCGCGAGGAGCTGCGTCAGGGCGCGTCGTTCATCAAGATCGCCGCCTCCGGAGGCGTCGCCTCACCGCACGACCACATCTCCGCGGTGCAGTACACCGAGGAGGAGCTGCGCGCGGCGGTGGTCGAGGCCGAGAATGCCAACACCTATGTCACGGTGCACGCGTACCACCCCCGCTCGATGGGGCAGGCGCTGCGCGCCGGGGTGACCTGCATCGAGCACGGGAACCTGCTCGACGAGCCGACCGCCCAGCTCATGAAGGAGAAGGATGCGTGGCTCGTGCCCACCCTGATCACCTATGAGCTGCTGGCCAGCCAGGGCGCGGCCTCGGGCCTGCCCGCCGAGTCGATCGCGAAGGTCTCGGACGTGCGCGATCGGGGCCTGGCCGCCTACGCCCTGGCCCACCAGGCAGGTGTCAAAGTCGCCTTCGGCACCGACCTGCTCGCCGAGATGGGTGTGGCACAGCCCCACGAGTTCGCCCTGCGGGCGCAGGTGGCCCCCACCGCCGACATCCTGCGGGAGGCGACGGTCGCCGGTGCTGATCTGCTGGGCTACGCCGGGCAGCTGGGAACGCTGGCCCCCGGAGCCATCGCCGATCTGCTGATCGTGGACGGCGACCCGCTGGAGGACATCACTCTGCTCGCCCGTCCCGAGCAGAGCCTGCGTCACGTCATTCAGCGGGGTGTGGTCGCCGCCCCGTAGATCTCGGCCCACGCCGCGGCCGGTGCCGGCGCGCAGCGCCCGACCGGCGCGCGCCGGGCCGCGGCGACGCGGGCGTAAGTGAGCAGTTCACGGCGCGGCCGTTCGGGAAGATCGACGTGCCGCTCCGTAACCTGCCCCCCGTTACTTTCTTCGTAGCCCGGATGGAGGGATCCTGAGGGGTGACGGCCTGCCGGGTCCGGCATGACTCTCTGCCCCCTGTCCTTGATGATCTGGGGGGGTGTTGTCACCGGGCCTGGTTGGCGGTGTGTGATCGCTGATAGGGGCTGGACCCGAGTGCTCTGGTGCTTGAGGCCGTTCGTAACGTGGATGCCGAGACTCACCGCCGGTGGACGCCGTCATGCACCGGAAGCGGAGGACCAATGATGGTCAGCAGCATCGACAGATACGACGAGGTCGACGTGTTCATCGGCCTCGACGTCGGCAAAGGCGAGCACCACGCCGTCGCTCTCGATCGGGCAGGAAAGCGCCTGTTCGATCACGCGTTACCGAACGACGAGGCGCGGTTGCGGGGCGTGCTCGAGCAGCTGAGCACGCATGGGCTGATCCTGCTCGTCGTTGATCAGCCCGCGACGATCGGTGCACTGCCGGTCGCGGTCGCGCAAGCGAGCGGCGCGCTGGTCGGTTACCTGCCGGGTCTGGCGATGCGCCGCATCGCGGACCTGCACCCGGGTGAGGCGAAGACTGACGCGCGGGACGCGGCGATCATCGCCGAGACCGCCCGGACGATGCCGCACACGCTCCGTTCGATCCAGGCCGCCGACGAGCAGGTCGCTGAGCTGTCGATGCTCTGCGGTTTCGATGATGACCTCGCCGGGCAGATCACCGCGGTCTCCAACCGGATCAGGGGCCTGCTCACCCAGATCCACCCCGCCCTCGAGCGCGTGATCGGGCCCAGGCTGGCCCATCCGGCGATCTTGGACCTGCTGCAGCGTTACCCGTCGCCCGCGTTGATGCGGGCCGCCGGCGAAAGGCGGCTCGGGACTCGGCTGCTGAAGAACGCGCCTCGCAAAGGCCGCGTCTGGGCCACCCTGATCATCCAGGCCCTCGACGAGCAGACCGTCGTCGTCACCGGCACGGACGCTGCAGCCCTGGCCCTGCCACGCCTGGCAGAGCAACTGACCGCGTTGCGCCGGCAACGTGATGAGATCGCGGCTGAGGTCGAGAGGATCGTCGACGCGCACCCTCTTTCCCCGGTCCTGACGAGCATGCCCGGAGTCGGCGTCAGGACCGCCGCGAGGCTCCTCACCGAAGTCACCACCAAGACCTTCCCCACCGCCGGCCACCTCGCCGCCTACGCCGGCATCGCACCCGTCACCAGACGATCCGGGAGCTCGATCCGCGGCGAGCACCCCTCCCGAAGCGGCAACAAGATCCTGAAACGGACCCTGTTCCTCTCCGCCTTCGCCGCCCTCCGCGATCCCGAATCACGCGCCTACTACGACCGCAAGATCGCCGAAGGCAAGCGCCACAATCAAGCTCTCATCGCCCTCGCCCGACGCCGAGCCGACGTCCTCTTCGCCATGCTCCGCGACGGCACCCTCTACCAACGACACGACTCAGCAGCCAGCCTCGCCGCTTGACAAACGACATAGGGGCACCCCCCGGGGCCACGCGAGATCGGGAAACAGGCTCACGACCCGCCCGGCCGCGACCAGGCGGATGTGGCTGACCAGGTCGGCCACCTCATAGCGGACGTTCGGCTCGAAACTGGCGGTCGGCACCGCTGGACGCACCCCTGCCGCGCGGTTCCATCACCCATGGCAGCGCGCAGCCGTGCTCGATCGGATGCCGCGCCGCTCGCTCACCACCGAATACGTCCGTAACGGGACGGACCTCGCCGACCTGCTGGAGGGTATGCGGAAGAACACGGTCGGCGTCGCGCCCACGGTTCTTCAGCCGCGTCTCGCGTCGAGCCCGGAGGCGATCTTCCAGTTGCTTCGCCGCCGTACCGACCAGCTGGAGCACCCCCGCGCCGAGCTACTCGATGCGTACGGGATCAGCGGTGGCGACCAAACGCCCATGAGGGCGCGCCTGCTGTTGCCCGTGAGCACAGCGCCCTCCTCCGGTGCGGTGGTGTGCGGCGCCGTGCTGCTGCGCCGAAGGTCGGCCATATGATCCCTCGGAACCTGGCAGGGTGCGTCAGGCCGCGCCCGCGGCCTCCCCGGCCAGGGGCGCGATGCGTTCGACGAATCTCTCGGCGATGAGATCGAGCCCCTCCTGATCGGGGTGCAGTCGGTCGTACAGCAGCCCTGCGTCGGCTGCGCCGAAGAGTTCCTGCCCGTCGACCAGCGTCAGATTCGGGTCTGGCCGCGCGGCGACGACCTCGGCCAAGATTTCGCGGGTGCGGCGCAGCGTGAGCGCCCCGGCATCCTGCTCGACCGTGCGGGTCGCGGTCCGCGCGATACCGTCCGCATCCATCACGACCGGGCCCGGCGTCTCTTCGTGGATGGGGCACGCGAGTGCGGTGATGAGCACGATCGGCGTGTGGGGCTGGCCCTCACGGATCGTGTCGAGGAACGCGTGCGCGGCGGGCCGGAACGCGCGCTCGCGCATCGAGTCGGAGTTGAGCAGGTTGACGCCGACCTTGAGCGTGATGATGTCGGCCGGAACATCGCGGATCATGCGCGCGGCGAACCCATCGAACTGCGCGTTGCCCGCGAAGGAGAGATTGCGCAGGTTCCACCCGAGCTTACGAGCGGCGGCGACCGGCCACGTCCGGGCAGCAGACACCGCATTCAGTCCCTGGCTGATCGAACTGCCGTAGTGGGTCCAGCGCAGTCCGGCTGCGGATGCGGGGCGCAGCGGCGCGGACGCCGTGAGCGACACCAGTTCGATCCGGGCATTGTGCGGCAGCAGCACCTCGACGAGTCCGGACCCCGGCAACGGCAGCGTGATCTCCTGCGGCGCATGCGGCAGGACACCGATCGGTTCGTTCTGCGGGCTGAGGACGATGACGGTCGGCACAGGTCCGGGAACGCTGCTCTCCTCTCCCGACCGCGAGACGATCAGGGGCGCGATCGTGGGCATGTCGGCACCCTCGGCAGCAACGGTCGTCGCGCCGATAGTGAGCGTCGCCTCAGTGGCATCCGTGTCGAAGCGCAGGGCGACACCTCCCGGGCATGCCTCGACGTAGGAGAGCATCGCGTCGTCGACCTGCGCGCGCGCCCAGGCCGGCAGCCGGTGGGGAACGACCGCGCCCGCAGTGCCCGGCTCGAGTTCGGCGGCGCCGTGGATGATCGACTCCCACGCCTCTCCCGCGATCATGCGTCACCTCCCGACGCTGCGACGACGTCGCGCACCATCTGCTCCGTAAGGCCGAGCCCCCACGTCGTGAGCTTGATGACGGGGGTCGACTGCACCATCGCGACCAGCTCCGGCGCGCGTTCGGCTATCTCGGCCGGGATGCCCTCGCGCATGCGTGCGACGAACTCCGCACCGGCGGGATGCGCGGCCCACTCCGCCAGCGTCGAGTCCATCCGCAGCGGGTCGACGATGCCGTCTCCCTCGCTGTGCACCGTCTCGGTCAGTCGGATGTCGCGCGAGTGCGAGCCGACCTCCACCCGGTAGAGGCCCGGATCGACCTGCCATCGCCGTGCGCGCGTATTCCAGTACGCGAGGTCGCGTTCGGCGAGGACGAGGTGCACATGCGTGCCTTCTCCGGGCTCGAGGTGCACCTTCGTGAAGCCGCGCAGTTCACGCACGGGTCGGGCCGGAGCGGATGACTCGGCGCCCACGTACAGCTGGACGACTTCGGAGCCCGCGCGGTCGCCGGTGTTGCGCAGGGCGATGCGCACGCCCCACCCGCCGTCCGAGTGCGGCACCACTTCGATCGACTCGTACGTGAAGCTCGTGTACGACAGTCCGTACCCGAACGGGTAGGCGACCTCGGTGCCGCGCGTGTCGTACCCGCGGTAGCCCACGAACACGTCCTCGCCATAGAGGACCTCGCCGTCTGCACCGGGGAACGTGTCGTGGCTCGGAGAGTCCTGGATGCGGTGCGGGATCGTCTCGGTCAGCCGGCCGCTGGGGTTGACGATGCCGTAGATGACTTCGGCGAGGGCGCGACCGCCCTCCTGGCCGAGAAGCCATCCCTCGACCATGGCGGCCACACCCTCACGCCAGGACGACACCTCGAGCACCCCGCCGTTCGAGAGCACGACCACGACAGGCGTGCCGGTCTGGACGAGGCGTCGCAGGAGCGCGAGCTGGTCGGCAGGCAGCGAGATGTCGCTGCGGTCGAACCCCTCGGACTCGGCGCGGTCGCTGAGTCCGAGGAACGCGATCACCACCTCGGCGTCGTGTGCCTGTGCCACCGCGTCGTCGGCGAGATCGGCGGACGATTCGCCCGTGAGGGAGAACCCCGGGGCGAACGAGACTTCGTCCGCGGCGAGGTCGCGGAGGGCATCCAGAGCGGTGATGACGCGCGTGGGGACCACGCGGGACGAACCGCCGCCCTGGAAGCGGGGTGTGCGCGCGAACTCTCCCACCACCAGCACGCGCGTGTGCGCGTTCGGGTCGAGGGGCAGCGTGCCGTCGTTCTCGAGCAGCGTGGCCGCTTCGCGGGCGACCTGCAGCGCGACCTCCTGAGCGCCGTCGACATCGCGTTCGATCGGCTCCGTTCCGGTCGTCCGTGCCGCCAGTCGGCGCAGGCGCTCGATCGCGACATCGAGCACCGACTCGTCGATCTCGCCGTGGTCGACAGCGTCGACGATGCGCTGCGCGCGACCGCTCGGCGGCATCTCCAGGTCGAGTCCGGCAGCCACCGAGGCGGCCGTGTCGTCCACGGCGCCCCAGTCCGACATGACCAGACCGTCGAATCCCCACTCGTCGCGGAGGATCTCTGTGAGCAGGCGGTGGCTCTCGCTCGCGAACGTTCCATTGACCCGGTTGTAGGCGGACATCATCGCCCAGGGCGCGGCCTCGCGGACGACCTGTTCGAACGCGGCCAGGTAGATCTCGCGCAGCGCGCGCTCGCTGACCGTGGCGCTCACGCGCATCCGGTCGGTCTCCTGGTTGTTCACGGCGAAGTGCTTCGGGGTCGCGGCCACCTGCATGCTCTGGATGCCGCGCACCATCGCCGCGGCGAGGGTGCCGCTGACGCGCGGGTCCTCCGAGAAGTACTCGAAGTTCCGACCACCCAGCGGTGACCGCTTGATGTTCAGCCCCGGTCCGAGGAGCACCTGGACATCCAGGGCGCGTGCTTCACGTCCGAGCGCCTGACCCACCTGCTCGGCCAGCGCAGGATTCCAGGTCGCGCCGAGCGCGACGGACGGAGGGAAGCACACGGCCGGAAGGCTCGTGCCGACGCCCAGATTGTCGCCGTCGGGTCCCTGGCGACGCAATCCGTGCGGACCGTCGCTGAGATTGAGTGCGGGGAGGATGCCTTCGACCTCGTGCGTCGACCACGTCGTCGCGCCGGCGACGAGAGTCGCCTTCTGCTCGATGCTCAGGGCGGGGATGTCAGTCATGCGGGCTCCTTGGTTCCGGTAGGGAGAGCGGGAAGGGAGACGCCGAGTCCGGCGAGATGCGTGCGAACGCGGGCAGCCATGTCGATCTCGCCGTCGAACAGCAGCCACTGGACCTGCAGTCCGTCCATGAGGGCGACGATGCTCTCGGCGGCCTCACGGGGGGTGATCTCGAACCTCGGAGGGGCCACCGCGAAGTGCGCGGCGAAGGATGCCTCGAGCGCACCGATCACGCGTGTGTAGCGCCGCACGAAATAGGCCCGTGCGGGGTGCTCGTCACTGCTCGCCTCGGCCGAAAGAGTCACGAAGAGGCGGATGCGGTCGGGGTGGGCGATGTTCTTGTCGACGATGTCGACGATCCATGCGAACAGGCGGTCGATGCCGAGGTCGGCGAACCGGGCGGCATCCTCCTCGTCCTGCTTCTCGCGGAACTCCAGGATGCGAACGAGCATGTCGTCCTTGCTGGGGAAGTGGTGCATCAAGCCGACGTGGGTGATGTCGGCGCGGGTCGCGATGTCGCGGACCGAGGTCTGCGAGAAGCCCTGCTCGCTGAACACCTCCAGCGCGGCCTCCAGGATGCGAGTCTTCGTGCGCTCGCCTTTGGAGAGCTTGCGGGGGACGGGCGTCGTCATCGGGACCCTTTCATCATTGACTCATCAAACTTACCATGTGGTAGAAAATTATGATACTGTCCATCGCGTTCGGGCCGAGCATCATCTTCGGTCCATCACCACAGCAAACAACGGAGTCTGTAATGAACAAGCGATTGATCGGCGGCATCGCCGCAGGGGTAGCCGCGCTGCTCGTGCTGACGGGATGCGCCGGAGGCGACCAACCGGCTGCGCACGACGACACGCTCAAGATCGGCACGATGTCCAAGCCGACGAGCCTCGACCCCATCGACGCGATCGGTGGAACGATGCCGTACTTCCAGGCGGTCTACGACACGCTCATCCGCCGCGCCCCCGACGGCACGTACGAGCCGTCCCTGGCGACCGAATGGTCCTACAACGACAACCGCACGGTGCTCACGCTCACCCTCCGTGACGACGTCACCTTCGATGACGGCACGAAGCTGGATGCCGCAGCGGTCAAGGCGAACATGGACCGCTTCCGCGACGGCGGCGGGCCCAACGCGTCGTTCCTGGCCGGCGCGGAGATCGCCGTTGTCGACCCGACCCATGTCACCGTGACGCTCCCGCAGGCCGACCCTGGGCTCGAGTTCTACCTGTCCGACTCCGCCGGACTGATGGCCAACCCAGCGAAGTTCAGCACCGACGATGCCCTGGTCACCACTCCGGACGGCACCGGCCCCTACACGCTCGACAGCGGCAAGACGGCCATCGGCACGAGCTGGGTGTTCGACCGTCGCGCCACCTACTGGGGCTCCAAGCTCGACTTCTCCACGATCACGATCTCCGCGTTCGACAATGAGAACGCGATGGTCAACGGCCTGAAGACGGGCCAGCTCGACAGTGCGCTCCTGCAGACCGCGGATCAGCAGCTCGCCGCAGAGAACGACCCGAAGCTGAAGGCGCAGGACGTCCTGTTCGATTTCCAGGGTGTGCTGCTGTTCGACCGGGGCGGCGCGCTCACGCCCGCGCTCGCGAAGCCCGAGGTGCGCCAGGCGCTGAACTACGCCGTCGACCGCGAGACCATGCTCAAGGTCATCCGTGACGGTCGCGGCGAGATCACCAGCCAGGTCTGGGGCGTCGACACGCAGGGGTACGAGAAGTCGCTCGACGACTACTACGCCTACGACCCCGCCAAGGCGAAGGAGCTCCTCGCCGACGCCGGCTACGCCGATGGCTTCGAGCTCGTCCTCCCGCGTCTGACGACCATCGTCACCGACAACATCGCCACCGCCTTGCAGACCGATCTCGCCGCCGTGGGCGTCACGCTCACGTGGCAGGACGTCGATGCGGCGACAGCGCTCAAGCAGATCTTCGTCCAGCGCGAGTTCTCCGGCATGGTCATGAACATGGGGCAGTCGTCGGATGACTGGATCGTCTACAAGGGCCTCATCGCCCCCGGCACGTTCAACTTCTTCGGAACGACCGACGAGACGGTGCAGAAGCTCGCGGCCTCCGCACGCACGGCGTCGGGCGACGAGGCCAAGAAGATCTATCAGCAGCTCAACGAGCACATCGTGAAGGATGCCTGGTTCCTGCCCTTCTACCGGATGACATACAAGCTCGTCACGGTTCCCGGCATCACCGCGGTCACCCAGGCGGGCCAGGCCGAGACGTCCATCTACAACTACTCCCTGTCGCACTGACAGGGACGGTGGGAGCCGGTCCGAACCGGCTCCCAACGAAACAGGGGTACCGCTCATGGTCATCTTCCTCGCGCGACGAATCGGCGCCAGCATCGTGCTGCTGTTCGTCACCTCCCTGGTCACCTTCCTCCTGCTGTCCCTCTCGGGGCAGGATGTGGGCAGGCAGCTCCTGGGGCTCAACGCCTCGCAAGCGGCGATCGACGCCAAGAACGCGGCGCTCGGAGTGGATCGTCCGATCCTTGTGCAGTACGGAGATTGGCTCACCCGCGCGCTGAGGGGAGACCTCGGTCGCTCCTGGTTCTCCAGTGAGTACGTCACGACCGCGATCGCCGGACGTCTCCCGGTCACCCTCAGCCTCATGGTCGGGGTGACGCTGGTCACGGCCGTCGTCGGCTACCTCCTCGGCGTCTGGGCGGGTATCCGGCGAGGAGCCGTCGACCGCTTCGTACAGATCTTCAGCGTCGCCGGGTACGCCCTGCCGGGCTTTCTCGTGACGATCGTCATCGTGATCGTCTTCGCGGTGCAGCTGCGCTGGTTCCCCGCGATCGGCTACATCCCGATCACACAGTCGTTCAGCGGATGGCTCTCGACGATCACCCTGCCCGCGATCTCACTCTCGATCGCGGCGGTCGCCGGGATCGCACAACAGGTGCGCTCCTCGGTCATCGAAGTCGCCCGCTCCGACTACATCCGCACGCTCGCCACACGCGGCCTGCCGCACCGCAACATCCTCTTCCGCCACGTGCTGCGCAACGCGTCGGCGCCCGCACTCACCGTCCTCGGAATGCAGTTCGTCGGCCTGCTCGGCGGAGCGGTCATCGTCGAGCAGATCTTCGGTCTGCCCGGCATCGGATCCATGGCGATCCAGTACACGACTCAAGGAGACATCCCGATCATCATGGGCCTCGTGATGCTCTCCGCGATCGGCGTCGTCATCGTCAACCTCCTGGTCGATCTCGGCATCGGCTGGCTACTGCCCAAAGCGAGGACCTCGTGACCCAGCAGGCCACTGTGCCCACCGAAGAGCCGCGCGTCGCCGACGCCGCCGCCGTCAAGGCCCCGAGCGTCCTGGGGGCGCTCCTTTCCCGACCGCTCGCGCTCACCGCCGCGATCGTGCTCGTGCTCATCGTGCTCGTCGTCGTCTGCGCACCTCTTCTCGCCCCCTTCGGGCCCAACGACGCCATCCCGAAGAACGCGTTCCAGGGCCCGCAGCCGGGGCATCCTCTCGGGTTCGACACCGCAGGGCGCGACGTTCTCGCCCGCCTGCTCTACGGCGGACAGAACACACTGGGCGGCGCGGTCATCGCCCTCCTGGTCGCCCTCGTGATCGGCGTGCCGACCGGTCTGCTCGCCGGGTATTACGGCGGATGGTTCGACTCGGCGTCGGGCTGGGTGACCAACTTCGTCATGTCGCTGCCCGCGATGATCGTGCTCCTGGCCTCCCGCGCCGTCCTCGGCCCCACGGTTTGGGTGCTCATGATCGTGCTCGGCTTCCTGGTGGCACCCTCGTTCTACCGACTGGTCCGCGGCGCCGTCGCGGCCGTGCGCAACGAGCTGTACGTGGATGCCGCACGCGTGTCCGGTCTGCCGGACTGGCGCATCATCGGCCGCCACATCCTGACCGTCGTCCGTGCCCCCGTCATCATCCAGATCGCCCTCGTCGCCGGAATCGCGATCGGCCTGCAGGCCGGCCTCGAGTTCATCGGAATCGGCAGCGGGAACACCCCGACGTGGGGTGCGATGCTCAACGAGGCGTTCAACAACTTCAACCGGGCGCCCCTGCTCCTGGTGTGGCCCGGAGTGGCGCTCGGCCTCACGAGCGCGGCCCTCGTGTTGCTCGCCTCGGGGATCCGTGACGCCCTCGACGACCGCAGCGGCGAGATGCGTCGGGTCACCCGACGAGAGCGCGCCACCCTCGCCGCCGGCCGCGCGAGCGAGCGCTCCGCCATCGCCGGGGACGGGCGCGGCGCGCTACTGTCCATCCGCGGGCTGAAAGTGGCCTACCGCAAGCCGACCGGACCCGACGTGGAGGTCGTCCACGGCGTCGACCTCGACGTGGCGCCGGGGCAGATCGTCGGCCTCGTCGGTGAGTCTGGGTCGGGCAAGAGCCAGACCGCGTTCTCCGCACTGGGCATCCTTCCCGAAGGCGGCTACGTCGCCGGCGGCAGCATCCTGATCCAGGGCGAGGAGGTCATCGACGTCGAGCCGTCCACCGCGGCCGCCCGCCGACGCGCGCTCGGATACGTGCCGCAGGAGCCGATGAGCAACCTCGACCCGTCCTTCACGATCGGCTCCCAGCTCAGCGAACCGCTGCGCGTGCGCAGCCGTCGCGGGCCGCGGCTGACCAAGGCGCAGGCGAAGGCGCGCGTGCTCGAACTGCTCGCCGCGGTCGAGATCGCCGATCCCGAGCGCGTGTACGCGTCGTACCCGCACGAGATCTCGGGCGGTATGGCACAGCGTGTGCTCATCGCGGGCGCCCTGTCGACCGACCCCGACCTCATCATCGCGGACGAGCCGACCACCGCCCTCGACGTCACGGTGCAGGCGGAGGTGCTCGGTATCCTGCGGCGACTGCGCGACGAGCGCGGGGTGGGAGTGCTCATCGTCACACACAACCTCGGAGTGATCGCCGACCTGTGCGACCGGGTGGCCGTCATGAACGACGGGCGCATCGTCGAGCGCGGCGAGACCGAGACGCTCCTCCTCTCACCGACCGAGGACTACACCCGGCGACTGGTGGCAGCCGTCCCCGATGCGGACGTCGTCCGAGAGCCCTGGCAGCCGCGCGCCGCGACGAAGGAGATCGCATGAACCTCGAGTCCGAGCCCCTCCTGCGAGTGGACGATCTGTCCGTCTCGTTCCCCGGACGAGGCTTCCGCGCCCCGCGCAATCAGGTGCTGCGCGATGTCTCGCTGTCGATCCGCCCCGGCGAGACGCTCGGTCTGGTGGGAGAGTCCGGCTCTGGCAAGACCACGATCGGTCGCGCCGTGCTGGGTCTCGTGCCCGCCGATTCGGGAACGATCACTTTCGAGGGCGCCGAGATCCAGAACGCGTCACGCCGCGATCGCCGACGGCTCTCGCGCGACATGCAGGTCATCTTCCAAGACCCGTACACCTCCCTGAACCCGTCGATGACGGTCGGCGACACCCTCATGGAACCCCTGCTCGCGCAGGGGGAAGGGCGGCACCGCGCCAGCGCACGGATCGCTGACCTGCTCGATCGCGTGCGACTGCCCAGAGGGGCGGCGGGTCGACTCCCCCGCGAGTTCTCCGGCGGTCAGCGGCAGCGGATCGCGATCGCCCGCGCGCTCGCCCTAGCCCCGAAGTTGATCGTCTGCGACGAGCCTGTCTCCGCGCTCGACCTGACGACGCAGGAGACGGTGCTGGAGCTGCTCATCGAGATCCAGCAGGCGACCGATGTCGCGTATCTGTTCATCTCGCACGATCTGACCGTCGTTCGTCACATAAGCCACCGCGTCGCGGTGATCTACCGAGGCGAGATCATTGAGCAAGGCGATGCGGCGCAGGTGACCGAGCGCCCCGAGCAGGCGTACACCCGAAAGCTCCTGCTGGCCGCGCCCGTCGTCGATCCGGCCGCCCAGCGCGCGCGCCGCGAAGCGTTCGAGCGCGAGTTCGGTCGCACGGCGGTCGTGCGATGATCCTGCCGCTGCCGCAGTCGGCCGACGACGCCGAGCGTGTCGCCCTGCCGCGTGACGTCCTGCGGGTGGCCGCTGGGGGGATGGACGTCCGGGCCGTCGCCGACCTCGTCTCGCGCGCCTTCGGCATCCGACTCATCGCCGACGAGGACGCACCGCACGTCGTGCTCGAGCGCGGGGCGGTGACGGCGCCGACGCCGGTCGGCGCCGAGCCTCGACCGATGCCGGCGGCGGCCGAGCCGGAAGCCTACGAGATCCGGGTCGCCGGCGAAAGGCTCGTCGTCACGGGCGCGGGCGACGAGGCGTTCTTCCGCGCACTCGTGACCGTGGCCACCCTCACCGCGCACGGCCGACCTGTGCCGCGGATCGGCGACCACCCGCGCTTCTCGTGGCGCGGTCTCTCGCTGGACATCGTGCGCCGGTGGTACCCGGTCGAAGAGATCCGCCGCATCGTCGACCTGCTCGCGCTGCACAAGTTGAACGTGCTGCACCTGCACCTCACCGACTCTCAGGCGTGGCGTTTCGCGGTGCCCGGATACGACGCCCTCACCCCGTGCGACGCGCACCTCACGGGCGAGGAGCTGTCGGGGCTTGTCGCGTACGCGCGGGAGCGGCACGTGACCGTCGTGCCCGAGCTCGACCTTCCCGGTCACGTCGCCGAAACCGTGTCCGCAGCCGGGGTCGACGTCGTCACCGGCCCGCACCCGGTGCTCCGCTACGTCGAATGGGGCGCCGAGGGCGTCGCCGACCTCGTGCGCGCCGCACTGGCGGAGCTCGCTTCTCGCTGCGACTCGCCCTACCTGCACATCGGCGGCGACGAGGCATTCGGCGACCCCCACGAGAGCTACAACGCCTTCGTCGTCGAGGCCGTCGCGGCCGTCCGTGCCCTCGGGCGCCGTGTCGTCGGCTGGCAGGAGACCAGTCGGTCCGGCGCCCTGACCCCGCAGGACCTCGGGCAGCTCTGGATCGCCGAACGCGATCGGTTCGACCCGGTCAAGGCCCGGGATGAGATGCCCGAGGCCTACCACCCGTTCATCCCGCTGCTGGCCGAGACCTTCGCCGAGTCGGTCGGCGATGCGGTGCGGCTCGGCGCGGCGGGCATCCCGACGATCGTCTCCTCGAGCGACCCGCTCTACCTCGACCGCAAACCCGTCGAGTCGAGCGTCGACCCCGCACAGACGAAGTTGCTGGAGCGGCTGGGCTTTCCGAACTACGAACGCACGTCATCCACCGACGTTCTGCGGTGGGAGCCGACGGCGCAGGACGACATCGTCGCCGCGGGCATCCGCGTCGCAGGGGTCGAAGCGGCGCTGTGGGCGGAGACGATCACGTCCCTCGACGACGCCGCGACGCTGCTGCTGCCGCGACTGGCCTTCGTCGCACAGCGGGCCTGGGGCGCGGAGCGCGTGGATGAGGCGGTCGCCACGGCGGCGGCGCGCGCGTACTCGGATGCCTGGACGCGGCTCGGGTTCGGATCGTTCTATCGGAGTGCGGAGGTGTTCTCGTGACGCTGTTGCCCACGAGGTTCGTGATCGGGGCGTCGACGTCGGCGCATCAGACCGAGGGGAACAACGTCGCGAGCGACTGGTGGGCCCTCGAGCACGCCGACGGCTCGCCGATGGCAGCCAGCGGCGATGCCTGTGACAGCTTCGAGAGGTGGCCGCAGGACATGGACATCGCGGCTGCCGCGGGGCTGAACGCCTACCGCTTCAGCATCGAGTGGGCTCGCATCGAACCGGCCCCGGGGCAGTGGTCGGCTGCCGCCATCGACCATTACCGACGAATGGTCCAGGGCGCGCGCGAACGAGGACTCGAGCCCATCGTCACGCTGCACCACTTCACGAACCCGGCCTGGTTCGCCCGCGCGGGCGGCTGGCTCGCCCCGGATGCCGTCGAGCGCTTCACCGCCTACGTCGAGACGGTGCTGCCGGTTCTCGATGCCGGCGTCTCACGCGTCGTCACGATCAACGAACCCAACATGGTGGCGATCATGCATCGCGTGCTCACGGGCGAGGTGACGCTCGGGTCGGGTCTCGGCGGACTGCTGCCCTTGCCGCATGAGGGTGTGCGCGACGTGCTCATCGCCGCTCACGGCGCGGCGCGCAGTCTGCTGCGCGCCCACCGGGGCGACCTCGCCGTGGGGTGGAGCGTCGCGAACCAGACCGTGCAGTGGACGGCCGCGGGGGCCGAGCAAGGCCGCGCCTACCGTGCCGCCGTCGAGGATGTCTGGCTGAGCGCGGCCGTCCACGACGACTTCATCGGGGTGCAGGCGTACACGCGCACCGTCTTCGACGCCGACGGCAAGGTGGAGCCGGAGGCCCACGTCGCGCGCACGACGACGGGGTGGGAGTACTACCCGGAGGCGCTCGGCGAGTCGATCCGCCACACCGCAGATCTGCTGCCCGGCGTGCCGATCCTGGTGACCGAGAACGGCATCTCCACCCGCTCCGACGAGCAGCGCATCGCGTACACGACCGGCGCCCTGCAGGGGCTCGGCGCGTGCCTGGACGACGGCATCGACGTGCGCGGATACCTGCACTGGAGCCTCCTCGACAACTACGAGTGGGGCAACTGGGAGCCCACGTTCGGACTGATCGCGGTAGACCGGACGACGTTCGCCCGCACCCCCAAGCCGTCGCTCGCCTGGCTCGGTGAGATCGCCCGCACGGGGCGCATGCCGTGAGTATGACCCCATGAAGCGGTGGAAGAAGACCGTGCTGTGGATCGCGGGCGCTCTCGTCTCAGTCATCGCCGCCGGTGTGGTGTTCTGGAACGTCAGCGTCTGGCCGAGCGTGTGGCTTCTGCGGCAGATTCCCGACCCCGGGGGTCTCGCCAACGCGCAGACCGCCGCGCGGCTCGTGCCCGACGGCATCCATTCGGATCTGGACCTGGTCTACGACGCGCGCAGTGACCAGGGTCGCATCGACGTGTTCCGGCCCGACGATGCGACCGGATCCCTCCCGGTCGTGTTCTGGGTTCACGGAGGCGGATTCATCGCGGGTCAGAAGGAGCCGTTGCGCGACTACCTGCGGATTCTCGCCTCGCACGGGTTCGTCGTCGTCAACGTCGAGTACACGCACGCGCCCGAGGCCATCTATCCCATCGCCGTCCGGCAGGTGGGCGCCGCGATCGCCTACGCGACCGGCAAGGCCGAAGACCTGCACATCGATCCTGATCGGGTCGTGATCGCCGGTGACTCGGCGGGTGCCCATATCGCGGCGCAGGCGGCGATGGCGATCGCCCAGCCGGATTATGCGACGCGCGCTGGGCTTCCGACGCCGATCGCACCGCAGCAGCTGGTCGGAACCGTGCAGTTCAGTGGCCCGTATGACCCGACGACCGTGAACTACGACAACGCCACCTTCGGCTTCTTCATGCGCACGGTGATGTGGGCGTACTCGGGGAGGAAGGAGTTCTTGCAGGACGACTCCTTCCTCATGACCGCACTGCCGAAGCATGTCGACGCCGACTATCCGCCCCTGTTCGTCTCGACGGGGCCGGCCGATCCGTTGCTGGCACAGAATCTTGCCTGGGCGAAGGCTGCGGCGGAAGCCGGGGTCGATGTCACGACGCTGTTCTTCGATGCGGGCGGGGTCCCCGAGACCATTGGGCACGAGTATCAGCTGGCGCTCGACACGGAACAGGCGAGGGATGCCATGAAGCAGTACGTCTCGTTCCTGCGCACCGTCACCAGTGCCCCGATGCGCGCTGGTGTCTCCGACTCCTGGTGAGCGGCGACGACACTCGGGGGACTGGGCTGCTCATGGCTCGAGAGGGAGGACGACGGAGACGAGTGCAACCACCAAGGCGCGCCCGACGACGAGTTGGGGCGAAGCGCGGGCGAAACGGGCGCCGGATGAGGGGGCTGTCGCACGGCATCAGGAGCGATTCGGCGCGGAGGTGCGTGCTTACCGTCTGCGTGAAATCCGCGAGGATCGCGGTATCGCACAGAAGGAGCTCGCCGACCGAATGGCGCTCACTCAGCCGACCATCTCTGCGCTCGAGGCCGGCGATCTCGACCTGTCCGGGCTCGCAACCCTGCCTGCGTACGTTGAAGTGCTCGGCGGTATTGTCGAGGTCGTCGCGACGTTCGGCGAACGCCGGATCGTGCTGTCCTCGGGCGAGCCGACGGCTGCGTAAGAATCGCGTAAATCTGGGCAACTCTGACCATTGCTGAACGGAGCCAAAAGTACCCGCTACTCGCGTCGAATCAACGTGAACGCACCCGACCGCCTCCGGGCATGACCTCCACCGCGGGGTTCAAATCCCTCCGTCTCCGCCGTAAACTCCCTGGTCAGACAGACCTTTCTGGCTGTCGCTCAGATGAGCGTCGTTCAGGATTTCGGGTCGTTTTCGGGTCCAGGTGTCCGCGGGTGAGTCCCATAGGGTGGTGTCATTTCCCGCGGGGCTTCTCGTCGTCGTAGACGATGAAGGGCCATCGTGGGATGACCAGTTGTTTCCGGCAAGAAGCAAAGAAGAGATCCCACGATGACCCAGTACCAGTCTGCCTTGACGCCCCTGATCGGTGAAGTCCTCGCCGACCCTGAGCTCGCGCATCAGGACGTGTTCCGCCGGATGCTGCAAGCCGGTCTGCAAGACCTCGTTGACGCGGAAGCGACCGTGAAGATCGGCGCCGCCCGTTACGAGCGCACCCCTGAGCGGACCACCCGCCGCAACGGAACCCGATCGAAGGTGCTCGCGACCCCGGCTGGCGAAGTCGACCTTCAGATCCCGAAGTTGCGGGAGGGGTCGTTCTTCCCGAGCCTGCTGCACCCGCGCCGCCGGGTCGACAAGGCCCTCTACGCGGTGATCTGTCAGGCGTGGATCGAGGGAGTCAGCACTCGCAAGGTGGAGTAGCTGATCCGTGCCCTGGGCAACGACACCGGCATCAGCCGGTCGACGGTGTCGCGGATCTGCGGGGAGATCGATGAGGCGGTGCAGGAGGTCCTGCATCGCCGGATCGATCACACCTGGTTCCCGTATCTGTTCCTGGACGCCACCTACCTCGACGTGCGCCACCGCAGCCGTGTCGTCTCCCAAGCCCTCGTCGTGGCCACCGGCGTTAGCGGCGACGGCCACCGGGAGATCCTCGGGATGGCGCTGGGTGACGCGGAGACCACGGACTTCTGGACCGAGTTCCTCCGCGGCCTCCGCGACCGCGGGCTGAAGGTCGCCACCGACGCCGATCCGCTCGGCGTCGCGCTGGTCACCAGTGACGCGCACGCCGGCCTGAAAGCGGCGGTCAAGGCGATCTTGCCGGGCGCGGGGTGGCAGCGTTGTCGGGTCCATTTCGCGCGCAACGTCACCCAGAAACTCGGCTCCGCCCGCTCGAAGCCGGCCAACGCGCTGATCTCCACGATCTTCGCGCAGACCACGACCGAGGCCGTGACCGCCCATTACAAGGCCGTCACCGACAGCCTGCGGTCCTCGTTCCCCGAGATCGCCGTCATGCTCGAGGCCGCCGAAGGCGATCTGACCGGATTCGCGGCGCTGCCTCGAGAGCACTGGCAGAAGATCTGGTCCAACAACCCCATCGAGCGTCTGAACCGGGAGATCAAACGCCGCGCCGATGTCGTCCAGATCTTCCCCGACCGCGACAGCGTGACCCGCCTCATCGGTGCCATCCTCCAAGAGCAACACGAGGAATGGTCCTATGGCGAACGCCGCTACTTCTCCGACATCTCCATGCGCAAACTCATCCACACCCTCCACGACCACGCCGACCCCACACACCCCGAGCTCTACCTCACCGCCTGACCATCACCCACCATCAGGAAGCGACGCAATAACACCACGCCAAGCGACTTGACCTCGCCTGCTGTCACGGCTCGTGTCACTTCGGGTGCCCCGAAACACTTACTTTGGCTGGCAGCAGCTGTCACGGCGGATGTCACCCGACAGCAGACCCTCCGCTCGATTGCGGCATCTGTCCGGATTCCATCGCGGCTCTCCTGTCAGCAGTGACCACGCACGATGTCTACGCTTGAGGTGTGGCGGATTCTCGCGGACGGGTGTGGACGGGCGTCATCAGGGTCGCCCCGTCGCGCGGCGACCATCGTGTCGCGATCCGAGCCGCGGTCAGCGTCGGCGTCCCCTTGCTGGTCCTGTGGGCGATCGGGCGGCTCGACCTCAGCATCTACGCCAGTTTCGGGTCGTTCGCGGCGCTCTACGGACGCGGCGACGTCTTCTCGGATCGCCTGCGCATGCAGGCGATCGCCGGAGGCGTGCTGCTGCTCTCGATGCTCGCCGGCAGCGCGCTGTCGTTCCTCCGCGTGCCGGCGCTCGTCGCCGTCGTCGCGGTCGCCGCGGTCGCGTCGCTTGTCACGCTGCTCGCCTACGCGATGCGCTGGCATCCTCCTGGGGCGCTCTTCGCGGTGTTCGCGATCGGAGCCACCGCCAGCATCCCCGCATCCGACACCGCGTTCGCGAACGTGCTCGTCGTGGGCGTGGGGAGCGTGCTCTTCGCACTGCTGGTGACGACGCTGTTCGCGGTCGCCAGGGACTGGGCCCTCCCCGAGATCGCCCCGGCCCAGGCTCGGCAGCGGATCGGCGGCGTCGCCTGGGAGATGGCCGTCACGGTCGGTGCCGCCACTCTGCTCGCCGGCGCGATCGGACTGCTGCTGGTGGGTACGCATTGGTACTGGGCGATGGTCGGCGCGGCCGCCGCCGTCAGTGGCGCACACGTGAACGCGCGGATCATCCGGGGAATCCAGCGCCTCGTCGGCACCCTGGTCGGAATACTGGTCGCCGCGGGCATCCTCGCCCTGCATCTGCCGCCACTGGCCGTCGTCGCGCTCGCGGTGGTGTTCCAGGCCTGCGCCGAGATGTTCGTGGGACGCAATTACGGCATCGCGATGGTCTTCGTCACGCCCCTCGCTCTGCTCATGGTGGAGCTCGCCGCGCCGACCTCTGTCGACGCGCTGCTCAGGGACCGGATGCTCGAGACGGTCATCGGCGTCGCGGCGGGAACCCTGATCGCGGTCATCTCCGCGGCACTGCGCCGCAAGTAGTCGACGCGGTCCTGCGGTCAGCGCCGTCCGAACAGCGCGTGCAGCATCACTCGGACACCTCGCCCGGCAGCGGCCAGCGACCGCGGGCCTCCTTGAACCGGATCGCCGCGAGCAGGGGCGACATGTCGTACATGGCGGGGTTCAGGGCGAGCTTGGCCCCGTTCGACGCGGTGATGCGCAGGTTCGGCTGCCCGTTCACCTCGGTCATCCTGTAGTCGACGATGTCGCTGTAGATGATCCGTCCCTCACGCCCGAGGACCGTCCGGTAGTGCACGGCGTCCCGTTCCGGCGCCACGTACCAGTTGCGGTACAGCATCAGGAACAGCACTCCGCCGAAGAGGATCGCGACGGAGGCGATCCGGAACGCGGTGGGGTCGTCGGCGTCGTCCGAGGTGAAGGCCACCAGCGACATCAGCACGCCGAGGGCGAGCAGGATCCAGCCGAGGACGGCGATGAGTTTCGGCATCCGCTGCCGATCCGGATGCTGTTTCGAACGGTTCGGATGCCGCCGCATCCACCACGCCACGGCCGGGACGAGCGCCACCACCACGATCAACAGGACGACCTTGGTCAGTACGACGGTGCTCATCATCCGACGGTAGCGGTCCTACGGTCAGCGCCGCCCGAAGAGCGCGTGCAGCAGAGGCACTGCCGAGATGCACATCAGCACGATCCCCAGCGGAGGAGCGGTCGCCAGCAGCAGCGCCCCTCCGATCAGCAGCCCGCCGAACAGCACCGCCGACACCACGCGGTACGCCACCCGGATGATCCGGTCGAGGCGGTTCTCCAGGCTGGAGATGTCGAAGGTGAGAGTGCCGGCATCCAATCTGTCGAGGGTCGAGTCCACGCGCGCGGGCAGCCGCCAGAGGCTCCCGAGGTTGGCCGCCGTCTGCGCGCCGATGTCCTTGAGCAGGCCGCCGCTCTGATCGCGCAGCAGTCGCGCGGCGTACGGCTCGACGGGCTCCCAGATGTTGAAGGTCGGGTCCAGCGCGCTGCACAGCCCGGACGTGAGCGAGACGGCGCGGATGAGCAGCAGCATCCGCTCCGGGAACTGCACGGGCAGCGACCGCATGGTCTCGCCGAACTCCACGCCGAAGTCGGTCAGCTCGCGCGGATCGACGTCGCGCAGCTCGTGGAACCCCATACCGCCGAAGCGCGCGAACAGGACCGTCAGGGCGCGCTCGAGCTCGGCCGTGCGGGCGGAGGGAAGCAGCACGCCGATCTGCTGCGCCGCTTCGACCAGACCGTGGCTGTCGCGCCCGGCGACAGCGATCACCAGAGTGCGAAGCCCTGCCCGGATGCTGTCGGGGACCTCGGCCATCATCCCGAAGTCGATGAAGGTGAGGCGCCAGGGGTGGCCGCCCGCGTCGCCCTGCACGGGGGTCACGAACACGTTCCCCGGATGCGGGTCTGCGTGCACGAAGGAGTGCGTGAACACCTGGTCGAGCATCACGTCGCCGAACACCTGCGCGACCTCGGCCGGATCGATGCCGGCCGCACGCAGCGCGTCGGTGTCGTTGATCTTGATGGCCGTGACGTCCTCGAGGGTGAGCACCTTGCGGGTCGTTCGCTCCCAGACGACCGCAGGCGCGGCGACCCTGGCATCCGCTTCGAAGCAGGCCGCGAAGCGCTCGGCGTTCGCGGCCTCGTGCAGGTAGTCGATCTCCTCGCGGCAGGTCTGCGCGAACTCCTCGACGAGCGCCGGGGCGTCGACCCGGTCGCGAACCATCCGCACGCGCTGCGCCCAGCGCGCGACGCGGCGGAGCGCCGAGAGGTCGACCGCGACGATCTCGTCGATCCCGGGCCGCTGAACCTTCACGACGACGCGTTCGAGCCCGGTGTCGGCCGCGTCGGTCGCGGCGAGCGTGGCGCGATGCGCCTGTCCGAGGGATGCCGCGGCCAGCGGCGTCTCGTCGAAGGACGCGAAGGCGCGCTCCAGCGGCATCCCCAGCTCGGACTCAGCGGATGCCCGGATCTCGGCGAACGCCACCGCGGGCACCTCGTCCTGCAGGTCGGCGAGCTCGGCGGTCATCTCCGGGGGCAGCACGTCAAGGCGCGACGAGAGGAACTGCCCGACCTTGATCATCAGGCCGCCGAGGTCGACGGCGAGGTCGCGGAAGCGCCGGGCCAGGCGCAGCATCCGCTCGTTCCGGCCACGGTCGGCGACCCTGGTCATGCCGAGACGTGGCAGGACGAGCTCGAACCACCACACCTGCACGAACACGCGCGCGGCGAACGCCAGGATGCGACGGTAGCGGGCGCGATGCGCCGTACCGGCGGGGCCCGGCAGAGCTTCAGCCATGCGAGCTCCCTCTGTGTTCGTCACCCCTCGGCGAGGATGGCGTACAGCCTACGCCGGGCGTCTTCGAGCACGGCGACGCCGTCGGCCACCTGATCGGGCGTGCCGGTGCGGGCGAGCTGAGCTGTGGCACTGGCGAGTTCCATGCCCGCCTTGGGGAGCGCCGAGAGATGCCCGCCGGGCCGTCCGCCGACCGACTCCCAGGGCGCGGGCTTGTCGGCGGCCTCCTCGGATGCTGCGACACCGGCATCCGTGAGCGAGTAGGTCTTGCGCCCGCCCTGCTCCTCGGCGGTGATCAGGCCCTCATCGGCGAGCTGCTGCAGCGTGGGGTAGACGGACCCGGCGCTGGGCTTCCAGGCGCCGCCGGAGCGATCGGCGATCTCGGTGATGATCTGGTAGCCGTGCATGGGCCGCTCGGCGAGCAGGCTGATGACGGCCGCGCGCACGTCGCCGCGCGCCATGCGGGAGCCGCCGGAGCGCTGCTCGAACTGCGAGCGCAGCTGGTCCATCGCCTCCCAGACGCCGGCGAGCGGGTTGCCCGACCCGTTGCTCGCGCCGAACCCGAAACCACCGGAGGGGAATGATCCGTTCATGATGCCTCCTCAGACGTGAACGATGGTTAACGATATGTCGCTAGCTGTCGTTCGGCAAGGGGTTCGAGGACGTTCTCAGCATCCTTGCGGCGCCGCACGCGACGAATCGAGGCTCCAGGTCGCACTTCGTCGCGAAAACGCGCTTCTCCCTGCGTCCAGGTCGCGGTTGGTCCCGCTATCTGCCGGCGAGAGCGAGACCAAGTGCGACCTGGATGGCAGAGGAGCCGGGATAGCGACACGAACTGCGACCTGGGCAGAGGTGACCCGCACGCCGGGGCAACCCGAACGCCGGGCCGCAGGGATGACGGGGAGCGATCGACCGCGACGGCCGAAGCGTCAGCGGGCCGCCTGCGCGAGTTCCACCGCCGCGGCGTGCAGCGCCTTCACGACCTCGGGGACCACGGCATCCGTGATCCGTGCCGCGGGCCCGGACACCGAGATCGCAGCCGGCTGTCCCAGGCCGGGGACGGCGACGGCGATGCAGCGCACGCCGACCTCCTGCTCGCTGTCGTCGGCCGCGAACCCGCGGGCCCGCGACCGGCGCAGATCGGCGATGAACGCGTCCGCATCCACCAGGGTCTGCGGCGTGAACCGCGGCAGCCCGGTCCGCAGGATCAGCGCCCGCACCTGCGGCTCCGGCATCGTCGACAGCATCGCCTTCCCCACCCCCGTGGAATGCGGCAGCACCCGCCGACCCACCTCCGTGAACATCCGCATCCGCTGCCGCGACGGCACCTGCCCCGCATACAGCACCAGATCCCCGTCAAGCACCGCCAGGTTCGCCGTCTCGTGGAACGCCTCCTCCAGGCCAGCCAGCAACGGCATCGCCGCATCCGCCACCTGCGGCACCGCCTGCCGTCCCAACCCGATCAACCCCGCCCCCAACGCATACCGCCGATCCTCGAGCTGACGCACATACCCCAGCTGGTGCAGCGTCCCGAGCAGGCGATGCGCGGTGGGCACCGCGAGGCCGGTCGCGGATGCCAGGGATGCCAGCGGCGCCTCACCATCGGCCGCGGCGAGCGCTTCGAGCAGGGCGAAGGCGCGCGCGACCGACTGGACGGAACCGGGCACCTTGGAGGCGGTGAGGGCAGAGGGCATGACTTTCACAATACGGAATCCGCGCTCCGAAACGTAGGCGGGATCTCTACCGTGGACAGCGAGCCCCCAGACCGAAGGAGCGGCACCGTGCCCGACACCACCCTCACCGCTGAGACCACCTACCTCGACCGCGCCGACCTGCGGGTCGCGAGCGAGATCGTCGACTTCGCCGAGCCATCCCTGGCGGATGCCGGGCTCGACGCCGACGCGTTCTGGGCAGGCGTCTCGGGCATCGTGCACGACCTCGGCCCGCGCAACGCGGAGCTGCTGCGCACCCGCGACGAACTGCAGGCCCGCATCGACGACTTCCACCGCGCGAACCCGGGCCGCCCCGACCCCGAGACCTACCGCGCGCTGCTCACCGAGATCGGCTACCTCGTCCCCGAGCCCGCCCCCTTCGCGATCACGACCGAGAACGTCGACCCCGAGATCGCCACGATGGCCGGCCCGCAACTGGTGGTCCCGCTGCTGAACGCGCGCTTCGCGCTGAACGCCGCGAACGCCCGCTGGGGTTCGCTGTACGACGCGCTGTACGGCACGGATGCCATCGCCCAGACCGGCGACCTCGCCCCCGGCCAGGGCTACAACCCGGTCCGCGGCGCCGAGGTCATCGCGCGCGGCCGCGCGCTGCTCGATCAGGCCGCTCCCCTCTCGCAGGGATCGCACACCGACGCCACCGCCTACCGCGTGGACGCCGAAGGGCTCGCGCTCGACACCGCCACGGGCATCCGTCGCCTGGCCGACCCGGCCGCGTTCGTCGGCCACGCCGGCGACGCCGATGCGCCGACCGCGATCCTGCTGCAGCACCACGGGCTGCACGTCGAGATCGTCATCGACCGCGACGGCGTGATCGGGCGGACGGATGCCGCCGGCGTGCAGGACATCGTGCTGGAGTCGGCGATCACGACGATCGTCGACCTGGAGGACTCCGTCGCCGCGGTGGATGCCGAGGACAAGGCTCTCGGCTACGCGAACTGGCGCGGGCTGATGGACGGCACCCTCAGCGAGGAGGTCAGCAAGGGCGGGCGCACGTTCACCCGCCGCCTGGCCGCCGATCGCACCTACACGGGCCGCGACGGCACCGAGCTCACGCTCCCGGGCCGCTCGGTGCTGTTCATCCGCAACGTCGGTCACCTGATGCGCACGGATGCCGTGCTCGACCGCGATGGCGAGGAGGTGTACGAGGGCATCCTGGACGCCATCATGACCGCGCTCGGCGCCCTGCCCGAGCTGACCGGACCGAACCGAGGCGCCAACAGCCGCACGGGCTCGATGTACATCGTCAAGCCGAAGATGCACGGTCCGGACGAGGCCGCGTTCGCCGCCGAGCTGTTCGGACGGGTCGAGCAGCTGCTCGGGCTGCCGGAGCGGACACTCAAGGTCGGGATCATGGACGAGGAGCGCCGCACCTCCTCGAACCTCGCCGCGTCGATCGCCGCGGCATCCGATCGCGTCGTGTTCATCAACACCGGGTTCCTCGACCGCACCGGCGACGAGATCCACACCTCGCTCCACGCCGGCCCGTTCCTGCCGAAGGGCGGCATCAAGTCGCAGCCGTTCATGCAGACCTACGAGGACCGCAACGTGCGCATCGGCCTGGCCGCCGGCCTCGACGGCCGCGCGCAGATCGGCAAGGGCATGTGGGCCATGCCCGACCTGATGCACGACATGCTCGAGCAGAAGATCGGGCACGTGCGCTCCGGGGCATCCACCGCCTGGGTGCCCTCGCCGACGGCCGCGACCCTGCACGCCCTGCACTACCACCAGGTCGGCCCGTTCGCGGTGCGCCCGACGCTGCCGGCGTACGACCCGGCGTCGCTGGACGTGCTGCTGCAGCCGCCGCTGGCATCCGACGGCGACCTCACGCCCGAGATCGTCGCGACCGAGCTCGACAACAACGTGCAGTCCATCCTCGGCTACGTCGTGCGCTGGATCGACCAGGGCGTCGGATGCTCGAAGGTGCCCGACATCCACGGCATCGCGCTCATGGAGGACCGCGCGACCCTGCGCATCTCGAGCCAGCTGCTCGCGAACTGGCTGCAGCACGGCGTGATCACCGAGGCCGAGGTGGATGCTGCGCTGCAGCGCCTCGCAACGGTGGTCGACGAGCAGAACGCCGGGGATGCCGCTTACGAGCCGCTCGCGTTCGGACCGGATGCCGGACCGGGCATCGCCTACACGGCCGCCCGCCGCCTGATCCTGGAGGGTGCCACGCAGCCCAGCGGCTACACCGAGCCGCTGCTGCACGCGCTGCGTCGGGCGAAGAAGGCCCAGCAGCCCTGATCCGGCCTGGTCCCACACGCCGTCCGGGTACAGATGTCGGCTCAGAGTACAGATATCCGCCGGGTGCCGCGGCTGAGCCGGCATCCGTGATCTCGACCGGCATCTGCGCCCTGGACGGATGCCGAGCCCGCCTCAGGCGCGGTCGTGCAGGGTGATCCGGTATCCATCCGGGTCGGCGAAGGTGAAGGTACGGCCGAAGGGCCCATCGATCGGAGCGGCGACGATCGAGTGGCCGTCGGCGACCAGCGCGTCGTGGATCTCCTGCACGTCAGTGGCGTGCAGCCAGACTGCTGCACCGATTCCCGGGTACGGAGCGGATGCCAGATCCGTGCCCGGCACGATGTCGCGCAGCGCGAATGCGATCGGGGTCGTCTCGAAGAGGACGGCGTGGGGCGGTCCGGCCGGCGAGCGGACCATTCCGAGGTAACGCTCGTAGAACGCCTGCGACGCCGCGAGATCGCGAACCTGCAGAGAGATGAAGTCGGGGCCGGTGACGGACATGCTGTGCTCCTCAATTTCGTGTCAGTTATCTGACATGCGCCAATGTATGTCAGAATACTGACATGAGTCAAGCGGCAGACCGGATCGACTTGGAGACGTCCATCGGTTACGCGCTCAAAGAGGCTGCCAGCGCGCTGCGACTGGCGATGGAGACCGTGCTGCGGCCGCTCGGGCTGACCATCACCGAGTATTCGTGTCTGGAGCTGCTCGCCCAGCATCCCGGGTTGTCGAACTCCGAGCTCGCCCGCGGCGCCTTCGTCACGCGGCAGTCGATGAGTGTGCTGCTGCAGGCCCTCGAGCGGGACGGACTCGTGAGCAGACCCGCCGAGGCGCCGGTCGGCAAGGTGCTGCCGACGCGGCTCACGCCGAAAGGCCGCAAGTCACTCGACGCCGCGAGCGCCGCTGTACGGGCGGTCGAGCTTCGGATGCTGAGCGGAATGACGGCTGCTGAGCAGGCGGTCGCGCTCGCCGGCCTGCAGGGCATGATCCGCTCGCTGCGCACCGACGAGTAGCGGCTCACCGCCCCGCGAGCAGCTCCTTCAGCCGCGCGGCCTCATCGGCCGGCATCCCGTACCCGTGCTCCGGCGCCGGGTACTCCCCCGACCGCACCTCGCGGGCGTACTCGCTGACGCCGACCACCGAGGCCGCCCGCACGTCGGCGTACCGCTTGACGAACTTCGCCGCGGGCCCGTCGTAGATGCCGAGCAGGTCGTGCCACACGAGCACCTGGCCGTCGGCATCCGCTCCGGCGCCGATCCCGATCACGGGGATCCGCAGGCGCTCCACGAGCAGCGCCGTCACCTCAGACGGCACCGCCTCGACGACGATCAGCACGCAGCCCGCCTCCTGCAGGGCGAGGGCGTCATCGATCACGGCGAGCGCGGCCTCGGCCGTGCGGCCCTGCGCACGGTAGCCGCCGAGCGCGGTGACGCTCTGCGGGGTCAGGCCGACGTGTCCGACCACGGGGATCCCGGCGGCGACGATCGCGCGTGCCCGGTCGACCGTGGTGCCGCCGCGCTCGATCTTGACCAGATCGCAGCCGGCCTCCTTCACGAAGCGCTGCGCAGTCTGCACCGCGAGGGAGTCGGATGCCTCGTACGACCCGAACGGCAGGTCGCCGACGAGCAGCGGCCGGGACAGTCCGCGTCGCACCGCGCGCGTGAGCATCAGCATCTCGTCGATCGTGACCGGCACGGTCGAGTCGTATCCGAGCACAGTCATGGCCGCGGAGTCGCCGACCAGCACCATGTCGACGCCGGCCTCCTCGGCGATCTGAGCGCTGGGGTGGTCGTAGGCGGTGACCATGACGATCGGCTCGCCGGCCTCCTTCTTCGCGGCCAGATCGCCCAGCCCGAGCGGGCGGGCGGCGGCCTGCGCGCTCACTTCGTCTCCCTTCGGTCGCTCAGCGCACCGCATGCCGTCGCCTCGGTGAGCAGCTGGTCCACGGCGTCGTCGATCCTGATGATCCGGTTGGAGCGGTCGACGTGCACGACGGTCGGCTCGTACGTCTTCAGGTCCTTCGCGGAGTACTCGCCGTAGGAGATGATGATGATCGTGTCGCCGGAGTGCACCAGGCGGGCGGCCGCACCGTTCACCTGGATCACGCCGGTGCCGCGCTCGCCGGCGATCGTGTAGGTCTCGAAGCGCGAGCCGTTGTTCACATCGACGATCGTCACCTGCTCGTGCTCGAGGATGTCGGACGCGTCGAGCAGGTCGGCGTCGATCGTGATGGAGCCGACGTAGTTCAGGTCGCTGCCGGTGATGGTCGCGCGGTGGATCTTCGACTTCAGCATGGTGCGTCGCATCATTCGCCGCCTCTCTGATGGGCTTCGGAGCGGATGCCGGTGGTTGCCGGCTCCGCGATCAGGACGTGATTGTCGATCAGACGAGCGGCGCCCACGCGGGCGGCGACCGCCAGCAGGGCGTCGCGGTCGACGTGGGTGAGCGGGCTGAGGTCGTCGTTCGAGCGCAGCTCGAGATAGTCGGGTCGGATGCCGGCATCCGCCAGCACGCGCTCAGCTGCGGCGACGATGCGCGACGCATCCCGCTCCCCGCGCGCATGCAGGTCGGCCGCCGCGTCGAGGGCGCGGTTCAGTGCGGTGGCCTGCTTACGGGCATCCGCGTCGAGGTAGACGTTGCGCGAGCTCATCGCGAGCCCGTCGGCCTCGCGGATGATCGGGCAGGCCTCGATCCGCACGTCGAGGTCGAGATCGCGCACGACGCGGCGCACGACCAAGACCTGCTGGGCGTCCTTCTGTCCGAAGAAGGCGACGTCGGGGCGGACGATGCCGAACAGCTTGGTGACGACGGTCGCGACGCCATCGAAATGGAAGGCGCCGCGGGAGGCGCCGTCGAGCACCTCGGTGATGCCGCCGACGTGGATGCTGGTGGCGAAGCCGTCGGGGTAGATCTCGGCGGGCTCGGGGGCGAAGAGGATGTCGACGCCCTGCTGCTCGGCGAGCGAGGCGTCGCGGGCCTCGTCGCGCGGGTAGGCGGCGAGATCCTCGGTAGGACCGAACTGGGTGGGGTTGACGAACAGCGAGACGACAACGAGGTCGGATGCCGCGCGCGCAGCGCGCATGAGGGAGAGGTGGCCCTCGTGGAAGGCGCCCATGGTGGGGACGAGGCCGACCCGGTGACCTTCGAGTCGAGCTTCGCGGACGGCGGCGCGGATCTCGGTGATGGTGCGGACGATCTTCATGCGGAGCCCTTCGGGGTCGCGAGTGCGCGGGCGCTGTCGCAGAGCCGGTCGAACAGGGGGAGAAGTGCGGGGGTCTGCTGGGTGATCGCGGCGCGCTGGCGGGCCACGGTCTGCTCGTCGCCGCGGGCGATCGGGCCGGTGAGCGCGCTCTTCGCGCCGTGGGAGCGCCAGTTCTCGACGGTGCGGGTTACGAGAGGGGTCAGCAGGTCGCGCGCCTCGTCCGAGCGGATGCCTGAGGCCCGGGCGACCTGTTCGGCGGCATCGAGCACGGTGAGAACGAGGTTCGACGCGATCGAGGCGGCGGCGTGATAGCCGGCGCGGTGGGCGTCGTCGATGTGGAACGGGTGGGCGCCGAGGGCTCGCGCGAGCCGCTCGGCCTGGTGCTCGGCCTCCGGTGTGCGGCCGGCGATGGCGGCGCCGATGCCGTGGAACACGTCGGGCGCCTCGGTGCCGGTGAAGGTCTGCAGCGGATGCATGCTGAAGTCGACGTCGTCGAGGGGCGTGGCGCCGGAGACGTGGCCGACGAGGTTCACGTGCGGCCGGGCGCTCCTCGCGGCGGCCGCGATCTCGGCATCCGGAACGCAGAGCAGGGCGATGTCGGATGCCGGAAGTTGTTCGTGCTTTCGGAGTGGGACGCGTACGGTGAACTCGGCCTGCGTGAGCGCACGTGCGAGCACGCCGCCGAGACGGCCCGCGCCGATGACGGCGATGGTCGTTCGGGAGGTTTCGGAGGCATCCGGAGAGGTGCTCATGACGGGATGAGTATCCGCCTGGCATCGATGTCAGGCAAAATCTGGGATCAAAGTGACAAGCGTGCGCCACTTACTGTTGAAGTTTCTGATAGGCCTTCGAACGCAGAAATAGTCCTTTTGATCTCGGCGCTCAGAACAGTTCGGCGAGCCGCTCCCAGGCGTAACTCCAATCGATTCGCTCCTGCTCCAGGCGAATGGTGCCGTGCTCTGCCAGCAGGTCGAACGTCCGGCGCTCCTGCGGGGTCAGCAATTCCAGTTCACCGCGGAACGGTTTGGGCTCGGAGACCCACTGGTCTCGGTGCGCCTCAAGCGTTGCGGACTCCATCAGCGCGCTGCGCGCATCGAGTCCTGCGGAACGCACCCGGTTCAGGATCGCGAACCCGTGCGTGTCGAGGTCACCCCAGTAGATCACCCGAACCGTCGAAGCCCACGGCAGCGCCGCGATCCGATGCGCGCGGTAGCCACCACCGTGGAAGGCGACCACACCCTCAACATCGGGCAGCGCGAGCAGCGACTCCAGGTTCTCGACGATCAGCACCGTCCGCAGACCGTCCGGCCGCAGGGCTGCGAGCTGATCGACCGGCGCGGTCACATCGCGCAATCCGCCCGGGCGCAGCAGCGGGTCGAGCACCAGCATCCGCAACCGCTCCTCGGAATCGATGAGCCCGAGACCCGGCATCCCTGTCCCCGCGGCGACCAGCGACTCGACGACGGCACGATGGCGCTCCAGCCACTTCGTGTGCACGCCGCGTACCGGCACCTGCCGCACGCGCAGGCCCGAGACCGGATTTCGCACGAGCCAGGCGGCCACGCTCTGCAGCACGAGAGCGTCTGTGTCGTCGAGGGCGGCGATCGTCCGGGCGTAAGTGCGGAGGGCGACATCCAGCTCGTCCCTGTGCGCGCCGTCGACCAGCACGGCATCGCGCAGCGCGCTGATCCGGGCACGCCACGCCCGCCAATCCCCGGACCGGCCCACCACCGTCGCGATGTCGGATGCTCCGTCGATCACCGCCCGCACCGGCACATCCTGCCGTCCGACCCGTGACCACTGCCGCTGCTCCCAGACCAGGTCCACCGGCATCCGGTCGGCGGTGCGGCGCCAGTCCTGCACCCAGCGCACAGACGACTCGGGATCCGCCATCGCGGCGCGCTCGGTCGGTGGATGAAGTGGCACGTCGATCCGGGCATCCGCCACCGCCCCGGTGACCCACGCCCGCGCCGACCGCTCGTAGAGCCTGCCCGCGCGGGAGACGAGATCCTCGGGAGTGACCGGCTTCATGCCCGCTCGATCACGACGTGGGCGAGCAGCGACTGGTCGCGATCGGGGTTGGACACGCTCGTCACAGCGCCGATGTACGGCTCCAGGGTCTGCAGCAGCTTCTGCGGCGTGGCGAGGATCATGTGGAATCCGAACTCACGGAAGATGTCCATCGCCATCCGGGTGTACTGCGAGTCCGCCTTGTCGAACGCCTCGTCGAGCACCACGGTGCCATACGAGGGGACCAGATCGTCACGGTCCGCGAGTTGGAATCGCAGTGCGGCGGCCAGGCAGAAGATCACCAGCTTCTGGCGCTGACCGCCCGACAGCCCGGCGCTGGAGTCGTGCACCGCCATGACCCGTCCGGCGGCATCCTTCTCCTGCGCCAGGAACGACACGTGTTCGCGGGTGTCGAGTACGCGTGAGCGCCAGGCGCGCTCCGCGTTCTCGCTGGAGGCCAGCCTGCGCATCACCTTGGAGAGCACCTGGAAGCGCTGTTCAGCCCCGGCGAGGTCCTCCTCGGCCCAGTTGCCCTCGACGATGCGTTTCAAGTCGTCAAGGAACTCCTCCACCTCACCGGAGCGGCGCGTCTTGACGACGATCTCCAGGAACCTTTCGCGGTCGTACGGCGAGCGCCCCAACGACTCGTTGACGGGGTCGATCCTCTCGGCGACTCGACGAGGGGCGGAGAGCAGATCGTCGCGCAGGTGGATGATCATGTCGCGCGAGCGATCACGGAGGAGTCCGAGGAACTGTGCCTCATACTCCGGCAGGCCGCGAGTGACGATCTCGTCCAGGCGCTGCCGGTATCCGGCTCGATCCTCGATGCCAGGGGTGAGCCCTGCGGCCGACGCCTCCCAGCGGCCGAGGAACTCGGTGGCATGCTGCACGAACCGCGTCTCGGCCATCCGGGCGCGAGCGGACGCGGCCTGTACCTCGGTGGCGAGCTGGCCCACCACCTGCGTCGAGATCTGATCGATGTTGGCCAGCACGATCGAACGTCGTGCGGTGCGGAAACGGCGCTCCAGGTCGGCGGCATCCGCATCGTCGATCTCGACGATCGGATCGGCTCGCAGCTCTTCCAGCATCCGTTCCAGTCGTTGCACGTCCTGTTCGGCCGTGACCAGCGCAACCTCGGCCTGCGCCGATTGGCTTCGCGCCGCCTCGTACGCCGCGCGGGCCTCACCCTCGATGCGCACGGACTCAGCCATCTCGCCGTCGGGTGCGGTCAGCAGTCGCAGCTCCTGCTCGCGCACCTCCAGCACTTGCCGTGCGGCCTCGACGTCCAGCATCGACCAGCGCAGCTGCACGATGTCGGCGAACAGGATCCGACGGGCTACCTGCTCGTCGCGCACCGCCTGCGCCCGCTCCCAGCTCTTCCGCGCGGCTTCCGCGCGCCCCTCCGCAATCCGGAGCTCGGCCAGCAGATGCTCCAGCTTGTCCCGGTTGTCGGCACCGAGCACCCAGCGCCGGCGATCTCCGACCGGGAAGCGGTCGTTCTTCTCGTATCTCCGTGACGACCGCTTGAGAAGTCCGGCGATGGTGACTCCGCGGTCGACGTCGTCCAGGTCGTCGGGATCGTCGACGCAGGCGTAGTCGAACTCGGCGCCCAGCCGGCGATGCAGGTAGGCGGCAAACGGCCCGTCCGCGACACGCACGCGATGCACGACGCTGCGCTCATCACGCACAGGCAGCGGTGGGTCGGACTGGAACGGGACGGCGTCGATCACCAGACGTGTCTCCAGATGCATCCCGTCGACGACGCGACGCACGCGTGCGAGTATGTCGTCCCGCACCAGCAGCGCGGTCGAGACCGGCGCCAGCACCCGCTCGATGGCGCCAGCCCAATCCGCGAACTCGCCCCGCACGTCGAGCAGCTCACCGGCATACGGCAGCGCATTCTCGGGCATGCCGAGCCGCTCAGTTATGAGGCGACGGGCCACGAGCAGGTCGGGTGGGATGTTCGTGCGCCGCCCGCGCAGCGACTCGATCTCCGCCTCCAGTGACCGCACGGCCTGCTGCGCCTGCGACAGGGCGTCGTTCACGTCGAACCCGATGGCCGCCGGCGCGTCGGCGACGGCCTCCGCCTGTGCGGTGGCGAGCAGCTGGCCGAACTCGTCGGCGTCTCCTGGCATCGGCACGTCCACCGCGCGCAGGCGTCCAGCCAGGCGGTCGCGCGCATCCGCGACCTCGTCCAACCGCGTCCTCGCGTCGTCGATGCGTCCGCGCAGGTGAGCGACCTGGGCGCCACCGCGCTGGTCGAGACGCTGCCGGGCCGCCGCGTGCAGCGCCTCGGCCTGTTCACTCTCGGCGCGCAGACGCTCGGACTCGCGTCCGGCGCGAGCGGCCTCGGTTCGCGCCGCATCGAGGTCGGATGCTGCGAGTCGCAGCTTCCACGCCGCGGTGAACGGCTGAACCAGTGCACGTCGCCGTTCGCCGGCACGGACCTCGGCATCGGCATGGTCGAACTCTCCCGCCGCCGTGACGATAACCCCGAGCGCTTCGGCCTGCCGACGCAGATCCACGACGTGACTGTGCGACTCACTCAGCTCGCCGAACTGCTCGACCGCGTTGTCCGCGCGCGCGAACGTGGTGGGCTCATCCAGCATGAACGTGCGGAACAGCGTGTCCAGGCTGCCGAGGTTCTTCGCCGCCTGCGTCTTGTGCAGCAGGTGCAGTGCGTTCTCGCTGGCGATGCCGAGCACGCTGCGCATCCGGGCGTAGAACGCCCCGTGCGAGCGCGAGCTCGTCGCCACCGCGGGCGCGACGTCGTTCTTCAGCCGCCGCACATCGATCCCGCGAGCCGCATACGGGGCGAGATCGGGCAGTGCGATGTCAGCGCGCAGCAGCACGCAGGCGTCCCTGAGATCGCCCGGGTCGGTGGTCGTCCCCTTCAGGTGGAACAGGCGCACCAGCGTCACCGGGTCGCCGCGCAGGTCGTCGAAGCGCAGCAGGATGCCGCTCCACGTCGCGTTCCGGCGCAGATACGTGCTGACCGCGCGGTCGTAAGTGGCATCCGCCTCTTTCGTCCACGCACCGCGCACGTAGGTGACCAGGCTGCGGTCGCCGGAGCGCGACGCACCCTCCTGGGCGGCGGCGTTCAGGCGCAGCCAGCGATCGGGGGTGAGCACCACTGCGATCGCGTCGAACAGGGAGGACTTCCCCGACCCGGATGCCCCGGTGAACAGATGCCCCTCGCGTGCGACCGGGATCACGTGATGCCCGTCGAACGTGCCCCAGTTCAGCACCTCGATGCGCGAGAGCCGCCACTGCCCCGGATGCCGCGGGTCGTGGACCTCATCGTCGAGTGCGAACAGCCCGGTCATCAGTCGCTCCCCTCGGCGATGGCGTCGTAGACCGCCTGCAGGGCGTCGACCTGCTCGGCACCGACGAGCATCCGCACCACGGGCGAGATCTCGGCCCGGTCCTCGCCGATCGGGTGCAGCACGCGCAGCTTGTTGACCATCTTGCTCCACGACGCATTCAGACGCTTGCGGAAATCAGTCGCATCGCGGTCGGCGGTACGGTACACGTCGAGAGCCTCGTACAGTTCGTCCTGCCCGATGATGACCCGGCCGTGACGGTCTTCGTTCAACAGGGTGTGTCGAAGCGAGAGCAGCATCGCGGTGTCGAGGAAGGTCAACGACTCGGCGCGCACCGCGCGCGGCACCTGGACGTCGGTGGATTCGGCGTTCCGCACGAACGCGAACTCGGCGTCGCGATCCAGCACCAGTTCCAGGAACAGGTCATTGAGTCGAGAACGGATCGCCGGCTCATCGGCGAGCAGCGCGGACCAGTTCTGCGCCGAGCGCGCACGAGACAGATACGGCCCGCGCACGAGTTCGAGCAGCGCCCGCCGGGACCGCTCGGTGAGGGTCCCGGCGTCGCCGGGCCACAGCCCGGGCGCCTCCGTCACGTCAGCCTCGAGCACGTCGGCTGCGATGTCCGTCATCAGGGGATCCTTCCCGTGAAACGATGTGTGGTGACCAGGGCCGTGCTGCGCACATCGTCGGCGCTGGTCCATGAGATCTGCTCGACGCCGTCTTCCATCGCGCCGTGCTCAGCAGCCAGGCTGAGGAGGCCCACCACGCTCGCGACGCCCTGAGTGGCGGGGAATGCCGCGAGCACGTCGCCGACGGTCGGATGCTCGTTCGCCTGGAGCACTTCGTTGACGTTGGACGCCAGTTCGGTGAAGTCGATCTCGGTCTCACGTGCCAGCGCGCGCAGCATCTCGATGTCGACCTCGTGCGAGATGTGCGTGACGACCTCGGCTCGGGTGTCGAACTCGGACGGGTCGTGCAGTGTGATCGCGCCCACGCTGCTCACCGGGACCCCGGTCAGCTCCAGGTTCAGGCCGATGGCCGCGTACGGTTTGATGTCGGGCGCGGCCCGGTGCGCTGCGCCCATCGCGGCGAGCAGCTTGCCGCGCAGCACACGGTCGCGCTGATAGTCCTGCGACTGCACATACCTGCGCAGCCCGCGCGCGAACACCGTGATCACGTCGTGCACTTCGGCAGTGCGATCCTTCAGGTCGTCGAGGAAGCCGCGCAGACGACGCCGCTGCGCGGGCGCGAGGTCCCGTGCGAATTCGCGGTCGAGCACATCGGCGATGTCCCGCTCGAACGCCGCCCCCAGTGCGGGATCGAGGACGAGCGCGGAGAAGGCTGCGAAACTGCGACCGGCATCCGAGTCACCGATGTGGTCGACGCCGCGGAACACGTCGTCGAGCACCGACCGCTGCGACGCATCCGACTCCAGCACCTTGGCGCGCAGGGTGCTGCTGAGCTCTTCGAACACACCGCGCACCCGGGTGAAGTCGTCGGGAACCTCTGCCGCCTGTGCGAGCAGCTCGCGCAGGCGTTCGAGTGCGCGAGCGCCGCCCAGCACCTCCTCCTCGCCGTCGAGGACCGCCTGGATCTGGGCGTCGATGCGGTCGCGCTCGGCGCGCAGCCGCTCCAGTCGACGGGCGGACTCCGGATCGGTGTCGATCGCGAGCCGGGTGAGCTGCATCGACAGACTCGCCAGGCGGGAAGCCGTGGCTGCTTCCTGCGGCTCTTCACGGGTCTGCAGGAACCTGATCGCCGCCAGAGCATCGACGGTCAGCTCGTACGTCTCACCTCGACTCACCTCGGACGGCCTCCGGTGAATGAGCCCAGCGGTACGCCAGCTGGTCAGGTAGCCCCGGGCGCTCAGCGGCATGTCGTGTCCGTATGAGCGGATCTCTTCGAGATCGGTGTCGATGGCTTCGGCCAGCTGATCGGCATCGACGCGGTGTTCACCGCCGCCGAGATGCTCGGCGAGCAGGGCGATCGCGAACGGCGCGTTGTCGGCACGCAGCAACGTCCACGCGTCGTCCTCTTCGAGGCGCCGCACGAGCCGCAATGCACGAGCCGTCGCAGACATCCGAACCTCCTGGGCTCTATTGTGTCGGCGCACCACCGACATCGGAACGCATCCGCGGACGACTCGAGCTTGCGACGAGATCAGAAAAGCATCTCCGCCTCCGAACTCACGGCCGGCTCGTCCGTCGACAGGATGTGCATAAAGCGCTGGTTGATGAACAGCCGCTCACGTCCGAGCCGGATGCTCACCAGCGCGTCGGCGGCGACCAGCGCGTTCAGCCAGCCCGTCGCCGTCGGGCGGGAGACACCGCAGCGCTCCACGACATTCGCGATGCGTGCATACGGGTTCTCGAACAGAACATCCACGAGGTCTGCGTTGCTGCCTGCGGTCGTGTGCTCTCTGATCTCGCCGCGCATGTCTCCCTGCAGAGTCTGGATTCGGTCGATCTTCGACAGTGTGCGGACCGCCGTCTCTTCAATCCCTCGCAGCACGAAAAGGATCCAGTTCTCCCATGCCTCCTCTGCTGTGACACTCAGCAGCAGGCGGTAGTACTCGTCTTTGCTCTGGATGATGAACCTCGACAGGTACAGGATCGGTTCGCGCAGAAGTCCCGCTTCGACGAGCTGCAGCACGTTGAGGATGCGTCCGGTGCGCCCGTTGCCATCAGTGAACGGATGGATCGCCTCGAACTGGTAATGGGTGATGGCCATGACCACGAGCGGATCGATGTCAGCGGTCGTGTGTACGAAGTCGACCCAGTTGCTCAGCTTCTGCACAATGACGGCCTCGCCTGTAGGAGGCGTGTAGATGGCACGACGGGTCTTCGGATTGCCGATGATCGTGCCGGGCAGATTCCGCACCCCGATGTCGCGACGGTGGATGTTCGTGCACACCTCGATGGCGGTGTTCACAGACAGGGGCCGACGCCTGATGGACTCCATCCCGCTGAACAGCGCGGCGCGATATCGCAGCGTCTCCTTCGTCTCTGCGGTCGCAGAGTCGGCGACATCCTGCGCGTATCGAAACAGTTCATCCGTGGTCGTCACGATGTTCTCGATCTCGGAACTCGCTTGCGCTTCAAGCAGGGAGAGGGAGTTCACCAGCACCATCGGGTTCTGCATCCGTTTGGTCGCCTCATCCATTGCGGCGAGCGCGGTGCGCGCGCGCACCGTCGCCTTGAGTACGGCGCGAGTCTCGAACTCCGCACGGGGCGGCAGCAGCGGCAACTCGTTGTACGGCTCATCAGCGTTCCAGGCCATGTGTCAAAGATAGTCACACTTCGGCATGACGTGTAAAAAATATGATGAATTCTTTACATGTTTCTGGAACGTGGGAGATCGCTTTACACGTCGGCGCCGAGCACCGACCGAGGTGTGAACGCCGCGGCGTCCCGCCCTTGCCGTCGGCTTTCTACGCGGGGAGATCAATGTCCCCCGCAGTCGCTATAGTTCGATTCAGCCGGTCCTCGCGGACCACGGAGATCTCCCCCGACTCCACGCTCGACGCCAACTGGGAGGGCGCTGATCGGAGTGCGCGGGGACCGGCTCCCTGCGACGTCCGTCGCGATCGTCGGCTTCATCTTCGCGTGCATTCCCGGCGCTCTGATCGTCGGCTGGATCCTGCTGCCGATCGCATTCATCCTCAGCATCGTGTCGCTGTTCTTGAAGGGCGACCGCAAGTGGATGGGCATCGTGGGTCTGATCGTCGCGGTCGTCGGGACAATCGTCGGCTTCATCGTCTTCTTCGCCGTGGTCGCCACGTCGTTCAACAACGCGTTCGGCAGCGGCGAGACGACGGTGTCGCAGCCCGTCGAGAAGCCTGCCGACGATGCGAAGCCCGCGGATGACAAGAAGCCGGCGGATGCCGCACACGGCACGCGCGAGAACCCGTACCCGCTGTCGTCGCAGATCAGCAACGACGACTGGACCGTCGTGGTCAACAGCGTCAACACCGACGGCAACCCCGTGGTCGCTGAGGCGAACCAGTTCAATGAGAAGGCTCCGGCCGGTTCGCACTACGAGATCGTGAACTACACGGTCACCTACAACGGCGGCGACAAGGGGATCGCCGCGGAGGTGCAGGTCGCGATGGTCACCAGCGCCGGCAACGTCGTGAACAGCTACGACAACCTGGTGATGCTGAAGGACGGCTTCGGCCTGGACGAGATGTACAAGGGCGCGTCGGCCACCGGCTCGGTCGCGTTCGCCGTGCCCGACGGCGACGCCGCCGTCGGGCGAGTGACGCCCGGTCTGCTCGCGGACGAGGTGTTCGTCAAGCCGTAAGGCGGATGCCTGAGGCGGATGCCGGGCGGCAGGGGCTCCGTGTGAGGGGAAGCCCCTGCCGCCCGGCGCATTCAGAGTGGTTCTATTCGTCGAGCGTGCTTCCGTTCCAGCGGCGCTTCCGTCCGATCTGACGGTTCACGCGCCAGGGCGAACGGCGAGCCTTGCCCTGTCCACGCCACTGGTGGGGCTTACAGAGAGCACAGCCGCGGTGCCGACGATGAGGTGAGTGTGCCATGTGCACGTCCTTCCCGGAACATCTCCCGCCCGGGCAGGCGGGATAGGAACCGGAGCGACATGGCCATGGAGCGAGTGTAGTTCGTGGTGGGGACGCTCAGACGAGCTTCTCGAACACCATCGTCGCCTGGATGCGGTCGCCGCCGCCAAAGCCGGTACTCCCGGAGGACGCGGTCGTGATCGTGTGCAGGCGATAGCCCAGCGCAGCCTGCCGGTTGATCACACCCTCGAGCTCGGTGAGATTGCCCGAGCCACTGCCGAAGAACTTCTCCTTGAGCACGACCTGCAGCACCACGTAGCTCATGCCCTGCGGGGCGGGACGCGGCTGCGCGCCGGCCTCGGCGTCCGCTCGGGCCCGATTGATGAACCCGTCGAGCCCCGGCTGCTGCGGCGCGGGTGGCTGAACCTGATCGGTCCACTGCTGCCCGTCCCACCACCGCATGGTGCCGGATCCGTCGTCGTACCAGCCGGCCTGCGTGTCTGCCATCAGAGCCCCTTCTCCTACCCGCTCGCGGGCCTTGTTATGTGCCCAACGTAGCGGCTCATGCCACAGGTCAGCATTAGTGGGACGCCGCGACGTCAGCCTTGCGACAGACCGAGCGGTCGCACTCCGGACGGCGACATCGCGAGCGCCCAGGGCCCCGGGCCGAGCTTGATGATCTCCCGCCTCAGCCGGGCCTCATGCTTGAGGAACATCTCGACCTGATCCTGCGGTCGGAGATCCTGCTTGGCGCCGATCCACACCGAGCGGATTCCGTGTTCTCGATAGGCACGAAGTTCCGCTGGGCGCGTCCGGATCCTCCGGTCACGCGTCACGACGATGAGTCCGAGTCGTCCGACGATCGGCATCCACTCGAGGTCCAGGCTGCCGAGCGGCACCTCGGCAAGACTCGGATGCCCAGGAAACAGGACATCCTCACGCCCGGAACGATGCAGGACCTTGCCCATGCCCAGCGCGTTCTCATCGGTGAAGTACACCGGGGAGAACGCGGCGGACATCATGCCGCCCGGCCGCTGCCCGCGATCAGTTCGAAGCGAATCGCCTCGTCCACCTGCGACGCCGTCAGGTCATAAAGCTCGGCGATCTCGTCGCGCGTGGATCCGGCACGGAAGTCCTCCGCGAGGATCTCGGTACGTACGTTCCGGATCGCCGGCTGACCGAATGTGCGCGCTGGATCCATGGTGACATCCGGAGTACGAAGGTCTGGCCGGAACCTGCCCACGACACCTGCTTCATACTCGACAGCTTCGCTGAAGCGCTCGGTCGCCTCAGCCATCATCAATTGCCCGTTGCGGACGACGACGAGCTGCAGCGGGCGCTCGAGTCCGACCTTCGTCTGCACGAGGCGTACGAGCTCACGTCCTTCGACGTCGAGGAACGGATGCGCGTGCGCGAGCGGGTACTGGCCGAACTCCTCTCGCAGCAGCTCGATCGCCGGTCTTAGC
>NZ_MKRT01000020.1:45687-53849 GCF_001897945.1 Microbacterium sp. 69-10
GGTGGGCGCCTCTCGAAGCACGGGTTCGTAGAACTTCCCCGACCGTGAATATCCCTCAAGCCAGCGCTTCGATGTGCCCGTGTGCAGGCCGACCAGCCGATCGACATCTCCGTAGGAGTAGATCGCACGGTCGAGCAGGGTCTTCATGGGTCAATCATGACACCGGCAGCAACAGCGCCTGGGAGGCTGTGGACAAGTCCCCACTTTCCCCCGGACTCACGCCCTCCGATACAGCTCCGCCGGCCGCCCCCGCCCCGACCGCTCCAACTCCCCCGTCGCCACCAGCCCAGGCAGCATCCACCTGCGGAACGTGTCCGGAACCAGCCGTTCTCCGAGCACCGCCTCGTGCAGTCGGCGCAGCCGGCGCAGCGTGAACGGTCCCTCGAGCAGCGCGGCCGGGTCCGGCATCTCCCGGTACTGATCACGCAGCATGTCCACGGCGAACGCCACGATCCGGTCGTGATCGAAGGCGAGCGTCGGCATATCGTCCACCGCAACAAGGAAGGCATCCGCAGGCAAAGCCACGGCCCTCACGACGTCCACGTGCGCCACGCTCAGCACCCGGCCGCGATCGTCGCGGTCGAGCGCGTCGAAGACGTGCAGCTGTCGCGGCGCCAGCCCGCGGACGCCCGCCTTCTCGCGCAGAGACCGCAGCACCGCATCCTCGAGCAGCTCCCCTTCATGGAGGAACGTGCCCGGCAGACGCGGCGGTTCGCCATGCAGCAGAAGCACCGACAGGCGGCCATCGTGGACGACCGTGAGCACAGCAGTGTCGACCGCGACGGACGGCCGGGGGAACGATTCGAGCGAAGGTGCCACAGCCTCATTTTACGCACATTTGCGCAATGTCGATGCCCAGGCGCATACTAATCTCATCGATTTAACGCAGACTTGAGTTAAAGGAGTCGACATGGCCGAGAAGAACACCCGTGGCAGCATCCACTGCCTGCTCACCGGCGGGCCGCTCGACGGCGCGCACTACGGCGACGTCCCGAACCCGGGGCATTCGGTCGAGAAGGCGAAGCTGACCATCCCGCTGTCGCAGCCCGCCGAGATGGCGCCGCAGGCTGTCTATGTCTGCAGCCGGCCGGGCGCACCCGACGAGGTGTGGCGCTACGACTATGTCAAGACGATCCTGCCCGTGCTCCCCGTCGGCACACAGGCGTCGTTCGCCTGAGCACGAAAGGAACGATCATGAGCATCAGCACCATCCAGCTCGACCGCGCGATCGGCGTCGTCCTCGCATCCGCCGCCGGCGATGCGCTCGGATCGCAGTACGAGTTCGGGCCGTCCCTTCCCGACGACTTCGAACCGCAGTTCGGCACCGGAAGCTTCGGACACGGCGTCGGCGAGTGGACGGATGACACGAGCATGGCGATCCCGATCCTCAACGCCCTCGCCGACGGACAGGAGCTGCTCGATCCCGGTACTCAGGCGTGGATCGTCGGCACCTGGATCGACTGGGCGCGCACCGCGAAGGATGTCGGCTCGCAGACGCGCGCGGTCTTCGCCGGCATCGGCGCACCCGTCACGGCGGATGCTGCGCTGCAGTCAGCCCGCGCCCTCCACGAGCAGTTCGGGCGCAGCGGAGGCAACGGCTCGCTGATGCGCACCGGACCTCTCGCGCTCGGCTACCTCGAACGCTCACCGGCCAAGCTGGTGGAGGCCGCGGGCGCGATCGCCCGTCTCACGCACTGGGAGGATGACAACGCGGATGCCTGCACACTGTGGTGCCTCGCGATCCGGCACGCGATCCTCACCGGCGAGCTCGACATGCGTGCGCAGGTCGCGGAGCTACCGGCCGAGCGGCGGGCGCGGTGGATGGCGCTGATCGACGAGGCGCTGTCGCCGGGTGCCCACCCGCGTGACTTCAGGGAGCAGAACGGCTGGGTCGTGCGCGCGTTCCAGGGAGCGTTGGCCGCGGTCGCTGGTGCCGAATCACTGACGGATGCCCTGTATCGGGCGGTGCGCGGGGGCCACGACACCGACACGGTCGCAGCGATCGCGGGATCGCTCGCCGGCGCGGTGTTCGGCGGGTCGGCGGCGCCTCTGGCCTGGCAGCGCCGAGTTCACGGATGGCCCGGGTACCGGGCATCCGACCTCGCGCGGAAGGCGGTACTGGCGGTGCGCGGTGGCAGGCCCGACTCGGAGGGCTGGCCGACCGCGGAGCAGCAGCCGACCTACCCGCGAAGCGACTTCCTCGCGCAGCATCCGCATGACGCCGGTGTCTGGATCGGTTCGCTCGCCGCTCTCGACCGGCTCCCCACCGAGGTGGATGCGGTGGTCTCGCTGTGCCGGGTCGGCACGGCGCAGGTGCCGACCGCGTGCGAGAGCGTGCAGGTGTGGCTGATCGACGAAGACGGAAAGAACCCGAACCTCGACTTCGTGCTTGAGGAAGCGGCCGCCGTGATCGCGACGCTGCGCGCGGAAGGCAGGACAGTCTTCCTGCACTGCGCGGAGGGTCGGAGCCGCACCGCGGCCATTGCGACGCTGTACGGCGCGCGCCATCGGGGAGTCGAATTCGAGCGGGCGTGGTGGGATGTCGCATCCGCTCTGCCGGGATTCGCGCCACAGCAGTTCCTGCGCGATTCCGTGCGGCGTCTCGCGATGCCATGATCGGCTCATGACCGGTCACGTCTTCGTCATCCAGGGCGACATCCGACGATTCGCATGCGACGCATACCTGTACGCGACGGATCGAGATCTGCGGGACGGCGGCGGGTGGATGCAGTCGGCGCCGGATGCCCCCGGTCGGCTCGATCCGCTCCTTCGGGCAGGCTTCAAGGCGGAGAAGCGATTCACACTGCCTCTCACCGATCGACCTGACCGGCCGCATGAGCCTGCGACGATACTGACCGCAGTCCCCTACCACGGGGTCGCGGACCTTGAGGAGTTCGTTCCGCGCCTGCGTGAGTTCTTCGCCGTCGCGTTCACGATCTCGAAGCAGCGCGGTGCGACGGCGGCCGTCTCGAATCGCGAGCGCCCGCTGCTGGCGGTTCCGCTGTTCGGTGTCGGGGGCGGCGGGGCGGGCGATGTCCGCGGCAGGATGTTCCGAATCGTCTACCGTGAGGCTCTCGCGGCGGCAGCGCACTACGGCGTCGACGTGGCAATCGTGCTGCGGGACCCTCGCGACTACGCGCTCGCACAGATGATCCGACGCGAAGGTCGCGATGCGTGGCCCGAGCTGACGCCAGAGCTCCACGCGAGCGCGCGCGAGCTCGGCGAGATCGCTGCGGGCTCCCGGCTCGTACCGTTCATGGGCGCGGGGATCAGCCTGTCCGCGGGCGCCCCCGACTGGAAGTCGCTGATCAACCGCCTTGCGGTGGATGCCGGAGTCGAGCCCGAGATCAGGAGAGCGCTCGAGAAGCACGACGTCCTCGATCAGGCCGCCTACGTCCAATTCGCTCTCGAACGCCGAACCGGCACTGACAAGGCCGCGTTCGGGAGGATCGTGGCGGATGCCGTGAACGTGCGGCGGTACGGCATCGCACCGCCGCTCCTCGCGGCCCTCGAAGCCGAGCAGGCCATCACTCTCAACTATGACCGTCTCTTCGAATGGGCTGCGAGCGATGGGCAGCGCCCGCGTCGGGTCATCCCCGGTGCCCCCGGAGGCGCGGAGAAGTGGCTGCTCAAGCTGCACGGCACTGTCGATGACCCCGCCTCCATCGTCCTCACCCGCGAGGACTATCTCGGGTTCAACGCTGACCGGGCGGCGCTCAGCTCGTTGGTCAAGGCCACGCTGATGACCCGCCATCTGCTCTTCGTCGGCTTCGGAGTGACCGACCCGCATTTCCACGAGATCGTCCACGACGTGCGTCGGGCCGTGCCCAGCAAGGGGCAGCCATTCGGCACCGTTCTCACTCTCGGGCACGACCCCGTGAAGCGCGGGCTGTGGGGCGATGATCTGAGGTTCGTGGAGCTCGACACACCTCGGCTGATCGATGTATTCCTCGACGCAGTGCTGGCGTATGGGGCATCGTCGCATTCCTATCTACTGGCCAAGGGGTATCTCTCGACGCTCGATCCGGAGGACAGGGTCGTCGCGGAGGCGCTGGGCAGAATGATCGACTCGATTCCCGAGGCAGATCGGCGCGGCACCGCGTGGGATGCGGTTTCGGCGGGCCTCCGGGACCTGGGGTGGGGCGCCAGTGCGAAGAAGCGGTCTTGGAATGCACTGCCGAAGGGGCTCAGCTGAGACCAGCCAAGACCGAACGAAGCACACCTAGGGCGCGAACGGACTCTTGCCCGGGTTAGGTACGCGATCGAGCCACTCGCCGTCCTTGTACTCCACATACTCCGGGCTTTTCGCCTCGATCACGACGATCCCGCGCCCGGGGATCAACACGATGAAGTCGGCCTCGCTCTGGAACTGCGCGCGGGTCATGACTCGGATGCTAACGGGGATGCTGGCCGTCGGCAGGTGATCACGCGTCGCCCTGCCCGATACCCTGGACCTTCTGGTCCATCGCACTGGAGGTGCAGCCAAGTGAATGTGTGGGGCGTCCACAACGACTCTCTTACGACAGAGCTTGTCGACGAGGGTTTCATCAGCGTCGGTTGGGACGGGCTGCCGCGCCTCGATTCAATCCCAAACGGACGGGACGGTCTCAAGCGAGCGTTGGACGCACTGTATCCCGATGCAAAGCCACGCTCAATCGCTGGCCAGGCCGGCATTCTTGCCCGCTTCCGCGATGAGATAGCCGTCGGCGATGTCATCGTTGCGCCGTACAAACCAGACTCGACGATCAACATCGGAATCGTCAGCGGCGCCTACTACTTTGAGGCATCCGCCGAGACGCATCGCCACCGCCGGCCCGTCGAGTGGAAAAAGGTCGGTCTGCCCCGCACGATATTCACGCAGTCAGCGCTCTACGAGATCGGGTCGGTCCTGACGGTGTTCCGTATCCGCAACCACGACGAGGAATTCCTCACTGCTCTTGGCAGCGCTGCGTCTTCTCCCGAAGAGGTATCCGAACAGGTCAGCCACGCAGTCGAGTCGCAGGAGGAAGAGGACTCCGACAACACGCCTCGCGCCTCCCGCATCGCCCGCCACACGCGAGACTTCGTGTTGGAGGCGCTACACCGCAACATCACTCACCGCGAGTTCGAAGAATTCACCGCGGCACTACTCCGTGCACTCGGTTATCAAGCTCGAGTGACTCAGTACTCTCAGGACGGCGGCGTAGACGTGATCGCGCACCGTGACCCCCTCGGCGTCGAGCCGCCACAGATCAAGGTGCAATGCAAGCACCGTACCGGCACGACCAGCGCACCTGAGGTGCAACAGCTCGTCGGCACCCAGGGCCCTGGAGAGCTTTCTCTCTTCGTCACGCTCGGAACGTACTCGCGGGACGCGCTGGCCATCGAGCGGCAGCGTCCGGGACTTCGCCTTCTTACCGGCGAGGACCTCGTCACACTCGTGCTTGAGAACTATGCGGCACTGCCGGAGGAGTGGCGGAACGTCATTCCGCTGACCAAGGTACTCGTCGTCGCGGATAGCGTCGGCAGCTAGGCAAGGCCCCACTCACGAAGCGTTTCTCGCGGCGAACCATGGCCGTCGCCAATCGCTTCCTCTCCGAGATTAACTGCCGCCGCCCACCAACGGACTACTTGTCCCGCCGACTCGACGTGACCAGCCGCGTGCAAGACTTCGGCGACCGCGGCAGTCTCACTCCATTGCATCGCCCGCCAAAGGTCATCGGAGTCACCGGCACCCATCATCACGTCGCTGAGAGAACGGACAGCTCGTCGAAGCTCTGCATCGTTCACTCCGGATGCCTCCTCCACATTGCATGTCGAGCGGTTGTGACAATAGCCGGCACAAAACCGGCGCGCGACCCATGAGGTGTCACCGCCCGTCGCTAGGCTGGCTTCAACCCTCGCCAGGACTCGGAGAATCACGTGAAGAAGCAGATCAACGTCGTCGGCGCCGCGGTCGTTCGCGATGGCACTATTCTTTCCGCACAGCGGAGCCCCTCCATGTCCCTTCCTGGTAAGTGGGAGTTCCCTGGCGGCAAGATCGAGGCCGGTGAGACCCCCGAGCAGGCGCTTCGCCGCGAAATGGAGGAGGAGCTCCTCTGCAAGATCGAAGTCGGCGAGCACGTTGAGACGACGAGTCACGAATACGACTTCGGAGTTGTGACTCTCACGACCTTCTACGCGACGCTGCTTGACGGAGAGCCCAAGCTCACCGAGCATTCCGAGATCCGCTGGATTCCCGCGACTGACCTGAACTCTGTCGATTGGGCCCCGGCGGATATTCCAGCAGTTGATCGCATCATGCGCGACTTCGCCTCGTAGGACGGCATGAGAACCCCTCCCGAGCAACTTCGGCTCGACACTTCCTTCGGATTCCTCGATAAGTCCGTTCAGTCGGATCAGCTGTTCCACCCGCTGCTCATCGACAACGATGGTGCGAATCAGATGCTGCGCGCCATCCGGCACGAGCTCAGCCGCTCAAGATCATTCATCTTCTCGGTCGCGTTCGTGACGACAAGCGCGGTCGCAATGCTCAAGCAGGCGTTGCTCGACTTCCCCGGCCAGGGAACGATCATCACCTCGACATATCTCGGTTTCAACTCACCAGGTGCTTTCCGCGAGCTACTCAACCTCCCGAACGTGACTGTCCGGGTGTACACGGGGACGCGTGCCGGCTTTCACGCCAAAGGCTATCTCTTCGAGCAAGACCAAAGTACGACTGCGATCGTGGGCAGCTCGAATCTCACGCCGCCAGCGCTACTGACCAATAGAGAGTGGAACCTCCGGTTCTCGGCTCTGCCGGACGGCGATATCGTCGACCAGCTCCGTCGAGCGGTGGATGTGCAGTTGCAAACGTCCGTGCCGCTCACCGTAGGTTGGATTGACGCCTACCAGGCGACATACGTCCCGCCTGAGCGTCGCTCCAGGGTGGTTGAGGTCGGCGATGACGCGATCCAAGCGCTCGTGCCTGGCGAGCGAATTGTCCCCAACTCCATGCAGACCGAAGCGCTGGTGGAGATTCAAAAGGTGCGGGATGCTGGTGAGCGACGTGCGGTTGTCGTGTCTGCGACTGGCACGGGAAAAACAATCCTTTCGGCACTCGATGTACGTGCCGTCGACCCAAAACGTATGCTCTTCGTCGCTCACCGTGAGCAGATCCTCGATCGCGCGATCGAGGAATTCAGCCGTGTCCTCGACGCGCCTGCGCGCGAATTTGGCAAATTCGTTGGGCCACGACGAGAGCTCGACCACAAGTACGTTTTCGCGACAATTCAGTCGCTGACGACCGCCAACAACCTCCTCTCGATTCCGCCCGACCATTTCGACTACGTACTCATCGACGAGGTTCATCGCGCCGGCGCAGGCTCATACCGTCAGGTCGTCAACTATCTGCAGCCCGACTTCCTGCTCGGGATGACGGCGACCCCCGAACGCACTGACGGCTTCAACGTCTTCGAGATGTTCGACTTCAACGTTCCGTACGAGATCCGCCTGCAGAAGGCACTCGAAGAGGAGATGCTGGCGCCTTTTCACTACTACGGTGTCACGGATTTCGCACGCGACGAACAAATCATTGATGACACCAGCCAACTCGCCACCCTTATCGCTCCCGAGCGCGCAGACCACATCATCAAGGCCATTGAGACCTATGGCCACGTGGGGACAGCCGCCCGCGGGTTGATGTTCTGTAGCCGCACGGAAGAGGCGAGAGAACTCGTTGCCCTGCTGAACAGACGCAGTGTCCACGGTCGACGGTTGCGCACTGTAGCACTGACGGGCCAGGACTCTATCAACACCCGTGAAGCTGTCGTCGAGCGCCTCGAGCGCGGCGAACTCGACTACATCGTGACCGTCGATGTATTCAACGAAGGAATCGACATTCCGAGCGTGAACCAGGTTGTGATGCTCCGCCAAACCAAGTCGAGCATCATCTTCACGCAGCAGCTTGGCCGCGGCCTCCGCAAGGCTGCCGGCAAGGACCATCTCGTAGTCATCGACTTCATCGGGAACTACACCAACAACTATCTGATCCCGATTGCCCTGTTCGGTGACAACAGCCTGAACAAAGACTCCATTCGCAAGAAGATCATGGATGCCCAGGAGGCTGGCGCAATCTCGGGCCTATCTAGCGTCAACTTCGACAAGGTCTCTCGTGGGTCAAGCCCCTGGTAGTGGTGTAGTTC
>NZ_MKRT01000021.1:0-364 GCF_001897945.1 Microbacterium sp. 69-10
CTACCGCGTGCGTGTCCCCGTGCGATCCGCGCGGATGCTTTTCGCTGGTGCAACGGCGACGGACCGGACGCTTTCCATCCGGTCATCGCCGGGCCGGATGGATAACGCACGGCAGAAGGCCCGGGAACCCGCGCTTTCCATCCGAACCGGGGAAGCCGCAGACGCGACTCCCGCCGACACCCCCGGGGTAGCGTCGAGACCCTCAGGTACGGATGTCCGCACCTGAGGGGGTCTCGACGGCGAGCAGGGGTCTCAGCGATCCTGCGTCAGGCGGTGTACCCGTCCGCCACGGTCAGGGCCTCGTCGATCGCGGACAGGCCGCGCACCAGCTCCTCCTCGGTGATCACCAGCGGCGGGGCGATGT
>NZ_MKRT01000021.1:402-44817 GCF_001897945.1 Microbacterium sp. 69-10
TTCTTCGCGGCGGCGGCGAAGGCGGCCATCGGCGCAGCATCCGCCCCCGGCGGCACACCGGCGAGGACGACGTGGCGGCCCGGCTGCAGGCGGCGGGGCTGCCGGTGCGTGGGCGCGTGCTCAGCGCGCTGATCGCGGAGGGAGCGGATGCTGCGGCCACCGGCGCGCTGATCGCCGAGATCAGCGCAGGCGTCGACGTGGCGAGCGGTGCGATCGCGTCGACTGCCGGTCGCGATCTCGACGTCCGCGCGCTGGGCGCGGTGCACGGTGGCGACGGCGTCGTGCTGGTCTCGGCTTCCGCCTCCCTGGCGGCCGCGCTGCTGCGCCGGGCATCCGAGGCATCCGGCGTCGGGCTCGCCGTGGGACCGGACGTCGCGACGGTCGCCGAGCTGCTGGCATCCGTGCGCCCGACCCGCCTGCTCGCGGCTCGGCTGCGCGCAGGGGAGGTGCGCCGGGTCGGCGACCGTCCGCTGACCCGGCTGGTCACCGAGCTCGGCGGCGACCACCGCCTGCAGGAGCACAGCGAGCGCATGCTGGCCCCGCTGATCCGCTTCGACGAGCAGCACGACGGCGACCTGGTGCGGGTGCTGCGCGCGGTCGTCTCGCATCCCGGCAACCGCACGGCCGCCGCTTCCGCCTACGGCAAGGACCTGTCGCAGTACGGCTTCGACGACTACACGCGCATCAAGCACGTGATGACGGCGCTGGACTGACGCGGCCCACGAGAGCAGGCTGGATCAGAAGTGCCCCTCCGAGCCGCGTTTGCGGGGCGTTTTTGATCCAACCCGACGTGGGGAGGTGCGATTCTGATCCGCGCCGATCGGCGACGGGGCGTGCTCGGCGCCGGATGCTCAGGCCAGGCGCTTCACGTGCCGGAGCTCGTTGAGCACGAGGCCGGGACGCTCGTCGACCTTGCTCGCACCGTCGGCGTGCCAGCCATGGCGCTCGTAGAAACCGGATGCCCGGTCGTTGCCCGCCAGCACCCACAGGTACGCGGTCTCATGACCGGCCTCCCGCAGCGCCTCCTCGACGGCGGAGATCAGCAGGTGCCCGACGCCGGTGGACCAGGCGTCGGGGTGGGCGTAGATGCCCCACAGCTCGCCCGTCCCGACCGCTGAGCCGGCACCCTCGGCATCCGCATCCCTGGCGTCGCCGAAGCTCGCCCACCCCACGACCCGGGAACCGTCGAGCACCACGAGCGTCTGCGACCCGCGCCCGGTCTCGCCCAGAATGCGCGCCCAGTTCGCGGCCCGCTCGGAGACGGATAAGCCGTCGAGGACCTCCTGCGGCATCAGCCCGCGATAGGCCTCCTGCCAGGAGCGCACGTGCACCTCGGCGATGCCGTCGGCATCCGCCACGGCCGCGGGGCGCAGCTCGAGGACCATCGGAGCTCAGCCCGCGTTGCGCCGGGCCTCCCAGCCCGAGCGCACCATCTCGTCGACCGTGTGCCGCATCGTCCAGTCCAGGTCGCGGGCAGCGAGGTCGCCGGCGGCGACGATGCGGTCGGGGTCACCGGGGCGGCGCGGCCCGATCGCGGGGACGAAGTCGATGCCGGTGACGCGCACCATGGCATCCATGATCTGCTTCACGCTCAGCCCGTCGCCGGAGCCGAGGTTGTAAGCGGGCTCGATCGACTCGCCGGAGGCGAGGCGCTGCGCGGCCACCACGTGTGCGGCGGCGATGTCGCCGACGTGCACGTAGTCGCGCACGTTGGTGCCGTCGGGCGTGTTGTAGTCGTCGCCGTTGATCTGCGGGGTGCGGCCCTCGAGCAGCGCCTCGAACACGATCGGGAAAAGGTTGTGCGGGCTGACGTCGTAGACCGTCGGGTCGGCGGAGCCGACCACGTTGAAGTAGCGCAGCGAGGTGTGCCGCAGGGGCTTCTCGGATGCTGCCGTCGCCACGCCCTGGTCGCGCAGCAGCCACTCGCCGATGAGCTTCGACTCGCCGTACGGGCTGGCCGGCCGCTTGGCGGTGTCCTCGGTGACGAGCTCGACGTCAGGGGTGCCGAAGACGGCGGCGCTGGAGGAGAACACGATGTTCGCGACGCCCGCGGCCTCCATGGCCTCGAGGACCACCCTGGTGCCCTCGACGTTCTGCGCGTACGTGTGCAGCGGGCGCTGCACGGAGACCCCGGCGTACTTGAACCCGGCGACGTGGATCACGCCCTCCGCGCCGTGCTCGCGAAGGGTGCGCTCGACGAGCTCGCGGTCGAGGATGCTGCCCTCGACGAGGGTCACGCCCTCGGGGACGAACGACGGACGCCCGCTGGACAGGTCGTCCAGCACGACCGGGGTGAGACCCGCGGATGCCAGTGCGCGCACCACGTGCGCTCCGATGTAGCCGGCACCGCCGGTGACAAGCCAGGACATGGGTCTCCTTCCGTCGCGCAGACGCGCGGGTTCCATTGTGTCAGGCGCGGTGCGCCGGGCGGGGTCAGGCGTCGCGGCGCGGCCCCTCGGAGGGCGAGACCGTGAAGATGTGCGGCGCGGTGAAGCCGGCATCCGCGAAGGCCTGCTCGACGGCATCCGACACCCGCGGCAGATCGGCGTGCGCGACCAGCGCGATCGCCGCGCCACCGAAGCCGCCGCCGGTCATCCGCGCACCGATCGCCCCGTTCTCGAGCGCGGCGTCCACCGCCGTGTCGAGCTCGGCGACCGAGATCTCGAAGTCATCGCGCATGGACGCGTGCGAGGCGACCAGGAGGTCGCCGATCGCCCGCGGACCCTGCTCGGTGAGGGCGGCGACCGTGGCGAGCACGCGCTGGTTCTCGGTGACGATGTGCCGCACCCGGCGGAACGTGACGTCGTCCATGATCTCGGCGGCGCGCGGCAGATCGGAGACGCTCGCGTCGCGCAGGGAGCGGATGCCGAGCAGCTGCGCGCCCCGCTCGCATGACTCCCGGCGCTCCCGGTAACCGCCGGTGGAGTGCGCGTGGGTGACCTGCGTGTCGATCACGAGCACCTCGAGACCGGCGTCACGGAAGCCGGTCGGGACGGACTTCGCCTCCAGGCTGCGGCAGTCGATGAAGGTCGCGGCATCCGGCCGGCCGAGCATGGACGACATCTGGTCCATGATCCCGGTCGGCGCGCCGACGGCCTCGTTCTCGGCCTTCCGGCCGACCTGCGCGAGGGTGACCGGATCCAGGCCCAGCTCCCAGAGGTCGTTCAGGGCGGATGCCACGGCTCCCTCGATCGCGGCCGAGGAGGACAGGCCCGCGCCGATCGGCACGTCGGAGGCGATCGCGATGTCGACTCCGGTGAGGGGTGCATCGGGGCGCAGCGCCCGCAGCGCCCAGGCGACGCCGAGCACGTATGCCGACCATTCCGGCACTCCCGGAGCCTCGCCGGGCGCGGTGGGGAAGATCCCGTCGAGCTCGTCCAGGTGCGCGACGACCTGGCTGTCGGCGAACGTCGACTCGACCCGGATGTCGCCCGTGCCGTTGAACGCGACCGCGGCGTACGTGCGGTGCTGAATGGCGAACGGCAGCACGAAGCCCTCGTTGTAGTCGGTGTGCTCGCCGATCAGGTTCACGCGGCCGGGCGCGGACCAGACGCCCTCGGGCTCGCGCCCGAAGGACGTGGTGAACAGGTCGCGGGCGGCGGTGAGTGCGGTCATGAGATTTCTCCAGTGGTGCTCGTGGCAGAACTTCGCAGTTCTGCAGAGCTTCGGATGCCAGGGCCGGAAACCCCTCCGAGATCGTGCAGATCTCCGCCGTTCTGCAGCGCGGGTCAGAGGGCCGGGACGGTCGTGATCGCGTCGCGGAGGCGGGCGGCGGCGTCCTCGGGGAGGATCTCCGCCGTCCACGCCGCCATCGCGGCCTCGGAGCCGGCGAGGAACTTCAGCTTGTCGGCCGCGCGGCGCGGGCTGGTCAGCTCCAGGCGCATCCGCACCGTGTCGCGGCCGGCGTGCACGGGTGCCTGGTGCCAGGCGGCGATGTACGGCGTCGGCGTCTCGTAGAGGGCATCCACCCCGCGCAGCAGGCGCAGGTAGAGCGGCGCGAGCTCCTCGCGCTCGGCATCCGACAGCGCGGCGAAGTCGGGCACGTGGCGGTGCGGCATGAGCTGCACCTCGAGGGGCCAGCGCGCCGCGAACGGCACGAACGCCGTCCAGTGCTCGCCCTGCAGCACGACCCGCTCCGAGGAGCGCTCGGAGTCCAGCACGCGCGTCATCAGATCGGGTGCGGTGCGGTGGATGCTGTCGAGCAGACGCTGCGTGCGCGGGGTCACGTACGGGTAGGCGTAGATCTGGCCGTGCGGATGCGGCAGCGTGACGCCGATGGCCTCGCCGCGGTTCTCGAACGGGAAGACCTGCTCGATGCCGGGCAGTGCCGAGAGGGCGGCGGTGCGATCGGCCCAGGCCTCGATCACGGTGCGCGCGCGGGTGACGGACTGCGTGCCGAAGGAGCCCTCGGTGTCGGGGCTGAAGCAGACGACCTCGCACCGGCCGACGCTGGTGCGGGTGCGCCCGATGCCGAGTTCGGCGAGGTCGTCGAGCCCATGGGTCGGGTTGACCGCCGCAGGCACGCCGCCGGTCGCCGCGTTGAGCGCGGGGCCGAAGGAGGGGGAGCGGTTCTCGAACACCGCCACGTCGTACAGCGACGGCACCTCGGAGGGGTTCGTGGGCGTCTGCGGGGCAAGCGGGTCGGCGTCGGCGCTCGGCATCATCACCCGGTTCTGCCGCTTGGTCGCGAAGGTGATCCAGTCGCCGGTGAGGATGTCCTGGCGCATCGTGGCGGTCTCGGGCCGCTCGTCGAGCGTGCGGGCGTCGACCGCTCGGGCAGGGCCGAGGGAGGTGCCCGGATCGTCGAAGTAGAACAGCTCGCGCCCGTCGGCCAGCCGGGTGGCGCGCTTGACGACACCCGCGCCCAGCTCGGTGATCCGCAACTCCGGAGATTCTTCGATGTTCACGTCAACACGGTATCGCGAAGGCCGTGGTAACGTCAACAATCCGGAGTTGTGAAAGCCGGATCCGGGAGAGGGAGAGCGGATGCCGCAGCAGCGTGTGTCCATGGCGATGGTCGCCCAGCGGGCCGGCGTGTCCGGGCAGACCGTCTCCCGCGTCGCCAACGACAGCCCCAAGGTCGATCCCGACACCCGCGCGCGCGTCGAGCAGGCGATGGCCGACCTCGGCTACCGCCCGAACCGCGCCGCACGCGCCCTGCGCACCGGACGCACGCACACCCTCGGCCTGGTCGCGCAGACGCTCGCCACGGTCGGAAACTCGCGGATGCTGCAGGCCGTGGCCGAGTCCGCGGCATCCCACGGCTACGCGGTGACCGTCGTGACGCTCGGTGCCGGCGGCGACATCGACGAGGCCTTCGACCGTCTGCGCGATCAGGGCGTGGACGGCGCGATCGTGCTCAACGAGGCCACCACGCTGGCCCGCGACGCAGCATCCGCCGGCCTCCGCCTGGTGGTGGTCGACTCCGCGCCCGACGAGCGCTTCACGGTGATCGGCACCGACCACGCCGCGGGCGCCCGCGCGGCGACCGAGCACCTGCTCGCCGCAGGCCACGCCACCGTGCACCATCTCGCCGGTCCCGAGGCCTCCTTCGCGGCGGCCGAGCGCGAGCGCGGCTGGCGGCAGGCGCTCGCCGCCGCCGGCATCGCGGCGCCCGGGATCGTGCGCGGCGACTGGACCGCGGCATCCGGCCACGCACAGGCAGCGCATCTGTCCGAGGCCACCGCGATCTTCGCCGCCAACGATCAGATGGCGCTCGGCGCGCTGCGCGCGCTCGCCGACGCCGGACGCCGCGTGCCAGACGACGTCGCGGTGATCGGCTTCGACGACATCGCGGATGCCGCGGAGTTCCAGCCCCCGCTGACCACGGTGCGGCAGGACTTCGACGCGCTGGGCGAGCAGGCCGTGCAGGTGCTGATCGCCGACATCGAGGGCGGCCGCGCGGCGACCTCGCTCCTGGCGCCCGCGCTCGTCGTGCGCGCGAGCGCCTGAGGCGCGGGTCAGAACTCGAGCAGCACCTTCGTGGCGCGGCGCTCGTCCATGGCGCGGTAGCCCTCGGCGGCCTCGTCGAGGGGGAGCGTGAGATCGAACACGACGCCCGGAGCGATGGCATCCGACATGATCGCCTCGACCAGGTCGGGCAGCCAGCGTCGCACAGGCGCCGGTCCGCCGTGCAGGTGGACGCCCGAGTAGAACAGCTCGCGGCCGTCGATCGTCACGTCGTGCGAGACGCCCACGAAGCCCACATGCCCGCCGGCACGGGTGGCGCGCAGCGCCTGCTGCATGGACTCCTGCGTTCCGACGGCTTCGATCGTGGAGTGCGCGCCGTAGCCGCCGGTGAGCTCCTTGATGCGCTCCACCCCGGCATCTCCGCGCTCCTCGACGATGTCGGTCGCGCCGAACCTGCGCGCGAGCTGCTGCCGGTCGGCGTGCCGGGACATCGCGATGATCCGCTCCGCGCCCAGCTGCCGGGCGGCGAGGATGCCGCACAGCCCGACCGCGCCGTCGCCCACCACGGCGACGGTCTTTCCCGGCCCCGCCTCGGCGGCGACCGCCGCGAACCAGCCGGTGCCGAGCACATCGGATGCCGCGAGCAGGCTGCGCCGGCGCCCGGGGGTCAGGTCGCCGGTCACCTTCACCAGCGTGCCGTCGGCCCAGGGGACGCGCGCGTACTCGGCCTGCGTGCCCACCGAGCCCATCCCCACCACGTGGATGCATCGGGACTGGTAGCCGGCCCGGCAGATCTCACAGGTGCCGTCGGATGCCATGAACGAGCCGACCACGAAGTCGCCGACCGCGAGGTCGCGCACCTCCGCGCCGACCTGCTCGACCGTGCCGATGTACTCGTGGCCCATCCGGATGGGGCGCTTGATCGGCTGGATGCCGCGGTAGGGCCAGAGATCCGATCCGCAGATGCAGGTCGCGTCGAGTCGGATGATCGCATCCGTCGGCTCGACGAGGGAGGGCAGAGGGACCTCTTCGACCCGGACGTCGCCGGGCCCGTGCATGATGACTGCGCGCATGCTTCCACTATGCGCCTGGCAAGCGCTTCCCCGCCCGTGCAGGACACGTTTCGTTAAACGATCATAAACGTTCATGGTGGAACGTAAACCTTCTTGAGGCGATCAAAACGGATTGCTAATCTCCTGAAACAGTCACCCTTTCCGGGTGCGGATCGCTGTTCGAAGGAGACCCTGTGACCCCCACGCCGACGACTCCTCATCGCAGCCCGCTGCGGAGCGGATCGAGGGAGGCACTGGTCGCCTTCGCCGATCGGATGCTGAGCGGCGCGGCGGCATGGGCGTCTCCCGGCTTCGCGCGCATCACGCCTCCCGGTGCTCCCGGCGGCTACGGCACGGCCGTGGACGGCCTGGAGGGGTTCGCCCGCACCTTCCTGCTGGCCGGCTTCCGCATCGCGGGCGCGCGCGGCGAGGGCGTGGACCGGCTGATCCACGACTACAGCCGCGGGATCGCGGCCGGCGTCGACCCGGCGTCCGAAGAGCGCTGGGTGCGGCTCGACGAGCATCCCCAGGCCAAGGTCGAGGCCGCCTCGATCGCGCTCATCCTCGACATGACCCGGCCCTGGATCTGGGACCGGCTCGACGCCACGACCCAGCAGCGCGTGATCGAGTACTTCTCGCCCGTCGTGGGCGACACCACCTACCCGCAGAACAACTGGGTGTGGTTCCGCATCGTGGTGCAGACCTTCCTGCGCTCGGTTGGCGGGCCCTGGTCGGCGTCCGACATCGCCGCCGACCTCGCCAGGCATGACTCCTTCGCCCGCGGCGACGGCTGGTTCTCCGACGGCGACGACCGCAACTACGACCACTACGTCGGCTGGGCGCTGCACCTGTACCCGGTGCTCTGGTCGCGCATGCAGGGCGCCGACGAGATCGCGCCCGAGCGCTTCGCCGGCGACGTCGAGGCGCTGGACGGCTACCTGCAGGATGCCGTGCACCTGGTCGGCGCCGACGGCGGCCCGCTGATCGAGGGGCGCAGCCTGATCTACCGGTTCGCCGCCGCCGCCCCGTTCTGGGTCGGCGCGTTCGCGCAGGTCCCGTCCACCGACCTCGGCACCCTGCGCCGCACCGCGATGGGCGTCATCGCGCACTTCGACGAGCACGGCGCTCCGGACGATGACGACCTGCTCACGATGGGCTGGCACGGCGAGTGGCGGCGCCTCGCGCAGAGCTACTCCGGCCCCGGGTCGCCCTACTGGGCGTCGAAGGGGATGCTGGGCATCGCGCTTCCCGCCGACCACCCGGTCTGGGCGGCCCCGGAACCCGCGCCGTTCCCCGACGACCTGCGCGTGGTGGCGCCCGCCGGCTGGATCGTGTCCGGCACAGCATCCGACGGCATCGTCCGCGTGATCAACCACGGCACCGACCACGCCCAGCCGGGGGCGGTCGCCGGCGACTCCCCGCTGTATGCGCGACTGGGCTACTCCACCGCCGTGTCCCCGCTGCTGAACGGCGATGCATGGGCCGAGCCGCTGGAGCAGTCGGTCGTGCTCATCGACGCGGCCGGCCGGGCCACGCATCGGACCGGACTGACCCTGCTCGGCATCGAGAGCGACGGCGAGATCGCCGTGGCCTCGTCGTCGGCGCACGTGCACTGGATCGACCCGGCCGCCGTCCAGACGCGGCACGGCGCCGGCATCGGCGGCGAGGTCGCGTTCGCCGGGCGGATCACGACCTGCTCGATCGTGCGGGGCGTGTGGGAGGTGCGGCTGATACGCATCGACGCCCTCGAGAGCGACGGCGCCCGGCTGCGGATCGGCGGCTGGGCCCTGGCCGGAGAGCAGGGCGAGGTCGTCGCCGAGGCATCCGAGGATGCCGCATCCGCCCGCCTCGGCGACCTGACCAGCGCTCTCGTGGCGCTCACCCCCAGACTCGAGCCCGGCATCGAGCGGCGGCGGGATGCCAGCCCTCTCGGCCCCGACGCCGTCGTGCCCGTCCTCACGACCGCGCCGGAGACGGGTCGCTGGATCGCCGCGGCGGTGCGGCTGAGCGCCGACTCAGCGGACGGCGCGGCATCCGCACCCGCCCTCGCCCTCGAAGCCGGCATGGCGACCGTCGTCTGGCCGGACGGCCGGCGCACCACCAGCCGACTCCCCTCGAACGAAGACTGAGACACCCGAATCGCGGCCAGGCCGCAATCACGAAGGAGCACGAACAGCATGCGGTTCCCGGGACGGGATGTGCTGTTCCTGGCGTACATCGGCACGATCGCCGTGCCGTGGCAGTCGTACATGATCCCGCAGTTCATCCTGCTGTCCAACCTCAAGGTGTCCAACACGCTCTGGGCGATCATCCTGCTCCAGGCGTTCGGCGCCTTCGGCGTGTTCCTGATGAAGCAGTACTACGAGACCATCCCGGAGGAGCTCAGCGAGGCCGCGCGGCTGGACGGCCTGAGCGAGTACGGCATCTGGCGGCGCATCATGATCCCGCTGTCGGTGCCCGCGATCGCGAGCCTGACGCTGCTGACCTTCGTGAACACGTGGAACGACTACCTGGGACCGCTGATCCACCTGCGCAACCCCGACCTGTGGACGATCCAGCTGGGTCTGAAGAGCTTCGTCTCCAACCTGTTCGACACGAACTACGCCCTGCTCTTCGCGGGCCTGTGCATCTCGGTCGTGCCGATCGCGATCATCTTCATGCTCGGGCAGAAGTACTTCGTCGAGGGCATCGCGACCAGCGGCATGAAGGGCTGAGCCGTGAAGCGCGTCGCGCACGACACCTGGGCGTCGATCCTGGGCGTGCTGTACCTGGGATTGATGGTGAACCTGCTCGTGCTGGTGGCAGCCTCCCCGCTGGTGGTGCTGCTGATCACCACCGACCCGATGCGCTCTTGGCCGCTGCTGGCCGCCGCGGCGGTGCCCGCCGTGCCCGCCCTGACCGCCGCGTTCGGGGCGTACCGGGCGCACGACGAGGGCGAGACGCAGGTGGTGCGGGCGTATCTGCGCTCCTGGCGCGCGACCTGGCGGAAGGCGATGCTGCTGGGTGCGCTGGCTGTCGGACTCGCCGTGGTGCTGCTGGTCGATGTGCGGATGCTGGCGGATTCGGCCGCTTCGGTGGTGATCGTGCCCGTGCTGCTGCTCCTGGCGGTGCTGACGGCCTCGACCGCCCTGCTGGGCGCTGCGGCGCTCTCCGAGGTGCCGGCGGCCCGGCTGCGGGACGTGCTGCGCTCGAGTCTGTATCTGGGTGTGCGGCGCTGGTACTTCCAGCTGCTGACGTTCGCGGTGCTCGGCGTGCAGATCGCGGTGTTCACCACCATGCCGGCGATCGCGATCGGCCTGACCGCGGCGCCGGCGCTCTACGTCGCCTGGGCGAACGCGCGCTACGTGCTGCGGCCCGTGCTCGGCGAGGTGCCCGCCCGGGACGAAGCCGCCGCGTGAGCGCCGCTCCGCCTCCGGGCGCCGCGCCTCAGGCGCTGCGCGCCAGCGAGACCGCGTCCATCGGGTGCAGCAGCGGGGAGCCTGCGGCGTACGCCTCGAGCTCGTCCAGGGCGGAGTCCGTCAGCCGTCGCGTCTCGGTGCCGAGCGATCCGGCGAGGTGCGGGGTGAGCACCACGTTCGGCAGATCCAACAGCGGCGAGTCCAGCGGCAGGGGCTCCGGGGCGGTGACGTCGAGGACGGCGTCCAGCCGGCCCGTGCGGCACTCCGCGATCAGCGCGTCGTGGTCGAGCAGCGCGCCTCGTGCGGTGTTGATGACCGTGGCGCCGTCGGGCAGCGCGGCGAGCTCGCGCACCGAGATCATGTGGTGCGTCGAGGGCAGCGCCGGGGCGTGCAGCGAGAGCACGCTCACACGGGGGAGCATCTCCTCCAGCGCCACGAGCTCGGCGCCGGTGGCTGCCACTTCGGCCGCGTCGGCGAACGGGTCGGCGACGAGCACCTTCAGGCCGGCGAACGGGCGCAGCAGCTCGGCGACGCGCCGCCCGATGCGCGAGAACCCGACCAGTCCCACGGTGCGGTCGAGGTTGCCGATCGAGAAGTCGCGCAGGTTCCCGCCCCAGTCCGCCGCTGCCAGCGCGGGCGTGCGCACGTGCGGGAAGACCCGCTTGCCCGCGAGCAGGATCGTCGCGAGCGTGAACTCGGCGACGGGCACGGCGTTGGCGTCGGCTGCGGTCGTGATGCGGATGCCGCGCTCCCAGAAGTCCTCGGAGACGTGCTGGCGGATGCTGCCGGCGGCATGGAACACGGCGCGCAGGCGCGGCATCCGGTCCAGCAGCGGTGCCTCGAAGCGCGGGGCGCCCCACGACGTGATCAGCACCTCGGCCTCGGCCAGCAGCTCGTCCAGCCCGGGGGCCGTGAGGTCGGCGATGTGCATCGGCGTGCGCACGTCGGCGAGCTCCGCGAAGCGGCGGCGGCGGGCCTCGTCGAACAGCAGTTCGTATGCCTCGGCCGACATGACCGCGTGTGCCCGGGGGCGGGAAGAGGGCATGTATTTCTCCAACGAGGTTCGCGTGCCAGACCGCTTGCGTGACGCGGCTTACCCAGTGAAGACTGAACACCCAATCAAACGCAACCGATTCGAAGCTGAAAACACTCACTCGAACATAAAGATTCACCGGGGAGAGGATGCGAGATGCTGATCCAGCGAGGAGCGCTGCGCGCGATCTGGAGCGAGCACGGGGATCCTGAGCGCGGGCTGCCGGTGCCCACGGCATCCGACCGGGCGTTCTGGGACGGGCTCGACCCCCGCACGAAGGAGACGATCCTCGTCGAGGCCGATCGCCTGCGCGAGACCGCCTGGCCGCAGCCGCTGCTCTCGGACTGGGCGGCCTATGCGCGCACGGGCGACCGCTCGGCGTACGAGAGCGCCCTCTTCCTGCGCAACCGGCGCACGCGCGTCGCCGTGCTCGCCGCGGCCCTCGACCCGACCGAGCAGCGGTTGCGCGAGGCCGCGGACGGCCTGTGGCTCAAGGTCGAGCAGAGCACCTGGTGCTGGCCCGCACACGACGACGCGTTCTCGCGAGGCCTGCGGGTGCCCGACCCCGAGCACCCTTTCGTCGACCTCGGCGCGGGGGAGGACGTCGCGCTCGTCGCCTGGGCGGCGCTGCTGCTCGGCCGGCAGCTGGACGAGCACGCACCCGGCCTCCGCGACCGGCTGGGCGCCGAGGCCCGCAAGCGGGTGCTGGAGCCCTTCCTCGCCCGCGAATGGCACTGGGAGGGCACCGAGGACCACGTGCACAACTGGGCGCCGTGGATCCACTCCAACCTCATCCCGGCCGCCCTCGCCTTCGCCGAGCCTCCGCTGCGCGACCGGGTGGTCGAGCGCTGCGTCGACGGACTCGACCGCTATCTCGCGCAACTGCCCGCGGACGGCGCAATCGACGAGGGATTCGCCTACTGGTGGCAGGGCGGCGGGCGCTCGTTCGACGCCCTGAGCCTGCTCGATGCGCTGAGCGGCGGCAGCATCGCGACCGCCGCGCGCGAGGGCGAGCTGAGCGGGCTCGCCGAGCTCGCCCGCTTCCCGCAGCGGGTGCAGGTGGGCCCGGGCTGGTTCGCGAGCTTCGCGGATGCCGAGGCGAGAGCCGACGCCGGCACTCCCTGGCATGTGCTCCTCCGTGCGGCGATGCTATGCGGCCTCGCCGATGTCGCTGCCTTCGCGCGGGCGGAGCGGGGCGAGCAGCCGCTGTGCGGGCTCGACGAGGGCGTCCACGCCGGACTCGGCCGGATGCTGGCGGAACTGGCCGATGTGCGCTCCGGTACGCTCGACGCCGCCGTGACGCCGGACGCGGCGCAGCATCCGGCATCCGGCCCGGTGCGGCCCGACGTCTTCCTGGCGTCGATCGGCCTCGGCATCCGGGAGCGCGGCGGGCTCACCGTCGTCGCCAAGGGCGGCCACAACGGCGAGAACCACAACCACAACGACCTCGGCTCGATCGCGGTGGCCGTCGACGGGGTGCCGCTGCTGCCCGATCTCGGTCGTGCCGAGTACCGCGCCGAGACGTTCTCGGAGCGCCGCTACGAGCTGTGGAACATGCGCAGTGACTGGCACTCCGCGCCGATGCCGCGCGGAGAGGTGCAGCTTCCCGGTGCGCAGTGGCGTGCCGCGATGGACCCCGTCGACGGTGGCTGGACGCTCGATCTGAGCGCGGCGCACCCCGCGGGGGAGCGCTGGATCCGCACCGTGCGGGTCACGGAAGCCGGCCTCAGCGTGCGCGACGAGGGCGACGCCCTCGGCGACCCCTCCACCCGGATCGTCGTCGTGTGCACGGGCGTGCCGGAGCGGGACGGCGACGGGATCGTCGTGCCCGGCCGGGACGGCTCGCGCGGACTCCGGCTGACCTTCGATCCGGCCGAGGTGGACGTCGAGACCGTGGACATCGATGACAGGCACCTGCGCAGGTCGTGGGGCGAGCGGGTCACGCGGATGCTGTTCCGGCCGGCATCCGGTGGGAGTTGGGAACTGAGGGGAGAGGCGCGATGACCGATTCGGAGATGCCGCCGGTGTTCGGGATCGCCCGGCGCGAGCGGATCATGGACCAGCTGCGCACGGCCGGAGCCGTGCGCGTGGCGGACCTGGCGCGCGAGTTCGCGGTGTCCGAGCTGACCATCCGGCGTGACATCGGCGAACTCGCCGATCGCGGGCTGGTCACCCGGGTGCACGGCGGGGCCACCCTGCGCAGCCGGCTCGACACGACCGTCGCGCCCCGGGCATCCGCCGGCGGCCCGCGCTACCGGGTGGGCATGGTGGTGCCCTCGCTGAGCTACTACTGGCCGCAGGTCGTCATCGGCGCACGGGCCGCGGCGACCGAGCTCGGCGTGCAGCTGGTGCTGCGCGGCGCCAGTTACGAGCCGGAGGATCAGCGGCGGCAGATCAGCTCGCTGGTCGAGTCCGGCGGATTCCACGGCCTGATCGTGGCGCCCGAGAACCAGGGCCCCGACGGGCACGCCCTGCTGAGCTGGCTGGAGCAGCTGCCGGTGCCGGTCGTGCTCGTCGAGCGCCGCGCCCCGGCATCCCTCGCCCTCACGCGGCTGGAATGGGTGACCACCGACCACGTGTTCGGCGGCCACCTCGCCGCGTCGCACCTGGCGTCGCTCGGGCACCGCCGCGTCGGCATCCTCACCTCGGCCCAGTCGCCGACCTCGTGGCAGCTGCGCCGCGGCTGGGCGCAGGCTGTCGAGGAGCTCGGACTGCAGGAGACCATCGATCTGAACGCATCCCTGGACTACATGGAGGGCCCGGAGCGGGCCGTGTTCGTGGAGGCGCTGCTCGACCGCGTGCGCGAGACCGGCACGTCGGCGATGCTCATCCACTCAGACCCGCAGGCGCTGCTGGTGCAGCAGAACGCCCTCGACCGGGGCTGGGAGCTGCCCGACGACCTGTCGATCATCGCCTACGACGACGAGGTCGCCGAGAGCGGAGCGCCTCCGATCACGGCGCTGCGCCCTCCCAAGCAGCACGTCGGACGGCGTGCCGTCGAGGTCATGCTCGCGCGGCTGACCGAGGGATCGGCGCGCCCCGTCGAGCGGGTGCAGGTGGTGCCGACGCTGTACGCGCGGGAGTCGACCGTCGCCGTGTGATCGCCGGTCAGCTCGGAGCGACGACGGTCATCCCCTGAGCGCGGGCGGCCTCGGCCCGTCGTTCGTCGTAAGTGAGGAAGCCATCCAGATCGTCGCCCAGTTCGAGGGCGGAGGCCAGGTGCAGTGCATCGAGTGAGCGCATGCCGGCGGGCTCCAGCCGCCCCGCGGTCTCAAAGGTCGCGGAGGTCGCTTTCAGCAGCGTGATCGCGTCGAGCACCGACCGCACGACGACGGCGCGGTCGGGAGCTGTCCTCCTGGCTGCGCGCATGAGCTCGGTGCGCACCAGGTCGGATGCCACGAGCACGGGCTCCTCGCTCGCGATCCAAGCGCGCAGAGCGGCTGTCTCCCTCTCGGCGACGACGAGCTTCGCCAGCGCGGACGTGTCGGCGTAGACGGCCATGCTCAATATCGCTCCTGCTCGCGCAGCACCTGGAGGTCTTGGGAGATCGACGGGCCGGGAAGGGGAGCATCCAGCGTCGTGATGCTGCGCCGAGGTGGCCTGGCGAGTCCTGCGGCGAGCAGCTGTTCCAGCCCCGAACTGCCGATCGGGGTTATCCGAGCCACCGCGCGACCGCGATCGGTGACCGTGATCGTCTCGCCGGCGGCCGCCTCGGCGACCACCGCTGAGGCGTTCTGCTTGAGTGCGCGGATGCCGATGGTGCTCATGTTCTTCATTGTAGAACATTGATCCGGCGGGCGGGCCGGAATAGTTGACTCGAGGCAATGGTTGAGAAAGATCAACCAATGATGTATCGTTGACGAAGATCAACCATTCTCTGCAGGAGAGCCTTCTTTTGAACTCCACCACACACCCCTCCACCGAAGCCACGCGCTCGGCCCGCGAGGTCTTCACCGCGATCTCCGGCCTCATCGTCGGCATGTTCGTCGCCGTGCTGTCCGGCACGGTGGTGTCGACCTCCCTTCCCGTCATCGTCGCCGACCTCGGCGGCACCCAGGCCCAGTACACGTGGGTCATCACCGCGAGCCTGCTGGCGACCGCCGTCACCACCCCGATCTGGGGCAAGCTGGCCGACCTCGTCGACCGCAAGATCCTCGTGCAGCTGTCGCTCGTTCTGTTCACCGCCGGAACGGTCGCCGCCGGCTTCTCGCACGACATCAACATGCTCATCGCCATGCGCGTGCTGCAGGGCCTCGGCGTCGGCGGCCTGATGTCGCTGGTCATGATCGCCGTCGCGCTGATCATCTCGCCGCGCGAGCGCGGCAAGTACATGGGCGTCGTCGGCGGCATCATGGCTCTCGCCACGATCGGCGGCCCGCTGCTGGGCGGCTTCATCACCGACGTGTTCGGCTGGCGCGCCAACTTCTTCGTCGGCGTGCCCTTCGCGATCGTCGCGCTGATCCTGCTGCAGATCACCCTGCACCTGCCCAAGCCGCAGACCGCGAAGGTCTCCATCGACTACTTCGGCATCGTGCTCCTGGCGGTCGGCGTCTCGGCGCTGCTGATCTGGGTGTCGATGGGCGGCGACCAGTTCGAGTGGGACTCGGTCACCAGCTACGTGCTCGCCATCGGCTCCGGCGTGGTGCTGCTCGCGTTCGTGCTGGTCGAGGTGTTCGTCAAGGAGCCCCTCATCCCGATGTCGCTGTTCCGCAACCGCACCTTCACGCTCTCGGTCATCGCCTCGATCGCCATCGGCGTCTCGATGTTCGCGACCTCGGTGTTCCTGGCGCAGTACTTCCAGCTCGCCCGTGGCGCCACACCGACCGAGTCGGGTCTGATGACGATCCCCATGATCGTCGGCCAGATGGGTGCGTCGATCGTGATCGGTCAGCTGGTCAGCCGCTTCGGCAAGTGGAAGAGCTGGATGCTGCTGGGCTCGGTGCTCGCGCTCGCCGGCGTCAGCCTGATGGCTACGCTGCGCTACGACACCCCGTTCATCCTCGTCGCGGTTTACATGTTCGTGCTCGGCGCCGGCCTCGGCATGGTGATGCAGAACCTCACGCTGATCGTGCAGAACGACACTCCGCCGCAGCAGCTCGGTGCGGCGTCGTCCGGCGTGAACTTCTTCCGCACGATCGCCGGCACCATCGGCGTGACGATCATGGGCTCGATCCTGGCCACCAACGTCAAGGACTACATCGTCGACGGCTTCAAGGGCTTCAAGCCCAGCTCGCCGTCCGACCTCCAGGCGCTGAAGGCGCTGGACTCGGGCAACGTCCCGAAGATGTCCGACCTGCCGGAGTCGATCCGCAGCATCGTCGAGTCGGCGTACGGCCACGGCATCGCGGATGCCTTCATCATCGCCATCCCGCTGGCCGTGATCGGCGTCATCGCCATCGCGTTCATCCGCAACAAGCCGCTCTCGACGAAGAACTCCGCCGAGCAGCTGCGCGCCAACGCCGAGGAGTCGGCGATCGAGGTCGCCGAGGCAGAGGTGGGTGCCGCCACCGGCAGCATCCGCGTCATCGATGCGGACGGCGCGGAGGCCGGCTCCGGCCGCGTCCTGGTGCTGGAGCGCGACGACGACGGTGCGGATGACGAGGACCAGGTGCGCTGAGATGGCTTCGCAGACCGCCGACGACACGCTCGCGGACTTCCAGGCTCATATGAACCTGATCTTCGCGCGTGCGAAGGCGCTGTGGAAGGAGTCGGCCTCCCGGATGCACCCCGACCTGCAGCCCTCCGGCTACAAACTGCTGGCGTACATCGCCCGCAACGGGGACACGAGCGCGCACCGGCTCGCCGACCTGTTCGAGATGGACAAGTCGGTCGTGAGCCGGCAGATCCGGATGCTCGAGGAGTTCGGCCTGCTGCAGTCGCGTCCGGACGAGCGCGACGGGCGCCTCCGGGTGCTGACGGCCACGCCCGAGGCCTCGGCGGTGCTGGCTCAGCTGCGGGCCGAGAACGCCGAGCGGATGCGCTCGGTGCTCGCCGAGCTGACGCCGGAAGAGGTGCAGGCCGCCTCCAAGGTGTTCCGGCTGCTCGCCGAGGTCTGATCCGCGGCATCCGCTCCACCGTGCTGAAGCCCGCCTCCCGATCCGGGAGGCGGGCTTCGCCGTAAGCTGGCGGGGATGAGTGAGCACGCGTCCGAACCCACGCTCGACGGGGCGGAGCTGGACGCTGCCGTCGAGCGCGTGGAGCGGGAGCTCGGCCGGCTGTTCGCGCGCATCCGGATCGGCTGGCGCGAGGCGGCGGCCACCGTGCATCCCGACCTGCAGCCGCTGGGCTACCAGGTGCTGGTGGGCATCGTGAGCGGCGAGGCGACCACGGCCGGGCAGATCATCGAGCGCGTGCAGGCGGACAAGTCGGCGGTCAGCAGGCAGGTGCGTCATCTCACCGAACTCGGTCTGGTCGACAGCGTCCGCGACCCGGACGACCGCCGCGCGCGCAGCCTGGCGCCCACGGAGCTGGCGAGGGAGCGCGTGGCCGCGGCCCGGGCGGCCTACGAGCAGCGGATCGGCGCTCGCCTGCGGGCCTGGTCGGCCGGCGACCTCAATCACTTCGCCGAGCTGCTGGACGCGCTCGGGCGCTGACGCGCGCAAGCGGGCCTTGCGCTCCACGGAACAACCTGCTTTGATATGGGAAAGCGCTTACCGAGTCATCCGGCGGCGCGATCGACTTCCCGAACAGAACGGAAACACCAATGGCGAACGTGCGCGAGATCGGCATCATCATGAACGGCGTCTCCGGACGCATGGGCTACCGGCAGCACCTGGTGCGCTCGATCCTCGCGATCCGCGACCAGGGCGGCATCGAGCTCTCCGACGGGTCGAAGGTGACCGTCAAGCCGATCCTCGTCGGCCGCAGCGAGGAGAAGCTCGCCGAGCTCGCCGCCAAGCACGGCATCGCCGACTACACCACCGACCTCGACGCCGCCCTCGCCGACCCGCAGTGGGAGATCTACGCCGACTTCCTGGTGACCAAGGCGCGCGCCACCGCCATCCGCAAGGCCATCGCCGCGGGCAAGGCGATCTACACCGAGAAGCCCACCGCCGAGTCGCTGGAGGAGGCGATCGAGCTCGCGCAGCTTGCGAAGACCGCCGGCGTGAAGACCGGCGTCGTGCACGACAAGCTGTACCTCCCCGGCCTGCAGAAGCTCAAGCGCCTGATCGACTCCGGCTTCTTCGGTCGCATCCTCTCCGTGCGCGGCGAGTTCGGCTACTGGGTGTTCGAGGGCGACTGGCAGCCCGCGCAGCGCCCCAGCTGGAACTACCGCACCGAGGACGGCGGCGGCATCATCACCGACATGTTCCCGCATTGGAACTACGTGCTCGAGAACCTGTTCGGCGAGGTCAAGAGCGTCTACGCGCAGGCCGCCGTGCACATCGCCGACCGCTGGGACGAGAAGGGCGAGCACTACGACGCCACCGCCGAGGACGCCGCGTACGGCATCTTCGAGCTGGAGGGCGGCATCATCGCCGAGATCAACTCCTCGTGGACCGTGCGCGTGAACCGCGACGAGCTGGTCGAGTTCCAGGTCGACGGCACGCACGGCTCGGCCGTGGTGGGCCTGTTCGGCTGCAAGATCCAGCCGCGCAACGCCACCCCGAAGCCCGTGTGGAACCCCGACCTCGAGGACACCCACGACTACGACGCCGACTGGCAGACCGTCCCCACCAATGACGTCTTCCTGAACGGCTTCCGCCAGCAGTGGGAGGAGTACCTGGAGTCGTACGTGCTCGGCACCGACTACGGCTTCGACCTGCTGGCCGGCGCCCGCGGCGTGCAGTTCGCCGAGGCCGGCCTCGCCTCCAGCGCCGAGGGCCGCAAGCTCGCGATCGAGCGGCTGTCCCTGTGACCGCGCTGCGCCTGCTGTCGGCTTCCGGGGCACTGACGGATGCCGAGCTGAACTCGTCCGGTGGCTATGCGCGGCCCACCGCGCCGCTGCGCTCGCGCGTCGCCTATGCCGCCGCGCACGTCGTGCCGGTCGTCTGGGGTGACAACACCCCGGGTCAGCCCGCCGACATCGACTGGGACTCGACGCTCGCGTTCCGCCGGAACGTCTACTCGTGGGGTCTGGGTGTCGCGGATGCCATGGACACCGCGCAGCGCAACATGGGCCTCGACGCGGCAGCGACGCGCGAGCTCATCTCCCGCAGCGCCCAGGTTGCGCGCGAGGAGGGCGGCTCCGTCGTGGTCGGCGTCAACACCGACCACGTGGAGGAGGCGCACATCTCCCTCGACCAGGTGATCGACGCGTACAAGTCGCAGCTGCACTTCACCGAGGAGCAGGGTGCGGGGCCGGTGCTGATGGCATCCCGCCACCTCGCCCGGGTGGCGGCCGGCGCCGACGACTACCGCCGGGTGTACCGCGAGGTGCTGTCCTCGGCCACCACTCCCGTCGTACTGCACTGGCTCGGCACCGCGTTTGATCCCGAGCTGTCCGGGTACTTCGGTGCCGATGACTGGCAGACGGCATCCGGTGTGCTGCTGGACATCATCGCCGAGAACCCGGGCAAGGTCGCGGGCGTGAAGATGAGCCTGCTCAACGCCGAGAGCGAGATCTCGGTGCGCGAGCGCCTTCCCGAGGGCGTGCGGATGTTCACCGGCGACGACTTCAACTACGTCTCGCTGATCGGCGACTGCGGCACCGGAGCGCGGCCGTACTCCGACGCGCTGCTCGGCGCCTTCGCGGCGATCACGCCCGTCGCCTCGGCCGCCATCCAGGCGCTCGATGCAGGCGACCCCGCGGCGTACCAGCGCATCCTCGGACCGACCGAGGAGCTCAGCCGTCAGGTGTTCGCCGCGCCCACGTTCTACTACAAGACCGGCGTCGCGTTCCTGGCCTGGCTGAACGGCCACCAGCCCGCGTTCCAGATGGTCGGCGGGCTGCACTCCGCGCGCAGCCTGCCGCACCTGTCGCGGATCGTCGAGCTGGCCAACGCCTCGCTCGCCCTCGAGGACCCGGAGCTCGCGCGCGAGCGCTGGCACGGGATGCTGCGCCTGAACGGAGTCAGCCTGTGAGCGCCGCGGATCCCCGCCTGTCGATCAACCAGGCGACCATCAAGTACGCCGATCTCGCGACCGCGCTGAAGGCGACCGCCGACGCCGGCGTGCAGTCCATCGGCCTGTGGCGCGAGCCGGTCAACGAGGTCGGTCTCGACACGGCGGCTCGGATGCTGGCCGATTCCGGTCTGCGCTTCTCCAGCCACTGCCGTGGCGGGTTCTTCACGCTTCCCGAGGGCCCCGAGCGCGTCGCTGCCCTGGACGAGAACCGCCGTGCCATCGAGGAGACCGCGACACTCGCGGCGGCCGGAGCGCCCGGCTCCGCGGCCGTGCTCGTGCTCGTCGCCGGTGGCCTGCCGGAAGGGTCACGCGACCTCATCGGCGCACGGGAGCGCGTGCGCGACGCGCTCGGTGCGCTGGTGCCTTTCGCACAGGAGCACGGCGTGACCCTGGCCGTGGAGCCGCTGCATCCGATGTACGCCTCCGACCGTGCCGTGCTCTCCACGCTCGGTCAGGCGCTGGACATCGCCTCCGACTTCGACCCGGCCGTCGTCGGCGCCGTCGTCGACACCTTCCACATCTGGTGGGACCCGCAGGTGCTCGAGCAGATCGCCCGCGCCGGGCGCGAGGGCCGCATCGCCAGCTATCAGGTGTGTGACTGGAAGACGCCGCTCGCCGAGGACGTGCTGCTCTCGCGGCACTATCCGGGCGACGGCGTGATCGACTTCGCCTCGCTGACGCGGGCCGTGGCGGACGCCGGCTACACCGGCGACGTCGAGGTGGAGCTGTTCAACGCCGAGATCTGGGCGGATGCCCCGGACGCCGTCGTCGCCCGCACGGTGGCGTCGTTCGCGGACGCCGTCAGCCCGCATCTGGGCTGACCCGCCGTTCGTCTCGTCGCTCCGCTCCTCGCCCTGGAGCCGGTTCCCGAGCGAGCGCAGCGTGACGAGGGACGACTGGGCGAAGATGAAGGGATGACCATGCGACCAGGGCTCTGCTCGGTGACGTTCCGGCAGCTCGCGCCGGAGGAGATCGTTGCGCTCGCCGCGGAGGCGCAGCTCGAGGTGATCGAGTGGGGCGGCGATGTGCACGTGCCGCCCGGCGACGTCGAACGCGCAGCGCAGGTCGCCCGGGCGACGACGGACGGCGGTCTCGCGGTCTGCTCGTACGGCTCGTACTTCCGTGCCGGCGCCGACGAGGCGCTCACCCCGATCCTCGACAGCGCCGAGGCGCTCGGCGCTGATCGCGTGCGGATCTGGGCGGGGCACGTGGACTCCGCGGATGCTTCTCCCGCGCAGTACGCGCAGATCGTCGCGCGGCTGAGGGATGCTGCGGCCGAGGCGTCCGAGCGGCGGGTCGGCCTCGCGCTGGAGTATCACCGCGGCACGATCGCCGACAACCCGGATGCCGTGCTGCGCCTGCTCGCCGACGTGCCGGCCCTGTCCACGTACTGGCAGCCCTCGGTCGACGCCCCGGACGCGACGGCCCTCGCCGAGTTCGACGCGATCGCCGCGCACACGAGCGCCGTGCACGTCTTCTCGTGGTGGCCGTTCAACGAGCGCCTGCGCCTGCACGAGCGGCAGGGGATGTGGCAGTCGCTGTGCGCTGCGGCATCCGCTCTGCCGGTCCCGCCTCGCGACGCCCTGCTCGAGTTCGTGCCCGGTGACGATCCGGCGCTGCTCGCGCCCGAGGCCGAGACCCTGCGGGGCTGGCTGGCCCGCGCCTGACAGGCGCGCCATCGCCCCACCGGGGCGTCGGCGGACGGCTGCGTGAACGAATCCGGCAAGCGTTTGCCAAAAAGTCTGGTGCTGCGCCGATCTCCCATCGGTAAGAAGTTTTACGAACAGCCGGTCGGACTGGTCGTGAACCGCTTCGAACGTGCAGGAGACGACGATGTCCTATGCCCACCTCTCCCTCCGCCGCAGGGCGCTGACCGCGCTGACGGCGGCCGTGCTCGTCATCCCCTGGGGCTCGTGATGCAGTCCGGAGTGGCGCACGCGGTGACCACCAACGGGGAGTCGGAAGCCGCTGCGGTGTTGATCTCGCAGGGTCGGCCGACGGCGACGTCGTCGACGGAGGGGGCGGGCTTCGAGGGTGCGAAGGCGGTCGACGCGGATGTGACGACGTCGCGCTGTGCGGCGGCCAACGGCAACATCCCGAAGGTCGGCTTCGTCCGGGTGAACCCGCAGCTCACGAAGGATGCCGCGGGCACCTGGCGGATCGGGGCGTCCAGCCCCGCCGTCGACGCCGCCACCCAGACGAACCACGCGAACTGGGTGACCGACGACATCGACGGACGCGCCCGCACCGGGGCGTACGACGTGGGAGCGCACGAGGTCACCACCGCACCGGCGACCCGTGCACCGCTCACCACGGCCCACGTGGGGCCGAAGGCCCCGTGACGGGCAGCGCGCCCGGCCCGTCTTCGGACCGGGCGCGCGCCCCGGAGCGCAGTAGGCTCAGGGCATGACCATCCAGGAAAACACTTCCCGGAGCAGGACGGCGCGCTCCGCGCCGACGCTGCACGACGTCGCCGCGGCGGCCGGCGTCTCCCTCGCGACGGCCTCCCGGGTGCTGAACGGCTCCGAGCGAAAGGTCGCCGAATCGTTCCGCGAACGCGTCGAGCAGGCCGCCGCCGAACTCGGCTACACCGCGAACGTCTCCGCCCAGACGATCGCGCGCGGCACCTCTCCCGTGATCGCGCTGCTGGTGGCCGACATCGCCGACCCGTACTTCGGACTGATCGCCTCCGGCGTCGCCCGTGGTGCCGACGAGCAGGGGCTGATCGTGACGATCGCGATCACCGAGCGCGAGCCGCAGCGCGAGGCGCGCATCCTGCACGCGCTCCGCGGCCAGCGTCCCCGTGGCGTGATCCTCGCGGCATCCCGATCCGGCGAGCGGGACGCCGCCGCCGTGGACGAGCTGGCGGAGTTCGCCTCGCTCGGCGGCCGCACCGTCACCTTCGGTGCGGGCGGCGATCGCAGCATCCGCATCCCGAACCGGGAGGGCTCCGAGGAGCTCGGCCGCTCGATGGCGGCGCTCGGATACCGGCGCGCGATCGGGATCGGAGCCTCCGAGGGCGTGAGCACCTCGGACGACAGACTGGCGGGCTTCACGGCCGGCTTCACGGCCGGAGGCGGCGAGGTCGTCCGCGTGCACCGCGGCACCTTCGAGCGGGAGTCGGGCACGGCCTCGATGACCGAGGCGCTTGCCGCCGGCGTGGAGCCGGGCACGCTGATCTTCGCGCTCAGCGATGTGGTGGCGATCGGGGCGATGACCGCGATCCGGGACGCGGGTCGCACGGTCGGCGACGACATCGCGGTATGCGGATTCGACGACGTGCCGGTCAGCCGCGATGTGACCCCGCAGCTCACCACCGTGCGCGTTCCGCTCAGCGAGCTCGGCTATCAGGCGTTCCGCGCGACGGTGGCCGACGAGTGGGAGCAGCCGCCGATGGAGATCGAGGTGCTCGTGCGCGACAGCACGCCCGGGATCGCTCGATGAGGGTCGTCTTCGCGCCGGACAGCTTCAAGGGGACCATCACGGCGGCAGATGCCGCGCGGGCGCTCGCCGAGGGCTGGGTGCAGGTCGCTCCGGATGCGGAGCTCGTGCTGCGGCCCATGGCCGACGGGGGAGAGGGCACGGTCGCGGCCTTCGCGGCCGCAGTGCCCGGCGCGGAGCGGATGCCCCTCACTGTCGACGGCCCGGCCGGTGCACCGGTGGAGGCGTCGTGGCTGCTGCTCCCGGCATCCGCGGATGCCCCGGGCGGCACGGCCGTGGTCGACCTCGCATCCACCTCGGGGATCGAGCTGCTCGGCGAGCTGCGCCCGTGGGATGCGGACTCGACCGGGTTCGGGCAGGCGATCGCCGCGGCTCTCGACCACGGTGTCTCGCGCCTGGTCCTCGGGATCGGCTCTAGTGCATCCACCGACGGCGGCACGGGCATGCTGCGCGCTCTGGGCGCGCGGTTCCTCACTGCTGACGGCGCCGATGCTGCTCGCGGCGCCCGCGGTCTCGCCTCGATCGTTCGGGCGGATCTGACCGCCCTGCGTTCCGCACCCGAGACGCTCGTGCTCAGCGACGTGACCAATCCGCTCACCGGGCCGCGCGGCGCCGCCGAGGTGTTCGGCCCGCAGAAGGGGCTCACGGATGCGGCGGATCGCGCCGTCGCGGATGCCGGCCTCGCCGCGCTCGCGCAGCTGCTCGACCTCGATCCGTCGACGCCAGGGGCCGGTGCCGCCGGCGGCGTGGGCGGCGCGCTCGTCGCCTGGGGCGCGCGGCTGCTGCCCGGTGCCGGGGAGGTCGCCCGGCTGATCGGGCTCGCGGACGCTCTCGCGGGCGCCGATCTGGTCGTCACGGGGGAGGGCTCGTACGACGGGCAGTCCGGCGACGGCAAGGTGCCGTCGTTCGTGGCCTCGGTCGCCTCGGATGCCGGCGCCCGCGCCGCAGTGGTGGCGGGGCGCATCACGGATGACGCCGACACCGGCCTGTTCGCCGGCTCGATCTCGCTCACCGAGCTCGCCGGATCATCGGCGTCCGCTCTGGGTGAGCCCGCCCGCTGGTTGCGCGAGGCCGGCGCGGAACTGGCCCGCCGTCTGGCCTGACCGGCCGCGACTGACCCGCCGCGGCGCGCCCGTCCGGTCGCCGCCCGCGGACCGGCTGCGAGCGGGTGCGGATGCACGACCGGGGAACGCCTGCACGACCGATTCGGCGAACCGGGCGTGCAATCGTTCCCGAGTCGTGCACCTGTGCCCTGTCGTGTCTGTGTGCAGGTCCGCGCCCGCCGGCGCGTAAGGCGGGCGGGCCCGCATCCGGCCGGATTGACACTCCCCGATACGCGACATAGACTCGCAGCAACGGTTCGGAATACGCTTTCCCGAAATCGATCTGATCATTGACGACGACGTCGAGGACCCCATGACTTCAACGCAGAACGCCACCATGTCGCTCGCGCTCGCTCAGGCGCCGGGCGAGCCGAACGCCTTCGTCCGCTGGTGGCAGCGCAGCTGGCATCCGGTCGTGTTCGTCGTCGCCGTGCTGCTCGTCTGGTGGCTCGTCACCGCCATGAAGTGGGTCAAGCCGTTCATCATCCCGTCGCCCGGCGACACCTGGGCGGCCTTCTCGAACAACGCGGCGTACCTCGCGCAGCACACGTGGGTGACCACCTACGAGACGCTGGTCGGATTCGTCATCGCGGTGATCGTCGGCCTGTTCGTCGCCGTGATCATGGTCTACTCGCGGGGCCTCGAGCAGACGCTCTACCCCGTCATCCTGTTCGCGCAGGTCATCCCCAAGATCGCCATCGCGCCGCTGTTCATCGTCTGGCTCGGATTCGGCATGGAGCCGAAGATCCTGGTCGCCGTGCTGATGGCGTTCTTCCCCGTGGTGATCTCGGGCCTCGCCGGCCTGCGCTCCGTCGATCCCGAGATCCTGCAGCTGACGTCCACGATGGGCGCCGGTCGCTGGCGCACCTTCACCAAGGTGCGGCTGCCCGCGGCACTGCCGGAGCTGCTCTCGGGTCTGAAGGTGGCTGCCACCCTGGCCGTGACCGGCGCCGTGGTCGGCGAGTTCGTCGGGGCGAACGAGGGCCTCGGCTACGTCATCCTGCAGGCCAACGGCAACCTCGACACGGCGATGCTGTTCGCCGCGCTCATCATCATGTCGCTGATGGGCGTGGTGCTGTTCGCGATCATCCAGATCGCCGAGAAGTTCCTCATCCCGTGGCACGCGTCCAAGCGCGACGTCGGCGCCGCGACCGTCCGCCTCTGAGCCCCCCAGCATCCGCACCCTGCACCATCACACACAAGGAGCACTGATGAAGAAGTCAGCATCCATCCTCAGCACCCTCGCCGTCATCACGGCATCCGCGCTCGCCCTGGTCGGCTGCGGCGCCTCCGCGCCGTCGGGAGACGGCGGCGCTCCGGCGAAGGGCGACAAACAGCTCACCGACGTCACCCTCATGCTCAACTGGTACCCGTACGGTGAGCACGCACCGTTCTACTACGGCGTCGAGAAGGGCATCTTCAAGGAGCACGGGATCAACCTGACCATCAAGGCCGGTCAGGGATCCACCAAGACCGCGCAGGCCGTCGGCCAGAAGCAGACCGACTTCGGCTGGGCCGACACGCCCGCCGTGCTCGCCAACATCGACAAGGGCGTGGCGATCAAGAGCGTCGGTGTCTTCCTGCAGACCACGCCGTCGGCCGTGCAGGTCTTCGCCGACTCCGGCATCGACAAGCCCGAGGACCTCGAGGGCAAGACGATCGCGGTCTCGGCGGGCGACGCCCCGACCACGACGTTCCCGCTGTACCTCGAGGCGGTCGGGCTGAAGGAGTCCGACGTCAAGCAGCAGAACCTCGACCCCGCAGGCAAGATCGCGGCCGTGCTCTCCGGCCAGGTCGACGGGCTGATCGGCTTCGCGCACGATCAGGGACCCACGATCGCGGCGAAGAGCGGCAAGAAGATGACCTACCTGCGCTACTCGGACGCCGGCCTGAACTTCTACAGCAACGGCCTGATCGCGCCCGACGACACCATCAAGGACAAGCCCGAGCTGGTCGAGGAGATGGTGGCGGCCACCTCCGAGGCATTCGCCGCCGCGCAGAAGGACCCTGAGGCGGCCGTCGCGTCGATGGCAGGCAAGGACCCGCAGATGCCCGCGAAGGACGTGCTGCTGGACCAGTGGAACGAGACCATCAAGCTGCTCAGCACCAAGGCGACCGAGGGTAAGGCGCCCGGAACCAACGCCACCGAGGACTGGCAGGCCACGCTCGACGTGCTGTCGAAGGCCGGCCTGATCTCGGGCGACGGTGACGTGAAGACCTACTTCGACGCGTCCTTCGCGCCCGGCAAGTGACCGCGGCACCCCGTACCCGGATCAGGAGATGACCGACATGACGCAGACGAGCGCGGCGCTGGAGATCACCGACGTCTCGATCACCTTCGCCTCCAAGCGCGGACGGGTGTCGGCGCTGGAGGGCGTCGACCTGGACGTGCAGGCGGGGGAGTTCATCACCATCGCCGGGCCCTCGGGCTGCGGCAAGTCGACGCTGCTGAAGGCCGTCGCCGGCCTGACCCTGCCGAGCTCCGGCAGGGTCAGGCTCAACGGCGAGGACGTGACGGGCCCTCGGCAGGACATCGGCTACGTGTTCCAGCGCGCGGCTCTGCTCGAGTGGCGCAGCGTGCGCGGCAACATCCTGCTGCAGGCCGAGATGCGAGGCATGGACTCGAAGAAGGCGCAGGCCCGCGCCGACGAGCTGATCGAGATGACCGCTCTGACCGGGTTCGAGAAGGCGCTCCCGCACGAGCTCTCCGGCGGCATGCAGCAGCGCGTGTCGCTGTGCCGTGCCCTGCTGCACGAGCCGCGGGTGCTGCTGATGGACGAGCCCTTCGGCGCGCTGGACGCGCTGACGCGCGAGAAGATGAACGTCGAGCTCAACCGCATCTGGGCGCAGACCGGCACCACCGTGCTGCTGGTCACCCATTCGGTGGCCGAGGCGGTCTACCTCGCCAGCCGGGTGGTCGTGATGAGCCCTCGCCCAGGCCGCATCCTCGAGGAGCATCGCGTGGACCTGCCCGCCGAGCGCGGGTACGCGCAGACGCTCGAGACGCCCGAGTTCACCCGCATCTCCAGCCGCGTGCGCGAGCTGCTGGGCTCGCCGGGCGGGGACTGACAGGCACGGATGCACGACCCGGGAACGGCTGCACGATCGAAGCCGCGATCTGGCCGTGCATCCGTTCCCAGGTCGTGCAGGTGTTCCCGTGTGCGCGACGCGGGCGGCACTCGCGTCGCGCTCAGCCCCCGAGCGCGGCGCTGACCACCGCGCGGGCCTCCTCCTGCACCTTCGCGAGGTGCTCGGGCCCGAGCAGGCTCTCGGCATACAGCTTGTAGACGTCCTCCGTGCCCGACGGGCGCGCGGCGAACCAGGCGTGCTCGGTCTGCACCTTCAGGCCGCCGATCGCGGCGCCGTTGCCTGGGGCGTGCGAGAGCTTCGCGGTGATCTCCTCACCGGCGAGGTCGGTGGCGGTCACGGCATCCGGAGCCAGCTTGCCGAGCGTCGCCTTCTGCTCGGGCGTCGCCGGCGCGTCCACGCGCTGGTAGGCGGATGCCCCGAAGGCGGCCTCGAGCTCTGCATACCGCTCGGAGGGCGACTTGCCGGTGACCGCGATGATCTCCGCAGCCAGCAGGCACAGCAGGATGCCGTCCTTGTCGGTCGACCACACGCTTCCGTCGTGCCGCAGGAACGACGCCCCGGCGGACTCCTCGCCGCCGAACGCGACGGATCCGTCGAGCAGGCCCGGCACGAACCACTTGAAGCCGACCGGCACCTCCAGCAGACGGCGGCCCAGCGACTCGGCGACCCGGTCGATGATCATCGACGACACCAGGGTCTTGCCGATCGCGGCGTCGCGCGGCCACGAGGCGCGGTGCGAGAACAGGTAGTCGATCGCGACGGCGAGGTAGTGATTGGGGTTCATCAGCCCGGCATCCGGCGTGACGATGCCGTGCCGGTCGGCGTCGGCGTCGTTGCCGGTGAGCACGTCGAAGTCGCCCTTCTTGGCGACCAGGGATGCCATGGCCGACGGCGACGACGGATCCATCCGGATCTTCTCGTCCCAGTCCAGCGTCATGAAGCGCCAGGTCGGGTCGACCTCGGGGTTCACGACCGTCAGGTCGAGCCCGTGCATGTCCTTGATGAGCTGCCAGTACTCCACCGACGCGCCGCCCAGCGGGTCGGCGCCGATGCGCACGCCCGCGCGCTTGATCGCCTCGATGTCGATGATGTTCGTCAGATCGCGCACGTACGCGTCGCGGAAGTCGTATCCGGTGATGGCATCCCAGTCGATGTCGGCGAAGCTCTCCCGCTTGACGCCCTCGAGCTTCGCCTCGATCAGCTCGTTGGCGCGCTGGGCGATCCAGCCCGTGGCATCCGTGTCGGCCGGGCCGCCGTGCGGCGGGTTGTACTTGAAGCCGCCGTCGCGGGGAGGGTTGTGCGACGGGGTGACGACGATGCCGTCCGCGCGTCCGGCGTCGTCCGCCGCACGGCCGCGGTTGTAGGTCAGGATCGCGTGGCTGAGCGCGGGCGTCGGCACCCAGGCATCCCGCGAGTCGACCCGCACGTCCACGCCGTTCGCGATCAGCACCTCGATGGCGCTGCGCTCGGCGGGCAGCGACAGCGCGTGGGTGTCGCGGCCGAGGAACAGCGGGCCGGTGATGCCCTGCCCGTTGCGGTAGTCGACGATCGCCTGCGTGGTCGCGAGGATGTGGTCCTCGTTGAAACTGGACGACAGCGCCGAGCCGCGATGGCCGCTGGTTCCGAAGACGACGCGCTGCGTCGCGACCTTCGGGTCCGGATGCCGGTCGTAGTACGCGGCGATCAGCTCGTCGACATCGATGAGGTCCTTTTCCTCCGCGGGGAGGCCTGCACGGCTCGTCATGTGCATAGTCTGCCCCGCGGGTGGCCGTCGCGCATCTTCCGAGTCGGCCGGATGCGGCCGGGCGGACATCAGGGCCGCCTGTGCCGTACAGTTCGCGCGGGAATGTGCGCTTCGCGCGGATCGGATGCCGGATTCCGTCCGCGGCAGGTGTACATCTCCGCGCGAAGCGCACGCGCAGCCCGTGAGGATCGCCCACCGTAACCCAGCGGATGCCCGGGACTAGGCTTGCCGGGTGACCGAACGCCGCACGTACAGCTACCTGGGCCCTGCTGGAACCTTCACCGAAGCGGCGCTGGATCAGGTGCCCGAGGCGCGGGGTCACGAGTGGAAGCCCGTGCACAACGTCGGCGAGGCACTCGCCGACGTGCTGTCGGGGGTGTCGGATGCTGCGATGATCGCGATCGAGAACTCGATCGAGGGCGGCGTCTCGACGACGCTGGACGCGCTGGCGACGAACCCGGGCCTGCGCATCATCGGCGAGTACCTCGTCAAGGTGAACTTCGTGCTGGTGGGTGCACCCGGGACGAAGCTCGAGGACGTGCAGGTCATCGCGGCGCACCCCGTCGCCTACGCGCAGTGCCACGGATGGCTCGGAGCGCACCTCCCCAGGCACGCCCATGTTCCGGCGGCGAGCAATGTGGCATCCGCCCTGGGCATCCTCGACGGGACGCTGCCGGCGCAGGCCGCGATCGCCGCGCCCGGGATCGTGCAGCACCAGGACGTCGAGGTGCTGGCCGAGCAGATCGGCGACAACGCCAACGCCGTGACCCGCTTCGTGCTGGTCTCGCGCACCACCGCCGCGGGTGCGCCGACAGGTGCCGACAAGACCTCGCTGATCGTCGAGCTGCCGGACGACCGCCCGGGCGCCCTGCTGGAGATGCTGGAGCAGTTCTCCACCCGCGGCATCAACCTGTCGCTGATCGAGTCCCGGCCGATCGGCGACGAGCTGGGCCGGTACCGTTTCGTGCTCGACGCCGACGGGCACATCCACGACGAGCGCATGGCCGACGCGCTGCTCGGCATCCGCCGGTTCAGCCCGCGCGTGGTGTTCCTCGGCTCCTACCCGCGGGCCGATCGCCGCATCGTGCAGTACCCCGACCGCTACGCCGACGAGATCTTCGTCGAGGCGCGCGACTGGCTTCGCGGCCTGATCGCGGGCGAGCCCGACGAGGCGTAGGCGGCCGACGCAGGCGTCATTTTCTTGCGTTGAACTGAAATCAGTTTGCGTAAGATGAGTGCATGACGAAGCGTCTTGCCGAAGTGGCCCGCAAAGTGGGCGTGAGTGAAGCGACCGTCTCGAGAGTACTCAACGGCAAACCCGGGGTGTCGGAAGCCACACGCAGGGCGGTGCTCACAGCGCTGGACGTGCTCGGCTACGAGCGGCCCACCAAACTGCGCGGAGAACGGGCGCGACTGGTCGGGCTGGTGGCGCCGGAGCTGACCAATCCGATCTTCCCCGCGCTCGCCGAGATCGTCGGCGGCGGCCTGGCTCAGAACGGTTACACGCCGGTGCTGTGCACGCAGAACGCGGTTGGCATCACCGAGGCCGACTACGTCGATCTGCTGCTCTCGCAGCATGTGTCGGGCGTGATCTTCCTCGGCGGACTGTACACGCAGGCCGATGCCACCCACGAGCACTACGGTCGGTTGCGGCAGGTGAACCTGCCGACCGTGCTCGTCAACGCCCGCGTCGACACGCTGGCGTTCCAGACCGTGGCCACCGATGATGGGGCAGCCGGCGAACAGGCGATCTCGCACCTGCGCCAGCTGGGCCACCGCAGGATCGGCCTGCTTCTCGGGCCCGCCGATCACATTCCCTCGCAGCGCAAGCTCGCCGGGGTGCGTCGGATGCTCGACCACTTGGGCGACCCGCTCGACGAGGACCTGGTGGTGCACGGCCTGTACGCGCTCGAGTCCGGTCAGGCCGGTGCGCGCAAACTGATCGGACGCGGCGTGACGGCGATCGTCTGCGCGAGCGACCCGCTCGCGCTGGGCGCGATCCGTGCGGCGCGGCGGGCGGGCCTGAGCGTGCCCGGCGATCTCTCGGTGGTGGGGTTCGACGACTCCGCGCTGATGAGCTGCACCGAGCCCCCGCTGACCACGGTGCGGCAGCCGATCGAGGCGATGGGCAAGGCCGCGGTGGAGCTGCTGCTCGCGCAGATCGGCGGAACCGCGGATGCCGGGGAGGAGCTGCTGTTCGAGCCCGAGCTCGTGCTTCGGATGTCGACGGGGCCGATCTCCTCCTGACCGTCGCCCCCCAACTGCCCTGTCGCATGGACGTATCAAAATTGCGTCATTAGATTCAACTCTTGCAGTTTGCGATCGAGAAAGCTACGTTTGTCGCATCGGCGTCCCGGGCCGAGCTCGACAGACGGAGAACGATGGACGAGGCAGTCCCCGTACGGTTCACGCAGGACGCTGAATGGTGGCGCTCCGCCGTGATCTATCAGGTGTACGTCCGCAGCTTCGCTGACGGCGATGACGACGGAATCGGCGACCTGCGCGGTGTGCGAGAGCGGCTGCCGTACCTCGCCGAGCTGGGCGTCGACGCCCTGTGGTTCAACCCGTGGTATCCCTCGCCGTTCGCTGACGGCGGCTACGACATCGTCGACTACCGCAGCATCCACCCCTGGTTCGGATCGCTCGAGGATGCCGAAGCCCTGATCGCGGAGGCGCGCGAGCTGAGCATCCGCACGATCATCGACGTCGTCCCCAATCACATCAGCGATCAGCATCCATGGTTCCAGGAGGCGCTCGCGGCAGGACCCGGCGCCCCCGCGCGGGAGCGGTTCTGGTTCCACCCCGGCAAGGGCGAGGACGGTGCCACCATCCCGACCCGGTGGGTCTCCAGCTTCCAGGGCTCCACCTGGACCCGCACCACGACGGCGGAGGGAACGCCGGGGGAGTGGTATCTGCACCTGTTCACCCCAGAGCAGCCCGACCTGAACTGGAACCACCCCGACGTTCGTCGTGAGCACGAGGAGATCCTGCGGTTCTGGTTCGACCGCGGCGTCGCGGGCGTGCGGATCGACTCCGCAGCGCTGCTCGTGAAGGATCCCGAGCTGCTCGAGGTGGGCGAGAGCGCCGACGGCTCGCATCCCATCCAGGACCGCGACGAGCTTCACGACATCTACCGCTCCTGGCGCTCCGTAGCCGACGGCTACCCTGAGCCGCGCGTGCTGGTGGGCGAGATCTGGCTCGACGACGTCGACCGCTTCGCCGCTTACCTGCGTCCGGATGAACTGCACACCGCGTTCAACTTCGACTTCATGACGCGGCCCTACCTGGCGGCATCCCTGCGTGAATCGATCGACCGGACGCTGCGGGCGCATGCACCGGTCTCGGCGCCCAGCACCTGGGTGCTCTCCAACCATGACGTCACGCGTCCGGTCACCAGGTACGGTCGTGAGAAGAGCGGGTTCGCCTTTCTCGACAAGCGCTTCGGCACACCCACCGACCTCGCCCTCGGCACCCGGCGGGCCCGTGCGATGAGTCTCGTCGTCGCTGCGCTGCCCGGCTGCCTGTACATCTACCAGGGCGACGAACTGGGGCTCCCCGAGGTGGAGGATCTGCCGCTGGAGCGCATCGAGGATCCGATGCACTACCGCTCCGGCGGCGTGGATCCCGGGCGCGACGGCTGCCGGGTGCCGTTGCCGTGGTCGGGCGGTCTTCCCCCGTACGGCTTCTCGGAGCTCGCAGAGCCCTGGCTGCCGCAGCCGGACGACTGGGGATCCCGGACCGTCGCCGCGCAGGCCTCCGATCCGCACTCGATGCTCGCCCTGTACCGGCGCACGCTGGCCGCCCGGCGAAGCAGCGACGCCCTGCGGCACGGCGACTTCGCCTGGCTGACCGGATTCAGTGCGGACGTGCTCGCGTTCCGCCGCGGCGACGACATGGTCTGCATCCTGAACATGGGCGAGACGCCTGTACCACTGCCCGCCGGCGACGTCGTCATCGCCAGCGGTCCGCTCTCCGACGATCTTCTGCCGCGCGACACAGCCGTGTGGCTGCAGACGGCATCCGCACCGGTGGATGCCGAGAACCAGGGATGAACCGGCGCACCAGCGCATCACGCGCCTTCCCGCACACGAAAGGTACGACAATGAGGTCACCACGCAAGGTCCTGCTTGCAGGCGCCGCGACAGTCGCCGTCGTCGGCATGCTCGCCGGTTGCTCCCCGGCCGCTGACGATTCCTCGTCCGGCGGCAAGATCCAGTTGCGCGTCGCCACGTTCCCGCCCGGCGCAGATGCCGCCGCCTATGAGGCGTTCGCCGCACAGGAGAAGCAGTTCGAAGCCCTGCACAAGGACATCGACATCATCGGCGTCGAGTACGAGTGGAAGGGGCCCACCTTCGCCGTCCAGTTGGCGGGCGGATCGCTCCCTGACGTGTTCACCGTGCCGTTCACCGACACCAAGACGCTGCTCGAGAACGGTCAGCTCACCGATGTGACCGACGCGGTGAAGGAGCTCGGCTACACCGACAAGTTCAACCCCGTGATCCTCGACGGGGTGACCGGCGCCGACGGCCACATCTACGGCTTCCCGCGCCAGGCCTACGCCATGGGCCTGCATTACAACCGCGACCTGTTCAAGGCGGCGGGACTCGACCCCGACAAGCCCCCGACAACCTGGGACGAAGTGCGCGCCTATGCCAAGCAGATCACTGAGAAGACCGGCAAGGCCGGGTATGCGCAGATGGCGGCCGGCAACACGGGCGGATGGCAGCTGACGGCCGCGACCGTGGCACGGGGCGGCCGCACCCAGACCGACGACGCCGACGGCAGTGCGACCTCGAGCATCGACAATGACGCGACCAGAGCCGCGCTGCAGTTCCTGCACGATGTGCGCTGGGAGGACAAGTCGTTCGGCTCGAAGTTCGATCTGGACTGGGGCACCATCAACCAGGAGTTCGCGGCCGGCAACCTCGGCATGTACACCTCGGGCTCCGACGTGTACACCGCCCTGGTGCGCGACTTCGGCATGAAGCCGGAGATGTACGGACTGGGCGTCGTGCCCGTCGAGGGCAAGGACCCCGGCACTCTGGGCGGCGGTGACGTTGCGGTGATCAGCCCCACGATCGACGCGAAGGCGAAGGACGCCGCGACCACCTGGATCGACTGGTACTACATGCAGAAGCTGATGGACAAGGATGCCGCAATCACCGACGCCAAGACGCTGGCCGATTCCGGACAGGCCGTCGGCACGCCTCTGCTCCCGGTGCTCAGCCGTGACCAGTACGAGGAGTCGCTGAAGTGGATCGAGCCGTACATCAACGTGCCGCGCGACCAGATGTCGTCGTTTATCGACGAGATCTGGGAGCAGACTCCAGTCGGTGAGCCGAAGAAGAAGACCCAGGAGGTCTACGCTCTGCTCGACACCGTCGTGCAATCGGTGCTCACCCAGCAGAACGCCGACATCGACGGCCTGCTGAAGAAGGCTCAGACAGACGCGCAGGCGCTGCTGGATCGGTGAGCGGCGCCCGGGGCCGCCTGCTCGGGCGGCCCCGGACCGGCATCCTCGCACCCGAGACGGAGAAAGATGACGACCCTGAGTGACACCGGCGCACCGCCGGAGCCGGATGCCCGTCGTCCGGCGGCGCCCCGCACCGTGCGGTCCACCCGACGTACGCCGATGACCTGGCTGCGCGGTGGAGGACTGTGGAACCTGCTGTTCCTGCTGCCGATGATCGTGGTCTTCGCGGTCTTCAGCTGGTCGCCCATCGTGCAGTCGGTGATGATGAGCCTGCAGAAGACCAACCTCATCACCTCGCAGTGGGTCGGCTTCGACAACTACGTCAAGGTGCTCTCCGATCCGCTGCTGGGCGAAGCCGTGCTCAACACGCTGTGGTTCGCGCTGCTCGCACTGGTCTTCGGCTTCCCGGTGCCGCTGTTCATGGCCGTGCTGATGAGTGAGGTGCGCAGAGCGAAGGGCCTGTACTCGGCGCTGGCCTACCTGCCGGTGGTCATTCCTCCGGTCGTCGCGGTGCTGCTGTGGAAATTCTTCTACTCGGCTGACGCGAACGGCGTGTTCAACACCGTGCTCGGCGCGGTGGGCATCCCGCCGCAGCCCTGGATCCAGGACGCCCTGCAGGCGATGCCGTCACTCGTGCTGGAGGCCACCTGGGCCGGGGCGGGCGGCTCGATCATCATCTACCTGGCGGCGCTGCTCGGGGTGCCGTCCGAGCTGTACGACGCCGCCGAGGTTGACGGCGCCTCGATCTGGCGCAAGGTGTGGCATATCACTCTGCCGCAGCTGCGCGGCATCCTCTTCATCATGCTGATCCTGCAGGTGATCGCCACGGCGCAGGTCTTCCTGGAACCCTTCCTGTTCACCGGTGGCGGACCTGCCGGGGCGACCCGCACAGTCCTGCTGTACATCTACGACAAGGCGTTCCGAAACAGTCTCGGCGGCGCATACGGCGAGGCGACCGCCGTCTCGGTGCTGCTGGCCATCGCGCTCGCCCTTCTCAGCTGGCTGTACTTCCGGCTGACCAATCGCTGGAGCAGCTCATGAGCATCGCAGCCGACAGGCGAGCCGCGCGCAGGGTCGCGCGTCAGGCCGAGGCGCAGGGGGACCGCACTCTGATCTCGGACTACGACCGGCGCCGCCCCGGCGTGCGGTTCGGGATGCGCGTCACGCACGTCTTCCTGTTCGTCACGCTGGTGATCGCCGGCCTCGGCCCGATCCTGTGGCTGATGAAAGCGGCCGTCACCCCCACGCAGGACACGCTGCAGCAGCCGTTCGCGCTCTGGCCGAGCGGCATCGACTGGGCGAATCTGTCCACGGCGTGGAACGACATCGGCATCTCGCAGTACTTCTGGAACACCATCGTGATCGCGGCCGGGGCCTGGTTCTTCCAGCTGTTCATCGCCACCACGGCCGGGTACGGGCTCTCGGTGCTGCGGCCGCGGTACGCGCCGATCCTGGACGGGCTGGTGCTGGCGACGCTGTTCATTCCCGGGATCGTGCTGCTGGTGCCGCTGTACCTGACGATCGTGCATCCGCCGCTGGTCGGCCATTCGCTGCTGAACAACTACCTCGCGGTGTGGCTGCCGATGGCGGCGAACGCATTCAACATCCTGCTGGTCAAGCGCTTCTTCGATGCACTGCCGCGCGAGGTCTTCGAGGCGGCCCGCACAGACGGCGCCGGACCCGTTCGGCTGTTCTGGTCGATCGTGCTGCCGATGTCGAAGCCGATCCTCGGCGTGGTCTCCGTGTTCGCGATCATCGCCGCGTGGAAGGACTACCTGTGGCCGATGCTGGTGCTGCCCGACCCGGCGGTGCAGCCGCTGTCGGTGCGTCTGCCGGCGGTGCAGTCACAGACCGAGCTGGACGTGTTCCTGGCGGCTCTCGCGATCGCGACGCTGATACCGATCGCGATGTTCCTGGCGTTTCAGTCGGTGTTCCTGCGCTCAGCCGGGCTGGGGGGCGCGGTCAAGGGCTGAGCGCGCCGGATGTCCAAGCGCTCTGGGGCGTCAGGAGAGCAGCTCCAGGGTCTGCACGCGGCCGGGCGTCGCGTCGAGCGGCTCGGCCTCGAACGATCCGGCCACGGGGGAGATCATGATCTCGTCGACCCCGTACTGCGCGGCGAAGGCGTCCAGCGCCTCCCGCACCTCGGGACCCGCGCCGATGAACCAGTTGGCGCGGATGCCGTCGATGAGCGTCTGCTCGCCGGCATCCGCCTCTGCCAGGCCGCGCTGCGCCTGCTCGACCGTCTCCAGCGGGGTGAGCGGCTGGTTGCGGCGCAGCCGCGTCATCATGCGCAGCTGCGGCAGGGCGCGAGCCGCAGCCTCGTCGGCGGACGGGGCGGCGACGACGTTCGCGGTCAGGAAGGTTCGCGGCGTCTCGAGCGTCGAAGACGGCTGGAACGCCGAGCGGTACAGGTCGAGCGCGCGCTGCAGCCCCTGCCCGGAGAAGTGGTTCGCGAACACGTACGGCAGGCCGAGGGATGCGGCGAGCTGGGCCGAGTAGTCGCTCGACCCGAGCAGCCAGATCTCGGGGGCATCGGATGCCATCGGCGTCGACCGCACGGTGTACTCGCCGCCGCTGGTGAACCGCACGGTCGCGCCTTCGTGACGCAGCATGAGGGCGATGTCCTGCACGTGCGAGGGGAAGCGCTCCACGTCGCCCGAGGTGCCGGACTGGCGCAGCAGCTGCGTGATCACGGGGTCGCTCCCCGGGGCGCGCCCGATGCCCAGGTCGATGCGTCCGGGCGCGATGGCCTCGAGCGCGGCGAACTGCTCGGCGACGACCAGCGGCGCGTGGTTGGGCAGCATGACGCCGCCGGAGCCGACCCTGATCCGGGATGTGCGAGACGCCGCGGCCGCGATCAGCACCGGGGGAGTGGTGGATGCCACGGACGGCATGTTGTGGTGCTCCGCGAACCAGTAGCGCCGGTAGCCGAGCTCATCGGCGCGCTGGGCGAGCGCCATCGACGCGGCCACCGCCTGCGCGCTGGTCTGGGTGGAGCCGTCGGCACCGGAGCGGACGGGAACGAGGTCGAGGACGGAGAGCGCTGCAGAAGTCATCATCAGAGGCAACCGAGGCGGATGCCGTGGCATTCCACGTCGTCGATGGTCGGCGGCCGCGGATGCCTGTCGACTGCACGGGATGTCGCCGAACGCACGGCTCCTCCGCGCAAAGCATCCGTTCACTCGACGAGATGCCGTGCTCTCGACGCAGAAACCGAAAGCACCCGAGCCACCAGAGGGTTGACTCACGTGACCGCCCGGCGTACTCCGGGATCAGGGGATGCCATGTGGAACTTCGAGGACAGAGCCGACGCGGGCCGGGAACTCGCCCGCGAGCTGACCCATCGCGCCCACGAGGACTGCGTCGTGCTCGGCCTGCCGCGCGGCGGAGTGCCGGTGGCCGCGGAGGTGGCTCGCGCGCTCGCCGCTCCGCTGGACGTACTGATCGTGCGCAAGGTCGGGGCGCCCGGGCATCCGGAGGTCGCGATGGGCGCCGTCGGCGAGGATGACGCGGTCGTGCGCAACGCCGGCGTCATCAGCATCACCGGCGCCGACGAGGCGACGCTCGCCGCAGCCGAGCAGCGCGAGCGCGCGGAGGTGGAGCGCAGATCGCGGATGCTGCGCGAGGGGCGCGCCGCCGAGCCGATCGAGGGCCGCGTCGCGATCATCGTGGACGACGGGATCGCGACCGGGGCGACCATGCGGACGGCGTGCGCGATCGCCCGCGCCCGCGGTGCGTCGCATGTCGTGGTCGCCGTTCCGGTGGCGGCGCCGGATGCTCTCGGCCAGCTCACCGATGCCGATGAGGTGGTCTGCCTCTGCGCGCCGCGCGACTTCATGGCGGTCGGGATGTACTACACCGACTTCCGGCAGACCTCGGAGGACGAGGTGGTCCGGCTGCTCGCCGCCGCGAGGTGAGCATGGCATCCGTCGACGAGATCCGGCGCTCTCGGCGAAGCGCGGTCCGGCGCCGGGATGAGCGGGAGTGGCCGCGTTAGCCTTGCCCCCATGGACGCGAGCATCTTCTTCGTCATCGTCGGTGCGGTCGCGGTGGCGGCCATCGCACGCTGGCGGGGCTGGCCCGCGCCGCTGCTCGTCACGGTGGTCGCGCTCGCCGCGGCGTTCCTGCCCTTCGTGCCGAACCCCTCGATCGACGGCCATGTGCTGCTGAACCTCGTGCTGCCGCCGCTGCTGTACTCGGCGGCGCTCGACGTGTCGTTCATCAGCTTCGCTCGTGCCATGCCGCAGATCCGCAGACTCGGGATCGGCCTGGTGGTCGTCACGACCGTCGTCGTGGGGCTGGTCGCGTGGTGGCTGCTGCCCGAGCTGGGCCTGTTCGGTGCGCTGCTGCTCGGTGCGATCGTCGCCCCGCCGGATGCCGTGTCCGCCGCCGCCATCGGCCGGAAGCTCGGGCTGCCCCGCCGGGTGATGACGGTGCTCTCGGGTGAGAGCCTGATCAACGACGCCACGTCGCTGACGCTGTATCGCGTGTTCGCCGCCGCAGTCGTCGCGGGCCCGGCGGCCTTCAACTTCTGGTCGACGATCTGGCAGTTCCTGCTGGCGGTGATCGTCGGCGTGCTGATCGGGCTGGTGTTCGGGCTGTTCATGCACCAGCTGCGCATGCGCAGCGACGACGCCGTCATCAACGGCACGGTCGGACTGCTCGCTCCGTTCGGCGCCTATGCGATCGCCGAGCAGCTCGGCGGCTCCGGCGTGATCGCCGTGGTGGCGATGGGACTCTACGTGGGCTTCAACGCTCCTCGGACGAGCTACACGACTCGGCAGCAGGAGGCGCCGCTGTGGCTGAGCGCCGACTTCCTGTTGGAGTCGTTCGTGTTCGCCTACATCGGCCTGCAGCTCCCTCGGGTGGTCGCGGATCTCAACGACGGCGAGGTCTGGCCCGTGATCGGGCTGTCGGTCGTGGTGCTGCTGGTGGTGCTGGTCGTGCGGCCGCTGTTCGTGTACCCGGCCAGCGCGTGGGGCCAGTGGTGGACGCGCATGCGCCTGCGCAAGTGGGAGCGCATGAAGAACGGCGGCTCGGGCGTGCCGGTGACCGTGGAGCGGCGCGGCCGGCGCGCGCTCACCGAGGAGCAGCTGCGGCAGCGGCTCACCGAGACCAAGCTGTCGTGGCGCGACAACGCGGTGATCTCCTGGGCGGGGATGCGCGGGGTGGTGACGCTGGCGACCGCGCTCGCCGCAGCCGACATCGCCCAGATGGATGCGCAGGCCGCGCACGCGATCGTCGTGGTCGCGTTCGTCGTGACCGTGGGCACCCTGCTGCTGCAGGGGCTGACGCTGCCGTGGCTGATCCGCGTGCTGCGCGTGGTCGATGACCGTGAGGAGCAGGAGGATGCCCGGCAGATGGCGGCCGTGCGCGAACGCAGCCGCGAAGCCGGCAAGGCGTACCTGCGCGACATGCGGCGCGAGTGGGGGCAGAAGCACGGCGAGGATCAGCTGGCCGTGTTCGACGCGTTCGCGAAGCGGCTGATCCGGGTGGAGTCGGATGCCGAGACCTCGCAGATCGACCTGAGGCCGCGCCCGACCCAGGAGCAGTTCATGGCCATGGCGAAGGGATGGCTGGCGGTGCGACGCCGCCTGCTGCTGGACGAGCGCGATGCCGGGAACCTGAGCGAAGAGGTCATGCACGAGCTGATCACGGCGATGGATGCCGAGGAGCTGGCGCTCGACACGCGCGCCGCGACCCGCCCGCAGTCGCGCGCCTGAACCCGGAATGCAAGAGCGCCCCGCCCCTTGTGGGGGGGGCGAGGCGCTCGGGCATCCGCTCGTCGTCACTTCGCGGCGACGGGCTCCTTGCCGGACTCCGGCTCGGCCGCATCCGCAGCATCCGCCTCGTCGATGTCCTCGGCGAAGGGGAGACCGTTGCGCGGAGCGTTGTACAGGTCGAGGTCGAGGATGCCCTCGCGCTTGGCGACGATCGTCGGGACCAGCGCCTGACCGGCGACGTTCACCGCGGTGCGGCCCATGTCGAGGATCGGGTCGATCGCGAGCAGCAGGCCGACGCCCTCCAGCGGCAGGCCGAGGGTCGAGAGCGTCAGGGTGAGCATGACGATCGCGCCGGTGGTGCCCGCGGTCGCGGCGGAGCCGACGACCGAGACGATCACGATCAGCAGGTACTGGATGGGGCTGAGGGTGACGTCGAAGAACTGAGCGACGAAGATCGCGGCGATGGCCGGGTAGATCGCGGCGCAGCCATCCATCTTGGTGGTCGCGCCGAGCGGCACGGCGAACGAGGCGTAGCCGGAGGGGACGCCGAGGTTGCGCTCGGTGACGCGCTCGGTGAGCGGAAGAGTGCCGATGGAGGAGCGGCTGACGAACGCCAGCTGCACCGCTGGCCACACGCCCGAGAAGTACTGCTTGATCGACAGGCCGTGGGCCTTCACGAGGATCGGGTAGACGACGAAGAGCACGATGGCCAGGCCGATGTAGATCGCGCCGGCGAACCAGGCCAGGGCGGTGAGCTTGTCCCAGCCGTACTTGATGACGGCGGAGCCGATCAGGCCGAAGGTGCCGAGCGGGGCGATGCGGATGATCCACCACAGCACGCGCTGGATGACCTTGAGCAGCGACTCGGTGAACGCCAGGAACGGCTCGGCCTTCTTGCCCGCCTTCAGCGCGGCGATGCCGACGGCGGCGGCGACCACGATGACCTGCAGGATGTTGAAGCCGACGCTGGAGGTGTAGGTGCCGTCGGTCTCGCCGGGCCCGGTGGACACGGTCAGCCCGAGGAAGTTCTGCGGGATCAGGCCGAGCAGGAAGTTCCACCAGGTGCCGACAGCGTACGGCTCGCCGGTCTTGAGACCTTCTCCTGCCTTGCTTCCGGGCTGGATGACCAGGCCGAGGACGATGCCGATCGACACCGCGATGAATGCGGTGATGGCGAACCACAGGATCGTCTGGCCGGCGAGACGCGCAGCGTTCTGCACGCGGCGCAGGTTGGAGATGCTCGCGACGATCGCGGTGAAGATCAGCGGGACGACGGCCGCCTTCAGCAGCGTGACGTACGAGCCGCCGATGCGGTCGAGCGTGTCGGACAGGATGGTGTGGTTCTGCTCGCTGGCGCCGAGGGAGACGCCGATCAGGCCGGCGGCGATGCCGAGGACGAGGGCTGCGAGGATCTGGAACCCGAAGGAGGTCAGCAGCTTGCGGACCGGGCCTCGGGTGTCGGGCGCCTTCGGCGCGCGGGCGGTGGTGGTCACGGGGACTCCATGTGGTCGAGCGGGGAGGGTGATGCGCGCACCATGCGCGCCATGTCGCCCAACGTTAGGGTGCGCCGCGGAATTCCGGGGTTCTTGTGACACTGCGTGACGTCACATTTCCGGGCCCCGGTCGTTGAGCGAGCGCAGCGAGACGAAACGCAGCCGACACGGAGAAGGGCCGGAACCATTCCCCCGGTTCCGACCCTGTGCGCTGTGCGCCCTCCTGAGACTTCAGATCACTGCTGCGGCTGGCAGCCCGGTGCAGCATCCTTGACCACCTTCACCAGCAGCGCCTGCGACTCCTTGCTGGTCTGCAGGTCCTTGCCGTCCGCGATGTTCGCCAGGTCCTGGTCGGAGATCTCGGACTTGACCATGGCCTCGGCGAGGCACTCGATCATGTCGCCGGGGTACATCTCGGTCTGACCCGCCTCCTCGACGATCTTGTGGTAGCCGGCGGCGACCTCCTTGGCGGAGGGGCGCTCGGGAGCCGAGCACGCGGCGAGCGAGAAGGCGACGGCTGCGATGGGCAGGACCGCCAGCAGGCGAGTGGCGATGCGGGGACTCCGGTCGGTGTTCATGAAGTCAAGGCTATGGGTTTCCGGTGAATCGCTCGATGGGGAGCGGTGCCCATCGGATGCTGGTCATTGAGCGGGCGTCGAAAGTCGCCGGTCATTGAGCGAGCGTCAGCGAGACGAAATGCGTTGAGCGAGCGCAGCGAGTCAAAACGACGGTGCCACCCTGTCCGATCAGGGACGCTGGCCCTGTTGCAGTGCGCCTTCGTCCACTCCGGGCGGCACGATCACCAGTTCGCCTCGGTCGGCGCGGAACTCGACCTCGTCGCCCATCTGCAGTCCGTATCTGCGCCGCAACTCGACCGGGATCGTGAGCCGGCCGCTGCCATCGATCTTCATGGGTGGGAGGATACGCCGAGGTTGTGACAGGCGCGATCAGCCTGCTCGCCGGGTCCGGCTGGAGACGCTGTCGAACATGTCGTCCGTGAGCCCGTCGAGGAAGTAGTCCGGCTGCTTCTTCAGTGCGGTCGAGATGCGCAGGAGCGATCGGATGCTGAGCATTGCGCGCCCCGTCTCGTAACTGCGGATGCCTGCGGAGTCGATCCCACTCAGGTGCCCGAGGTTCTCCTGTGTCAGCCCGAGACGCTTGCGTTCGGCGACGATGCGCTGCCCGATGTGGGCGGCTGCGTCTGACGGGACTCGGGGCACCTGTCCAGCGTCGTCACGTCCGGGGACTGGTGCCAGAGTGCATGTCCCCGGGGACTTGTACACTCACCGGTGAGGGGAACGTCCGAGGCGTCGAGGTGGCGCTCGCGTGGCGCGCCCTGCGGAGAGGAGCCGTCGTGGCGCACATTCACGACCTGATCAAGCAGCTGCGCGTCTCTAACCCGGCACTGGGTGACGAGATCGCGCGCGAGGTCGAGGTGCTGTCACAGCGGCGTGCATTCGGGCTGAACTTCGAGCGCCACACACCTGAGGCTGTCGAACTCCCCGGGCGACGCGTCCGCCGTGGTGACAAGGTGCGGATCCTGCCGCCGCGCGGCGATCTGAAGGCTGACACGGACTCGCGCGTCTGGCGAGTGGACGAGCTGTCGCGGGACAGGACTGAGGCACGTCTCGTCATCGATCAGCCGAGCGTCGAGTACTCCAAGGTCGCGCTGGACGATCTCGTGGTGGTCGCCGAGTTCCGCGACCCGATCTATCCGGGCCTCGTGCCCACCGGCAAGGTCGAGCGTGGAGGTGACAAGCCGTTTCACTCCGTCATCAACGCCGAGAACTACCACGCACTGCAGGCGCTGCTCTACACGCACCGCGGGAAAGTCGACGCGATCTACATCGACCCGCCGTACAACACCGGTGCACGCGACTGGAAATACA
>NZ_MKRT01000021.1:44827-53550 GCF_001897945.1 Microbacterium sp. 69-10
ACTCAAAATGGCTGGCCTTTATGGAGCGGCGCCTGCTCCTCGCGAAGGAACTGCTGAACCCGGATGATTCCGTGCTCATCGTCACGATCGACGAGAAGGAGTACCTGCGGCTGGGGATGCTGCTGGAGCAGGTGTTTCCGGAGGCGCGAATTCAGATGATCACCAGTGTTATCAGCGTTCAAGGATCTACGCGTGTAGGGATGTTCTCTCGTGCAGACGAGTATCTGTACTTTGTTTTCCTTGGAGATGCCGAGGTTGCCAAAGTTGCCGATGACATGCTGAATGAAACGAGCAACTATTCAGAGAAGAGTCAGCTCTGGTTTCAATACATTCGAGGTGGCAAGGCCGGTAAGGCGACCCGGCGCGAGGACTCGAAGAACTTATTCTTTCCTTTGTTTGTGGATCCAGAAACAGGGCGTCTGGTCAGCGTTGGCGATCCGGTTCCCCTCGGAGTATCGAGATATTCGGTCCACGTGCCCGAAGGCACGGTGCCGGTATGGCCGTTGTTCGATGACGGAGGTGAAGGGCGATGGCGAACCGGCGTCGAGATTGCGCGGCGATGGCATGGCAAGGGTCTGTTGCGACTCGGGCGATCAAAGAAGACAGAGTCTGGTTGGTCGGCAATGTCTGTCCGCTCCGGCACCGAGGAGAGAATCGATCGTGGAGAAATCGCCGTTATCGGTCGACGCGACGATGGCTCCGCGATTCTCGAGGAACGCTCGGGTGCAAATGTTCGGTCGCCGAAAACGGTCTGGAATCGCGTCTCCCATAATGCGGGCTGGCATGGGACGAAGATAATTAACCAAATAATGCCGGATCGTTCATTTCCGTTTCCGAAGGCGTTGTTCGCAGTGGAAGATGCGTTGCGATTCGTTGTAGCTAACAAACCCGACGCCACAATCGTCGACTTCTTCTCCGGCTCCGGCACGACCGCCCACGCCGTCATGCGCCTGAACAAGCAGGACGGCGGGCGCCGTCGCTCGATCAGCATCACCAACAACGAGGTGAGTGCGGACGAGCAGAAGAAGCTCCGTGCGGCCGGCCTCCGTCCCGGCGATCCAGAGTGGGAGCGGTGGGGCATCTGCGACTACATCACCAAGCCGCGCATCCAGGCCGCGATCACAGGCAGGACTCCGAACGGCGACCCGATCAAGGGCGACTACAAGTTCACCGACGAGTTCCCGATGGCCGACGGCTTCGAGGAGAACGTCGAGTTCTTCACTCTGACTTACGAGTCGCCGATGCGCGTGCAGTCGCATCGAGAGTTCGCCAGGATCGCTCCGCTGCTCTGGCTGCGTGCCGGCTCCCAGGGACGCCGGATCGAGGCGCTTCCCGACGGCTGGGATGTGGCGGAGACATACGGCGTGATCGACGACATCGATAAGACCGACGCCTTCGTCGCAGCGATGGTTGCGAATCCGGAAGCGCGGATCGCCTTCATCGTGACGGACGAGGACCGCTTCTTCGAGGCGATCGCAAACGCGCTGCCTGAGGAAGTCGAGGTGGTGCGCCTGTACGACTCGTACCTGCGCAACTTCGAAATCGACGCGATGCGGGGTGTGCGGTGAGATTCACGCTCAAGGACTACCAGCGCGACGCCGTCGTGCAGACGCTCGACAACCTCCGCCGGGCTCGCAAGTTCTATCAGAACGAAGGCATGGAGACATCCTTCGCCCTCACCGCGACGACCGGCGCGGGCAAGACGGTGATGGCGGCCGCCGCCATCGAGGCGCTCTTCTACGGCGACGCCGAACTCGAGTTCGAGCCGGATCCGGGCGCGGTGGTCATCTGGTTCTCGGACGACCCGAATCTGAACGAGCAGACGAAGAGGCGCCTGGTACAGGCATCCGAGAAGCTGTCGTACGACCGGCTCATCACGATCAAGCCGCCCTTCGCGGTTCCGACCCTCGAACCGCAGCACGTCTACTTCCTGAACACGCAACGCCTGTCCAAGACCTCGCTGCTCACGAGGGGAGCCGAACAGGCTGCAGCAGCCGACGCCGAAGGAATCTTCACCGCACCTCCGGACGACCTCGCGTGGAACATCTGGGAGACGCTGCAGAACACCATCGAAGACGAGGGCCTGACCGTCTATCTCGTGCTCGACGAGGCGCACCGCGGGTTCAACGGCAAGACGTCTCGTGACAAGCCGACCATCGTGCGCAGTCTCGTGAGCGGTGAGAGAACCGGCCTTCCCATCCCGATCGTCTGGGGCATCTCCGCCACCATCGACCGCTTCACCGAGGCGATGAAGGAGGCGGCGAGCGACGGACGCACCACGCTCCCGCCCGTGTCGGTCGACCCGGCCCGCGTGCAGCAGTCCGGGCTCATCAAGGACGTCATCGCCCTCGACATCCCCGCCGAAGCGGGCAACCTCGAGACCGCGCTCACCACGCGCGCAGCACGGAAACTGAAGGAGTCCGCGAGGCGCTGGGGACGGTACCTCGCGGAACAGAAGGACCTGCCCGGCGAGACGAGTGCGGAGAAGGTCGTCCCGTTGCTCGTGCTGCAGATCCCGAACACGGAGAACACCGACGATGTGGGTCTGTGGCTCGACACGATCCAGGCCGAGCTCGGGGACCTCACCTCCGTCGGAGTGCGTCACGTGCTCGGTGACCACAAGGTGCTCACGTTCGGCTCGTGGGACGTCGACTGGATCGAGCCGCAACGTGTGCAGGACGACACGCAGGTGCGCGTGCTCATCGCGAAGGACGGCATCTCGACGGGGTGGGACTGTCCTCGCGCCGAGGTGCTGGTCTCGTTCCGCCCGGCGAAGGACCACACGCACATCACCCAGTTGCTCGGTCGGATGGTGCGCACGCCGCTCGCGCGCCGCATCCCGGGCCAGGATCGGCTGAACGCGGTCGACTGCATCCTCCCGCACTTCGACCGGACGACCGCAGGCAACGTCGTCAAGTACCTCACGGGCATGACCGACTCGATGCCCAGCACCGGACAGAAGGTGCTCATCGACCCGAGAGAGCTCGTGCCGAATAGTGCGATTCCGACCGAGGTATGGGAGGTGTGGGATCAGCTGCCCAGCATGGTGATTCCGCGTCGTGGTTCCCGTCCGGTCAAGCAGCTCGTCAGTCTCGCGCAGGCACTGGCCGCAGACGGCCTGCGTGAAGGCGCCGTCGCCTCGGTGAAGGCGCAGATGCACAACACACTCGAGTCGCTCGCAGAGCGGTACGACGGCGATCTCCGGAACGCGGAGATCGAGGTGCTGACCGTGCGCGGGATGACGATCTCGGGGCGGACCGCGAGCAAGAAGGTCAGCTACTCGGACTTCAACGAGCGTGCCGACGGGCGGGCGATCCGGGTCGCCTTCGAAGAGGCGAAGCGCGCGTTCGGCGCGGACATCGCGCAGTCCTACGTCGACTACCTTGCAGACCCCGAGATTGAGGACGAGGATGACGACGCCCTGCGATCCGCCTTCGTGAAGGCGGCCGCCCTCGCGACTGTCCCGAACGTGCGAGAGAAGATCGACGCAGCGGCCAAGGACATCGTGTCGGAGTGGTTCGGCGAGTATCGGGTTGCGCTTCGCGGACTGGCGGATGAGCGACGCGACGCGTACGAGGAGATCCGTGCGCAGGCCGTGGACCCGCAGCTCGCCGATCTCGCGCGGCCCAAGTCTAGGCTCGAGGACTTCGCCGAGACCGAGAACGAGCAGGTCAGGGCATCCGAGCTGATCGACAAGCACCTCATGGCGGACGACGACGGCTGGTTCCCGCTGTCGAGCCTGAACGGCTGGGAGCGGCCGGTGATCCGCAAGGAAGTTGCGAGGCCCGACTGCGTCGCCTGGTATCGGAACCCGTCTGTGACACGTCCGGACGCGCTTGGAGTCCCGTACCGCGACGGGGTCGGGAACTGGCGAACACTGCATCCGGACTTCCTCATCTTCACTCGTGTGGGCAGCGAGATCCGTCCGTCGATCGTCGATCCGCACGGCACCCACCTCGACGACTCCATCCTCAAGCTCAGGGGGTTGGCTGCGTTCGCCGAGAAGTATGGCGATGCGTTCCACCGCATCGACTCGATCGGCACGAACGGGTCTTCCGGCGAGCTCCGTGTGCTCGACATGCTCGATCCTGAGGTTCGGCAGGCGGTGCGGGAGACCAAGAGCAGTGCCGGCGACCTGTTCGGTTCCGAGATCGGAGCGAAGTACGCATGAGCGAGCTGACCTTCACCGCGTCGCAGGAAGCCGCGATCACGGACGTGACCAACACGCTTCAGCTGATCGCGTGCGCAGGCTCCGGCAAGACTCAAGTGCTCGCGCAGCGAATCGCTCGCATCCTGGCTCAGCCCGGTATCCGCCCGGGTAACGTGATCGCCTTCACCTTCACCGAGAAGGCGGCTGCCGAGCTGAAGGAACGCGTGCACTCCGTCGTGCGGGCCGAGCTCGGCGAGGTGGTGGGGCTCGCGGAAATGTACATCGGCACGATGCACGGCTACTGCCTCGACCTGCTTCAGACGTACGTGCCGGAGACCTTCAAGTACGGCGTGCTGACTGACATCACTCAGCAGCTCTTGATCGACCGTGAGAGCAAGCGGTCGGGCCTCACGACCTGCACCAAGCTCGTTCAGGGAGTCGAAGCACCGCTCAGACGCTACGTGGACACGCGCACGTACAAGTCGGCGCTCTCGATCCTCCAGGAGGACGAGATCGACTTCTCGCGTGTTCGGAGTGCCGTGACCGCCAGCCTCGCGTCGTACCGTGAGCTGCTGCAGTTCCGGAAGTACTTCGACTACACGTCGATGATGGTTCAGGCGGTCGAGTTCCTCGAGAAGGTGCAGACCGCGGACGATCTCACGTCGTCGGAGCGGGTGTTGCGGGACCACATCCGCGACGAGGTCCGATACGTCATCGTCGACGAGTATCAGGATGTCAATCCCATCCAGGAGCGGCTGGTCCAACGGCTTGTGCACGACGGGGCGAACTTGTGCGTGGTCGGCGACGACGATCAGACGATCTACCAGTGGCGTGGGTCTGAAGTCTCCAACATCATCACGTTCGCGAAGCGCTACACCGACGTGCGCACGATCGAGCTCGCTGAGAACTTCCGATCCACGAAGGGGGTGGTCGAGCTCGGTCACTCCGTGGCACTGCGACTCAACTCCAGCGAGCGCCTGAACAAGAAGATGATCTACAAATCCCACCAGCCCTGGGAACGCGGTGACATGCTCGCACAGCAGTTCGGCGACGCCGCCGAAGAGGCCGAGTGGATCGCACAGCGGATCATCGATCTGCAGGGGATGCCATTCGTCGACAAGCCCGGCGCCGCTCCGCGGGGACTCTCCTGGTCCGACTGCGCCGTGCTGTTCCGTTCCGTGAAGGACGCAGACGCGCTCGTGGACGAGTTCAGGCGGCGGAAGATCCCCTTCCTCATCAAGGGCCTCGCGCGGCTCTTCGACGCGGTCGAGATCCGCGCGTGCGTCGGACTGTTCCAGTACATGATGGGCGAGATCACGGCGGCCAATCTGCGCTCGTTGTGGGACACGGCCGACCTGGTTCCGGAACCCGGGCGATGGTCGGCGCTGATCGCCGTGCTCGACGAAGGCGCCGACTTCGACAAGAGCGACCGCTGGGGGACTTACAACATCCAGCGGCTCTACCTGCGCGCTCTGGAGACGCTGGAGCTTCGCGAGGAGACGATCCCGGGGGACGCCCGCAGGCGCGAACTCGTGATGTACCAGCTCGGCAAGTTCTCGCAGGTGATCTCAGACTTCGAAGCGATCCACTTCTCGTCGGCCCCGGACCGCAAGTACGAGGGCTTCGTCGCCTTCCTTCGGTTCCAGGCGCCCAGCGTCTACGAGGAGTCCGATGAGGACGCCGGGTACGTGCGGCCGGATGCTGTCGTGATCTCCACGGTGCATCGATCGAAAGGCCTGCAGTGGCCGGCCGTGTTCGTGCCGTTCTTGCGTCACGGACGCTTCCCGATGCGCGGCGTCGGCGGACTGCAGGTCATTCCGCACATCATCGCCGACGACGCCGTCATCAATGGAGCCCGATACAAGGGCGGGATCGCCGACGAGACGCGGCTGTTCTATGTCGCCGTCACGCGTGCGCAGAAGTACCTCTACGTCAGCTACGCGCCCGGTGACAAGAAGGGGCAGGGAAAGGCATCCGACTTCTATCTGCACTGCACCGCGTCGTCCTGGATGTCCACCAGCGATGAGGGGCTGCCGGATGTCCCGCGGCTGGAGCCGACCCCGAAGCTCGAGAAGCCGAACATCGCGATCTCGTTCTCCGAGTTGAAGTATCTGTTCGACTGCCCGTACCAGTTCAAGCTCCGGTTCATGTACGGCTTCAACCCGCCTATCCACGAGGCGCTCGGCTATGGCAAGGGGCTGCACGACGCGCTCGCCGAAATGCACAAGCGTGCTCTCGCCCATGACGTGCCGAGCCGCAACGAAGCGGAGGAGCTGGTCACGCGCCACCTTTACACGCCGTACGCGTACCCGGCGCTGCGTGAACAGCTGCACACCGCCGCAGTCGATGCGATCGAGCGTTACTTCGACCGGCACGGGGACGATCTGACCCGCACGATCCACTCCGAGAAGCAGATCGGTGTTGACATCGCTCCCGGAGTCTCGGTGAATGGGCGCATCGATCTGATCAAGTCGCTCGTGACCGACGAGACGGCCATCGTGGACTTCAAGTCCACCAACCGCTCGCAGGATGAGGACGTCACGCGCGACCAACTCGCGATCTACGCGCTCGGGTACGAGGAGCTGTCCGGTACGTCGGCAGACCGCATCCAGATCCTCAACCTCGACGATCAGGGCAAGAGCACCAATGACCCGGTGGACGCCGACCTCATCGGCGGCATCCGCGAGAAGGTCGCGGCGGTCGCCGAGGACATCCGGCAGAATCGCTTCGAGTGCACACACGATCATTCGGGCGACGGCGCCTTCAACGACCTCGTGGGCTTGATGCCTCGTTTCGCGTCAGGCCATCCCGCAGTCCAGGCGTGACCCGGAAGAATGGATTGAATGAGCACTCTGAGCCTCTTCGATGAACCTTCGGACGATCAGCGGACGGCGACGCGGGAACTCCCGATGTACGACTCTCAGCGCAGTGAGATCCGTGGCCTTTTCGGACGGCTCGGTCTGACGACCGCGCGCGAGCAGTTCGCCCTCGTAGAGGAACTCATCGGTGTTCGCCTGAGCGCCGTCACTGACCTCAACAGGGAAGATGCGCAGCGTCTGCTCTCTCTGCTGCGTAGCCGTGTGCATACGAGTCCGCGCTCCACGACTGGCAACTCCTGGTCCGATCGTGACGAGGACACCTGGATCGACAAGCTGTAGGCGTGTGGTCGACAGCGGCTACGCCCCGCCAAAAAAGGACTAAACTAATCAGACTTAGTCGAGGAGGGGAAATGACCACGGTGAACATGCACGAGGCGAAGACGCACCTGTCTCGCCTGGCCGACGCAGCGGCGGCGGGCGAGGTCATCACCATCGCCAAGGCTGGGCGCCCCGTCGCCAAGCTCACGCGCGTCGACGCGCCGGAGACGCCCCGGCGACTCGGATTCCTCGCGGGTCAGGCGCACATCCCCGACGACTTCGATGAGCTCGGCGGCGACGTGATCTCCGACCTCTTCGAGGGGCGGAGAACCTGAATGCGGCTTCTTCTCGATACGCACGTGCTGCTCTGGGCGGCGTACCTGCCCGAGCGGCTCCCGGCCGGTGCTGTAGCCCTTTTGAGTGACGCGGCAAACGAGCTGCTTTTCAGCGCGGCGAGCATCTGGGAGGTGGCCATCAAATCAGGTTTGGGGCGAGAGGATTTCGACGCCGATCCCCACGTGCTGCGGCGGGAGCTTTTGGACAACGGGTACACCGAACTTGTGATCACGGGGGCGCACACTGCGGGGGTGGCGGGCCTGCCCGACATCCATCGCGATCCGTTCGACCGGCTTCTCGTCTCGCAGGCGCGACTGGAGGGCATCACGCTGCTCACGGCCGACACGAAGGTCGCGGAGTACGGAGCGCCCGCGCGCCTGATCCGGGTCCGCTGACAGCTGCGCGCCGAGGTGAGGTCATCCGGCGCATGTTCCAGCAGATCACCGCGCGTGGTGGCAGACCCGCGGGTGATCATCGGATGCCCGTACCCAGCCGCTCACACCTCTGCCAAGATCGAAGGGCACGTCCAGACGTTGCAACAGGGGGAACATCCAATGGCCTACGCCGTCATCGATCTTGAGACCACAGGCTTCTCGCCGGCTCGAGGGGACCGCATCATCGAGCTCGCGGTCGTGCTCGTCGACGACGACGGGCGCCCGGAGCACGAGTGGACCACGCTCGTGAACCCGCAGCGTGACGCGGGGCGGGCTCAGCTCCGTGGCATCCGATCCGAGGATCTCGCCGGCGCACCGCTGATCGGCGAGGTCGCCGCGCACCTGGTCGGACTGCTCAGCGGGCGCACCCTCGTGGCGCACAACCAGGAGTTCGACCTGAGGTTCCTCAAGTCCGAACTGGCATCCGACGGATTCGTGCTCCCTGCGACGTTCGACGCGCTCGACACCATGCTGTGGTCGCACAGGGCGTTCGGGGTCTCGCGGCTCGGCGACGTGTGCGCTGTGCTCGACATCGACTACGACCCGGCGCGGCCCGCGCTCGGCGACGCCCGTGCGAAGGCCGCGATCCTCGCGGCGCTGATCGCGCGCGAGGGCGGTTCCGACGACTGGCGGACGGATGCCGCGAACGCGGCGTTCCCGCTCTCC
>NZ_MKRT01000021.1:53561-93228 GCF_001897945.1 Microbacterium sp. 69-10
CGTCGACACGGCTGAGCGCCCCCTGTGGGAGCGCGTCAGCATCCCTCAGGGCACGCTGGACGCGGCATCCGCCGTCTATCTCGACATGCTGATCCGCGTGCTGGAGGACGGACTGATCTCGACCGGCGAGTACTCCCGCCTCGACGCGATCGCGGAACTGACCCAGCTCAGTCCTCAGCGACTCGTCACCCTGCACGCCTCGTACCTCGCGGCCGCCTACGTCGAGGTGCTCGCCGACGGCGTCGTCACCGCCGACGAACGCCGCGAGCTCGTCCAGATCGCGACGATCCTCGATCTGCCGGTGCCTGAGATCCCCGAGGTCGACGAGCCGGCCGGCACCGACAGTACCTTCACCCTCGCGCCTGGAACGCGCGTCGTCTTCGACGGCGCTCTGAGCCGCCCCGCCGAGGACTGGGCACGACTCGTCACGGATGCCGGCCTCGTGACCGGTAGCGTCACGAAGAGCTGCGCGGTGCTGGTCGCGGCGGATGCTGCGAGCCAGACGGGCAAGGCGAAGACCGCCCGCGCGCACGGCATCCCGATCGTCACCGAGGCCGAGTTCGAGCCGGTGTTCGAGGCGTATCTTCAGACGAAGAGCTGATCTGCACACAGGGGAGCTGACGCATGTTCACGATGACGACGAACGACGTTCCGGGCTACCGGATCACGCAGGTGCTCGGCGAGGTGATGGGCCTGACCGTGCGCTCCTCGAGCTTCGGGCAGGGCTTCACGGCCGGCTTCCGCTCGCTCGGCGGTGGCGAGATCCCCGAGTTCAGCCAGGTGCTCTACGAGAGCCGGATGGAGGCGGTGAACCGCATGTGGTCGGAGGCCGTGCAGCGCGGTGCCAACGCGGTCGTCGCCATGCGGTACGACAACAGCTCCGTCCAGAACTTCTTCGAGATCTGCGCCTACGGCACGGCGGTGGTCATCGAGCCGCTCGAACCTGCGGCATCCTGAGACTCCCTGCCCTCAGTGGCTTGCGCCCATCGCCCGGCCCGACAGCAGATTGGCGATGAACGTCTGAATCCGGGCGTGCATGGAAGGAGCCGCGCCATCGAGCGGCTGCTCCATCCGGTCGCCCTCGGGAAGCAGCTCGCTGAACCAGTTCCGTCGCCGGCCGGCTCGGTCCCGGCGCTGCGTCGGCGTCAGGGGAATCGCGACAGACAGCACCGGACTGTTCGTTCCGAATCGCTCGATCGCGGCATCGCTCGGAGTGAAGTCGAACGTTCGCGCATCGCCTTCAAGGGAGCCGATCGGCGTGCCGTACAGCTCAACCGCGAGTCGCATGGTCCTCGGTCCAGGTCGCCGACAGCTCCAGTCCGGAGGCGCGAGCCATGTCCAGAATGCGGCGCACGTGGATCGTCGCCTTGCCGCTCTCGATCTCGCTCACCGTGCTCTGCGGGATGTCGAGTTCGGCGGCGAGTTCGGTCTGCGTCATGCCGCTCGCGATCCGGGACTGCTGCAGCGCGAGGCCGATATCCGCAGGTGTGCGCAGCCGGGCGCGACGTTCCATGGCATCCTCCTATCGGAATATCACGATATCGATCCGGTATCGTGATATCGCGATACCGCACCCGGCCCATTCGATCGCCTGTCTGTCGCCCAGGCGCGCACGGAAGGCGTCACGCTTCTCACTGCTGACGGCAGAGTCGCCGAGTACGGGACGCCGGTGCGGCTGATCCAGTCGGGTGATCGCCGCAGTTCCCCTGATCGCTTGACCTGGAGTGCACTCCAACTTCTAGCCTTCAGATATGGCGAAGAACGAGACGCATCTCACTGTGGCGCAGATGGTCGCTGTCACGGGGGTGAGTGCCCACACCCTGCGCTACTACGAGAAGATCGGCCTGATCAGCGTGGTGGCACGCAATTCCGGCAACCAACGCCGGTATTCCGGAGCCGACGTCGAGTGGGTCAGGTTCCTGCTGCGTCTCCGAGAGACGGGCATGCCGATCGCGCTCATGCGCGAGTACGCCGAACTCCGCGAACAGGGCTCGGCCACGATCGCGCCACGGATGCGGCTGCTTGAACAGCATCAGGGGGTGCTGCGAGCTCAGCTGGCGCTGCTGCGCGCACACGGAGAAGCGCTCACGAACAAGATCACGACGTATCGGGCCGCCCTGGCCACGCAGGACACACCACGAGAGAACGGAACAGACAATGACTGACATCAGCGATCGGCAGCAGCGATTCGAGCGAGGCAAGGCGGTGCTCGACTCGATCGACGGCGCCGGGGGAGCGAACGTCGTCGAGGCCCTGGGAGATGTCTCGCCGGAGCTCGCGCACCAGGTCGTCGCCTGGGGGTTCGGGGACATCTACTCGCGGCCCGGGCTGGAGCCGCGGGATCGCCAGCTCGTCACCCTCGGCATGCTCACGGCACTCGGCGGATGCGAACCTCAGCTCGAGGTGCACATCAACGCGGCGCTCAACGTCGGGCTCACCGCGCACCAGATCACCGAGGCGCTGCTGCAGTCCGCCGTCTACTGCGGCTTCCCGCGTGCTCTCAATGCGACGTTCACTGCGAAGAAGGTCTTCGCCGAGCGTGGTCTGCTTCCGGTCGTATGACGGCGGGGCTGGTGCTCATGCCTGCGGCGCGAGCACCAGCAACTCCCCGACCTCGCATTCCAGCGCGTCGCAGATCGCGCGCAGCGTGGAGTAGCGGATCGCCCGTGCGCGGTCGTTCTTCAGCACGGACAGGTTCACGATGCTGACGCCGACCCGCGCGCTCAGCTCGGTCAGCGTCATGCCGCGCTCGGCGAGCAGCTCGTCGAGCCGGCAATGGATGCCGGTGAACTCGTCGTCCGCGTCGGCGGGGCTCATACGAGACCGTCCGTCTCGCGCTGCAGCTGCTCCTTCTCGCGCTGCAGCTGTGCGCCGTAGCGGAAGATCGCCGACAGGGCGAACAGCCCGACGGCGACGGCGAACGGCCAGAGCGGGACGCTGAGCTCGAACGGGATGGGGTGCGCATCCGAGGCCCAATCCAACGAGCGAGCGGCCAGAGTCATGCCGATCGATGTCACGATCGCGCTCAGTGCGCCGGCGATCATGACCGAGATCGACGCGATGCCGAATGTGCGTGACACGGACGGGTGGAACGGGTCGCGCAGCCGGGCGCGCCTGGTCGCGGTGTAGATCGCCCAGGCGATCGCGGCGGATGCGAGGATGCTGAGCAGCACACCGAGGCAGATCACGAGGCGCGGGCCGATGGGCGCATTGTCGATCCAGCCCTGGCAGTAGGAGATCGGCGCTGGACCTACGACGGGATCGAGCTCCACCTGGAACGTGCCGGTCGCATCGCAGGTGGGGCTGCGTATCCAACTCTGTTGCTGCGTCACCTGACGCTGCGTCGCGTCGTCAAGGGTCAGGGAGCCAGAGCCCAGATAGCGGACCCCGTTCATCACGATCCCCGTGGCGCAGAGGGCCAGGTAAGCGAGAGACGCGTTGCGCGTCACGTCCAGCGCGAGCGTGGTGCTGCCGTGCCGGCGGGCACGCCAGATCGAGAAGGCCACGATCACGCCCGCGATCGCGAGCCACAGCGCGATCCATCCCAGCCCGCCGAGCAGATCATCCGATGTGAGTTGCATCAGACCAGTCCTTCCGTGTCGCGCTGCATCCGCCGGCCCACCTCGAACGCGGCGGCGATCAGCGCGAGCGCGATGCCCCAGCCGATCGGGCTCGCGTCGAGCCGCACCAGGAACGTCCAGAACATCTCGGATGCCGGCTCGGGCAGCGCCTTCACGGCCTCGGCCCGCGCGATCCCGCCGAGCAGCGGCGCGATCATCCCCGCGACGATCAGGCTCAGCGACGCCGTTGCCAGCACGGGCACCATGGACCGGCGGAACGCCCGCTGACGGATCAGCGAGAACCCGAGCCACCACAGCGTCATGCAGACCATGATGGTGGCCAGCGCCGGCAGCACCGTCTCGCCCAGCAGGAGCCAGCGGACGCCGGCGTCCAGCGTCTCGAACGACACCGTCGACTCCGTGAACTCGGCGGATGCCACCCCTGCGGCGCCCGCGAGCGCCGGCACCTCGGCATCGTGCACCGGCATGTCCACCGCGACCGGCGAGGAGAAGATCTCGATCGCCCTGCCCACCGCCCCCGTCAGCGCCGCGATCGCGATGCTCACCGCTCCCGTAGCCACCAGTCCGAGCGTGACGGCCTCGGCCAGCGGCATCCCCCTGTTCCTGCTGTTCATCCCCTCAACCCTCCGTATCGACAATCGTTGTTATCGCTTTTCGTTAACATAACGACAGTCGATAAGGGCGTCAAGGTCTCTTGAACGTGAGGGCGCAGCGAAGCTTCCGGGAGTGAGCATCGGGGAGGGGCCCGCGCAGCGGGAGGGGCCCCGTGGGTCCTGAGCGAGCGAAGCGAGACGAAGGGCTGCGAACGACGGAAGCTTCGCGGAGCCCGCCCCACAGAAATCTCGAAGCCCACGAGCCGCAGCATCCGACGACCCAATCCGACGCACGGCGTATGCCGACGGCGAACACGGCCGTTCGACCCCGCGCCGGTCGTTACCCTCGATACAAGGCCGCAGCTGAAGCTGTGCGCCAGGCGTAGAGCCAAGGAGTCACAGCATGTTCGAGAGATTCACGGACCGAGCCCGTCGTGTGGTCGTCCTCGCCCAGGAAGAGGCGAAGATGCTCAACCACAACTACATCGGCACCGAGCACATCCTGCTCGGCCTCATCCACGAAGGTGAGGGTGTCGCTGCGAAGGCGCTCGAGAGCCTGGGCATCTCCCTCGACGCGGTGCGCGAGCAGGTTCAGGACATCATCGGCCAGGGCCAGCAGCAGCCGACCGGCCACATCCCCTTCACCCCGCGCGCCAAGAAGGTGCTCGAGCTGTCCTTGCGCGAGGCGCTGCAGCTCGGCCACAACTACATCGGCACCGAGCACATCCTGCTCGGCCTCATCCACGAAGGTGAGGGTGTCGCTGCGAAGGCGCTCGAGAGCCTGGGCATCTCCCTCGACGCGGTGCGCGAGCAGGTTCAGGACATCATCGGCCAGGGCCAGCAGCAGCCGACCGGCCACATCCCCTTCACCCCGCGCGCCAAGAAGGTGCTCGAGCTGTCCTTGCGCGAGGCGCTGCAGCTCGGCCACAACTACATCGGCACCGAGCACATCCTGCTCGGCCTCATCCGCGAGGGCGAGGGCGTCGCAGCCCAGGTGCTCGTCAAGCTCGGCGCCGACCTGAACAAGGTGCGCCAGCAGGTCATCCAGCTGCTCTCCGGCGCCCCCGGCGGGCGCGAGGCCGCCACGGTCGGTGCGCAGGCGAACGAGGGCCCGGCATCCGCGCAGGGTGGTTCGCAGGTGCTCGACCAGTTCGGTCGCAACCTCACCCAGGCCGCCCGCGAGGGCAAGCTCGACCCGGTGATCGGGCGCGAGAAGGAGGCGGAGCGGGTCATGCAGATCCTCTCGCGCCGCTCCAAGAACAACCCCGTCCTGATCGGCGAGCCCGGCGTCGGCAAGACCGCCGTCGTCGAGGGTTTGGCGCAGGCCATCGTCAAGGGCGACGTGCCCGAGACGCTCAAGGACAAGCAGCTCTACTCGCTCGACCTGGGCTCGCTCATCGCCGGTTCCCGTTACCGCGGTGACTTCGAGGAGCGCCTGAAGAAGGTCACCAAGGAGATCCGCACCCGCGGCGACATCATCGTCTTCATCGACGAGATCCACACCCTGGTGGGTGCGGGTGCCGCCGAGGGCGCGATCGACGCGGCCAGCATCCTCAAGCCGCTGCTCGCCCGCGGCGAGCTGCAGACCATCGGCGCGACCACGCTCGACGAGTACCGCAAGTACTTCGAGAAGGATGCCGCGCTCGAGCGCCGCTTCCAGCCGGTGCAGGTCAACGAGCCCACGCTGCCGCACGCGATCAACATCCTGAAGGGGCTGCGCGACCGCTACGAGGCGCACCACAAGGTGCAGATCACCGACGGCGCGCTCGTCGCCGCGGCGAACCTCGCCGACCGGTACGTCAGCGACCGGTTCCTCCCGGACAAGGCGATCGACCTGATCGACGAGGCCGGTGCACGTCTGCGCCTGAGCATCCTGTCCTCCCCGCCCGAGCTGCGCGAGTTCGACGAGAGGATCGCCAAGGTCCGCGAGGACAAGGAGGCCGCCTCCGAGGAGCAGGACTTCGAGAAGGCCGCGGCTCTGCGCGACCAGGAGAAGGAGCTGCTCGGCGAGCGGCTGCGCCTGGAGAAGCAGTGGAAGAGCGGCGACGTCTCGACCCCCGCGGTCGTGGACGAGGGCCTGATCGCCGAGGTGCTCGCCCAGGCCACCGGCATCCCCGTCTTCAAGCTCACGGAGGAGGAGTCCAGCCGCCTCGTGTTCATGGAGAAGGCGCTGCACCAGCGCGTCATCGGACAGGAGGAGGCGATCGCCGCCCTCTCCCGCACGATCCGCCGCCAGCGCGCAGGCCTGAAGGACCCGAAGCGTCCCTCCGGCTCGTTCATCTTCGCCGGCCCCACCGGCGTCGGAAAGACCGAGCTCGCCAAGGCGCTCGCCGAGTTCCTGTTCGACGACGAGGCGGCCCTGATCTCCCTCGACATGTCGGAGTTCGGTGAGAAGCACACCGTCTCGCGTCTGTTCGGCGCCCCTCCCGGGTTCGTCGGATTCGAAGAGGGCGGCCAGCTCACCGAGAAGGTGCGCCGCAAGCCGTTCTCCGTCGTACTGTTCGACGAGATCGAGAAGGCACACCCCGACATCTTCAACTCGCTGCTGCAGATCCTCGAAGAGGGTCGCCTGACCGACGGTCAGGGTCGCGTGGTCGACTTCAAGAACACCGTGATCATCATGACGACCAACCTCGGCTCGTCGGCGATCGCCGGTGGCCCGGTCGGCTTCCAGGTGGAGGGCAACTCCCAGACCACCTACGAGCGGATGAAGGGCAAGGTCGACGAGGAGCTCAAGCGTCACTTCAAGCCCGAGTTCCTGAACCGTCTCGACGACGTCATCGTGTTCCCGCAGCTGAACAAGGACGAGCTCCGTCAGATCGTGGGCCTGTTCGTCAAGCAGCTGGCCGACCGCCTGCTCGACCGCGACATGACGGTGGAGCTGTCGGATGCCGCGAAGGACAAGCTCATCGAGATCGGCTTCGACCCGGCGCTCGGCGCCCGGCCGCTGCGCCGCGCCATGCAGCGCGAGGTCGAGGACCAGCTCTCCGAGAAGATCCTGCACGGTGAGCTGAACAGCGGCGACCACGTGAAGGTCGACGTCGTCGACGGTAGGTTCACCTTCGACGCGGCCCCGCGAGGCGAGAAGGTCTCGGTCGGTGTCAACACCACCCCGACGATCCCGTCCACCCCGGATCTGGCCGCAGGCTGACCGGTCCGCACGGACACCAAGGGCCCGGATGCTTCGGCATCCGGGCCCTGTCGCGTCCCGGGCCTCCCGAGTCGCCTGCTCGGGGCCCGAATGGCGCTCTCCGGTGCGCGGAGGCAGCCATATGGGCCCCGAGAAGGGCGGAGCGCGCAGCGAATCGGGGAGCCCTTCGCAGGTTCCGGGCGGGCCGCGTCCTAATCTGGAAGCGTGAGCGAGTACACCCTCCGCGCGGCCCGCGCCTCCGACATCAACGGCATCCATGCGCTCCTGGAGCCGCTGGTCGAGCGACGCATCCTGCTCGGCAAGGACCTCGCGATCCTCTACGGCGCCGTGCAGGAGTTCGTGGTCGCCGAGGCGGACGGCGAGCTGATCGGATGCGGCGCCCTGCACGTCATGTGGGAGGACCTCGGCGAGGTGCGCACACTGCTCGTGCGCGACGACTTCCTGCACCACGGCGTCGGTCGCGCGATCGTCGAGGCACTGGAGCAGCGTGCCCGCGAGCTCGGCCTGTCCCGGTTGTTCTGCCTCACCTTCGAGACGGGCTTCTTCACCCGCCGGGGGTTCGAGCCGATCGGCGAGCACATCGTCGATCCCGACGTCTACTCGCAGCTGCTGCGCAGCGGTGACGCCGGCGTGGAGGAGTTCCTCGACCTCGCGCACGTCAAGCCCAACACGCTCGGCAACACCAGGATGCTCAAGCACCTCGTCTAGCCTGGAGGCATGCCCCGTCAGTCCGCCGCCGTCTATCGCCGCCGGAGACTCGCCGTCCTGCTGATCCTCATCGTGGTGCTCGCTGTGATCACGGGCGGACTGTGGGTGGCCATCGCGCAGCCGTGGAAGACGGGCGCAGAGCCGGCGCCGAAGACGTCGGCCGCTCCGCCGACGGGCGGGACGGCGACGGATGCTCCGCCCACGACGCCGTCGGACTCGGCGAGCCCGGATCCGTCGGGAGACCCGTCCGCGACTCCGGGTTTGGTCGCCTGCGAGGCCGGCGACGTCGAGGTGACCGCGGTGACGGATGCCGAGACCTATGCCGCGGACGCGCTGCCGAAGCTGTCGATCACGCTCACCAACAAGAGCGACCGCGACTGCACGATGAACGTCGGGTCGGCGACGCAGAAGTTCACGATCACGAGCGGCAACGACGTCTGGTGGCGTTCGACGGACTGCCAGACCGATCCGAGCGATCAGATCGCGACGCTCACGGCGGGCGCGACCGTGAGCACGAAGACTCCGGTCGTGTGGGACCGCACCCGCTCGGCGGTCGGCACCTGCGACCAGCAGAACCGTGCCCGCGCCCCGGGCGGCGGGGCCTCGTACCACGTCGAGGTCTCCATCGGCGGCTTCGCCAGCGCGAGCACGCGGCAGATCATCCTGCGCTGATACGTGGGGCTTCACGCGGATCAGATCTGAATTTCCGCCCCGCGGACCAGTATTTTGGGATACCGTGGAGTGTGGTTCTCCGAACAGTACGGTGAAGCCATCCCCAGTGGTGTCGGTATCAGCGTCCCCAGCGCTTCGACAATCATCGTGGTGAGAGCCAGAGGGCCCTCTCGAGTACCCCAGTCCCCAATGGAGGATTCGAGAGGGCCCCACTCCGTCCAGCCGACGGTCCCTCTCAGGTCGCGTCTCCTAGGCTGAGAACCATGGCGAAGAAGAGGGCCGGCGCGAAGCGCCCCGCACCCCAGGATTTCCGCTCCGAGGCCCTCGCGCAGGCGCTCGAGAAGCAGGACATGGCAGCGGTCGCCCTGGCGCTGCGCAACGGCAACACGGTCGTCCCCCTGATCAAGCCCGGTCCGCGAGACAACCCGCTCGACGGCGGCGAGGTCTGGACCTACCGTGACGCGGGCACGGGGGAGGTGGCACTGCTGCTGTTCAGCGACGCGAAGCACAAGCCCGCGAACCTGCCGCCCGGCGTGGGCATCTACTCGCCGGCATGGCTGCGGGCGTTCCTGACCACGCACCGCGAGACCATCACCACGGTGTTCCTCGACATCGCCGGGCCCCACCCCATGCAGGCGTCGCCGGAGGAGCTGCTGAAAGCGCTCGAGGCCTGATCAGAACGGCGGGATGTCCCCTTCGGGGCGTCGCTCGGTCGTGTGCGAGCGGATGTCGCTGAGCGCGGAGCGCAGCGTCTTCGAGCGATCGTCGACCACCTGGCGGTAGCCGAGCCGGGCCGCTTCGCTGCGGCGCTGCGGTGCCTGCGTCACGGGACGGATCTCTCCGGCCAGCGACAACTCGCCGACGGCGGCGATCGTGCGGGGCACCGACCGCTGTGTGATCGCGCCGGCCACGGCCACGGCGATCGCCAGGTCGGCGGCGGGCTCGGTGAAGCGCACCCCGCCCACGGTCGACACGTACACGTCGAGCTTGGACGTCTCGATGCCCGCTCGCCGCTCCAGGATCGCGAGCACCATCGCCACCCGCGACGAGTCCAGGCCGTGCGCCACGCGACGCGGGTTCGGTGCGGCGGTGGCGATGGTCAGCGCCTGCACCTCCACCGGCAGAGCACGCCGGCCCTCCATCGCGATGGCCACGCAGGTGCCGGGCTCAGCGGCGCCCTGCGAGAGGAACAGCCCGCTGGGGTCGGGCACCTCGGCGATGCCGGCGCCGGTCATCTCGAAGCATCCGACCTCGTCGGTCGGGCCGAACCGGTTCTTCAGCGCACGGATGAACCGCAGTGCGGTCTGCCGGTCGCCCTCGAAGTGGCACACCACGTCGACGAGATGCTCCAGCACACGAGGGCCGGCGACCTGGCCGTCCTTCGTGACGTGGCCGACGATGATCACCGGCAGTCCGCGGTCCTTCGCGATGCGGATCAGCGTCGCCGCCACCTCGCGCACCTGGCTGGGCTGGCCCGCGGCGCCGTCGATCAGGCCGGATGCGACGGTCTGCACCGAGTCGACGATGACCAGATCGGGCCTGACTTCGTCGATGTGCCCGAGGATCGTGGCGAGGTCGGTCTCGCTGGCGAGGTAGAGCTCGTCGTGCAGGGCGCCGGTGCGCTCGGCGCGCAGCCGCACCTGGGCGGGCGACTCCTCTGCGCTCGCGTACAGCACCCGCCGACCGGACCGGGCGGTGGACGCCGCCACCTCGAGCAGCAGCGTCGACTTGCCGACCCCGGGTTCGCCGCTGAGCAGGATCGCCGCACCCGGCACGATCCCGCCGCCGAGCACCCGGTCGAACTCGTCGACGCCGCTCGAGCGGCGCGGGGCGTCGCTGGTGGTGATCTGTGTGATGGGGCGCGCGGCGCGCTCGGCGGGCGGAGCCACGGCATCCGTCTGCCGGACGAGGCCGGTTTTCGCGCCCTGCTCCTGCACCGTGCCCCACTGCTGGCACTCGCCGCACCGGCCCACCCACTTCGCCGTCGTCCAGCCGCACTCCGTGCAGACGAAGGCGGGCGGTGCAGGACGACGGGTGGTGGCCATGCTGCAAGGCTATCCGCGGCATCCGACACCGCCCGCCCGCGCGCCGGGCATCCGGATCCGCGCTCGCCGGAGCATTATTCACGGCCCGTTTCCGGTCGGGCGTGTCGGCCCTCTGAGAGGATGGGAGCATGACAGGTGGCGGGGCCGTGTACGGGCCGATCTCGAGCTACTCGCGGGTGCGGATCCTGCACCTGCTGTTCGAAGCCGGCACCGTGGAGAGCCGCCCGGAGCTCACCATCGGCGAGCTGTGCGACGCGACCGGCCTGCACCCCAACACGGTCCGCGAGCATCTGCAGCGGCTGATCGACGGCGGCTACGTCATCCAGAGCATCGAGCACCGCACCACTCGCGGCCGTCCGCGCGTGCTGTACAGCGCCGCGACCGGCATGCCCGAGGCCTCCAGCCCCGTCGCGCGCGACAAGGTCGCCGAGGCCGCCCGCCGCGGCGACATGATGCGCCGCATCCTCGCCGAGGAGGACTCGGGACTCGGCCGGGAGGCCACTTACCAGCTGGACGCCCTGATCGAGCACCTCGAGGAGAGCGGCTTCGAGCCGGTCATCGACGAGCGCGAGCTGACCGTCGAGCTCAGCCCCTGCCCGCATGCAGCGAGCGCGCCCGAGCACCGGCCGACGCTGTGCCAGGTGCACCTCGGACTGATGCAGGGCGTGCTGAACCAGGCCGGCGGCCCGCTCGCCGCGGACTGCGTGCGCGCCGCCGCGCGCCCGGAGGAGTGCACGGTGCAGCTGCGGCTCGACGCCGCCTGAAGCCGCGGATGCCGTGCGCTTAGCGCGGGGCACCCGATTCCAGTGCTGGAATCGAGACGTGCACTTCGCGCGGATCTGTGCGCTTCGTGCGGACGGATGCCGGGAGTTCATGCGCGGGAAGCGCACAAATCCGCGTCAACCGCACGCCGGTTGCCGCCTGATCAGGCCTCGGAGGCCAGCAGCGCGTTCAGCTCCGCGGTGATGCTCGCGCGAAGCGCGTCGTGCCGGGCATCCAGCTCATGCGCCGGGTCGCGCCAGTGCGAGGCGTCGTACATCCAGACCGGCTTGCGGACGGAGTCCAGCGGCTCCCACTCGTAGCGCGGCCAGATGTGCGCGTGCACGAACGCGTCGGTGTTGCCGAGGATCTCGATGTTCATGCGCCGGAATGCCGGATCGTGCGCGCGGCAGGCGCGCTCCACGGCGGTCGCCAGCAGATCGACGTCGGACAGGTACTGCACCCGCTCCGCGCGCGGCAGGTCGGCCAGCGCCGTGGCATCCGGCACCCGGCTCAGGAGCACGCTGTACCCCGGCAGGAACTGCACGTCGCCGATCACGGCGTACCCCGCCGGTGTCGCCGCCAGCAGTGTCGGATTCTCGCCGCGGGCCGCCGACCCGATCCTGTCTTCACGCCAGTCCATGGGATGAGCCTAGGCGATGGTGCGGTTAGCCTCGGGGAGTGATCGTATGGCTCAACGGCACCCACGGTGTGGGAAAGACGACGACAAGTGCACTCGTGCAGAAGCTGGTCCCCGGCTCCCGCGTGTTCGACGCTGAGAAGGTCGGCGAGACGCTGATGGACGTGTACCCCGGCCTCCCCGAGACGGACAACTTCCAACACTGGACTCCGTGGCGGCCGCTGGTCGTCGAGACCGCTCGCCGCATCCTCGACTACACCGGCGGCGTGCTCGTGATGCCGATGACGGTGCTTGTCGAGGAGTACTGGCGCGAGATCAGCGCAGGCCTCGACGACCACGGGATCCCGGTGAGGCACTTCGTGCTGCACGCCGATCAGGCCACACTGCGAGGACGCATCGATGGCGACCGCATCATGGGCCCGTCGGAGTTCCGCCGGCAGCACCTGGAACCCTATGCACGCGCGTTCGGCTCCTGGCTTCGCGAGGAAGCAGAGGTCGTGGACACCACGACGCTGACGCCCGCCGAGGTCGCACGCCGGATCGTCGAGTCGCTCGGCCCCGGGGGCGCGCGTCCGGCATCCGACCCGTGGCGTCGAGGCCATGACGAAAACGGATGAAGCGACGATGACGATCGAGCACGCCGGCGGATAATGGGGGAATGCCCCAGACCCCCGAAGTCCAGCCTCAGGGCGCGCTGCTCGTCGGCAGCGTGAACTACGACGACGCCGAGAAGACCATGAGCACGGCGTCCGCGATGCTCGGCGACCTCCTGCGCCGCATCCCCGACGGCGAGGTCGGTCGGCGGTTCCACTGGATCATGTTCCAGCCCGACGTGCTGGGCCAGGCGGACGGCATCGAGCGGGTCGGTGACGAGCCGCGCCTGCTGCGGGGAATCGACATCCGGCCGCTGCGTCTCGCCGAGGGCGTCGACGCCGCGGGCATCCAGCTGCCGCCGCTCGGCTACGCGGATGCCGCGATCGAGTCCTACGCGATCTTCAGGCGTCTGCGCGATGCCGGTGACATCGCCGCCGGTGTGCGCTTCCAGGTCTCGCTGCCGACTCCCGTAGCCGTGGTCTCCTCCTACTTCAGCGGCGACGACCGCGCGGCGATCGACCCGGTCTACACGGCCGCGATGCGGCGCGAGCTGGACCGCATCCTCTCCGCGATCCCGCACGACGACCTCGCGATCCAGTGGGACGTCGCCAGCGAGCTCGGCATCATCGAGCGCGCCTCCGGCTACGGGCGGACGATGGAGGCGTGGTGGCCCGGCGACCCGTTCGCCGGACTCGTCGAGCGTCTGGTCGCCCTGATCGACGCCGTCCCGGCCGACGTCGAGGCCGGCGTGCACCTCTGCTACGGCGACGCGGGGGAGAAGCACTTCGTCGAGCCCGCCGACACCGCGACCCTCGTCCGGTTCGCGAACGCGGTGATCACGGCATCCGCCCGCGACCTCACCTGGCTGCACCTGCCCGTGCCGATCGACCGCGACGACGAGGCCTACTTCGCCCCGCTCGCAGACCTCGCCCCGACCTCCGAGCTCTACCTCGGACTCGTGCACCGCGAGGACGGCGCCGAGGGTGCGCGACGGCGCATCGCCGCAGCATCCGCCGTCGTCGACCGCTTCGGCGTCGCGACGGAATGCGGCATCGGCCGCGCCCCGGCGGGCACCACCGAGGAGATTCTGCGGACCCACGCCGAGGTCGCCTCCGCCTGGTGACGGGGCGGGTGAGTAGCATATGACGCATGACTCACCTTGTGACCGGTGACCGATGAGCGGCTTCGGCGCCCTCCTCTCACCCGCTGAGAGCCTGCGCGAGCAGGTCGAGGGGCAGCTCGCGTCGCGGATCGTCTCCGGCGAGATCCCGCCGGGGCAGGTGCTGACCGTGCCCACGCTGGCCGGCGACTTCGGCGTCAGTGCCACGCCCGTGCGCGAGGCGATGCTGAACCTCGCCCGCCGCGGCTTCCTGCGCCCCATCCGCAATCGCGGCTTCGAGGTGACCGAGGTCTCGCCCGACGAGCTGCGGGAACTGACCGAGGTGCGGATGCTGCTGGAGGCGCCGCCCATGCGACAGGTCGCCGGCATGCTCGACGACGCCACCGTGGCGAGTCTGCGCGAGACGGCAGACCGCATCGTGAACGCCGCGAAGACCGGGGAGTTCGACGAGTACCTCGCCGCCGACACCGAGTTCCACCTGCGCATCCTGCAGTGCACCGGCAACCGCAAGCTGGTCGAGACCGTGCGCGAGCTGCGCCAGCAGACCCGTCTGGTGGGCCTCGTGCGCCTGGCCGAGACGGATGCCCTGATCTCCACCTCCCTCGAGCACGCCGAGCTCGTCGATCTCCTCGTCGCCGGTCGCGGCGAGGAGGCCGAAGCGCTCATGCGCAGGCACATCCACCACGTCGGCGGCGTCTGGAGCGGCCACGAGGAGGAGTGACCTATCGCTGGCCGAACTCGTCGACGCGCTCGCCGAGACCAACGGCCGTGTGCTGTTCGGCGGCTGGCCGACCGGCGTCTCGGTCACCCCGGCCATGCAGCACGGCGGCCCGTACCCGGCCACCACGAGCGACGGCACCAGCGTCGGCACCGCGGCCATCACGCGCTTCCTGCGCGGCGTGGCGTACCAGGGCGCCCCGCAGGAGCTGCTGCCCGCTCCGCTGCAGGATGCGAACCCCTGGGGTTTGCCGCAGAGCATCAGCCGTGCCGGCAACTCGACCTCGTGGGGCGCTTCGGTGCGCTGACTCTTTCCGTCGAGAGCACGGCATCTCGGCGAGTGCACGGCTGCTTCACGCGAAGTTCCCGTGCGTTCGGCGAGGTCCCGTGCTCTCGACGTACGCGGGCGGAGTCGGGTGACGGCGTCAGCCGCGCAGGCGCAGATGCAGCAGCGGGTACGGCGCGCACGGCATCCGGGGTTCCGACGGTGATCTCGGCATCCGGGGCGAACGCGCGGGATTCCTCGACCGCCGCCGCGGCGCGATCGGCGTCGCGGCCGATCAGGCGGACGGTGCGCAGCGCGCGGATGGCCTGGAGCGCCTCGACGTGACGGACGGCCTGCGGCCCGGTGCCGAAGATGACCACGTCGCCGGCATCCGGCCGGGCGAGCAGGTCGACGCTGGCGATGGAGACCGCGGGGGTGCGCAGGCTGGTGAGCGCGGTGCCGTCGAGGACCGCGGTCGGCGCGAGGGTGGTGCCGTCGAGCAGGATGTACACCGCCTGGATGCGCTCGAGCCCGAGCGCGGGGTTGCCGGGCGCGACCGTGGCGAACTTCTGGCCGACGGCGCCGTCGACGGCAGCGGGCATGAGCAGCAGCTGCCCGTTGGGCACGTCGAGGATGCCGCGGGGGAGGTCGCCCTCGGGATCGAATCCGGCACGCAGGACGCGCTGCAGCTCGGCGATCGCGGCGGACATGCTGACCCGTTCGGCGATGGACTGGGCGCCTACGAGGGTGAGGTCGGCGATCACGTCGGGCATGAGTCGAGCCTAGCTCGGTAATATGTCACGCGCTAGCCTGCGCGGCTTCGCGCCTCGATTCGCGCGCAGGCCCGTCCGTATCGTAAGCTGGACGACGGTGACGTGTCCGAGCGGCCGAAGGTGCAACTCTCGAAAAGTTGTGTAGGGTAACCCCCTACCGTGGGTTCAAATCCCACCGTCACCGCCATGTGTCCTGAGTCGCGACTTCGATTACATCGAGGTCGTGGCTCAGGACTTTTTTGTTGTGTGTGGGGTTGACGTGTGGCGGAGGTGTCCTGGAATAGTCAGCTCGCTAGTTAAGGTTATGCATCTTAAAATGGAATAACATGTGAGACAATCAATGTATGGAGTCTCCTGAGCTGGTCGGCACCCCGTGGCCTGCGCACGACGTCGAGACGCTGCCCTGGCGTCAGCAGATGCGCGCTGGCACCCGGGCTGACCGGATGCTCAGTTCCGTCGACGCGACGATCCCTCCGATGATCGCGGAGCGGGACTACCTCCCGCCCGTCAAGACGACCGTCACCTCCGAGGAGGCTCTGCTCGCCGCCGCACAGGCGGACACCGATGCCGAAGGGCACTCGGCGGCGATGAGTCGCTTCATGATGCGCACCGAGTCTGTCGCCTCATCGAAGATCGAGCGCATCACCGCAGATGCAGTGGACTACGCCAAGGCCCTGGCCGGCAACCGCTCGAACACCTCCGCGACGAGCATGGTGGCGGCGAGCACCGCGCTGCACAGTCTGGTGACCGCCGTCGGAGAGCGCGGACGCTTCGAGCTCGACGATTTGCTGGTGGCGCACCGCGCACTGATGAAGGACGATCCGATGGAAGCCGACTACGCCGGGCGGCTGCGCGACCTGCAGAACTGGATCGGTGGAAGCGATTACTCCCCTCGAGACGCCCTGCATGTCCCGCCGGCTCCAGAGCGGGTGCCCGCACTCATCGAGGACCTGATCACCTATCTCAATCGCGATGACGTACCTGTGCTGACGCAGGCGGCGATCGGTCATGCCCAGTTCGAATCGATCCACGCGTTCACCGACGGCAACGGTCGCATCGGTCGCGCCATGGTGTCGGCCGTGTTCCGCCGGCGAGGTGTGACCCGCAACGCCGTCGTCCCTCTCGCCAGCGGCCTGCTCGCGAAGCGCGAGGCCTACTTCGCCGCCCTCGGCGACTACCGGAAGGGTGAGCCGGCGCCGCTGATCGACCTCTTCGCACGATCGGCGCGGTCTGCCGCGATCTGTTCCCGCGACTCCATCGCTCGCATCAAGGCCCTCCCGGACGAGTGGATGGATGAGCTGAAGCCCCGGAAGGGTTCTGCGGCTGCGGCGCTGATCCCGGCGTTCTACGACCACCCGGTCATGACCGCGGCAGAGATCGAACGGCGATCTGGATCGTCTACGCCCGCGGCCTACCTGGCGATCGATCAGCTCGTCGAAGCCGGGTTCATCGAGGAGATCACAGGCCGCAAGCGTGATCGAGTCTGGGTCGCGTCCGAGCTGCTTGCCGAGCTCGACGATCTCGACCGGCGCATTCAAGTGGCGATGATGACCTGACTGCACCGTCATACTCGATCGCGACGCCGCTGTCGGCCAGCATGCTCAAGAGTGAACGCGCCCACGGCCCAGGCCGTGATGCAGTGGCTGTCGAACCTGCTTCCTGACGCGGAGCATGGCCCGCTGAGTGGGTCGCGTGGGGGTGGTTCGATCAGCGTCATGGCTATTGCCACTGACTTTCGGCCGCCGCGGCGAACTCTCGCGTCTTCACGACACTCACGAGGATCGACCGCGGAAGTAAGCGCGCACGTCGTCAGCTTGTTCAAGCGTAAGCTCCCAGCGCTGGTTCTTCGGATGGTCTGGGTAGCGCTCGCGCAAGTAGCGACGCACGGTGATGCCTGGGCGTTCTCCGTCGTTGTGACCAAGTTCGCGGCCGAGTTCTGCCGGGGTGATGACATCGCCGAGTGTGCTCATGAAGTCATCTTTGCCGATGCCTCGGTTGACCGCATTCCCGCGGACTGTCCGCCGAGTTCCGAGGTGTCGAACGGGAACCGCCCAAGGCGCCGAACCGCCGGACGAGGGCCCGGGTCAGCCCCTCATCGGCGACAGATCCGGCAGCGTCCGCGTGCCGAACTCGTGCCGCAGCGCGCTCAGCGCGGCGAGCCACCCGGGCATCCCGGTCACGCCCGGTCCCGGCGACGCCGACGCCGAGGCGAGGTAGACGCCCGGTATGGGGGTGCGCCACGGGTCGGGGCTGAGCACGGGACGGCGGAACAGCTGCCACAGCCCGGGGGCACCGGCGGCGATGTCCCCGCCGGGGTAGTTCGGGTTGTGCTCCTCGACCTCCCGCGCGCTGCGCGAGCTGGTCGCGACGATCGTGTCGCGGAACCCCGGAGCGAACCGCTCGATCTGCGCGATCACGGCCTCCCGCCGATCGACGTCGCTGCCCGCTGGCACGTGCGTGTAGGTCCAGAGGGTGTGCATCCCCGCCGGCGCACGGCCCGCGTCGAACAGCGACGGCTGAGAGACGAGCACGTAGGGATGCTCGGGATGGCGGCCCTGCTGCACCTGGTTCTCGGCATCCGCCATCTCGGCGCGCGTGCCGCCGACGTGCACTGTCCCCGCCAGGTGCAGGTCGGGATTCGTCCAGGGCACGGGTGCGTTCAGGGCGAAGTCGACCTTCGCGACGCCGTCGCCGTAGCGGAACGCCTCCAGCGCCCGGCGGTACCTGCCGGGCATCGCATCACCGGCCAGGCGGATCAGCGCCTTGGGCGTCACGTCCAGCAGCGTGACCGTCGAGGGCGGCAGCTCGGCGAGCGACGTGACCTCATGCTCGAGCACCAGCTCGCCGCCGTGCGCGCGCAGATCGTCGACCATGGCATCCGAGATCGCCTGACTGCCGCCGATCGGGATCGGCCAGCCGCGCGCGTGCGCGAAGGCGGTGAGAGCGAGCCCCGCGCCCGCGCCGGCGATGCTCGGCTGCGCCAGGATCGTGTGCGCGGCCACCCCGGTGAGCAGGGCAGGCGCCAGGTCCTCCCGGAAGCGGATGCCCCACGCCGGCGTGCCCTGCTCGAGTGCCCGCAACCCGAAGGCGACGGCCATGAGCGGGTTGCGCGGGATGCGCAGCAGTGACGACCCGGTGAAATCGGCGACCTCGGTGGAGCGCTCGGCCAGCGGGCGCATCAGCCGGTCGTACGCGGGTCCGTCCGCACCGAGCCCGGCGCTGGTGCGCTCGAGATCGCGGTGGGCGACGGCGGCGCGCCCGCCGTCGAGCGGCTGCGCGAACGACACCTCCGGCGTGATGAACTCGACCCTGTCGGCCAGCCCGAACTCGCGGAAGAACCTCGACTCGAAGGCCATCGGATGCACCGCCGAGCACACGTCATGATGGAACCCCGGGAGCGTCAGCTCGCGCGTGCTGGCCCCGCCGCCGGCCTGGTCCGCCCGCTCGTAGACGCGCACCCGCAGACCTGCGCGGGCGAGCGTCACGGCGGCGGCGAGGCCGTTCGGGCCGGCACCGACGACGATCGCGTCCAGCCCGGCGTCACCAGGGAGCATGTTCACGATGCGGGCATCTCCGATCCGTCGGCGGGAATCGCGGAGGGCGTCACCGGCTCACCGGCACGCCCTGAGGCCCGCCCTTCGGCGAGGAACGCGAGACGACGCAGGGTCTCGGCATTGCGCCACTGCAGCATGATGTCCATGATCGCGCGCGGAACGTATCTCGCGGGACCTGCGATCGCTTCCTCCTGCATGCGCACGATCGTATGGGACCCGCGCGGTTTGACGTGCAGCGTGACCCGGGCCTCGCCCACCGGCCAGCCCGTCGCGCGCATCACCATGGCCCGCGGAGGCTCGAACTCCTCCGCCACGGTCTCGTCGTTTATCAGCATCGGCCAGACCCCGATCGAGTGGTGCAGGCGCGCACCGGGCCGTGGCCAGTCCTCGTCCACGTCGCGCATGCGGGATGCCCCGACCACCCACGACGGATACAGCCAGCCGTCGGCCAGCACGTCGAACACGTCCTCCGGTGTGCAGTGCATCACCCTCGCATTGCGGGCCATCTCGCGTCTCCTCTTCTCGTCGCCGATGCCGGTCGCCCCGAACGTAATCGCCGCGATCATCGCCGGACAGCGGGTTGCGCACTCCGGCGCCGTATGGCACGGGCCGCTGCAACCACCGCGAGTAGCATCGGGGCATGTCGACGGATGCCTCGCATCGCGAACTCGCAGAGCGACTGCGGGTGCAGGCGCGCACCGTCGGCGCGGGCGCACCGGGGGCGAACGCCGGCGCCGTCGATGCCGGCGCCGGGCGGCCCAGCGTCGGCGCCGTGTTCAACATCATCACCCGCAACGCCAACGCGCTCGACTTCGAGATCCCGTCACCGGGTGACTTCGCGCGCGCGGCGACCATGCTGCTCCGCCGCGGTTACGGCTGACCGCGAGCCGACGGCGGCGAGACGCGGGAGCACTCGGCTCAGTCGCGCGAACTCGCGTTCACGCTGCCGGAGCGCTCTTGCCCGCTCAGGCGCGCGATGGCGGCCATCATGCGCTCGGTGATCTCACGACGAGCCCTGCCGTCGGGCATCCCGGCGAGATCGCTGAGATCGAGCGGCTCGCCGAAGCGGACCTCGAGCCGCGGCCTGCCAGGCAGCAGATGGCTCAGCGGCCTGACCGTCCCGGTGCCGATCAGCCCGACGGGCACCACAGCGGCCCCTGTGTCGCGGGCCATCCACGCCGCCCCGCCGTGACCCTCGTGCAGCTTCCCGTCGCGCGACCGCGTCCCCTCCGGGAACACGGCGAAGACGCTCCCGGCTCGCAGGATGCTGCTCCCTGCGTCCAGCGCGGCACGGGCGTCACGGCCGGTCGCGCGATGCACCGGGACGCCCCCGATCGAACCGAAGAACCAGCGCTTGAAGCGTCCGAGCGTCCCCGAACCCGCGAAGTACGACGCCTTGATCAGGAACTGCACGGGGCGGACGGCGGACGTCGGGATGATGACGGTGTCGAGGGACGACAGATGGTTGCTCACCAGCAGCACCGGCCCGTGCTCGGGCACGTTCGCCCGCCCGACGATGCGCGGACGGTACATCAGCCAGAACAGGGGCCGAAGGATCGCCCGCCCCAGGAAGTAGACGGCACCCGCGCGCGGCGCGGGATTCGGGCTCGGCGAAGCGGATGCTGTCACCTCGCCACCCTATCCGTCCGCCGACGCCGCGCGCAGCGAAGGGGGAGCCGGCGCTTCGCGCCGCCTCCCCTCGAACGCAACCTCTAGAACCTCGCGCACTCACCCAGTCGATGGCCGGCCGTGTTCGTACGCCGCGGGTGGAGGCACATCTCTGATCCCCCGCGCAGAGCGAGCCGCCCCGCTGTGCCATCCTGATCGGATGAACCTCGCCCGCCTGTTCGCGCGCGCAGAGGCGGCATGGAACGTCGCCTTCGTGGCGCATCTCGCGCCCGGCTTCGTGCTCGCCTCGGCCGTGCTCGTTCCGTTCGCCCATCCGCTGGTCGCACTGGTCGGGGGACTGTGCGGTGCCCTGGTGATGGGCCTGTGCGGGCGCGTGCCGGGCCCGCTCGTCGGGGCGGTCGTCCTGCCCGGGATGCTGGTGGCGCTCGTCTGCGCGAGCCTGGGCATCCTGGTCGCACCGCTGCCGCTGCTGGCCGCCCTGGTCATCGCGCTGATCGTGATCGCCTCGTCGCTGGCCGCGGGCGCATCGCCGCTCGGCGCGGGGCTCGGTCTCATCGCCACGTTCGCCTTCGCCTTCTCCACCTCGGTGCGGGTGCTGGGCGGCGATCCGACCGGCGAGGTCGCGCAGCAGCTGCTGGTCGTGGTCGTCGGATGCGCGATCGGCGCGGTTGCGGGTGTGGTCGTCGGCCTGGTCCGTGCGCGCGGCCGGTTCGTGCGACCGCCGAAGCCGGAGGTGTCCCTCGGACAGGGTGTGATGCGCTCGATCCGCGAGCGCGACGAGCACCTGCACGACGGCATCCGCCGTGCGCTGCCCATCGCTCTGGCCATGCTGATGTTCGCCGCGCTCGGCGGGCGCGACGCCTACTGGGCGTTCCTCGCGGCGCTCACGATCCTGATGCCGACCGGCAAGCCACCGATGCGCGTGATGCTCACCCGCGTCGTGGGCACGGTCGTCGGCGTGATCGTGGTCAGCATCCTGTCGCTGTTCCTGCCCCCGCTCGTGCTGGCCGTGATCGCGGTCTGCGCACTCCTGGTCGGGCTCGCCGGTCAGGAGCGGTACCCCGTGGTGGGTGCGGCGCTGGGCGCCTTCGGCGCCATCATGCTCATCGGCCTGCCCAGCGGCGCCGTCGCGACGTGGGCCGTGCACCGGATGCTGGACACGCTGATCGGGTCGGCTCTCGCGCTGGTCGCGTGGCGCGTGCTCTGGCCGCGCGATCGTGCGACGGAGCCCGCCGAATGACGCTCGTGGAGGTGGAGGCCGAGGTCCGTCCCCGGCCCTGGCGTCCGTGGCGCAGTCCGTGGGTCTGGGGCGCCCTGCTGCTGCTCATCGCGCTGCCCTGGTACCTCTCCGGCGTCGGCCTCGATCTGCTGCCGTATCTGCTCACGCTCGTCGGCGGCTGGACCTTCGGGTTCTCCTTCGTGAACCTCACCCTGCGGATGCCGCAGCGCCGCGGGCTCGTGCTGCACGTGGTGGTCGCCGTGCTGGCCGCCGCCGTCGTGGCCACGGTGATCTTCGGTCACGTCATCCCGCAGGCGGGCCTCCCGGACTGGTCCCGGGCGCTGCTCGTGCTGCTGCAGATGGCGGCGATCCCGGCGATCGGCTGGATCTGGCTCGCCCTGATCGGTCGTGTCACGAGCGCCGTGCAGCGACCGCGGGTGGAGAAGACCGTGCCGGGTTTCGGGCGCGAGAAGGACGGCTCGATCGTGCGCTTCCCCGCCGTGCGCATGCCCATCCGGGACCTGCGGATCGCCGTGGTCGTCCTGGTCGTCGTGCTCGGAGGGAGCGCCGTCGCCCTGCTGATCGCGTTCGACGCGTTCGTGCTGGGGCCGAAGATGACGGTCATCCTGCTCGGCACGGTGATCGGGCTCCCCGCCTACTACGGACTGATGGCCTACTACCATCGCCGCACGATCGAGGCGTCTGTGTGGTTCGCGCCGGGCAGGATGCGGGTCGTCGCGGATGCCGAGCGGTTCGAGGTGGACTTCGCCGACATCCGGATGCTGCGCTGGCGCACCGACAGCGAGGAGGCGCGCGTGGAGGTGTGCACGGATGCCGTGGACGTCTCGCTCATCGCGGGTCTCGCCCGCGTGCCGAAGGGCGCCGCGGCGGCGCTGCCCGGCTTGCCGCGGCATGTGCGGCGCTCGCTGGAACTGGCCGGGCTGTCGGCCGAGACGGGGCGTGCGAAGGGGATGACGACCTGGACGCCGCGCGAGCCATAGCACCGGACGGGAAGCACGCCAGGCCCGCGTAAGCTCGAACCTCATGGCGACAGGCTCCACGATCCACACGTTCGATGTTCAGCTGGCGGACGTGGACCGCGGTGTCTACGACGATTTCACGCTGCGCGTGGCGCGGCATCCGTCCGAGACCGATGCCTACATGCTCACCCGGCTGCTGGCCTACTGCCTGGAGTACGAGGAGGGCATCGCGTTCACCGAGGGGGTCGCCGCGACCGACGAGCCCGCCGTGCTGGTGCGCGATCTCACCGGGCGCGTGACCGCGTGGATCGAGGTGGGTGCGCCCGACGCCACCCGACTGCATTTCGGCAGCAAGCTGGCAGATCGCACCACGGTGTACACCTACCGCGACCCCGCCAAGGTCATCGCGAACTGGGCGGGCAAGACGATCCACGAGGCGGACGCCATCGTGCTGCACAGCTTCGATCCGGGCTTCCTCGACGATGCGGCGGCGGCGCTGGCGCGCCGCAACACGATGACCGTGTCGGTCACCGAGCGGCAGGTGTACGTGGAGCTCAACGGCACGCACCTCAGCACGACCGTGCACGACCACGGCATCCGCTGAGTCTCTGCTACCCCGACGAGGATCGCACCAGTTGATCGTGTCGCTGCTGGTAGTGCCGCTGCAGCCAGTCGCCGAACCTGATCCTCACGAGGCACTGCTGGGGCGTTGAGCAGCGGATCATCGAATCGTGTGCGGCATAGGCGACGAACGCCTTGAGCTTGCGATCGAGCAGCTCACCGCTGAGGTTGGCGGGAAGGGAAGCGCCGGGGTAGCCGACCGCATAGGTCACCGCCCGCACGTCCAGCAGCCCGGCATCCGTCGCCTCGGCGACGATGCGCCCGACCGAGCTGTGGTCGGGGTGGTCACCCTTCGAGCCCTCGGCGAAGCTCGGGAGGCTGGTGAGGATCGTCGTCGGGGCGTATGCCCGCGCCAGCTCGACGACCGTCTGCCGCAGCTGCGACAGCGTCACCGTCTGCGCGCCGTCGAGGGTGGTCATCGTGGCGATCTGGCCGCTCACGAGCTTGGGCAGGCTCTGCCAGCCGGTGGCCTCGTACCCGGTGCCGCGTCGGCTGCCGTCGGGCAGCCTGAGGAACATCAGGGTGATGCGTGGATCGTCCTGCGGGTAGGTGAGGGTGAGGCGCAGCCCGCTGCGCAGCGTGAGCGTGCGGTCGACCCAGGGACTCGAGGATGCTCCTCGCATGACGTCGTACGCCCTGCGCAGGCCGATCTCGCGCTCGGTCGCATACTGCGATGCGCCTCGACCCGCGTCGGACAGCGTGAAGTAGAGGCTGCGCACGCACGAACCGGCATCCAGGACTCCCTGCATCGGCGGATTCCCGAAGATCAGGTCGTCGTCGTAGTGCGCCCAGTACGACACCAGAGTGTCTTTCGAGCAGGGTCGGTCGATGTACTGCAGCGGTGAGCTGAACGTCGTGCCGGCGGATGCCATCTGCGGCATGCGGGACAGGATGAGCGGCGCATCGCCGCATTGCTTCGTGGATGCCGCGAACGTCAGCGCATCCGCGCCCCACTGCGGGAATCGTCGCAGCGGATCGTCGTGCGGGCCGGCGGGCGACGGCAGCCCGGCCGGGCAGGTGGAGCGGATCAGGGCGATCTGCTCGGCGGTGAGCGTGTTGGTCGGAGCCGGCGTGCGCGTCGGCGTCGACACGGGCACGGACGTCGGGTCAGGGTATTCGCCGCAGGCGGCCAGTGCGATCGAGAGAACGGCGACGAAGGCGAGCATCAGCCATCTGGGCGCCCGGACACGGCTCACGATGCGACCCCCAGCTTCGATCAGCATGCGACGGCGAACTCGTCGACGCGTCGCCGTCATCCCCTCGACTGATGTCGCGACGGCAACTCATCCTATCGACGCAGCCGGCCGGTGGCCGCTGCGAACGGATCTCAGGCGGCGGGCTCCTCGACCGGGGTGCGGCGGATGCCGATCCACGACACCACGCCGCCCAGCGCGAACAGCCCGGCCGTGACCAGCGCGGCGCTGTGGAAGCCGTTCAGATCGAGCGCACCGCCGACGATCGTGGACAGCAGCGCCACCACCAGCAGTCCGGCGACGCGGGAGACGGCGTTGTTCACGGCCGAGGCGATGCCGCTGCGGTTCTCGTCGATCGCCCCGAGGATGGCCGAGGTGAGGGGTGCCACGGTCAGCGAGAGCCCGATGCCCAGCACGAGCATCGACGGAAGCACCTGCCACCAGTAGTCGAACTCGACGCCGACGGTGAGGAGCAGCGCGGCGCCGACCGACATCAGCAGGGGGCCGACCGTCATGAACAGGCGCGGTCCGAGCCTGCCGGCCCAGGCGCCCGCGCGGGAGCTGAGCAGGATCATCAGGATCGTGATCGGCAGGCTCGCGAGTCCAGCGGCCGTCGCACTCAGACCCGGCCCCTGCTGCAGGTAGACGCCGATCACGAAGCCGTTCAGCGAGAGAGCGGCATAGATGAACAGGGTGGCGAGGTTGCCCCAGGCGAAGTTGCGCACGTTGAACAGCGAGAGGGGCATGAGCGCAGCATCCGATCCCCGCTGACGCAGCACGAAGAGGACCAGCAGCAGGATGCCGAGCGCACCGGGGATCCAGATCGCGGCGGCCGACCAGCCCATCCGCTCCTGCTCGATCAGCGCGAACACGAGCCCGCCCAGGCCGATCGCGCAGAGCACGCCGCTCCACCAGTCCACCTTCGTGGTGCGCTGGTGCGCTGGCAGATGAAGCCGGCCGAGCAGGATCAGGTTCACCGCGATCGGCAGCACGTTGATCAGGAACACGAAACGCCACGAGAGCAGATCCACGAACATGCCGCCCATCACGGGGCCGACCAGCTGCGCGCCGGTCGTGAACGCCGTCCACACGCCGATCGCACGGGACTGCACCTCACCGCGCATCGTCGCCGTGATGAGGGCGAGCGAGCTCGGCACCAGCAGCGCGCCGGCGGCGCCCTGCGCGGCGCGCGCGATGATCAGGATCAGAGGATCGGGCGCGGCGGCCACGGCGACGGATGCCACGCCGAAGGCGATCAGCCCGATCCGCATCACGAGCACCCGGCCGTAGGCATCCGAGACCGATCCGGCCAGCAGGATCAGCGAGCTGAGCGTGATCAGGTACGCGTCCACCACCCACTGCTGCGTGGCGATGCCGCCGCCGAGCTCCCTGCTGATCGCAGGCAGCGCGACGTTCACCACGGTGCCGTCGAGGAAGGTCACGAACGAGGCGAGGATCGCGACCGAGACGACCAGTCGCTGCAGCGGGGTGAACGTCGGCACGGACCCGACCCTACATCCGGCGGGGGACGTCGGGGGCGGGAGAGCGGAATCGGCCATCGACGGAGCGATCCGGCAGGCGTAATCTGACCCTCAGGCGGGTCCACCTGCCCGCCCGAAACCGGCGAGAGCCGACGACGAGGAGCGGTGCGCGATGGACTCGATGATGATGGACATGATGTCCAAGGACATGCAGATGCCCGGCATGGAGATGATGGACATGGCCGCCATGCAGGCCTGCATGGATGCGTGTTCGGCCTGCGAGCAGGCCTGTACGGTCTGTTCGATGCAGATGATGGACTGCGGTCCCGCCTGCATGAACTGCGCCGACATGTGCAACACGATGATGCGCGGCATGATGCGGATGCAGGGCATGACCCCGGCCGTGATGATGTCGATGCTCGACGCCTGCATAGCGATGTGCCAGTACGCCATGGACAAGTGCATGGAGCACGCCGACATGAGCGAGGTCTGCAAGATGTGCGCTCAGGCGTGCAAGGCGTGCATGGACGCGTGCGAGGCCATGCGCGAGTCGATGATGAAGATGGCGTCCTGACGCCGCCTCACTTCGAGGGACTCAGCGCGCGGCGTCCTCAGCGCGCGACGTTGTACTTCGTCGCGCCCACCGCGAGCACGGCGTAGTCGCGGTGGAGTGCCACGGGAGTGCCAGCGGATGCCTCGAGGGCGGCGCCACCGGCGTTCCAGACGGTGACGACGTCGCCGTCGAGCGTGCGCAGCACGAGCTCGCCCGTCACAGCATCCGCGGAGTCGACCAGAGCATCCACCCAGCCGAGCGGCGTCGCCGAGGCGAGACGCGCCTGGATCAGGTGCAGGGCGTGCCCAGGGGCGAAGGAGGAGCAGGCGTACCCGTGGTCGCACATGCACGCAGCACGCTCACGCACCTCGAGGGGCGAAAGGCGGGTCTGCGGGCTGGTCACGGTGATCTCCTCACGATCGGTTGATCCGAGGCTACGGCCGCTGTCCCGTCTCGTCGATAACTCGCGAAACGTGACGAAACACTTCTCCCAGGGCGCGCTCAGGGGATCGAGTACACGAGCCCGATGCACGGCCCGATGATGATCAGCCACACGGCCGCGGAGATGATGAGCACGCCGCCCGCGATACGTCGGCGCTGCGCGTGGGACCCCGCGGTCGCCATCACGATCACGGAGATGACGGCGATCGCGATGAACGGCCAGAGAATCGAGAAGACGCCGAACTGCATCATCATGCCGAGGGATGCCACGGCGAGTACGAGCCCCAGCGCATGGAAGCCGAGCCCGATCAGCAGGCCGGTGCCGATGCCGCGCTGGCCGGGCTCGCGGCGAGGATGATCGCTGGGCAGGGTCACGCGGCCGTCTCCGATCAGTAGGTGTTCAGCCCGATGCACGGACCGAGGATCACGATCACGAAGCCGAACACGACGATGAGCCCGAATGCCGCGGCGACGCCGCAGCCGATCAGAACGCCCTTCGCGCCGCCCGACATCCTCTGCGGCTCCGGCGGCGCGTAGCCGAGAGGATTGGCGCCCCATGCCGGGTCGTAGTAGCCGGGCTGCTGATTCGGTCCGGGATAGTAGCCGGGCTGCTGGTTCGGAGTCGAGAAGCCAGGGGGCGCCTGAGCCGGGTCGGGCGGGAACGGCGGAAGCTGCTGCGGGGGATAGCCCGGCGCGGGCATGCCGGGCCCAGGCATGCCGGGCCCAGGCACGTCCGGCGGGGGAGGCGGCACGACCTGATTCGGATCGTATGTCGGCTGACCAGGATCGGGAGACGGGGGCGGAGGCACCGCCGATCCGCCGTCTGGCGGCAGCGGCGGGTTCTGCGCAGGGTCTTCAGGCTGGCTGTCCATCGGGCACCGTCCCCTCCACAGCGGGCTCGGCGCGGAAGCGCCCGCGCCGCAGCATCCAGATGATCCGCGCCACCAGCAGCGGGATCGTGACCGCCAGGAACAGCTGCGGCCTGGTCAGTCCCATCCATGCGACATCATTGCCGCGCACGAACTCGATCAGGAAGCGGAAGACCGCGTACCCGGCGATGTAGATCGTGAGCGTCTCCCCGGCGGCGATCGGCTTGTGCCGCAGCCAGAACCACAGCACGGCGAAGGCGACCGCATGGAAGACGATCTCGTAGACGAAGCTCGGATGCAGCGGAACGCCCGCGGGCGAACCCGTGCGCGCCGCGGCATCCGCGTCCAGCACGATGCCCCAGGCCGCGCCGGTCGGTGTCCCGGGCTGCTCGGTGAGCAGGCATCCGATCCGTCCGATCGCCATCGCCAGGGCGACGGCCGGCGCGAACAGATCTCCGGTCCGGCCCGGGTACCGGCAGAGCTTCTTGGCGATGTGCACGCCCAGCCACGCGCCGACGAGCGCGGACAGCACCGAGGCGTTGCCGCGCAGCAGCTGCTCGCCCAGATTCAGGTTCTTCGACGGGTCCAGATGCTGCGCCCAGGTGCCGAGCCGCGCCATGATCGCGGCTCCCGCCATGGCTCCGAGCACCAGGTAGACGATCCGTGGATCGCGCACCCCGCGCCGGCGCTTCTCCACGAGGAACACCACGATGGCGGCCAGCATCCCCAGCGCGACGAACACGGAATGCGTGTCCAGCGGCGGCAGCCACGGAGCGATGTCGTGCAGGGTGGGGAACATCTCAGCCGCCCAGGATCCGCATCCAGAGCATCACCCAGAAGGGGATGCCGACCGCGGCCGCGACCGCGATCACCGACAGGTACGCCAGCACCAGGCGGGTGTCGCCCAGCTTGCAGCGCGACCGCAGCAGCCCGCCGCGGCGCGCCTTCGCATACCCGGCGATCGCGACCAGTGCGAAGGCGAGCACGGCCACCGGCCCCAGGATGCACGAGATCAGCGCGATCGTGGTGAACACGCACAGCCGCAGCGGATCGAACGCGGGGGCCGGGTGACCGACCGAGGCGTCGAACTGGTTGAGCCCGTTGGCAGCCATCTCGTCTCGTTCCACTTGCTCAATGACCGGGCGAGAGAACCGGCAGGCGGGTGCGCCCGCCCGTCTCGCGCACCTCGGTCGTCGATGACGCCGGCCGTCCCAGCGCCGTGGAGATGCGGGTGCGACTCAGCGGCGCCCACGCCTGCAGAGCGCAGAAGGGCGCGCACTGGTGCGCGTTCGTCTGCTCGTTCACGGTCGCCACGTGCACGCAGCACTGGGTCAGGCGCTCCTCGATCATGGTGTTGATGTCCATGAACGGCTTGACCGTGATGCGCAGCACGCGGTCGGCCAGCATCGCCCGCATCCGCTTGTGCTGCCCCGGCAGCTTCGATGCGGCGAGCGTCGCCAGCGTGCCGACGCCCAGGTCGCAGTTCACGCAGATGTCGCGCCAGATGTCGCCCATCGACGGATGCGACAGCGACGACTGCTCGCTGAGCAGATCCAGCAGCGAGTTCTTCACGACGTCGCGGATCGCCTTGTTCACGTTCGAGTCGGCGATGCGGTTGGCGATCAGGTCGGGGTTGAGGTCGAGGAACTCCTTGAGCCTGTCGTGCCCGATCAGCCCGACCAGCGACTTCCAGTCGCCGGAGTCGTCCTTCAGGAAGTAGCCGACCGAGCAGCAGTGCGGGTGGCTGCAGGGCAGCGCGGTCAGATCGCGCCAGGTGATCTCGTCGTCGGTCTGCGGGCCGATCCGGGCGAGCACCCCGGTGTGGGTGAGCCGCTCATTCGGGTCGATCCCCGAGTTCCGTCCCGATCCGAACACCGGCTGGATCGTCACGCCGCCCACGTACGGGGTCGCCTGCGCCCGCCGGATGACGTTGCCGATCTCGTGGTCGTTGACGCCCAGCGCGGCCGTCATGGTCAGGGTCGTGAAGACCCCGGCATCCGACAGTCGCTCCAGCGCCCGCTCCTTGAACCGGCGGATGTCCGCGCCGCGGTGGAAGGCGACGGATGCCGCCTCCTCGCCGTCGTACTGCAGGTACACCTCGACGCGCTCACGGTGCTTCTTCAGGAACTGGACGAACTCGTCGTCGTTCGCGATGCGCAGCCCGTTCGAGTTCAGCAGGATGCGCACGATGGGCCGGGCGACCAGGTGCTCGATCAACTGCTCCAGCCAGGGGTAGAGCGTCGGCTCGCCACCGGAGAGCATGAGCACGTCGATGCGGTCGTTCTCGCGGCTGAGCTTGGCGTCGACGGACGCCAGCACCTCGGCGAGCGGGGCGACGGCGGATGCCGCGGGGCTCGACTCCGCGAAGCAGGTGGGGCACTTCAGGTTGCAGTGGTCGGTGATGTCCTCCAGCAGGATGCAGGTGTGCTGCGTCTGCATCTGCGGCAGGCCGTCTTCGTAGGCCTGCGGCACGGGTTTGAAGTTGCCCATCGTGTCGGGCGTGTGCACCTTGGTCGGCGCCGTCCACTGCTCGAGGTATCGCAGGATGTCGGCGTTCTCGTCGTACAGCGTGGAGACGAGCCCGTGCTCGGGGCATCCGCGCTCCAGCCACACCGTGCCGTCGCGGTCGGCGAGCCAGCCCGACAGCCGGCGCACCTCGCTGAGCGGCTGGTCCGGCTTCTCCTCGTGGCAGTGCGGACAGAACGCATTCACGTAGCGGTGGATGCGGTAGTCGCGCAGCGGCATCCCTGCGCCCGGCTTCGTCGCCATGAAGAGCCCCCCTCTTTTGCGTCCAGATTAGCGGGAGCGCAGGCGGTCCGTTCTGGCCCGCATGTGATGATGCTCCAGTGAGATTTACGTCTTTGGGTACCACTCACCGAACCGGCCGGCGCATGGGTCTGGCAGCGCGGCTTGGTTGTCTGATCGGTTGTGCCATCGCTCTCGCCTCCTGCAGCGCCCCGTCACCGTCTGAGCTTGGCGACGAAGCCTGGTGCGATGAGTTGCAACAGGAGCTGACGGCTGTTGGAGTCGGATGGCCTGTCGCGAATCAACAGTTGGTAGCTGACCAGATCGAGGATGTAGAGGGCGCTTTTGAGCGTCTCGCTCCACGCGCCAAAGGTGATCTGAGGATCGCCGCGCAAGGATGGCTTCAGGGCTTTCGCGCTGCCGCCCCGTACCTTCGCCAGAATGATCCGGACGGGTTCGAGCGGGACGTGTCTGAAGCGTTGCGCTCGCAACTTCATCTTGCTAACGTCGCGATCAACAACATCTGTGGTTGGGACGAATGGCCGGGGGGCGATCATGCGGGTGACTTCTAAGATTCTGACTGGACTTCTTGCAGGACTTGCGGCTGTGATCTGGCTTGTTGCACCGGCTGAGGCAGCAACAGATGCTGGAGACACGGCCACATATCTGAATGAGTTGCAGCGAATTGCTGGCCAGCCTGTTCCCTACGAGTTGGGCGAGTCGGATTCTGCAACATCGGGAGTCCACACGATGGCCCTCGACCCGTACGTCTGCGTTCTCTATCCTTCGCAGGTCCACCTGCGGAAGTCGGGGGGCTGGGGCACCGTTGGAGCGAAGCCCTACACAGAGTGCAGTGCGGGTACGCCTACGAGCATCACGCAGACAAGCACCCTCTACATCGTGGAGTGGGCTGGCCTCGCCTATAAGACCATGCAGATCAGGACCGTCAACAATGTGGGTGAGCGCAAGCTCGAGCAGCGGAATGTTTCGTGGGCTTGCCTTAATGGCAATAATTCCGTGTTCCAGCAGAAGACCAATGGAACAACGGTGCAGGCAGGCAAGACGTACTATTCGACCGTGCAGACGGTAAGGTCAACTCTCTCCTGTGGCTACTGAGTCTGTGTGGGTGGTCTTTCGGGAGGCCATTCCATCGAATCCCATCGCAGGAGTCTTCAGGTCCCAGAAGGACGCGTTGGCCTACGTCGACACCAAGCTTGCAATCAAGCCGGATGACGTGTTCGAGATCGGCGAGTACAGAGTGGGCGTGGCTCTGTACTGACCGAGACAGGCGTGTCTGCACCGCGTTGCACTACGCAGGGGTGAGTTGCGTACACTGGGCGACGTGCTGTTCGCATTCCCCGTTTCAGAGGGCGCCTTCGTGGCGCGAGAGGTGATCGTCGGCGCGTCACGCGCCGACGGCAGAGGCTGAGAGCGATCCGGCGGCGGAACTCCCGTCACCGGAGAAGCGTCGTACCCGGCATCCGGGTCTCTTTCCTCTCCCGTCGTACCCGGTTCCGGGTCCGGCCCTCTCCCGCCGTCATCGGCGGTCCTGAAACAGAAAGCACTTCCTCATGCGTCCCATCGACGAGCGCGCCATCCGCGCCTCCTTCCGCAACGCCTCCCGCAAGGAGGTCTCCTCCCTGAACCTGCCACCCGACTTCGACGAGATCGACTTCGACAAGATCGACTTCCTCGGCTGGTTCGACCCCAAGATGCCCCGGCGGGCCTACGTCGTCGCCGAGATCGACGACGACAACGTCGGCATCCTGCTGCAGCGCACCGAGCAGCGCACGGCCATGCGCGCCCAGTGCTCGTGGTGCGATGACGTCACGCTCCGCAACGACGTGCAGTTCTTCTCGGCCCGCAAGGCAGGGGCTGCCGGGCGGAACGGCGACACGATCGGGACGCTGATCTGCGCGAACTTCGGCTGCTCCGCGAACGTGCGCAAGCTCCCGCCGCTGGCCTACGAGGGCTACGACCGCGAGCTCGCGCGCGATCTGCGGATGCTGCGCCTGCGCGAGCACGTCACGTCGTTCGTGCGCGAACTCGGCTGACGATGTCGCCCTCTCGCGGCGTGGATCAGAAACACACGCCGGACCCCGGTCTGCCGTGCGTTTCTGATCCGCACTGACGTCGGAGATGCATTTCTGATCCGCGCTGGATGCGCTCCGCGCTGGATGCGTGGAACCGCTGTCAGCGCGCAGTGGCGCGGACGTGCGCCAGTGCGTCGGCGGCCAGTCGCTCCGACAGACGCGTGAACGTCGCCACGCTGCGGGTGCCTGGCCAGTCGGCGGGGAGCAGCTCGGACGGCAGACCCGGGTCGATGTACGGCAGCACGCGCCAGCTGTCGATAAGGCGCACGTAGGCGGCGAACGGCGCGGACAGGTCGAGACCGGCGGCGGATGCCAGGAACTGCTCGTGCTCGGCGCGCAGCGCCTCCAGATCCCACCAGGCCGTGACGGCCTGGGCGAGTGGCTGCGCGGGCCGCGGATCGGCGGTGCTGAACAGCGTGGCGAAGCCTCGGGCACCCAGCTCGTCGAGCAGCTCCTCGGCCTCGGTCTCCAGATGGCCGGGCAGGATCCACAGTCCCGCCGAGACGGCGCCCGCGCCCAGGAACTGCAGCCTGCGCCGCAACTGGTGCCGCAGGTCGCGCCTGGTCTCGGGGATGGTCGCCGAGACCAGCATCCACTCGTCGCCGGCGCGCATCGTGCGCACGGCGAAGATGCGGCGGTCACCGCGCTCCAGCATCGGCAGCGCCGCAGGGTTCAGCGCGTACCCGCCGGACGCCGCGAGCAGCAGCCCGTGCTTCTTCAGCCGCGTGATCGCCGTGCGCGCCCGCGCTGCGGGGATGCCGAGATCCTCGGCCAGCCCCACCAGACCGCCCGACGAGATCGTCCCGCCGAGCGGCCGCAGGTACAGCCCGATCAGGGTCCGCAGCAGCGAGGTGGTGCTGCCCGGCCGCGCATCGATGTCGTCGAGCACTGAAGAGGTCATGGGCTCAGGCGGTCAGGGCGTCGCGCACGGCCAGGATGCCGCGCAGGGTCTCCTCGTGCGAGGTGCTCAGCGGCGACAGTCCCAGGCGGATGCCGTCGGGGAAGCGGAAGTCGGGGATGATCCCCTCGCCCCACAGCTGCTGCGTCACCTGCTGGAACGAGTCGTGCCCGATCGTGATGTGCCCGCCGCGGTGCGCGGCGTCCCTCGTCGAGAGCAGCCGGACGCCCAGCGGTGCGAGCAGCTCGTCGTAGGCGCGCACCGCGAAGTCGGTGAGCGAGATCGACTTGGCGCGCACCGCCGCGATGCCCTCGGCCTCGATCAGGTCGAGCATGCCCTGCATGGCGAGCATCGACATCACCGGCGGAGTGCCGCTGAGCAGCTGGCGGATGCCGCCGACCGGCGCGTACTCGGGGCCCATCGCGAAGATGTCGGCCGCGCTCCACCAGCCGTGGATCGGCTGCGTGACGGTGCCGTGATGCTCGGCGCGCAGATACGCGAACGCGGGGGAACCGGGGCCGCCGTTGAGGTACTTGTACGTGCATCCGACCGCGAGGTCCACGCCCCACTCGTCCAGCTGCATCGGCACGACGCCCACCGAGTGGCACAGGTCCCACAGCATCAGGGCGCCCGCGTCGTGCACGACGGACGTGATCGCGGGCATGTCGGCGAGGGCGCCGGAGCGGTAGTCGACGTGGCTGAGCACGACCAGCGCGGTGCGCTCCGAGACGACAGCGGCGACATCGGATGCGGTGACGCCGGCGACGGCATCCGGCTCGATCCAGCGCAGTGTCGCGCCGGTCTCCTTCGCGACGCCCGCCGCGATGAACCGGTCGGTGGGGAAGTTGCCGGCCTCGATGACGATCTCGTCGCGACCCGGGCGGGCGGCGACGGCCGCGCGCATGAGCTTGTACAGCAGCACGCTGGTGGAGTCCGCGATCACCGTCTGGTCGGCGTCGGCGCCGAGGGCGACCTCGGCGATCCGGTCGCCGAGCTGCATCGGGAGGGCCATCCACTGCTCGTCCCAGGACCGGATCAGGCGCGTGCCCCAGTCCTCGCGGATGAACGCGCCGACCTTCTCGGGGAGATCCTTCAGCGGCCGCCCGAGGGAGTTGCCGTCCAGGTACGCGGTCACGCCCGGCGCGTCGACGAACGCGTCCAGGTGGTGGGCGAGCGGGTCGGCGGCGTCGAGACGGCGCGCTTCGCTGAGCAGGTCGGGCGCGCTGATGCCGGCGATGCGGCGGTGCTCGTCCTCCGCGGATTCGATGGGGGTCGACGCTTCGGTCATGTCATGCCTCCAGGTGGGTGAGCGGGTGGGCCCCGGCGGGATCGCCGTCGGGCAGGAAGAGCGGGTGCGGGTCGTCGGCCAGCGGCGCGAGCGCGTGCAGCAGGCGGATGCCATCGATGCCGGCCTCGCGCAGGGCGTCGAGTTCGCGAGGGTTCAGGTCGACCGGGGTGGGCCCGTTGCCCATGTCGGTGCCGTAGAGCACGGTGCCGCCGGCGTCGGCGAAGCGGCGCACGTTGTCGATCGCGATCGCGCGGTGGGCGTCGTCGTGGATCGCGAGCGTCGAGATCCACTCCACGGATGCCGCCTGCTCGGCGATCTCGTCGTCGGTGAGGCGCTCGGTGAAGGGCGCGTGTGCGAGCCGGTCAGCGCCCAGGCGTGCTGCGCGCTGCGCCTGCCCCGAGCCCTCGGCATGCGCCACGACGGGCAGTCCGTGGGACTTCGCGGCGGCCACGGCGGCGCGGAAGCTGTCGTCGTCCAGCACCGGCCCCGCCTCGCTGTGCGCGACGACCTTGATGCAGGATGCTCCGATGGCGGCGAGCTCATCCACCGCGGAAGCTGCGGCTCCGGCATCCGCGATCTCCCGCACGGAGCCGGCCGGAGCCCAGGAGCGGTCCGAGGGATACCCGCCCGGTGCGGTGAGAAACGCGCCGGCATACTCGACGGTCACGCTCCACAACTCCGGAGAAACGTGCCGATCCAGCCCGGATCCGGCCGATTCACGTGCAGAGTCCGGGGTTTCTCCGGAGTTGTGGCGAGCCACGCCCGCCACCCACGCCGGATTCCCGCCCAGATCCACCACCCGGCCCAGGCGTGAGCCCGCCAGCAGGGCATGGTCGACCAGCTGCAGGTGCACGTGGTGGTCGGTGAAGCGGCCGGTGACCATGCCACCGTCGACGCGACGGAAGCCGCTCATTCCTTGCCGATCCCGCTCACTTGCCGATCTCCGTGCGCACGCTGTACAGCTCGGGGAAGAACGTCAGGTCCAGTGCGCGGCGCAGGAAGTCGACTCCGGTCGACCCGCCGGTGCCCTTCTTCATGCCGATCGTGCGGGTGACCGTGCGCAGGTGGCGGAAGCGCCAGAACTGGAAGTTGTCCTCCACGTCGACGAGCTCTTCGCACGCCTCGTACAGGTCCCAGTGCTCGTGCGGGTTCTCGTAGATCTCGCGGATCGCCTGCACGAGCTCCTCGTTCTCGCGGTACGGCTGGCGCACGTCCCGCTCGAGAACCTCGGCGGGGATGGGCAGGCCGCGGCGCGCCGCCAGGCGCAGGAACTCGTCGTACAGCGTCGCCCGCTCCCACTCGCGCGTGAGCAGAGCGAGGTTCTCGGGGTGGTCGCGGAACACGCTCAGCATCCGCTCGTTCTTGTTGCCGAGCGCGAACTCGACGGCGCGGTACTGCACCGACTGGAAGCCGGAGGAGCTGCCCAGGTCGCCACGGAACTCCGCGTACTCGGTGGGGGTGAGGGTGGCGAGCACCGACCACTGACGGGTCAGCACGTCCTGGATGTGCTTGATGCGCGCGATGTGCTTGAGGGCGGAGCGCAGATCGTCCTCGGCGAGGCGGTCGCGGGCCGTGCCGAGCTCGTGCAGGACGAGCTTGAGCCAGAGCTCCGTGGTCTGGTGCTGGATGATGAACAGCATCTCGTCGTGGTGCTCGGGCTGGGAGACCGGATGCTGGGCGTCCAGCAGCTTGTCGAGCTCGAGGTACGAGCCGTATGTCATCCGGTCCTTGAGATCGGTGACGATGCCCTCTTCGAGTGCGCGCTCGTTGTCGTTGCTCATTCCGCGACGATATCATCTTCGTGTCGGGCGTCACAATAGTGAAATCGACGGTGAGTATCGCTTTCCGCGTCGGCGCATCGGTAATGTCGGTCCATGGGAGACCACGTCGGGGTGCAGAGCTTCTCTCGGCAGGATCGCACGCGATTCCGCGCCAAGGTCGGCCGGTGCCTGGATGCGCTCGCAGTCATGCTCGCCGATGGCACTTTCGACGTCGCCGAGCCGCGGCTGGGACTCGAGATCGAGCTCAACCTCGTCGACGGCGCGCACGACCCGGCCATGTCGAACGCACGGGTGCTGGAGGAGATCGCCGACCCGGCGTTCCAGACCGAGCTCGGCCGGTTCAACATCGAGATCAACGTCGCCCCGCGGCCGCTCGCAGGGGCCAGCCTCCGCGAACTCGAGGGTGCCCTGCGCGCCGCCCTGAACGCCGCGGACGAGCGGGCCAGGGGCGTCGGGTGCGGGCTGGCGATGATCGGGATGCTGCCCACGGTCGACGAGCATCATTTCACCGAGCAGTGGTTCTCGGAGGACCCGCGATACGGGCTGCTCAGTCAGCAGGTGATCGCTGCCCGCGGCGAGGACATCGCCCTGCAGCTGGACGGGTCGGCGCTGTCGGACGGCGGCTCGCGGGAGACCCTCGACATCGTGTGCGACACGATCCTTCCCGAGGCCGCGTGCACCTCGGTGCAGCTGCACCTGCAGGTGCCGCCCGAGGAGTTCGCCGCGTACTGGAACTCGGCGCAGGCGATCGCCGGCGTGCAGGTCGCGCTCGCCGCCAACTCGCCGTTCTTCGCCGGTCGCGCGCTGTGGCACGAGACGCGCATCCCGATGTTCGAGCAGGCCACCGACACCCGCTCTCAGGAGCTGAAGAACCAGGGCGTGCGTCCGCGGGTGTGGTTCGGGGAGCGCTGGATCACCTCGATCTTCGACCTGTTCGAGGAGAACTCGCGCTACTTCCCGGCGCTCCTGCCCGTGTGCACCGATGAGGACCCGTTCGAGGTGCTCGAGGCCGGTGGCTCGCCGAAGCTGGCCGAACTGCGCATGCACAACGGCACCATCTACCGCTGGAACCGCCCGATCTACGACGCCCAGGACGAGGGGCGGCACCTGCGGCTGGAGAACCGCGTGCTGCCCGCGGGACCGAGCATCCCCGACGTGCTGGCCGATGCCGCGCTGTACTACGGACTCGTGCGCAGCCTGACGGACGCCGACCGGCCGCTGTGGACGCAGATGACGTTCGACGCCGCCGAGGAGAATCTGCATTCCGCGGCGCGGGACGGCATCGAGGCGCGGATGTACTGGCCCGAGGTCGGCTGGGTGGGTCCGCGCGAGCTCGTGCTGCGCCGGCTGCTGCCGCTGGCGGCGGAGGGGCTGGACGCCTATGGCGTCGACGCCGCCGTGCGCGACCGGTATCTGGGCATCATCGAGCAGCGCTGCCTGACCGGGCGCAACGGCGCCACCTGGCAGCGGGGCGCGGTGGCCGCCCGCGAGGCCGCCGGCGAGACGCGATCCGAGGCGCTGCACGGCATGCTCGCGGAGTACCTGGAGCGGATGCACACGGGCGAGCCCGTGCACACCTGGACGTCCTGACCGCCCGGAGGCTCAGCTACCCAGGATCTCCGCGGTCGTCCGCAGTGCGATCTGCGGCGGGTAGAGGCCCAGCACATGCAGGGCGGCCGTGTGGTTCTCGGCGGTCGATCCCGCGCAGGCGTCCGTGGCGACGGTGAGCCGCGCACCGGCATCCGCTCCTGCCAGGGCCGTGGAGAGCACGCAGCAGTCCGTCGAGACCCCGGCCAGCACAACGGGCGCGCCGCGCCCGACGATCGCCTCGAGCTCCGCACCCCACTTCCCGAAGGTGGGCAGGTCGAGCGTGGGATGCGGCGACAGGTCCTCTGCATCCGGCACCAGGTCGTAGAGCGGATCGGATGCCGGCTTGTCGGCGAACGGCCATGCCTCGAAGTAGTCGCCCCAGGACGTCGTCCGGTCGGCGGTCGGCACCCAGCGAGTGACGAGCACGCGCTCGCCGTGGGCCTCGGCGAGGGAGCGGATGTTCACCATGGCATCCGCGAAGAACGGCGACCCCCACTCCGAGTCCGGAGAGGCGAAGATGTTCTGCGGGTCGATGACGACCAGCCAGCGGTCGGTCATCCCTGCTCCTGCCGGCGGATCCTCCCCGCACGGGCGAACCAGGTGACGACGAACGACAGCACCAGCGCGAACAGCACACCGAGGTTGGCGTAGCCCCAGTCGTCGCGCCAGCCGAACAGGTCGAGGAAATAGCCCTGCCAGTCGTTCCACGGGGTGTCGGGGATCGTGTTCATCACGAAGCCCCACCCGATCCCGGTCGCGACGAGCATGGTGATGATCGAGATCCAGTCGAACCCGCCGTAGCGGCCGTTCGAGTCGAACAGCGCGGCCTCGTCGTAGTCGCGGCGGCGGCGCAGGATGTCGGCGATGAGGATGCCCGCCCACGACGCCATCGGCACGCCGAGCGTGATGAGGAACGACTGGAACGGGCCGATGAAGCTGGTCGCGAAGAACACCACGAAGATCGTGCCGGCGGTGAGGATCACGCCGTCGATGCCGGCGGCGGCGGGCCGCGGGATGCGGATGCCGAGGCTCAGCAGCGTGAGGCCAGAGGAGTAGATCCCGAGCACCGCGCCGGAGACAAGGGTCAGGATCGCCACGATCAGGAACGGCACGA
>NZ_MKRT01000021.1:93245-100759 GCF_001897945.1 Microbacterium sp. 69-10
TTCTGGTTCGAGCCCGCCAGCAGCAGACCGAAGAAGACCAGGACGATCGGCGCGACCGAGCCGCCGATGGTGTTCCAGGCGATGATCTGCCCGTCGGATGCGGTGCGCTTCTGGTACCGCGACCAGTCGGCCGCGATGTTGATCCAGCCCAGGCCGAATCCGGTCATCACCATCACGAGCGCGCCGATGGTCTGCGCGAGGGTGCCGTCCGGGTGCGAGAACGCGGTCGACCAGTCGATGGAGTGGAACGTGAGGATCAGGAACAGCACGGTCATCGCACCGGTCAGCCAGGTCAGCACCGACTGCAGCTTCATGATCGTGTGGTACCCGAGCACGGATGCCGCGACGATGAGCGCCGCGACCGCGACGGTCGCCACGATCTTCAGCCCGATGCCCTGGTCGTCGGCGCTCAGCCAGCCCAGGCTGCGGAACACCGTCGTGGTGGCGAGGACAGCCGTGATCGCCAGCGAGGTCTCCCAGCCGATCGATGTGAGCCACGACACGATGCCGGGCAGCTTCTGGCCCTGAACGCCGAAGGCGGCACGGGACAGGATCATTGTCGGCGCCGAGCCCCGCTTCCCGGCGATCGCGATCAGCCCGCACAGGAAGAACGACACGATGATCCCGACGACCGAGACCACCGTCGCCTGCCACAGCGAGATCCCGAACCCGAGCACGAACGAGCCGTACGACATGCCGAACACCGACACGTTCGCCGCGAACCATGGCCAGAACAGGTCGCGCGGCTTGGCCGTGCGGTCGGACTCGGGGATGATCTCGATGCCGGTGCGCTCGATCAGAGCGGGGCCTGCGGCTTCGATGCTCGCGGACATGGGTGCCTCCGGGATGTTCGGGTTGTGCTCATCCTGGCATCCGCGCCTGCCGCCGCGCGAGGGGACGCGCTGCTCAGCTCCCGAGGATGCCGGTGAGGGACTCCATCGCGCCGTCGGCGACGCGGAAGAACGCCCAGGTGCCGCGCTTCTCGCGCTCGAGGAACCCGGCGTCGACGAGGACGCGCAGGTGATGGGAGACGGTGGGCTGACTGAGTCCCAGCGGCTCGGTGAGATCGCAGACGCACGCCTCGCCGTCGGCGTGCGCGGCGATCATCGACAGGATGCGGAGACGGGCGGGGGCGGCGATGGCCTTGAGCGAGGATGCCAGCGATGCGGCGTTCTCGGCGGACAGCGGCGCGCGGGTGAGCGGGGCGCAGCAGGACTGCAGATCGCGCAGGGGGATCAGCTCATGGACCGGCATGCGTCGATTCTGCTCCACATATTGACAGTCGTCAATATATGCGCGACGATCGCAGCATCCGAATATCGATGCTCATCGATGAAGGGAGGTGCGACATGGACGAGTGCTGCGACGCCGGCTGCGAGCCGCTGCCCGACGGCTCCTGCCCCACCGGCTGCTGCTGAGGTGAAGCCCATGAACCCGCCGCGAGCGGTGCGGCGGGTTCAGGGAGTCTGCTCGGGGCTTCCGTGCGCCTGTGCCCGGAGACCACGCGATTCTTCTGAAGCCATAATGTGATTCTTCCCTCTGAGGAGATGTGATGTCCGATCTTCCTGTTGTCATCGTCGGAGCGGGCCCGCAGGGGCTGGCGGCCGCGGCTCATCTGACCGAGCGCGGGCTGAGCGCCGTCGTCCTCGAACGCGGCTCCGCTGCTGGCGCCGCCGTCTCCGAGTGGGGACACGTGCGCCTGTTCTCCGGCTGGCCGGAGCTGACGGATGCCGCCGCGCGCAGGCTGCTCGAGCCGTCGGGCTGGTCGGCACCGGTGAGCGGTTTCCCGACAGGTGCCGAGTGGGTGAGCGACTATCTCGCGCCGCTCGCTGCGGCCCTGGGCGACCGGATCCGCTACGGCGAGACGGTCACCGGCGTCGCCCGTCAGGGACGCGACAAGGTCGTCGACGGCGGGCGGCGGAATCAGCCGTTCATCGTGCACACCATCGACGAGAGCGGCCGGGAAGGACGCGTCTCCGCAAGCGCGGTGATCGACGCCTCAGGTACCTGGAATCTCCCGAATCCCGCCGGCGCAGACGGCCTTCCTGCGATCGGCGAATCCGCTGCCGCAGACCGGATCTCCTATCGGATCCCGGATGACGTGTCCGCGCTCGCCGGCTCGCACGTCGTGATCGTCGGTGCGGGTCATTCCGCCACTCATGCCGTGCTGCGCATGAGTGAGGTGGCTCACCGTGAACCCGGTACCCGGGTGAGCTGGCTGCTGCGACGCGGGAGTGCTGCGAACGTGTTCGGAGGAGGCGCGGGGGACGAGCTGCCGGAGCGGGCGGCACTCGGCGCGCGGGCGCGCGAGGCGATCGACGCCGGTCTGATCGAGATCGTCACCGGGTTCCGGGTCGCCGAATTCGTGCGGCGCGACGAGGGACTGACGATCGTCGCGGAAGACGGTCGCGAGGTCTCCGGCGTCGCGCACGTGTTCGCGCTCACCGGCTTCCGTCCGGACACCGGCATCCTGCGCGAAGTGCGTGTCGATCTCGACCGTGCGCTGGAGGCTGTCGCCGGGATCGCGTCGGAGATCGACCCGAACATCCACTCCTGCGGGTCTGTTGGCGCGACCGGTGCTCGTCAGCTCGCGCAGCCCGAGCCCGGTCTGTTCATCGTCGGCGCGAAGTCTTATGGCCGAGCCCCGACGTTCCTGGCGCTGACGGGGTACGAGCAGGTGCGCAGTGTCGCGGCACACCTGGCCGGCGACCACGACGCGGCTGCCCGTAATGACCTCGTCCTCCCTGACACGGGTGTCTGCGGCGGCGCCGGCGGGTTCGACGCCGAGGACGGCGGATGCTGCGCTGCGCCGACTGCGCTTCAGATCGGATCACGGCCCGCGATCATCGGCTGACGGAGCTGGAGAGAGCGGCTTCATCCCCGGGCCGCTCGTTGCCTGCCCAGGTGAAGACTCGGTGAATGATCCCGCGACCGATCGAGGCTTGATTCGACAGATGTCAATATAGAAACATGTCGAATCAAGATGCGGAGCTGATCAACACTTCTGCTCCCGTCGCCACAGCGCGTCTGTCCACCGTGGACAGGTGGCTGCCGCTGTGGATCGGCCTCGCCATGATCGCCGGTCTGCTGCTCGGGCGGTTCGTGCCGGCGCTGTCCGGCCTGCTCCGCCGGATGGAAGTCGGCGGGATCTCGGTGCCCATCGGGCTCGGACTCCTCGTGATGATGTACCCGGTGCTGGCCAAGGTCCGCTATGACCGGATCGCCGCGGTCACCCGAGACAAGAAGCTGCTCGTCTCCTCGCTCGTGCTGAACTGGATGGTCGGCCCGGCAATCATGTTCGCGTTGGCGTGGATCTTCCTGCCTGACCTGCCGGAATACCGCACCGGGCTGATCATCGTGGGTCTTGCCCGTTGCATCGCGATGGTCGTGATCTGGAACGATCTCGCCTGCGGTGATCGTGAGGCGACTGCGGTGCTGGTCGCGATCAATTCGGTGTTCCAGGTCGTGGCCTTCTCCCTGCTGGGCTGGTTCTACCTGACCGTGCTGCCCGGGTGGCTCGGGCTGGACACGCAGGGGCTGGAGATCTCGGTCGGGCAGATCGCGCTGAACGTGCTGGTGTTCCTGGGCGTGCCGCTGGTCGCGGGTTTCGCCTCCCGGTGGATCGGCGAGAGGCGCCGCGGCCGCGACTGGTACGAGGAGAGGTTCCTGCCGGTGATCGGGCCGTGGGCGCTGTACGGGCTGCTGTTCACCATCGTGCTGCTGTTCGCGCTGCAGGGAGAGCAGGTGACGTCGCATCCCCTGGATGTCGCTCGCATCGCGCTGCCGCTGCTCGCCTACTTCGCGATCATGTGGTTCGCCGGCATCTTCACCGGCAAGGTGCTCGGGCTGAACTACGCTCGCTCGACGACGCTGGCCTTCACCGCGGCGGGCAACAACTTCGAGCTCGCGATCGCCGTCGCCATCGGCACCTTCGGCGCGGCCTCCGGGCAGGCCCTCGCGGGTGTGGTCGGTCCGCTCATCGAGGTGCCCGTCCTCGTCGGGCTCGTCTACGTCTCCCTCTGGGCCGCACGCGCCTGGTTCCACACCGATCCGTACATCGGCGAAAGGAGCACCTCGTGAACGTCACCCTGACGGGCGAGGCCTGCAGCCCGGTCGCCACTCACGCCATCGGCCAGGAGACCGCCGATGCTGTCGCCGCGACGCTGAAGGCGCTCTCCGACCCGCTGCGACTGCGCATGCTGTCCGCGATCGCGTCCGACCCGCGCGGTGAGTCCTGCGTGTGCGACCTCGCCGAGCTCGCCGACGTGTCCCAGCCCACCATCTCCCACCACCTCAAGGTGCTCAAGGACGTCGACATCCTCACCGCCCAGCGCCGCGGCACCTGGGTCTGGTACCGCATCAACGCGAGCCGCCGCGGTGCTGTCACCGCACTGCTGGACTCTTTCGCGCCGGCGACGATGACGGAGCCCGGCGTGGCCGGAGCCAGCGAGGACCGTGACAGCCGCCCGGACTTCGACCTCCGCATCACCCACCTCGCCGACGAACTCGCAGCCGAGATCCCGGAGCTCGCCCCGGAGATCGTCCTGGGCATCGTCCGTGAGTCGTACATGTCGCTCGCACGCACGGCGAAGGTCACCGGAGCGCTCGTCCCGCTCACCGAACGATTCGCCCGCCAGCGATTGGCTGATGTCACTCGGGATCGCACCCGCTCTGTGCCGCAGGTGCTGTTCGTCTGCGTCGCCAACGCGGGCCGCTCTCAGCTCGCAGCTGCGCTCGTGAACCGCATCGCCGACGGCAGGGTCATCGCCCGCTCCGCCGGGTCCAGCCCCGCCGAAGCGATCCATCCGCATGTGCGCTCGATCCTCGCCGAGATCGAGGGCGCCGCCGCCGCCGAGCGGTTCCCGAAGCCCCTCACCGATGACGCTGTCCGTGCGGCGGATGTCGTCATCTCCATGGGCTGCGGCGACGTGTGTCCGATCATCCCCGGCATCCGCTACGACGACTGGGCTGTCGGCGACCCCGCCCTCGCCTCCCGCGAAGGCGCTGAAGCCATTCGCGACGACATCGAAGGCCGCGTCCGCGCCCTCGTCAACGAACTCACCCACTGATCACATCAGCCCTCCTGGAGCAGCCATGACCGCGGCATCAAAGCCATCCGTCCTCTTCGTCTGCGTGCACAACGCGGGCCGTTCGCAGATGGCGGCCGGATTCCTCCGCGACATCGCCGGCGACCGCATCGAGGTCCGCTCCGCCGGCTCGATGCCTGCAGAGCAGATCAACCCCGTCGCGGTCGAGGCGATGGGTGAGCTGGGCATCGACATCACCACCGAGCATCCGAAGGTGCTGACCACCGAGGCCGTGCAGGACTCCGATGTGGTCATCACCATGGGGTGCGGCGACGCCTGTCCGTTCTTCCCCGGCAAGCGCTACGAGGACTGGAAGCTGGACGATCCCGCCGGTCAGGGACTCGATGCCGTGCGTCCGATCCGAGACGAGATCCGCGCACGCATCGAGAAGCTGGTCGGCGAGCTGATCTGATCGGCGCGAGGCTCAGTCGATCTGAACGATCGGGCATCGCGCGATGTGTGCCACTCCCCGGGCGAGCTTCGCATCTGCGGTGACGAACTTCGCGTCCAGTTCCTCGGCGAGTGCCAGGTAACAGGCGTCATACGTGGTCGCGTTCTCGCGTAGCTCCCAGATGCGTTCGAAGAACGAGGTGGCGGGCCAGCGCTTCGCCGGGAAGTCTCGCAGATCGATGAGCGCTGTCGCGGCTCGGTCTGGCGCGACGAGTCCTCCTCGGGCGAGATTGCGCAGAACCGATGCGGTCTCGATGTCGGCGAGGTGCGGAAGGTGGAAGTCGGATGCCGTCGGATGAATCGATGCGGCTGCTCGCTGCCCACGAGGCGTGAACAGCAGGATGTCAGCGAGGATCGACGCGTCGAGAACCGTGGGCATCAGGCGGCGTTGCGGTCCTTTCGGATGATGTCGACGGCCGAATCGCCGATGTCGACGGAGCCCCTCAGCCGCACGCGTTCCATCAGCTCATCGAATGTCGGCCGGCGGGATTCGCGCGTGAGGATGCCGAGGGTGTACTCCGAAAGGCTGCGCCCGGATGCTGCGGCACGGGACTTCAGAATCCGGTGCACATCCTCGGGAACATCACGGACCTGCAGGGTTGACATGCATCAATGCTAATCACATGCAGAATGCATGTCTAGGCCTCAGTCCGCGAAGAAGGCGCGGGCGACGCGGGACAAGTCGTGCAGGTCGCTGACGCCGGCGAGCTCGCGCGCGGAGTGCATCGACAGGATCGGGATGCCGATGTCGACCGTGCGGATGCCCAGGCGCGTCGCGGTGATCGGCCCGATGGTCGAGCCGCACGGCACGGCGTTGTTCGACACGAACTCCTGGTAGCCGACCCCGGCGCTCTCGCACCAGCCCGCCCAGGCCGCGGCGCCCACGGCGTCCGTCGCATAGCGCTGGTTGGCGTTGATCTTCAGGATCGGACCGGAGCCCAGCAGCGGCTGCACCACCGGGTCGTGCTTGTGGGCGAAGTTCGGATGCACCGAGTGCCCGACGTCGCTGGACAGGTGCCACGAGGCCGCCATCGCACGGCGCTGGTGGGTGGCATCCGCTCCGAACGAGGCGTACAGCCGGACGAGCACGTCCTCCAGGAAGGGGCCGGCGGCGCCGGAGCGCGATGCCGAGCCCAGCTCCTCGTGGTCGAACGCGGCGAGCATCGGGATCACTCCGCTGGACGGCGACTCCGACGCCTCGATCAGGGCGACGACACCGGCGTGCACCGACGCGAGGTCGTCCAGGCGACCGGATGCGAAGAACGCGTCGTCCTTGCCGAAGACGGCTCCGCGCGCGGCATCCGCGACCACTGCGTCGTACCCGCGGATCTCCGAGGCGTCGACACCGGCGGCGGCGGCGAGCTCGCCGAGGATGTCGGCGGATGCGGCATCGCCGAGGCCCCACACGGGCTGCGTGCCGGTCTGCTTGTCGAGGGAGAGGCCCTCGTTCGCGCTGCGGTCCAGGTGGATCGCCAGCTGAGGCAGGCGAAGCAGCGGACCCGTCGCGGCGAGCACCACACGGCCGTCCGCCAGGGCCAGGCGGCCGGCGAGCCGCAGCTCCCGGTCGAGCCAGGAGTTGAGGAGCGGGCCGCCGTACACCTCCACGGCGGCCTGCAGCCAGCCGTGCGAGCCGGTGGTGGGCTTGGGTTTGAGCTTGAGGCCGGGGGAGTCGGTGTGCGCGCCCAGCACGTGCACGGGCGTGGTGGCCGTGGCATCCGACGGCACGACCCAGCCGATGGCGGCACCGTCGCGCACGACCACGAACCGGCCGCCGGCCTGCGTCGGCCAGGCCTCGGTCTCATCGAGCCGCGCGAATCCGGCCTCCTGCAGTCGCCGCGCGACCTCCTCGGCGGCGTGGTAGCTCGACGGCGAGGCGGCGACGAAGTCCGCGAGATCAGAGGCGTGGGCGAGGGCGGCAGGACTGACGGGCATGCCTTCGATGCTAGTCGGGGCGCGCCGGATCGGCCGGGCAGGCCC
>NZ_MKRT01000021.1:100775-105922 GCF_001897945.1 Microbacterium sp. 69-10
GCCGGGGCGCGCCGGGTCGGCCAGGCAGGCCCTGCCGGTCGCGTTAGGGTGGACGGGACAGCGCCTAGGGTTCCGGGACGCACCGCTCCACTCGAGCGGAGTCCGACTGGTCCGAGCGGCGCCACGTGCGGCCGTCGGCCGGGCGTCATCTGAACGGACAAAAGCCAGGAGGACCCGTTCGTCGCGCCCGCGACGGGCAGAAGGGTCTCGGATGCCGGTCATCGCCATCGTCCTGGCGCTCAGCGCCGCCGTCGCGCACGCCGCCTGGAACGTCGTCGCGCACAACGTGAGCCGTGCGGGCGTGCCGTTCCTGTGGTGGGGAGCCCTCGCCAGCACGGTCGTCTGGATCGGGGTCGTCCCCTTCACGGGCGGACTCGGCACCGACGACCTCGCCGGCTTCGCGCTCGGTGTCGCGGTCTCGTCCGTGCTGCACGTGCTCTACATGTCGGTGCTGCAGCGCGGCTATCAGGCCGGCGACCTGTCGACCGTCTACGCGACGGCACGGGGGAGCGGACCGTTCCTGTCGGTCATCATCGCGATGCTGCTGCTCGGCGAACGACCGTCGGCGGTAGCGCTCGTGGGTGTCGCGCTGGTCATCGCGGGCGTCGTGGCCGTCGGCATCGTCGGCCGCACGGCATCCGCCGGAACGCGTCGCGGCCTCGACCCCGCGGTGCTGTTCGGTCTGCTCACCGGCGTGATGATCGCGACCTACACGATCTGGGATGCGCACGCGGTGCGCGAGTGGGGCCTGTCGCCGGTGGCGTTCATGGTGGGCACGACGCTCGCGCAGCTGCCGTTCTACAGCGTCGGCGTGCGCGGTCGCTGGGGCGCGGTACGCGATCTCGGCAGGCGGGAATGGCGGCGGATCCTGGCCTTCGGCATCCTCTCGCCGTTGTCCTACATCCTGGTGCTGCAGGCCATCACGATCGCCCCCGTCGCCCTGATCGCCCCGCTGCGCGAGGTGAGCGTGGTGCTGGTGAGCCTGTTCGGCGCGTTCGTGCTGCGCGAGTCACGACCTGCGTGGCGGGTGGCGGCATCCGTCGTCGTGGTCGCGGGGATCGTGCTGCTCGCGTTCTGAGTGCGTGCGGCCGGATGTCGGCGGTGGTGCCTCAGCGGAAGTCGACGAGCCCGGCGTGGGCGGCGGTGACGAGGATCTGCACGCGGTCGCGCACCTGCCACTTCGACATGATGCGACCGAGATGGGCCTTTACCGTGCCCTCCGAGACGATCAGCGACTGGGCGATCTCGGCGTTGGACATGCCCTGGGCCAGGCGCTCCAGCACCTCCGACTCGCGATCGGTCAGGGGCTCGAGCGCCTCGCCGGCGCCGGCGGCCGGCTCCTTGCTGCGCACGTGCTTGACCAGCAGTGAGGCGATGCGCGGGGACAGCGAGCTCGCGCCGCTGTGCACCTCCCGCACGCCCGCCAGGATGCTCTCGGCGCTGGAGTCCTTGAGCAGGTAGCCGGATGCCCCTGCGCTCAGCATGGGCAGGACCGTGTCGCTGCCGTCGAGCGTGGTGACGGCCAGTACGCGCACCTCGGGCCAGCGCTCGGCGATCGCGGCGGTAGCCTCGATGCCGTTCATCTCGGGCATCTGCACGTCCATCATCACGACGTCGGGACGGTCGTGCGCGAGGAACTCGAGGGCCTCCCGGCCGCTCTCGGCCTGGCCGATCACCGTGACATCGGAGCCACGCGAGACGAAATGCGAGAGCGCGGACCGCACCAGCGGGTCGTCGTCGACGATCAGGACGCGTATTTCCGACATGGAGGAAGCCTAACCGGAGCCGATAGACCCGAGCGTGATATGGACTTTCGTCCAGACAAGTCTGGTCGCAGGTTCGATGTGTTCGCGCTCGTTCACCGAGAAGATCAATAGGTACCTGGCCAAAAGACCTACAACTGGAGGTGAATCAGATGTCCTTCTGGGAGCAGCTCGCCCGCCTCTTCGGTGCTATCCGCTGATTGTATCTCGGAGGATAGGAGATACTTGACCCATGCCGTTCGTCCGAACGACCCGGGATGATCCCCGCATCCTCCACCTCAGCCGAGGTGAACGCCTGAACACCCTCGAGCGCGTGGTCATGCTCGCGTTCCTCATCGTGGTGTCAGGCGTCGACATCCTCGGCCTGATCTTCACGCCGGGCATGGATCCGGTCGGCGTCGCGTTCAGCGTCGCCGCCACCGCGGTCTTCGTCCTCTACCTCTGGTGGCCGCCCGTCGCGACCATCCTGCTGGGTTGCGTCTTCGTCCTCTCCTTCTTCGCCGGCAAGGACTCGTCCGTACTGTTCGCCGCCGCGATCGCGGCCGGTCTGGTGATGCGGCTCGGGTCGACGGCGCTCGTGCTGTCGTATCTCGGCGGTTTCCTCGTGGCCACCGCCTCGGTCGCCTACGGCGATCATCGCGTCCCCGTCAACGTCGGCATCTACCTGGTTGTGGCGACCGTCGCGGGAGCCGTCGGCTACGCCCTGCGTCTCGCGTCCACCCGAGGGCGCAGCCTCGAACTGCGTCTCGCCGAGAGCGAGGAGCAGGAGCGCCAGGCGGTCCTCGCCGAGCGGCGCTGGATCGCAGGCGAACTGCACGACAGCATCGCCCATCACCTCACCGTCGTCGCCCTGCACGTGCAGATGCTCGACGACCCGACCGTCAGCGCCGCTTCCCAGGACGCCATCCGCGTCGCGGCGCGCAAGGCCATGGCCGATCTCCGGTTCGTGATCGAGCTCGCCGATGACGGGCCCCGCGAAACCGCCATGCAGACGGGTGACCTGGGCGAGGCGATCAGCGAGGCCCGCGGCGAGATCGAGGCCGCCGGCCATGACGTCGTCGTCACCGGCGATCCGCTCGATGAGCGCATCCCCCGAATCGCGGACATCGTGTTCGCCCGCATCGTCCGGGAGTCGGCGACCAACATCCTGAAGCACGCCGGAGCCGGACAGGTGCGGATCGAGATCGAGGTCGATGACGAGCACGCGACCCTCAGCATCCTCAGCCCGCTGCCCTCGACGCCCCGGCGCGACCTGCCGTCCAGCGGCACCGGCCTGAACCGCATGGCGGAGCGCGTGATCGGCGCGAGCGGCGAGTTCAGCGCGGGGGTGGCCGACGGCCTGTGGCGGGTCCACACCCGGATGCCGCTTTCCTGAAGCCGCGGCATCCGCGTCCAAGGACTAGACGAAAGTCCATATTGGTCTCGCCGTTCGGACCTATATATCGGTCGAGAAGCGGTCATATCCTGGGATCTCCCCAGATAAGCGTCCCCAGCGCTTAACAAGGCGCTTCCCCAGCGCCGCGATCGCGAGCGCGATCTTCATAGGCTTCAGTACCACGCGCTCGCGATCGCATCTGGTTAACGGAGCTTTCGTGAGCAGTCGGCGCGGTGGCGGATGCCGGTGATCGTGAGCCGGACATCGTGATCGAGGCATCCGGCCATGCCGTCACCGACGCCATCGAGGGCGTTGCCGTGGGCGGGACCGCGGTGCTCGTGGGCTCGGTGTTCCCCGCCGATCCCGTTCCGCTCGACGCCGAGTCCGTCGTGCGGCGCCTGGTCACGGTGACGGGGGTGCACAACTACACCGGACGGGACCTGTCCGACGCGGTCGCGTTCCTCGCCGGACCCGGCCGCGCGCACCCGTTCGCGGAGGTGGTCAGCGCCGTGCATCCGCTCTCCGAGCTCGACCGCGCGCTCACCGCGGCATCCGCCCCCGGCGCGCCGCTGCGCATCGCCGTCGCCGCCCGCTGAACCGCGCCGGCCCGCTCCGTGCCGGCCCTCCTCAGGCCGGTAGCGGGTACCTGCGACGCAGCAGCGCGCGCTGCACGAGCGTCCAGGTGACCGTCACGACCAGGTAGAGCGCGGCGGCGAGCGGCACGAACACGGCGAACACCGCGGTCAGGTAGTGCAGGGCGTTCATCGTGGTCTCCATCCCCGGCACCGCCAGCGGACCCTCGTCGGGCACCTGCGCGGGGAACACCCGCCGGGTGATGTCGGCGATGACCACGATGATCAGCAGCGCCATCGCCCAGACGATCGCCGTGGCCGCGTCGATGCCGGTGCCGATCGCGCCCAGCAGCGAGGTGCCCAGCGGAGCGCCGAATAGGTCGTGACTCAGCAGAGCATTCGCGTGCCCGGCGATCTCGGGCCGCAGGAACAGCGTGTACAGGATGCCGACGACGGCGGCCTGCACGAGCAGCGGCAGGCATCCGGCGAACGGCGAGGCCTTCTCATCGCGGTACAGCGCCATGGTCTCGCGCTGCAGGCTCTCGCGGTCCTTTCCGTGCTTCTGCTGCAGCTCCCGCATCCTCGGTGCGAGGCGGGCGCGCATCTGCTCGGCCTTCGCCTGGGAGACGCCGACGGGGATCAGGCAGGTGCGCACGAGCAGGGTCACGAGCACGACGGCGAGCGCGGCCGCCGCGGCGCCGGCGACAGGCTCGAGCAGATGCGAGAGGGAGAGCAGCGCGGTGTAGGCGCCGTCCAGGAGGAGGGCGAGGGGCGGGAAGGCGAAGATGTCCATGGGTGTCCGTTCGTGGTCGCGGGAGGGTCGGCGGATGCCGCGGTCTCCAGCTGCGGGCGCTCAGGGCGTCGGCGGGGTCACGCGGCGAGCGCGGCTCCCGGGGCTCGCGGACGCGGATGCCCCGCGGCATCCGGATCGCTCTGCGCGAGCAGGGCGGACACGTCGATCGCGCGTCTCGGATGCGGCACGGAGTGGATGCCGAAGATGGGCCTGACCAGGGCCAGGGCGATCGCGAGCACGGCGACCGCGATGAGCACGGCGGCGATGCCCAGCATCCCGCCCGCCGAGGTCCCGGCCGGAAGGGGCACCACGCGCAACGCGGTCAGCATGAGCTGCAGCAGCGTCTGGATCATGGTCATCCCCCTTCCCTCAGGCCGAGGCTACCAGCCGCTCCTGCAGGCAGACCCCGCTCAGCGATCGCGGACGGGGATCTCCCCAGTAGCCGGGTAGTCCGGGCGCTCGGGCTGCCTGCTCTGGTGCGTGCCCTCACCGCCCTCGCGCCCGCCGTACGGCCGGCCGTGGTCCGCGTACTCGTCACGGCTGAACACCAGCATCCAGTCCCCGATGGTGAACTGCGCGCCGGTGCGCAGCGTCTCGATCCGCTCACCGTGCTCGCCCGCAGGGCTGCCGGCGTTCATCCGCCC
>NZ_MKRT01000021.1:106046-106373 GCF_001897945.1 Microbacterium sp. 69-10
ATGGAGCACCGAGCGGTCCTCGTCGTTGCGGGAGATCAGCAGATGCGGATCACCCGCGCCCCAGGCGGCGTGCGTCGTCGTCGGCGCGTATCCGTGCAGCTTCTCAGCCATGACCCTTCCTCCTATCCGTGGAGATCTCCTCGGGCCGGCGGGAAGGTGCTCTCGTCGACCCTCCTGACGCCAGAAGGTCGCGTAAGCCTCTGATCTCGACGATACGCCCGTCCGCGCCCGGCCGGGCGGTGATCTGCGGATGCACCGCTGTCAACCCCCTGCATCGACGGAGCATCGGATGCGAGCATCGGCACATCGCGAGATGAGTCCGACATG
>NZ_MKRT01000022.1:0-9990 GCF_001897945.1 Microbacterium sp. 69-10
CCGCCTCGGCATCCAGGCCTTCGAGCCGCAGCTCGTCGAGGGCAAGGCCATCCAGCTGCACCCGCTGGTGTGCGCGGCGTTCAACGCCGACTTCGACGGCGACCAGATGGCAGTCCACCTGCCGCTGTCGGTCGAGGCCCAGGCTGAGGCCCGCGTGCTGATGCTCGCCTCGAACAACATCCTCAAGCCGTCGGACGGCCGTCCGGTCACCCTGCCCTCGCAGGACATGATCATCGGTCTGCACCACCTGACCACGGTCAAGGAGGGCGCTGCCGGTGAGGGTCGTGCGTTCGGCTCGGTGGGCGAGGCGATCCTCGCCAACGACGAGGGCACCCTCGACCTGCAGGCGAAGGTCCGCATCCGCATCCCGGGTCTGACCTTCCTCGAGGGCGAGGCTCCCGAGGGCTACGAGCGCCACGGCCTCGTGGACGCCTCGCTCGGCCAGGCGATCTTCAACGACGCCCTGCCGAAGGGCTACCCCTTCGTGCGCGGCGTCGCCGACAAGGGCAAGCTGTCGCAGATCGTCAACAAGCTCGCCGAGGAGTACCCCAAGGTCGAGACCGCCGCGTCGCTGGACCGCATCAAGGATGCCGGTTTCCACTGGGCGACCCGTTCCGGTGTGACCGTCGCGCTCAGCGACGTCGTCACCCCGCCGAACAAGGGCGAGATCGTCGCGGGCTACGAGAAGCAGGCCGAGAAGGTCCAGAGCCAGTACGACCGCGGTCTGATCACGGACGCCGAGCGTCGTCGCGAGCTGATCCAGATCTGGACGTCGGCGACCGACGAGGTCCAGGCCGCGATGATGGCGCACTTCCCGGAGGACAACACCATCAACCGCATGGTGACCTCGGGCGCCCGTGGTAACTGGCTGCAGATCCGTAACATCGCCGGTATGCGCGGTCTGGTGAACAACCCGAAGGGTGAGCTCATCCCGCGTCCGATCATCTCCTCGTACCGCGAGGGTCTGTCGGTGGCGGAGTACTTCATCGCGACGCACGGTACCCGTAAGGGTCTGGCCGACACCGCTCTGCGCACCGCCGACTCGGGTTACCTGACCCGTCGTCTGGTGGACGTCTCGCAGGATGTCATCATCCGTGAGGACGACTGCGGCACGTCGAAGGGCCTGGAGCTTCCGATCGCTGTCCGCAACGCCGCCGGTGAGCTGGTCCGCGAGGCCAACGTGGAGAACTCCGTGTTCGCCCGCACCCTGGCATCCGACGCGGTGAACGAGGCCGGCGAGGTTCTCGCCACCGCCGGTGAGGACGTCGGCGACGTGCTCATCGACAAGCTCGTCGCGGCCGGTGTCGAGACGATCAAGGTCCGCTCCGTGCTGACCTGCGACTCGGCCGTCGGTGTCTGCGCGCAGTGCTACGGCCGCTCGCTGGCCACCGGCAAGACGGTGGACATCGGTGAGGCCGTGGGCATCATCGCGGCCCAGTCGATCGGTGAGCCCGGTACCCAGCTGACGATGCGTACCTTCCACCTGGCATCCGCGGGTGACATCACCCAGGGTCTGCCGCGTGTGCAGGAGCTCTTCGAGGCTCGTACGCCGAAGGGCGCGTCCCCGATCGCCGAGGCCGACGGCCGCATCACGATCGAGGAGAACGAGAAGGCCAAGAAGGTCATCCTCACGCCCGACAACGGTGACGAGGAAGTGGTCTACCCGGTGCTGAAGCGTGCGACGCTTCTCGTCGAGGACGGCCAGCACGTCACGGTCGGTCAGCCCCTGCAGGTCGGCACGCTCGACCCCAAGGAGGTCATGCGTGTCATGGGTGCCCGCGAGGTGCAGAAGTACCTCGTCGGCGGCGTGCAGGGCGTGTACCGCTCGCAGGGTGTGCCGATCCACGACAAGCACATCGAGGTCATCGTGCGCCAGATGCTGCGCAAGGTCACCGTGGTCGACCACGGCGACACCGCGCTGCTCCCCGGCGAGATGGTCGACCTGAAGCGCTACCAGCAGATCAACCGCGAGGCCGTGTCCGAGGGCAAGCGCCCCGCGTCCGGCCGCCCGGAGCTGATGGGTATCACCAAGGCGTCCCTCGCGACCGAGTCGTGGCTGTCGGCCGCGTCCTTCCAGGAGACGACCCGCGTGCTCACGCAGGCCGCCATGGAGGGCAAGCGCGACCCGCTGGTCGGTCTCAAGGAGAACGTCATCATCGGTAAGCTCATCCCGGCCGGAACCGGTCTGTCGAAGTACCGCAACATCACGGTCGAGGCGACCGAGGAGGCCAAGAGCGAGCGCTACCCGAACCGGATCTTCGCATCCGACGGTGCGTACGCCGACGGCGACTTCGGCTACGTCGACTTCGACGCGTTCTCGACCGACGACATCACGCCCGGCACCTACAACTGATTGAGGCGAGGGCCGGCGAGCTTGCTCGTCCGCCGAGCCGATTGAGGTTGTCGAGCGACGAAGTCGCGAACACAACTGAGTGCTGACGTGAAAGGCCCCGGCCCCTCTTCGGAGGGCCGGGGCCTTTCCCGTTCCCGGGCGGGCGTCAGCCCCAGATCGCCTTCACGATTGCGGACGTGTAGCCCTTCGGCGCGAGGTTGGAGTAGCGCGTGTCGATCATCACGTCGTCGCGCCAGAACAGGGTGCGCCCGTCCGTGACGGGGTACTTCTCGTTCTGCCAGGTCTTCTCGCACCGGGTGCCGCCGGAGGGCGTGAAGCACGAGTAGCCCTCGGTGTCGGCGAGGGCGTTGAGCAAGTCGAGGGCCTTGCCGCGGGGCATCCGCTCGATCCGCGTCGTGAGGCCGGTGGTGTCGGCCTGCGGTGAGCCCCAGATGCACACCAGCGTGCCGTTCTCGAGGGTGCCGCTCTCGCCGAAGGCGGGGTCGTTCAGCGGCACGTCCTTCAGCTGCGCGAGCACGTCCTCGGAGAGGATCGCCTTGCAGTCCTTCGGCAGCGCGATCGCCTTGACGGTCGAGGTGGGAGCGGGCGTCGGCTTCGTCGACGGATCTTTCGTCGGCCCGGGGTCTGAGGACGCAGATGCCGACGGCTTCGCGCTGCCGGACGGCGTGGCCTCGTCAGCGGAGGGCGTGCAGGCCGCGAGGATCACGATGCCTGCGAGGATGAGCGCGGCCGCCGCGCCGTCGCGGAGCTTCATGACCACAGGGTAGGAGCGGCGGGTGCTCGGGGGAGCGCGCCGCGCCGTCCGGTGCGCGCGGCCGGATGCCGTTCATCCGGCGGATGCACTGCCGCCCCGCCCGGTAGTCTCGCCACGTGAGCACTGAACACCGTGGGGTCGTCGTCATCGGCGACGCGCTGATCGACGAGATCCGGGACGCTTCGGGCGTCCGCGAGCTGGTCGGCGGTGCCGCCTTGAACGTCGCGGTCGGGCTGCGCCGACTCGGCGTGCCGGCGACGCTGATCGCCATGGTGGGGGCGGATGCCGCGGGCGACCACATCCGCGAGTACCTCGCAGACCACGATGTGGCACTCGTCGAGAGCCCGTCGGCGTACGGCTCGTCGCGCGCGATCGTGCAGCGCGCGGCGAACGGCGAGCCCGAGTACGTGTTCAACGAGGCCGCGCAGCGGCGCAGCATCCGCTATTCCGATGCCGCGCGCGATGCGATCGCCGCGGCGGCGCTGGTGGCCGTGAGCTGCTTCCCGTTCGACGTCGAGGCCGAGGTCCGGTCACTGGCCGATGCCGTCGGCGAGGCGCGCCTGGTGATCGACCCGAACCCTCGCGCGGGCATGCTGCACGACCGCGCGGAGTTCGTGCGCGGTTTCGAGACGCTCGCCGCGCGATCCGAGCTCGTGAAGGTGGGAGCCGACGACGCCGCACTGCTGTACGACGGCGACCTGGACGCCCTGCGCCGACGGCTGCGCGATCTGGGCGTGGACGCGGTGCTGGCCACGGCGGGCGCCGACGGTGCGGTCCTGGAGACGGATGCCGGTGAGCTCACCGCCCCGATCGCCGCGCTGCCCGGCCGTGTCGTCGACACCGTCGGCGCGGGCGACGCCACGCTGGCGGGGGTTGCCGAGGGGCTCGTCGACGGGCATCCGTCGTCGGCCGAGGAATGGCAGGCGCTCCTCGATCGCGCGATGCTGATCGCCGCCGCGACCGTCCGCGCAGAGGGGGGCCTGCTGCGCACGCCCGAGTCACTCGCCGAGTCGGAGCGCGGCGTCTTCGGCAGCTGAAGCCGACAAGCGGCCGCCCGAAGCAGCGGCGCGCGCGGGATCGGCGTTCGATTTCTTACCGGGCGACTCCGGCAGGTATGCTTGATCTTCGCGCCCCCGGTTGACTGGACAAGCCGGACGGGGGTGCACTGGCAAGTTGCCCGAGCGGCCAAAGGGAGCTGACTGTAAATCAGCCGCGTAAGCTTCGGGGGTTCGAATCCCTCACTTGCCACCATGTGACTGAAGGCCCTCGCGAAGCGGGGGCCTTCAGTCGTTCTCGGCGTCAGGCCGCGTTGCGCACCAGGATGCGCCAGCGCTCGGGGCCCTCGTCGAGATAGCGGGTCCTGAATGCGCCGCCGTGCTTGGCCTGCAGCTGCGTGAGCAGCGGGATGGGGTTGTGGGTGGCCGATATCACCATGGCCGCACCCGGGCGCAGCGACTCGATCGCGCCGAAGATGGCGGCGTGGCGCACGGCGTGCGGGATGGTCTGCACATCGAGTTCGGGCAGTTCCTCGTCGGCCTCACCGCACGTGCAGCCTGCCGTGGGGGACTGATCGGGGGACTGGTTGGTCGCCTCTGACCGCGACCGGTGGATCTCGATGTGGCCCATGTTCTTCTCCGTCTCTGCGGGTGGGGTTTTGTCCCCGATTTTATTACAATGAACACCGTGGAAAAGGATCGAGTCGCCGGAGAAAAGTCGCGACGAGAGAAGACCCGGCGCGGCGCCGACGGGCGGCGGTACTCGCCCACGCGTGAGCGCATCCTCCTCGAGATCGAGGCCAACGGTCCCGCCACCACCGCCGAGGTGGTCAGCGCGACGAGCCTGCACGAGAACACGGTCCGCGAGCATCTGGAGCGACTGCGTCAGGACGGTCGACTCCGCCGCATCCGGGCCCGGGCGCAGGGTCGAGGCCGCCCGGGCTGGCGCTGGGAGGCTCTGCGGCCCGACGTCGTGAACCCCTATGCGGGTCTTGCGCTCGCTCTCGCCGACTCCCTCGCCCACGCCTCCGCTGATTCGGTCGCACACGCGCGAAGCGCCGGTGTCCGATGGGGTTCGACGATCGCCGCCGAGCGCACGGATGCCGAGGAGCAGCCGCGTGCGCTGGTCATGGACCTCATGCGCGAGCAGGGCTTCGACCCCGAGGACTCATCGCGCGACGACGCGATCATCCTGCGCCGCTGCCCCCTGCTGGCCGCAGCCGCGCGGCGCACCGACGTGGTCTGCGCCGTGCACGAGGGCATGGTCACGGGCATCGTCCGTTCCCGCGACGCCGGAGCGGATGCCGAACTGCTGCCCCTCCGCCCTGAGGGCGGCTGCCTGCTGCATCTGCGTGCCGCATCGTGAACGCCAGCGCTGTCGTGAACACGCCCCGCGAGCCGAACGCCGGCAGGCGCGTCCCGGTGCGGATGGTGTGGATGCTCCCCGGCGGTCTCGCCCTGCTCGCCGGCCTGGATGCCGGCCTGCTGCTGCTCGGGCTTCCGGCCCCGGTCACCACCGAGCGCCTCCCCGACGTGCACGGGATGCTGCTGGTTCTGGGATTCGTAGGCACCCTGATCAGCCTCGAGCGCGCGACCGCCTACGCTCGCCCGCTCGGATTCGTCGCGCCCGCGCTGCTCGGGTTCGGCGGCATCCTGCTGCTCGCAGCCCCCGTGCCCCTGATCGCCGGCAAGGTCGTGCTCGCCGCAGGCGCAGCATCCTTCGTCCTGCTCTACATCCCACTCTGGCGACGGCAGTACGATGCGGCCCTGCTCACCCAGCTGCTGGCCGCGGGACTCGCCATGTGCGGCACGGTGATCTGGATCGGGCAGGACGAGCTCACCCGGGTGATCCCATGGCTGATCGGCTTTCTGGTGCTCACGATCGCTGCTGAGCGCGTGGAGCTCGCCCGCATCACGATGGGTCCGCAGGCCGGCGTCCGCCTGTTGCTGCACGCATGGGCGGTCGCCGCTGCGCTGGCTGTCGGTATCGCGTCCCCGGATGCCGGTGCGATGATGCTCGGCATCGTGCTGCTCTCGCTGGTCGGCTGGCTGGTGGTTCATGATGTCGCGCGGCGCACCATCCGGGCATCCGGGGTCACTCGGTACATGGCCGCCTGCATCCTCGCCGGATACGTGTGGCTGGCCGTCGCGGCCCTCGTGCTCCTGCTCGGCTCGCCCGATGTGCAGCCCGCCTACGACGCCGTGATCCACTCGGTGTTCCTCGGGTACACGTTCTCGATGATCATGGCGCATGCGACCACGATCCTCCCCGCGGTGCTGCGCATCGCCCTGCCGTATCGCCCCGCGTTCTGGGCACCGATCACGACCCTGCAGATCGCGCTGGTCGTGCGGGTCTGGTTCGGCGACGGACTCGGGATGCCTGTGGTCTGGCGCATCGGAGGGGTACTCGGCGTCCTGGCGCTGCTGCTGTTCGTGGTGACTGCCGTGGCCAGTGCCGTCATGGGGCCTGCCCGCCGAGCCTTGGCTCTTCCGGTCCCACCCGCTCGGGAGGAGAAGTCACGCTCGGGAGGAAGGATGCCGCTGAGTTCTCCTCCCGAACGTGAGAACTCCTCCCGGACGGGCGTCGATCCCCAGACCCGAGCGGTTGCCGAAGGAACCACAGCATGACCCCGAACTTGGGCCCCGCTCCCGGCCCGGGCAGCAGTTCTGGCGCGAAGAATCGCGGGTTCTGGCCGATGCGCGACATCCCGACCCTGGCCTGGCTGCTGCTGACAGTCGTCGCGGTGATCGCCCACAAGGCCCTGCCGATGCCGGGCTGGCTGATGATCCATCTGCTGCTGCTCGGTGCGATCACGCACGCGATCCTGGTGTGGAGCCAGTACTTCTCCTTCGCGCTGCTGCGCAGCCGCGCGACTGAGGCCGAACGCCGAACGCAGACGGTCCGGCTGATCCTCTCCAACTCCGGTGCCGCAGTGGTCGTCGCCGGCGTGCTCTCGCATGTCTGGCTGGTCACGCTCGTCGGCGCCGCGGCACTCATCGTCGCTGTGGTGTGGCACGGGGTCGGCCTGATCCTCCGTTCTCGCCGCAGCATGCCGGGCCGGTTTGGACGCACGATCCGGTATTACATCTCCTCGGCCGCCCTGCTGACGATCGGCGCCGGACTCGGCGCGTGGCTGGCCCGTGGCGACGGCTCCGAGAATCTCGTGCTCGCGCATGCGTTCCTGAACGTGCTGGGCTGGATCGGCCTGACCGTCGCGGGCACCGTCGTGACCCTGTGGCCGACGATCCTGCGCACTCGGGCCGACGAGCATGCCGCAACCGGAGCCGCCCGCGCACTGCCGCTGATGGCCGCGGGCGTGCTGGTGGCGGCCGCGGGCGCTGTCGCGGGACTGCTGCCGGCCGTAGCACTGGGCCTGCTGGCGTACCTGGCAGGGCTCGTCGTCATCGGTGTTTCGCTGTTCCGCGCCGCCCGGCAGAAGGCGCCGCGCAGCTTCGCCGCGCTGTCGGTCGGCATGGCACTGGTCTGGTGGGTCGGCGCGGTCGGGATGCTGGCTGTCGGAGCCGTGGTCGCCTTCACCGACGGCACCGGTTTCGACGCCCTCGCGCGGCTCGTCGACCGCGTCGTGCCATACCTCGCCGCCGGTTTTGCCGCCCAGGTGCTGGTCGGCGCGCTGAGCTACCTGATCCCGGTCGTGCTCGGCGGCGGACCTACGCCCGTGCGCACCGGTACGACTGTCTTCGATGCAGCAGGGCCGCTGCGCGTGACGGTCGCCAACGCGGCGCTCGTCGTGTGCGCGCTGCCCGTGTCGAGCACCCTGCGCGTCGCGGCATCCGTGATGTACCTGCTTGCCATGGGGTCCTTCCTGCTCGTGATGCTCCGCGCGATGCGCGCGCAGCGCCAGGCCAAGGCATCCGTCGCCGTCACCGCCCCCGGCGTGGATCAGAAACGCGCCGCGAAAGCGGGTTCCAGGGGCGCTGTTGATCCAGCCCGCCGGATGGAGGCGACCGGCGCCGTGACTGCGGCGGATGGTGGGGTCGTGCCCGAGGGTGTGAAGCCGCGCGGGCGCCGCGCAGGGCAGGCGGTTGCGGGGCTCCTTGCCGTGCTGCTGGTCACGGCCGGCGCCGCAGCGATCGATCCGGTCGGTCTCGGCCGTGGCGCACCGCCGGAGAGCGATGCGGATGCCCCGGTCAAGACGGTCCAGGTCGAAGCGGCGAACATGCGGTTCACTCCGAATCGCATCGAGGTCCCGATCGGCACCCGGCTGGTCATCAAGGTCACCAACACCGACCCGCAGCTCATGCACGACCTCGTGATCGCCAACGGCGCGACCAGTGAGCGGCTGCTGCCCGGCGACTCCGACTCGGTCGACGTCGGCGTGATCACCGGCGACCTCGACGGCTGGTGCTCGCTCCCAGGGCACAAGCAGATGGGCATGACGCTTCAGATCATCGCCACGAGCGCCGCACCCGCGGCGTCCGCCTCGCCAGCACCCGCAGCGACCCACGACATGTCCGGCGTGCAGGCGAAGCCCGGCAAGGAGTTCGCCCCGTACCAGGCCGCGCTGGCTCCGCTCCCGGCATCCGCTTCGCCCGTCACCCACGAGCTCACGCTCACCGTTCGCGACGAGAAGAAAGAGGTCGCCCCAGGGATCACGCAGACACTGTGGACCTACAACGGCACCGCACCGGGACCGGTCCTGCACGGCAGGGTGGGCGACAGGTTCGTGATCACGCTCGAGAACCGCGGCTCGATGGGGCACTCGATCGACTTCCACGCGGGGTCCCTCGCGCCCGACAAGCCGATGCGCACGATCGATCCCGGCGAGAGCCTCACCTACGCGTTCACAGCCACCCGCGCCGGCATCTGGATGTACCACTGCTCGACCATGCCGATGACCGCGCACATCGTCAACGGCATGTACGGAGCCGTGATCATCGAGCCCCGCGACCTGCCCGCCGTCGATCGCAGCTACGTTCTGGTGCAGGGGGAGTACTATCTCGGCGACCACCGTGGCGGCGAGGTCGACGCCGGCAAGATCGCCGCCCGCAACCCCGACCTGGTCACCTTCAACGGCTACGCCAACCAGTATGATCACGCTCCGCTGGAGGCGGAGGTCGGCGAGCGGGTGCGGATCTGGGTACTGGATGCCGGCATCGAGCGCCCCACGAGCTTCCACGTGATCGGCGGTCAGTTCGACACGGTGTGGGCGGAGGGCGCGTATCTGCTGAACCGCTCGAGCGACACGGGTTCGCAGGCGCTCGGGCTGCAGCCTGCGCAGGGCGGGTTCGTGGAGCTGGCCTTCCCCGAGAAGGGCACGTATCCGTTCGTGTCGCACTTCATGATCGACGCCGAGCGCGGCGCGCACGGGCTGTTCGAGGTGAGATAGCCGCCCGGGCTCATCTTGACAGGCATGGGTCTCTGAGAAGCCATGCAACCTCGGTCGATTCGGTATACCGTTTGTGGATGACTGGGTATCGCGCCGTCCGAACGGGCGTCTTCCTGCTAATCACCGTATTCACCGCCGGTGTGCTCGCGGCGTGCACTCCGGCATCCGGCCAGTCAGGCGACGGAGAGGCCGACCCGACCAAGGCGTTGTGGAGTGCGGTCGACTCGTCGGATGCGGATGCCGCACGGCAGGCCATAGCCGATGGTGCAGATATTGAGTCGCGCGGCCCGGACGATGTCACCCCGGTGATCGCGGCGACCAAGAACAACGACGTCGATGTTGCACACGTGCTCATCGATGCGGGAGCCGACGTGAACGCGAAGGACGGACTCCAGGACTCCGCATTCCTCTACTCCGGAGCCGAGGGCTTCGACGAGATACTGAAGATGACGATCGAGGCCGGCGCCGACGTGAGGAGCATCAACCGCTACGGCGGGACCGCACTGATCCCGGCGAGCGAGCACGGGCACGTCAGCACCA
>NZ_MKRT01000022.1:10004-25823 GCF_001897945.1 Microbacterium sp. 69-10
ACAGCCTGGGCTGGACGGCCCTGCATGAGGCGATCATCCTCAACGACGGCGGTCCGGACCAGGTCGAGGCCCTGCGGCTGCTGCTCGAGGCCGGTGCGGACCCGAGCATCACCGAGCATGGCGGACTCACCGCACGTGAGCTGGCCGAGCAGAAGGGCTACGACGAGATCGTGGCCGTGATCGATGCGGCCGCATGAACGCGCCCTGTCTTGACTGAACGTCCCCACGGACTCGCGCGGCCGGCTGTTGCGTCCCCAGCCGCGCGAAACCCCTTCGCAGCGGATCCTTCTTAGACTGAATCGATGCGACCACTCACCGAGGACCAGATCCGCGCGTCGATCCGCAACGCGGATGCCGATGAGATCGCCCAGATCGGGATGCCGCACGATTTCATCCTGACCGACTGGGACTATCTCGACTTCCTCGCCTGGCGCGACCCGGAGTCCAGCCGCCGTGCGGTCGTGATCGTGGAGCACGAGGGCGAGTCGATGGGCATCGTGCTGCGTGCCACCGACCCCGCGCGGGTGCGGTCGGGCATGTGCAACATCTGCCACACGCTCCAGCCAGGCAACCAGGTGGCGCTGCTCACCGCGCGCCGTGGGGGAGCGAAGGGCCGCCGCGGCGACAGCGCGGGCACGTACATCTGCGCGGACCTCTCATGCCACGACAACGTGCGCCTGGCGCATCCGCTGGCTCCGAACGAGGTGCGCGCGCCCGGACAGGCCGACATGCGCCTGGACGGCACGCGGCACCGCATGGAGGCGTTCGTCGTGCGGGTTCTGTCCGAGGACTGACATGAACCTCAGTCCTAGCTAGGCTGAGACTCAAGATCTGCGTGTCGGAGCGTCGAAGGAGAGCCATGACCGATCCAATCCTGTCCACGGTCGACCACGGGCTCGCTCGGCTGACGCTGAACCGTCCGGCCAGCTTGAATGCGTTCGACGCCGACCTCGCCCATGCCTGGCGTGACGTCACCGCCGAGGCCGTCGCCCGCGACGACGTGCGCGCGATCCTGCTCGACGCCAGCGGCCGTGCGTTCTGCGCCGGCGGCGACGTGCTCGCGATGGCGAGCGGAATGGGCAGCGGTGAGGACATCACTGCACTGGCGCACGTCATCAACGAGGGCATCCTGTCGCTGACCACCTCGTCGATCCCGGTGGTCGCGGCCGCGCACGGCACGACCGCGGGCGGGGGCCTCGGCATCCTGATGTGCAGCGATTACGCCGTCATCGGCGCGGGGTCGAAGATCGGCAGCCTGTACGCCAACATCGGGCTCACGCCCGACCTGTCGGTCACCGCGCAGCTGGCGCGGGCGATCGGCGAGCGCCGCGCGCTGCAGCTGGTGCTGCAGGACCGGATGCTGTCCGCCGACGAGGCCGTGGAATGGGGCCTGGTCGCCGAGGCCGTCTCCGGCCCCGAAGGAACGGATGCCGACGCGGAGGCGGATGCCGTGCGCGAGCGCGCCGAGCAGGTCGCACGCTTCTGGCTCAAGGGCGCCGCCGGCGCGTACGGCCAGGCCAAGCGCCTGATCCGCTCGCAGCCCGCGCGCACCTTCGCGGAGCAGGTCGCGGAGGAGGCGCGCTCCATCGGGGAGGCGTTCGACACGCCTGATGCCAAGGCGCGCGTCGCCGCGTTCGCCGCGGCGTCCAGCAAGTCCGCGCGCTGACCCGCACCGGGCACGGGTTATCCACAGCCGGCGGGCCGTCATGGCGCCGCATGGCAGGATGGGATGACCATCGCCGGGAGGATCAGCATGTCCGACAGCACGCCACGTTCCGAAGTCCAGCAGATGTCGTCGAAGCTCATGCGCTCGGCCATCTGGATCGCGATCGGATCGCTGATCGCAGCGGCCCTGGTCTGCGTCGTCTGGGTGCTGATCGGCGATCAGGACGGGATCATCGGCCGCGCGTTCCTGACGATCCTGCTGCTCGCAGTGTTCGCCGGCATCGCCATCATGGAGTCGCATCTCGCCGAGCACCGGCCGGAGTGGCTCGCCCTCTCGAGCATGATCACGTGGATCGTCGCACTGCTGGTGGGTGCCGTGAAGATCTGGATGCCCGAGCATGACCCGTTCGGCGGATGGTCGCTGCTGCGCTTCTGGCAGCTGCTCCTCGTGGTCGGGATCATGCAGCTCGCGCTGGTGCACGTGCGCCTGTTCCTGCCGGCATCCAAGCGCTACGTCACCACGTTCACGCGCGTGATCGCGATCGTCACCATCGCGCTGCTCGTCCTGCTGGTGGCCCTGCTGGTCTTCTACCTGACCTTCCCCGACCTGTTCCACTACAACGACCTGTACTGGCGCATCGTGATCGCACTCGCGATCCTGGTGGCGGTGGGAACGACGCTCATTCCGCTGCTGAACGCCCTGTTCGCTCCGAAGAAGAAGCCCTCGTCTCCCGTCGCGCCGCACACGGCTCTGGCAGGTCCGCAGCAGGGTGCGGCGATCGCTCCGCAGGCAGCTCAGGGCGTCAGCGCGTGGCCGACCTACGCCGACGGGCGCACCCCGCTGCCCGTCCTGCCCGACGGCTCGCCGGACTGGAACGCCTACTACACGGGCCACCCGACCTACACCGCACCGGCGCAGTCCTTCCCGACGCTCCAGCCCGCAGCACCGACGGCTCAGGCGCCGGATGCTGCGGCGCCGGCCGCCCCGGGTGTCGCTGCTCAGTCCTTCCCGATCCAGGACGCGACGCCTCCGGCCGCTCCGGCCGAGCCGTTCCAGGCGCCCGTCGCACCGGCATCCGCTGAGCCGTCCCCGCAGGACCCTTCCGCGCCGCAGTCGCCACCATACGGCGCGTTCCCGCCGCCGCCTCCCGCGGCTCCGGGGGCGGGTCTGTGAGCGCGGTCGAGCTCGGCGCACTCGCGGCCGACATCGCCCGCGAGGCCGGAGAGCTCGCGAAGCGCCGTCGCGGCGAGGGGGTCTCGCTGGCGGCCACCAAGTCGACGCTGGCGGACATCGTGACCGAGGCGGATCGTGAGGTGGAGCAGCTGATCCGCGAACGTCTGCGCACCGAGCGCCCGGGCGATGGATTCCTGGGGGAGGAGACCGGTGCGGAGCGCGGCTCCACCGGCCTGACCTGGGTGGTCGATCCGATCGACGGAACGGTCAACTACGCCTACGGCATCGGCGCCTATTCGGTGAGCATCGCCGTCGTCGAGGGCGAGCCCGATCCCGAGCGGTGGGACGGCGTCGCAGCCGCGGTGTCGGCTCCTGCATTCGGCGAGCTCTTCACGGCAGCCCGCGGCGAGGGCGCCTGGCTCGACGGCCTCCGCCTTCGAGTGACCGACGAGACGCCGGCCGGAGCCCTCCTCGGCACCGGCTTCGGCTACGACCCCGCGACGCACGACGGCGACCTGGCGATGGTGCGCCGGGTGATGACCATGGCGCGCGACCTGCGCAGGATGGGATCCGCCGCTATCGACCTGTCCTACGTGGCCGCGGGCCGGCTGGACGGATTCTTCGAACGGGGTCTCAACCCGTGGGACTTCGCGGCAGGAGCGATTCTCGTCCGTGAGGCCGGCGGTGCGGTGAGCCGGCTCGAGCTCGACACCGCACGGCCGATGCTGGTCGCAGGCGGCGCGGCCGTGCACGATCGGCTGCGGTCGATCGTGGCCGGTGCCGGGACGGGCGCCTGACGCGAGTTTGTTCAGACCCGTGGCTTTCCCGGCCATGTGCCTGTACAGTGTTTATCTGTTCGTTACTTTCGTCGCCCGAAGGCGGAAGTGACCAAGAGCCCCCGAGCTGTGAACATGACCCGAGAGATCTGACTTGTCACCTGTACGTCCTGAGGTTGAAGCCGCGCCCACGCGTCGTTCCAACCGGCTCCGCGTTGCAGCACACGAGACTCCGATGACCCCCGATGCAGCGCAGGCGATGTCGCCGGCCGCACAGGTCGTCACCCCCACGGATACCGCCACCCCGGCCGACGCCGTGACCGCTGCTCCGCTGAGCCGCCGTGCGCGCCGCCTGGCGCAGTCCACCGAGACCCCGATCATCCCATCGCCTGCCGGCCCGCTCGCCGAGGAGGACGTCCGCTCCCTCTTCGAGCCGACGCCGAAGCTCACGCAGGATGCCGACGCCGCGGTGCCGGTCGAAGCGGACCCGGCCGCCGCGACGGAGTTCGTGATCGCCCCCGAGGTAGCCGTCGCCGAGGAGCCCGTGCTCGCGGAGGCGACCGTGCCCGTCGACGCAGAGACGTTCGTCGACGCACCCGTGCAGCCCGTCGCCACGAAGCCCGCATCCTTCTCCGACGAGGACGTCTTCGCCCGGGCATCCGACGCCTTCGGCTTCTCGCCCGTGGAGGACTCGCAGCAGGCACCCGCGGCGAAGGCGAGCCGCCCGGCCAAGGCGCCCGCGCACATCGCTCCCCGTCGCATCCGCCGTCGCATCGCCGCGGCGGGCGCGTCCCTCGGCGTCATGGGCGTCGCGGGGCTGATCGCCGTGTCGATGACGCTCCCCGCGAGTGCGGTCGCCGCGGTCCAGAGCAACGGCTCCGGCGCGACGGCCTCCCTCGTCGCCTCCGCTGCACCGGCCAAGAAGGTCGCCGACGACGAGATCCAGGCCTACGTCGCCTCCGGCGCGGTCGTGGACGAGGACCTGGCACGTGAGGGCGAGTACTCCACGGTCTCGCTGCTCGACGTCGCTGCTGAAGAGGGCATCAAGCGCGTCTCGAACAGCCTCTACACCAACGACCCGAATGCCGCTATCCAGTGGCCGTTCATGGTCGGCGTGGCCATGAGCTCGCCCTATGGCATGCGCAACGGCCGCCTTCACGCGGGCATCGACCTCGTGCCCGGCGCGGGTGCGACGATCCAGGCGATCGCCGACGGCACAGTCCGCATCGCGACCGAGTCGGGCGGGGCCTACGGTGTGACCGTGTACGTGGATCACGTGATCGACGGACAGGTCGTCACGAGCCACTACGCGCACATGCAGCACGGCTCGCTGGCGGTCAAGACGGGCCAGAAGGTCAAGGTGGGGGACACCATCGGAAAGGTCGGGAACACCGGCCGCTCCTACGGTGCGCACCTGCACTTCGAGATCATCATCAACGGCTCGACCGTCGACCCGCTTGCGTGGATGCGCAAGAACGCGGGCCGGTACTCGTACTGACGGCTCGCGTCCGCCGCGCAGGCGCGCCCGGCCGACGCGAACTGCCGTCACGATTTCGTGGCTGGCCGTCGCGGATGATAAGCTCATCTGGTTGTCCTGAAGAGGGCAGCACGCCCCGATAGCTCAGTGGCAGAGCACTTCCATGGTAAGGAAGGGGTCGTCAGTTCAATCCTGACTCGGGGCTCGCAGCATTCGATTTCGAAGCGGATGCGCTGCGGCAGGGTAGCTCAGTTGGTGAGAGCGCACGACTCATAATCGTGAGGTCGCGGGTTCAAGCCCCGCTCCTGCTACAGATGAAAGCCCCCGGTGAAGCTGGGGGCTTTGTCGTACCAGGAGCCCGAGCGGATCAGGGATTCGAGTGCCATGGCAGCGGGATCGAGCGCTGCGTCGTCGATGTCGAAGTCCGATGCGTGATGCGGCGCGGGCGCGCAGGTCCCGAACAGGGCGTACATGGCGTGGCCACCGGCGGCGGAGACCTTGTTCATCAGGATGCTGGCATCGTCGCTGGCCCCGAACGATATCGCTCCGGCGAAGTCCAGCCCTGCCGACGGGACAGAGTCTGCGAACGCTGCGACGAGCTCGGGCGCATTCCGCGTTGTCTCGGCTCGGCCCGTCTCGTCGATTCTGACGCCGACGTCGTGCGCAGCGGAGACATCGGCCAGGATGCGCCTGACGTCCCGGTCGAGACGTGCGAGGGCCGCGGCATCCCCGCCGCGCACCTCGGCGAGCAGGGTGGCGAGCGCCGGGACGATGTTCGAGGCGCCGTCCGCGCGCAATGCGCCGACGTTGACGCGCGTACCCGTGTCAGCGGTTCCGATCAGCCCGTGCACGCGCACCGTCGCCTCCGCGGCGGCGAGCAGGGCGTGCCGGCCCTGTTCGGGCGCTCGGCCGGCATGGGCGGCCCTTCCGGCGAAGTGGACTCGGTACTTCGTCGTCGCCATGAGCCCCTCCGCCACCCCCGCGGTCCCGACGGGCGCGCCGAATCCCAGATGGTAGGCGATCAACGAGTCGAGCCCGTCGCAGGCTCCCGCTTCCGCCATCGGCAGCGCCCCGCGGACCCCCTCCTCTGCAGGTTGCAGGATCAACCGGACCGTCCCGGGAAAGTCGGGCTGTGCAGCGAGCCCCGCCGCGACGCGCAACGCGATCGCGATGTGGCCGTCGTGCCCGCATGCGTGCATGATCCCTGGATGCCGTGAGGCGAATCCGTCCCTCGTGGGTATGTGATCTTGCGCCGTGGACTCCCTGACGGGTAGCGCATCGAGATCGACGCGCAGCCCGGTGACCGGCCCCGGTCGCCCTCCGTGCAACTCGGCGATGAACCCGGTGCACCCTCCGGAGAACCTCTCGACCGACGCCTGCGGCACGCCCGCGGCATGTGCGCGACGGGCGGCATCCTCCAGTTCTGCGGGGTCGAGCAGGCGTCCTGCCGCCTCTCCCAGCTCCTCGAAGGGCCTGGTGAGTGACCAGCCGAGGTCTTCGAGCGTGCGCCAGATCAGATCGGCGGTGATGATCTCGGTGAAGCCGAGTTCCGGCTGGGCGTGGATCGCACGCCTGACCAGTGCCGACGAGAACGGTGAGGGAAGCGTCCGGTCCCTCACCGCGCTCCCATGGGCACGTCGGGACCGCGGTCGCGGAAGTCGGCGGCGACCTCGTCGCGGAAGACACCATCCTCGAGGAAGTCGCCTCCGGTGAGGGCGAGCGCTCGGGCTGCGGCGACGGTCGCCTCGAAGGCCTCGTCCGTCGCGGCGTACTCGGTCATCTCGGCGGTGTGGGTGGCTGTGCCCCGAGGCATGACCTGCACATAGGGGTGGACTGCCGGGATGGCGAGGCTCACGTTCCCGATGTCGGATGAGCCAGTCCCGCCGGTGAGCAGAGGCGGTTCGGGAGGCATACCCTGCGCGCTCAAATAGGCGCCGATCCGCTCGGCGAGGGGGCGGTTGTTCTTCCGCTCGGTGTACAGGCTACCGAGGGTGAGCTCGCCGTCCGTTCCGGTGGCGAGCGCACTCGCTTCCACCGCGGCGCGGAACCGTTCCAGTAGGTGCTCGACGCCTGTGGAGGTGACATCCCGCAGCTGGAATTCGGCGGCGGCGAAGGCGGGCACAACGTTCGCGGCCTGTCCTCCGTCGGTGATCACTCCATGTATCCGTGCGGTCTCTGGGACGAACTGTCGCAGCGCATCGACTGCGACGAACAGCTGGATGACAGCGGCGAGCGCGCTCCGGCCGTGCTCCGGACTCGCGGCGGCATGTGCGGCGATGCCGTGGAACGACACCTTCACCTTCCTGCTCGCCGTCGCATGCCGGATCATCCGGGTGTGGTCCGATGGGTGGAACATGAGTGCCGCGTCGACCTCATCGAAGACGCCCGCCTCCAGCTCGACGATCTTTCCCCCGCCCCCTTCCTCCGCCGGCGTGCCGACGACCTGGATCGTGCCGGCGCCGCGGAAGGCTCTGGCGAGGGCGAGGCCCGCCAGCATCCCCCCTGCCGCGATCAGATTGTGCCCGCAGCCGTGCCCGATCTCGGGGAGGGCATCATACTCGCAGAGGATCGCGAGCGTCGGCCGGCCTTCGCCGATGCTGGCCCGGAACGCGGTCGGCATCCCCGCGATGCCGCGCTCGAGCCGGAATCCCGCCTGTTCCAGGCGGTCGGAGAGGATGGCTGCGGCGAACCGCTCCTCGAACCTCAGCTCGGGGCGCGCATGGATGGAGTCGCTCACCTGCCGCGCGTCCGCCCGGAGGTCGGCGAGTGCCTGCTCGATACGTTCGGTCAGTTCGGGACTGGGCATGGTTGCAGGATCTCCTTCGTCACGCGGATGGCGTTCTCGCCGAGCACCGCCGCGATGTCCCCGTCGCGCCACCCTCGCCGGATGAGTGCGGCCGCGACCTGACGCGGCGTCTCGGTCGGGTTGTCGGCTCCGGCCACGAACCGGATGTCGATCGGGCGTGCACCGGGCAGCTGGCGCATGGCCCAGCCGGCCGCCGCGTACAGCCCGACATGATCGCCGTAGAAGGTGTCGGGCCCCAGCGCGACGTGCGCGACGCCGACCAGCTCGGCACAGTGCTCCAGGTGTGCGATGACGTCGTCGATGTCGTGCCCCGGATGTCCCGGACCGCGCCTGGTTGACCCGGGGGCCGCCTCGATGCCGATGAGCCCGCCGGTGTCGGCCACCGCACGTATCACCTCGTCGGGCTTCATCCTGTCGCTCGGCCACACGGCTCTCGCTCCGGCGTGTGTGATGAGCAGGGGCCGCTCGGTGACCTCCGCGGCCTCGATGCCGCACCGATCGCTCGCGTGCGAGACGTCCACCGCCATCCCGAGCTCGTTCATCCGGCGCACCGCCTGGGCGCCGAGCGACGTGAGACCGTCGTCCTGAACCTCGGCGAGCCCCGATCCCAGTGCCGAGCCAGTGTTGTAGGCGATGCCGGCGGAGCGGACACCGTGGGCGGCGAGTTCGTCGAGGCCGCGGAGGTCGGTGCCGATGGGCACCAGATCCTCCAGCGCGAGGACGACGGTGCGCCGTCCCTCGGGGAGAGGGTCCTCCGCATCCGCGATCCTGAACCCCGCCTGCTGCACCTGCCGGGCGAGCGAGCGGGCCCAGCGCAGCACCACCTCCCAGCGGGGCTCGGAGAGGCACGAGGCGTACACGAGCTCCAGTCCGGACGCCACCAGCTCGGTGTCAGCGAGCACGTCCTCGCCGATTACGGAGTGCTCGCCCCAGGCGTCGGCCGTCAGCGGCTCCGGCAGCCGCACCGGATGATCGTGCAGCGTGGCGAGACGCCCGCCCAGCAGACCGCGCCAGCGCGCCTCCTGCTCCTCATTGAGGACGATCCGACGGGTGTCCCCGTCCGCGCCGCTGCGGTATCGCGGGCTCATTCGAGGTCCTTGCCTTTGGTCTCGGGCATCCGGATGTACACGACCGTGGAGATGGCCGTGAGTACCATGATGTAGATCGGCGCGAAGGCGAAGACGCCGCGGGATCCGAAGAACTCCATGATCAGCGGTGTGGTCCCGCCGAACAGGGCTCCGGTCAACGCATAGGCGAAGCCGACGCCGACGCTGCGCACCCTGCTGGGGAACAGCTCCGCGTACAGAGCCGTCAGCGTGCCGCTCGCGAACGCCTGCAGGATGACGCCGACGAGGGCCACCGTGAGCATCGCCCAGAAGGTGCCCACCCGCAGCAGGAGCAGCAGCGGGAGGATGAGCACGAACGTCCCGATCGAGTAGACGAGCATGGTCGTGCGTCGGCCGACCCGGTCCGACAGCCGCGCGATCAGCGGCAGCAGGCAGATGAAGACCAGTAGCGAGATCGAGGTCGCCCCAGTCGCCTGCTCGAGGGGGAGGCCGGTGGTGAGGTTGGTGTAGGCGGGCAGATAGGTCAGCCACATGTAGTACGTCACGAAACTGCCGATCGACACCCCGGCGAGCAGCAGCGCCGCCTTGCGCTGGGTGGTGAGCATCTCACGGAACGGCTTCACCGAGACCGTGGCGGTCTTCTGCAGGCGGATGAACGCCTCCGGCTCGCTCGCGCGATACCGCACCACGAAGCCGATGATGCCGAGCACCGCGCCGATCGCGTAGCCGATGCGCCAGCCCCACTGCTCCATGGCGTCGCGGGCGATCGCGGAGGCGAGCACGGTGACGGTCAACGATGCGGCGAGGCCGCCGATGCCGACGCTGACCTGCTGGAAGGACGCGGTGAACGCGCGGGTGCGTGCCTGCGACTGCTCACTGAGGTAGGCCGTGGATGCGCCGTACTCACCGCCGGTGGCGATGCCCTGCACGAGCCGGGCACCGATCAGCAGCGCCGGAGCGAGGAGGCCGACCGTCGCATAGGTCGGCGCGACGGCGATGACCAAACTCGCACCCGCCATGATGAGGATCGTGAGCATGAGCCCGGCCTTGCGGCCATGACGGTCGCCGTAAGAGCCGAGGATCGCGCCGCCGAGCGGGCGCATGAAGAACGAGATGGCCAGCACGGCCAGGCTGGAGAGCCGGGCGGCGCTCTCGCCGCCCGGGAAGAACGATGACGCGAAGTAGGGGAACAGGAACCCGTACAGACCCCAGTCGTACCACTCGACGAAGTTGCCGATGACGGCGACGATGACCGACTGACGGCGGCCGATCGCCTTCTTGCTCGTGACGCTGACCACGATTCCTCCTTGTACGGTTGTTGCGCTAGCGTCATTCTTGCCGCGGCAGGCTGATTCAGCTTGATGGGAGGTCAAATCAAGATGAAAATGCTATTGGTGCGAGTCTTGTGGGCTACAGCTGCTAGACAGGATGATGAAACATGACGTTCGACGATGAAGACCGCCGGATCGCCGCGGGGCTGCTCGTCCACCCCCGGGCGGGCTGGCCGCTGCTGTCCGAGACCCTGGGCATCCCGCTGTCCACTGTCGCCCGCCGAGGAAAGCAGCTGATCGACGACGGCCATGTGCGGGTCATCGGGAACATCGACGTCATGGCCGCGCACACCGGATTCCCCGTGCTGCTCCGGGTGGAGTGCGAGCAGGCCTCCACGGACGCTGTCGCCACCGAGCTCGCGGCTAGGGTGTCGATGCGCGGCGTGACCACGACCGCCGGGTCGTTCCAGGTGCATGCGGACGTCATCGTCTCGTCGCTCGATGAACTCAGCACGCTGATCGTCGGCGATCTTCCCCGCACTCCGGGCATCCGCAATCTCAGCACCCACATCGTGCTGCGGCGATTCACCACGGCGCACTCCTGGGACAGCGGCATCCTGACCCGGTCGCAGGTGGACCGGCTGCGTCAGGCCCGCCCTGATGCCGGCACCGCCGACGGGGAGGCCCGGAGGATGGACGACACCGATGTCGCGCTGATCCGCGCGCTGGAGGATGACGGGCGCGCGACCTGGCGCGAGCTGGCAGCGCACGCGGGCGTCGAGCAGCGCACCGCGCAGCGCCGCATCCTCGACCTCATGACGCGCGGGATGCTGCGCATGCGCACCTTCGTCCGCCCGGCCGACATCGGGCTGCCGCTGACCGCGACGCTCTGGATCGGCATCGATCCGGCGAAGCTGGAGTCGGTCGGGCTGCAGCTGGCGCAGCATCCGGCCGTGACCCTACTGGTCGCGACCACAGGCAGCTTCAATCTCTGCGGCTCGGTGGCCGTCGCCGACAACCGGGCGCTCTATGACTTCATGACCGTCATGCTCGGCCGCATCCCAGGGATGCGACAGATCGACGTGGCCGTGGAGATGACCACACTGAAGCGGATGGACATCATGCATCCGTACAACGAGAGGAGTATGCCATGACCGCGGTGATGCCGCTGTTCGCCCCGCTGTACACGGTCGGTTCCGAGCGCGCCGAGGTGCGCTGGCTGAGCATCGTGTACGAGACCGACCCCGCCCGGCTGGACGAGGTGCTGCCGCGCCCACTCACGCTGTCCGACCGCGCAGAGGTCATCGTCTGGGGTGCCGACTTTGTGCGGGCGAAGTTCCAGGGGGAGTCCGGAACGCGGGAACTGCCCCGGTACACCCAGGGTGGGATCGCCGTACGGGCGAGGCATCTCGGTGAGGAGGTCGCGTACCCGCTCGTCTCCTACATCACCGGACCGAACCACGGCTTCACCGGGCGGGAGCTGTTCGGGCTGCCGAAGAAGCAGGCGCGGGCCGTCGAACTGACGGAGCAGGACGACGAGGTGACGATGTCGATCACGACCGCCGGTGACATCGAGATCGTCCGGGCAATAGGACGGATCGGTGCGACGTTGCCGGCGCAGGAGCTCGTCCCCTCGTGGTTCGGCAGGCAGCGCACGGTGAAGCTCATCCCCTCCGCGACCGGCACCGGCTACGACGTCAGGCAGCTGACAGCCGTGCCGTTCACATTCGACGAGCAGCGCGACGTCCGTGCCGTCGATGCCGAGCTAGCCCTCACACACGCACCCGCGGATCCCGTTGCGATGCTGCCGTGCCTCCGCGTTCAGCACGCCGCGATCGGCGACATGCTGCTCGGCGTCGGATACGGTCGTTACCTCGGGGAGCCCGAGACTCTCCCCGTCTGGGGGCGTCTCTGACCTGGCCCCGCGCTGATACCGGTCGTCGTGGGACTGCTGCCGCACGGAGCGCCGAGCAGCGGATCGGGGACGGGCGTCGGGTGACAGGCGCGGATGCGGGTCGCCACGCGCCCGCCCGATAAACTGGAGCCGATGACTGGTACGCGCGCCGAGGCGGCATATTCCCGCTCACTGGCAGCGTTCAGAACGCCGACCCTGGGGCTGCTCCACGGGCGCCAGGCGCCCTTCGTGATCGCGGCGCTGTCGATGCTCTTCTCGGCCGAGCGTCCTTCTGTCCCGATCGCGGATGCCCACGCCGAGGTCGCCGAGGCGCTGGACGAGCTGCGGGCCGCGGGTTATGACGATGACGACCGCCGCATCCCCGCCGGCACCGGCCGCGAGGTGTGCCGCACCTGGGCCAAGCAGGGCTGGCTGGTGCAGCAGATCGACGACGACGTGGAGGTCTACCGGCTCTCCGCCCACGCCGTCGAAGCGCTCGAGATCACCGGGCGCACCGGCGGCGGACGCACCCGCGTCTCCAACTCGCGGGTGCGCACTCTGCTCGAGGCCGTCGAGCGGCTCTCGGACGACGCAGAGGCGGATCCGGTCAAGCGCATCGCCCGGCTCACCGCCGAGCGGGATGCCCTGGATGCCGAGATCCTCAACATCCAGGCGAACGGCGCCGTGCCCCTCGACGACGAGGAGCTGTACGAAGAGGCCGAGAACGTGCTGCACCTCGCCCGCGAGCTGCCTGCCGACTTCACGCGCGTGGCGGAGTCGCTCAAGCAGATGCAGCGCGATGTGGTCTCCCACCTGCGCCGAGACGACCGGCCGACCGGTGACGTGCTGCGCGAGTACCTGCAGCGCGCGAAGGACGTCATGCAGTCCACGCCGGAGGGCCGCGCCTTCGCCGGCGCCCTGCGCCTGATCGGTGACGCCGACCGCATCGACACCCTCACCGAGCAGCTGCACGGCCTGCTGGCGCAGCCCTTCGCCCGCTTCCTCGATCCCGCGCAGCGCATCGAGTTCGACGCGATCGGGCGCCGGGTGGAGCTCGGCGTCGAAGAGGTGCTGGCGGCGCAGCGGCGGGCATCCCACGTCATCACCGGCCAGGTGAAGACCCACGACCCGCTGCGCGACCGGCAGATCGACGAGCTGCTGCGCGATGTGATCGCCGGCCTCCACGAGTGGTCCAAGGACGCGCCGTCATCTGCATCCGTCGATCCGGTCCGCAGCCTCCCGCTGATCGACCTCGGCCGGCTGCGGCAGACCGTCGGCGACGTGCGTCCTCCGGGCGCGCCCGCCCCGCTCACGGATGCGGACGACGTGGAGTACCTCGAGGCCGATTCCCGCTCGTGGGGCGGCCCCCACTACGCCGAGCTGGAGGCGTTCGTCGCCGGGCTCGGCGCAGAGTTCGACCTCGGGGAGGCGTTCGCCCACGCCCCCGATGACACCCGCCGGCCCGTCGACCTGGTCGGCCTGCTGGAGATCGCGCACCGCAACGGCATGACAGAGCACGACGCGATCTCCACCGCCGACACCCTGCGTCCGGACGGCACCACGCGACGATTCGCGTTCGGGGCGGTGACGGCCCGCTCTGCGGCCGCCGCGTCCGACGCGACCAAGGAGGATCAGGATGCCTGAGATCACCGAGCCTGTGGATGCCGGCGAGCTCCGTCCCACCGAGATGCAAAGCGCCGGTGGGAGCGCTCTGGACCAGGCGGTTTCCATCCGGGACGCCGACACCCCGGCATCCGACGACGAGCCCGACCTCCCCGACGACCCGTTCATCGCGCCCGTCGCGATGGAGGACGACCTCGACGAGCTGTTCCCCGGCGACCGCGGCACGCTCGACGCCGAGATCCGCCGCGTGCTCGTGCACGTGCTGCAGCGCCGCTTCCTCAGCGCCGAGGGCAACCGTGCGGAGTGGAAGCTGCTGCTGGAGCACCAGCAGATCATCGAGTCGCGCATGCACGACCTCTACCTGCGGCTGGTGGTCGACCTCGGCCGAGGGCTGGCGTACAAGCAGCAGGTGCGCTCCGATGAGTTCGAGGTGCCGATCCTGCTGAAGGACGCCCCGTACAACCGCACCGAGACCCTCGTGCTCGTGCACCTGCGCACGGTGTTCCAGCGCGAGTCGGCGGCGGGGGAGTCCGCCCCTCGTATCGACATCGAGGACGTCGAGCAGACCGTGCTCAGCTACCTGACGGATGCCGACGGCAGCCCGGCGCGTCAGCAGAAGGCGATCCGCGCGGCACTGGACAGGCTCGACCGCGAAGGCGTGATCGACGAGGAGACCACCGGCCGCTACCGCATCAGCGCGCTGGTCGAGGTGGTGCTCAGCGCCGAGAAGCTCGCCGAGCTGCGCGCCTGGCTGCGCCGCCAGCAGCAGGAGCAGCAGGAGAGGGAGAACGCCTGATGACCATGGTCGACACGCTCTTCGGCCTGATCCCCGCCGAGTCCCGCGGCCAGCAGTGGGTCGCCGAGGACCTGCAGCTCGTGAACTGGGGCGGCTACGACGGCGGCCCGCACCGGGTGCGGTTCTCGCCGAACGCCACCCTGCTGTGCGGAGGCTCCGGCTCCGGCAAGTCCACGCTGATGGACGCCTACATCGCCCTGATGATGCCGCACACCACGCCCTTCAACGGTGCCTCCAACGGCGGCGTCACCGGCCGTCCGCGCGGCGACGAGCAGCGCAACATCCTCTCCTACGGCCGCGGCAAGATCGACGAGTCGCGAACCGAGGAGGGCACCAAGCTGCGCGTGCTGCGCGGCGACGGCGAGGACACCTGGACCGCCATCGCGATGACCTGGCGCGACCATGACGACTCGCGCTTCACCGCGATCCGCGCCTGGTACATCCCCGCGGGCGCCCGCATCCTCGAGGACACCGTGCGCGTGCGCGCCACGATCGACGGCGACTTCGACCTCGCGAGGCTCGAATCCGCGGCATCCCAGCGCCTCAGCGACGCGAGCCTGCGTGAGCTGGGTCTGGAGACGCTCGGCACCGATCGCGAGTTCTCCGCCCGCCTGCACGCCGTGCTCGGCATCGGCGCGGCGGGATCCGGCGCGAAGGCGATGAGTCTGCTCGCCCGCATCCAGGCCGGCCAGCAGATCACCACGGTCGACGACCTGTACAAGCGTCTCGTGCTCGAGGAGCCCGAGACGATGGCGACGGCGGATGCCGTGGTCGCGCACTTCGACGAGCTGGAGAGCACCCGCACCAGCATGATCACCGCGCGGCAGCAGGTGAACGCTCTGGAGCCGATCGCCGGCATCCGGGAGCGGATCGCGGATGCCGCGGAGCAGACCCGCCTGATCGATGAGCTCGGCGACTTCTCGGACCCGGCATCCCGGGCGTCGCTGTGGCGCGCGCAGCGCCGGCTCGACCTGCTGCGCGAGGTCGAGAGCGAGCTCGGCGACCGGAAACGCGCGCTGGATGCCGGCATCCGCGAGAAGAAGGCGCTCGTCGACGCGGCCGAGGTCGAGCGCGACGGCCTGCTCGACGTGCTGCGCCAGTCCGGCGGCGACCGGCTCGAGACCGCGCAGCGCGAGCTGCGGGCGGCCGAACGGCGGCTGACGGAGGTCCAGCGCGAGCGCGCCCGCGTGGATGCCGTGCTCGCCGAACTCGTGCTGTCGGCCACCACGTCCGAGGAGTTCGCGGCGGTGCTCGCATCCGCGCACGAGAC
>NZ_MKRT01000022.1:25837-30478 GCF_001897945.1 Microbacterium sp. 69-10
CGCGCCGCGCGTGCAGCGTTCGCCGACGCCGAGACCGCACGGCGCTCGCTGATGCGTCGTCGCGGCGAGCTCGACGCGGAGCGGCAGAAGGCGGATGCCGTGCACGGCAGCATCCCCTCGCCCCTGCACGAGGCTCGGATGCTGCTGGCCCGCGCGGCCGGGCTGGATGCCGGCGACCTGCCGTTCGTCGGCGAGCTGATCGAGGTGCGCACGGAGTTCGAGCCCTGGCGCGAGGCGTTCAACCTCGCACTCGGCGGGTTCGCGACGACGCTGCTCATCGACGCGGCGAACGTCGGCGCGTTCCGGGCCGCGATCGACCAGGTGCGCACGCCGATCCGCCTGCGCTACGAGGGCGTGCACACCGGGCTCGCGACATCGCCTTCGGCGGACGGGCGCACGCTTCCGGGCCGTCTCGACTTCCGTGACACGCCGTTCACGGGCTGGCTGCAGCAGCGGCTCGACGAGCGCTTCGGCTTCGTGTGCGTTGACTCCTCCGCGCAGCTCTCCGCCCACAGCATGGCGCTCACCATCACCGGTCAGATGTCGCAGGGCAACCGCGGGGCGCACGGCGGACACGGGCGCGACAACGTGCTCGGGTTCTCGAACGAGCGTCGGCTTCACGACCTCGAGCAGCAGCTGGAGCAGCTCGACGCGCAGATCGTCGCGGCGACGGATGCCGCGGATGCGGCAGAGAAGGCGATGGACGCCATCGAGAACCGGCTCACCGCGTTCGCGAAGATCCAGGACGTGACCTGGGAGCAGATCGACGTCGACGCCCTGGCTCAGGAGGTGGAGCGCTGGGCATCCGTCGAGGCCGAGGTCACCGGGGCGAACCCCGAGATCGCGCAGCTGAAGGAGCAGGCCGAGACGCTCAAGCTCAAGGCATCCGTGCTTCGCGACGAGATCGGCTCGCTGAGCGCGCAGCGCGACCAGGTCGCGGAGCGCTGGGGCGACGTGACCGACGACGTCGACGACTGCCAGCGCGTGATCGATGCCGCGGACGGCATGGAACTGGATGCCGGCCAGGCTGCGTTCCTCGACGACCGGTTCATCCTCGAAGGCGAGTCCGAGGATGCCGCCAGCGACCGCCTCGCGCGCCTCGACGTCGCGTTGAAGACGGCCGCGGCGCGGCTCGCGGGCGACCGGCGAGCAGCATCCGAGGCGCATGAGGAGCAGCGCGAGCGGATGCGGCAGCTGATGGCGTCCTTCCTGGAGCGCTGGCCGAACCTGAACCTGCTGCCCGACCCCGACGAGTCGGTCGCCGAGTTCGAGGGCATCCTGGAGGCGCTGAAGACCAGCGGCCTGCACGAACTGGAGAGCGAATGGCGCGACAGCCTGCTCGGGCTCTCCGGCAACGACCTGACCAGCCTGGACTCCACGCTCAGCCGGTCGGTGCGCGAGATCAGGGAGCGCATCGAGCCGATCAACAGCATCATGCGCGAGCTGCCGTTCTACGATGACGACCACCGGCTGCAGATCTCGCCGCGGGAGAACCAGTCCGAGGCGCGGAAGCGCTTCCGTCGCGACCTGCGCGAGGTGCGCGGTCTGATCGAGGCCGCCTCCACGGATGACGAGCGCGAGAACGCGTACCGCCGCATGAGCAGGCTGATCGGCCGCATGCGGCGCACCGCGCCCGACTTCGCCGAGCTGATCGACGTGCGCAACCACGTGCGGGTGTCGGCGGAGCGCGTCGTCGCGGCGACGGGCGAGCATGTCGCCCTGTACGACCACATCGGCGAGAAGTCCGGTGGCGAGTCGCAGGAGCTCGTCGCGTTCATCGTCGGTGCCGCACTGCGCTACCAGCTGGGGGATGCCGGTGCCGAGCGCCCGCGCTACGCGCCGGTGTTCATGGACGAGGCGCTCATCAAGGCTGACGCGCACTTCACCAAGCGCGCCATCGGCGCCTGGCGGGGGCTGGGCTTCCAGCTGGTGATCGGCGCCCCGAACGACAAGTACAGCGCGATCGAGCCGCACGTGGACGTGGAGTACACGATCCTCAAGGACACCCGCGGACGTTCCTGGGCGAAGCCGAAGGTGGCCGTCGAAGCGGCTGCGGACTGATCGTCATGGGTGGTTCGCGACTGCTCAGCCCGTCGGATGCCGTTGAAACTGCATGCAAGCTGCTCACGAGCTCGTTGACGAGCCGGATCGCAGCAGAATTGCGTGGATCATCGTTCTCCGAATTGGAGATCGCGTTGCGACCCAAAGCATTGAAGTCAGCGGATGTGATCCGCATCGGTACGGAGCGTTGGGAAGCGTGGGCCAGGTCCTGGCGCCATTTCGACATTGAACAGCAGACAGGAGTCTTCGTCCTGACTTCTCCCGTCGTCGTGAGAGGAATCCCTCGAGACGTTCCCTCCGCTCTTGTCGTGCGGAACTGGTCTGGGGCCGGCGCGCTGCTCGCGAAATTCGACCGTCATGATGTGCTGGCGGGAGCGGAGCGGGTCAGAGTTCTGGCCGCACGACTGCATGAAGCGACAGGACGTGTCGATGAGACGCTCCTGAGTCGAGCGCGCGGTTTGAGAGACGTCAACGTCGAAAGTCTCATGTCGACGCTGACGTGGTTGCGTGAACACCCGAATCTCGGTGAATGGACCGCCCGCCAGTTGCCCGTCCCCGATGTGGACACTAAGTGGCTCGAGGATCACGAGGATCTGGTCAGAAGTTTCATCGACCGCGACGTCGCGGCGGAGCTGAAACCTCGCCCGGCGGTCGTGCATTTCACTTACGCCGATCCCGCGTATCGCGCCACTGGTGGACGACGTCATGACGCGTGGACTGAAGGCGACACGCATAGCCCGGCATATCTGCCCAGCAACGTCGTGATCGTCGAGAATCGCGACTGCAGGCTGCACTTCCCGCCGATCGAGGACACGATCATCGTCGAAGGCGAGGGCAAGGCTGCGGGCACTCTTGTCAAGGTCGATTGGATTCGGCAGGCCGAGCGGATCATCTACTGGGGCGATCTTGACAGCGATGGGTTCGCAATTCTGAGTCGATTGCGGAACGACCTCAGGACGCGAGGGCTCGCTGTCGAATCGATGCTCATGGACTCGGTGGCGTGGGCGAAGTATGCGCGATTCGCCGTCAACCGCGACAAGGATGGCAACCCCCTGAAGCCTTCTACGGTTGAGCTGCCACATCTGGTCGGAGGTGAGAAGGATTGCTACGCGATCCTTGCTTCCCAAGGTCGCGGGGCTGACGCTCGACGCGTTGAACAGGAGCGGATTCCGATGGGAGATGCGGAAGCCGAACTGCGGCGTCTGCTCGCTCGTTGACCAGGGCGAGTTCCCTCTGAGCCGCTCACCCGCCTCCGTTGCGGCCGCGGATGAAATCGCGGATGACGGTCGCGACAGGCACTGCGAGGAAGATCCCTGCTGCGGTGACCCCGATCCCGTTCTGCAGCGTCAGCACGCTGGTCAGCGCAGCGATCAGGCTGCCTCCCATGATCAGGAACGCGTTCCGGCGACCGTTGCGCGACTCGCTGATCTCGGCGTCGACCAGCTGGTCGCGTCGTCGGGACTCATCTGTCGTGAACGCTTCCGACATCCGGAGTATGCGCTCGCGGGTTTCAGGATCGAAACGCTCCCAATGCGCCGGGTGCGGGATGAGCCCGCTGTAGTTCTCCGAGCGCGTGAGCTGGATCTCACCGCGCTCGATGAGTTCGATCAGTTCTGCTTGGACCTCTGGGGCCTCAGTGGCGTCGTCTCCATCTGGTGGCGGAACTGGCTCAACCTCGTGGCCGAGTCGAGTGTGATCCCGCTGTTCAGGCGCGGCAGGGCCGGGAACCGGTCGAGTTCCTTCCGGGGGTGCGGCGTCATCAGGCTCATGATTCAACTGTAGGTCCTCTCGTGTCGGAGCTGGCGAAGAAACCTCACCTTGGCATTGCCCTCCGACATCGAGACGAGAGTTATCCACAGGCGGCCGGACTTGCTTCGCGTGCTGGCGCATTTCGTCTCGCTGCGCTCGCTCAATGACCGGGGGGGGGAGCGCCCTGTTCGTGATGTCGGGTGCACTTCGACGGGCTCAGAGACCCGATCGGCCGCGCTACAGAACGGGCTCCGGCGTGAGCCGCGGGCGGGCTGCGCGCTCGGCCTCGGCGTCGCGGATGCCCTCCTCGACGACCTCGGCGAAGATGCGCCCGCCGGCGTCGCCGGGGTGGATGCGGTCGCCGGTGAGCAGATCCTCGTGCGGGGCGATGGCGCCGGCCCAATCGGCGACGACCACGCCGGGGCGGCCCGCGGCGAACGACTGCAGGTCGCGGTTGACCCCGGGGATCCAGTCGCGCGGGGCGTAGGCGTTCACGAGCACGAGGTCACGGTTGCGCCCGACGGTGTCGGCGATCTTCTGCAGCACGTCCTCGTCGACGGAGCCGTTCGTCCCGAGCGCCACGACCACGTGCTCGCGCAGATTCCCGGAGGCCTCGAGCGCGTCGATGATCCGCGGCCCCGCCCAGACCGAGCGCGATACCTTGGCATCCACCTCTATGCCGGGGAACTGCTGCTGCAGGGCCGGAGCGGATGCCAGCATCACCGAGTCGCCGACGGCGGTCACATCGGTGCCCGCGATCGCGGCGGGCGCCGTGGGAGCGGGAGTCGGCGCGGCCTTCTTCAGTGCCTGCTGACCTGCGCGGATGGCCAT
>NZ_MKRT01000022.1:30526-47395 GCF_001897945.1 Microbacterium sp. 69-10
CAGCACGCTCGTCAGCATGGCGAGCCTGCTGACCGGCCCGCGTGCGAAGCGAGACCGCACGACGCGCAGCGAGCGGCGGAATCCGAGCCGACGCAGCGGCGTCTCCACGACGCGGAACGACACGGCCGCCGCCGTCACCGACAGCACCAGGGCAGTGCAGCCCGCCCAGACCGGCACGCGGGCGAGCTGACCGGAGACACCCAGGCCGCTCGCGGCGGAGACGAGCACGAGTGCAGGCCAGTGCCACAGGTAGATGCCGTAGGAACGGTCGCCGATCCAGCGCAACGGCTGCGCGTCGATGGCGCGGCCGAACCACGACCCGGGCATGACGCCCGCGAACACGGCGAGCACTGTCCCCGCGGATGCCAGCAGCAGAGTCCCCGGGAATCCGGCTCCTGCCTGTTCGGACGGCTGGGACGCGGCGAAGACGACAAGACCGACCCCGAGCATCCCGAGCAGTACGCCAACGACGCGGACGCTGCGGCGCAGCATCCATTCCCGCTCAGGCATGCCCCGGATGCCGAACGCCAGGGCGATGCCGAGCAGCAGCCCGAACGCGTGCGAGTCGGTGCCGAAGTACGCGCGCGTCAGTGCACCGGAGGAGACCAGCACCGACATCCACCATGCGGAGGCACCGGCCGCGATCACGGCGAACGCGACGAGAGCCCAGCGCACCCGCAGCACGACCAGCAACAGGGGGAGGAGCAGCGGCCAGAGCAGGTAGAACTGCTCCTCGACGGCGAGCGACCACACGTTGCGGAACAGCTCCGGCTCGGTCGCGGCGAAGTAGTCCGAGCCACCCGCGAGAGCCACCCAGTTGTAACTGAACGTCGAGGCACCCAGCAGCTGCCGGCCGATGCCGACCAACACGTCGCCGCCGATCAGCCAGGCGACGGTCGCGCACACCGTGAGCATCACAGCCAGCGCCGGCAGCAGCCGGCGTGCCCGGCGACGCCAGAAGTCCAGCAGACGGTGCCGCAGCGGATGCCGCGTCGGCCGCAGCATGAGCGAGGTGATCAGGAAGCCGCTCACCACGAAGAAGACGTCCACGCCGACCAGCCCGCTGCGCAGGCCGAGCCCGGGGAAGAGGTGGTAGATCAGCACCAGCCCCACGGCGATCGCGCGGAGCCCGTCGAGCCCCGAGTACCGCGGCAGGTGGGGCGAAGACGGAGACATCACAGCTGAGGAGGGCGCATTTCGAAGGAGGGGGGAGGCTCCAGTTTAGGCTGGACGGGTGCGCATTCGCCTGGACATCGCCTACGACGGCACCCATTTCCGCGGGTGGGCGAAGCAGCCCGGCCTGCGCACCGTACAGGGCGTGCTCGAGGCGGCGCTGGCGCGCATCGTCGGGTCCGACGTGCAGTTCGTCGTCGCCGGACGGACGGATGCCGGTGTGCACGCCTCCGACCAGGTGGCCCACGTGGATCTCGACGAGGCGCAGTGGTCGCGGGTCAGGGCTCGGCACGGACAGGCGGCCTCCGACCCGGCGGGGTCGCTCGCCCGTCGCATCCGCGGGGTCCTCGGTCAGTACCCCGATGTGACCGTCACCCGCACAAGCGTCGCGCCGGAGGGTTTCGACGCGCGGTTCTCGGCGGTGTGGCGCCGTTACCGGTACCGGCTCGCCGACACGACCGTGGGCTACGACCCCATGCGTCGCAACGACACCACCACGATCCGCGCCGCATTGGACGTGGAAGCCATGGATGCCGCCGCCCGCACCCTGATCGGCCTGCACGACTTCGCGGCGTACTGCAAGCCGCGTGAGGAGGCGACGACCATCCGCACCCTGTTGGACTATCGCTGGGCGCGGGATGCCGACGGCGTGCTGGTCGCCGACGTGAAGGCCGACGCGTTCTGCCACAGCATGGTGCGCGCGCTGGTCGGCGCCTGCGCGGCCGTGGGGGAGGGCAAGCTGTCCGTCGACGACGTCGTGCGGCTGCGCGACGAGCTGACCCGCACGAGCGCGTTCAAGGTGCTCCCTGCGCGCGGCCTGACGCTCGCCGAGGTCGGCTATCCGGCCGATGAGCTGCTGGCGGCCCGGGCTGAGCAGACCCGCGCCCGCCGCGACAGCGAGTGAGGCGCGAGACCGCTGAGGGCAAAGAAGAAGGCGACTAGCCGAAGCCAGCCGCCTTCACGAAACGGGCTATAGGCCAGAGGCCCACACCCGATTGGTTTATCTTACTTGATCTGGCAAGTGGATGTCTACGCCTCGGGGACCCAGGATCCGTGTTCGTAGATCTTGAGAGAATGTTCGCCCTCGTGAAGCCCTTCCAGTAGAGATTCCACCCCGAGTCGCATGCGCACATGCGCTGCCAGCAGCCCCTTGGGGGAAGTGTGACTTGCGAGACCGTGATGCGCGCGGAACTCGAACGCGGCTGCCGAGGTGAGCATGTCCACGATCTGCAGCCCGTCGGTGGCGCGCGAGTCCAAACGCACGACCGACGCCAGCGCCATGCGTTTCGTCCGGCGGTTCACGTCGTTTCGCAGGTCTTCTTCGAACTGGACGTGGTCTGGGGTGGAGTAGTTGTCGGCCAACACGACACCGACCTCCTTGTACGACAGCGCCCCGATCACGAGTTGCTCGGCCATCTTGAGGTAGGCCTGCCACTGGTCACCGAATCGTTGGACGGGGTCAGCGACCTTGCGATCGGCGAGGAAGCAGCGGAACGAGATGTCGCCGCACTGAAGCGCTTGGTCTATGACTTCCTGATACAAGGGGAGCGACGTGCGCGTGATGTCTGAGAACTTGAACTCACCGTAGTAGTGCATGCGATCTCGAAACTTCTGGACAGTTCGCAGAAGCACGGATGGCGTGGAGCACTTCACAAGGCCCACGGCGAAAAACCGGTCGTTCGCAATCGCTCCGGTCTCGTCGATCAGGAGCGTACAGGTCGGATGCTTCCGGCCAAGCGCATCTCCGTATTTTCGCGACATGCCTGAAAGAGTAGTGAGGGGCGCCGACATGAGCTGCGAGCCTCGGGCCCGGACCATGACGACGAGCAGGCATAACCGGCCGCGCACGCCTTTTCAACCCCACGACGCGTTCAGCGTGCGGCGGTAACGTGATCGCATGAGGCTCATCTCGTACAACCTGCGCAAGCATCGGGCGGCATCCGAGCTGGTGGCGCTGGTCGGCCGACATGACCCCGACATCCTGTGCCTTCAGGAGTGCGACACCGCGGCGCTGCCCGAGTCGATCGACGGTCTCTCGCTCGTGCGGGCCACCAGCGGCAACCGGCTGGGCCTGGCGATGTACCTGCGCAGCAACCAGTTCCGGGTGGAGCGGGTGCGCACGATCGGCCTGAAGAAGTCCCTGCACGATCGCGTGCTCAAGCCCGCCGAGGAGCGGGTGCTGGGGGCGCTCCTGACGAACATCGACACCGGGCGCCAGGTGATCGTGGCGTCCTTCCATGCGGCTCCGCTGACCGCGCTGAACTCGTTGCGCCGCAACCAGATCCGCGCCGGTCTCGACGCGCTGCAGGCGCTCGCCCCGGGCAAGCCCGTGCTGATGGTCGGCGACTACAACTACCCGGTGTTCAAGGAGAATCTCGGGCAGACGGTGCGCGATCACGGCTACCGGCTGACCCTCAGCGACGACCGCACCTACACCCGGTACCGCGTGTTCCGCGGGCACTACGACTTCGCGACCTCGAACGGCTTCGACATCGCCGACATCACCACGCTCCCACAGGGCACCAGCGACCACCGTCCGATCCTGATCACGGCAGAGGCCGCGTAGACCATTTCGCACTTGGGGGATCCGCGCCGCACTTGGGGGATCCACGTCGCTGCGGGTCCCATGTGGCTGTCTCTGGTGGATTGAGGGCGTCATCTGGGCCCCGCGGGTTGGGCGTGGGTTGCGGGGTTTGTCGCTGCGGGTCCCATGTGGCTGTCTCTGGTGGTTTGAGTGCGCCGTTCGGGACCCGCGCATGAGGAGGGCCGGATGCCTAAGTGTGCGCTCGCCGCCGTTCGAGCACCTCGCGGACGATCCTCGTCGCGTTTCGTCTCGTGCGGATGTTCTCCGATGTGAGCCGGATGGTCTCCCAACCCGCGGCGGCGTAGTCGCGATACTTCTGCAGGTCGCGATTCCACTGAGTCCTGGATGTCCGGTGGTGGTCGCCTTCGACTTCGACAACCGTCTTGAACAATAGGTACGCGAACTCCGAGATGCCCAACAGCCGTCCCCGTCGATCCCGCACTTCGTAGTCGAGCTCGGGACGCGGCAACCCGGCATCCTCCGCATCCAAACGGAACTCGGTCTCCAGCGGCGATGAGCTTCCCACGCGGATCCTGTCGAAGGCTGCGCGCAGCTTCTTCACACCTGGGCGAAGTCCGGCCTCCATTGCGTCGAACAGATCGTCGATCGTGGCATCGGCCTGCTCCGGATGCTGGATTCCGTAGCGGTCACGCGGGATCTGTACGACTGCATCTCCGAGGATCACGAGTTCGCGCACGCTCAGCTCACGTCCGAGCATCGCCCACGTCGTCGCCGCCGAAGAGATCGGGATGCCGTCGAGATCTTCGATCTCGACGAGTCGCGGCTCAAGTCGTCGTCCTCTGACACCGGCGCCTTTCGGCGCGCGCCTCGGGGAGAGCACACCGACAACGAGCTCATCAGGCAGGTCGACAGGGTGGCCGCGCAGCACCGCGGCACTCTGACCGCAGATGAACCCGCCCGGAGACATGACCGTCAGGAACGACCTCGCCTTCGACATCATGCGACGCTTCGAGGCGCGCCCGATCGAGGCGGGCCCGGTGTCGGCGTCGATCACTGCGTTCTCGGCTCGCACATCGGATGCTGCGCGTCGCGCGCCGTGGAAGGGCGAGACCAAGTCCTTCGCCCTGAGTCGCGCGCGGGCGACGCCTGCGTCTCGTGCCTCGGCGACGCTGAAGTGCGCGCCGAGGTCATGCGGCAGCGGCGCGGGGGAAATGGGCATGCGATCCACGATGGGCCACTCTGCAGACACCGGATGCCTGAATCCCGGTGACTGTGGAAAATCTGGTCGACCTCCCGAACTGTGCAGACGAGTGGACGTGGGGCTGCGTGTCAGCGTGCGGGTCCCGTGTGGCGGTCTCAGTGCCGTGGAGGCAGCCTTCTGGGACTCGCCGGGCGGGGTGGGCTGAGGCGCCGTCGTGGGCGTCGGATGGCACGTCAGCGTGCGGGTCCCGTGTGGCGGTCTCGGTGCCGTGGAGGCAGCCTTCTGGAACCCGCAGATAGGTGAGCACCACAGGATCCGGGGCGAAGCCCCAGGCATACTCAGTATCCTGAGGGGGCGTGCCGACTGGGTGGCGCGCGTCGAGGCGACCGAGGGGGCTGCCATCACCGATTCGAACGCACCGCGCAGCCGACGCGAGCGACGCTACGACGGGTCGATCAGCGACCTCGATCCCGACTTCGAAGTCGACGAGTACGTCGAGGGCCCGCGCAAGCGCCGGGTCTGGCCGTGGATCGTGCTGGTCATCTTCCTGCTGCTGATCGCGATCGTCGTGGTCGGCGGCGTGTTCGCGATCCAGGCGCTGAAGGTCAAGGACGACCTGCAGGCCGCGAAGGGCAAGATGTCGGCGGTCGCGCCGCCCATGAAGAAGGGCGACACTGCGGGCGTCGAGGCGCTGAGCAAGCAGGTGCTCAAGCTCACCAGCGACGCCGACAAGATCGTGGCCGGTCCGCTCTGGGACATCGCGAGCATCGTGCCGGGCGTCGGTGCGAACGTCGTCGCCGTCAGCGAGACCACCAAGGCGACGCACATCCTGGTGCGCGACGCCCTGCCGCTGGCATCCTCGCTGCTCCCGCTGGCCGACCCGGCGAACTTCAAGGTCGAGGGCGGTGGCATCAACCTCGCGCCGTTCCGCGACGCCGAGCCGAAGCTGCCGCAGCTGAGTGCGATCTTCGACAATGCGAAGACGCACATCGACAGGATCGACATGAAGGCGATCCACCCGTACATCAAGTCGAACATCAGCCAGATCGTCGACATCGTCGACACGGCCGCACCCACGCTCTCGTTCGCGCAGGAGAACCTGCCCGTGCTGCTGTCGACCCTCGGTGCCGACGGCCCGCGCAACTACGCGCTGCTGTTCCAGAACAACGCCGAGATCCGCGCGACGGGCGGTAACCCGGCCGCGGGTGCTGTGCTGACGGTCGACAACGGCAAGGTGACGATGCGCACCGACCCCGCGGCGCTCGCGTTCGTCGCCGCCGGACCTACCGGCCGATTCCCCCAGCATCTGGCGAACCCGGAAGAGGAGAAGCTCTTCGAGTCTGACACCTGGGCGTATGCGCAGAACTACACCCGCACGCCGGACTTCGCCGACACCGTGCACTTGGAGACCGGGCTGTGGGCGAGCACCGTCGGCGGCTCGTTCGACGGGCTGATCACGATCGACCCGTCCACGCTCGCGCACATGCTGAAGGTGGCAGGCCCCGTCGCCATCCCGGGCACGAACGAAACCGTCACGGCCGAGAACGCGGTGAAGCTGCTGCTGTTCGACACCTACGAGAAGGTGAACGGCAACGGAAAGCTCGCTGACCTGTTCTTCGCACAGGTCTCGGCGACCGTGTTCTCGAAGGTGATGGGCGGTGGCTGGGATCCGTTGGCGATGCTGACGCAGCTGCAGGACGCGGTCAAAGAGCAGCGGATCTACGCCTGGTTCGCCGATCCGAAGGAGCAGGCGATAGCGGTGGACCTCGGTATCGACGGCAAGGTGACCACCGACAACAAGACGGTGACGCAGACCGGCATCTACCTGAACGACTCCTCGCACTCGAAGCTGGAGTACTTCCTCAGCACCAAGATGATGGTCACCTGCTCGGCTGAGAAGCGCACCGTGACGACGACGATCGAGATGCACAACTCGATCCCCAGCGCGGATCTCAACAAGTACACGCTGGGCGCCCGCAACGCTCGTTGGGGCTACCCGCCGACGACCATGCTGCTCGACGTCATCGGCATGGCGCTCCCCGGTGGCGAGCTGGTGAACTCCACGCCGGCGAAGGGCGTTCGCAAGGACCAGGAGCGCAGCGGCCTGTACAAGGGGCGTCAGACGAAGAGCATGCTGATCGCGGTCGGCAAGGACGAGACGAAGTCGGTCTCGTTCACATCGACCATCCCGAAGGACGCCACCAGCCCGCTGCAGGTGCGCTTCACTCCCACGGTGACCGACACCCCGGTGACCGTCGATGAGTCCTGCGCGTCGATGTTCCCCGCCTCCTGAATTGGGGGAGCGACGGCGGATGCTGTAAGCTAACCCTTTGGTGCCTGTGCTTCGGCTCGCCGAGACACCGGTACGACGAACGTGAGCCCTCCACTGGCGTGTTCCCGGTCTCGATCAGAGGCAGGAACCACCCCGGAGTGGGATTCACGAACCTCTCCGTTCGATTCAAGAAAGCAGCACTATCGTGACGCGCACTTACACACCGAAGGCCGGGCAGGTCCAGCGTGACTGGATCGTCATCGACGCCACCGACGTCGTTCTCGGTCGCCTGGCTTCGCACGCCGCCGCAATCCTGCGCGGCAAGCACAAGCCGACCTTCGCTCCCCACGTCGACACCGGCGACTTCGTCGTCATCGTCAACGCCGACAAGGTCGCACTGACCGGTCAGAAGCTCCTGCAGAAGAAGGCCTACCGTCACTCGGGTTACCCGGGCGGTCTGACGGCCACCTCTTACGCCGAGCTCCTCGAGAAGAACCCGGTTCGCGCCGTGGAGAAGGCCGTCCGCGGCATGCTCCCGAAGAACACCCTGGGCCGCCAGCAGCTCTCGAAGCTGAAGGTGTACGTCGGTGCCGAGCACCCGCACGCCGCTCAGCAGCCCACGCCGTACACCCTCGACCAGGTCGCGCAGTAAGCGCCCCTTAGATTTCAAAGGACATACTCGTGGCTGAAATCCAGGACACCACCGAATTCCCGCAGAACTTCTCGACCGAGACCCCCGAGACCGAGGCCGTGGAGTCCGCTCCCCGCCCCGTGCTCTCCGTGCCGGGCGCGGCCGTGGGCCGGCGCAAGCAGGCCATCGCCCGCGTGCGCCTGGTTCCCGGTTCGGGCACCATCACGATCAACGGTCGCACGATCGAGGACTACTTCCCGAACAAGCTGCACCAGCAGCTCATCAACGACCCGTTCACCGCCCTCAACCTCGTGGGTGCGTACGACGTCATCGCCCGCATCTCGGGTGGCGGCGACTCGGGTCAGGCCGGCGCCCTGCGTCTGGGCATCGCTCGCGCGCTCAACAACATCGACGCCGAGAACAACCGCCCGACCCTCAAGAAGGCAGGCTTCCTGTCTCGTGACGCCCGCGTCATCGAGCGCAAGAAGGCCGGTCTCAAGAAGGCCCGCAAGGCTCCTCAGTACTCCAAGCGCTGATCCGCACAGTCCGTCATATGGCACTGTTCGGTACGGACGGCGTGCGGGGTCTCGCCAATGGCGAGACCCTCACCGCCGGACTTGCGCTCACCCTGGCCCAGGCGACTGCCGTCGTCCTGGGCCAGGGCCGTATTGCCGAGGCTCGCAAGGCCGCAGGCAAGCGTCTCACCGCGGTCGTCGCTCGCGACCCGCGGATCTCCGGTCACTTCCTCAGCGCCGCCGTCGAGGCGGGTCTGGCCTCTTCCGGTGTGGACGTGCTGGACGCCGGTACGCTGCCGACTCCGGCCACGGCATTCCTGATCTCGGACATCGACGCCGATTTCGGTGTGATGATCTCGGCATCCCACAACCCAGCGCCCGACAACGGCATCAAGATCTTCGCCCGCGGCGGCGTGAAGCTGCCCGACGAGGTCGAGCAGCGCATCGAGGCGACCATGCTCTCGGGGACCAAGCTGCAGCCCACCGGCGGCGACGTCGGGCGGGTGAGCCGATTCTCGGACGCCGAGGATCGCTACGTCTTGCATCTGCTGGCGTCGCTGCCGCACCGGCTCGACGGCATCCACGTCGTGCTCGACTGCGCCAACGGCGCCGCATCCGGGGCGTCCCCCGAGGCGTTCCGCAGTGCGGGTGCGAAGGTGACCGTCATCGGGGCGGACCCGGACGGGATCAACATCAACGACGGCGTCGGCTCCACGCATCTCGACAAGCTGGCCGCCGAGGTCGTGCGCGTCGGCGCGGACGTCGGCATCGCCCACGATGGCGATGCCGATCGCTGCCTTGCGGTGGATGCCGAGGGTCGTGTCGTCGATGGCGATCAGATCATGGCGATCCTCGCGGTGGCGATGAAGAGCCGAGGCAAGCTCGCCGACGACACCCTGGTCGCGACCGTGATGAGCAACCTGGGCCTGCACGTCGCCATGCGCGAGCACGGCATCACCGTGCGCCAGACCAGCGTCGGCGACCGCTACGTGCTCGAGGACATGAACGCAGGCGGCTTCTCGCTGGGCGGCGAGCAGTCGGGCCACGTCATCATGCGCGCGTTCGCCACCACCGGCGACGGCGTGCTGACCGGTCTGCACCTGGTGGCCGAGATGGCGCGCCAGAAGAAGTCGCTGGCCGAACTGGCGTCGATCATGACGGTCTACCCGCAGGTGATGATCAACGTGAAGGGCGTCGACAAGGACGCCGTCTCGGATCACGCCGGTGTGCAGGACGCCGTGAAGGCCGTCGAGACCGAGCTGGGCGACTCCGGCCGCGTGCTGCTGCGCAAGTCGGGCACCGAGCCGCTCGTGCGGGTGATGGTCGAGGCAGCGGATGCCGAGACGGCGAACGCCCACGCCGAGAACCTCGCCGACGTGGTGCGGAAGCACCTGGCGCTCTGATGCATTATGCGGCGGCTCACAGGGCCGCCGCATAGGCTCGTCGTGGGGATGACGAGCCTGGGGAGGGGGATCCGATGGTCGCACTGCCGTTCGACGGCTCCGGGTTTCCGCCGCCGCCTCCCGCTGCACCGCCGCGTCCGGAAGGTCTTCCTCCGGTGCATGCGCTGGTGATCCCGCCTCGACCGCCTCTGCCCGCCGGAGCCGGGACACCGGCATCGGCTGGCGCGACGGCACGATTGGACATCGATCTGGCCGCGCTGGGACTGAGCGGGATACCTGTGTTCGATGCGGATGCGCCCCGGCCCCCCGCCCCGCTGTGGCGGCGGATCTCCACCTGGGTGGGTGTGTACAGCGTGGCCCTGGCGCTGATCGCGTTCTGGCCCGTCCCGGTCGACTCCGGTGCAGGGGGTTTCCTGCGCTGGGTGACCGCGCATATCCCCATGCTGACCTACTCGAGGATCGAGTTCGGCTCGAACATCCTGCTGTTCGTGCCGTTCGGCCTCGGCCTGGCGCTGCTGCTGCCGAAGCTGCGCTACCTCGTTCTGCCCGCGGCTCTGCTGGTGTCGCTGACCATCGAATCCGGACAGGCGGTCTTCCTCGCCCAACGCACGCCGAGCCTGTACGACATCCTCGCGAACGTCTCGGGTGCGGCCCTCGGGCTGATCGTGTTGGTCGTGTTCGAGGTACTGAAGGGGCATCATCGCCGTCTTGCAGAGGCCTCAGGCTGATCTTCCTGTGTCGTCGGACGTGCGCGCCACTCCCGACTCACGGTATGACGGGTGCTCTCTGGTCCGGCGTGCTCCGCAGAGTCAGATTCTCCCGATCTCCCCGCGGCGCAGTTCGCGCAGCAGCTCCTGAGAGGGACGCTGCGAGCCAGGGAGGGAAGCGATAGGCCGCACAGCGGCGATGCCCGCCACAGTGGGCCGAAGAGTCGTTCGTTCGCGGCGCACGAGCCCACTGCGCAGAAGACGGGTCAGGCGCCGCTCGAAACGCGGACCACGGAGGAGGCCGAAGATCGGCACGGCTTCGAGCAGCTTCAGCTCGTTCGTCGCCCCTGGATGGCTGATCTCCCGCTCCACGAGCACATTCAGCACGTCCCACAGTCGACTAGGCAGAGACATCCCCAGGGTGGCGCCGTGACGCAGCTCGCGCTCGATACTGGCCTCGAAGGACGTGCGGTGGTTGGCGATGGAAGCGCGCGTCCGGGCGCGCGTGGGCGCGTCGGTGTGTCCGGCAAGGATGGTCATACTTTATGAGAGTCCTCAGGACGCGTTTCATCACGCGGTTTTCTTCGATCTGTAGCCGCGCGGCCGATATCAGTTGGGCTCGTCCCAGCTATTCGGTATTGGTCAGTTGCGCGAGTTCAGGTAGTCGACGAGCGCAGAGGCGCCGGGGACTGCTGCACGGGTAGGTGACAGGTTGTAGTCACGCCGCGAGTGCGACGGTCGTGTTCATGATGGTCTCGAACTCGATGGGCGTCAAACGGGCTCTTCGGACATTCGGTGGGGGTGAGGCTCGCCGGGTGATGGTCGGCGGGTAGGGGTTGAGGTCCTCGAGGATCAGTAGCGCCAACTGCTGTTCCATCACGAGGACCTCAACGTGTTTCACCATAGTTCGGGGTGCGCTGACGCGCGCTCTGCCACCTGCCCGTGTTCCCGCTGTGATCTTCTATTCGGCCTGGACGGTGTCCACGTTGAGCACGTCGACCGTCGCGACGATCTGCTGATCGTCACCGTCTCGACACCGGCGGCACCGACCGGGTGCTCGTCGTGCGGGGTCGTCGCGACCGCGCGTGGACGTCGCTACCGCGTGCTTCACGACGTGCCCGGCGTGACGCGGGTGCGGATCGTGTGGCGGCAACGGGTCTGGCGATGCGGCGACGTGGACTGCGCGAAGAAGACGTTCGTGGAGCAGCTGCCGTCCCTTGTCGCCCAGCGTGGGTCGCTCACCCGGCGTGCGGTCGTCTGGGCGGTCGGGCAGCTGCGTCGAGAGCACGCCACGATCGAAGGACTACGTCGTCAACTCGGGACATCGTGGAAGACGGTGTGGCGGGCTGTCGAGCCCGAGCTGGTCAAGCTGGCTGAGGACGAGTCACGATTCGAGAATGTCACCACGCTCGGTGTCGATGAGCACATCTGGCATCACACAGACCCCCGCAAGCGGGGACCGAAGGAGCTGACCGGGATGGTCGACCTCAGCCGCGACAGCACCGGAAAGACACGGGCCAGGCTGCTGGACCTCGTGCCCGGCAGATCGGGGAAGGCCTACGCGTCCTGGCTCGCCGACCGTGGCGACACCTTCCGCAACAACGTGAAGGTGGCAGCGCTCGATCCGTTCGCCGGCTACAAGACCGCAATCGAAGACAAACTCGAGGACGCCACCGCGGTCTTAGATGCCTTCCACGTCGTCAAGCTGGGTACCGCCGCCGTCGATGAGCTCCGCCGACGTGTTCAGCAAGACACCCTCGGGCATCGCGGACGAAAGGGCGATCCGCTCTACGGGATCCAGACCATCCTCCGCGCCGGAGCCGAGAACCTCACCGACAAGCAGCGCGCCCGCCTGGTCGCCGCGATCGAGGCCGATGAAGCGCACGATGAGGTGTTCGTTGCATGGCAGTGCGCCCAGCAGCTCCGCTCCGCCTACCACGCGAAGGACCTCACCGAAGGGCGACGGATCGCCGAGAAGGCCGTCGATTCGTTCCATACCTGTCCGATCCCCGAGATCGCCCGGCTGGGCCGCACGCTGCGCCGCTGGCGCTCAGCGTTCCTGGCCTACTTCACCACCAGCCGGGCGAACAACGGCGGCACCGAAGCAGTGAACGGCATCATCGAACTCCACCGCCGCCTCGCCAGAGGGTTCCGCAACCGCGACAACTACAGGCTCCGCATGCTCCTCGCCGCCGGCGGCCTCACCCCCTGACCCCACCGAATGTCCGAAGAGCCGTCAAACGGCCCAGGCGGGCCTGGCGTCGTCGGCGGTGGTAGGTGCGTTCGATCCAGGTGACGATGGCGATGCGCAGTTGCTCGCGGGTGGTCCAGGAGCGGCGGTCGAGGACGTTCTTCTGCAGCAGCGCGAAGAAGCTTTCGGGTCTGATGCAGGAACAGGTGACAGTTCTAGTTAGGCCGCGAGGGCCAGGTGTTCGTTCATGATGGTCTCGAATTCGATGGGCGTCAAACGGCCCAGGCGGGCCTGGCGTCGGCGGCGGTGATAGGTGCGCTCGATCCAGGTCACGATCGCGATCCGCAGCTCTTCGCGGGTGCCCCAGGAACGCCGGTTCAGGACGTTCTTCTGCAGCAGGCTGAAGAACGATTCCATCGCGGCGTTGTCGCCGCATGACGCGACTCTCCCCATCGATCCCACGAGATTGTGGAGGCTGAGTTCTCGGCGCAGTTTCCTGCTACGAAATTGCGATCCTCGATCCGAATGGACGACGCAGCCGTTCACGTTCCCGCGCATCCGGGCGGCATTGCGGACAGCGCGGACAGCGAGCGACGCCTTCATCCTCGAGTCAATCGAGTAGCCCACGATCCGGCCGCTGAACGCGTCTTTGACGGCGCAGAGATAGAGCTTGCCCTCGGCGGTCTTGTGCTCGGTGATGTCGGTCAGCCAGAGCTGGTTCGGTCCGTCCGCGATGAACTGGTGACGCTCGCGCCCGTGCTCATCGATGACAACGCAGAGATCGTCGTGAACGGCGGGGCCGGGCTTCTTGCCGTTCTTGCCGCGCTTCTTCCCGAACACGCTCCACCAGCCGTTCTCGGATGCGATCCGCCAGGCCGTTCGATCCGCCATCGCCTCGCCCTCATCGCGGCCCTCATCGGCGAGGAGCCGATACCCGAACTCGGGATCGTCGCGGTGAGCGTCGAACAGCGCATTCGCCCGATAGGCTTCCTCGAATTCCCGGCGCGTCACAGGATCGCGCAGCCAGCGGTAGTAGGGCTGGCGAGCGAGCTTCAATACCCGACACGACACCGCGACGGGAATACCACCGGCGGCGAGCTCGCTCACGAGCGGGTACATCATTTTCCCGGCAGATGAGCCTGAGACAGATACGCGGTCGCACGACGCAAGACCTCGACCTCCTGCTCGAGGAGACGGTTGCGCTTGCGGAGCTCGCGCAGCTCCGCGGATTCCGACTTCGTTTCACCCGGCTGCTCGCCGGCCTCGATCCGCGCCTGACGCATCCACTTGTCAAGAGTCCCGACATGAACTCCGAAGTCCTTCGCGATCTGCGCGAGCGTCACTTCCGGATCACGATTCTCCGCGACCCGGATCACGTCGTCCCGGAACTCGTTGGGAAACGGCTCGGGCATGATGACATCCTTCCAGGCCAGCCCTCTCGGCTAGCCACGTTCGATGTCACCTGTTCCTGCATCAGACCCGTACAAAATTCTGCTGGATTGCCACACTCAGTACGCGCCATCGGAGCCGACTACTGCTCGTACGGTCTTCCAGAGAATCAGGAAGTCACCTGCCAATGACCAGTTCTCGACGTAGTAGAGGTCGAGTCTGATGCTGTCATCCCATGAGAGGTTTGAGCGACCGCTCACCTGCCATAGCCCGGTGAGTCCCGGGCGAACGAGGAACCGGCGGAAGACGTGCTCCTCGTAATGCTCGACTTCGCGAGCGAGAGGAGGGCGCGGGCCGATTAGCGACATCTCCCCGCGCAATACGTTGACTAGCTGCGGCAACTCGTCAAGACTGTAGCGCCGGAGGAATCGGCCCAGGCTCGTTACACGAGGGTCACTCTTCATCTTGAATAGCACGCCGTTGCCCTCGGAGCTGTCCAGTAGTCCGGGGAGCAGATCCTCGGCATCTGCAACCATCGAACGGAACTTGAGCATCTTAAAGTGCTTCCCGTTTAGGCCGACTCTCTCCTGGGCGAAGAACGCGGGACCGCCATCCTTTCGGATGAAGAAGATGAACAGTACGAACAGCGGGCTCAGGAGTGTGAGTGCGATGGCGGATGTGACCAGATCGAAGGCTCGCTTTGTCAGACGGCGGCGTCCCGAGAATGCGGGATAGTCGACCTGGATCAGTGGGAGTCCCGCGACTGGGCGGGTATGGATTCTGGGGCCGGCGATATCAGTCAGCGCGGGAGCTACGATCAGATCAATGCGTTTCTCGTCGAGGGCCCACCCGAATCTCCTGGTCTGTGTCGGTGAGATCGCATCGGCAGTGGAAAGAATCACGGTGTCGGCATCCACGCGATCCAGAATGTTGAGCACTTCATCGAAGCGTCCGAGGACAGGGACGTCACCTGCGATTGGATCGTCTGATCCGTGAGTGGTGACGGCACCGATGATCATGATGCCGCAGTCCGGCTCACGCTTGATCTGCTCGGCGACGTGTGACGCCTTCTCACGATCTCCGATGACGAGGGCATGGTGAAGATGGGAACCAGCCAGACGACGTCGGCGCAACCACTGACGCCACGCCCATCGGCTGAGGAGCAGCAAGACAAGACCAGATGGTAACGCGATCAGCAGGTACCATCGTCCGAATTGCACCTGGAACAAGAGTGAGACGATCGCTAGTGCGCCGAAGATCCGGACTGTGGCATCGATTACCCGGCGGTACTCGATCGAACCGGAGCCGATGATCTTCGGGTCGCGCGTGTTGAACATCGAGAGCGTAATCAGCCACCCGAGCACGAACATCGCGGATGTGATGCCGTAACCAATCTCGATGTCAAAAAGCTTCTTGCTGTCGATTACCAGCCGCTCGTTGTCAAACCCGTACCGCAGGAATTGGGCGCCGAACACAGCTACGACTACGACTATTGCGTCGGTCATCAGAAGACGGAGCGCGAAGCCCCGACTCCAGCGCTCAACACGACGCGTCGCCAGAAGTTTATGCGAATGCACGGCTACTCAGCCCCCTCAGACTGCAGCTCGACGATCGCGCCCGGCGGTCAGTCCCCAGTCCTACGGCGCGCATGTCGTCCTATGCCTATTGTTGCACGCACAGAGCTCCTGTCGATGTCTCAGGTGCTGGCGTTCTCAGCGCCCTGCTGCGATGACACGGTCGCAAAATTGCGCGAAGGCCTCGGCGGCCGCGTCAACGGTGTAGCTCTGGAGTGCAACCTCCCGTGCTGCCTCCCCGGCTCGCTGGCGCACCACGGGCGACGTGAACTCTCTCAGGGCTTCGGTGATCTCAGCCACGTCATCGGCGGAAACCACTCGACCAGCACCGGCCAAGCCCCAAGGAGCAGCAGGGACATCGCTGACCACGACTGCCCTACCGGCCAGCATCGCATCCATGAGTTTCGCGGGCAGCTGCCCCCGTGCGTCGGCACGATCGCTGCTCGCAATCACGGCGATATCCGCTTCGCTCAGAAGTCGTAGGCCCTCATCCAGAGAGGTCGGTCCCGTCCACTGCTCCCAAGGGTGCGCATCGGCAGGAGCAGTGTCTGTCACCAGGAGCGTGAAGCCCTCCTGCTGCAGCTGCGCGACCGCTTTCCGGAGTGCTGGGACGCCCTTGTGAGGCTTGTTGGAGCCGATGAAAGCAATCTGTGGAGTCGTAGATGTATGCGGTCTTCCAGCTCCTAGATCGGAGCGAACATGAGGAATGATCGTTCCGCCGTATCGGTCCTGCAGCCAGGGGTTGCTTACCGTGGTCGGCAAACTTCGGGCGAGCCTGCGCAGACGGCGGAAGCGCAGAGTCTGCCGAGGCCTCAGAAGTGACTTCCCCAATTGTTTGAGGGGCTCGTCAACGGAGATCCGATACTCGAGATCGGGGTCGTCGACGTCGAGCCCGACTGGCGCGCGGGTGCTTCTCGGAACCTGCCACACCTTGCCGAGGGATTCCGGGAGCGGCTTGCATGCCAGGATCAGATCGGGTGAGCGCCAGAATAGATCGTCAGGGTCAACTGTGAGCAGAGTGCATGCTTCAGCGAAGTCGCTTCCGGCGAGAGGCCCCCACATCCCAGCAGCGCCCTTGAATGAAACGACCTGAGAGTCGTACCCGAGATGGGTTGCGAGCAGCCACAGACAGTATGTTCGTCCAACCGAGTTGGACGAAAGGTCCTCGCACACGAATAGCAGGCGTCGATTGGTCATCAGTGTTCCTCCGGCTCGGCGCAGATCGCCACGAGCTTATACGAGACTCACTAAACGCGCCCTGACGGGCA
>NZ_MKRT01000022.1:47435-51328 GCF_001897945.1 Microbacterium sp. 69-10
TCTTCGAGTCTGTCTCGGACCTGAGAGATCTTGAGTTGAGGAGCGTCCGCCTGTGCCTTTGGAGATAGTGCTTGGCGGGATCGGGGTGTTGGGGCTCTTCGGAGTCATCACCGTCGTGTTCGGGCCTGCCGATAGGGCCGCGCGTCGAGCATTGGTCACGGGGATCATCCTGATGCCGTTACTGCCGCTGAACGGCGCGATTCCCTCGGCCATCGTCATCGGCTTCGGGGCGATTCTGCTGTCCTTCGTCGCCGCGATTCTGAAGTCTCACCCCCGCCCCCGGCGGATGAGCATAGTCGTCAGCGCGCTGTTGGTTCTCGTGGGCATGCGAGTAAGCACTTATTTCACTGAGGGAAACATTGGTTTGCTGGCGAGTGCGCTCACAGTGATCTTGTGCCTCGGGATCTTCGTTGTCGGACGATTGACCGAGGACGATATCCTCGCGCTGGCCACGGCGTTCTCCGTGGTGATGGTTCTGCACATCGCCTACGCGACCCTTGAGGTGTCGCTGCGCATTCCCGGCATCTGGCCCATGTCCGATGGCTCGAACGAGATCACACAGCGCGCGCACGAGATCCTTCCTTGGCTCCCCGGAAGGCCGATGACATCTTTCTCGCACCCGATCCCGCTCGCCTACTTCATGTTGGTCTCGGTGGCCTTCGCGGCATACGCCGGCATGCGGAAGCGGAGGTGGCAGTGGATCAGCGTGTTCGTCGGGATCGCGGGCATCGTGCTTACGGGGACGAGGAGTGCTCTGATCGCGCTGGCTGTCATCGTAGGCATCGCCTTCGTTTCGACTTTCCGTTTGCGCCGCGTCGTCGTCATCATCGTGATGATTGCATTGGCCCTCGTCGTCTTGCGCAGCCAGTCATTGGGGAACACGCTGCGGTTAGTAGGCCTCGGGGAAGACTTCAGCGGCACAGCATCATATCGACACAGGGCGATGGTGTCGGCATCTTTCCCCGGTCTGTTCAACCATGACGCAGGGCACGTGCTGTTCGGATGGGGTACCGATATCCATTGGATCTTCGACACGGGGATCGTGCCACGCTACTCATCGACTTTTTACTTCTTTGACAACCAATTTGTGGCGTCCATGGCACAGTTCGGATTATTCGGTCTTCTGCTCTTGGCGGTCGCTCTCGTACTTGCGTTCGCGTACGGGAATTCCCTCGCTCGCATGTTGGTAGGAGCGTTCGTTGCTATGTCGTTCAGCTTCGACGTCCTGACCCATTTTGTGGGCCTCTTCTCTTTCGTTCTGTTGATCGGGCTCGCTAGCGTGAAGCGGGCCGATGAATCAGCGCAGGAGCCTGTAGAACTGGCCGCCGATTCTTCCGCATTGCCCACCCGTGTTCGGGGTTATGCGGATCGACCTGCTCGTAGAAGGCCTCTAGCCTGAACCGCGAGCACAGTGCCTTCCGCTGCCACTTCACCCAGCACGCCCCCGACGGGGCCGAGCACGAGACCTCCGAGCAGGATGGCAGGAACACCCACAAGCGCACCCGCAGAGGCACTGCGTGCGATAACGTCGATGCGGCGAATCGAGACCAGCGCGATACTCCCTGTAGCGCGCGATGTCGCGACGAGTGTAACTACTATGGCGAACGACCAAGCTAGAGGGGAAGGAATCGTTGCAGATCCCGTGAAGATCAGTGACGATGCGAGGGGTGCGGCCACTCCGAACGCGATCGCCGCAATAGCTCCGAACGTGGCGTTGATCATGACGGCAAGGCGCACACGGCGTCGGCGTTCCCCTCGCTCTGGCGAGGATCCGATCCACCCCTGCATTGCGCTCGGCACAATCGACATCGCAGAGAGTCCCAGTCGCATCAGTCGCTCTCCGGCAGCGAACACTGCGACGCTTCCGGGAGCGACGATCCCGATGAGCGTGACAGGAAGAGCGATATAGAGCGCGCTGACTCCGCGTGCGGAAACCGCGTGCCATTGAGCACGCAACGTCCAGTACAAAAGGCGTCTGGATGTACGAGCCGTCACTCGACCGGCTTCGCGTCGCAGAATGAAGAGAGCGAGTGCTGGGGAAAGGGTTCCTGGCAACGCGATGCCGACCACCGCATACACCCACAAATCGGCGCCGGCGACCAGTCCCGCTGTCGCGGCGACGATGCCGAGCAGCCGTAATCCGTTGTCCGTCGCGATGACACGCCCTGGTGCAGTCTTTCCAAGAAAGACCCACGTGAGGCTGAGTGCTGCGATCGCAGTCCCCGTTGAGACCAGTGCGGCATCGAACCGGTGGGTGGGCGCCAGCAGCCAGGACAGAGTGAAAGCGACCGGCGCAGTCGGCAGGAGCACGAGGAGCTTAGCCCGCAGCGAAAGCACTGCCGCACGGTAGGTGCCGCGCGGCGTCATGCGTGCGACCTTCTGAGGGCCGTTCAGCCCCCAGCCCAGTTCGACCAGTGTCGCAACCGCGGCTCCGAGCGATTGCCCGATGGCGACGGCTGCCCAGCCGTCGGCACCGAATCGTGTCGTCACCGCGGGCAGCCCAAGGAGGGGGGTGACCAGCCCGAATAGAGGGATCAGCATGAACGCGATCCCTCGCAGCGGGCGCATCATGTACGCATCCTGAGTTCTCCGCAATCGTTCTTGTACGATGCGATCGCAGCAGGTGGCTCCATAGCGATGCTCTCGTTCTGCAGACGACATTAGCGTGATGCGCTCTCAGAAAGCGCATCGGCGGCGAGGGTTGACTCTTGGGAGTTGGATACGATGATGTGGGCAGCTGGGGGCTGCTATCGAAGGTCGATTCGCCAACGGCGATCGGAACGGGGGATACGAGGATGGTAGACACCCAGGCGCGAGCCATGGAAGCATTGGTGCGTAACGCCGCACGCAGACAGCGGTATGCAGCGCTGGCCGTCGAGTCGATGGCAGCTGGCGTCGTCGAAGCGGCTCATGTCATCGCCACGTCATTGGAGCAGGGGGGTAAAATTCTCGTCTTTGGCAACGGTGGAAGTGCGGCGTGCGCTCAGCATTTCGCGGCAGAGTTCACGGGTAAGCTGAAGATGGATCGTGTGCCGATGGCGGCGATCTCGCTCACAACGGACACATCGGCTCTGACAGCGATTGCAAACGATTATGGGTATGACGTCGTCTTCGCGCGTCAGGTCACAGCACTCGCCCGGCCCGGTGACATTGTTGTAGGGCTGTCTACGAGCGGGGCCAGTCGTAACATCATTCTCGCTTTCGAAGCAGCGAAGGCCGTTGGAGCGGTGACTGTAGGCTTGACCGGTGCGATCGATCAACTCGGAGGCGATCACTCGTTGAGTGTGCCGCTGCGCGAGACTGCCCGTGTCCAAGAAGCGCATGACCTGATCCTGCATGAACTCGCTCAAGTCTCCGAGCGCATGGTGATCTCTGATCTCGCTTGGGACGCCAGCGCTTGTCCATTCGATTTCGAGATCGAAGCCGATCAGATCGCCGGTTTTCGTGACTGGGTCACTGACACCGGCGAGGTACTGGTGACGACGAACGGCGTCTTCGATCTCTTTCACGAAGGCCACGCCGTATCGCTGGCATCTGCACGCACGCATGGTGACCGTCTCGTCGTTCTTGTGAATGACGATGCCTCGGTGAAGCGACTCAAAGGTGAGTCCCGGCCCATTCGTAACGACAGGGCACGCATGGCGGACCTGCGCCGATCCTCTGTCGCCGATCATGTAATCCTCATGGCGGATGACGATCCTCGCCGAATTCTTGAGTTGCTGAGACCGGATGTGCACGCCAAGGGGCGGGACTACTCCGGTCGTGGGCTCGTCGAAGCTGAGACGGTCGAGCGACATGGCGGTGTGGTCGCGTACATCGACCTTGTTCCCGGGCTGTCGACCACCGAGACGGTCCGCAGAGCGTCAGCGCGATGACTGTGACTGTGCCCCAGG
>NZ_MKRT01000022.1:51407-53095 GCF_001897945.1 Microbacterium sp. 69-10
TTGGGCGGCGCAGGGAATACCGCCCTGAACGCTCACACCCTCGGCGCATCCGTTGCGCTGGCCACCTTCGTCGGCAACGACGAGGCAGGCCGTACGTGCGCTGCCTTGCTGGATGACAACCAGATCGGAAGTGCGCTGATCCTCGCACCGGAAAGCGTCACGACAGTAAAGACTCGATTCGTCGCAGCAGGACAGCAGATAATGCGGCTCGATATCGAATCCCCGCTCATATCCGATGCGTCTCACGATCGGCTTCTTGCAGCCGTTGCAGGAATGGTCGACACCATCGGCTGCATCGTGATCTCGGACTACCAGAAGGGCGCGATCGCCGGGGCGGTAGCACGGGGTGTGATCGATATCGCCCAGCACCTGGGAGTACCGGTGACGGTTGACAGCAAATGCCGGGACTTCACGATGTATCGTGGTGCGTCGGTGATCACCCCAAATCACCTTGAGGCCTCCAACGCAACAGGGGAGGCCGATCCTGAACGAGCGGCGAAGGTTCTCTCCGACGTGACGCAGGGGGAAGTGATCGTGACACTCGGCGCCGATGGCATGTTGGTGCACACCGGTGAACGGGTCGAGAGGATTCCCTCGCAGGTGCGCGAGGTGGCAGACGTCACCGGCGCAGGTGACACAGTGACCGCAGCTGTCGCCGTCGCACTCGCGGAGGGGGCGACCGCTGTCGAAGCCGCTCGATGGGCGACCGCTGCTGCAGCCGTCGCCGTTGAGCACCGGGGTACGTACGCCGTGAAACGCGAACAGGTGGAACAAGCGCTCACAGAGCGCGGGAGGGTCTTACCGCTGTGACCAGGATTCTCATCATCCGTCACGGTGAGACCTCATCGAGCCGTCTCGGTCAGTTCACAGGTCGAGAAGACGTGCAGCTGACAGAGAAGGGCCGGTCGCAGGCTCGGCAGTGGAGCGGACAACTCGGTGAGTTCGTCGCGGCCAGCGCGACCGAGGGTACCTTCTTCTCGTCGCCGCTTCACCGCTGTCGAGAGACCGCTCAGCTCGCGATCGGTAGCGAAGCGCGAAGCTGCGAGGATCTCATCGAGTGGGATCTCGGTACGCTCCACGGGGTCTCAGCCGATGACTTCCGCCGGGATCATCCGAACTGGAATCTTTTCAGCGACGGCCCTCCAGATGGATCTGGCGAGTCTCCGGTGGACATCCGGATGCGTGCTTCGAGAGTGCTGGAACGGTTGCGTGAGAGCCGAGGAGACGTCGTCCTGTTCACCCATGGCCAGTTCGCGAAGGTGCTCATCGCGTTCATGCTGGGCTTGCCGCAAGCGACCGCTTCAAGATTCGCCCTGGGGCCGGCACGCGGTGCCCTGGTGATGGAGCGAACTTCGGGCCTCAGCCTCGCTGGGTGGAACCTCGCGCCCAACGCAGACGGGCTCTGGAAGGCGTTGACCTGATGCTCAGTCAGAGCCGACTTCGATTGATCGACGCGATACGACTCACCGCCCCAAAGGCTCATTCGCATGTGTATGAGGACATCGCCCACTTGCGGGCGGAACTCGAACATCCGTTGCGCGTCGGCGTAGCGCGGATCGACGGGATCGGCGACTGGCTGCTGACGCTTCCTCTCGTGCTGGCATTGCAGGGATCCGACCACGTCGACTCGGTGACGCTGCTCTCCTCTCCTGTACACCGGCCCCTTCTCGCGAAGCGCGAAGGGGTCG
>NZ_MKRT01000022.1:53112-66826 GCF_001897945.1 Microbacterium sp. 69-10
TCTGTGGGCGGCGCACCATACGCTGTGGCCGCATGGCTCGCTGGGGAAAATCCTTGCCATCAGTGCTCTGGGGCAGAGGCGCGCATACCGGATGGGCAGGCTGTTCAAAGGTAGGTTCGACCTTCTGGTGTTGCCGCGCTGGGATACCGACCGAGGGCAGAACCTGCGATTCTTCGCGGCAGGAGTGGGGGTGCCAGTGGCCGGCCACGATCCGTCTCTGCAACCACAGGCCTCACCGAAAGAACGCCGGGAAGGGCGGTTGCTCTCGATCATTGCTCGGGACGATCGCGAGCACGCTCACGAGTCCGAACGAGTCGCGACCATGGTCGAGGCGCTCGGCTTGCCATTGCCGCTTGACGACGGCGGCACCAGGGCGTTCTTCGGGCTGAAGAAGGTCCGCGACTCTCGGCCCGGACCTCGGCGGGTCTTCATACATACCAGCGCGCACGACGACTTCCGTCAGTGGCCGCTCGAATCCTGGATGCAACTGATTCGGTCCCTGTTGCACGTGGAGGGCGTTGAGATCGTACTCGTCGGTGGGCCGGGTGACTGGTCGGCGCATCAGCCGCTGGTCGCGGTGAATCCTACGCGAGTTCGATCAGTGGCGGGCGAAGTCGGCCTCGACTCTCTGCCAGCGCAGGTTGACGAAGCCGCGCTGTTCATCGGGAACGACAGCGGACCGGCTCATATTGCAGCGACCCTCGGCGTGCCAACGCTGGTCATCTCCTGCTTCCCGGAGCGAGACGACCCGGGGCACCCCAACAGCCCTGAGAGGTTCGGCGTGCGCTCGACAGGCGGGAGCGCGGTGCTGCGCCCCCCCGCACAGTCAGCAGCCTTCGATACGCTTGACCGGGAGGGGAGGCGGCTGATGATGAGAAGAGTGACACCTCACGCCGTCGAGGAAGCCGCCTACGAACTGACAGCCTGGGGGGTGACGCAGTGACCGAGGAGTTTCGTCTCGCCTACGTTTCTTATGGCGATGCGAACGACAATATGCGAGCCTCGGGGGTGCCGCACTACTTGCGTCGAGGGTTCGATTCCATCGCTTCCGTGCGCATCTATGAGATCAATGCTCGACCGCAACAGTTGGTGCGGTTGGCGATCAAGGCATTGAGTTTTCGCCCCGTTCGTGCGGACTGGGAGCGGAACTACCTGCACGGCAGGATGTTACCCAGGGCGCGATCATGGAAGCGAAGCAGGGGTGTGCGCGCTTTGCGGTCGCCCGACGCCACGCTGCATGTACGCACATGGTATTCACCGCTGAAATCTGTGCCATATGCGTCTTTCATCGATGCCACCGTGACGATGGTTCGTGGGTACGACGACAGCTGGGCGCTCTCTGATCGTCAGTTTGCGGGCGAGGTCGAGGTGGAAGGGGAGTTCTACCGGCGTGCGGTCGCGGTCTATACGGCTTCGAGGGCTGCGACGCGAAGCCTGATCGAGGACTACGGCGTCGACGCGGGGAAGATCACGCAGGTGGGAGCCGGAACCACGCTACCTGGCCTCGCGGACTTGACTATGCAGGCCGTAGCAGATCGTTTTGCCGCCCTGAACATTCTTTTCGTCGGCAAGGATCCTGTCCGCAAGGGCCTGCCGGAACTGCTCGAAGGATTCCGGCTGGCGAGGAGAGCGTTCCCCGGGCTTACACTGAGCATCGTCGGCCCATCGGAGGACGCGCCCGAGTACCATGCAGAGGGAGTGCGCTGGTTCGGCCTGGTGAGAGACAAGGCCCGGATGGCTGAGTTGTACGCGCAGGCGACGGTCTTCGCGCTCCCTGCCCACAGAGAGTCCTATGGCCTCGTCGTGCCCGAGGCGATGGCCTATGGTCTGCCTTGCATCGTCAGTGACTCGGGCGAGCTTCCCCACCTCGTAGAGCATGGACATGATGGGCGCGTGCTGACGGAGGTCAGTCCGGAGGCGATCGCCAGTGCCATCACTGCGTTGCTCCGTGACTTTGACGAGTATGCCAGGTTCGCGAAGAACGCACACGTGAGGAGCAATGATTTCAGCTGGGAGCGCATTGCTCAGATGATCGTTGATGACCTCGCAGCCCGAATCCCGACACAGAACCGGACTGGGCGGCGCTCAACGACCACTGCTGACGAATGAGCTGATGCGCTGAGCAAAAGTTCTTTCCGTGAAGTGGGCTGTCTGCGCTTGCGGATCAAATCTCGGCAGCATCATGGCAGTATTGGTCGCGCGTGCAAGATCGTCGACGGCAGCGGAGTCCGCGCTGATCCCGCTGACCCCGATCTCAAACGTCTCCAACTGTCCACCCACCGGGCCGGTCACGACCGGCGTCCCTGCGGCCTGCGCCTCGACGGGGACGATTCCGAAGTCCTCCACCGGAGGGAAGACGAACACGCTGGCGAGCTGCATGAGCGCGTAGAGCAGTGCATCCGAGGGGGAGACGACGATCCGCACGGGAACCTTCGCCGTCTCGGCGATCGCGCGAAGCCGTTGCTCCTCCGGGCCGCGACCCGCGATCACGACGGGCAGGCCCGTCCGCTCACCGGCCGCGATCACCAGATCCAGCCGCTTGTAGGGGATGAACCGGGAGGCGCCGAGAATGAACGGGGTCGGCAGCTGCTCCAGCAGGTGCAGTTCATCGGCATCCGTCACCTCCGTGCGCCAGTCGCTCTGCGAGAAGATGCGCTCCACAGCCACCGGCGGGTGGATCACCACGGCCTCGCGCTCCCAGGCCTCGGCTATCCTGTCGCGCACGAACGCACTGTTCGCGGCGATCGCCGTGGCCTCCTGCACACGCCGGCGGTCGATGCGCTGGAACAGCGGCGAGACGGCCTTCACCGCAATGCTGTTGCCCCGCTCATCGAGCTCGGGGTTCCAGATGTACCTCGCCGGTGTGTGCGCGTACACGTACTTCGGAACGTCTCGGCGAGCGAGCGTCGCGTGATGCGCGAACAGGTGCGAGCTCACCAGCATCCACTCGTAGTCGTGCGGCGCGGAGAGTCCTCGCCACGCACCCAGGGTGAACGGCAGCGCCAGCGCCTTGTGCCGGCGCAAGGGGGTGCGCGCCAGCCACGTCTCGCGCACGGTGCGATCGGCGAAGCGGTGCGGAGCGTCGTCCCAGAGGCACTGGATGTCGGCATCCGGGAAGGCTCGAGCCATCGCCTCGAGCACGTTCTCCGCCCCGCCCGAGGACTCGATCCACTCGTGAACGAGCAGGCCCGTCACTATGGCCGTCCCATCCCGTAATACGACCAGCCGGCCGCACGCCACGCAGCCGCATCCAGGCCGTTGCGACCGTCGACCACCACGCGTCCGTCAGTCAGCGTGGCGGCGTGCTCCGGCGACAGCTCACGACGGTATTCGTCCCACTCGGTCACCATCACCACGGCCGCGGCATCGCGGATCGTCTCGTCGCGGTCCGCTTCGAAAGTCAGCTGCGGGTGCATCCGGCGCGCGTTCTCGATCGCCTGCGGATCGGTGACGACCACCTCCGCACCCAGCCCATTGAGGCGCACGGCCACATCGAGGGCAGGGGAGTCGCGCACGTCGTCGCTGTGGGGCTTGAACGCCGCACCCAGCACGGCCACCTTCTTGCCGTGCACGCTGCCGCTCAGTCCGTCGACGACCAGCTGGACAGCCCGATCGCGCCGGCGCAGGTTGATCGCGTCGACCTCGCGCAGGAAGTTCACCGACTCGCCTCGGCCGAGTTCCTCGGCTCGTGCGGCGAAAGCACGGATGTCCTTCGGCAGGCATCCGCCGCCGAACCCGATGCCTGCGCCGAGGAACTTGCGACCGATCCGGGCGTCGTGGCCGATCGCGTCGGCGAGCTGCGTGACATCCGCCCCGGTCGCCTCGGCGATCTCGGCCATCGCGTTGATGAACGAGATCTTGGTCGCGAGGAACGCGTTGGCCGAGACCTTCACCAGCTCCGCGGTGGCGTAGTCGGTGACGATGAACGGGGTGCCCTTCGCGACAGCCGGGTGATAGACCTCGCGCAGCACCTCTCCCGCGCGCTGCCCCTCCTCGCCGGCGGGGACTCCGGCGACCAGGCGGTCGGGGTCGATGGTGTCCTGAACGGCCCACCCCTCCCGCAGGAATTCCGGGTTCCACACGAGCACAGCGCCGGTGGCCGCGATGCGCGGCGCCAGCTCGGCCGCCGTGCCGACGGGCACCGTCGACTTGCCGGCGACGATGTCGCCCGCGGACAGATGGGGGAGCAGGTCGTCGATCGCCGCGTTCACATAGGTGAGATCGGCCGCGTGGCCGCCGGCCTGCTGCGGCGTGCCGACTCCGACGAAATGGACCTTCGCGCCCGCGGCGGCGGAGGCATCCGTCGTGAACGACAGCCGACCTGACGCGACGCCCTCGGAGAGGAGCTGCTGCAGACCAGGCTCGAAGAACGGCGCCTCGCCCCGGGCGAGCGACTCGATCTTGCGCGGGTCGACGTCGACTCCGACCACCTCGTGGCCGATGGACGCCATCGCGGCCGCGTGCACCGCACCGAGATAGCCGCAACCGAACACAGAAAGACGCATGTACTTTTCCTCCCCAGATAGCAACGCCTCCATCTTCCCCTATCCCGGTGGCGAGCATTGCCACCAGGCGGACGAGAGGCGCACCCGCGGCCGCGGATGCGCCTCTCGTCAGACGAACGAGATCAGAGGATCCCTGCGTTGGCAAGCACGCTGATCGACGATGTGGCCAGGTAGGAGGAACCATCTGCGAACTCCACCGTCAGGTTCACGGGGAAGGTGGCCAGCAGCGACACATCCAGCAGCGAGGTCGACTCGCCCGCAAGACCGAACACCACGGGGACGACGAGCGAACCGTTGCTGGCGATGTTGACCGTACGGGTGCCGGTCCAGGTCGTCGTAGGGAAGCCGAACGCAGACGCATAGTTCACGTTGCGCTCCGCGTCAGACGTGGCGATTCCATCCACCGAGACGACGCCGAAACCGCGGACATGCCCGAGGCTGATGTTGATCCCGCTCGGGGTCCCGACGGCGATGGTCACCGTGGCGACCTCGTTGCTGATTGCCCCGGTGCCGTTGGTGATGGTGTACTCGTCGGGCACCGTGACCACTGCCGCGGCAGTGATGACGCCGCCCTCATCGAGCAGGTCGAGCTGCAGCAGGCCGGAGTTGTTACCGGTCCAGTCGACGTTGGCGTTCGACGTCGAAGCGGCAGCCAGCGGGGTGGCTGCTGCGACGGCGACGACGGGAAGCGACCAGGCGGCGCCCTTGACGAGGGTGCGGCGCGAGACGTTGGTGTTTTCGATGGTCATGTTTCTCCTGGAATTCGTACGCAAGGCACTGTGAAAGCAGAGCAGTGCCGCCCGGGGGAGCGGCGAGATGTCAGATGACAATTCCGACAATGGCGGAGATGTCGCATAGTGAACCCGATCATGTCGCTGACTGATCGAAGAGCGACGGAAAACGATCGCCGAGGCGCTTCGGCAGGCTCAGCGCCCCACGGGCAACGACTCAGCGCGCGGACCTCGCGGGACGCATCGTGCGAGACAATGACTAGGTACTACGGGCCCTCGCTGCCGCCGAACTGCTCACGGTCGATGGGGACACATGATCTACTTCGCGTTCGCGCCCGCGCCCGCGCTGATCGTCGTGGCGGTGCTGCTCGTCAGTGGCATCGCGAAGCTGCGCACACCCGACGATGAGGCCGGATGGGCGGAACTCGGCGTACCTGCGGCGCTGCGACGCCATTGGCTGATGCGGCTGCATCCGATCGCCGAGATCGTGCTGGCCGCGGCGCTGCTTGCGCTCGGCGGCGTGCTGGGCGTCCTCGCGGCGGTCGCCGCCACTGTGCTGTTCGCGATCTACCTGGTGATGGTGTGGCGGGCGAAGCAGCGCACCCCGGATGCATCTTGCGCGTGCTTCGGCGAGCGCAAGCCCATCACCACGCGCACGCTGCTGCGCAACGGCTGGCTGGTGGTGATGGCGGCGTTGGCGGCAGTGGGCGTCGGCTCGACGCCGCTGCTGGGCGGGGTCGCTGCGGTGGCGACGTGGATGTGGCCGTGGACCCTGGGCCTCGCCGCCGTCGCCTTCACGTTCGTGCTGCTGAACCAGCCCACCGCCTCGATAGCCGCTGCTGCTCCCTCCGACGTCGCCGACGAGGAGCTGGAGGACTACCTCCGCACCCGCACGCCGGCCGTGCCGGTGACCCGCGGCGACGGAGCCGTCATGAATCTGCGGACGTTGTCGATGCAGAAGCCCATCCTGCTGCTCTCGGTGTCGGAGACCTGCGGCTCGTGCAAGCCGGTGATCGAACGCGCCGACGCCTATCGTGAGCTGCTGCCCGAGGCATCCGTGCAGCTGCTGGTGCGCACGACGCCCGACGTGAGCCCGATGGTCAGCACTGCGGCGCCGTTCACCCTGCACGACCCGGACGGACACGTGCGCGATTCCCTGGACATGCCGCGCACACCCAGTGCGGTGCTGCTTGGCGCAGACGGCCTGCTCGCCGGCGGGCCCGTCGTGGGACATCCCGATATCGAAGCGTTCGTGGGCGACGTCTACGAGTCGCTGCACGGTGAGCGCCCGCCCGCCTGACCCCAGTACGTGTCGAGAAGACGCCTCGGGGCGTCAGAGCCCGCTCCACCGGCCGATCGGCCAGAGGATCACGACGGCCTTGCCGACGATCTCATCGCGTTTCACCCAGCGGTAGCAGGTGGCAGCATCTGCACCCGGGAGCCGGCAGGGATACGCGCCGTCGGCCGAGTTCGATCGGTGGTCGCCGAGCACCAGATACGAGCCGGCGGGCACGGTCACCTCGGGCAGGCAGCGCGGAGAGGCCGGAGTCGTGGAGCAGTCCAGCGAACCGGGCGTGAACGGGAGGTCCTCGAACACGTAGGGCTCGTCGAGGGGCTTGCCATCGATCAGAAGGCGCCCCTCGGCGTCACAGCAGGAGACCGTCTGGCCCGGGCCCGCGATGACCCGCTTGATGAGGGTGTGCGGGCCGGACGGGCCGAATCCGGTCACTTCGCCGATCCAGCGCAGCACGCCCTTGATCGGCCCGTCATCGGCGGTGCCGTCCGGGCCCCAGGTCTCGTCGGCGTCGAACACCACGATGTCCCCTGTGCCCGGCCCGCCGCCGAGGTAGGCCAGCCGATTCACCAGCACTCGGTCACCGGGCAGCAGCGTCTGCTCCATCGACCCGGACGGCACGTAGTACGGTTTCGCGACGAAGGAGAGCACGGCGCCGACGACCACGAAGGCGGCGATCAGCTGGAACCAGAAGCTCCCGGTGATGCGCCGCCAGAGCGGACGGGGTGCGGCTGCGGTGGCGTCGGAGGTCACCCCTACATCCTCGCCCACGTTGCAGCGCGATCCGCTCAGGGAAGCGGCAGGACACCCCGGATGAGGCTGCTCCAGTCGATATCGGGCAGGAGCGGTGACACCAGATCGTAGAAGGCGATGGCGTCGTCCAGCAGCTGCTGCCATTCGCCGAGTATCGCCTGCACGTCTCCGGTTGCGACATCCAGGCGCACACCGATCGGGGACACCGCCAGATCGCCGTTGTCATTGAGATCGGTGTCCTGACTGGTGGGCGAGAGCATCGCCGTTACGGACGATTGCGTGACCTGTCCTGTGATGTTCAGCGTCACGGACGCAGGGTTGTACACGAGCGGCTGGGAGAACACCTCGCCGCCCACCGGCACAGTGCTCGAGGTGGTGTAGCTGAGCATCGTCGTACCACCGGTCTGGCCGATCTGGACGGGTCCGGTCGTCGGCAGATAGGCGTTGACGATCTTGGCATCCGTCGTCACCTGCACCGTGACCAGAGTGCCTGCGGGGATCGCCTGCGGGCCGTTGTTGGAGACGGAGAGCGAGCGAGGGTAGGTCGCCGATGCGAAGAACAGGCCTTCGCTCTGCACGGCTGCGGCCCGAAGACGATCGATGATCGTCTTCACCGCGAGGTCCCACGCGGAGTAGGTCGCGAGCTTCTGCAGATAGTCGGCGGTCTCCTGCGCGAAGTCCGCGTTCGCTGCCGCGACATCCAGCCCCCACTGCGCGAGCGCAGCAGCGTACGCCTGCCAAGCGGGATCGAACGGGTTGGGGAAACCAGAAGGGCGCACGGGCTCGGGCGGCAGCACGAGTTCGGGAGCTGTCGGCTTCTGCGGACCCAGTGAGCGGATCGTGCGATCGATGAAGTCGACGACGGCGAACGTGATGTCGCGAGTCGATCCGCCGATCGGCGTTCCGAAGCTCAACACCAGATCGCTGCTCGTGCGCTGACTCGCGGCAGCCAGGGGCATCGCGACTCCTACCGCGATCACGGGAGCCGACCACGCCGCAGCGCGCAGCACGGAGCGCCTGCTCGGAGCGTTCGAAGGAGAAGGGCTGATGAGAGCAGGTGCGTCGTGCATTGGGGCTCCACGGGAATAGGGCGCGGGCGCGCGAGTGAGGCCGACGGGTTCGGTCCGAGACCAGGCTCCTGCGCCCGATCGACAACGGGCGTACTTGTGTCGCGAAAGAGAGCAGAACTGTCGCCAGAAAGCCTCTTGTCGATGCGGCTCGCAGGAGAGCTGGGACATGTCGCAGAGTTGTTCGGTGGTGTCGCAGAACGCGCGTTCGGGCTATCCTGTCGCTGGGAACAGAACGTCAACGGGTGGGGCCGGGCGTTCGTCGAAGATCTGGGGAGGTCCGTCTTGGGGAACGTCATCGACGTATCTGCTGTCATGCGACTGCTGGGGCAGGGGAACGAACATCCGACGGTGGCTCGTCGCCATCGCAGCACTTTGGCCACCAGGCACGCTTTTGACAGGGGCGCGGTCTGGAATTGGGAGCGTCAGCCTGACTCGCGCGCGGTTGTCGCGGGGCTCGCGTTCGCCGATGTGCCGATGCGGGTTCGCGGTGATGTGGGCGAAGAAACTGTCCGAGTCGGAGAAGCGGCTTTTCTGCATCCGTTCCGTCGGACTTTGGTCGAGGCGGACGCGGCTGGGTCCGGAATCTGCATCTGGTTACCGTGGGACTCGCTGCAGGAGGTCGAGGACGGGGTTCGGGCGCCGGGTCAGATCATGGCGTCGACGCCGCTCACCGCGGGGCTCCGCGCCTTCTTGACATCTCTGGTCACACAGCAGGCGGAGCCAACAGCGTACACCGACTATCTGGTTGAGCGGGTCGTGCTGGAGATGGCGTTCGGCGTGCTGCTGGAGTCGGTTCCGGGCAACATTGCCGCTGCACGCGAGGACAGGATGATCGATCGGGCGCGTTCTCTGATGTTGATGCGTCGGGCCGAACCGGACTTCGGAATCGCGGAGCTTGCCGCAGAACTGCACATGTCCACGCGGCATGTGCAGAGGATGTTCGCGGCCGAGCACAGCACCCCGGCTGACGAGCTTCGTGGCATGCGGATCGATCTGGCGAACGAGTTGCTCGGGGATCCTGCCTACGACCCAATAGGCATCGCGGAGATCGCCGTGCACGCGGGATTCCGCACGGCGGCGGCGCTTCGACGTGCTTTCGCATCGCGCGGGCTCCCTCATCCGAGCCGTGCGCGCCAGGCTCGGATGTTCTCTGCCTGAGGAGTTGTCGGCAGCGGAGCATGTGTTTTGCGACCGCTTCGAGTAATTATGCGACCTGAGCATTGAGGTGTTCTGACTCCACTCAGATGATCGAGGTTGTGGCCATTCCGGCCGCGCAACACGCATTTTGCGACACCACTGGGAATCTTCTGAGGGGCAGAACTATGCAGGACGAGAACACCAAGGCACCGCGTCAGATCGAGCGCCGCACCATCCTGAAGGGCGCCGCTTGGTCGGCTCCTGTGATCGCAGCCGCAGTCGCTGCGCCGGCCTACGCGGCGTCGGGGCAGACCTTCGACGTGCGCGTGCAGCGCGAGTCGTGCGTCCTGGCGAGCGTCACCGTGAACAAGAAGCCGTACTTCAACATCTACGCCGACAGCGGTACGATTCCGGCGGGGTCGGTGTTCCAGCTGACGGTGACCAACGGGCTGGTGAACCTCGGCCTGTTCCAGAGTGACCCGAACGCGGGTTACAACGTGGTCGATCTGGGCATTCTCAGCGGAAAGCGCGTCTACCAGATCACTACCGCGCAGGACATCACGCCGACCACCCCGATGCGAGTGGACTACCTGCCGGACTCCTTCGCTTCCGTCTTCGCGGGACAGAATGCACAGCTGACCTATGTCAGTTCTCCGTCCGGCACTGAGTCCGGGCCGGGCCGTAACTCCGACACCATGAGCGTGTCCGGCGTTGCGCTGACGATTCCATTCCTCGGAACTATCCGCGCTTACAGCTGCAGCGCCTGAGTCTGGTTACGATCGAATAGTCCGCGGTGGGCGTCGCGCCAGTAACGACCATCGCGGACTTACCTTGTTCTCATGCTTCTTGCTTCGATGCTGTGCGCATTCGTTCTCGTTTGGTCAGGAATATCAAAACTGATCAAGAGGGAGAGCGCGAATCTGACGTTGATCGGTCTGGGTCTTCCACAGACCGATCTGTTCCGTCTGGGCGCACGATGGTTGCCGGTGGGTGAACTCGTCATCGCGTGTGCATGGTTGATGACGCCATCGCCGTTCTGGCTGATCCCCGCGGCAGCTGGCGCGGCTCTTTTCCTGGTGTTTCTGATCGTGGTTGTGCGTGCGCACGCGCGCAAATCTGATGCTGAATGCATGTGCTTTGGAATGCGTAGAGCCGTCGGCCCGGCCACAATCGTCCGCAACGCCGTGCTACTGGCCAGCGCATCCGCGGCGCTGATCGGGATCCTTGTGCAGACCACCCCGGCATCGGCGAACCTGAACATTCTCACGCTCGTCTTCGAACTCAGCATCCCGGAGATTCTTGCCGGTGCGTTGCTGCTGGGCGGGATGATCGCGTTGCTCGTCGCTGCTGAATCCGGTGGTACAAGTGATCCGCAAGTAGCTCCTGACGTTGATCAGCATCAGAGTCACGCCCTCGGTGGCGGGGTGCCGGCTCCGGTCGCATCCCCGAGAGTGGCTTTTCTGGATGCGACGGGCCGCTACGCGACGATCGATGAAGTCGCTTCGCCGCACGGCGTTCTGCTGCTCGTGCTGAGTGAGACCTGTTACCTCTGTGACCTGGTCCGCGAACGGCTGGAACACTATCGGGCATCGCTCGCGCCAGTCCGCGTGGCTGTCGTAGGGGCGATAGAGCAGTACGGGGCTTTGCCGCCGGATGTCGACCTGGGAGACCTTGCGATGATGGCTTCCGAACGGCTCGGCGCGACGACCTACCCCGCCGGATTAATTGCGCTACCCAACGGCACGATCCCGGTCGGGCCCGTTCTCGGACCCGACGCGATCGACGCGCTTGTCGAGGAGCTGGCCTCCGATCTCAAGGTCGCCCGGGGTGAGGCACATGATCTGAATGCCGATGGGTTCACGCCCCACTCGAGCCAGTAGCCAGTCGGAGTCAGTCCAACTGCTAGATTCGAAGGCACTGTTGCGTTGTCAAGACTGAGGGGTGCGCACGCACATGGAGTTGAAAGACTATCTGCGCATCTTCCGCGCACACTGGCTGGGCATGCTGGCCGTCATCGTTGGGGCTGTCGTGCTCGCCTTCGGGTGGACGCTGACGCAGCCCAAGGTGTACACGGCCGACTCGACCGCGATCGTGCAGGCGAACACCGGATCAGAAGACCTCGGTATGCAGTCGGTCGGCAACAACATCGCCAACCAGAAGGTGAAGACCTACGTCGAACTCGGCAGCTCGCGCAGTGTCGCCAGCCGCGTGATCAAAGAGCTCTCGCTCGACGAGAAGCCTGACACACTGGTCTCCGCCATTAACGTCACCAACCCGCTCGACACGACCTCGCTACGCGTCACGGCCAACGCGTCGACGCCCGAAAAGGCCCGTGACATCGCTGAGGCGTGGGTGCGTGGCATGGCTGCCGAGGTCAACGACATCGAAGCAGGCGACGCGACCAAGCAGGGCGCCGTCTTCCTCCGTCCCATCGACTCGGCCCGCCTGCCCAGCAGTCCGTCGTCGCCCAACACCAAGCTCGCTCTCGCGATCGGTGCGCTCGTCGGCCTCGCCCTCGCGATCGGCTACGGCCTGCTGCGCTACACGCTCGATCGCCGCATCCGGTCTGTCGAGTCCGTTGAGCGCGAGACCGGCGTCGCGGTGGTCGGGACTGTCCCGGAGGAGAAATCGTTCACCGCGGACGACCGTCTCATCCCGTTCGACGGCGGCAACTCCGCCAACAGCTCCAAGGCGCACCTGTTCGCGATCGCCGAGGCGATGCGCGAGCTGCGCACCAACATCCAGTTCATGGACGTCGACAACCCGCCGCGGGTGATGGTCATCACCAGCCCGCTTCCCGGCGACGGCAAGTCGACCACCGCCTCGAACCTGGCGATCACGCTCGCCTCCAGCGGTCAGAAGGTCGTCCTGATCGACGGCGACCTGCGCCGCCCGATGATCGACACTGTCTTCGGCCTGCCCAAGGGCGCCGGCCTGTCCGACGTGCTGGCCGGACGTGCCGAGCTGGCCGAGGTCGCGCACCGCGTCGGCGGCAACGGGCGACTGCTCGTGATCGGCGCCGGCAAGATCCCGCCGAACCCGAGCGAGGTGCTCGGCTCCGCACGCATGAAGGAGCTGCTCGAGGCGATCTCCCGCGAGGCGATCGTGATCATCGATGCGCCGCCGCTGATCCCGGTGACCGACGCCGCCGTCCTCGCCCACAGCACCGACGGCGCGATCATCGTCGCCACGGTCGGCAAGACCACCTTCGAGGTGCTCGGCAAGGCGCTCAGCAACCTCGAGCGCGCCGGCGCACGCGCCCTCGGCATCGTGCTCAACCGCGTCCCGCGGCGCGGAAGCGGTGCCGCCTATTACGGCTACCAGTACCACGGCGACTACTACCGCGTGGAGAAGCCCGAGGACGAGGCCGCCGAGCTGCTCGCGAGCACGCCGAGCAGCGAACCTGTGCGTGCCGAGCCGTCAGCGCGCGATGACGACGGGACTCCGCCGCGCAGAAGCACGCATCGCGCGTCATGACGGCGGACCTCGTCGTCGACGTGCTCGGGCTGCGCGTCCTGATCGCGCCCGGTGACGCTCTCGACGACGCGCAGCGCGAGCGGCTCCGCGCGGCATGGAGCGGAGCGGCCAGCGCGGATGCCGTGACCATGCCCGACCTGACCGTCTCGTTCTACGCCGGGAAGTCCTTCGACCGCGGAATGGAACAGCTCACTGTCGACGTGACGCTGGCCGCGCTGGAGGCCCTCCGCGGACGCGCGCTGATGTTCCATGCGGCGGGTGTGGCGGATGCCGATGGACGCGTCATCGCGTTCGTCGGGCCTTCCGGCCGTGGCAAGACGACCCTCAGCCGCGCGCTGGGCCGTCGATTCGGCTACGTCTCCGACGAGACCGTCGCCGCGGATGAGACCCGATCCGTGCATCCGTACCGCAAGCCGCTATCCGTGGTGCGCAAGGATCTCCCCAAGGAGCAGGTCTCGCCCGTCGACGCGGGGCTCCTCCCGGTTCCCTCGGCCCCCCTGCGGCTCAGCGGGCTCGTGCTGATCGATCGTGATCCGGAGCTGGCCGCCCCGCAGCTGAGCACCGTGCCCCTCGCTGAGGCGCTGCCCGAGCTCGTGACGCAGATGAGCTACCTGCGCGACCATCCGGCTCCGCTGCAGTCGATCGCCGGCCTGTGCGATGCGGTCGGAGGCGTGCGGATGCTGCGCTATCCGGATGCCGAGACCGTTCCGGCGATCATGCCCGAGATCTTCGGCGCCGAACCCGCAG
>NZ_MKRT01000022.1:66906-84008 GCF_001897945.1 Microbacterium sp. 69-10
GTCCGAGCTGAAGGTGCTCGACGGCATCGCGCCCGTCATCTGGCAGGCGGCAGCCGACGGCGCCGACCTCGAGGGCATCATCGCCGCCGTGGTGCACGCGCACGGAGAACCTCCCGCGGGTTCGGCCCGGCAGATCGTCGAAGACGCCGTGGACGAGCTCGTCGTCGCCGGCGTGATCAGCCGCATCTGATCGGTCGCACTCCGGTATCCGGCCACCCAGCGGCGGGAAGCCCACGCGCGCTCAGACGCCGCGTTCGGCGTTGCGCAGCTCGACCGGAGCCGGCGACCCCTCGGCGTGCAGCGCCCGGCGCAGCTGCAGGGCCGAGGTGAACCCCGCGTATCGCGAGATCTCCTCTACGGTCAGCCCCGTGTACAGCGGGTTGCGCAGCATCGACTCCGCGAGCTCGACGCGCATCCGGCGCAGCATGTCTCCCGGACGGAGGCCCGCACCCGCGAAGGCGCGCTGCAGCTGCCGCGGGGAGATGTGCAGCTCGGCGGCTAACTGAGGCGTGGAGAAGCTCGGGTCCTCGCGGTGCATGAGCATGATCGAGCGGGCGCGTTCGACGAGCGAACTGGGGCGAGGACCGGTCGCTATCGACTGCTGCTCCACCAGCGCGCCGAACAGCATCTCCGCCACGAGGCGCTCGATCGCATACTGCGACATCGACGAGCCCTCGTCTCCGTGCCGCACGACCGCCTGCGCGAAGGTGCGGAAGCCGATCGTGAGCGGCGAGGAGCGCAGCACGGCGGCCTCCGGGGTCCTGCCCTCGGTGAACTCCTGCAGCAGCCGCTCAGGCACCCACACCGCCAGCACGTCCGAACCCGGCTCCCAATCCAGGTTCTGCTCGGCGTCGGGCGGCAGGAACAGGCCGAGCGGCGCGGGGCCCGAGGCAGCAGCATCCGCAGTCGGCACCCTCCGTCCCTCACCAGGAAAGAGCACCACGGTGCTGCGCTGCGTTCCCACCTCGATCGGCGACCAGCGCCAGGCCGTCTCGCGGGCGCGATGCCAGGTCATGGTGATCGACCGGAACGAACGCGCGACGACCAGCCCTGCGACGTGGGTGGGGATGCCCAGGTGTGCAGAGATCAGCGAGGTGACGCTGGAGGATGCCATGGGGAAGATGCACTCCGGTTGCCGTGCCTGCCACCGGGGCTGTGACCTGCACAGGCGCTAGGCTACCAAGCGTGACGGGGTGGGGGAGTGCATCGGTGCGCATCGGCGACGATGTCGCCTGGACCGCGGATGAGTCGCGCGTCGTCGCGCTCGACCTCACGCAGCCGGGCGCGAGCCCCCTGGTGCTGGAGTCGACCTCCGCCGTCGTCTGGGAGGAGATCGCAATCCGCGGCCCGATCGAAGTCGACGAGCTGCTGGAACTGCTCGCCCAGGCCTTCGACGTGCGGGCCGACGACATCCGCCGGGACGTCGACAGCCTGCTCGCCGAACTGCGATCGCGTCGGCTGCTGGCCGGCTGAGTGGAAGCACGCGGCGCGCCGCGTCGGTATGGTCGAGAGGGAATGGGGGTGACGTGGCGACTGTCATGAACTTCGGGCTGGGCGAGGCGAACGAGCTCGCGCACGCGATGCTGGCGCGGATCGGCCGCGACCACGGCATCCGCACCCTGTCCATCAAGGGTCTGGTGGCCGACCGTTACGGCCTGCGCCGGCCGCGGGTCGCCGCTGACGCCGACGTGATCGTCGACCCCGCTCGCTTCGACGAGTTCTGCCGGCTGCTGCACGACTACGGCTGGCATCTGCGCGTGGAACGCGAGGTGCCTTCGCTGCTCGGACCGCATTCGGTCACGCTCATCCGCGACGACTGGCCGAACGACATCGACGCGCATGTGCGCTTCCCCGGATTCTTCGCCGACGACCAGACCGTCTTCGAGCGGCTGTGGAGCACGCGCTCGACCATGGAGGTGGCGCACTGCGAGGTGACGGTGCCCTCGCGGGCCGCGAGCGCCGTCATCGCCGCACTGCACGCGGTGCGCTACACGAAGTCCGTGCGCCACGCCGGAGAGCTCGAGCGCGTCGCGGAGCTGCTCATCGATGACTTCTCGGATGCCGAGCGCGAGGAGTTCCTCGACGTCGCATGCGTCGGAAGAGCGCAGTGGGTGCTGCGTGAGCTGTTCGACCTCGTCGGACGCCCGCACGAGATGGACGCCACGCCGCGCCAGATGCAGTTGTGGGAGACCAACCGGGCGACCGTCGAGGACGGCGCGGCCGTCTCCTGGCTGAGCACGCTGCGCTCGGCGCCGCTGCACCGCAAGCCCGCCGTCCTCGCACGCGCTGTGTGGATCTCACGCGAGGAGATCCCGCGCAACGACGTGAACCGCCTGCCGACGGTGCGCGAGGCGTGGGCGCATCGGATGCTGCGCTGGAGACGCGGCGGCGTGGCCCTCTGGCACTACGCCCGCTGGCGGCGCTGACCGATCCGGAGCGTCAGGCCAGGGCGATGCGGACCACCCGCTCCACCTGCGCCAATGCGGGAAGCAGCTGCGCGGCGGACTGCTCGTACACCTCGAAGGACTGGCGGTAGGGGTCGATCACGTCCTCGTCGCCGGTCGCCCTCGGCGCGACGCCGCGCTGATCGGCGACGGCCTGCACCAGCACGCCGAAACGGGACCGCGGGTTGCCTGCGCTGCGGGCGATGCGCCGCAGCACGCCGTCGTCGAGCGAGGCGGCCAGACGCGCGAACTCGCGCACCGTGAAGGTGCTGTGCATGCGGCGAGGGGTGAGCTGCATGGCGGCGGTGCTGTGCTGAGCCGTCATGGTCAGGATCAGATCAGCGTCGTTCATCAGCGTCTCGGACAGCAGGCGCGCGCGATGGGCGGCGGTGCGTTCCGGGGAGACGCCGTTCCGCTCGGCGAGGGCGCGCGCCTCGGTCGGCATCCCGTGCCCGACGAGGGCCTGCGTCCCCGCGCTGTGCACGCGGAGATCGAGGTCGGCGAGGCGCGTGGCCAGCACGGTCTCGGCCAGGGGCGAGCGGCAGATGTTGCCGGTGCACACCGTCATGATGTTCGGCTGCACGTCGGGGACGTCCTCATGGGTGCTCGCGAACAGGTCTGCCAGGGAGAACTCGGATCCAGCGGTCATGGTCGTCTCCGGGGGTCTCGGCGACCGCCCGTCGGAGTCGAGGGCCGGCAGCGGCGTTTCGGGGTCCGCACGCAGCAGACGACGCTCACGGCGAGTCCTCGCCATGGGTGCGTCGATTCCGTTGCCTGGCCTCCCCAGACGGCCGCGATCCTCAGATCGATGCATCATCACACTCTAGTGGTGGCTGCTTTCCGGGCCACCATCGATTCCGTGATCGCGCCCTCGGGCGTGAGGTAGCGCATCAGGCGCAGCACCGTCCGGTCGCTCGCCGTCGCCAGCGGGCGTCCACCGGGGTGGATGTCGGCGGCCAGCATGTGGACGGTGTTGGAACCGATGTCGAGGACTCCCAGGCGCACGGCACGAGATTACTCGTGCGCGGACGCTGCGACATCCCTCGCAGATCGCCGCGACATCCGCTGTTCACCCGACGGATACGATGTAACGCGTGACCGCCGCCACCAACCTGCCGCTGTCCCAGTACCGCGAGATCGACCGCGCCGATTGGGCGCGCCTGTCGGCAGGCCTCGATCAGCCGCTCAGCGAGACCGAGGTCGTCGGCATCCGCGGCATCGGCGACCGGCTCAACCTCGACGAGGTGCGCGAGGTCTACATGCCGCTGAGCCGCCTGCTCAGCCTGTACGCGTCGTCGATCCGCAAGCTGGGTGCCGCGACCAGCGAGTTCCTGCAGGAGGACGACTCCACCACGCCGTTCGTGGTGGGCGTCGCCGGTTCCGTGGCTGTCGGCAAGTCGACCATCGCCCGCCTGCTGCGCGAGCTGATGAGCCGCTGGCCGGGGACGCCGCGGGTCGAGCTCGTCACCACCGACGGGTTCCTGTACCCCAACGCCGAGCTCGAGCGCCGCGGGCTGATGGACCGCAAGGGCTTCCCCGAGTCCTACGACCGCCGCTCGCTGATCGAGTTCCTCACCGAGGTGAAGAGCGGGGCATCCGAGGTGCGCGCGCCGTTCTACTCGCACATGCGGTACGACATCGTGCCCGACGCGCACGTGGTCGTGCGCCGCCCCGACGTGGTGATCGTGGAGGGGCTGAACGTGCTGCAGCCGCCGCCCGCCCCGAACGACGTGGCCGTCAGCGACCTGTTCGACTTCTCGATCTACGTCGACGCCGATCCCAAGCACATCGAGCGCTGGTACATCGACCGCTTCCTCGCGCTGCGCAAGGGCGCCTTCGCGAACCCGTCGTCGTACTTCAACGTGTTCGCGCACCTCACCGACGACGAGGCGGTGACCACGGCTCTCGGGTACTGGAACGAGATCAACATGCCGAATCTGCTCGAGAACGTCATGCCCACCAAGCACCGCGCGACCCTCGTGCTGCGCAAGGGCGCCGACCACGCCGTCGAGAGCGTGCAGCTGCGCAAGGTGTGATCGCCTCTGACGTTCGTTCAGAGGCCTCGCAAAAACCCCCGTTTATCCTTGAATCCATGTGTGGAATCGTCGGATACGTGGGCCCGCGGCCCAGCCAGGACATCCTTCTCGCGGGCCTGGCCCGTCTCGAGTACCGCGGGTACGATTCGGCGGGCATCGCCGTCATCGACGAGGGCGGGCACCTCGGGATGCGCAAGAAGGCCGGCAAGCTGAAGGTGCTGCGCGACTCGCTGGCGGATGCCGCGCTCGCCGACGGCACGACCGGCATCGGCCACACCCGCTGGGCGACGCACGGCGGCCCCACCGATGGGAACGCGCACCCGCATCTCGCCGACGACGGCAAGCTCGCACTGATCCACAACGGCATCATCGAGAACTTCGCGGTTCTCCGCGACGAGCTGACCGCCGAGGGCGTCACCTTCCTCAGTGAGACCGACACCGAGGTCGCAGCAGCTCTGCTCGGGCGCGAGTACCGGCGCACCGGCGACCTGGCTTCCGCCTTCCGCAACGTGGTCAACCGCCTGGAGGGCGCGTTCACGCTGCTGGCCGTGCACCAGGACGAGCCCGGCCTCGTGGTCGGAGCCCGTCGCAACTCGCCGCTCGTGATCGGCCTGGGCGAGGGGGAGAACTTCCTCGGCTCGGACGTCGCGGCGTTCGTCGAGCACACCCGCAGCGCACTCGCCATCGGGCAGGACCAGATCGTCGCGATCACCCCCGACTCGGTGACGGTCACCGACTTCGACGGCAACTCCGTCGAGGCCCAGCCCTTCGAGGTCTCTTGGGACGCCGCTGCCGCCGAGAAGGGCGGCTGGTCCTCGTTCATGGCCAAGGAGGTCGCCGAGCAGCCCGAGGCCGTCGCGAACACCATCCGCGGCCGCATCCAGGGCGACCAGGTGGTCATCCCCGAGCTCGACGGACTCGATGACCTGTTCACCGGCATCAACCGCGTGATCATCACCGCCTGCGGCACCGCGTCGTATGCCGCGCTGGTCGGCAAGTACGCGATCGAGCAGTGGGCGCGCGTGCCCGTCGACGTCGAGCTCGCGCACGAGTTCCGCTACCGCGACCCGGTGATCGGCGACGACACCCTCGTCGTCTCGATCAGCCAGTCCGGCGAGACGATGGACACCCTGATGGCGGTCAAGTACGCGAACGAGCGCGGTGCGAAGACCCTGTCGGTCTGCAACACGCAGGGCGCGACCATCCCGCGCGAGTCGGATGCCGTCGTCTACACGCACGCGGGCCCGGAGGTCGCCGTCGCGTCGACCAAGGCGTTCTCCGCTCAGATCACGGCGCTGCTCCTTCTCGGCCTGCACATGGGGCGGGTGCGCGGCACCGCCTCGGCATCCGATGTCCGTGAGGCCGTCGGCGAGCTGCAGTCGCTTCCCGAGAAGGTCGCGCAGGTGCTGGCCGAGGAGACCGAGCACGTCTCGCAGCTGGCCGGCTGGATGGCTGACACCCGCTCGGTGCTGTTCCTGGGCCGTCACGTCGGGTTCCCGATCGCGCTCGAGGGCGCGCTCAAGCTCAAGGAGATCTCGTACATCCACGCCGAGGGATTCGCCGCCGGCGAGCTCAAGCACGGGCCGATCGCGCTGATCGAGCCCGGTCAGCCCGTGTTCGTTCTCGTGCCCTCGCCGCGCCACTCCGCGCTGATCCACTCCAAGGTGGTCTCGAACATCCAGGAGATCCGCGCCCGCGGCGCCCGCGTGATCGTCGTCGCGGAGGAGGGCGACGCCGCCGTGCTGCCCTACGCCGACGAGGTCATCCGCATCCCGCTCGCCGGACCGCTGTTCGAGCCGATCCTCGCGGTCGTCCCGCTGCAGATCTTCGCCATGGCGCTCGCCACGGCCAAGGGCCTGGACGTCGACCAGCCCCGCAACCTCGCGAAGTCGGTCACGGTGGAGTGAGCTGACCGCTCCGGGCTTTCGTGTTCGGTCTTTCTTCTTTCGTCCGCAGGTCGAGGTGACGTCCCGGATGCCGAAGCGTCGGTTCCCGGCATCCGGATGTGTGAATCGGCCTGCGGATGGAGCGGATAGGACGGGGACCGGACTGGTCGGCGACGCGAAATCAGGCGTGCGCGCGCCGTAATGCCGCGAGGATCGCCTCGAGCACGGTGTCCCAGGCCCTCAGGATCTGGACGTAATCAAAGCGCAGCGACTCATAGCCCAGGGCGGATGCTGCCGCATCGCGCCGCAGATCCCTGTGGCGCTGCGGACCGGTGTGGTTGTCCTCGCCGTCCGCTTCGACGATCAGTCGACCCTCGATCACGAAGTCGACCCGGCCTACGCCGTCGATGTGGACCTGCGTCCGGACGTCGTCGATGCCCTGCAGATGCAGGCGGAGGCGCATCAGAGACTCCAGACCGCTATCGGCGTCGGGGCGGGCGAAGTCGACCAGCCACTGTGCGGAGCGAGGCAGGGTCGCGCGGATGCGCGCACGATCGCCGGCACCGATCAGTCGCTTTCGCCATGCCGACTCGAGCGCGCAGAAGAAGAACTCCTCGCCATGACAGAAGTACCCGTGGATGAGGGCATCTCGCACATCGGCGACCCCGAGCGACATCCTGCCCGGGTGGTAGTGGGCGACGCACGAGCATCCAGGATGCGGGTGCACCCGCCCGGTGGACCCGAGCCACACGTGCGGTTCGTCATCGTCCTCGAGTGTCCAGACCTCATGGTGCTGCAGCGCTCCGGCGCATGTGAGCGCCCCGCCGTGCCGTGCGGCGGCGATGGCGGCGTCCGTCGCCTTCGTGCTCGCGTACACGCCGCGTCGAAGCCGCCGGATCTCGCCTCGGTCAGCCGCGCGGGCGAGTTCATATCTGCTGAGCCCGAATGCCGTGAGCTGTCTGCCGCGGGCGAGGCCGTCGAAGCGGTCGAGAAGCTGGCGGGGCGTGATGAGCATGCTGCGATGCTGGCGGGAATCCGAGTGCCGTGGGTTCGCGAACCCAGTGGATGGGGACAACTCGTTGGATTCCCCGACTGTGCAGGGAGTCGCATCCCTTCGTCTGCAGGTCGGCGCGACGTCCCGGATGCCGGTTCGGTTGTTGTCTGCATCCAGACGCGCGAATCGGCCTGCAGATGAAAAGGTGTGGCAAAGATAAGAGAAGACTTATATAGTCAGGGCGTGCACGAATTCGAGGTTCTCGCGGATGCTGTCCGTCGGCGGCTGCTGAGCGTGCTCGCCCTGGGCGAGCAGTCGGCGGGGATGCTGACCGACATCGCCCGCGAGGAGTTCGGCATCTCGCAGCCTGCAGTGTCGCAGCACCTGAAGGTGCTGCGCGAGAACGGCTTCGCGACGGTGCGGGCCGAGGGGACGCGTCGCGTCTACGCCCTGGATCAGGCGGGACTGGATGCCGCCTCCCGCGCGCTCGCGCGGCTGAGCGATCCGCTCGGCCAGCGTCTCGACGCCCTGCACACCGAGGTCGCGCGGGGACGCCGCGCGGCATCCGGGAAGAGTAGCACGAAGATCACGGAGAGGAACGCATCATGAGCATCACCCGTCCCGTCATCGAGAAGCATCCGTCCGGCTTCCGGCTCGTCTACGAGGACGTCTACGCCACCGACATCGACGACCTCTGGCAGGCGATCACCACGCCAGATCGCCTCGGGCGCTGGATGGTCGACCTGACCGGCGAGTTCCGGCTCGGCGGCACCTGGGCGGTCGTCGCGGAGGGCGATGAGCCGTCCTGGGCGACCGGCACCGTCACCTCCTGCGACGCACCGCTCTCGTTCACCACCACCTGGCATGCCGTCGAGGAGGAGCCGACCGAATTGACCGTCACGCTCGACGAGGTCGCCGGCGGCACCCGCATGCGCCTGGTGCACACCGGCATCCGCTCGATCTTCTACGGTGCCGGATGGCAGACCTATCTCGAGCGCCTCGCCGCCCACGTCGCAGGCGAGGCCTTCGCCCACGAATGGGCTGCCCGGTTCGCGGAGCTCTCGCCGGAGTACGAGGCGCGGTTCGGGTCGCTCTGAGCTCGTTTCCCTTCGTCTGCAGGTCGGGGTGACGTTCCGGATGCCGGTTCGGTCGTTCTCGGCATCCGGACGTGCGACCCGGCCTGCGGACGGAAGAGCACGGCAGCGGAAGGAAGCCGCGGATGCCGGGCATCCGACGCCCCGAGTAGGCTGAACGGGTGATCATCGGCACCGGAATCGACCTCGTCGACGTCGCGCGGTTCGAGCGCTCGGTGACCCGCACTCCCCGGCTCCTGGCACGTCTCTTCACGCCATCCGAGCAGCAGCTGCGTCTGCGTTCGCTGGCCGCCCGGTACGCCGCCAAGGAGGCACTGATCAAGGCGCTCGGCGGCAGCGACGGCGTGTACTGGACCGAGATCGAGATCGCCTCCGAGGCCTCCGGCCGTCCGCACTTCGTGCTGAGCGGCTCCACTGCGGCCGTCGTCGCCGAGCGCGGCATCACCGCCCTGCACCTGAGCCTCACCCACGACGCCGGCCTCGCCGCGGCGTACGTCGTCGCCGAGAGGGCGGATGCATGAGCAGCCTCGCACGAGACAGGGACCTCCGCATGACCCGCACCTTCCCGTTCCGTCAGGCCACGATCGACCTCGGCGCGATCGCCGAGAACGTCCGCCACCTGCGCAGTCTCACGGGCGTGCAGGTGATCGGCGTGGTCAAGGCGAACGGCTACGGGCACGGCGCCGCCGCCGTCGCCACGGCCGCGCTCGCCGGAGGCGCCTCGCGAATCGGCACGGCGACCCTGGAGGAGTCCTTCGCGCTGCGCCGCGCGGGCATCACCGCGCCGCTGATCGCCTGGCTGCATGAACCCGGCCGGCGGTTCGATGACGCGGTCGAGGCCGAGATCGAGATCGGCGTCTCCTCGTTCGCGCAGCTGAACGCGGCATCCGAGGCCGGATCCCAGGCATCCGTCCACCTCAAGGTCGACACCGGGCTCTCCCGCAACGGCATCCCCACCGAGCAGCTCGAGCAGGTTCTGGCCGAAGCCGCCCGGCTGGAGCGCATCGGACGCATCCGCATCGTCGGGATCTTCAGTCATCTCTCCGGTGCGAGCCCCGACGACGACCGGGCGCAGCTCGCCCGGTACCAGGAGATCCTCGCGCAGGCCGAGTCCTTCGGCATCCGTCCGGAGATCCGTCACCTCGCCGCCACCGCAGGCGCCATCTCGCTGCCCGAGGCGCGACTCGACGCGGTGCGCGTGGGCCTCGGCATCTACGGACTCTCACCCTTCGCCGACCGCACCTCGGCCGATCTGGGGCTGCGTCCGGCGATGAAGCTCAGCGCAGCTGTCGCGAACGTCCGCCGGGTCGCCGCCGGCACCGGCGTCTCGTACGACTACGCGTACCGCTGCGACCGCGACACCACGCTCGCGCTCGTGCCGCTCGGCTACGCCGACGGCGTGCCGCGTCAGGCATCCGGCCTCGGGCCGGTGCTGATCAACGGCCGCCCGCACACCGTTGCGGGCCGCATCGCCATGGACCAGTTCGTCGTCGACGTCGGCGACGAGCCCGTCGAGGTGGGCGACGAGGTGGTGCTGTTCGGCGACCCGACGCTCGGTCATCCGTCGGCGACGGACTGGGCGGACGCCGCGGGCACCATCAACTACGAGATCGTCACGCGCATCGGCGACCGCGTCCCCCGGCGGACCGTGTCATGAGCATCGATCCCGCGTTCCTGGGGCGGCACGAGATCGCCACCTCGGATGCCATGGAGCGGCTCGGCCTGCACATCGGCGAGCAGCTGCAGGCCGGCGACCTGCTCGTGCTGACCGGGCCTCTGGGCGCCGGCAAGACGACCTTCACGCGCGGCCTCGCCGAGGGGCTCGGCGTGCGCGGGCCCGTGCAGAGCCCGACCTTCGTGATCGCCCGCACGCATCCCTCGCTGGTCGGGGGAGCGCCGCTCGTGCACGTGGACGCCTACCGTCTGGGGTCGGCCGCCGAACTCGACGATCTGGACATCGACTTCGCCCGCTCGGTGGTGGTGATCGAGTGGGGGCGGCCGATGGCCTCGTCGGTGGCGGATGCCTGGTGGGACATCGAGCTGGAGCGTCCGGTCGGAGGCGTCGCCGACCTGGCGGACGAGGACCTGGACGCCGATGCGCCGAGGTTCGTGACGATCGAGCGCGTCGAGGCCTGAGATCGTGCGGGCGCCGCGCGTCAGCGCGTGATGCCCATGTCGTCGAGGGATCCGTCCACGTCGAAGCCGAGCTCCTCGGCCGTGGCGAACTGCCCCTCGGCCGCATCCCGGTCCGGGGTGAGCCCGTCGTCCCCGCGCAGCAGCATGACGCCGGCGATGAACGCGGCGCGGGCGTGGCCGTTGTCGCCCGCGCGGCTGTACCACTCGACGGCCTTCCGCGCGTCCTGCTCGACGCCCCGGCCGGTCGCGTACATGCCGCCGAGATTCGCCTGCGCGCGTGCACTGCCCAGGTCGGCCGCCCGGCGGGTCCAGTCCGCGGCGGACTCGGGGCGAAGGATGCTGAGCTCGAACGCGGCATCCGCGTCTCCCCGCGCGGCCGCCGCGTCGAAGAACGGCAGGGCCGCGGCGACGTCCTGCGCGTACCCGTACCCCTGGCTGATGAAATAGCCCAGCAGGAGCTGCACGCCGGCGTCCTCGGGATCGGCGGAGTACAGGGCACTCAGGCGCTCGACGGCCGCGGGGGCCATCGACTCGTCCCGGGCGAAGTAGGCGGCCCGGATCCAGCCGAGCGCGCCGGCGGCGGAGCCTGCGTCATCGGCTCGGCGCAGGAGTGCGATGCCCTGTGCGAGATCCTTACCCGGGTACGGCGCCCACGGCGCCACCTCGCCCGAAACGTACAGTGCGCCGAGGTCGAGCATCGCCCTCACCAGGCCGCGGTCTGCGGCGGCCCGGTACGCCCGGATCATCACCTGGTCGGCGTCGCCCGGGAGCAGGCCGATCGTGTGCTCTGCGCGTTCGAACGAGCCGCGCAGCTCGACCGCGGCTCCGTACAGCTGCTCGGCGGTGGCGTCGGGGTCGATCAGGAGGCGGGAGGCGGTCTCGTAGCTCACACCATGACCGTACCCGCCGGTGCACGGCTCCCGGCCGAGGCCCAGCGGCCGCCGACTAATCTGGAGGGGTGATCCTCGCCGTCGACACCTCCCTGGGCACCGCCGTCGCCGTCATCGACGCCGACGGGCGCACCGTCGCCGAGGCCTCCACGCCCGACCCGCTCGGACACGCCGAGGTGATCGGCGACCTGCTCGCCCAGGTGGCGCAGCCGGGCATCACGCACGTGATCGCGGGAATGGGCCCCGGGCCCTTCACCGGCCTGCGCATCGGCATCGCCGCGGCGCGCACGTTCGCGCTCGGTCGCGGCATCCCGGTCATCCCGATCCCCAGCCATTTCGCGATCGCGCAGGCGGCGGACATCCAGGGCCGATTCGCGGTCGTCACCGACGCCCGCCGTCGTGAGATCGCGGTGAGCGTCTTCGACGGAGCGGATGCCGACGGCATCCCGCACCTGGTGCTCCCCACCCGCCTGGAGAAGCGCGGTGCCGAGCTCGCCGAGCCGGTGCACGAGGTCACCGAGCTCTCGGCCTCCGCCCTCGCGCTCGTCGGCGCCCGCGCCATCGCCGCCGGACGGACCCTCGCCGATGCCGAGCCGCTCTATCTGCGCTCGCCGGATGTCGTGCAGCCCGGCGCTCCGAAGCGGGTGAGCGCATGACCCTCCGCCTCGCGACCGGCGACGACCTCGCCGCGATCATGGACCTCGAGCACCGCAGCTTCCCCACGGACGCGTGGAGCGAGGACACCATGCGCGCCGAGGTCGCCAGCGCTCACAACCACTACCTCGTCGACGAGGAGGACGGCCGCGTGGTGGGCTACGGCGGGCTGCGCGCCCTGCGCGGCGGATCGGATGCCGACATCCAGACCATCGCGCTCGATGAATCGGTCCGGGGGCAGGGGAGGGGCCGTGCGCTGCTGCGCGCGCTGATCTCCGAGGCGGCCGCCCGCGGCGCCCGCGAGCTGTTCCTCGAAGTGCGCGCCGACAATCCCGTGGCCGAGGGCCTGTATCGGTCGGAGGGCTTCGCGGAGCTGGGCCGCCGCCCGCGCTACTACCAGCCCGACGACGTGGACGCCGTGGTGATGCGGCTCGACCTGCACGCCTGGACCGTCGGCGCAGCATCCGAGGAGGAGACCTCCGCATGACCACCACCGAACCCCTGGTGCTCGGCATCGAGACCAGCTGCGACGAGACGGGCATCGGCATCGTGCGCGGCCGCACCCTGCTGTCGAACACCATCGCGTCGAGCATGGACGAGCACGCCCGCTACGGCGGCGTCGTGCCGGAGGTCGCCGCACGCGCGCATCTGGAGGCCCTGCAGCCGTCCATCGAGCGCGCCCTCGCCGAGGCGCAGGTGAACCTCGATGACCTGGACGCCATCGCCGTGACCAGCGGTCCGGGCCTGGCCGGCGCGCTCATGGTCGGCGTGGGCGCCGCCAAGGGGCTCGCCGTGTCGCTGGGCAAGCCGCTGTACGCCGTGAACCATCTGGTCGGGCACATCGCCGCCGACATCGTCGCCGGGGATGCGGAGCCCATCGAGTACCCGACGATCGCCCTGCTCGTCAGCGGCGGCCACACCTCGCTGCTGCATGTGCGCGATCTCACGACCGACGTCGAGCTGCTCGGCGAGACCGTGGACGACGCGGCCGGTGAGGCCTTCGACAAGGTCGCGCGTCTGCTGGGGCTTCCGTACCCCGGTGGGCCGCAGATCGACAGAGCCGCGGCCGGCGGCGACCCGAAGGCGATCCGCTTCCCGCGCGGACTGTCCAAGGCGTCCGATCTGGAGAGGCACCGCTACGACTTCTCGTTCTCGGGGCTGAAGACGGCGGTCGCCCGCTGGATCGAGCGCGCCGAGGCGAACGGCGAGGAGGTCCCCGTCGCCGATGTCGCCGCCAGCTTCCGCGAAGCGGTGGTCGACGTGCTGGTGACCAAGGCGCTCGCCGCCTGCCAGGACCGCGGAGTTCCTCGCCTGCTGCTGGGTGGCGGAGTGATCGCCAATCGGCGTCTGCGCGAGGTGACGCTGGAGCGCGCCGCCGCAGCGGGCGTCACCGTGCGCATCCCTCCTCTGAGCCTGTGCACGGACAACGGCGCGATGATCGCCGGTCTCGCCGCGGAGCTGATCTCGAGCGGCCGTGGCGCGTCGACACTGGCGTTCGGGGCGGACTCGACGCTGCCCGTGACCGAGATCCAGGTGAGCCCGGCATGACCGATCCGCGCATCGAGGGGCCCACTCCCGAGGTCGAGCGACCGGAGGGGAGCGCGGCGCTGCCCGGTGCGTCGAAGGGGTACGGCAAGCTGCCGACGGCGCCGATCCCGGTCGAGCGGACGAATCACGAGCCGGATGCCGAGGATTTCGCGGCCCGGTCGGACTGGGAGCCGCACGCGGAGTCGGACGCGGCGCCGGTGGATGATGCCCGGCTGGCGCCGTGGGCCCTGTTCGCCGCGATCGTCGCGCTGGCGACGTCGATGTTCGTGGGCTGGGGGATTCCGGTGGCGGTCGTCGCCGTGATCTCCGCGATCATGTCGCTGCGCCGCCCGCTGGAGAGCCGCGCCATCGCGATGTGGGCTCTGGTCCTCGGACTGTGTGCCACTCTGTTCAGTGCGGGCTGGTTGATCTGGGCGACGATGCAGTTCGAGAGACTGGGGTGACGGATGCTGGAGGGGGCGGAAGCTGCACGACGACGTGAGCTTCAGCTGCGGGCCTACGCGCCCGGGGGCGCGCTGACGGATGCCGAGGCCGCGGAGCTGCGGGATCTGGACGCGCGCAATCTGACGGCTCCCGTGGTCTCGCCCCCGATCACCGAGCCGACGTCGGCTCGTGATGACGGGTTCCGAGCCTCCGCGCTGTGGGCGGGATCGTCCACTCGGACGGAGTCACCTGCTGAGCACGCGGAGACGCCTGACGTCTCGGAGTCCAAGAACGTGCTGCCCGATGAAGCTCCCGCCGCAGGCCGGACGACGATGAGCCTCCGCCGATTCCCTCGCCGCATACTCCTTCCCGTGGTCGCCGTCTTCGCGATCGTGGTGGGACTGGTCGCAGGCCGCGCCATATTCAGCGACCACGGGCCCGTTATGACAGCCGAACAGCAGGACACCTGGGCGAGGCTCCAGTCGACGACTCAGTACGACGCAGGCTCTGTGGAGCTCGTCGGCAGCAAAGACGGCGTGGACGTCTGGAAAGCGACGCAGAACGACGGGGCATCGGACTGCCTGCTTCTCACGCGGGGCCGCGGCTCCCCGGGGCTGCCCGGTGGCACCGGCGTGAACTGCCTCAACCCGAAGACCGCTTCGGGGGAGACACTGGGGGCGAGCCTGACCTACGTCGAGAAGGGCGTCGAGTATTCGGTATGGGCATCTTCGGCGGAGGACATCAACGGCAACCCGTTCATCGCCGTGCAGCGCGAAAGCATGTCTGAGGAGTGGGACTGGCGTGTGCAATACGACGAAGCGGAGCTGAAGACGATCAGTGCGATCGAGGCCACCGGGATGGACGGACAGACCCTCAGCATCCTCGGCTACGACGGCGACACTCCCGTGTGGCTCGGCTTCGACAGCGAGCCTTGCATCGTGATCGTGCAGCCGCACGATGTGGTCACCAAGAAGTGCGGAAACCTCTCGATCGGCTCACCGCCGCTGGAGCTCACCGTGGGGGACAGCACCTACTCGGTGCTCGCCGGCGACATGAACAGCCCCGGGAGCGGCAACGTCCTCACGATCTATCGCGCCGGGGGCGCGGCCGGGGGACAGGGATGAGCACAGCGGACGACACCCGCCGGCGCGAATTGCAGCGCCGCCTGTACGCTCCCGGCGGTGCTCTGACGCCGGAAGAGGCCGAAGAGCTGCGGATGCTCTCGGCTCCCACAGCAGTCGAGCCCGCGACCCCGCGTGCGACGGGCGGCGTTGCGCCGGGACGGGACGATCCGCCCGTCACATCCTCTCCAGATCCGATGCCCGACTCTCCGCGCGCCGAACCGAGCCTGCGTGCACTGCAGGACTCGGGCGGCGCGGAAGGGCAGCAGGACGAGGAGAGTCACCTATCCACCGTCGCCCCCGCCCACCGGCGGCTGATCGCGATCGTGACCGTCGCAACACTCGCGTTCGGTCTCGGCATCGGCTGGCTGACTGCGCCGCGGTCTGAGCGGATCTCCGTCCCGTCGATGACTGCGGCGCAGCAGAAGTCCGAACAGGCGATCGCGAAGACGGGAAAGGTCGATCCCGACTCGCTCGAGTTCGCCGGTACGAAGCACGGTGCGGCGGTCTGGACGGCCACTCATGGCAAGGAGGCATGTCTCGTTCTCGTGCTCGACGGCCAGCAGAGCATCGGCTGCGCCGACCCCGCCAAGGGGATGTGGGGTGCGGGCATGATCGGCGTCGGTGCGGAGACCACGCTGGACGACGGCATCAAGCGCTCTGTGTCTGCGACGATGATGAAGGATCTGCGCGGTGAGCGCGTTATCGGAATCGACTACTGGGACACCGACCCGGACGACACCTCTTGGGAGCAGCAGTACTCGCAGGAGGACCGGCGCCTCATCGGCGCGCTGAAGAAGGTCGATCTCGCCGGGCCGAACCTGATGCTCGTCGGCCGGGACGACGGCGTCGCCATCTGGGCGCACTTTGTCGACGACAAGTGCGTCGCGGTCGTCGATCCTGACACTCTTCAGGTGTCGAAGAGCTGCGAGCCCGGCGATTCGTCCCGAGCCGTGCAGGTGCGGTACCGCGAAGCGACCTACAGCGCGAAGTGGACCGAACGAGGCGGGGTCACCCTGACGATCTTCCGCGATCCGCTCGACAAGAAGAGCTGATCAGACCGGCCGCCGCTCAGACCCGTGGTGGATCGGAGGAGGGCTGATCAGACCCGGTCGGCGAGGATCGCCACGCGTCCGGCCGGTGTCCGGGTGAGGATCAGCGTCGCCTGCTGCGAGCCCTTCAGCGTCAGCTTCTTCCGGAAAGCCGCAGGATCGATGTCCATACCGCGCTTCTTGATCTCGAGTCGCCCGATGTCGTTCGCCCTGAGCGCCGCGTTGATGGTCTTCGGATGCACGGGCATGGTCTCCCGCACCCGGAACGACTGCACGAACGGGCTCGTCACGGCGGCGTCTCCGGTGAGATAGGCGATCTGCTCGTCGAGCATCCCGGCATCCAGCATCCGTGCCGCGTCGCCGATCAGCCGCGCACGGATCACGGCCCCGTCGGGCTCGTGCACGAATGCGCCGAGCTCGCGGACCGGCACGTCCTCGGCATCCGCCTCCGCGGTCAGCTCGTGGGTCTGCCCGCCGGCGACGATCAGCGCCGAGCGGCGGATGCCGTCGCGGGCGAGCGCGCCGCTCCACAGCACCAGCTCGACCACGCTGCCGTCGGCGCTGACCCACTGCGCCTCGACGTCGTCGGGGATGAGGTCGCGGTCCAGCCCCGGGCCGAGCTTGATCCCGGTCGGGCGGCTGCGTGCGACCTCGAAGCACCAGTCCAGAGACGGTGACCAGTCGGATGCCGACAGCCGGCGCGTCTCGCCGTGCCCGGCGGTGCGTCGGGCGGGGTCCAGCCACACCGCGCCGTCGCCCACCGAGCGCTTCGCGCGGGAATGTGCGCTTCTCGCGGACGAATCCGCGGATTCTGTCCGCGGCAA
>NZ_MKRT01000022.1:84023-89774 GCF_001897945.1 Microbacterium sp. 69-10
GCTGGCGCTCAGGAACTCCTCGGCCTGGCCGTGGCGTACTGTCGCTCCGAACGGCGCGAGGTTGTAGGCCGCGATCCCGGCGGTCACCTCGTCGGCGTCCACGGCAGTCACGGTCAGGCCCGCACCGGCGAAGGCGAGGCTGTCGCCGCCGATGCCGCAGCCCAGATCGGTGACCGCGGTGATGCCTGCCCGTCGCATCCGCACGGCGTGCAGCGTGGCGACGTTCAGTCGGGTGGCCTGCTCGAGGCCTGCCCGGGTGAACAGCATCCGCTCCGCGAACTCGCCGAACTTCGCCGCCGCCTTCACCCGCAGGTGCGCCTGCCCGACCACGGCCGACACGAGCTCGGGGGAGTGGCCGGCCGCGCGCAGCCGTGACACGGCGCGCGCGACGTCGCCGGACGACTCGACCGGCCCGACCTCGTCGAGCAGCGCGAGGCCGTCGCGGGTGAGCAGGGCGGTCAGCTCGGACATCTCCACCCGACCAGCCTACGGTCGTGCGTCCCGGCCCGCCCGATTGGCACTCGCATTGCATGAGTGCCAGCCGTCGGCATACACTGGAGTTAGCACCCTCGGCATGAGAGTGCTAACAGTCTTCTGATCTCAGTCACGAAAGAAGAGGTACACCGTGTCGGTTTCCATCAAGCCGCTCGAGGACCGCATCGTCATCCAGCAGGTCGAGGCAGAGCAGACCACCGCAAGCGGTCTGGTCATCCCCGACACCGCCAAGGAGAAGCCCCAGGAGGGCCAGGTCGTGGCTGTGGGCCCCGGCCGCATCGACGACAACGGCAACCGCGTTCCGCTCGACGTCGCCGTTGGCGACCGCGTGCTCTACAGCAAGTACGGCGGCACCGAGGTCAAGTTCGGCGCCGACGAGTACCTCGTGCTCTCGGCTCGCGACGTCCTCGCGGTCGTCGTCCGCTGACGCTGACGTTCTCCAGGGCCCGGATGCATGGCATCCGGGCCCTTCGTCGTTCCAGGCGCCACTAGGCTTGATCGGTGAGCACGAAGAGCGCGGGGACGCTGTACACGATCGGGGCATACCTGCTCTGGGGCGTCTTCCCGCTGTACTTCCTCCTGCTCGAACCGACCGGCCCGTTCGAGGTCGTCGCATGGCGGCTGCTGCTCACGCTGGTGTTCTGCATCCTGCTGCTGGTCGTGACCCGCGGATGGGAGAAGCTGCGCATCATCTGGCGCCAGCCCAAGCTGCTGGCGCTCACCGCGCTGGCGGGCGCCCTGATCTACATCAACTGGCAGGTCTTCGTGATCGCCGCGATGAGCGGGCACGTGGTCGAGACGAGCCTGGGCTACTTCATCAACCCGATCTTCACGGTGCTGCTGGGCGTGCTGGTGCTGCACGAGCGCATCAGGATGGCGCAGTGGGTCGCGATCGGCATCGCCGCGGTCGCGGTGGGCGTGATCATCGTCGCCTACGGGGCGTTCCCGTGGATCGCCCTGTCGCTGACGGCGTCCTTCGGCCTGTACGGGCTGGTCAAGAAGAAGATCGGTCCGTCGGTCGACGCGGTCAGCGGCCTCACGCTGGAGTCGTTCTGGATGATCCCGATCGCCGCGGTCATCCTCATCGTCGTGGCGCAGGACGGCCACGGCATCACGATGGGCGCCGTGAGCCCGCTGCACACCGTGCTGCTCTCCTGCGCGGGCATCGCGACCGCGGTGCCGCTGCTGCTGTTCGCCGCCGGCACGCGTCGGGTCGACCTGTCGCTGATCGGCATGATCCAGTTCATCACCCCGATCATGCAGTTCCTGCTGGGCTGGGCCGTGCTGGGGGAGCCCATGCCCGCCGAGCGCTGGATCGGCTTCATCCTGGTGTGGATCGCGATCGCCGTGTTCGTCGTCGACCTGCTGGTGCAGAAGAGTCGGGGCCGCCGCCAGGCCGCCGCCGAGCTGGTCTGAGGGGATGCGCGGGATCGTTAAGGGACCGAGACCCGCACGCCGACCGCCGGAGTCCCACACCGCATAGGGTAAAGGCATCCGAAAGTGGTACTCCACGTTCAGTAACGCAAGGGAGCAACATGAACGCATTGAAGGGCTCGCGTCCGGCGAGGATCTTCGCAGGGATCGCGCTGATCAGCGCATCCGCACTCGTCATCTCCGGCTGTGCCAGCACTCCGGCATCCGAGAAGCCGACCGACGGGGGCGAGAAGCCCGCCGCCGACCTCACCCTCAAGCTGGGTTCGCTGCTTCCCGAGACGGGTTCGCTGGCCTTCCTCGGCGCCCCGATGGAGGCGGGCGTCCAGCTCGCCGTCGATCGCGTCAACGAGGCGAAGGCCGGCGTCACGATCACGCTCTCCACGGGCGACGAGGGCGACACCGACACCAAGGCCTACGAGACCTCGATCACCAAGCTGCAGAGCGAGGGCATCACCGCGATGATCGGTGCGGCGTCGTCCAGCGTGACCAAGCTGATCCTCGACGGCAACGTCGGCGCCGGCATCCTGACCGTCTCGCCGTCGAACACCTCGCCCGACTTCTCGGGCCTGAACCCGCTCTACTTCCGCACGGCGCCCAGCGACCTGCTGCAGGGCGAGACGCTCGGCAACCAGATCTCCGAGGACGGCAACAAGACCCTCGGCATCATCTACCAGAACGACGGCTACGGCACGGGTCTGGCAGAGGCCATCGAGAAGACGTTCGGCGAGTCCGGCGGCAAGGTCGTCGCGAAGTCCTCGTACAACGTCGGTGACGGCCAGTTCAACGCGCAGGTCGCTGAGGTCGCGGCCGCGAAGCCGGATGCCGTCGCGGTCGTCTCGTACGACCAGTTCGCGACCATCGCACCGCTGCTCAAGAACGCCGGCGTCAACACCGGCAAGCTGTACCTGGTTGACGGCAACCTGAAGGACTGGAAGGACCAGATCCCGGTGGATCTGACCGGTTCGAAGGGAACCCGCGCGGGCGCCGACCTGCCCAAGACCTTCATCGACGACCTGAACAAGGTCTGGGAGGCCAAGGGCAACAAGCCGATCGACGCCGTGACCTACTCCGCTGAGGCCTACGACGCGGTGACGCTCATCGCACTGGCGGCGCTCGAGGCGAAGTCGGTCGAGGGCAAGGACATGGCTGCCAAGATGCGCTCGGTCTCCGGTGGCGCCGACAAGGGCACGAAGTGCAAGACGTTCGCCGAGTGCGCGAAGCTGATCAACGACGGCAAGAAGATCGACTACGACGGTCTGTCCGGCGAGATCACGTTCGACGAGAACAACGACCCGAAGGGCGCCGCCATCGGCGTCTACGAGTTCGAGACGGGCAACGTGCTCAAGCGCATCAGCTGACACGCACCGTCCCACGGAGAGCCCCGGATGCCTGGCATCCGGGGCTCTCTCCGTGCGCTCGCATGCGCTGTCTAGGCGGCGTCCTGCCCCAGCGTGCCCAGGTACAGCCCGATCACCTTCGGGTCGTTCAGCAGATCCCGCCCGGTGCCCTCGTAGGCGTCGCGGCCCTGGTCGAGCACATAGCCGCGGTCGCAGATCTGCAGGCAGCGGCGCGCGTTCTGCTCCACCATGATGGTCGTGACGCCTGCCCGGTTGATGTCCGAGACGCGGATGAACGCGTCATCCTGCCGCACGGGGGAGAGGCCCGCGGAGGGCTCGTCGAGCAGCAGCACGGACGGATCCATCATCAGGGCGCGCGACATGGCGACCATCTGGCGCTCACCGCCGGAGAGCGATCCGGCGCGCTGCCCGAGACGCTTGCCGAGCTCGGCGAAGATGCCCGTCACGAACTCGAGCCGCTCGTTGTAGATCCGGGGGTTCTGATACAGCCCCATCTGCAGGTTCTCGGCGATGGTCAGCGACGGGAAGACGTTGTTGGTCTGCGGCACGAAGGCCACACCGCGCTTGACGAGCTTGTCGGCCTTCAGGCCGACGATGCTCTCGCCGTTGACGGTGATGTCCCCCTCGCGCACGTGGACCATGCCGAAGATCGACTTCAACAGCGTCGACTTTCCGGCGCCGTTGGGGCCGATGATGCCGATCAGCTCGCCCTTGCGGGCGATCAGGTTCGCGCCGTTCAGGATGTTCACCCCCGGCAGGTAGCCGGCGTGGACCCCGGTCAGCTCCACCACGACGTCGTCGGTCATGACCGGTCCTCCTCTTCCTTGTCGAGTTCGGCTTCGGCCTCGGCCTCGATCTTCTCCCGGATGCGGGAGGCGAGCTCATCCGAGGAGGTGGCCGCACCGCCGTCGACGACGGACAGGCGTCCCGTGACCACGCCCAGGTCCACGTCCTGGTGCGCGCCCAGATAGGCGTCCACCACGGCCTGGTCCTCCATGACCTCCTCGGGCGGGCCCTCGGCGACCACGCGGCCCTCGGCCATCACGACCACCCAGTCCGCGATGTGCCGCACCATGTGCATGTCGTGCTCGACGAAGAGCACGGTCATGCCGCGGTCCTTCAGATCGAGGATGTGATCCAGCAGCGACTGCGTGAGAGCCGGGTTGACGCCGGCCATCGGCTCGTCGAGCATCACCAGGTTCGGATCGCTCATCAGGGCTCGGGCCATCTCCAGCAGCTTGCGCTGTCCGCCCGACAGCGCGGCGGCGAAGTCCTTCTCCTTTGCGTCGAGCTTGAAGCGCGCGAGGAGCTCGCGGGCCTTCGTCTCGATCTCGGCATCCTGCTTCCGCCAGAGGAACGGGAACATCGCCGCGAAGAAGCTCTCGCCCCGCTGATGCGGTGCGCCGAGCTTCATGTTCTCGAGCACGGTGAGCAGCGACAGCGCCTTGGTGAGCTGGAACGTCCGCACCTGACCCATCCGCGCCACCTTGAACGACGGCACCCCGGCGAGGCTCTTGCCGTCGTAGGACCAGGTCCCCGAGTTGGGCTTGTCGAACCCGCAGAGCAGGTTGAACAGGGTGGTCTTGCCCGCGCCGTTCGGCCCGATCAGGGCGGTGATCGCACCCCTCGGAATCTCGAGATGGTCGACGTCGACCGCTGCTAGACCGCCGAACCGGCGCTCCACCCCGTCGACGATCAGGATCGGGTCGACCTTCGCCACTCCCGGCGCTGCCGGTCCCTTGGTCAGGCCGGTTGTCTTCTGCCGCTTCACACTCTCGGTGACGGGCTGGTTCTCACTTGACAAAGGTCATCTCCCTCTTGTCTCCGAGGATGCCCTGCGGGCGGAAGATCACGATCAGCATCAGCACCACACCGGCCAGGATCCATCGCACGATCTCAGCCTGGATCGAGGTCATGGGCAGGTATCCCGCGGTGGCCATCTGCGGCAGGAGGTTCCCGAGGAACGAGAACACGATCCAGAACAGCACGGCGCCGAGCGTCGGGCCGAGCACTGTGGCGGCGCCTCCCAGCAGCAGGATTGTCCAGAGGAAGAACGTCAGCGACGTCGAGTAGCTGCCCGGCACCACGGCCGAGGGAACCGCGAACACGATGCCGCCCATGGCGCCGATGACGCCGCCGATGATCAGCGCCTGCATCTTGTACGCGAACACGTTCTTGCCGAGCGAGCGCACGGCGTCCTCATCCTCGCGGATGCCCTTGAGCACCCGGCCCCATGGGCTGCGCATGAGCGCCCAGACGACCAGCACCGCGATGGCGAGCATGATGAGTCCGAATACGCGGTTCCACAGCTCCACCTCGGTGTACGTGAACGGACCGAATCCGTACGTGCCAGGCGGGAACGGGTTGATCGATCGGAAGCCGTCGCTGTAGCCGCGCAGACCCGCCGAGGAGTTCGTGTACTCCTTGAACAGCTCGGTCTGGAACAGCAGCCGCACGATCTCGG
>NZ_MKRT01000022.1:89808-93785 GCF_001897945.1 Microbacterium sp. 69-10
GCCGGAGCGTCGGGATGCCGAGGATCAGCGCGAACAGCACGCCGCCCAGCAGACCGATGAGCATGCCCATCCACCACGGCAGGCCGAAGCTGAGCACGGAGATCGCGTACCCGTATCCGCCCACGGCCATGAAGGCCGCCATGCCGAAGTTCAGCAGGCCGGAGTAGCCGAAGTGCACCGCGAGACCGGTCGCCGCCAGCGCGTACGCGATGGTGGTCGGGTGCAGGAGATATGTGACGGTGTTGCCGAAGATCTGTCCCCAGTCCATGCGTCAGCCCAGCCTTTCCTTGCGGCCGAACAGGCCCTGGGGCCTGACCAGCAGCACCACGATCAGCGCGATCAGCGCGCTGGCGTACTTCAGATCCGACGGGATCCAGAGGGTGGAGACCTCCACCGCGATTCCGACGATGATCGATCCGATCAGTGCGCCGAAGGCCGATCCGAGGCCGCCGAGCGTGATCGCGCAGAACATCAGCAGCAGCATCTGCATGCCCATGTCCCACTTCACGCCGGGGCGGAAATAAGCCCACAGGATGCCGGAGATCGAGGCCAGGATGCCGGCCATGATCCACACGATGCGGATCACCCGGTCGACGTCGATGCCGGATGCCGCCGCGAGCTGCGGGTTGTCGGAGATGGCGCGGGTCGCCTTGCCGATGCGCGTGCGGGTGAGGAAGTACGCGACGCCGAGGATGACGACCAGGCTCACACCCATGCCGATCAGGTCGATGTACGACAGCGAGATCGGCCCCAGCTTCATCGGCTCCGGGCTCGCACCCGGCAGCTGGTACGTGCCGCCGCCGATGATGTACTGCAGCACGAATCGGAGCGTGAGCGACAGGCCGATGCTGACGATCATGAGCTGCACGACCCCGAGACCGCGTCGGCGCAGCGGGCGCCACAACCCGGCGTCCATCGCCCAGCCCAGCAGAGCGCCGGCGGCGATGGAGGCGATCAGGCCGGCCCACAGCGGCAACTGCCAGACCGAGCTCACGAGCAGCGCGGCGACACCGCCCCAGGTGACCATCTCGCCGTGCGCGAAGTTCGACAGCCTCGTGGTCCCGTAGATGAGCGCGGCGCCCATCGAGGCGAGGCCGAGAAGCAGACCGAAGTTGATGCCCCCTACCGCGCGGGAGAGCAGCTGCTCGGTGAACGAGACCGTGACGCGTTCGCCCTGGCCGAGGAAGAGGTTGACGATCTTGGTGCCGGTCAGCCCGAACGCGGCCTCGAACGAGCCGCTCGTCCCGGCGACCGCCTTCACGCCCTCGGGGAGCTGCGCGGCGTCGACGATCACGCCCTTCGGCAGGGTGTCCTCGTCGATCGAGATCGTGTACGCGGCCTTCTTCGGCACGTACAGGCGCCACTTGCCTTCGGCATCCGTCTTGGTCTTGCCTTCGAAGCCGTTCCCCTTGACCGAGAGCTTCACATCAGGGATCGGCTTGTCCTTGTACGTGATGTTCCCGGCGAAGTAGAACTGGGTGATCTCCTGGCCGTCGGGTGTCGTGGCGGCCTGTGCTGAACCGGCGGGTACGCCGAGCACGATGAAGGCGGCCAAAAGCGTCGCAAGCAGCGCGATCAGCCCGTTCTGGGGGCGCCGAAGCGCCGGGGTTCTGAGTCCCACGCATCCTCCACATCGAGTGCTGAAGAACCGACACCGGGTAGCGGTCGGTTCTGGACGTCGCACTGAGCGTATCTCGCTCCGGGCCGCATCCGCACAACCGTGTCCGGATCGGAACGAAGCCCGGGAGTGTCGGACGGTCGCCGTCGTGCAGCGCTCTCGGAATATCCGCAGGCGCCAGACGTTTAGAATCGATACACGACGGACACCGCTCCCGTCCCCGGCTGCAGTCGTCCCGCGCACTCTCGACAATCGATCGCGCCCCCGGCGCAGAGGAGCCAGTTTTCATGCCCCAGCACGACCCGTTCGGTTTCGTCGGACTCACCTACGATGACGTGCTGCTTCTGCCCGGGCACACCGACGTCATCCCCAGCGAAGCGGACACCTCCTCCCGCATCACGCGCCGCATCTCGGTCGCGACCCCGCTGCTCTCCAGTGCGATGGACACGGTCACCGAAGCGCGCATGGCCATCGCCATGGCGCGCGAGGGCGGCATCGGCATCCTGCATCGCAACCTCTCCATCGCCGACCAGGCCGCCGACGTCGACCGGGTCAAGCGCAGCGAGTCGGGCATGATCACCGACCCGATCACCACGACCGCTGACGCCACCGTCGACGAGGTCGACCAGCTGTGCGCCAAGTACCGCATCTCGGGTCTGCCGGTCGTCGACGACGAGGGTCGCCTGGTGGGCATCATCACCAACCGCGACATGCGCTTCGTCTCCGGCTTCGAGCGCAAGACCACCCTGGTCAAGGACGTCATGACCAGCGAGAACCTGGTCACTGCTCCCGTCGGCGTCGCCGCCGGCGAGGTGATCGCGCTGTTCGCCCAGCACCGCGTCGAGAAGCTGCCGCTCATCGATGAGAACGGCAAGCTCGCCGGGCTGATCACCATCAAGGACTTCGACAAGAGCGAGAAGTACCCCCTCGCCACCAAGGACGACCAGGGCCGCCTGCGCGTGGGCGCCGCGATCGGCTTCTTCGGCGACGCCTGGGAGCGCGCCGAGGCGCTGCGCGACGCAGGTGTGGACGTGCTGGTCGTCGACACCGCCAACGGCCAGTCGCAGGGCGTGATCGACCTGGTCAAGCGTCTGAAGGCCGACCCGACCTTCGAGCACATCGACATCATCGGCGGCAATGTCGCGACCCGCGAGGGCGCACAAGCGCTGGTCGACGCCGGCGTCGACGCCGTCAAGGTGGGTGTGGGCCCGGGCTCGATCTGCACCACCCGCATCGTCGCCGGAGTCGGCGTGCCGCAGGTGACCGCGGTGTACGAGGCCTCGCTGGCCGCAGGCCCGGCAGGCATCCCGGTGATCGCCGACGGCGGCCTGCAGTACTCGGGCGACATCGCCAAGGCGCTGGTCGCCGGAGCGGACGCCGTGATGCTCGGCTCCCTGCTCGCCGGCACCGACGAGTCGCCGGGCGAGATCGTCTTCCAGTCGGGCAAGCAGTTCAAGCTGTACCGCGGCATGGGCTCCCTCGGCGCGATGCAGACCCGCGGCAAGCAGACCTCGTACTCGAAGGACCGCTACTTCCAGGCCGACGTCCCCAGCGACGACAAGCTCATCCCCGAGGGCATCGAGGGCCAGGTGCCCTACCGCGGCCCCGTGTCTGCGGTGGCGTACCAGCTGATCGGCGGCCTGCGCCAGTCGATGTTCTACGTCGGCGCGCGCACCGTCGAAGAGCTCAAGGCGCGCGGGAAGTTCGTGCGCATCACGTCTGCGGGCCTGAAGGAGTCGCACCCGCACGACGTGCAGATCGTGGTCGAGGCCCCGAACTACAACAAGCGCTGAGACACGCGTCGAAGAGGGCGGATGCTGCGGCATCCGCCCTCGTCGGGGCGCTACGCGGCCTGAGCATTGCGTCGTGTGACGCGGCGTTGCGAGGTGTGACGGCGCGCGAGCGCGGCATCCGGCTGCCGGGTTACCGTCGCCGCATGACACTTCTCAACGACCAGTTCACCGCCATCGCAGACGTCACCGCCGACGAGCGCGCCCAGCGCCTCACCGACGCCGGGATGACCTGGAACGAGCGCATCGCCCGCGACGCCTCCAACGCGCAGCTGACCTACCGGGTCACCGGTCGCGGGGTCGGTTCCGTCGGCACGGAGATCCGTGCGGGCAAGCACCGCTTCCTCGTCGACGAGCCCGCGGCGCTCGCGGGCGACGACGCGGCCGCGAGCCCCGTCGAGTACGCGCTCGGAGCGCTGATCTCCTGTCAGGTGGTGGTGTTCCGCCTCTACGCGCAGGCCCTCGGCCTCACCATCGACGACATCGAGGTCACCGCCGAGGGCGACCTCGACGTGCGCAAGCTGTTCGGCATCGACGAGTCGGGCCGCGCCGGCTTCCACGACGTGCGG
>NZ_MKRT01000022.1:93840-95785 GCF_001897945.1 Microbacterium sp. 69-10
TGGAGGAGCACTGCCCGGTGCTGGACCTGTTCGCGAACCCCGTGCCGACCTCGGGCGCGCTGGTCTGAGGCATCCCGCCCGCCTCCCGCCCCTCCCGCTTCGCGGGTCGCGACACCCCGCTTCGTCCAGTGCGAGGCGGTCATCTGCGACCCGCGAGGCGCGGTCATCCCACCACTAGAGTGAGCGGCATGGGTTCACGGTCGAATTCGCTCAGCCGCGGGCAGGTCACCCGCTACGCGATCGGTTCGCTCGGCACGGGCGGTTTCGCGACGCTCCCCGGGCTGGTCCTCGTCTACTACCTGACCGACTCGCTGGGCGTCACCGCGCTCGCCGCCGGCGCGATCGTGACGGCCGCGAAGGTGTGGGACGTGCTGATCGATCCCGTGATCGGCGGCATCAGCGATCGCGCCCTCGCGCACACCGGAAGCCGCCGCCGCACCATGCTGATCGGCGGCATCGGGCTGCCGATCGCCTTCATCCTCACCTTCGCCGTGCCCGCCGGGCTCGGACCAGTGCCCGCGGCGCTGTGGGTGCTGGTGGCCTTCATTTTCGCCGCCACCTTCTTCAGCCTGTTCCAGGTGCCGTACATCGCGCTGCCCGCCGAGCTGACCGACGACTATCGCGAGCGCACCCGGCTGCTCAGCTGGCGCGTGGTGCTGCTGACCGTCGCGATCCTGCTGTTCGGAGCCGGCGGTCCGGAGCTGCGGGCGATGTTCCCGCAGGATCCGCTGCTGGGCTATCTGGTGATGGCGACCGTCGCCGCGGTGATCCTCGGGTTCGGGATGCTGACCTCCGCCTCGGTCGCTCCGCAGCGGCCGCTCCTGCCGGTGCGGCCCGGTGCGAGCATCGCCGAGCACTACCGCGACGGCATCGCGGTGCTGCGCGAGAGCCAGCCGTTCCGGGCGCTCCTGGCGACGTTCCTGCTGCAGGGACTGGCGACGGGGATGATGCTCGCGGCCGCGCAGTACGTGGCCCGCTGGGTTCTCGGCGACGAGACCGCGGTAACCCAGCTGTTCGTGGCGCTGATCGCGCCCGCGCTGCTGATGGCGCCGGTGTGGAAGCTGATCGCCGACCGCATCGGCAAGGAGCGCGCCTTCCGACTGGCCAGCGCGGTGTTCGTGCTGGCGACGCTCGTGCTGGGCGCGATGGTGTGGATGCCGGGCTGGTGGATCCTCGCCCCGGTCGCCCTCGCAGGCTCCGCGTATGCGGGCATGCAGACGCTGCCGATGGCAATGCTCCCCGACGTGATCGCCTACGACCGCACCCTGCGTGCGGGGGAGGGGCAGGAGGCGAAGGGAAAAGGCGGCGCGAACCGCTCCGGCATCTTCGGCGGCGTGTGGACGGCAGGAGAGACGACCGGCATGGCCCTGGGCGGCACGGTGCTCACGATCGTGCTGGCCATCACCGGGTACCTGGAGACCACGGTCGGGAAGACGGTCGAGCAGCCCGAGTCGGCCGTGGTCGGCATCGCCGTGTCGTTCAGCATCCTGCCCGCGATCCTGATGATCGCGAGCATGGTCGCCCTCGCCCGGTACCACCTGCGCGAGCATGACATCGTGGGCACATCCGCATGACCGGTGGCAGCACGAGCGACATCCTGACGCGGCTCCGATCGCTGCGCGAGGGCGACGCGCCGACGCACGGCGGTCGCGTGCTGTCGTACGTCTACGACTCGGGCCTCGAGGAGCTCGACGAGCTCGCGGATGCGGCGGCGCGACTCGCCCGCCCGCTGAACGGACTCGACCCGACCGTCTTCCCCTCCATCTCGGCGATGGAGCGCGACGTCATCGGCTTCACCCGGCGGATGCTGCACGGCGGCCGCTCCGTGGTGGGATCGGTCACCAGCGGCGGGACCGAGAGCTGCCTGCTCGCGGTGAAGACCGCACGCGACCTGTGGCGCGAAGCGCATCCGGACGGCGGACGCCCGCGGCTGCTCACGGCGTCG
>NZ_MKRT01000022.1:95809-112052 GCF_001897945.1 Microbacterium sp. 69-10
GCCGCGCACCTGTTCGACCTGGACTGGGAGCCGGTGCCGGTCGGGACCGACGGCGCCGTGCGCGCGCAGGGTCTCATCGACCGGATGGACGACGATGTCGCACTGGTCGTCGTCAGCGCCCCGGCGTACCCGAGCGGCGCGCTGGACCCGGTCTCGGCGGTCGCGGGCGCCGCGGCGGATCGCGGTCTCTCCTGTCACGTCGACTCCTGCTTCGGCGGGTTCGTGCTGCCGTGGTGGCGTGATCTGCCCGCCTGGGACTTCCGGGTGCGTGGCGTCACCAGCATCTCCGCCGACCTGCACAAGTTCGGCTACGCGCCCAAGGGCGTCTCGGTGCTGCTGCATCGGGGTCGACGCCGGCATCGGGCGCAGTTCTTCGCGACCACGCGCTGGGCCGGGTACCCGGTGGTGAATCCGACGCTGCTCGGCTCACGGTCGGCTTCCCCGCTGGCCGCGGGCTGGGCGATCACGCAGCACCTGGGATCGGAAGGCTATGCGGAGCTGGTCGCGTCGATCCGACGCATCGCTGTCGCCGTGCGCGCGGCGGTCGACGGCATCCCCGGTCTGACGGTGATGGGCGATCCCGTGGGGCCCGCGATCGCCCTCGTCGCGGATGCCTCGGCGCCGGAAGCGACCCGGGTCGACCCGCACCGGCTCGCCGACGAGCTGGCCGGGTACGGCTGGAAGATCCAGCATCAGCCCGGCCTCGTGCAGTCCGACGGCGTGCGCATCCCGCACAGTGCGCATCTCACCCTCACGCCGGTGCTCGAGCAGCGGGTGGGGGAGTTCACGGACGCGCTGCGTGCAGCATCCGATGCGGTGCGCGGCAGGCCGCAGGCCGACGCGCGGATTCTCCTCGCGGGCATGCGCGTGCTCGGCTACGGCGAGGGCGGGCGCGTGCCCGGGCCGAAGGCGGCATGGAGGCTGCTGCGCCTCGCCGGCGCGGGCAGCGTGTCCGCCGACCAGCCCATGTCGGTGCTGATGGCGCTGATCGAGGCGCTGCCGCATCCGGTCGCCGAGGCGCTGCTGACCGAGCTGCTCGCGAGGCTGTCCGAGCCCCGCTGACGGCGCGCGGGACCCGTCCTCGACCGATGCAAGAAGACAAAGGACGGTTCTGGAGCCCGATGACCGGCATGAAGCTCCTCTCATGGAGGCGGAAGGTCCGCGAATCGGCAGCTGTGCGGGCGTGCGCATCAGGAAGCTGATAGCCTGGTCGGCTCGCTGCTCGACAGGGCGGGCGGAAGGAGCCCGCTGTGGGCCACATCGACGTCAACGCGATCGCGCTGACCCTCCCCGACGGACGCCCCCTGCTCGACGAGACGACGTTCCGCGTCGGCGCCGGATCCACGAGTGCGCTGATCGGGCCGAACGGGGCAGGGAAGTCCACTCTGCTGCGGATCATCCGGGGTGACCTCGCCCCCGACGGCGGCGCCGTGGTGATCGACGGGTCACTCGGCGTCATGGACCAGTTCGTCGGACACGGCGACGCCGGAACGACCGTGCACGACCTGCTCGTGCGCGTGGCGCCCGCTCGCATCCGGGTGGCGGCCGAGGCGCTGGATGCCGCGGAGAACGCCCTCATCGAGGACGACACCGAGCGCACCCAGATGCGGTACGCCACCGCGATCGCCGACTACGCGGATGCCGGCGGCTACGAGCACGAGACCGTGTGGGATCAGTGCACGATCGCCGCCCTGGGCGTCCCGTTCGAGCGCGCCCGCTACCGCGACCTCGACACGCTCTCCGGCGGTGAGCAGAAGCGGCTCGCCCTCGAGGCGCTGCTGCGCGGTCCCGATGATGTGCTGCTGCTGGACGAGCCGGACAACTACCTGGACGTGCCGGGCAAGCTCTGGCTCGAGGACCGGCTCCGTGAGACGCCCAAGACCGTGCTGCTCGTCTCGCACGACCGCGAACTGCTCGCCCGCGCCGCCGATCGCATCATCACCCTCGAGCCCGGGGGAGCGGGGGCCACCGCCTGGGTGCACGGAGGCGGTTTCGCCACCTACCACCGGGCCAGGGAGGACAGGCTCGATCGGCTCGACGAGCTGCGCCGGCGCTGGGATGAGCAGCACGAGAAGCTCAGGACGCTGGTCGCGACGCTCAAGGTGAAGGCCGCAGCGAACGACGGCTTCGCCTCGCGCTACCGTGCGGCGCAGACCCGACTGCGCTGGTTCGAGCAGGCGGGACCGCCGGAGGAGCGTCCGCCTGCCCAGGACTTCGACATGCGCCTGCGCGGAGCCCGCACGGGCAAGCGCGCCGTCGTGTGCACCCGCCTGGAGCTGACCGGGCTGATGAAGCCGTTCGACGCCGAGATCTGGTTCGGCGATCGGGTCGCGGTGCTCGGCTCGAACGGCTCGGGCAAGTCCCACTTCCTGCGCCTTCTCGCCCGCGGTGGCACCGACCCCGACCCCACGCTGGGTCACCTGGTGGCGGCATCCGAGGCCCTGGAACCCGTCGCCCACACCGGCGCCGCCGCGCTGGGCGCGCGGGTCGTGCCGGGTCTGTTCGCGCAGACCCACGCGCATCCGGAGTTCGCCGGCCGCACCCTGCTGGAGATCCTGCACCGGGGCGACGACCGTCGCGCCGGGATGCCGCGCGACGCCGCGAGCTCGGCCCTCGATCGATACGGGCTGGTGCGTCAGGCCCAGCAGGCGTTCGACCAGCTGTCCGGTGGGCAGCAGGCGCGCTTCCAGGTGCTGCTGCTCGAGCTGAGCGGTGCCACCCTGCTGCTGCTGGACGAGCCCACCGACAACCTCGACCTGGAGTCGGCCGAGGCGCTCGAGCAGGCCATCGCCCGCTTCGAGGGGACCGTCGTCGCGGTCACGCACGACCGCTGGTTCGCCAGGTCCTTCGACCGCTTCCTGGTGTTCGGCCAGGACGGCGAGGTCTACGAGTCGGACGCGCCGGTGTGGGACGAGCGACGTGTCGTGCGGGCGCGGTGAGCGCGTCGACGGCGCCGGGTAGTCTGGTGGGGTGAGCATGGACATCGAGATCGGCCGAGGCAAGCGCGCACGTCGCGCGTACACGTTCGACGACATCGCGGTCGTGCCATCGCGACGAACCCGCAACCCGGAGGACGTCTCCACCGCCTGGACGATCGACGCGTTCTCGTTCGACATCCCGGTGCTCGGCGCGCCCATGGACTCCGTGGTCAGCCCGCGCACCGCGATCATGCTCGGTCAGCTCGGCGGCCTCGGGGTGCTCGACCTCGAGGGCCTGTGGACGCGTTACGACGACCCGCAGCCGCTGCTCGACGAGATCGCGGCGCTCCCCGCCGAGCGCGCCACGACCAGGATGCAGCAGCTGTACTCCGAGCCGATCAAGCCGGAGCTCATCAAGCAGCGCCTGGCCGAGATCCGCGAGGCGGGCGTCACCGTCGCGGGCTCCCTCACCCCGCAGCGCACGCAGGAACTGTATGAGACGGTCGTCGCCGCCGGCGTCGACCTGTTCGTGATCCGCGGCACCACGGTGTCCGCGGAGCATGTCTCGAGCGTGGCCGAACCGCTGAACCTGAAGAAGTTCATCTACGACCTCGACGTGCCCGTCATCGTCGGCGGTGCCTCGACCTACACCGCGGCCCTCCACCTGATGCGCACCGGCGCCGCGGGCGTGCTGGTCGGCTTCGGCGGGGGTGCGGCGTCCACGACGCGCGTCACCCTGGGCATCCACGCCCCGATGGCCACCGCCGTCTCCGACGTCGCGGCCGCGCGCCGCGACTACCTCGACGAGTCGGGTGGACGCTACGTGCACGTGATCGCCGACGGCGGCGTCGGCACGTCCGGCGACATGGTCAAGGCTCTCGCGATGGGTGCGGATGCCGTGATGCTGGGCGTCGCGCTCGCGCGCGCCACGGATGCGCCCGGCCAGGGCTTCCACTGGGGTGCCGAGGCGCACCACCCGCAGCTGCCCCGCGGACGCCGCGTGGCAGTGGACGGCGTCGCGAACCTCGAGGAGATCCTCTACGGTCCCGCCCCCGTCGCGGACGGCACAGCCAACCTGATCGGCGCGCTGCGCAAGTCGATGGCGACGACCGGATACTCCGACCTGAAGGAGTTCCAGCGCGTCGAGGTCGTGCTCGCGCCCTACGAGCTGGGATGACGAACAGCGCGCCGCTCGCGCCGCAGGAGTTCCCGCCCACCCTGCGCGAGGTCATGCTGCGCAGGCGCTGGATCGGCGTCCTCGCGCTGTGCCTGGTCGTCGCGGGCGTGTTCGCGTGGCTCGGCCAGTGGCAGCTCGAGCGCGCCATCGACACGACGCCTCCCGCACCGGGCGCGACCGAGAAGGTGCGTCCGCTGACCGACGTGATCGAGCCGGGGAAGTACCTCGACCAGAGCCTCGGCGGGCAGCGCGTCCGGACCTCGGGGACGTGGGTCGCGGGGGACTTCATCGTCATCTCGCAGCGCATCAACGACGGCACCGAGGGCTACTGGGTCACCGGTCAGCTCCGGGTCGCCGACCGCACCTCGATCGCCGTCGCGGTCGGCTGGGCCGCCACCAGGAGGCAGGCGGATGCCGCGGTCGCGGCGCTCGAGAAGCAGGGTGCCGTCGAAGCCTCGATCACCGGGCGGCTGATCGACGATGAGGGCGTGGAGGTGCCCCCGCGCTCCGATCCGATGGAGCTCAACCGGATGTCGCCCGCGGCGCTGCTGAGCCGCTGGCACGACATCGACGAACTGAGCGTGTACCGCCCGTACCTGGCATCCGCCACGGCGTCCGCCGGACTCGTCGACATCAGCTCGCGCCCGCCGCAGGAGCAGTCGCCGATCAACTGGCTGAACATCTTCTACGCCGCCGAGTGGGCCGTGTTCGCCGGCTTCGCCTTCTACCTCTGGTACCGGCTGGCGAAGGATGCCTGGGAGCGCGAGGTCGAGGAGTTCGAGGACGCGGTGACCGCCGCTCAGGACGACGACCTCGACTGACGTCTCTGCCGTCGGGCGGCACCGGAGTGCACGTTCGGTGACCATTCGGTGGCGGATCGACCAACATCCGCGATCGGGCTTGCCGGGTGTCGGATGCTGGCCATAAGGTCACATCTATGTGTGCGCGCTGAGAGTGTGCACTGTGCGCGCTGAGAGTGCGCACAGCGACCGGTTCACAAGACCGAGCGCTCGACTCATACCCGAGGAGACAGCTGATGACGTTGCCCGCCCCCGGTGAGAAGAACCAGAGGGTTCCGCTCACACGACCTAGAAGCCGAGGGCGCGTCTGCGCTCTCGCCATGACCACCGTGTTCGCGCTGGGCTTCGGCTCGCTGATCGCCGCGCCCGCATTCGCGAGCACCGACGGCACCGGTGTGGTCATCAACGAGGCGTATCTGTCCGGCGGCAGCGCCGGCGCGGCCTTCAAGAACAAGTTCGTCGAGCTGTACAACCCGACTGACGCCGCGGTCGCGCTCGACGGGATGTCGCTGCAGTATCGTTCCGCGACAGGGACCGGCAACTTCGGAGGCATCGTCCCGCTCACCGGGACGGTCCCCGCGCACGGCTACTTCCTCGTTCAGGGCGGCACCAACAGCGGCACCTCGACTGCACCGGCGCTTCCGACGGCCGATCAGACGGGCACGGCGCTGAACCCCTCCGGGACCACGGGCACCGTGGCTCTCGTGCAGGGCACTGCTCCCCTCGCGCTCGCGGCCGGCGATGCGGCCGGTGCGGAGGGCGTCGTCGACCTGCTCGGCTACGGCACCTCGAACACCTTCGAAGGCTCCGTGGCCGGCGCTCCGGCGGGCAACACCGACGTGAAGTCGCTGAACCGCACCGACGGCAAGGACTCCGACGACAACAGCGCGGACTTCGTGCTGTCGGCATCCGTGACCCCGACCAACTCCAAGGGCGAGACGGGCGCGACCGATCCGGGCACCGACCCCGGCCCGCAGCCGGGTGAGAAGGTCTCCATCGCCGAGGTGCAGGGCACCACCGACACCTCCCCGATGGTCGGCAAGACCGTCACCGTCGAGGGCGTCATCACCGCCGATTACCGCACCGGCGGATACAACGGCATCGTCATCCAGACCAAGGGCACCGGCGGCGACAAGAAGACCGCTGGTGCATCCGACGGCATCTTCGTGTACCTGAACGGCAAGAGCGTCCCCGGCCGGATCGGCGACCTCGTCTCCGTCAACGGCGCCGTCAGCGAGTACTACGGCCAGACGCAGATCACCCCGGCATCCGCCGGCGATGTCACCGTCGTCACGGCCAGCGTCGGCGTGCCTGCGCCGGTCGCACTGCCGACCTCGGTCGTCGGCGCCGACCGCGAGCAGTACGAGAACATGCTCGTCGCCCCCACGGGCGACTATCTCGTGGCATCCAGCCATCAGCTGTACAACTACGGCACGCTGTGGCTGAACCCGGGTGAGCTCAATGTCAAGAACACCGAGCAGAAGCGTCCTGGCGCGGAGGCGGATGCCATCGCGGCAGCCAACGCCGCCTCCCGCATCCTGCTCGACGACGGCTACAGCGTGGGGATCGGCAAGCCCGGGCACACCGGTGACCAGCCGTACTTCACCAAGGACGTCGTGGTGCGCAATGGCGATGCCGTGGACTTCGGTGGCAAGGGCTTCGTGCTGCAGTACGACCACGATGACTGGCGTCTGCAGCCCGTCACGCCGCTGAACAGCAACTCTCCGGCATCCGAGAAGGTCACGTTCAAGACGAACAACCCGCGTCCTGCAGTCCCGTCGGTCGGCGGCGACGTGCAGATCGCGTCGTTCAACGTGTACAACTACTTCACGACGCTCAGCTCGGTGGACTCCAACGCGCGCGGCGCGAAGGACGCGGCTCAGTTCGCGATCCAGAAGTCGAAGATCGTCGCGGCCATCAACGGCACCGGTGCTGAGATCGTCTCGCTGATGGAGATCGAGAACGGGCCCAAGCTCGGCAAGCCGATCGACACCGCCCTCGCCGATCTGGTGAGCGGGCTGAACGCCGCCGCCGGCTCCGACGTGTGGGCGTACGTGCCGACGCCGAAGGCGCTCGACGACGCTGCGATCACCGACTACATCACCAGCGCGATCATCTACAAGAAGGCCGCCGTCACGCCCAAGGGCGCAGCGCAGACCATCATCGATGAGACCGTGTGGGGCAACGCCCGCGAGCCGATCGCCCAGGCGTTCGACATCGACGGACGCACCGTCACGGTCGTCGCGAACCACCTCAAGTCCAAGTCCGGCACCGGCACCCAGCCGGCCGACGGCCAGGGCTTCTTCAACGCCGACCGCGTGAAGCAGGCGAAGTCGCTGCTGGCCTTCACCGAGAAGCTGAAGGCCGACTCCGGCAGCGGCGACATGCTGCTGATCGGCGACTTCAACGCGTACGGCCAGGAGGACCCGATCGACGTGTTCACGTCGCAGGGCTGGCTCGACACTGTTCCCGCCAAGGCCAAGGGGCAGTACACGTACTCCTTCGACGGTGAGCTCGGCTCGCTCGACCACGTGATCGCGTCGCCTTCGCTCGCGGCATCCGTCACCGGTGCCGGTGTCTGGGGCATCAATTCGCCGGAGTGGAGTGACCGGGGCTACGCGTTCGCTGCGACGGAGTCGGGGACCCCGTTCCGCTCCAGCGACCACGACCCGATCCTCGTCGGCGTCTCGGCCACGGTACCTCCGATCAGCATCGACATCGCCACGATCAACGACTTCCACGGTCGCATCGAGGCGGACAATGCCTCGGCCGGTGCGGCAGTGCTCGCCGGTGCTGTCAAGGACGTGCGTGCGAAGAACCCGAACACGATCTTCGCCGCGGCCGGCGACCTGGTCGGCGCGTCGACGTTCACCTCGTTCATCCAGGACGACAACCCCACCATCGACGCGCTGAACGCCGCGGGTCTCGAGGTCAGCGCGACGGGCAACCACGAGTTCGACCAGGGCTGGGCAGACCTGCGCGACCGCATCGTCCCGCGGGCTGACTGGGAGTACATCAACTCCAACGTGTTCATGAAGGGCACCGACAAGACCGCCCTCGCACCGTCCTGGGTGAAGGAGGTCGACGGGGTCCGTGTGGGCTTCGTGGGCGCGGTCACCGAGGATCTCGACAACCTCGTCTCGCCGGCCGGTATCGCCGATCTCGACGTGCGCGACATCGTCGCCTCGGTCAACAGCGCCGCCGCGGCGCTGCGCGACGGCGACCCGAGCAACGGCGAGGCGGATGTCATCATCCTGCTGGTGCACGAGGGCGCTTCGACGACCTCGGTCGACAGCATCACGCCCGACTCGGCACTCGGCAAGATCGTCTACGGCGTCGGCAAGGACGTCAACGCGATCGTCTCGGCGCACACCCACCTCGCCTACAATCACGTCATCGACGGCCGCCCGGTCGTCTCGGCGGGCCAGTACGGCGAGAACATGGGCCTGATGAACCTGCAGGTCGACCCGAAGACGCACAAGCTGCTCTCGATCTCCAACGAGATCAAGCCGCTGGCGCACCAGAACCCCGACAAGACGTGGACGGCGAACTACCCGGCCATCCCCGAGGTCCAGACGATCGTCGACACCGCCAAGAAGGAAGCCGACGTGCTCGGCAACGTCAAGGTGGGCGAGATCACTGCTGACTTCAACCGCGCTCTGCAGAGCGACGGCAAGACGGAGAACCGCGGTGGCGAGTCCACCATCGGTAACTTCATCGCCGACGTGCAGCAGTGGTCCACGGGTGCGGAGATCGCCCTCATGAACCCGGGCGGCATCCGCACGGTGATGGCGTACAAGGGCACCTCGGACAGCGACCCCGACGGCAACCTCACCTACCGTGAGGCGGCATCGGTCCAGCCGTTCGCCAACACGCTGGTCACGCTGAACCTGACCGGTGCACAGCTGAAGGCGGTGCTCGAGGAGCAGTGGCAGCCGGCGGGGTCGGCGCGTCCGTTCCTCAAGCTCGGCGTCTCGAAGGGTCTGACGTACACGTACGACCCCACCGCGGCACAGGGCTCGCACATCACCTCGATCACGGTGAACGGCACCGTCGTCGACCCGGCGAAGTCGTACCTGGTCGCGGCGAACTCGTTCCTCGCGGCGGGCGGGGACAACTTCTTCACGCTCGCCAAGGGCACCGGCAAGAAGGACACCGGCAAGGTCGACCTGCAGTCGATGGTCGACTGGTTCACGGCCAACAAGGTCGCGACCCCCGACCTCGGCCAGCGCGCCGTCGGTGCGGTGTTCACCCCGGTGGCAGGCACGACCGGCTATATGGTCGGCGACCAGGTGAAGGTGGATCTCTCCTCGCTGGCGTTCAGCGCAGGCGAGAAGGCCCCGACCGAGGTGGCGTTCTCGATCGGCGGCACCCAGCTGGGCACTGCTCCGATCACCGTCGCCGTGAAGGACGCGTATGACGAGGCCGGTGCCGCGTCGTTCACCTTCACCGTTCCGGCGGATGCCGCGGGCAAGACGCTCACGGCGACGCCGAACGTCGGTGTGGCTGTCACCCTGCCGATCACCTTCGCTGGTGGCGAGCAGCCGAAGGCGACGTTCGCGGTCGGCACCCAGTGGGTGCGCTCCGGGGCGGACCTGCCGGTCAAGGGCACGGGACTCCTCCCGGGTGAGAAGGTCTCCATCGAGCTGCGCAGCACTCAGGGCAAGGCGGAGACGATCGCTCTGGGCGAGGTCACGGTCGGCGGGAACGGCGCGCTCGACGTGGCTCTCACCGTTCCGGAGAAGACGAAGCCGCACTCCTACGATGTCGTCCTCGTCCGCGCGGACGGCAGCGAGCTGAAGGGCAGCGTGTTCGTCTATCGCGGTAACGGGCAGGTGAAGGCCGACAAGAAGAAGGCCGCCGCCGGCTCGACGCTCACCATCACCGGCGACGGCTTCCACGCGGGCACCACCGTCGTGATCGAGCTGCATTCGACGCCGGTGAAGCTCGGCGAGGCGAAGGTCGCCGTCGACGGCACGTTCAGCGCCACCGTCACGGTGCCGTCGAACACCGCGGCAGGCACCCACGCGATCGTCGTCCTGCAGAACGACGGCAAGCAGGTCTCCACTCCGCTGGTCGTCACCGCGGCCGCGGGCCTGGCGACCACCGGTGCGGACTCCCTGCCATACGTGCTGCTGGCGGCTCTGCTGCTGATGGTGGGCCTCGGTCTGGTCGTGGTGCGTCGCCGGCGCGCTGAGCGCTCCTGACCTTCAGCGCATCGAATGCAAGGGCGCCCGTCATCTCCTCGGAGGTGGCGGGCGCCCTTGCCTGCACGGAGAGCGGTCACCGCGTCCCCGCATCCGCTCGCGTCAACGGGCGCATCCGATTCCGGCAACCGATGCTGCCGACGACCGGCAGGACACCGACGCGCCGCCCAGTAGACTGGTATCCATGCCCGAGCCGAAAATCGCCAGTTTCCCGGCGATCCGCGGCGCGCTGAAGTTCTATCAGATCGCGTCCATCATCACCGGTGTCATGCTGCTCCTGCTGCTGACCGAGATGATCGTGAAGTACTCGCCCATCCACCACGAGCTGTTCCTGGGCGGCTCCGGCGGGTTCCTGTGGTTCGCCGATGTCATCGTCGGCGACGGATGCCAGTGGTACTCGCTGTTCGTCCCCGGCGGCATGGGCTGCAAGCTCACCAGCGTGGGCGATGGGCTGAACCTGTCGCTGGGCATCCTCGTCGCGCACGGCTGGTTCTACGTCGTGTACCTGTTCGCCTGCTTCCGTGTATGGAGCTTGATGCGCTGGCCGTTCCGGCGCTTCATCCTGCTCGCCCTCGGCGGTGTGATCCCGTTCCTGTCGTTCTTCATGGAGCTGAGCGTCTCGCGCGAGGTGAAGAACTACCTCTCCACCCGGGAGGCCGCCGACGCCTCCATTCCCGCCTCGGAAGGTGCCCGTTGACCGAACAGAACGAGACCCAGCAGCGCCCCGCGCTCGTCGTCGACTTCGGCGCGCAGTACGCGCAGCTGATCGCACGCCGCGTCCGCGAGGCGGGCGTGTACAGCGAGATCGTGCCGCACACGGCGACCGCTGAGGAGATCGCCGCGAAGAACCCGGTCGCGCTGCTGCTCTCCGGCGGCCCTTCCTCGGTCTACGAGGAGGGCGCCCCCAAGCTCGACCCGGCCGTGTTCGAGCTGGGCGTGCCGACGCTGGGCATCTGCTACGGCTTCCAGTACATGGCCCAGACCCTGGGCGGCGAGGTCGCCAACACCGGTCTGCGGGAGTACGGTGCGACCGACGCGCACATCCCCGAGAACGGCAGCTCGCTGCTGGCCGGACAGCCCGCCGAGCAGAACGTGTGGATGAGCCACGGCGACCAGGTCGCCCGCGCCCCCGAGGGCTTCGAGGTGCTCGCCACCACCGACGCCACCAAGGTCGCCGCCTTCGCGAACGAGGAGCGCAAGCTCTACGGCGTGCAGTGGCACCCCGAGGTGAAGCACTCCGACCACGGCCAGGAGATCCTCGAGAACTTCCTGCACAAGAGCGCCGGGCTGTCCGCGGACTGGAACAGCGACAATGTGATCGCCGAGCAGATCGAGCGCATCCGCGAGCAGGTCGGTGACGCTCGCGTCATCTCCGCCCTCTCCGGCGGCGTGGACTCGGCCGTGTCGACGGCCCTCGTGCACAAGGCGATCGGCGACCAGCTCACTGCGGTGTTCGTCGACCACGGTCTGCTGCGAAAGGGCGAGCGGGAGCAGGTCGAGAAGGACTACGTCGAGTCCACCGGCGTGCGCCTGATCACGGTCGACGCCGTGGACACCTTCCTGGGCCACCTCGCCGGCGTCACCGACCCCGAGACCAAGCGCAAGATCATCGGCCGCGAGTTCATCCGCGCGTTCGAGCAGGTGCAGCGCGACCTGGTCGAGGAGGCCAAGGCCACCGGCGGCGCGCCCGTGAAGTTCCTGGTGCAGGGCACCCTGTACCCGGACGTCGTCGAGTCCGGCGGCGGAGCGGGCACCGCGAACATCAAGTCGCACCACAACGTGGGCGGCCTGCCAGACGACCTCGACTTCGAGCTCGTCGAGCCGCTGCGCGCCCTGTTCAAGGACGAGGTCCGCGCGATCGGCCGCGAGCTCGGCATCCCCGAGGCGATCGTCGGACGCCAGCCCTTCCCGGGCCCCGGCCTGGGCATCCGCATCATCGGCGAGGTGACCCGCGAGCGCCTCGACATCCTGCGCGAGGCCGACGCCATCGCCCGCGAGGAGCTGACGAAGGCCGGCCTGGATCAGACGATCTGGCAGTGCCCGGTCGTGCTGCTCGCCGACGTCCGCTCGGTGGGCGTGCAGGGCGACGGCCGCACCTACGGTCACCCGATCGTGCTGCGCCCGGTCTCGTCCGAGGACGCGATGACCGCCGACTGGACTCGCCTGCCCTACGACGTGCTCTCGAAGATCTCGAACCGCATCACCAACGAGGTCAGCGAGGTCAACCGCGTCGTGCTCGACGTCACCTCGAAGCCGCCGGCGACGATCGAGTGGGAGTAAGCACTGTGAGCGACGCCGCGCCGGGGGAGGGCATCTTCCCCGACGCGGCGTTTCTCGTCCTGTCGAGCCGGCTGATCCCCGGGCTCGACGGCGGCTACACGATCGCCACGGCCGCGCGCGCTCGGCAGATGGCTGCGCGCGGCGCCGACGTGCAGGTGCTCACGGTGGATCCAGCGGATGCTGCAGCGCACGCCGCGCACCGCGCGGAGTTCGCACGCCTCGGGATGCTCCCTGCCGGCATCCCGCTCCGGAACCTCTTCGACGAGGCGTCCGCCCCCGGCGGCGGAGCTGCGCCCTGGCTGCGCGCCGCAGCATCCGCCCCTGAATCTTCTCGAGTGAACCACCTGCCGCCGAGTGCACCGGTTGGCGACGTCGATATCCGGTTCCCTCGTCAGGAAGTGGTGCACTCGCAGGAGGAGGCGGACTCCTACCGCGAGCTGACGGATGCCGAGGGGCGCGCATACGCGGCTCTGCCCGTGATCCAGGGGAACCCGGACTGGCATCTGAGCACGGTCCCCGTGCGGGTGTACGACGAGGCAGGCGAGACCGTCGGCACGCTCGCCGGTTTCGGGGGACTGTACCGCGCATGGCTCGATCACCTCGTCGAGGGGGCCGACCGCCCGGTCGTCGTGATCTGCGAGTCGCGCCAGCTCGGCGAACTGCTGGCGGGCTGGTCGAACCCGAAGGCGCGCATCGTGCACGCGATCCACACCATGCACCTCGAGCCGCCGTACACCCCGGATGCTCCACTGAACGCGCTGTGGACGCGCTGGTTCGCCGTCAGCGACCGGTTCGACGCCGTGATCTGGCCCACTCAGGCGCAGCGCGACGACGTGCAGTCCCGGTTCGGCGGTGACGCCGTGAACCTGGTCTCGCCGCACGGCATCCGCCTTCCCGAGGTGAGCGACCACGCGCGCGAACCGGGACTGGTGGTCAGCGTCTCGCGACTGGCTCCCGGCAAGCGCATCGACCACCTCGTGCGCGCCTTCCTCGCCGCGGACGTCCCCGGCACGCGCCTGGAGATCTGGGGCGACGGGCCGTCCACGGCATCCGTCGCCGAGCAGATCGCGGCCCTCGACGCGGGGGACCGCATCGCGCTGATGGGTCGCACGGACGATCCGGCCGCAGTGCTCCGCCGCGCCTCGCTCATGGTCACCGCCACGGCGTACGAGGGGCAGGGCCTGTCCATCGTGGAGGCGCTCGCAGCAGGCTGCCCCGTGGTGTCGTACGACGTGCGCTACGGCCCCGGCGACGCGCTGCGCCGCGGAGGCGGTCTGCTGGTCCCGGCCGGCGACGAGCGGGTGCTGGCGGACGCGATCCGCCGGGTGCTCACGGACGCCCCGCTGCGCGAGCGCCTGGCCGCCGACGCGCCCGTGGCAGCATCCGCCTGGAGCGAGGACGCGGCCATGACCTCCCTCGCTGCCGCCGCCCGCCTTGCGCTGTCCGCGCCGCCTCGTCGCTGACCGCACTGCTGCCCGGTGGCCGAGTCGCCGTCGGCTGCGCACCTTCGCAGTTCTGCACATTCCCGCACCTCACCGTGCGGCAGAACGGCGGAGATCTGCACGATCGCGGAGTCTTGTGGGCTGGATCCTCCGCCACGGTGATGAACTCCGCAGATTCGGCCTGCCATCAACCCTTGACCGCGACCTGTGATTGCTGAGGATGACGTTGTCGTAACCTGCAGCACGCGTCAGCTGCAGGGCATCCGCAGCACCGGCAATCAGACTCCACGGATCGACGCGGTAGTACTCGGTCAGCGCACGAGCGGATGCGGCGGTCGCGAGGTCTTCCGGGATACCGTTCTTCGTCAACGCGCGCGCGAACACCGGCACCAGGCGCCGACTCCATGCGGTCGCCGACAGCGGCGGAGCGTCGACGATCTTCGGAGTGTGCCAGGGGAATCCCTCGCCGAGATACGGACGCACCTGGGCGGCGTCGAGCGCAGTATCTGGATCCACTGACCGAAGTGCGTCAATGACCGCGCCCGACCACATCCCGTCCCGTACGGCGAGCGTGCCGTCGAAATCCCAGAAGACGACCCGTCGCAGCCCCGATCTCACGACCTCAGGATAGGCGTCAGCTTGACCCATCGCATCCTCATCCGCGGCCGGGGAGCAGCACCGGTGCGGGCGCAGTCAGCCCAGGTGCTTCAGCGCCTCGCGACGGGACAGTGGGGAGAGCGGATGCTGTTCCGCGAACGCTCGCACCCAGTCGGGGTCGCTCTTGCCGAGGTCGCGCAGGGCCCAGCCGATGGCCTTGCGGATGAAGAACTCGTCGTCGTCGATGTTCGTGAGGATCGCGTACTCGAGCAGGTCGCGGTCGGTGGCGTCCTTCCGTCCGAGCTGGCAGATGATCGCCGCCCGCCGCACCCAGAAGTCCTCGTCATCGGCCCAGATGCGCATCTCGAGCGCGAACCGCTCGGGATCGGCATCCAGCAGGTCGCGCAGCCGGTGCGCGACCTCGTCGACGTAGTCCCACCACGCGCCGGAGCGGATCATCTCCTCGTGCACGGGCAGCGTGGCGGCGTCGCCGCGCAGGGCGGGCAGCGCCATCAGGGCGAGCGCGGCGTAGCGCTCCTCGCGCGCGTGCGCCTCGCGCCACAGTGCGAGCGCGGATGCCTTCAGCAGCGCGGCATCCGTCTCGCCCTTCGCAAGCCGCCGCACGAGCGCGCGCACGGCGGGCACCCGGACACCGAGGAACGGCATCGTGGACTTCATGTACGCCTGCTGACCCGGCGCGAGGGCCGGATCGGCGATTTCGCGCAGCTCCGCGCGGATGCCGTCGACGAGCGATGCGGTCATGGCACCAGGGTACGTCGTGTCGCAGAAGAGGTGGGTCGGATGCCTCGGCACCCGCGTGTTCTGGGACGGGGGCGCCGACGGGTCTCAGAAGGGAACGGTTCAGGGCCCTGCACCCACCCCTTGCGGGACACGCGGCCCGCCCCGGTGACCGGGCGCGCCTCAGAAGCGCCGACCGCCGGACCTCCCGTACGAGCGGCTCCCGCCGGACCTCCCGGACGAGCGGCTCCCGCCGGAGGACCGGCTGCTGAACGATCGTGACGAGCTCGACCGCGACGAGCGCGAGGAACCGCCCCACGAGGAATGCGACGACCCGCCCCACCCCGAGGACGATCCGCCGCCGCCGTTGCCGCCGAAGGCCCCGGACAGCGCGCCGAACACGGCGCCGAGCACGACGAACAGGATGATGAGGCCCGCGCTGCCGTCCGCGAGGCTGAAACCGCCGACCAGGCCGAGCAGGCCACCGCCGAGCGCCCCGGCGATCGCCTTCCCGCCGCGCCCCTCGTCGTCCGAGCTCGGCGCGGCGCGGATGGACTGCCAGCTCTGGCGCGACGAGGGTTCGTCGTACATGACGGGGCGCTCACGCTCGGAGCGACCGTCGTCGGCCGCCGCCCTGCTGAACCTCGCGCCGGCCAGCGCGGTCGGAGCGCCGGTCAGCGCCTGCACCTGCGCGGCGACGTCCGATGTCGATGCGGCCAGACGCGCAGCCTCCTGCGGGTCGCCGGTTGCCGTGGCCGCCGCCAGCTGCCGTTTGGCCAGGTTCAGGCGGGGCAGCGCCAGCGCGTTCACCTCGCCCGGTCGGGCCTGCACGGATGCCTCAGCGGCACGCACGGCGGCCTTCGCCAGCTCCAGGGCATCGGCGCCCGTCTGCCCAGGAGCCGCCCCCGCAGCCAGGGCATCCGCCTGCGCCTTCACCGCATCCCGCAGGTCGCCCGCCTCGGCGAGCAGTCGTTCGATCTCGTGCACGGCCTGCGAGATCGCGCTCGGCTTGTGCGCCTGCACGGCCTTCTCCAGCGCCGCGAGCTGGGCATCGGCCGCGGCCAGGCGCCGTCCGATCTCGGCG
>NZ_MKRT01000022.1:112069-122096 GCF_001897945.1 Microbacterium sp. 69-10
CCGTGAGCACCGCGAGACGCTCGGCGGCATCCTGCTGGATCCCGTCGGCCTCGGCGCGGGCGGTCCTCAGGCGGGTCAGTGTCGCCGCCGATCCCTCCGCCAGCGCGCGCAGCGAAGCGAGCTGCTGCTTCCGCCCCTCCAGGTCGCGATCGGTCTGCGCGCTCATCCGGATGATCTCGTCGGTCCACGCGCGGGTCTCCGCAGGGGTGTCCTCGGTGGAGTCCTCCAGCTTCTGCAGCAGCTGGAATCCGCCGTCCAGCCGCGCGCGGCACTCCTTGAGCACCGTGGTGAACTCCGCGGTCGTCTCCTCGCCGAACTCCGCCGTGACGAATCCGAGCTCCTGCTCGCTCGTGCGCACGGCCTCGTCGGCCCGCACCAGCAGGCGCGCCGCGCGCTTCTTCTGTCCCTCCAGGGTGCGCAGCTCTGCCGCCGCGGCCGCACGACGACGCAGGTGCAGCACGAGGCGCGTCACGCCGAACACGATGAGGGCGAGCGCGGCCACGCCCAGCACCCACACCCACCAGGGCCACGGGACCCGGTCGAACTCCCCGGCGACGTACGAGATGCCGCCCTCCCAGTCGTCATCCGCGAGGTAGTCGCCGCCGAGGTGATCCTCGATCTGCAGGATCCGGTCCTCCGAGAGCGGCCCCGCCTGCACGCCGTCTCCGCCGTACTCGGCCGAGATCGCGAGGGTGCGCCCCTCGGTCGCGATGGCGAGCAGGTACTGGTCGGGGGCCAGATTGTTGCGCAGCGCCGTGGCATCGGCCCAGGCGAGCGCGTTTCCGGGGTCTTCGAAGTCGGGCACGAGGATCACGTACAGCTCCGGGCGGCCGTCCTTCGCCGCCAGGTCGCCGAGTTGCTTCTCCAGGCGGGCCTCCGCGGCGTCGCCGAGCACGCCGGAGGCATCGGTCACGAAACCGGGGTCGAGGTCCGGGGGAGTGGCGGCGGACGCCGCACCGCCGGACAGCAGAGCGCCGCCCAGTGCGATGCCGGCCGTCAGGCCGATCGCGCTCGCGACCGCAGTGATCCTCCCCAATGGTCCGCGCATGGACTGCCCTCCCGCTCGCGGGCCGATCTGCGATCGGGCCCTCCTCCGTGACCACCATCATGGCAGGAAGCGATTCTCGAAAGACTTCTCGCGAGGTTGTCGATCCGGCGCCCTGCCGTGGGATCCGGATGCCATCGACGACGACGTGCTGCGCCTGATCTTCATCGCCTGCCACCCCGTGCTCTCCCGTGAGGCGCAGGTCGCGCTCACCCTCCGGGTGGTCGGGGGTCTGGGCAGTGAGGAGATCGCCCGCGCCTTCCTCGTGCCCGTGGCCACGGTGCAGCAGCGGATCGTGCGTGCGAAGAAGACGCTCGGCGCAGCGCACGCCCCGTTCGAGCTGCCGCCGCGCGAGGAGTTCGGCTCACGCCTGAGTGCCGTCCTGGGAGTGCTCTACCTGATCTTCAACGAGGCGCACACGGCCAGCGGCGGGGAGGACTGGATGCGACCCGACCTGGGGCGGGAGGCCGTGCGACTGGCGCGTGTCCTCGGGGGCCTCGTGCCGCGGGAACCCGAGGTGCACGGCCTGCTCGCGCTCATGGAACTGACAGCAGCGCGGTTTCCCGCCCGCGTCGACCGCCGCGGCGATCCGGTGCTGCTCGCCGATCAGGACCGCACGCGCTGGAGGCCAAGGCGCGCTGATCACGCCGACGGTTTCCCGCAGGCACGGAAAAGGGGAGGCGGATCCCCCGATCCGCCTCCCCTGAAAGAGGGGCTCTTACGCCCTGCTGCGATCCCCGCGGCCCACGATGAGACCGTAGATCAGCAGCACGATGATCGATCCGCCGATGGCCAGGAGCCAGGTCGACAGGTTCCAGAACCCGTTCAGGTCGACGTTGAACAGCAGACCACCCAGCCAGCCGCCGAGCAGAGCGCCGACGACGCCGAGGAGCAGAGTGACGAACCATCCGCCGCCCTGCTTGCCGGGGAGGATCAGCTTGGCGATCGCGCCGGCGATCAGGCCGAGGAGAAGGAATCCGAGGAAGCTCATGGGAGTCTCCGTTCTGTCAGTGCATCCGGGGTGTCCGGGCTCAACCAGGATGCCTGAGACGAGCGTCTAGATCCACCCCCTTGCGCACGAGTTCAGGAATGCGCTATCAGCCTGCTGTGACGAGCAGAACGGCCGCCCTCCGAGGAGAGCGGCCGTTCAGAGCGTGCGGATCGATGGTCAGTCGTTACCGCGCAGGATCGCGAGGATGCGCAGGATCTCGACGTACAGCCAGACCACGGTCACCATGATGCCGAAGGCGCCCATCCAGCCGTACTTGCGGGGAGCGCCGTTGCGCACGCCCTGCTGGATGCTGTCGAAGTCCATCACCAGCGAGTACGCGGCGAGGAACACCACGAAGAGGCCGATGATGACGCCGAGCGGGATGCCGGCGATCTCGACGCTTCCGCGCAGGCCCCAGGCGTTGTCGTTGACGCCGGTCCACATCAGGATGAGGTTCAGGATGGAGAACGCCATGTAGCCGAACATCGCGATCATGAAGATCTTGGTCATCTTCGCGCTGGCGCGCACCTTGCCGCTGGCGAACAGTGCGAGCGTGACGCCGACGACGGCGACCGTCGCGAGGGTCGCCTGCATGACGACGCCGGGGTAGACCATCTCGAAGAACGCCGAGATGCCGCCGACGAAGAGACCCTCGAAGGCCGCGTAGGCGAAGATCAGCGCCGGGCGGACCTTCTTGCGGGAGGTGAAGATGACGACCATGGCGAGCACGAAGCCGCCGAGCGCGCCGACGATCCACGGGGTCAGGTTCGCCTGGCCGGCAGCGGAGCCGGCGACCGTCCAGACCCAGCCGACGGCCGCAGCCACGAGCAGGATGCCGAACAGGCCGGCGGTCTTCCAGATCGTGTCCTCAACGGTCATGCGGTCGGTCTCGATAGCGCCGGCGGCCGGAGCCGCGTACATGCCCTCGAGGTTCGCCTGCGCGGCGGCGTTGATGCCCGCCTGCTGGAACGCGGCGGTCTGTCCGGCGGCGCCGGGCGGGGGCGGCGGGGCGTACTGGCCCTGCTGGCCGGGCTGCTGGGGCGCGCCGGGGTATGTGGCGACGTTCCGCGGATCCTGCTGCTGGAACGCGGGGGTGTTGAAGACGAAATTGCTCATGGTGGGTGGCCTCTACTCCCGAGGGATCGGTCAACTCTTTCCTCAACGATAGTGGCGCATGCCTATGAACGGGGTGCTTTACGCTGAGAGCGTGCCCAGGACCTCCCCTCTGATCATCGGGCACCGCGGTGCGCCCGGCTACCGTCCCGAGCACAGCCGCTCCTCCTATGAGCTGGCGTTCGCGCTGGGCGTCGACGCCGTGGAACCCGATGTGGTCGCCACGAAGGACGGGGTGCTGGTCATCCGGCACGAGAACGAGATCTCCGGCACGACCGACGTCGCGCAGCATCCGGAGTTCGCCGATCGGCGCACGACCAAGCGGATCGACGGGGAGACCCTCACGGGCTGGTTCACCGAGGACTTCACCTGGGCGGAGCTGTCCACGCTGCGCGTCAGGGAGCGGCTGCCCAAGATCCGCACGTCCAGCGCGACCTTCGACGACGCGCAGCCGATCCTGCGGCTGCCCGACCTGCTCGAGCTGATCAGCGAGGCATCCGTCGAGCACGGCCGCGAGATCGGCCTGGTGCTCGAGGTCAAGCACGCGACCTATTTCGAGGGCGTGGGACTCGATCTGGTCCCGCTGATCGAGCGCGACCTGCGCGCCGGCGGCTGGGCGGCCGGAGAGCTGCCTCTGGTCATCGAATCGTTCGAGTCGACGGTGCTGGATCGGCTGCGGGCGACCGGCATCGCGGCGACGTTCATCTACCTGATCGAGGCGAGCGGCAAGCCGTTCGACCTGGTCACCTCGATGGGCACGTCAGCTCCGGACTACGCCTCCGTCGTCACGCCCGCGGGTCTGGACGCGCTGCGCGCGGACGGCATCAGCGTCAACAAGCGGATGCTGCTGCAGCCGGGCAACACGATCGTGCCGGACGCGCACGCCCGCGGCCTGCGCGTGTTCACCTGGACCTGCCGCCCGGAGAACCAGTTCCTGTCGCCGCGGTTCCGCGCCGGAGGCGGGAAGGCCGCCTTCGGCGATTACGAGGGGGAGTGGCGGGTGATCGCCGACACCGGCGTCGACGGGGTGTTCGTCGACCACCCCGACCTGGGCGTGGCGTTCTTCCGCTGAACCGTCAGCGGCTGGTGACGATCTCCTTGCCGAGGGGCATCAGCGACACGGGGACGAGCTTGAAGTCGGCGATGCCCATCGGGATGCCGATGATCGTCACGCACATCGCGATGCCGGAGACGATGTGGCCGATCGCCAGCCACCAGCCGGCCAGCACGACCCAGATCACGTTGCCGAGGGCCGAACCCAGGCCCGCGGTCGGCTTGTCCACCACCTGACGGCCGAACGGCCACAGCGAGTACTTGCCGATGCGGAACGCCGCGATCGCCCACGGGATCGTGATGATCGGGATGCACAGGATGATGCCGGCGAGCATGTAGCCGAGGAAGTGCCAGAAGCCGCCGAGAACAACCCAGATGATGTTGAGGATCGTGCGCATGCCGTGATTCTCGCACGCCCGCTCGGGAGGCCGCTGTCGGAGCCGCCGCCTAGACTCGAAGGGCCATGACCGACGCTCCACTCATCGTCCCCGCATCCTCCGGCCCGCGCTCCTCCGACGGGTCCGACGAGCTGCTCTCGGGCCTCAACCCGCAGCAGCTCGAGGCCGTCACCTACCGCGGGAACGCGCTGCTCATCGTCGCCGGCGCCGGATCGGGCAAGACCAGCGTGCTCACGCGCCGGGTCGCGCTGCTGCTGCGCCGCCGCGAGGCCTGGCCCAGCCAGATCCTGGCGATCACGTTCACCAACAAGGCCGCCGGCGAGATGCGCGAGCGCGTCGAGGGACTCGTCGGCGACGTCGCGCGCGGTATGTGGATCTCCACCTTCCACTCGGCGTGCGTGCGCATCCTGCGGCGCGAGGCCGAGCAGTTCGGCTTCACCAAGTCCTTCACCATCTACGACTCCGGCGACTCGCGCGCGCTGCTCAAGCGCCTGGTCAAGGAGCACGAGGCGGATGCCTACGGACTCACGCCCGGGGCGGTGCAGTCCCGCATCTCCAAGCTCAAGAACGAGCTGCTCGATGCCGAGGGCCACGCTCGCCAGGCGAACATGTCCGACCCCGCGGAGCGCAAGTTCGTCGACATCTTCACCGACTACCAGCGGGCGCTGCAGAAGGCCAACGCCTTCGACTTCGACGACCTCATCGCGCAGACCGTGTTCCTGTTCCGCGCGTTCCCGAAGGTGGCGAACACCTACCGCCGACGGTTCCGGCACATCCTCGTGGACGAGTACCAGGACACCAACCACGCCCAGTACTCGCTGATCCGCGAGCTCACCAAGCCGGTCGACACCTCTGCGGAGTCGGGCACCGCATTCGAGTCGAACGGCATGATGATCTTCGAACCGGATGCCCCCGCACCGGACGCCGAGGGGGAGGGGGCCTCGCTCACCGTGGTCGGCGACTCCGACCAGTCGATCTACGCGTTCCGCGGCGCCGACATCCGCAACATCACCGAGTTCGAGCGCGACTTCCCCGGCGCCAAGGTCGTGCTGCTCGAGCAGAACTACCGCTCCACCCAGAACATCCTGTCCGCGGCGAACGCCCTGATCGGCAACAACTTCGACCGCAAGGCGAAGAATCTGTGGAGCGACAAGGGCCCGGGCGAGAAGATCATCGGCTTCACCGGCTACTCGCAGCACGACGAGGCGCAGTTCGTCGCCGACGAGGTCGAGCAGCTGCGCCGCTCTGGAGTCCCGTACGCCGAGATGGCCGTCTTCTACCGCACCAACTCGCAGTCCCGCGCACTGGAGGAGATCTTCATCCGCGCGGCCGTGCCGTACAAGATCATGGGCGGCACGAAGTTCTACGAGCGCGCCGAGATCAAGGACGCGCTGGCCTACCTGGTCGCCGTCGCCAATCCGGCCGACGAGATGGCGGTGCGCCGCATCCTCAACCGGCCGCGACGCGGCATCGGCGGCGTGACCGAGGCATCGATCGCGATGTTCGCCGAGCAGCACGGCATCAGCTTCCGCGACGCGCTCCGGCATCCCTCCGAACTGGGCGTGGGCCCGAAGCTGCAGGCGTCGATCGCGCAGCTGGACGCCGTGCTGTCCGAGGCCGCCGAGATCCTGCAGCCGTCGTCCGGCGAGGTGCCGCCGTCGACCTCGGTCGCCGACGGGCTTACCGTGCTGCTGGAGCGGAGCGGCTACTTCGAGTCGCTGCGCGCCAGCCGCGATCCGCAGGACGAGGCGCGGCTGGAGAACCTCGACGAGTTCGTCGCCGTCGCCCGCGACTTCGCCCGCAACAACCCCGACGGCACGATCGTCGACTTCCTCACCGAGGTCGCGCTGGTGTCGGATGCCGATGACCTGGACGACGAGTCGGGTGTGGTCTCGCTCATGACCATGCACACCGCCAAGGGACTGGAGTACGACGCGGTGTTCGTCACCGGTGTCGAGGAGGATCTCATCCCGCATCGCATCTCGGCGGGGGAGCCGGGCGGCCCGCAGGAGGAGCGTCGGCTGTTCTACGTGGGCATCACCCGCGCCCGCAAGCGGCTGCACCTCTCGCTGGCGATGACCCGCGCCCAGTTCGGCGAGGTGTCCGTCGCGATGCCCAGCCGCTTCCTGCAGGAGATCCCGGCCGATCTCATCGACTGGCGGCAGTCGCCGGGAGACGTCAACTCCCGCGGGGGCATGCAGTCGCGTGCGCTGAACGCCCGCAAGTCCGGCGGGTGGGGCTCCTCCGGCGGGGGCTCGGGCGACCGGTTCGGGGTCAAGGCGCTGCCCAAGCGCGACTCCCTCAAACCGCTGTCGACCGCCATGGACCGCTTCCCGAACAAGGTCACCGCGAAGGTGAGGGACAACGGCGATCTCGAGCTGGCGGCGGGCGACCGCATCCGTCACGACGACTTCGGCGAGGGGCGCGTCGAGGCTGTCACCGGAGAGGGCGCGAAGCGCATCGCGCACGTGCGGTTCGACGCCGCCGGGCAGAAGAAGCTGCTGATCAAGATCGCACCGATCGTCAAGCTGTAATCAACCGGGGCGGAGCGGCGATTAGGCTGGCTCATATGGCCCTCTTCTCCCGCCGCAAGAAGTCCGTCGACCAGCCGGACGTCGAGACCGAAGCGTCCGCCGCCGACGCGATCCCGCAGACCGACGGCGAGCCCGAGGCTCCCGCCGAGTCGGTGCCCACGGTCGGCATCTCCGTGCAGGCGTTCCGCGGTGTCGGTGCCGAGGCAGGCCCCGAGGTGAGCGCTCCCGTCGAGTCCGGGTCGGACGCGGACGGGGCCGTCGACGAGGGCATCCAGGTGCCGCGTCCGGCATCCGGAGCCCCGGTCATCGCCGAGGAGCAGATGGGCGGACCGCGCCTGCCGCTGGCGCCCGCGCTGCCGCCCGAGCAGACCCACACGGTCGACGGGCTCGTCGACAACGTGCTGCTGCGCACCGCCCTGGCAGAGGTCGAGGAGGGCGCCAGCAACGAGCAGCTGCTGGGCGTCATGCGCCAGTCGCTGCAGGGGCACCTGTATCTGCGTGTGCACGGCGACGCGCGTGAGCAGATGGCCGCCGGCGAGTCGCTCTCCGTCGGCATCGTGCGCGACGACGACCGCACGTTCATGCTCGCCTACAGCTCGGGCGCCGCCCTGCAGGCATCCATCCAGGACGAGGAGGATGCCGCATCCACCTCCGCCATCGCGCAGCCCGCGACCCTGGTGTACCAGCAGGTGGTCAACGGCGGCTTCACGGGCATCATCATCGACAACTCGTCCGTGCCGCACCGAGTGGTCTTCCCGACCGAGCTGCTGCAGAAGGCCCTCGAGCAGGGCGACGCCGAGATGTCGGTCAAGACGCTGCTCGCCGCCCCCCGCGACGAGCAGACGCCGGTGCGCGTCGCCGAGGCGCTCGCGAAGACCCGCAGCTGGGTGGCGATCAACGACGGCTCCAACGGGCAGCCCGTCGGCATCGCCGAGGCGCACACCACCGACGGCCGCCGGTTCCTGCAGCTCTTCTCGCACCCGCTCGAGGTCGTGGTGCTGGGCCGCAACGATCAGCCGATGCCCTTCGAGCCCGAGCAGCTGGCGAAGGTGCTCAGTGAGCACGACGAGATCGCGGGCGTGCTCGTCGACATCGCCGGCCCCTCGATCGCGATCGAGCGCGAGGACCTGAGCGCCGTCATGGTGCTCGCGGTCGACCTCGGCGACGACTGACGACGTCTGTCGCGAGGCCGCCCCGACCCCGTACGCTCGTCGCATGGCCTCTGAGCGCGTGACTCTGACCGTGACCGACGCCGACGGCGACGGCGAGCGGGAGATCTCGATGCGTGAGATATCGCTGTCCAGCCCCAACAAGGTGGTCTGGCCCGTGGAGGGCGGCGACGGCATCACCAAGGCCGAGTACGCCGACTACGTGCAGCAGGTCTCCACGCCGTTCCTGGCGGCCAACGGGCATCGACCGGTCTCGCTGGAGCGGTTCCGCGACGGCATCGCCAGTTCGGATCCGGACGCCGCACCCGGAGCCGGCGGATTCTTCTCGAAGAACCCGCCCAAGGGCACGCCGGACTTCGTGGACGCGGTGGACGTCACGTACAACAGCGGGCGCAGCCACCCGCAGATCGTGCTGAACCGCACGAGCGCGATCGTGTGGGCGGTGCAGATGAACACGATCGTGTTCCATCCGTGGGCCTCGCTCGCCTCGAACACCGACAACCCGGTCGAGCTGCGCATCGACCTCGACCCCCAGCCGGGTACCGGCATCGCCGAGGCGATCGTCGCCGCGCACGGCCTGCGCGAGGTGCTGCAGGAGGCGGGTCTCGAGCCGTTCATCAAGACCAGCGGCAACCGCGGACTGCACGTGTTCTGCCCGATCGTGCCGGAGTGGGAGTTCCTCACCGTCCGGCACGCGGTGATCGCGGCCGGACGCGAGCTGGAGAGACGGATGCCGGAGAAGGTCACCATGAGCTGGTGGAAGGAGGAGCGCGGCGAGCGCATCTTCGTCGACTTCAACCAGGCGAACCGCGACCGTACGATGGCGGGGGCGTACAGCCCGCGGGCCAAGGTCGGCGCGCCGGTGTCCACGCCCATCCACTGGGACGAGCTCGACGATGTCGACCCGACGCGATTCACGGTGCGGACGATCCCCGGCCGGCTTGCGGAGATCGGCGATCCGTGGGCCGATCTGCAGGCATCGCCGGGCCGCATCGACACGCTGCTGGAGTGGTGGGAGCGCGACGTGTCGAACGGTCTCGGCGAGCTCTCGTTCCCGCCCGAGTTCCCCAAGATGCCGGGAGAGCCGCCGCGGGTGCAGCCGAGCAAGAAGGTCGCCGCGAACTGGGACGCCGAGGGCAACCCCGTCGAGGACTGAGAGTCAGGCCAGCACGTCCGCGAGGTCGTAGCCGGCGACCGTGTCCAGCTGCGCGTAGGTGCACGAGCGCGCGTCGCGGTCGGGGCGCCAGCGCTCGAACTGCACGGTGTGCCGGAATCGGGCGCCCTCGAGCTGGTCGTAGCGCACCTCCAGCACGCGCTCCGGGCGCAGCCGCACGAACGAGACGTCCTTGGACCCGCTGAAGCGGGAGCGCTCGCCCTCGCCGACGACCGCCTCGCCGGACTCGTCCCGCTCGACCAGGGGCGCCAGGTCCTCGACGAGCTGCGCTCGCATGGCATCCGACCAGGCGGCGACACCACCGACCTGTCGCAGCACGCCGTCGTCGCCGTACAGCCCCACCAGCAGCGACCCGACGCCCGAGCCGCTCTTGTGGATGCGGTAGCCGAGCACGACGACATCGGCGGTGCGGGCGTGCTTGATCTTGATCAGGGTGCGCTTGCCGGGGGCGTACGGGTCGTCGAGCGGTTTGGCGACCACGCCGTCGAGCCCCGCGCCCTCGAACTCGGCGAGCCAGCGCCGGGCGAGCTCGGCGTCCTCGGTCGTGCGC
>NZ_MKRT01000022.1:122332-128394 GCF_001897945.1 Microbacterium sp. 69-10
CGGACCGGGCAGGATCCGCGGCAGCTGCTCGACGAGCTCGGGGAAGTACCGGGTGAGCGGCTTGGCGCCGCGCGAGCCGATCTCGAGCGTCTCGCCGTCCCAGGCGACCAGCCCGCGGAATCCGTCCCACTTCGGCTCGTACAGCATCGGCTTCTTCGCGTCATCGGGCACGGCCGCGGCCGCCTTCGCGAGCATGGGCGCGGGGATCTCGTACATGCACCCCATCCTGCCCCGCGCCAGGACTCCCGTCGAGAGCGCCGGATGCCGCCGAGCGCACGGTACATCCGCGGCGATCGCGCTGCTCGCCGGATGAGAGAATCGAGGTGATGAACGAAGTACAGGGTCCGACCCCCGCAGGAACCTCCCGCCCCTACCGATCCCTCGCCGAAGCGCTTCGCGCGCACCGGATCCCCGTCGAGAACCACGAGTTCATCGGCGCCGTCACGGATGCTGTCGGCATCCTCAGCTACATCGATCGAGGCCGCTACATCGAGGCGCTGCGCCGCGACGGCGCCGCGCTGCACATCGGACGCACCTACATCAACGGCTTCACCGAGGACGAGCAGATCACCGTCGCAGGGCGCGTGCTGCCTCTGCTGCCCAGCGAGGGCCGCGCGCCGTACTTCTACGTGAACCAGCCCAGCGGACTGCCCTCGCTCACCGTCGCGGCCAAGCGACCAGCCGGAACCCGCACCTCCGCACCGCGCGCCGCGAAGCCGGCATCCGCTCCCCGCACGCCTAAGGCGACCCCGGTGGAGGAGCGCGACTACGGCGTGTGCGGCACCTGCTTCATGGTGCGCAACGCCGCAGGCAAGTGCGGCTGCGACGAGTGACGCCCTCCGCCTCCTGACCGGGAGCAGCCGGGCTCAGGAGAGCTCGGCCTGCACGCGGCGCGAGATCTCGGCGATAGGCATCGACCGCGGGAACACCGCGACCACCACGTCGTCGGGTGCGGCATCCGATCCGCCCGGCAGCACGCCGTAGCGGCGGCGCACATCGTCGAGGGCGGTGCGCAGCGTGGAGAGCGGCACCTTCCGTCCGCGCAGCAGCTGGCGCAGCACGTGATTGTGCACGGCGGTGACCAGCGCCGAGAAGCCGACCGCGTCGATCGGGGCGAGACCGGGCAGTGCGTCGCGGAGGTACTCGTCGAACAGGCGCTCGTACCGGAACACCGTCACGATCTCACGATCGCGCAGCACCGGCACCTGCCGCACGATCTCGTAGCGGCGGCGGGCGAGCTCGGGGTCGCGCGCGAAGTGGTCGAAGACGCGCTCGGATGCCTCGCAGACGGCCGCCCACGGATCCTCATGCGGCTGCTCGAAGAACGTGCGCAGATCGTCGAGCATCTGCTCGTGATCGGTGAAGACCACGTCCTCCTTGCCGCCGAACTGGCGGAAGAAGGTGGAGCGCGAGACGCCGGCGGCCTTGGCGATCTGCTCGACCGAGGTCGCCTCGAATCCCTGGGCGGCGAAGAGGTCGAGCGCGGCGGCGACCACACCGGTGTGGAGCTGAGCGGGATTCTGCATAGTGGAAGCCTAGTCTCGGCCGTTCTGGTGATGTCGTCGGCGGTAGTAGGCTTTTGGATCGGGTCGAATGACATCGACACCCGACAGAACTGTCGCGTCCCACCCGCCGCAACCAGCGAAGGACTGCACTGTGGATCTCTACGAGTACCAGGCACGAGACCTTTTCGAGAAGTACGATGTGCCGGTCCTCGCCGGCATCGTCGCCGACACCCCTGAGGAGGTGAAGGCAGCAGCCGAGAAGCTCGGCGGCGTGGTCGTCGTCAAGGCTCAGGTCAAGACCGGTGGTCGTGGCAAGGCGGGCGGCGTCAAGGTCGCCAAGAACCCCGACGAGGCGTACGAGGCCGCCAAGGCGATCCTCGGTCTCGACATCAAGGGCCACATCGTCAAGCGCGTCATGGTCGCCGCCGGCGCCCGCATCGCCGAGGAGTTCTACTTCTCCGTGCTGCTGGATCGCGCCAACCGCTCCTACCTGTCGCTGTGCAGCGTCGAGGGCGGCATGGAGATCGAGCAGCTCGCCGTCGAGAAGCCCGAGGCTCTGGCCCGCGTCGAGGTCGACCCGCTGGTCGGCATCAACAAGACCAAGGCGATCGAGATCGCCAAGGCCGCGAACTTCCCCGACGAGCTCGTCTCGAAGGTCGCCGACGTGTTCGTCAAGCTCTACGACGTGTACAAGGGCGAGGGTGCCACGCTCGTCGAGGTGAACCCGCTGGTCCGCACCGAGGACGGCGAGATCATCGCCCTCGACGGCAAGGTCTCGCTCGACGAGAACGCCTCCGAGGTCCGCCACCCCGAGCACGAGGCGCTCGAGGACAAGGCCGCAGCCGACCCGCTCGAGGCCAAGGCCAAGGCATCCGGCCTGAACTACGTCAAGCTCGACGGTCAGGTCGGCATCATCGGCAACGGCGCGGGCCTGGTCATGTCCACGCTCGACGTGGTCGCCTACGCCGGCGAGAAGCACGGCGGCGTCAAGCCCGCCAACTTCCTCGACATCGGCGGCGGCGCGAACGCGCAGGTCATGGCCAACGGCTTGGACGTCATCCTCGGCGACCCGCAGGTCAAGAGCGTGTTCGTCAACGTCTTCGGCGGCATCACCTCCTGCGTGGCCGTGGCCGAGGGCATCGTGAAGGCCCTCGAGATCCTGGGCGACTCCGCCACCAAGCCGCTGGTCGTGCGCCTGGACGGCAACCAGGTCGAGGAGGGGCGTGCGATCCTCGCCGCCGCGAACCACCCGCTGGTCACTTCGGCGTCGGGCATGGACGAGGGCGCCGACAAGGCCGCCGAGCTGGCGAACGCCTGAGATTGTAAGGACGAGAGAAACATGTCGATCTACCTCAACAAGGACTCCAAGGTCATCGTCCAGGGCATCACGGGCGGCGAGGGCACCAAGCACACCGCCCTCATGCTCAAGGCCGGCACCAACATCGTCGGCGGCGTGAACGCCCGCAAGGCCGGCACCACGGTCACGCACGACAAGCCCGGCTCGGGCGAGGTCGAGCTGCCCGTCTTCGGCTCCGTCGCCGAGGCGATCCAGAAGACCGGCGCCGACGTGTCGGTCGCCTTCGTGCCGCCGGCATTCGCCAAGGACGCGATGATCGAGGCCATCGACGCCGAGATCCCGCTGCTCGTGGTCATCACCGAGGGCATCCCCGTCGGCGACTCGGCCGAGGCCTGGGCCTACGCCAAGTCCAAGGGCAACAAGACCCGCATCATCGGCCCGAACTGCCCCGGCATCATCACCCCCGGTGAGGCGCTGGCCGGCATCACGCCCGCCAACATCACCGGCACGGGACCGATCGGCCTGGTCTCGAAGTCGGGCACGCTGACCTACCAGATGATGTTCGAGCTGAAGGACATCGGATTCTCGACCGCCATCGGCATCGGCGGCGACCCGATCATCGGCACCACGCACATCGATGCGCTCGCCGCGTTCGAGGCCGACCCGGCCACCAAGGCGATCGTCATGATCGGCGAGATCGGCGGTGACGCCGAGGAGCGCGCGGCCGAGTTCATCAAGGCGCACGTCACCAAGCCGGTCGTCGGCTACGTGGCCGGCTTCACCGCTCCCGAGGGCAAGACCATGGGCCACGCCGGCGCCATCGTGTCGGGCTCCGCTGGCACCGCGGCCGCCAAGAAGGAGGCACTCGAGGCCGCCGGCGTCAAGGTCGGCAAGACGCCGTCCGAGGCCGCTGCCCTGATGCGCGGCATCATCGAAGGTCTCTGACCTGTAAGCTGTATGACGAAGGCCCCGGGCTCCACCCCGGGGCCTTCGTCATGTCCGGGCATCCTGCAGAAAGACGAGCCTCCCCGGAAGGGCACGGTTCCCGGCCCCGCGAGGGTGCAACCGGGGCAGGATGGAGGTATGACCACGCCGATGACCTTCACCCTGGTGGGCGGCCCGACGGCCGTGATCGAGTACGCAGGGCTCCGGATGCTGACCGATCCGACGTTCGATCCTCCGGGCGTCTACGAGGGCGGCATCCCGCTGCACAAGCTCGTGGGACCGGCCCTGAGTCCTGACGAGGTCGGCGGCATCAACGTCGTGCTGCTGTCGCACGACCAGCATCCGGACAATCTCGACCATGCCGGGCGCGACTTCCTGTCCCGGGCGAGCGCGGTGCTCTCCACGCCTGAGGCGGCAGCGAGGATTCCGGGGGTGATCGGGCTGGCGGCGTGGGAGGCCCATTCCGTCGGCGACGTCGAGATCGTCGCCGTCCCGGCCCTGCACGGTCCCGAGGGCGCGGAGGCCCTCTCCGGGCCGGTCACCGGCTTCCTGCTGCGGGCGCCGGAGCAGCCGACCGTCTACGTCTCCGGGGACAACGCGTCAGTGGCGGTCGTCGCCGAGATCGTGGCGCAGGTCGACGTCATCGACATTGCTGTGCTGTTCACCGGCGCGGCGAATGTCGGTCGCTTCGGCGACAGCGATCTCACGCTGAACGCGCGCACCGCGGTCGCCGCGGCTCGGGCGCTGGGTGACGCCGTCATCGTTCCCGCCCACGCCGAGGGATGGCATCACTTCAGCGAGACACGCGAGAGGCTCGTGCGGGAGTTCGAGTACTCCGGGCTCGCCCACCGGCTGCGGGTGCCGCAGCACGGCGTGCCGCTGCAGCTCTTGTAGCCTGCCGGATGGCATCATCCGCCACGTGATGATGAGAAGATGGAAGCATGCGCCCGACACGACTCCCGCATCTGCTGCGCGGGGTCTCGTCGGCGCTGATCGCGACATTCATCGCGCTGCTGTCGCACGTGGCGGCCGGCGGCACGATGCCCGGCTGGATCGGCGTCGTGGTACCGTTGCTTCTGTCGATCATGGTCAGCGTGCTCCTGGCAGGCCGACGACTGTCTCTGCCCCGCCTTGCACTTGCAGTCGTGATCAGCCAGCTCCTCTTCCACACGCTCTTCGTGCTCGGATCGATCACGCCGGTCGGGGCGAAGGGGCATGTGCACGGCCTGCCGCTCCTCTTACCGGAGGGGCAATCTGTCGAGACCGTGCTGCCCGACACCGGAATGTGGCTGGGACATGTGATCGCGGCCGCAGCGACGACAGCGCTGCTGTATCGCGGCGAGCTGCTGCTTGCTGAACTGTGGCGGCTTTCCGCGCGGATCGTTGCGTGGACGCGCTCCGTGCTGCGCGGCGTGCCGACGCTCCTTCTCAACCCGGCACCGCGACGATCCAGCATCCGCGTGCCCGTCGACGTCCGCGTGGGCTCCGACACTCGAGTCCTCCGCCCTATCGTCCGTCGAGGTCCCCCTCTGCTCGCGAGTCTGTGAATCGCCTGCTCCTGTCTTGGCAGCAGGCATGCGCCCGCACAACCGGCGGGTGCGTCGCGCGCGCCGCCGCAGAGCGGGCGTGCGCTGTCGCGCGTATCCGCGCGACACTGACACGAACTCGAAAGGCAGTACTTCTCATGACCATCAAGACCCAGCGCGGCACCATCGCCGCATCCATCGCAGCGCTGCTCCTCCTCGCCGGATGCGCGTCAGAGCCCGCGACGCCCTCGGCAGCTCCGACGCAACAGGCCGGTGACGTCGTCACCATCACGGATGCCTGGGTGAAGGCCGCCCCTGAAGGGATGACGGCTGGATTCGGCGTGCTCGAGAACCCGACCGGCGAGGACGTCACCGTCGTCTCCGTGCAAACCCCCGCGGCGAAGGCAGGAGAACTGCACGAGACCGTCGCCGATGACTCCGGAGCCAAGGTCATGCGGCAGATCGACGGGGGATTCACCATCCCGGCCGACGGTGCGTTCAAGCTCGAACCCGGCGGAAACCACCTGATGCTCATGGACCTCACCGCGCCGCTGAAGGCAGGGCAGAAGGTCACGTTCACCCTCACGTTCTCTGACAAGTCCACGATGTCCTTCACCGCGCCCGTGAAGGACTACTCGGGTGCGAATGAGAACTATTCGGGTGGTGAGCACATGGACATGGGCGATGGCGGCATGGACGAGGGCAAGTGAAGCCCGTGGGGATCGCAGCAGCACAATCGGGGCCGGGCGTCGCGACCAGGCGTCAGCTGCTCTTCGGAGGCGTCGCGGC
>NZ_MKRT01000022.1:128452-142595 GCF_001897945.1 Microbacterium sp. 69-10
CGCCGCTGCATGGCGGCGAGATCGTGCCGTTCCACGGCGAGCACCAAGCCGGCATTGGTACGGACGCCCAGGCGCACGCGACGGTGATCAGCCTGGTTCTGCGCCCAGACACCGATAGGGATGCGCTGCGCCGCATGATGCGTCTGCTCACGGACGATGCGGCTCGGTTGACCGCCGGGGTCCCCGCTCTGGCGGACTCCGAGCCTGAACTGGCGACGAACCCGGCGAATCTCACCGTCACGTTCGGCTTCGGGCTCGAGTTCGTCACTCGCGCAGGAGGGGCGGTCCCGAGCTGGCTCGCGCCGCTGCCGGCGTTCTCCATCGACAGGCTGCGCCCGGAGTTCACCGGTGGAGACCTGATGATTCAGGTCGCTGCAGACGATCCGCTCACGGTCGCGCACACGGTGCGGATGCTGCTGAAAGACACGCGCAGCTTCACGGGCGTGGCCTGGGTGCAGCAGGGCTTCCGTTACGCCCATGCCACAGTGGCACCGGGCACGACGATGCGCAACCTGTTCGGCCAGGTGGACGGTTCGGCGAACCCCCTTCCCGGCACGGATGAGTTCGACAAGATCGTCTGGTGTGACGATGGGTGGCTCGCGGGAGGCACGGGAATGGTCGTGCGCCGCATCGAGATGAACCTGGACACGTGGGATGAGCTGGATCGTGAGGGGAGGGAATTCGCAATCGGGCGAACGCTCGACACGGGCGCACCGCTGACGGGGAAGAGCGAGCACGACGACCCCGACTTCACGGCGAAGGGACCGCTCGGGTTCCCTGTGATCGACGACATCGCGCACATCCGCCGTGCGCGCGGGGAGGATCCGGCCCAGCGCATCTTCCGTCGCGGGTACAACTACGACGTGCCGCCCAGCAGAGCGGGAGAGGTGTCCGACGCCGGACTGATCTTCATCTCGTTCCAGGCCGACGTCGCTACGCAATACACTCCGATACAGGAGCGGCTGGCGAAGGTGGATCTGCTGAACGTGTGGACCACGCCGGTCGGGAGTGCTGTCTTCGCGATCCCGCCCGGTTGCCGCAAGGGCGGGTACGTCGGGGAGACGCTGCTCGAGGTGTGACGAGACGGGGGCGGATGCTGATCAGCATCCGCCCCCGTTTCCCGGAAGCGGACGATCAGGCGAGCAGCGCCTCGATCGGCCCGCGGGCGAAGAAGATCACGAATCCGGCCGTGACGATCCACAGCAGCGGGCTGATCTCCTTCGCCTTGCCGGAGAACGCCCGGGCGGCCACCCAGCCGATGAAGCCCGCGCCGATGCCGTTGGCGATCGAATAGGTCATCGGCATGACGGCGACCGTGAGGAAGACGCCGAACAGCGCCGAGAAGTCGGTCAGGTCGATGAACCGGATCTGGCTCATCATCAGCGCGCCGACGATCACCAGCGCCGCCGCTGCGACCTCGGTCGGCACGATCGACACCAGCGGCGTGAAGAACATCGCGATCAGGAACAGCACGCCCGTGACGATGTTCGCGAAACCGGTGCGGGCCCCCTCGCCGATGCCGGCACCCGACTCGATGAACACCGTGTTCGACGAACCCGAGGTCGCGCCGCCCACGACGGCGCCGACGCCCTCGACGATCAGCGCCGACTTCAGGCGCGGGAAGTTGCCCTTCTCGTCCGCGAGCCCGGACTCCTTGGCGAGGCCCGTCATGGTTCCCATGGCGTCGAAGAAGTTGGTGAACACGAGCGTGAACACGAGCATCAGGGCGGCGAGCGCTCCGATCCGGCTGAACGCGCCGAACAGGTCGACCTGGCCGACGAGCGAGAGATCGGGAAGGCTGACGAGCTCCTTGGGCAGGGCGGGCACCGACAGGCCCCAGCCGCCGGGGTTCTTCTCGCCCTTGGCGCCGATGTGCCAGATCGCCTCCACGATCACTGCGAGCAGCGTCCCCGACACCAGGCCGATGAGGATGCCGCCCTTCACCTTGCGGGCGACGAGGATGCCGGTCAGCAGCAGCGTGAAGACGAAGATCACGGTCGGGACCGTGCTGACGGATCCGCCGATGCCGAGCGTGACCGGCGGGGAGCCCGCGGCGGTGACGAAGCCGGCGTTGACGAAGCCGATGAACGCGATGAACAGGCCGATGCCGACCGTGATCGCGATCTTCAGCTGCATGGGGACCGCGTCGAAGATCATGCGGCGCAGACCGGTGGCGCTGAGCAGCACGATGATGAGGCCGTTGATGACCACGAGGCCCATCGCCTCGGGCCAGGTGACCTCGCCGACCACCGAGAAGGCGAGGAAGGCGTTGATGCCCAGGCCCGCGGCGAAGCCGAACGGCAGGCGCGCGATGAGACCGAACAGGATCGTCATCACCGCGGCGGTGAGGCCGGTGACGGCGCTCAGCTGCAGAAAGCCCAGCTTGTGGTCATCGATGTCAGCGGTCGTGGACAGGATGATCGGGTTCAGGATGACGATGTACGCCATCGTCACGAAGGTGACCACGCCACCGCGGATCTCGGCGCCGAAGCTCGACCCCCGCTTCGTGATCTCGAAGAATCGGTCGAGCGCGTTGCGCGGCTCGGTGTCGGAATCGGGGTGCGCAGGGGCAGTTGTCATCGTGACCTCCGCAGGAGAATCTATCGTGTTGCGCCCCTCTCGCGTGGGCTCGGCTGTCCCATCGGATGCGGGCCGTAGGCTCGTGGAGTCATGCAACGCGTCATCGTCCTGCTCCTCGCCGCCCTGGACGCCGCCATCGCGGCCGCCATCGGCCTGGCCGCCGTGCTCGCGCCGTTCACCCTGCTGTGGGTGCTGTCGTTCGGCGTGGACGCCGACTGGGGTGCGCTGTGGCCGGTCAGTGGCACACTCTGGCAGTTCGGGCACGGGGTGCCGCTGCAGGTCGTGCTGCCGGATGCCGTGCTGTCGGGGCTCGCGATCCCCAAGGAGGCGGCGACCTTCGCGCTGTCCGTGCCGCCGCTGGCGATCCTGCTGTTCACCGTGATCTTCGCGGCCCGCTCCGGACGCCGTGCGGCGATCGCGGGGGCGTGGCTGAGCGGGGTGCTCTCCGGCGCGGTGGTCTTCGCGCTGATCAGCGCGGTGGTCGGCCTGACGGCGCACTCCAGCGTGCTGCGTGCACCGCAGTGGGCGGCCATCCTCCTCCCGGCCGCCGCGTACCTCGCGGGTCTCCTGATCGGCGCCGTCCGGTACGCCTGGGCGGAGGGCGACGAGGGCCTCGTCGACCGCGTGCACGACATCGTGGACGGCTGGGGCGACTGGTCGCCGGTCCCCGCCGAGACGCTGCGCGGAGCGGCTGCGGCCGTGGTGGCACTCACCGGCGCCGCCGCCCTCGGGGTCGCGGCGATGACCCTGCTGCGCGGGGGAGAGGTGATCGCCCTCTTCGAGGCGGCCCGCGTCGACGTGCTCGGCGCGACGATGCTCACCCTCGCGCACCTCGTGTACCTCCCCACCCTGCTGGTGTGGTCGGCGAGCTGGCTGGCCGGCCCCGGCTTCGCGCTCGGCACCGGCACAGCCGTGTCGCCCGCCGGCACAAGCGTGGGCGTGGTCCCCGGCATCCCCGTGCTCGGCCTCGTGCCCGCGAACTCGTCGATGTGGATGCTCGTGGCGGTGCTCCTCCCGATCGCATGCGGTGCGCTGGCCGGATGGATCGTGCGGTCCCGCCTGGTCTGGGAGCGCGTCGGCACCGGGATCTGGCCCCGCACGGCGATCGCCGTCGGCATCGCCGCCGTCTCCGCAGGCGTGGTCGCGCTCGCCGCGGTGCTGGCATCCGGGTCCATCGGACCGGGGCGGCTGTCCGAGGTCGGCCCCGCCGTCGGCCCCTTCGCGCTGGCGATCGGCATCGAGGTGCTGATCGGCGCCGGCATCCTGCTCCTCACGCCTCGCCACCGCGACGAGCTCGCCGAGGAGCGGACCGACCGCTGGCGCGAGCAGATGGGCGGCGACGTCTCCGACCTGACCGCCCCGGTAGACTGACCGGGTGCTGACGCTCGCCGTACTCATCTCCGGTACCGGCTCGAATCTCCGAGCCCTGCTCGAGGCCGCGAGCCACCCCGACTTCCCTGCACGCGTGGTGGCGGTGGGCGCCGACCGCGACGCCGACGGCCTGGCCCACGCCGAGGAGTTCGGCATCCCGACCTTCACCGTGCCGTACTCCGCCTACCCGTCGCGAGAGGCGTGGGGTGAGGAGCTGGCCGAGCAGCTGGATGCCTGGCAGCCCGACCTCATCGTGCTGAGCGGGCTGATGCGCCTGCTGCCCGCCGCGGTCGTGGCGCGCTATGCGCCGCGCATCGTCAACACCCACCCGGCCTACCTGCCCGAGTTCCCCGGCGCGCACGGTGTGCGCGACGCTCTGGCCGCCGGCGTCGAGCAGACCGGCGCCTCCGTCATCGTCGTCGACGACGGAGTCGACAGCGGTCCCATCCTCGCCCAGGAGCGCATCGCGGTGCTGCCCGGCGACACCGAAGCCACGCTGCACGAGCGCATCAAACCCGTCGAGCGGCGGCTGCTGATCGACGTCGTGGAGCGCATCGCCACCGGCGACCTCGTTCTCTGATCACACCCCCTCACAACGCACGTCCGAAGGAGCATCATCATGGCCGGCCCCCGCCTCGATCCCTCGCTGTACCGTCACCGCGACCTGGTGCCGATCAGGCGCGCGCTGGTCTCGGTGAGCGACAAGACCGGTCTGGTCGAGCTCGCCGCCGCTCTCGCCGAGGCGGGGGTGGAGATCGTCTCCACCGGATCGACCGCGCAGACGGTGCGGGACGCCGGCTTCGAGGTCACCGACGTGGCCTCCGTCACCGGAGTCGCCGAGATGCTCGACGGACGCGTGAAGACGCTGCATCCCAAGATCCACGGCGGCCTGCTCGCCGACCTGCGCCTGGAGGATCACGAGCGTCAGCTCGCCGACCTCGGCATCGAGCCCTTCGAGCTGGTCGTGGTCAACCTCTACCCGTTCGTGGAGACCGTGGCCTCGGGAGCCGAGCCCGACGCGATCGTCGAGCAGATCGACATCGGCGGTCCGGCCATGGTGCGCGCCGCAGCCAAGAACCACGCGAACGTGGCCATCGTCGTCTCGCCGGAGTCGTACCCGGCGATCATCGAGTCGGTGAAGGGCGGCGGCACCGACCTCGCCCAGCGCCGTGAGCTCGCAGCCCGCGCCTTCTCGCACACCGCGACCTACGACACCGCCGTGGCCCAGTGGTTCTCGGAGGGCACCCTCAGCGACGGCGCCGACCTGCCCGCGCACCTCACGATCAAGGCGGAGCGCCTGGAGACCCTGCGCTACGGCGAGAACTCGCACCAGCGCGCCGCGATCTACACCCGCACCGGCGGCCACGGCATCGCCCAGGCCACGCAGCTGCAGGGCAAGGAGATGTCGTACAACAACTACGTCGACGCGGACGCCGCTCTGCGCGCCGCCTACGACATGGTGCTGCCGTCGGTGGCGATCATCAAGCACGCCAACCCGTGCGGCATCGCCACGACCGCGCCGAACGCGCTCGACCCGATCGCCAGCGCGCACCTGCGTGCGCACGAGTGCGACCCGGTGTCAGCGTACGGCGGCGTGATCGCCGCGAACGGCACGGTCACGCTGAAGATGGCCGAGAACCTCAAGGACATCTTCACCGAGGTCATCGTGGCGCCCGACTTCGAGCCCGCCGCGCTCGAGGTGTTCAAGGCCAAGAAGAACCTGCGCCTGCTCAAGCTGCCCGAGGACTGGCAGCAGGAGCGCATGGACGTGCGGCTTGTCTCGGGTGGCCTGCTGCTGCAGGACGCCGACCGCTTCCCGGACGACATCGTCTCGGTCGCCAAGGACTGGGAGCTCGTCTCCGGTGAGCGTCCCGACGAGGCCGCCATGGAGAACCTCATCTTCGCGTGGAAGGCGTGCCGTGCGGTCAAGTCGAACGCGATCGTGCTCGCCAAGGACAACGCCACGGTCGGCGTGGGCATGGGCCAGGTCAACCGCGTCGACTCCTGCCGCCTCGCGGTGGAGCGCGCCGGCGCACGCGCGGCCGGGGCGGTCGCGGCATCCGACGCGTTCTTCCCGTTCGCCGACGGCCCGCAGGTGCTGCTGGACGCGGGCATCACGGCCATCGTGCAGCCCGGTGGGTCGGTGCGCGACGGCGAGGTCATCGACGCCGCCCGCAAGGCCGGCGTCACGATGTTCTTCACGGGGGAGCGCCACTTCTTCCACTGAGCCGGTCCTTCGTCTCGTCGCTGCGCTCCTCGCTCAGGAACCGGAGTCTTCCGATCCCTGAGCGAGCGCAGCGAGACGAAGGTGGCGGGCTCAGACCGTCGCCGAGCTCAGCAGGATGCTGGTCTCGCTGTCGCGGATGCCGTCGATGCCGCGGATGGTGCCGAGCGTCTCATCGAAGGACGCCAGGCCGTCGCAGCTGATCTCGGCGACCAGATCCCATCGCCCGTTCGTGGTGTGCAGTGCGGCGATCTGCGGAACGCCGCGCAGGCTGCGGATCACCTCGCGCGTGTTGCGCCCCTCCACGGCGATGAGCATCACCGCGCGCACCACGGATGCCGCGGCGGGGTCGCGGACGCGCACCGAGAACCCGACGATCACGCCGCTGTCGACGAGCCGCTTGAGCCGGCTGTCGACGGTGGTGCGGGTCACGCCGAGGCGCCTGGCGAGGTTCACGACCGACTCGCGGCTGTTCGCGCGCAGCAGTGACAGCAGGCGGCGGTCGAGATCATCGAGAGAACTCATGCACAGAATGTATCCCATTGATGCTCACAATGCTGGTTCAATTGTGAAAATGACTCATGATGATGAATGAAAGTGACATCGGACGCGCGTAGATTGGAGGGACGAAGAGTGAAGGGATGGACGATGGTCCGTTTTGTCGATGTTCCGAACATGCGCCGCTGGCTGGTCGACACCGGTATCGAGCGCGCGATCGAGGGGATCGCCGAGACGCTCGTCGAGGATTTCAAGCGCTGGGAGGACTTCGACAAGACCCCCCGCGTCGCCAGCCACTCCCACATCGGCGTGATCGAGCTGATGCCCGCCAGTGACGGCCGCCAGTACGGCTTCAAGTACGTCAACGGCCACCCGAGCAATCCCGCGCGCGGCCTGCAGACCGTCACCGCGTTCGGCGTGCTGGCCGACGTGGACAGCGGCTATCCGACGCTGTGGTCCGAGATGACCATCCTCACCGCGCTGCGCACCGCCGCCACCTCGGCCATGGTCGCCCGCGTGCTCGCGCCCGAGGGCGCCACGACGATGGCCATGATCGGCACCGGCAGCCAGTCCGAGTTCCAGGCGCTGGCGTTCCGCGCGCTGCTCGGCATCCGCAGCCTGCGCATCTGGGACACCGACCCGCACGCGATGGACGTGTTCGAGGCCAACATGCGCCCGCTGGGGTTCGACATCGTGCGCGCCGCGAGCGGTGCGGAGGCCGTGCAGGGCGCGCAGATCATCACCACCTGCACCGCCGACAAGGCCAACGCCACCGTGCTGACCGACGACATGGTCGGCCCGGGTGTGCACGTGAACGCGATCGGCGGCGACTGCCCGGGCAAGACCGAGCTCGACGCCCGCATCCTGCACCGCGGAGACATCTTCGTGGAGTACCCGCCGCAGACCCGCATCGAGGGTGAGATCCAGCAGCTCGACCCCGAGTACCCGGTCATCGAGCTGTGGCGCGTGCTCCGCGGCGAGGCTGCCGGACGCACCTCGGCCGAGCAGATCACGATCTTCGACTCCGTGGGCTTCGCGATCGAGGACTTCTCCGCGCTGCGGTACCTGGACTCCGCGATCGACGGCACGGACTACTTCACCGAGGTCGACATCATCGCCGAGCCGGCCGATCCGAAGAACCTCTTCGCGCTGGTCGCCGAGGGCGCCTCGGCGCACAGCCTGGCGTGAGAGCGGCATCCGCTCAGGCCCCGAACGCGGTGGTGCTGATCCGGCCCCACCACTTCCGGCCCAACCCGCAGACCGCGGCGGACAACACCTTCCAGAGCGAGGCCGACCACGACGTGTCGCGCGAGGCCTATGACGCGTGCACGCGCGTGGCCGAGGCGCTGCGCGCCGAGGGCGTGCGCGTGCACCTGTTCGAGGACGAGACCGACACGCATCCCGACAGCGTGTTCCCCAACAACTGGTTCTCCACGCACGCCGGCGGCCGGGTCGCGGTGTACCCGATGTACGCGCCGAATCGTCGCGGCGAGCGCCGGGCCGACGTGATCGAGATGCTCAAGTCCGAGTACCGGGTGCAGGAGGTCATCGACTACTCCGGTCTGGAGCCCGACGACCTGTTCCTCGAGGGCACAGGGGCGATGGTGCTCGACCACGTGTCGAGGATCGCCTATGCGGTGCGCTCGCACCGCTGCGACCCGGTGCTCGTGGAGCGGTTCTGCACGGTGTTCGGCTATGAGCCGGTGGTCTTCGACGCAGCGGATCCGGACGGCGTGCCGATCTATCACACCAACGTGATGATGTGCATCGGCACCGACATCGCCCTGATCGGGCTGGACAGCATCGTCGGCGACGTGCGCCGCGAGCAGATCGCCCAGCGCATCCGCGACACCGGCCGCACGCTGGTGCCGCTCACCGCCGACCAGGTGGCCTCCTTCGCGGGCAACGCGATCGAGCTGCGCGACCACAACGGCGAGCGCATCCTCGTGATGTCGGAGACCGCCCGCCGCAGCCTCAGCGACGAGCAGGCGCAGGTGATCTCGGCCTCGTGCCGCATCCTGGCGCTGGACGTCGCGCCGATCGAGCTGGCCGGAGGGTCAGCGCGCTGCATGATCGCCGGCATCCATCTCGACCCGCGCTGACCGGCTTCCGGTCACGGCACCGCCGTGTCCGATTTCCGTCAGCCAGCGGCATTCGGACGTGACAGCATGGAGGCATGACCGAAGCCACGATGACCTTCGACGAGCGGTACCGCGCGATCAGCGCGCGTGACACGCGCTTCGACGGGCAGTTCGTGACGGCGGTGCGCTCGACCGGCATCTACTGCCGCCCGAGCTGCCCTGCGCGCACGCCGAAGCCCGCGAACGTCACGTTCTATCCGACCAGCGCGGCGGCGCACGAGGCTGGGTATCGCGCGTGCAAGCGCTGCCTGCCCGAGGCGACGCCGGGTTCGCCCGCGTGGAATCTGCGCAGCGATGCGGCGGCACGGGCCATGCGCCTGATCGCCTCGGGAGTGGTCGAGCAGGAGGGCGTTCCCGGCCTCGCGAACCGCCTCGGCTATTCGCCGCGTCACCTCACCCGCCTGCTCACCGCGGAGCTCGGGGCGGGCCCGCTCGCCCTGGCCAGGGCGCACCGCGCGCACACCGCACGCATGCTGCTGGTCGGCACCGACATGCCGGTGTCCGAGGTCGCCTTCTCGGCCGGGTTCGCCAGCATCCGGCAGTGCAACGACACGATCCGCGAGGTGTTCGAGATGACTCCGGGCGAGCTGCGCGCCACTCGCCGTGCGACGGAGCGGCGAGGCGCGACCACGGCCGCGGCGACGGCGGATGCCGAGGCGCAGGGCGCCATCGACCTGCTGCTGCCGCATCGCGCTCCCATGGACGCCTCGGGCATCTTCGCCTGGATGGCCGCGCGTGCGCTGCCCGGGGTGGAGACTGCGACCGCGACCTCTTTCGCGCGCCACCTGCGGATGCCAGGGGGACCCGCGCACCTGGAGATCCGCCAGGACGCCGACGGCCGTCTGCGTCTGCGTGCGCGTGTCACGCGGCTCGGAGACCTCGCGCCGCTCGTCGCCACCGCGCGACGGCTGTTCGACCTCGACGCGGACCCGACCGCGGTCGACGAGGAGCTCTCCGCGCACGCCGAGCTCGCGCCGCTCGTCGCGGCGCTGCCCGGCATCCGCGTACCCGGCGCCGCCGACCCGCACGAGATGCTCATCCGCGCGATGGTCGGTCAGCAGATCACCGTGGCCGCCGCGCGCACCGCGCTGACCGCCCTCGCCGACCAGCTGGGGGAGCGCACCGCGGACGGCGGGATCCTGTTCCCGACCATGACCGCGATCGCCGAGCGCGGCGCCGAGGTGCTGCGCGGTCCCGCAGCCCGCATCCGGGCGATCACGGGCGCCGCCGCCGCGCTCGCCGACGGTTCGCTCCTGCTGACCGTCGGCGACGACGCGGCCGAGCAGAGGGCGCGCCTCCTGGCGATGCGCGGCATCGGTCCGTGGACTGCCGACTACGTGCGGATGCGCGTGATCGGCGACCCCGATGTGCTGCTGCCCGGTGACGTCGCCATGCGTGCCGGAGCCGCGGCATCCGGGTTGCCCGCGGAACCCGCGGCCCTCGCCGCCTGGGCCGAGCGCATCGCCCCCTGGCGCAGCTATCTCACCGCCCATCTCTGGCGCGCGGCCCCCGTCCGCGCCGTCCGAACCGCGAAACCGAAGACCCCGAGCAAGGAGCTCTCATGACCGCTCTCATCCAGACCATCGACACCCCGGACGGCGCCCTCACGATCCTCGCGGATGAGACGCAGCGCGTGCTCGCCTCCGGCTGGAGCGACGACCACGCCGCGATCATCGGGCGGGTGCACGCCTCGCTGCGCCCCGACAGCATCGCAGAGGGGAGGACGGATGCCGCCGACGCCGCGCGGGCGTACTACGCCGGCGACCTGGATGCCATCACCACGGTCGCGGTGCATCAGCGCGGCACCGAGATGCAGCGGGTCGGCTGGGAGGCGCTGCGGCGCATCACCCCGGGGCAGCCGCTCACCTACACCGAGTTCGCCATCGAGCTCGGCAGCCCGCGGGCGGTGCGCGCCGCGGCGTCCGTCTGCGCCCGCAACGCGCCCGCCCTGTTCGTGCCCTGCCATCGCGTGCTGCGCTCGGACGGGAGCCTCGGCGGTTTCGCGTGGGGCCTCGACGTCAAGCGGAGCCTGCTCGAGCGAGAGGCCGCCGCAATGGCCTGATCCTTCGCGTCGATACCCTCTTTCCCCTAGTGCCTCGGCATGCGCTCGCTCGCAGGCCGGGGCACCGGCATGAGAAGGGGCGCCGTCGGAATATCGGAAAGGGATTTCCTCTTGCCTTCAGGAGGGACACGGGCATAGGCTCGAAGGCTGTCGCGCCGATCGGTCCGACGAAGCCGAGCCTGAGGAGGACACCATGGAAACGACGACTGTCACGACGTTCATCGCCCTCGGCTCGCGCGCACCCCGCCTGCGCGACTGAACGCGGCCGGCGGCCTCCGATAGGGAGCAGCACCGCCCGCCCGCCACACCGGATGCCGAGCATCCGGCCCCTTGTCTTCGTCACCTGATCGCTACGCAACCGAGAGCCATGTCTGCCAACTCTTCTTCGTCGTCCCTGTCAACCTTCGCCGCACTCTGGCGACTGAAACCGTTCATCCGGCCGATCTTCGGCCGCCTCATCGGCGGTGCGGCCAGCGCGCTCGCCGCAGCCGTCATCGCGCTGATGATCCCGATCGTGCTCGAGCAGATCGTCAAGGGCCTGGGCGACGTCTCCGGCGCGCACCTGAACGGCGGTGTGATCGGGCTGATCGTCGCCGGCGCCTTCGGCGTGCTCGTCCTCGCCCTCGGCGAGGCCGCCATGGTGTGGCTGCGCCGCTGGTTCGTGCTCCCCCCCGCCACCGAGGTGGAGTACCGGATGCGAGCCGAGCTGTACTCGCGTCTGCAGAATCTGCCGGTCGCCTTCCACGACCGCTGGCAGTCGGGACAGCTGCTCAGCCGCATGATGCAGGACCTCAGCCTGATCCGCCGCTGGATCGCGTTCGGCCTGATCCTCCTTGTCGTCAACATCCTGACGATCATCATCGGCGCGCTGCTGCTGTTCCGCTGGCATTGGATGCTCGGAGCGATCTTCATCGCCACGGGCATCCCGCTGTGGGTCGCCGGCTACCTGTTCGAGAAGCGCTACGGCACGCTGGCGCGACGCAGTCAGGACCAGGCCGGCGACCTCGCCACCAGCGTGGAGGAGAGCGTCCACGGCATCCGGGTGCTGAAGGCATTCGGCCGAGGCAAGCACGCGCTGACCCGGTTCAGCCGACAGGCCGAGACGCTGCGCGAGACCGAGCTGGGCAAGGCACGCGCGGTCGGCCAGATCTGGTTCTGGCTCGACCTCATGCCGCAGCTCGCGTTCGGCCTGAGCCTGATCACCGGCATCTGGCTGATCTCGACCGGAGCCATCAACGTCGCCGAGCTGTTCGCGTTCTTCGCGATGGCCACCGTGCTGCGCTGGCCGATCGAATCGATCGGCTTCCTGTTCTCGTTCATGCTCGACGCCCGGACGGCGACGGACCGCGTGTTCGACATCTACCGCGAGACCAACACCATCACCGACCCCGAGAAGCCGGTGCATCTGGCGGAGCCGCGCGGCGCACTCGCCTTCGAAGGCGCCCGCTTCCGGTACCAGGATGCAGGCCCCTCCGAGCGCGACCTGCTCGACGGCATCGACCTGGTGCTCGAGCCGGGCGAGACCATGGCCCTGGTGGGCCTGACCGGGTCCGGCAAGACCACGCTCACCACGCTTCCCGCGCGTCTGTACGACGTGACAGGCGGCCGGGTCACGCTCGACGGCGTGGACATCCGCGACTTCGAGCTCGCCGAACTGCGTCGTCACATCGCGATGGCCTTCGAGGACGCCACGCTGTTCTCGGCATCCGTCCGCGAGAACGTGCTGCTGGGCCGCGCTGACCTCGACCTGCACAGCGAGGAGGCCGACCGCGTGCTGCGCGAGGCGCTCGACGTGGCGCAGGCCGGGTTCGCCGACTCGCTGCCCGACGGGCTCGAGACGATCATCGGCGAGGAGGGGCTGAGCCTCTCCGGCGGTCAGCGGCAGCGTCTGGCACTGGCACGTGCCGTCGCCGCCGCGCCCAAGGTCCTCGTCCTCGACGACCCGCTGTCGGCGCTCGACGTCGACACCGAGGCGCTCGTCGAAGAGGCCCTGCGGCACGTCCTGGCCGAGACGACGGCGCTGATCGTCGCGCACCGTCCGTCGACCGTCGCGCTAGCGGACCGGGTCGCGCTGCTCGAGAAGGGCCGGATCACGGCGGTCGGGAAGCACTCCGACCTGCTGCGCACGAGCGCGCACTACCGCCACGTGATCTCGAGCCTGGAGGCCGAGGAGGCCGCGCGCACCGGGACCATCCCGATCATCACCGAGGCCGTCGCAGAGGCGCACCGCGCGTCCGCCACGGCATCCGGCGACGACGAGACCGCGGTGCCCGCGGACGAAGCATCCGCCACCGAAGAGGAGGTGCAGGCATGACCATCACGGGAACCCGGGACGAGGACCGCTCGGACCTGACGAAGGAGGAGAGCCGTGCCATCCGGCAGCGCTCGCTGCGCCTGCTCGGCTCGCTGATCCACCCGCTGCGCCTGCGCATCGTGATCGCCGCGATCGTGCTGGTCGTCTCGACCGCGCTTCAGGTCGCGGGGCCGATCCTGATCGGCATCGCGCTCGACTCCGTGCTGCCGCAGCTGCTGAAGAACGCGGACTGGATGCCCGCGATCATGGTCACCGCGGTGTACCTGTTCGCCGGCATCGCCGGTTCCGCGCTGATCGGCTTCTACGTCGTGCTCGCGGCCCGCATCACGCAGGCCGTGCTTCTCGACCTGCGCAAGCGCATCTTCCTGCACACGCAGAGGCTGAGCCTGGAGTTCCACGAGTCGTACACGTCGGGCCGGATCATCTCCCGGCAGACCAGCGACCTGGACTCGATCCGCGAGCTGCTGGACGGCGGGCTGAACAACCTCGTCTCGGGCGTGCTGTTCGGCATCTTCACCTTCATCGCGCTGGTGATCGCCGACTGGCAGGCCGGCGTCGTGCTGCTGCTGGCCGGTGTTCCCCTGGTGCTGCTGATGCGCTGGTTCTACCGCCGTTCGCAGCTCGTGTACCGCGAGTCGCGGGTGATCAGCGCCAAGGTGATCGTGCAGTTCGTGGAGACGATGACCGGCATCCGCGCGGTCAAGTCGTTCCGCAAGGAGCCGCGCAACGACGTCGCCTTCCGCAAGGTGGCGGGCGACTACCGCGACATCAACCGGCGCTCCATGGTGCTGTTCGGCACCTTCGAGCCCGGGCTGATGGCGGTCTCGGCGCTGACGATCACCCTGGTGGTGCTGTGGGGCGGCATCCGCGTCGCCGATGGCGCCCTCGGCGTCGGCGTGCTGCTGGCGACGGTGCTGTACGTGCGCAACTTCTTCGCGCCCATGCAGGAGATC
>NZ_MKRT01000022.1:142640-143127 GCF_001897945.1 Microbacterium sp. 69-10
CGTGCTCGAGGAGGTGCCGACCGTTCCGGACCCGCAGAAGCCGATCGACCTGTGGGAGGCGCGGGGCGCGATCCGCTTCGACGACGTGACCTTCGGGTACAACGGCGACAAGACGATCCTGCCGAGCTTCTCGCTCGACATCCCCGCCGGGCAGACCATCGCACTGGTGGGCACGACCGGAGCCGGGAAGTCGACGCTCGCCAAGCTCGTGTCGCGGTTCTACGATCCGAGCGAGGGCGAGGTCACGCTGGACGGCGTCGACCTGCGGATGCTGCATCCCAAGGATCTGCGCCGTGCGATCGTCATGGTCACGCAGGAGGCGTACCTGTTCAGCGGGACCGTGGCGGACAACATCGCCCTCGGCAAGCCGGATGCGACGCTGGACGAGATCCGTGCGGCGGCCCGCGCCGTGGGTGCGGACGAGTTCATCACCTCGCTGCCGGACGGCTACGACACCGACGTGAACAAGCGCGGTGGACGCGTCTCG
>NZ_MKRT01000022.1:143141-151012 GCF_001897945.1 Microbacterium sp. 69-10
GCGCGCGTTCCTCGCCGATCCGGCGGTGCTGATCCTCGACGAGGCCACAGCGTCGCTGGATATCCCGTCGGAGCGGCTCATCCAGGACGCCCTGCAGACGCTGCTGGCGGACAGGACGGCGATCATCATCGCGCACCGCCTGTCGACCGTCGCGATCGCCGATCGCGTGCTGGTGATGGAGCACGGGAAGATCATCGAGGACGACACCCCGGATGCCCTGATCGCGGGCACCGGCAAGTTCGCCCAGCTGCACGCCGCCTGGCAGGAGACCCTGGTCTGACATGCCTCCCCGACAGCCCGTCCGTCCCGCCCTTCGGCGCGGCCGGGCGGGCTGTTAGGTTGAAGGAGTGGATCCGATCTGGGCTGCGGCGGCCGAGTTGTGGTGGCTCGCGCCGACGGCTGCAGCCGGCGCAGGGGCGATCGGGTTCGCGACGGTGCGGAGGCGGCAGACGGTGAACGGCAAGCGACTCGGGTACGACGCGGCCCGGCTCGAGCTGCGCCAGGCGCAGCAGGACGCGAGGGACGCCGCCGTGTCCGCACGCGTCGCCCGGGCGGAGGCGGCCCGTATCGCAGCCGATCGCGCGGCTTCGCGGACGGATGCCGTGGCCGTGGCATCCGCTCGCCGCGCGCTGCGCGGGGCGCAGCTGGCGTCGAAGGCCGCGATGGCCCGCGTACGCGCCGCGCGCGCACGCGTCTCGGCCGAGCGCTCGTCACTGGCCTCGGCGGCGGAACTTCCCCTGGACCGGCTGCGCGCCCGCCACGACGCTGTGCTCGCCCGGTGGATGGCCTACGAGACGGATCCCGGTCTGGCGCTGGCGTACCCCGCGATGAGCGACGGACGTCAGCCGCACACGGCCGCCTTCCTCGCCGCCGTCGAACGGGCGCGCGATCGGCGGCCGGCATCCGAGGGCGCGCGCATCACAGCATCCGACTTCTCCGACTACCGTCGCGCCGTCGACGATCTGGAGCGCGCCTTCGACGTCGCCGAGCGCTCCGCGCGTGGAGAGAAGGTGCAGCCCGATCTGCCTGATGCGCTCTGGGATGCGGCCCGTGGATTCGCGGAGAAGTCGACCGAGATGCTGAACCGCACCACCGACCTGCTCGGCGACTGGACCGCTCGGCGTCGGCGCGACCGCTGAGCCCGGCCCCTGGCTGCTGTCTGCGCAGTGTCGTTCTGAAGGAGATTCGCGCTTCTGAAGGATGCCTGCGGCCCTGACGTCCTTCAGAACTGGGAACGTCCTTCAGAACTGACGGGATCTGACCCGTACGCCGCTTTCAGGCGCCACGTGCAGCCCACGGCTGACGGCCCCGGCGAGAGTGCGCTCGACGTGCTCCCAGTTGTAGATGATCTGCGCATACGAGAAGCGAAGCACCGTGTAGCCCCGCATGCGCAGCTCGGCGTCGTGCGCCAGATCGCGGCTGCGGTCGGCGGAGGAGGAGTGGAACGACCATCCGTCGACCTGCACGACCAGGTGCGTGCCGATCAGGAAGTCGATCGGATGCCCGGCCAACTGCACCTGGAATCGCAGCCGCACGCCCCAAGCGCTCAGACGGACGTGGAACACAGTCTCCAGCGATGAGTCCGTGCCCGGGCGCAGATGCTCGAGACACCGGCGAGCTGCGGGTGTCCGCCACCGGACAGTGCGCAAAGCGTCCAGGGAGATCGACTCGATGCGGATCGCTGACTCCCAGATCGCAGCCGCCTGATCCACCGGGAAGCAGCTTGCCGCATCCGAGAGCGCGTCCTCCACGGATGTCTCAAGCCGGCGTGGGCGTGGGGGTGCGAGAGGTCTGCCCCAATGGGCGTGGGCGCCGGCGACACGGACGACGCCGTTCGGCGGCATCCGCAGGTGCAGGTGCTCATCGGTATCCGGCGGCACCCACCATCCCCGTCGCCGGGCGAGCGAGACGCACGTCAACGCGCCGCCCGAATGCGCGGCATCCACGAGTTCGATCGGAGCCGACTCGAGCGCGATCCAGCGTGACCGAATGCGGCGGACCGCACCGGAGCGTATTGCGCTGCGGATGCGGGAGACCGTGTAGCCGGCATCCGCAGCGTCGTCGCGGTGCCCGATGCCGTCCCGCTTCTTCAGCCATGTTCGGAGATCCATGCGCCGATGCTGGCGGAGAACGTGCCGTCGCGGAGCGTGAAATCCGACGAATGTGGGCAAGTCGAGACGGTGCGCGAATGTGCAGGAGGAAAGCGGTCGACGCTTCTGAAGGAGATTCGCGCTTCTGAAGGATGCCTGCGGCCCTGGCGTCCTTCAGAAGTGGAGACATCCTTCAGAAGTGACGGGTGCGGGGCATCGAAGCGCGGCGAAGCGGATGCTGTGCGGGAGCGCTCTCAAGGGGAGCGGCGACGGGGTCTCGGTGGGGGAGGGGATCCGAGGCCCCGCCGCCGGTTCAGTCCGTGACGCGGATCTGCGCGATGACCTCGGAGTACTCGGTCTCGCCGACCGGCTCGAAGCCCACGCGGCGGAAGAACGCCTCGGGGCCGCCCTCACCGGCCTCGTAGATCACGTTCACGTGATCGACGCCGCGCTTGCGGGCCTCGTCGATCAGAGTCTTGACTGCGAAGCGCCCGACACCGCGACCCTGGTCGTCGGCGTCCACGTTGATGCGCCACAGCACGCTGCGGAAGTGCTCCTCGGGGGCATCCGCGTCGAAGCTCGCGCTGACGAAGCCCACCACTTCGTCTCCGTCGAGCACCACGCGCTGCCAGGAGGTCTGGGGGTTCACCACGGTGGCGGCGATCCCGTAGGAGACCGGTGCCAGGAACTGCTCCTGGCCGGGCTTGAGGGACAGGTTGTTGACGGCGACGATCGTCGCCGCGGACAGTTCGACCACACGCAGTTCCGACATGGAACCCAGGCTAGCCCCTCCGCGGGCTTCTGTCGCGGAAACGGCGGCCCCGGTGTCGGAACCCTGAAGGGGTGCCGGGAAGCGGACTCGGGTATCTTGGTATCGAGATAAAATCTGCCCTCGCGAACGGAGATCCGGTGACCGACGACGCCATCATCTACACCTACACGGACGAGGCGCCGGCTCTGGCGACCGCGTCCTTCCTGCCGATCATCAAGGCCTACACCGGTCAGGCCGGCATCGAGGTGGAGACCCGCGACATCTCGCTCGCCGGCCGCATCCTCGCCGCCTTCCCGCAGAAGCTCACCCCCGAGCAGCAGGTGGGCGACGCCCTCGCCGAGCTGGGCGGACTGGCCACGCTCCCCGAGGCCAACATCATCAAGCTGCCGAACATCTCGGCGTCCATCCCGCAGCTGAAGGCGGCCATCGCCGAGCTGCAGGAGAAGGGCTTCGACGTCCCGGACTACCCGGACGAGCCCCAGTCCCTTGAAGAGAAGGACGTCCGCGCCCGCTACGACAGGATCAAGGGCTCGGCGGTCAACCCCGTGCTCCGTGAGGGCAACAGCGACCGCCGCGCGCCCCTGGCCGTGAAGAACTACGCCAAGAAGCACCCGCACCGCAACAAGCCGTTCGCGGAGGGCTCCAAGACGCGCGTCGCGACCATGGGCCACGACGACTTCAAGCACAACGAGCGCTCCTGGGTCGCGGCCCACGATGACGTGCTCAGCTTCCAGCACGTCGCCGCCGACGGCACCATCACCGTGCTCAAGGAGGGGCTGAAGGTCCTGCCGCGCGAGATCATCGACGCGACGTTCCTCTCCGCCGCCGACCTGGATGCCTTCCTCGCGGAGACGCTCGAGCAGGCCAAGGCCGACGACGTGCTGTACTCGGTGCACCTGAAGGCCACCATGATGAAGGTCAGCGACCCGATCATCTTCGGTCACGTCGTGAAGGCCTTCTTCAAGGACGTGTTCGCGCAGTACGGCGACAAGCTCGCCGAGGCCGGTCTGAGCGCCAACAACGGCCTCGGATCGATCCTCTCGGGTCTCGCCGACATCGCGGGCGGCGATGAGATCGCCGCAGCGTTCGACAAGGCCATCGCCGAGGGGCCGCGTCTGTCGTACGTGAACTCCGACAAGGGCATCACCAACCTGCACGTCCCGAGCGACGTGATCGTCGACGCCTCCATGCCCGCCCTGGTCCGCAACGGCGGCAAGCTGTGGGGCAAGGACGGCCGCGAGGCCGACACCATCGCGGTCATCCCGGACTCCTCGTACGCGGGCGTGAACCAGGCCGTGATCGACGACGTCATCGCGAACGGTCCGCTGGACCCCGCCACGATCGGCACCGTGCCGAACGTGGGTCTGATGGCCCAGGCCGCCGAGGAGTACGGCAGCCACGACAAGACCTTCGAGATCGCCTCGGCGGGCGTCGTGCAGATCCTCGACAGCGACGGCACCGTGCTGATCTCGCACGAGGTCGGCGCCGGTGACATCTGGCGAGCCACGCAGACCAAGCACATCCCGGTGATGGACTGGGTCAAGCTCGCCGTGACCCGCGCCCGCGCCACCGGTGCGCCCGCGGTGTTCTGGCTCGACGCCAACCGCTCGCACGACGCGCAGATCATCGCCAAGGTGCACCAGGGTCTCGCGACCCTCGACACCAAGGGCCTGACGATCACGATCCTCGCCCCGGAGGACGCCACGCGCTACACGCTGGCGCGCCTGCGCAAGGGCGAGGACACGATCTCGGTCACCGGCAACGTGCTGCGCGACTACCTGACCGACCTGTTCCCGATCCTCGAGGTCGGCACGTCGGCGAAGATGCTGAGCATCGTCCCGCTGCTCGCCGGCGGCGGCCTGTTCGAGACCGGTGCGGGCGGCTCCGCGCCGAAGCACGTGCAGCAGCTGGTGGAGGAGGACTACCTGCGCTGGGACTCGCTGGGCGAGTTCTTCGCGCTGGCGGCGTCGCTCGAGCACTTCGCGGACCGCACGGGCAACGAGAAGGCCCGCGTGCTGGCCGAGACCCTGGATGCCGCGACCGGCACCTTCCTCGAGCAGGACCGCTCGCCGGGGCGCGCGCTGGGCACCATCGACAACCGCGGCAGCCACTTCTACCTGGGCCTGTACTGGGCGCAGGAGCTGGCGAAGCAGACGAAGGACGCCGAGCTGGCGGCTGCGTTCGCGCCCGTCGCGGCGACGCTGGCCGAGAACGAGCAGAAGATCGTCGACGAGCTGAACGCCGTGCAGGGCAAGCACGCCGACATCGGCGGCTACTACCGCCCCGACGTCGACAAGGTCGCAGCTGTCATGCGTCCCTCGGCCACGCTCAACGCCGTCATCGACGCGCTGGTCTGATCAGGCCTTCAGAACGGGCGGATGCTGCACGAGCATCCGCCCGTTCTGCGTCTGCGGACGCGGAGATCCGGTGGACCGGAGACAAGAGGGGAGCGGATGCCGATGGCATCCGCTCCCCTCTTGTCTCCGATTCAGATCCGTTCAGGCATGTCGCGGCTGCGCCGCTCGACAGCATTCAATCGGCTCCGCCGGACGAGCGAGCTCGCCGGCTTTCACCTCAATCAGCTGTGAACCCAGACCTCGAGGCCCTTCGGGGTCATGTCGTAGACCTGCTTGGCGATGCTCGGCGGCATGTTCACGCAGCCGTGGCTCATGCGGTTGCCGAAGTTGTTGTGCCAGTATGCGCCGTGGAAGGCGATGTTCGGGGCGAACCAGGTGTTCCACGGCACGTCCTTGGTGCAGTACACGGCGCCCTCGAAGCAGCCCATGTCCTGCTTGGCGGTGTGCGCGAACACCGTGAAGTGCCCCAGCGGGGTCGGCGTGCCGGGCAGACCGGAGGAGATCTTCCACGTCTGGACGAGCTTCTCGTTCTCGTACAGGTAGGTCTTCTGCTCGCTGATGTCGACCTCGAGGCGGCGGAAGACGGTGGTCGTCTCGAACGGCGTCGCGTTCACCGGCAGTGCGAAGTTCGCCTTGCCGTCGCCCAGCTGCTTGGCGAAGGCGGACGCGATGCCCGCGGTGTCGCCGAGCGTGCGGCCGTCCTGGCCGGCGGTGAGGGCGCTGAGCACCTTGCCCTTGGAATCGACGATGTTCGTCGCGTTCACGGGCGCGCGGTTCACGAGGGCGGGAAGTCCGGCGACGGCCGTCTGGATGGCCGACTGGTCGGCGGTGATCTTCAGCTTGCCGTCGACGTCGTCGATCTTCAGCCAGCTCGCCGCGACATCGGGCGCGATGGGCACGGTGCGCTCGTCGCCGACGTAGAAGCCGATCGTGGCCAGCATCCCGTTGAGCTTCTCGGCGGTCGCCGTGGCCGTCTTCTCGTCGACGGCGGGGGCGACCTCGGTCGCGTCGCCGGAGAACGAGAACGACGTGCTGCCCTTGGCGGATGCCGCGGTGAACGCGGCCGCCAGGTCGGACACGGAGATGCCGGTGCCGCTCTTGGAAGGAGTGACGGTGTACGCGGCGGACGCCGCATCGAAGGACACGCTGGAGTCGACAGGGTCGACGTAGCTGGTCGGGACGGCGGCGCGCAGCGCGTGGTCGGCGGCCTGCGGGTCGAGCTTCACCTCGGGGGCGATCGCCTTGCCCATCCAGGTGCTGATGTTCCACAGGGGGCGGTCGGCGAACGCCTGGTCGGCGAGCGCCTTGGCGTCGACGCTCGCACCCAGCTCGCTGCCCGTCAGGGTGGTTCCGTCTCCGGTGCCGGTCAGCTCGATCTCGGTCGCGGCGACGCGGTTGCTCACGGCCTCGGCGGCCATGCCCGGGGTCATGCCGCCGACGGGGACGCCGGCGATCGTGGTGCCGGGAGCGATGAGGATGAGGGAGGCGCCGGCAGCGGCGAGCAGAAGGGCTCCCGCGCCGAGACCCAGCCACAGGCCCAGGCGGCGCTTCTTGCGGGCGGGCTCGGTGGGCGCCCACTCCATCGGCGGCTCACCGTCGACGGGAGGCAGCACCTCGGTCGGTGCGGCCTGCGGGATCGCGCCCGTGTCGGGTCCGGAGATCAGATCGGTCACGGACTCACCCCCCATTTGGATAGACATGACTGACTCTTCATGGTACGTGACCGGCGCGGGCCGCGGTGTGGCGGTCGGGCCCGCGAGTGGACATCTGCAGTAACGTTTCGGTAACCTGCGCGCTGCACCCCGCCGCGTCTTGCGCTCGACCATGTTCGTAAGGTGTACTAACAAACATGGAATCGTCACACGGACAGCGGGCCGCGCGCGGTGAGGAGCTCGTCGCCTTCGGCTCGGGACGACGCCTGCGCAGCTCGGCCAAAGTGCTGCCAGAGCAGGCCCGCGCGCACAACCGCTCCCTGGTGCTGCAGACGCTGTACCACCGCGGTGCGATGAGCCGAGCGGACCTGGCCCGCGAGACGGGTCTGACCCGGGTGACCATCTCCGATCTGGTCGCGGAGTCCATCGCCGACGGCATCATCCACGAGATCGGCGTCCGCGAGGCGGCGGGCCCGGGGAAGCCCCCGATCGAGATCGACATCGATCGCGAGGGCCACCAGGTCATCGGCATCGATCTGTCCGGCGCATCCGAGTTCACCGGTTCCGTGCTCGATCTCGGTGGACGCACGCTCGTCAGCCATTCGACGCCGCTTCCCGAGGAACCCGACGCGGAGCACACCTACCAGGCGGTGTTGGACCTGGCACGACGGCTCGCGGCATCCGCGACCCGGCCCGTACTCGGTGTCGGCATCGGCAGCCCCGGCGTCGTGCGCTCGGACGGACTGATCATCAATGCGTCGAACCTCGCCTGGCATGACTTCCCGCTCGAGCGGCGGCTCACCGAGGACCTCGGGCTCCCCGTGATGATCGGCAACGACGCGAACGCCGCGATCCTCGCGGAGTACACGTTCGGTGAGGCGCGCTCCGACCTCATGCTCATCCGCATCGACCGCGGCGTCGGCGCGGGAGTGATCACCGGCGGGCGTCCGCTGGTCGGCGCCCGCTTCGCGGCGGGCGAGATCGGACACGTCGTGGTCGG
>NZ_MKRT01000022.1:151020-167106 GCF_001897945.1 Microbacterium sp. 69-10
TGAACGTCCCCCGCCTGCTCGCGGAGACCGCCGCCGCACCGGAGAGCCGCGGCGAGATCCTGGCCGACGCCGGGACCCGCCTCGGCATGGCGATCGCGCTGATCGTGGCGGCGCTCGACCTGGCCGAGGTGGTCATCGCCGGCCCCGCCGACCTGTTCGACGGCGTCTTCCTGGATGCCGCGACCCGGGCGCTGCACGACCGCACGCTGGAGGGCGTGTTCGCCGACGTGCCCATCCGTCTCAGCGACCAGCGCGACATCGTGGTCCGCGGCGCGGTCGTCACGGTGCTCGCCGCCCAACTGGGGGTGTCGTGAGCGCGGCCGTGCGCATCGGCCTGGACGTGGGCGGCACGAAGATCGCCGGGATCGCGCTGGACGCCGACGGCGTCGCCCTCGGGAACATGCGCATCCCGACCGGATGGGGCGGGACCGCCGTCATCGACGGCATCCTGCATGCTGTCAGCGCCCTGCAGGCGCAGCTGCCCGCGGGCAGGTCGGTGATCTCGATCGGCGTCGGGATCCCGGGGCTCGTGGATGCCGAGCACGGACGGGTGCTGCACGCCGTGAACCTCGGCGTCGAGGAACTGGACGTCGCAACCCGCGTGCACGAGACGACCGGCATCCCGAGCCAGGTCGAGAACGACGTGAAGGCGGCTGCGCTGGGCGCGGCCGCGCTGCGCGGCGACACCCGCCCGATGGCCTATCTGAACCTCGGCACCGGCGTCGCTGCGGGAATCGTGATCGACGGGCGCATCTGGCGCGGCGCACGGGGAACCGCCGGCGAGGTCGGACATCTCGTGGTCGACCCGCTCGGACGGGTGTGCGGATGCGGGCAGCGCGGCTGCATCGAGACGCTGTGCGGAGGCGGCGCCCTGGCGCGGGCCTGGGGGAGAGGCGGAGACCTCCCCGTGAAGGACATCCTGGATGCCGCGGACGCCGGGGATGCCACGGCATCCGCTCTCCGACTCGATCTGCAGCGCGGTGCTGCGGCAGCCGTGCGCGCCCTGGTGCTCGCCGCCGACGTCGAGACCGTCGTCATCGGCGGCGGCCTCAGCGCACTCGCCGACCGCATCGGCCCGGGCATCCGCGCGACCCTGCAGGAGGAGGCGGCGGCGTCGCCGTTCCTGCGGTCGCTGCGGCTCGATGAGAGAATCGAGATGCTTCCGGCGGACTCGCCGGTGGCGGCCACCGGCGCCGCCCTGCTGGGATCCGCATCCGCGGGTACCGACGTCCGAGACAAGGAGATAGTCACTCATGGCTGAAGTCGTCATCACCGCGAGCAAGGAGGCCGCCGGAGCGCTGGTTGCCGACGAGATCGTGCACCTCATCGACACCGTCGCTGAGCCCGTGCTGGGGCTCGCCACCGGGTCGACTCCGCTGCCGGTCTATCAGGCACTGCGCGAGCGGCTCGCGGGGCATGACGTGTCCCACGTGCGCGGCTTCGCCCTGGACGAGTACGTGGGCATCGATCCCGCGCATCCGGAGAGCTACCGCTCGGTCATCACCCGTGAGGTCATCGAGCCGCTCGGCCTCGACCCCGAGCTGATCCACGTCCCCAACGGGGCCGTCGAGACGATCGAGCACGCGGGCGACGACTACGACGCGGCCATCGTCGCCGCGGGCGGCGTGGACCTGCAGATCCTCGGCATCGGCACCGACGGCCACATCGGCTTCAACGAGCCGGGCTCGTCGTTCGCATCCACCACCCGCATCAAGACGCTCACCGAGCAGACCCGGCAGGACAACGCGCGCTTCTTCGACTCGATCCACGACGTGCCGCAGCACTGCATCACGCAGGGGCTCGGGACGATCCTGCGCGCGCGTCACCTCGTGCTGCTCGCGTTCGGCGAGGGCAAGGCGGATGCGGTGGCCGCCGCGCTCGAGGGGCCGGTCAGCGCCATGATTCCGGCATCCGCGATCCAGCTGCACCCGCACGTGACCGTGGTGGTCGACGAGGCGGCCGCGTCGAAGCTGCAGCTGGCCGACTACTACCGCTACACCTACGCGAACAAGCCGGCCTGGCAGGGGCTCTGATCCCTGCGCGCTCGGCCCGCCGCGAGGCGGCGGGCCGAGCGCGCAGGGCGCGCGTCCGTTCTCGGGATGCCTGCCCGCGTCAGCGCCAGGCGAACGCCAGGAGGTGCTCCTCGCTGAGCGGTGCCAGCGGCACGCTCGTGCGGTCGCCGGGCTCCAGCCATCGCAGCTCTGCGAGCTCGGCCTGCACGACGACGTCCTCCGGCTCCGCGTGCATCGCGAAGGCATCCGCGATCACCCGGTGACCCGGCTCGTTGGCCGCCGCCGAGACGAAGGTCCCCAGCGGCTCGAGATCGGACTCCTCGACGTGCAGCGAGAGCTCCTCGTCGAGTTCGCGGATCAGCGTCTGCGCCGCGGTCTCGCCGGGCTCCGGCTTGCCGCCCGGCTGCATGAAGCGCGTGGTGCCCTGTTTGCGGACCACGAGCACGCGCCCTGCGCGGTCGACGATCACGGCGGCGCTGACGCGGATGTCAGGCATCGGAGAACACCTTCCCTGGGTTCAGGATCCCCTGCGGGTCGAAGACGCGCATGATGTCGCGCTGGATCCGCCACTGGTCCTCGCCCAGCTCCTCGGCCAGCCAGCGGCTCTTGAGCATCCCGATGCCGTGCTCCCCGGTCAGCGTGCCGCCGAGGCGGATCGCGGCCCGGAACAGCTCACCGGCGGCCTCCCAGATGTGATCGGGGACCTCGTCGCCGTCGAAGATGAAGTTCGGATGCAGGTTGCCGTCGCCGGCGTGCGCGACGGTCGGTATCACGACGCCGTACTCCTGCTCGATGCGAGCGATCTCGTCGAACATCGCGGGCATCGCGCTGCGCGGCACAGCCACGTCTTCGATGAGCGTGGTGCCGAGTGCGGCCAGCGCCGGGTGCGTGGAGCGGCGGATGGCGAGCAGGCGCTCTCCCTCCACGGGATCATCGGTCTCCACCACCGCGCCGCCGGCGGCTCTGAGCACCGCCACGATGCGTGCGGCCTCCTCGCGGGCGGCCGGCCCGTCGGTCTGGATGGTGAGCTGCGCGGTGCCGGCATCGGAGACGGGCAGACCCAGAAGCGCGTGCACGGCCGCGAGCATGCGGGCGTCCATGAGCTCCATGATCGCCGGCTGCGCACCGGAGGCGGTGACGGCGGCGGATGCGGCGGCGGCGTCACGGACCGAGTCGAAGGTCGCGGTGATCGTGCAGGTGCCGCCCTCCACGAGCCTGCGCAGCTTGAGGGTCGCGCCGACGATCACGCCGAGCCGCCCCTCCGAGCCGATCACCAGCGAGGTGAGGTCTAGGCCTGTGACGCCCTTCACCGTACGGTGGCCGAGGCGCAGGAGACGCCCGTCGGCCAGCACGAGGTCCACGCCCAGCACCGCGTCGCGGACGACGCCGTACTTCGCGCAGAGCAGCCCGCCGGCGCCCGTGGCGATGTTGCCGCCCACGGTCGAGATCTCGCGGCTGGCGGGATCGGGCGCCCACCACACGTCGTGCTCCGCGAGCTGCGCGTTCAGCGTCGCGTTGAGGATGCCCGGCTCCACGACTGCGAGCAGGTCGTCGGGGCGCACCTCGATGATGCGGTCCATCTCCGCGGTGGACAGCACGATCTGGCCGGGCCCGGCGTTCGCGGCGCCGGCGAGGCCGGTGCCCGCGCCGCGCACGACCACGGGCGTGGCGGTCGCCGACGCGATGCGCAGCGTGCGCTGGACGTCGTCGACCGTGCGCGCACGGACGACGGCGAGGGGCCGTCCGGGGGAGCGGTGGCCGCTGCGGTCCGCGCGCGCCTGCTCGAGGAACTCGTCGGAGGTGTCGACGATGTCGCCGAGGTCCTGCCGCAGCAGCGCGAGGACGCTCATGCCAGGGTGCGGCGTCCGGCGATCACACCCGCGGTGACGGCGACGACTGCGAAGGCGAGCCCCATCCAGGCGTGGCCCAGCGACCACCATGCGAGCGTGACGGCGACGTAGATGAGGAGCTCGACCAGGGCACGGAGGAACGGATGCAGGTGCAGGACGGCGCGGGGCGACAGGAACAGCGCCCACACCAGGAGCGTGACGACGGGAGCGCCGATGCCGACCACGATGTTCCAGGGCAGGGGCCACGAACCGAAGCCCCACAGTGCGAAGGTGACGAGCGCGGCCAGCAGCACGACCACGCGGATGAGATCCAGTGCGGTGAGGGGGCGGCGGCTCACGCCGGGGACGACGACGGGATCCTGCGACATGCCCTCAAGTCTATTCGGCGGGCGGCGTCGGAGCCGCCGTGGCCGGGGCGTCGGGCGCCGGCGCACCCAGCAGCGGGTGAAGCGACCACAGGTTGGTCGAGCTCCAGTCGCCGGGGACGCCGTCGACGACGTAGCGGAACCCCACCTCTGCATTGGTGAAAAGCTGCTGGGCGTTGGGTCGCAGATCAGCGGTCCCCGTTCCGTCCGGTGACAGCGTCAGCTCAGCACCGCGTGCCGGCACGGCATCCATCCACACCTGCACGACGCTTCCAGGCGTCCCCTGCACCGGGATCAGGTAGTGAGTGCGGAACTTCGTATCGATCACGACATCGGCCGTGCCCCAGGTCAACTCCTGCGCCTCCGGGTTCTCGCCGCCGGGATCCACCGCGCCTCCGTCCTCACCCGGGTCGGGCGTCGGCGTGGGCGTGGGTGTCGGCTCGGGCGAAGGAGTCGGCTCCGGATCAGGAGTCGGGGTCGGGGTGGGCGTCGGCGTCGGCGCGGGCTTCGCGATGGCGGGCTCCGTGACGTCCGCGTGCTGCGGAGGCGCCGGAGGCTGGGCGTCGGCCTTGACCTCGGCGTCGTCCTTGGGGGCCGGGGGCTGCTCTTCGGCGTCGATCACCATCGGGGTGTCGGCGGACATCGTGGAGTCGGGCACGACCTCGGAGGAGATCGACGAGGGCTCGGACTCGGAGGCGCTGGGCTGGGAGGTCGCGGGCGCTCCGCTGAGCATCCCGGGCACCACCGCTGCTGCGGCGACCACTCCCGCGATGACGAGCGCGGCCGAACCTGCGCCCACCAGCGCGCCGATGCCAGGCATCGAGCCGGAGGCGCTGGACGCGCCGGATCCCCCGGCGCTGCCGGACCCGGCGGCACCCGAGGTGACTGCGCTGCCCGCGGCGACCCCGCCGCCCGTGGTGCCGGCGACGACCGCGCCCTCGACGACGCTCGACGGCATGGCGGCCAGGGCGACGAGCGGCGTTCCGCCGCCCTGCAGCGCTGCGAGATAGGCGGATGCGCCGGTGACTCCCAGGACGAGGGGGAGCAGGACGAGTGCGAGACGGCTGGACACGTCCTTCGCCTCGGCTGCGACGATCATGCAGCGCGCGCAGCCCTCGAGGTGATCGTCGATGCGCTGCTGCGCGCGGGCACCCAGGTTGCCGCGCGAGTAGGCACCGAGGTGCTCGATGGTCCACTGGCAGTCGGAGCCCTCGCCGACGCTGCGCAGGTGCGCCTGGATCCAGGCCTCACGGAGGCCCTCCCGGGCGCGGAACGTCAGCTGCGACACGGCGCCGGCGCTCATTCCGAGCAGCGCGCCGATCGCGGCCGGCTTCATCTGCTCGATCTCGGAGTACCAGAGCACCTCCTGCCACCGCGAGGGGAGCGAGCGGAACGCCTGCGCGGTCAGCCCGCGGTCCAGCTCCTCGTTCGCGGCGCTGTCGGTGCTGGCCGGATCGGCGACCGTCTCGAGCTCGTCGATCGTCGTCTCGCGGCGTGCCCGGCCCCATGCGGCGGCGGTGTTGCGGATGCTCGTGAAGAGATACGCGCGGAACGACCCGTTGGGGCCGCCGCCCTTGAGGATGGCCTGGTAGATGCGGGAGTACGACTCCTGCACCAGATCGTCGGGGTCGATCGAGGAGGTGATCGAGCGGGCGACCGTCATCCCGGACCGGTAATGACGTCGCCAGAGTTCGCCGAACGCCTCGGCGTCACCCGAACGGGTGCGCAGCACGAGGTCGGCGTCAGCCGCTGCTGACCTTGCTGGACTCTGGTCTTCCACGTCTTCCTTCGTCTTGTTCCTGGGAACGCTCTCATACCCAGCTGAGGCGCCTTCACAAGAAGAGACGCGTGGGAGGGGATTTCATCACGCGTCTTCTCCATTCTGACCCGAAAACGTTCCTGAGGCCACCCCCGCCCGAATCCTGTGGAGAGCGCTCCCACGAAGATCCGCGAAGAAACTTCTGGAAACCGCGTAATGAACCGTGGCCGGTTGCATCTCTTCTCGTAGAGCATGCCTGACACGCCACCGGGGGGCGGGGTGTCAGGTGACATCGGCGCGCGGGGTATCGCGCCGGGTCGAGACCGGCTCGGAATCCTCGGGGGAGGAGATTCCGGCCGGTCGGCTCGGGGGAGGTGAGGCCGCTGCACTGGGGAAAAGGCAGCGGCCTCCCGCATGTCCGGGCGCTTCTCGGCGGCCAGCCGGGCGTGCGGCGGGCACCGCGGGGCGGACCGCCGTCGCGGGTCAGCGGGACGCCGCGGCCCCGACCCACACTCCGCGAACCGTGAAGCCGCAGTCCAGCAGCACGGCGTCCGCCGCATGACCGGGCTGCAGCCTGCCGAGCGAACCGCCGAATCCGACGGCGCCGGCCGGAGTCGCGGTCAGCGCGCGCACGGCCTCGCCGAGGGGTACGCCCGCCTCGACGGCGCGCCGCAGTGCGACGTCCTGCGTGAGCGTGGAGCCGGCGATCGAGCCGGTGTCGTCGGCGCGCGCCATGCCGTCCTTCACGGTGACCTTGACCGCGCCCAGGTCGTAGTGTCCGTCGGCGCTGCCCGCTGCGGCCATCGCATCGGTGATCAGAGCCACCCTGCCCGGCGCGGCGTCGAACAGCAGCTTGATCACGTGCGGGTCGAGGTGGAAGTTGTCTGCGATGCCCTCCAGGACGACCCGGTGGTCGGCCGCCGCGACGAGGATCGGTCCCGGCGCGCGGTGGTGGATGCCGTTCATGGCGTTGAAGGCGTGCGTGAGGATCGTGGCACCCGCCTCGAACGCCTGGCGCGCGATCTCGGCATCCGCGTCCGTGTGACCGACGGCGACGGCGGCGCCGGATGCCACGATCTGGCGCACCGCGTCGAGCCCGCCGGGAAGCTCGGGGGCGAGGGTCACCTGGCGCACCGTTCCGCGCCCGGCCTCCAGCAGGCGTGCGACATCGGCGGGCTCCGGTGCGCGCAGCAGCGACGGCTCGTGCGCCCCCTGATGCCCTGGGTCCAGGAACGGGCCCTCCAGGTGGCTGCCGAGGATCTCGGGGTCCGACTCGGTGAGATCCGCGATGACCGACACCTGGTGCGCGAGGTCGTCGATGGACGCCGTGACCAGCGAGATGACGGCGCGCGTGGTGCCGTGGGTCCGGTGCATGTCGCGCCCGGTGCGAATGGCGTCCGCGCCGTCGTCGTAGGCAGCGCCTGCCCCGCCGTGCCCGTGGATGTCGATGAAGCCGGGGGTGAGGATCGCATCCGCTCCGGCGACCTCGCTCGCGTCGATCACGTCGTCGGCGTCCGTCCAGTCCGCGCCCGTGCCGCGTGCGACGACCAGGCCGTCCTCGAACCGCACCCAGCCGTTCTCCGTGGTGCTGCCGTCGCCGTCGACGATCCGCGCGGAGTGGATCACGCGCGAGCCGCGGAAGTCTGTGGTCGGGGTCATCGGTCGCTCCAGTCGATCTCGGGCACGGGGTGGAATCGGATGCCGTCGGCGCGCCAGGCCGGCGCCTGCGCTGCCAGTCTCTCGCGGAAATCATTCCAGTCGCGAGTGCGATCGGAGGTGCTCCAGGCGATCTCGGCGATGGCCGCGATGCGCGGGAACATCAGCTGATCGGCCTCGTCGAGGCTCTCCACCGTCTCGGTCCAGAGTGGGGCCTCGACGCCGGCGACGGCATCCGCGGGGATGTCGAGAAGCGCGGTGGGCTGCCAGTCGTAGGCGCGGTGCAGGTCCACGGTCCCCGCCCAGGCGAGACCGAGCGGGAAGTCGTGGTCGTACTTCATGTCGAGGTAGGCGGCGTCCGACGGCGAGAGGATCACGCGTCCGCCGCGCTCCACGAAGTGCGCGGTGTGCTCGGCGTGCGAGGCGTCCGGCGCGAGCAGGCCCCAGTACTGGCCCACCGTGCCGGGCGCGACCTCGGCGGCGCCGGCCTCGTGCCAGGCGACGGGAGTCTTGCCGAGCTCCTGCACGATCCCGGTCGCGCGCTCGATGAAGTAGGCGAAGTCCGCGGGGGAGGTGCCCAGCGACTCGTCCCCGCCGATGTGCAGGTACGGGCCGGGCGTGAGCTCGGCGAGCTCCGCGAGCACGTCCCGGACGAACTCGTAGGTGCGCTTCTCGTGGATGCGCAGGCTGGAGTGGCCGACGCCCCAGCCGGTGTAGGGCACGCCCGCCTCGGGGAGGGCGTGGCCCAGTCGCTTCGCGTCGTCGAGCAGATGCTCGTTCATGACCGGCGCCTCGACGAGTTCGGGATAGGCGATTCCGATGGCATGGGTGTGGCCGGGCATGTCGATCTCGGGGACGATCGTGATGCCGCGGGAGGCCGCGTACGAGACGATCGTGCGGTAGTCGTCCTTGCTGTAGCAGCCGCCGCCGGTTGCCCGGCCGTCGCCCGTGGCGCTCACCGTCGAGGAGAGCTGCGAGAGCAGCGGCCAGGAGTCGATGTGGATGCGCCAGCCCTGGTCGTCGCTGAGGTGCAGGTGCAGGTGGTTGAACTTCAGGTCGGCGATCCGGTCGATCACCTTCTCGACCTCGTCGACCGGGAAGAAGCGCCGGGCGACGTCGAGCATGACGCCGCGGTACGCGAAGCGCGGGGCGTCGGCGATCCTCGCGCGGCGCCAGGTCCACCGGCCGTCCCCGTCGTCCGCCAGCAGCTGCATCAGGGTGCGGATGCCGTGCAGCAGCCCGTTCGCGGAGCCGGTCAGCTCGACGATCTCGCCGACCGTCAGCGCATACGCCTCGGCCGCGGCATCCGGATCGATCCGCACCACGACGTCTCCGGGACGCGGCTCCTCGTCGACTCGCACCGGGAGGATGCCGGTGCGGTGCCCGATCGCGGTGACGAGCTGATCGGACGCGGCGTCGTCGCCGATGATGCGCAGGGGATCCGTCAACGGCATCCGCCCCTCGCCGATGACGACGGAGACCGGTGCCGGGACCAGCGGGAGGAGAACAGGAAGGACCATGAACAAAACCTAGCGCGCTCACCGTCGCGCAAGCGCGGGCCCACCGTCACACGGGCGAGGACCGTGGGCCGCGGACATCGCCATCCGCTAAGCTTTCTTGCGTCGCGACTGGCGTCTGGGTGGGTCACCACCGGGGAGCGGCTCTGAGGATTCGACCGCGCGCCTGGGCCGATGAGGAACACACCCCTTACCCCGTGTGAACAGGAGACCGCCATGACCGACCGCTACTTCGACGCCCCGCTCGCCGAGGTCGACCCCGAGATCGCCGAGGTGCTCGAGCGCGAGCTGGAGCGCCAGCGCACGTACCTCGAGATGATCGCCTCCGAGAACTTCGTGCCCGTCTCCGTGCTGCAGTCGCAGGGCTCGGTGCTGACGAACAAGTACGCCGAGGGCTACCCGGGTCGTCGCTACTACGGCGGCTGCGAAGAGGTCGACGTCGCCGAGGAGCTGGCGATCGCCCGCGCCAAGGCGCTGTTCGGCTCCGAGTTCGCGAACGTGCAGCCGCACTCCGGCGCCTCCGCGAACGCCGCCGTGCTGCACGCCATCGCGCGCCCCGGCGACACCCTGCTCGGTCTCTCCCTCGACCAGGGCGGCCACCTCACGCACGGCATGAAGATCAACTTCTCCGGCCGTCTGTACAACATCGTCGCGTACGGTGTGAACCCCGAGACCTCCACCATCGACATGGACGAGGTGCGCGCGCTCGCCCTCGAGCACAAGCCGAAGGTGATCATCGCCGGCTGGTCCGCCTACCCGCGCACCCTCGACTTCGCCGCGTTCCGTGCGATCGCCGACGAGGTGGGCGCCCTGCTCTGGGTCGACATGGCGCACTTCGCCGGCCTCGTGGCCGCCGGGCTGCACCCCAACCCGGTGCCCCACGCCCACGTCGTCTCGTCGACCGTGCACAAGACCATCGGCGGTCCGCGCTCGGGCTTCATCCTCACCAACGACGCCGACATCGCCAAGAAGATCAACTCGGCCGTGTTCCCGGGCCAGCAGGGTGGTCCGCTGATGCATGTGATCGCCGCCAAGGCGACCGCGTTCAAGCTCGCCGCGACCCCCGAGTTCAAGGAGCGCCAGGAGCGCGTGCTGCGCGGCGCCGCGATCATCGCCGAGCGCCTCAGCCAGCAGGACGTCAAGGACGCGGGCATCGCAGTGCGCTCCGGCGGCACCGACGTGCACCTGGTGCTCGTCGACCTGCGCGACGCCGAGATCGACGGCAAGCAGGCCGAGGATCTGCTGCACGAGATCCACATCACCGTGAACCGCAACGCCGTCCCGAACGACCCGCGTCCGCCGATGGTGACCTCGGGTCTGCGCATCGGCACGCCGGCGCTCGCGACCCGCGGCTTCGGCGACGCCGAGTTCACCGAGGTGGCTGACATCATCGCCCTCGCGCTGCAGCCCGGTGCCGACATCGAGGCGCTGCGCACGCGCGTGGACGCCCTCGCCACAGCCTTCCCGCTGTACCCGGGCCTGCAGCAGTGACCGCGAAGGTCCTCGACGGCAGGGCCGCCGCGGCGGCGATCAAGGACGAGCTCACCGAGCGCGTGGCCGCGCTGCGCGAACACGGCGTCGTCCCGGGCATCGCCACGGTCCTGGTGGGTGCTGATCCGGCATCCCAGCTGTACGTCGGCATGAAGCACAAGCAGTCCGAGGCGATCGGGATGAACTCGATCCAGCGCGAGCTGCCCGCCGATGCCACCCAGGAGCAGGTCGAGGCGCTGATCGACGAGCTCAACGCCGACCCCTCCTGCCACGGCTACATCGTGCAGCTGCCGCTCCCGAAGCACCTCGACACCGACGCGATCCTGGAACGGATCGACCCTGCCAAGGATGCCGACGGACTGCACCCGACCAATCTCGGCCGGCTGGTGCTGAACGTCAACGGCCCGATCCACACGCCGCTGCCGTGCACCCCGCGCGGTGTGATCGAACTGCTGCTGCGCAATGACTACGACCTGAACGGCAAGCACGTGGTGGTCGTCGGCCGCGGCGTCACCATCGGTCGTCCGATGGGGCTGCTGCTGACGCGTCGCGAGATCAACGCCACGGTCACGCAGGTGCACACCGGCACGCCGGACATGACGCCGTACCTGCGCGAGGCCGACGTGATCGTCGCCGGCGCCGGCGTGAAGCATCTGATCAGGGCCTCCGACGTGAAGCCCGGTGCCGCCGTGCTCGACGTGGGCGTCACGAGGGAGACGGATGCCGAGACCGGCAAGTCGAAGGTCTACGGCGACGTGCACCCGGATGTCGCCGAGGTCGCCGGCTTCATCTCGCCGAACCCCGGCGGGGTCGGTCCGATGACGGTGGCGCTGCTCATGACGAACGTGGTCGAGGCCGCCGAGCGCACCCTGGCCTGACCCCGCAGGTCCGCCGAGACCCCCGCTTCCTGACGAGGCCCCCAGCTGCAGACGACTGCAACTGGGGGTCTCGGCGCTGTCCGGGGGTCTCGCGGCGTGGCGGGACTATGCGAGCGAGCGCTCCACGACATCGAGCAGCCCGGCGTAGACCGCGTCCCAGTCGACGTCGGGCGGAGCGGCCTGCGCGAGCTCGAGCGCCACGGCGCCGTGCACCTGCGACCAGATGATCACGGCGTCGCGCTGCGCGGCTTCGGCGGCGCCGGGCCGGATTCCGGAGACGGTGCGCACGAGTGGGGTGAGCGACTGCAGGGCCACGGCCTCGACCGCTGCGTGCTCCGCGGGCATCCGATCGCCGAACATCAGCCGGAACAGCGCGGGATGGGCGAGCGCCCAGGAGCGATAAGCCTCGCCGAGCGCCCGGATCCCGTGGGGCTCCGCGGCGAGCTGCGCGTCTCCGAAGGAGCGGAACGCATGCTCGATCACGGCGGTGAGCAGCTCGGTCTTGCCTCCGAACAGCGTGTAGATCGCTGACGTCGAGGTGCCTGCCGCGCGGGCGATCTCGCGCAGCACGACGCGATCGGGGCCGTCGCGGTCGATGATCTCGGCGGTCTCCTCCAGCAGTCTCGTGCGCAGGTCGTCGTCGTAGACGGTGGGTCTTGCCATGGTCACGATCGTAGCGTAACGTCGTTTCATAACAACGTTACGTAAAGCTTCGACGGGAGAGATCATGACCGCTCAGGTGGAACCGGGGCGCTTCACGGCGGCATCCGATCGCACGGACATCACGGTGTTCCTGATCGGCATGCGGGCGAATCACTGGTGGCGCGTCGGCAGCGTGATGCGCACCGCCTCGCGGATGGCGCCGATGCTGAAGCATCTGATGCAGCATCCGGATGCCGGACTGCTCGGTTTCCATCAGTGGCTCGGGCGCACCACCGTGCTGCTCTCGTACTGGGAGAGCCCGGAGCATCTGCAGCGCTTCGCGTCGGACCGCGACGCACCGCACCTGGCCGCGTGGCGCGAGTTCGTCCGCAGGTCGCAGGGGTCCGGTGACGTCGGCGTCTGGCACGAGACCTATCAGGTGCCGTTCGCCGACCTCGAGGTCGTGTACAACGACATGCCACCATTCGGGCTCGCAGCCGCGACCACGCGCGTGCCCGTCGGGGCGGGGAGCCGCACGGCCAGGCAGCGCCTCGGTCGCTGAGGGCCGCCAGGCGGCCGGATCAGGCGGTCGGCGCGGTGCCGCCCAGCGAGCCCTCGATGCCCGTGATGCGCGCGTACTCGTCGAAGCGGAAGGTCGCCGAGCCGGTGGCATCCGTCAGCGTCGCGGCCGAGAACGCCTCGTCCGCCCACTCCAGCCGCCATCCCGCGAGGCGGCCGAGATCCCACACCGATGCGCGCGGGTCGGCGAGCGTGAGGCCGGAGAGGATGCGGGGGAGCGCCGTGACCGCGGCGGCGACAGTGAGCGGCTCGATCGGGGCGTCCAGCAGCAGCACGGCGCGGGCGCCACCGGCCGGAGCCGAGTAGTACGGCGAGAGCCCCGTGATCTCCACGGCCGCTCCCGCGATCACGTGGGCCAGGTCGGCCACCCACGCCTGGATGTCGTCGCCGGTGTCGTCCGGGAAGGCCACCTCGCCCTGCGTCAGTTCGGGGATGCCGTGCTCGGCGCCGTACGCGCGGAGCTTCTCGGTGACTCCGGAGCGGTCGCCCTGTGGCATGGCCCAGGACCACATCAGCGATCGCGGGCCCGGGGCGATCGAGGCGAGCAGATGCGGGGTCGCCATCAGGGTGCGGTCGGGCTGCGCGGTCGCCGCGAACGTGAAGGTGCCGGCGGCGAGGTCGACGTCCCAGCGGTGCTCGCCGAGTGCGTCGGTAGCGGTCATCAGCTGGTCCTGGCGCAGGGCGGTGAACAGTGCGGCGCGGTCGGCGAGTGCCCGCAGGGTCTCGAAGGTCATGCGTCCAGTCTCGCACCGGATGCCATGAGTTCAGTGCGAGACGGTCGCCGCCTCGACGCGGCCCATCCGCCACACGCTCGGCACGAACGCGGTGCCCACGGCGATGACCGCATAGATGATGCCCGAGGTGACCAGCACCACGGCCGGGTCGGCGCGCGTGATCAGCCACCCGTACACGAGCGTGCCGATCGGCATGACCACGAAGCTGCCCAGCATGTCGTAGCTGGAGACGCGGCTGAGCTTCTCGGTGGGGATGTTCTCCATCATCGCCACGCTCCACCCGGTGCTGAACACCTCGGTGCCGGCGCCCACGATGAGGGCCGCGATCGCCACGAGCACGACCGCCGGGTGCACGCCCAGCATGGTCAGCGGGATCGCGAACAGGCTGATGCCGATCATCCCCATCCGCAGGGGGCACTTGAGTGGGAACCACATCAGGATCAGGGTCATCAGCAGCACGCCGACGCCCTCGGCGCTGACCACCCACCCCCAGCCGGCGATGCCGAGCCGGTCGTCGTTCTTGGCGACGTACGGACCGACGACGCCCCACGCGCCGACGTGGATCGCGTTCATGATCATGAACGCGAGCACGACCGCGTACAGCCAGGACCGGCTCCAGAACTCGGTCCAGCCGATGCGCAGGTCGGCGAACAGCGAGAAGCGCCCGTCGCCGACGGGCGGAGGCAGCTTCACCATCGCCAGGATCGGGATGGCCGAGAGCCAGCCGATCAGCTGCACGACCATCGCCCAGGCGGGACCGGCGGTCGTGACCAGGATGCCGGCGATCACCGGTCCGCCGATCGTGACCGCGGAGCGCACGAACGAGAGCATGGCGTTGGCCTGCTGCAGGGTCTCCGGCCGGGTGAGCTGCGGGATGATGCCCTGCATCGCGGGGAGCACGAACGCGGTCGACGCACCGTTGACCGCGGCGAGGGCCACCATCACGGGGATCGTGGCGGTGTCCGTGAACAGCAGATACGCGATCGCGCCGATCGAGAGCAGGTCCAGCACATAGCAGGCCTGGATCACCAGTGCACGGGGGAGCCGATCTGCCACGACCCCGCCGAAGAGAACGAACACGACGTTCGCGACCGTGAAGGCCGTGAGAACCAGCGACAGGCTGACCGGGTCGTTGTCGATCTCGAGCACTGCGAACGCCAGCGCGATCGACGACATGGAGCCGGTGATCATCGTGATCGCCCTGGCGAGGAAGAACCACCGGAAGTTGCGATCGCCCATCGCCGCCAGGCCGCGGTTCACGGGTCGGTCCGGGGCGTCAGCATCCGTTCATCCAACCACAGCCGCCACAACTCCGGAGAACCGGCGGGTTCCACCGCCGGATCCGACTCTTCGGGCGGGTTCGGCGATGAATCTCCGGAGTTGTGGCCGGGCGGTCAGTACGAGTCGGTGCCCGCCTCGTCGGATGCCGGGATGAACCGGGCGGCGAGGGCCTCGGAGCCCCGCGCGAGGATCGTCACATCCGCGCTCGCCGAGAGGAAGTCGGCGCCGGCCGCGAGGTAGGCGTCGGCACCCGCCGGGTCGAACGCGTTCACGCCGGCCTTCTTGCCCGCGGCATGCGCGGCCTCGAACACGCGGTGCACGCCGGCGACGACATCCGGATGCCCCTGCTGGCCGGGCAGCCCCATCGAGGCCGACAGGTCGGCCGGACCCACCAGCACGCCGTCGACGCCGTCGACGGCGGCGATCTCGGAGGCGCGCTCCACGGCATCCGCCGACTCGATCTGCACGATCAGCGAGATCGTCTGCGACGCGTTCGGCACGTATCCGCCCACCCGGCCCCAGCGCGCGCTGCGCGCGAGCGCGGAACCGACGCCACGGATGCCCTCCGGCGGGTAGCGCACGGCGGCGACAGCCGCCCGCGCCTCCTCGGCGGAGGCCACCATCGGCACGAGCAGGTTCTGCGCACCGGCATCCAGCACCTGCTTGATGACGACCGGTTCGTTGAAGGGCACCCGCACCACGGTGGTCGGGGGGTACGCGGCGATCACCTGCAGCTGCTGCTGCACGGTGGTGAGGGTGTTGGGCCCGTGCTCCATGTCGATCAGCAGCCAGTCCACGCCCGAGCCGGCGCAGATCTCGGCGATGAGCGGGGAACCGGTGCTCAGCCACATGCCGATCAGCGGGCGGTCGGCCTCGGCGAGCCGGTCGCGGAAGGTCGGGTCTAGACGAAGCGGCATTCGATGGTCCCCATCTCGCGGTAGTCGCACAGCACGGTGTCGCCGCGCTGCACCCACATGGGCCGCGTGAACGATCCTGCCAGGATGAGCTCCCCGGCCTCCAGCCGCTGACCGTGCTGGTGGAACTTGTTCGCCAGCCAGGCGACGCCGGTGGCCGGATGCCCGAGCACGCCCGCGGCGACCCCGGTCTCCTCGATCTCGCCGTTGCGGGAGAGGACTCCCGGCACCCAGCGCAGGTCGATCTCGTCGGGGTGCATGCGCACGTCGCCCAGCACCATCGCGCCGTAGGCGGCGTTGTCGCTGATCGTGTCGACGATCGTGCGGCCCTCCAGCTCGATGTGGGAGTTCAGCACCTCCAGCGCCGGCACCGCGTAGTCGATCGCGGCGAGGGCGTCCTCGAGCGTG
>NZ_MKRT01000022.1:167350-206409 GCF_001897945.1 Microbacterium sp. 69-10
TAGGAGTCCTCGATCGTGGCATCCGGATACCGGGCGGTGATGCGCGGGATGATGCCGCGGGTGCGCTCGGCCTCGGCCAGCTCCTCGGCCAGGGCGGTGATCGTCTCGGCGGGAAGAGTCACAGCTGATGACCCAGCTTGTACTCGCCCTGCTTCCACTCCGGCATCTCGGCCTCGTCGTCGGGACGCGTGTACGAGAACCCGTCGGCGCCGATGGTCACAGCCATCTCGCTGCTGTCGGTGCGGGCGCGCACCGGCTGCGGGTTGCCGTCCAGGTCGAGCACGAGCGAGGCATCCGTGTACCAGCTCGGCACCACCGGGTTGCCCCACCAGTCGCGGCGCTGGTTGTCGTGCACGTCCCAGGTGATGACAGGGTTGTCGGGGTCGCCGGTGTAGTAGTCCTGCGTGTACACCTCGACGCGGTGCCCGTCGGGGTCGCGCAGGTAGAGGTAGAACGCGTTGCTGACGCCGTGGCGGCCGGGGCCGCGCTCGATGGCGTCGGAGCGACGCAGGGCGCCGAGCTTGTCGCAGATGGCCAGGATGTTGTGCTTCTCGTGCGTCGCGAAGCACACGTGGTGCATGCGCGGTCCGTCACCTCCGGTCATGGCGGTGTCGTGCACGGTGGGCTTGCGGCGCATCCACGCGGCGTAGACGGTGCCTTCCTCGTCCTGGATGTCCTCCGTGACGCGGAAGCCGAGGTCCTGCATGTACTTCACGGCGCGGGGCACGTCAGGGGTGACCTGGTTGAAGTGGTCCAGCCGCACGAGCTCGCCCGGCTTGTGCAGGTCGTAGCGCCACGACAGCCGCTCGACGTGATCGGTGGCGTGGAAGAACTCGTACGGGAAGCCCAGCGGGTCGACCACGCGCACCGAGTCGCCGATGCCCTTCGTGAAGCCGTCCGGCGCGCGGCGCACATCGCAGCCCAGCTCGGTGTAGAAGGCGACCGCGCGGTCGAGGTCCTCAGGGGTGCGCACGCGGTACGAGAAGGCGGCGACCGCGGCGACCTCGCCCTTGCGCAGCACGAGGTTGTGGTGGATGAACTCCTCGGTGGAGCGCAGATAGATCGCCTGGTCGTCCTCCTCGGTCACGTACAAGCCGAGCACGTCGACGTAGAACTCGCGGGATGCCGCGAGGTCGGTCACGACCAGCTCCATGTACGCGCAGCGCAGCACGTCCGGCGGGGTGCTCGTCGGCGTCGGCGTCGGGTTCTCGCAGATGATCTCCGTGTCCAGGCTCACGTAGAAGCCGGAGGAGGTGAGGGTCTTGCCGGGGTGGGCGGCAGATGCCGGGTTGTTGCTCATGTCAGCGTCCTTGCTCTTCTGAAATCGGGCGGCGGGTCAGCGCGGGTCCGGGTCGTCCAGGTCCTGCTTGCCGAAGGCCGGGTTGTGCGGGGCGCCGAGGGTGATGTGCACGCTCTGCTGGTCGGTGTAGAAGTCGATCGAGCGGTAGCCGCCCTCGTGGCCGAGGCCGGATGCCTTCACGCCGCCGAACGGGGTGCGCAGGTCGCGCACATTGTTCGAGTTCAGCCAGACCATGCCGGCCTCGACGGCGCCCGCGAAGTTGTGCGCGCGCTTGAGGTCGTTGGTCCAGATGTAGGCGGCGAGACCGTACTTGGTGTTGTTCGCCAGGGACAGCGCCTCCTCGTCGCTGTCGAACGGCGTGATCGCGACGACCGGTCCGAAGATCTCCTCCTGGAAGATCCGGGCATCCGGAGAGACGTCGGCGAAGGCGGTCGGGGCGACGTAGTTGCCGGTGGGGAATCCCTCCGGGCGGCCGCCGCCGGCGATCAGACGACCCTCGGTCTTGCCGATCTCGACGTAGCTCATCACCTTCTCGTAGTGCTCGGGGTGCACGAGCGCGCCGACCTCGGTGGTCGGGTCGTGGGGGAGGCCCACCTTCACGCGCTTGGCCATGGTGGCGAAGCGCTCGACGAACTCGTCGTAGATGGCGCGCTCGACGATGATGCGCGAGCCCGCCGTGCAGCGCTCGCCGTTCAGGGAGTACACGCCGAAGACGCAGGCGTCGACCGCGGTGTCGAGATCGGCGTCCGCGAAGACGACCGCGGGGCTCTTGCCGCCCAGCTCCATCGACAGGCCCTTCAGGAACGGCGCCGAGTTGCCGAAGATGATCTGCCCGGTGCGGCTCTCGCCCGTGAACGAGATCAGCGGGACGTCCGGATGCTTCACCAGGGCGTCTCCGGCGTCCTCACCGAGTCCGTTGACGAGGTTGAAGACGCCCTTCGGGAGGCCCGCCTCCTCGAAGATGCCCGCCCACAGCGAGGCGGACAGCGGCGTGAACTCGGCCGGCTTGAGCACCACCGTGTTGCCGGTCGCCAGGGCGGGGCCGAGCTTCCAGGACTCGAGCATGAACGGCGTGTTCCAGGGCGTGATGAGGCCGGCGACGCCGATCGGCTTGCGGTTGACGTAGTTCATCTGCTTGCCGGGCACCTTGAAGGCGTCGTCGGCCTGCGCGACGATCAGGTCGGCGAAGAAGCGGAAGTTCTCGGCGGCGCGGCGGGCCTGGCCCAGCGCCTGCGTGATGGGCAGACCGGAGTCGAACGACTCCAGCTCGGCCAGACGCGCGTCGCGCGACTCGACGATGTCGGCGATGCGGTGCAGCACGCGCGAGCGCTCGCGCGGCAGCATCCGCGGCCACGGACCCTCGGTGAACGCTCGACGGGCTGCGGCGACCGCGCGATCGATGTCGGCTTTCTTGCCGGCCGCGGCGTGCACGTAGGTCTCGTTCGTGACGGGGTTGAGCACCTCGAAGGTGTCGCCGTCGAGGGAATCGACGAACTCGCCGTTGATGTAGTGCTGGATCTTCGCGGGCAGGTCGGCCGGGGTGTACACGTCGGTCATCATCGTCCTTCTTCGGTGGGGTGGGAGTGGCAGGCGGCCAGGAACGCGTCCATGGTGCGCCAGCGGTGGTCTCGGGCGGCGAGCTCGATCTCGAGCGGGTCGGCGCCGCCGCGGATCAGCTCGAGGATGCGGGTGTGCTCGTCCACCGAGTGCCGGGCGCGGCCGGGGACGAACGCGAACGAGGAGTCGCGGATGCCGGAGAGCCGGCTCCATCCGCGGTGCACCAGGTCGAGGATGTGCGGGTTCGGGCAGGGCTCGTAGAGCACCGAGTGGAACGCCTGGTTCAGCGAGGTGAACGTGTGCGCGTCGAAGTGGCCCAGCAGGTGCAGCATCCGGTCGTTGACGGCTTCGGCGCGGTCGAGCGCATCTGCGTCGAGCAGGGGAGCGGACAGCGCGGTGGCGGCGCCCTCGACGATGCCCAGGGTCTGCATGGTGTGCGCGTACTCGCTCTCGTCGATGAGCGAGACGTGCGCGCCGATGTTGCGCTCGAAGGTGACCAGCCCCTCGGCCTCGAGGCGGCGGATCGCCTCGCGCACCGGGACCACGCTCATGCCGAGCTCGTCGGCGATCGGGCCGAGCACCAGGCGGTACCCGGGACCGAAGGCGTGCGAGGAGATGCGGGAGCGGATCCAGGCGTACGCCTGCTCCGACTTGCTTCCCTCGCGGACCAGGGCGGTCATGATCCGGTGCCCGACCTCTCGTCATACCGGGCGCGCCATTCGGCGTTCATCGGGAACAGCCCGTCGACCGGATGCCCGGCTGCCACCTGCTCGGCGATCCAGGCGTCTTCGTCCTCCTGGGCGAGCGCCTCGTCGGCGACCTCCTCGGCGAGCTCGAAGGGGATCACGATGACGCCGTCGCCGTCGCCCACGATCACGTCGCCGGGCTGCACGGCGGCGCCGCCGCAGGCGATCGTGACGTCGAACTCCCAGGGCACGTGGCGACGGCCGAGCACGGACGGGTGGGCGCCCTTCGAGAACACCGGCAGGCCGATCTCGGCGACGGCGTCGAAGTCGCGAACGCCGCCGTCGGTGACGACTCCTGCGGCTCCGCGGGTTTTGGCGCGCAGCGCCAGGATGTCGCCGAGAGTTCCGGTGCCGGCGTCGCCGCGGGCCTCGATCACGATGATCTCGCCCTCGCCGACCGCGTCGAACGCGCGCTTCTGCGCGTTGTACCCGCCCCCGTGGCTCCGGAACAGGTCCTCGCGGGCCGGGATGAAGCGCAGCGTCTTGGCGGTGCCGACGATCTTGCTGCCGGCGATGTTGGCGGACACCCCGTCGATGAAGCAGGAGTGCAGGCCGCGCTTGCGCAGCTGGCTGGACAGACCCGCCGTCGGCGCCGCTGCGAGCTTGGCGCGCAGCTCCGGGGTGAGACCGGACGGCGCGGGCTCGGAGTCGGTCTCGGGGAGCCCTGCCGCCTCGCGCGAGCCCCAGGCCTCGGTGCGCTGCAGATCGTCGACGGCGGGCAGCGAGCCGAGCGCGGGGTCGAAGGCGACCTCGCCCTGCGTCACCGTGGTGACCAGGCGACCGGACGACGGTGCACCAGGGGCATCCGGAGCATCCACCTCGATCTCCACGACGTCACCCGGGACGATCACGCTGGACCCCGCGGGAGTGCCGGCGAGGATCACATCACCGGGCTCGAGGGTGAAGTGCTGCGAGAGATCGGCGACCAGCTGGGGGAGCGGGAAGAGCAGGCCCGTCGTGCTGTCGTCCTGGCGCAGCTCGCCGTTGACCCAGGCGCGCACGCGCAGGTTCCCCGGGTCGACGGATGCCGCGTCGATCAGCTCGGGGCCGAGCGGGGTGTATCCGTCGCCGCCCTTGGACCGGACGTTGGAGCCCTTGTCGTTGGCGCGCAGGTCGTACAGGCCCAGGTCGTTGGATGCGGTGACGGATGCCACGTGCGACCAGGCGTCCTCGATGGACACCCGGCGAGCGGGGGTGCCGATGACGAGGGCGATCTCGCCCTCGAAGGCGAGCAGTTCGGTGCCGGCAGGGCGCTCGACGGTTCCGCCGCTGACGCCGACAGAGCTCGCGGGCTTGAAGAAGTAGGAGGGCGCTGCGGGGCGGCGGCCGCGCTGGTCGGCGCGCGAGACGTAGTTCAGGTGGATCGCGATGATCTTTCCCGGTCGGGTGATCGCCGTCATGGATGCGCCTCCTCGCGTTCGCGCACAGGGAGAGTGCCTTGTGCGTCGTATGCGAAATCGTATATCATCGTCGCATCCTGGGGCAAGCATCACCTGGATTCCCCGGCAGTCACCTCGAAGGAGAGAGACATGAGCGGCAAGTCAGAGGACGGGTTCACCCCGACCGGAACCATCGCGAGCGCCGCGGACCGCCGTCGCGTCGTCGTCGCCACCGTGGTCGGCACCACCGTCGAGTGGTACGACTTCTTCATCTACGCGTTCGCCGCGGCCACGGTCTTCGCAGCGCTGTTCTTCGAGCCGATGGGCAAGGACTTCGCGCAGATCGTGTCGTTCTTCAGCGTCGGCGTCAGCTTCCTGTTCCGTCCGCTGGGCGCCTTCCTCGCCGGGCACTTCGGAGACAAGATCGGTCGTCGCCCGATGCTGGTGCTCACGCTCCTGCTGATGGGCGGTGCGACCACGCTCGTCGGCGTGCTGCCCACGCACGCGCTGATCGGCGTGTGGGCGCCGATCCTGCTGATCGTCCTGCGCGTGATCCAGGGCATCTCGGCCGGTGGCGAGTGGGGCGGCGCCGTGCTGATGGCCGTCGAGCACGCGCCCAAGCACAAGCGCGGGCTGTTCGGAGCATCCCCGCAGATCGGAGTGCCGATCGGACTGCTGCTGGCATCCATGGTGCTCGCGCTGACCGAGACGATCTTCCCCGGCCCGACGCCCGGTTCGGACGTGGCGCTCGCCGACACCGCCTTCGGGCAGATCGGCTGGCGCATCCCCTTCCTGCTGTCGGTCGTGCTGATCGGCGTCGGCTACTGGGTGCGCCGCCGCGTCTCGGAGAGCCCGGTGTTCCAGGAGATCGCCGAGCGCAAGGAGGAGACGCGGATGCCCATCATCCAGCTGCTGCGCCACCACCTGCCGCTGGTGATCGTGGCGGAACTGGTCTTCGCGGGCAACAACGCCGTCGGCTACATGACCACCGGCGGATACGTGCAGCATTACGCCACCGATCCCGCCGGACCGATCGCGCTGCCCACGGGACCGGTGTTCTGGGTCGTCGCGCTCTCCGGCGTCAGCTGGCTGGTCTTCACCTGGCTGGCGGGCTGGCTCTCCGACAGGCTGGGCAGGCGCACGACCTACATCATCGGCTGGGTCCTGCAGCTGGTCGGCGTCTTCCTGCTGTTCTTCCTGACCAACCTCGGCACGATCGGCTCGCTCGCGGCGGCCCTCGTGATCCTCACCATCGGACTCGGGTTCACGTACGGGCCGCAGGCCGCGCTGTACTCGGAGCTGTTCCCTGCGTCCATCCGGTTCTCCGGCGTCTCGATCTCGTACGCGATCGGCGCCATCGTGGGCGGCGCGTTCTCGCCGTTGATCGCGCAGGCGATCTTCCAGAACACGCACTCGACGACCGGCATCACCTGGTACCTGGCCGGCATGACGGTGATCGGCCTGGTCGCCACGCTGCTGCTGCGCGACCGCACCGGCATCCCGCTGGGGCCGGAGAACGAGGCCGAGCAGGCGAAGTCCCCGATCTATGGGATGTCCAAGGCCTGAGGCGCGCCTCGGCCGCAGCGCAGCTTCGCAGAAGTGCACAGCTCCGCAGGGTTTCGAGGAAACCCTGCGGAGCTGTGCTGAACTGCGGGCGGATGCCGCCGAGCTCAGCCGCCCAGGGCCTCGCGGATCGCTGTGGCCGACTCCTGCAAGCGGGTGGCGATCTCGGCGTCCGGATGCTGGGATGCCACGTGCACGACGGCCAGCGCGGCCGGGCGCCGGCCGCGCAGGGAGAGCGGCACGGCGATCGAGTGCAGGTTCGGGATGACCTCGTCGTGGCTGGTCGCGTAGCCGCGGGCACGCGCCTCTGCCACCTCGGCGCGCAGCGCCGCGGAGACGTCTGGCCACTCGGCATCCGCCAGCTGCGAGAGGATCGCCTTGCCTGGCGCGCCGGCCGTGACCGGATGCCTCGTGCCCGGCCGCTGCGCGACGTTCGCGACCGTGTGCCGGGGCTCGACGCTGGTGAGCGTGATGACCTCGTCGCCGTCGAGCACCGCCAGGAACGCCGTGAGCGCGAACTCGTTGGCGACCGCGGTCAGCTCGGGGAGCGCCTCGGCCTGCAGATCGTGCGCGACACCCGCGGCGAGTGCTGCCATCCGGGGGCCGAGCGCCGCGAGCCCCGACGCGTTGCGCGCAACGAGCCTATGGTCCTCGAGGGTGCGCAGGAGCCGATAGGCGATCGAGCGATGCACGTCGAGCCGCGCGGCGACCTCGTCGATCGAGAGGGGTCCGTCGGCGAGGATCTCCAGGATCCGGATGCCGCGGCTCAGCGTCTGCGAGGCGGGGGCGGCGGGCACGGGGTCTCCTTCGGTCGCGGGCGGCTCTTGTCAGGGCATCCGCTCGTCATATACGATCTGTTCAATAGTAGAACGGTGCGTTCGAATATAGAACACACGTTCCTGCCGCGCAAGACCTGACGATGCAGTCCAGGGAAGGACCCGACGATGCAGTTCCACCATCACGGCTACGTGTCCGGCGAGCCCCGCGTGCTCCCGGCCGAAGGGCTGGGCATCGACCGCCCGGCGGACCTCCCCGACGAGATGGACGTGCTCATCGTCGGCTCCGGCCCCGCGGGCATGCTGCTGGCCGCCCAGATGTCGCAGTTCCCGACCGTGGGCACGCGCATCATCGAGCGCCGCAGCGGCCGCCTGGAGCTCGGCCAGGCCGACGGCATCCAGCCCCGAAGCGTCGAGACCTTCCAGGCCTTCGGATTCGCCGAGCGCATCATCGCCGAGGCCTACAACATCGGCTGGATGAAGTTCTGGGGCCCCGACCCCGAGAACCGCGAGAACATCATCCGCACCTCGCGCACCGAGGACTACGGCCTGAAGATCAGTGAGTTCCCGCACCTGATCGTGAACCAGGCGCGCGTGCTGGACTACTTCGCCGAGGCCGCCGCCCACGGCCCCGGCCGCATCGCCCCGGACTACGGCGTGGAGTTCGTGGGACTCACGGTGCACGACGAGGGGGAGTACCCCGTCGAGGTGCGCGTGAACGACAACGGCACAGAGCGCACCATCCGAGCCAAGTACGTTGCGGGCTGCGACGGCGCGCGCAGCGGCGTGCGCGAGGCGATCGGCCGCAAGCACGTCGGCGCCATGGCGGCGCACGCGTGGGGCGTGATGGACGTACTGGTCAACACCGACTTCCCGGACTGGCGCACCAAGTGCGCGATCAACGCCGAGGCGGGCAACATCCTGCACATCCCGCGCGAGGGCGGCTACCTCAGCCGGATGTACATCGACCTGGGCGCGGTCGCCGAGGGCGACAACCGCCAGGTCAAGCACACTCCGCTCGAGGTCGTCATCCAGAAGGCCAACGAGATCCTGCACCCCTACACACTGGATGTGAAGCAGGTCGCCTGGCACAGCGTCTACGAGGTCGGCCACCGGGTCACCGACGGGTTCGACGACGCGGTGGACGGCGACCGGCACCCCCGCGTCTTCCTGACCGGCGACGCCTGCCATACGCACAGTGCGAAGGCAGGTCAGGGCATGAACGTGTCCATGCAGGACGGCTTCAACCTGGGCTGGAAGCTCGGTCATGTGCTCAGCGGGCGCGCTCCGCAGGAGCTGCTCTCGACCTATGGTGCCGAGCGCCGCCCGGTGGCCCAGCAGCTGATCGACTTCGACAGGGAGTGGTCCTCGCTCATGGCCCGCAAGCCCGAGGAGATCTCCGACCCGCAGGAGCTCGCGACCTTCTACCTGGGCACCGCGGAGTTCCCCTCCGGGTTCATGACGCAGTACGAGCCGTCCATGATCGTCGACGGCGCATCGCAGCAGGAGCTCGCCGCCGGGTTCCCGCTCGGCAAGCGCTTCAAGTCGGCCGAGGTCACCCGCGTCAGCGACGGCAACGCCGTGCACCTCGGCCACCACGCGACCGCCGACGGGCGCTGGCGCGTGTACGCCTTCGCCGACGCGGAGGCCACGAAGCTGACGGCATGGGCGGATGCCGTGGAGCCCGTGTTCGCGCGCTACACGCCGCAGGACGGCGATGTGGACGCCGTCTTCGACGTGAAGGCGATCTACCAGCAGCGTCACGACGAGGTCGAGTTCACCGACGCACCGGCGCTGTTCCGCCCGCAGACCGGCCCCTTCGGGCTGACCGACTGGGAGAAGGTGTACTCGGCGGCCCCGACCGTGTGGTGCCACGACGACATCTTCGAGGTTCGCGAGCTCTCCCGCGACGGCGTGGTCGTCGTGGTGCGCCCGGACCAGTACGTCGCGGCGATCCTGCCGCTGGATGCCGTGGGCCGGCTCTCGGAGTTCTTCGAGGGCGCCCTCCTCCCGGCATCCTGATCATCGAGGTCTGGCGCTCCACACAATAACGTCATACGATATTCGCATGGGCGAGCGCGAGACGATCAACGGCGTACCTGTCACCGACGAGCAGATCGAAGCCTGGGCCGCTGAGGCGGAAGCGGGCTATGACGTCGCCGCGCTGAAGAAGCGCGGCCGTGGGCGGCCTGGGCGGGGTGCTGAGCCGTCGCAGGTCATCGCGCTCCGGCTCACAGCAGATGAGCTGCGCACCCTGGACCAGCGTGCGGCGCGGGAGAACAAGTCGCGTTCCGAAGTCATCCGCGAAGCGCTCGGGCGAAGCGCGGCGTGAGAGTCAACGACTCGGCCCGCAAGCACGGCATCAGCGATGAGGATGCTGTCCATGCCGCGACATGGGCGAGCTGGATCGAGGATCTCGACGAGAACTCGCCCGCGCGTCAGCTGAGGCTCGGCTTCGACACGCGCGGGCGTCTCCTCGAAGTCGTGGTGCTGGTCTTCGACAGCGGCAACGAACTGGTGATCCATGCGATGAAGGCGCGCCCGCAGATGCTTGAGCTTCTTCCATAGCGGGTCGGCATGACAACTGTCATGCCGACCTCATGACATCGCCCTCCGGCGTCCGGCGTCCGCACCGACGACGCTGGACACATGCAGACGACAGCAGAACCGCAGACGCGGGTCACCCCCGCTCCCGCCATCCAGGACGCGCATCCCCAGGACGCCGTGATCGAACTGCGCGGTGTGCGCAGGGGCTACGACACGGGCGACCGCCGCGTGCAGGCCGTCGACGGGGTCGACCTCGTCGTCCGCCGCGGCGAGATCGTCGCGCTGCTCGGGCCGAACGGCGCGGGCAAGACGACCACGCTCGACATGCTGCTCGGGCTCACGGATGCCGACGAGGGCACCGTCCAGGTGCTCGGAGGCCGCCCCTCACGCGCCACCGCCGACGGCTCCATCGCCGCCGTGCTCCAGACCGGCGGGCTGCTCTCCGACCTCACCGTCGGCGAGACCGTGCGCCTGATCGCCTCGCTGCACGGCAGGGCCGCGCTCGGCCGCGTGCCCGAGGTGCTGGCCCGTGCCGATCTCGAGAGGATCGCGCGCCGCCGGGTCTCGAAATGCTCCGGTGGCGAGCAGCAGCGCGTGAAATTCGCGCTCGCCCTGGTCGCCGACCCCGACGTGCTCGTGCTCGACGAGCCGACCGCGGGCATGGACGTGACAGCCCGCCGCAACTTCTGGGACGTCATGCGCGCGGATGCCGATGCCGGCCGCACCATCGTCTTCGCCACGCACTACCTGGAGGAGGCCGAGCAGTTCGCCCGCCGCACTGTCGTGATGAACCACGGCCGGGTGGTCGCGGACGCTCCGACGGCGCAGCTGCGCGTCGGGCTCGGCGCCAGGACGGTCGCCGCGAACCTCCCGGAGACCGGCGCCGACGGCATCCTCTCCTCGCTGCGAGATCGCGACGACGTCACCGAGCTGCGCGTGGACGCGGACCGGCTCACCCTGCGCGCCGCTGACTCGGATGCCGTGGCCGCCGCGCTCCTCGCCTCCGGAGCACACGATCTGGAGATCACCGCTCCCACCCTCGAAACCGCCTTCACCGCCCTGACGGAGGACTGACAATGACCACCTCGACCCCCGCCTTTACCCGCACGCCGCGTGCTCTGCGCGTCCCGCGCAAGGGCATCTCACCGACCATGCTCCGCATCGAGGCGCTGCGCCAGCTGCGCAACCCGTACACGCTCGCGTTCACCCTGGCCATGCCCGTCGTGATGTACATCCTCTTCGGCGCCAGCGCCGCGTACGGGTCGCAGTCCGCCGGGCACGGCAACGTCTCGTTCTACGTGATGATCTCCATGGCCGCCTACGGCACGGCCGTCGCGATGAGCTCGCTGACCTCGCTGGCGGCCACCGAGTCCAAGCAGGGGTGGGGCCGTCAGCTGGCCATGACGCCGCTCGGAACGCTCGGTTACGCCCTGACCAAGCTCATCACCTCCGTGACGTTCGCCGCCCTCGCGCTGGTCGCGGTGTTCACGGCCGGCCTGCTCACAGGCGCGAAGGCGGACGACGCCTGGCGCTGGGTCGCGGCCGCCGCGATCATCCTCGGCATCGGGCTGATGTACGGCCTGTTCGGGCTGGGCGTCGGGCTGTTCTTCAACGCCGACTCGGCCGCCGCGCTGGCATCCATCTCGATGACCTTCTTCGCCTTCTTCGGCAACGTGTTCATGCCCCTGGACGGCGTGATGCTCTCGATCGCACGCTTCACCCCGCTGTACGGGTTCGTGGCCCTCAGCCGGTGGCCGCTCACCGACGGCGTGCTCACCACAGGACAGACCGACCCGCTCTGGATGCCGCTGCTGAACGTGGCCGTCTGGCTCACCCTGTTCTCGGTGCTGGTCGTCGCCGGGGTGCGCCGCTCGCGGACACGCCGGTGACGCGTGCGCGTCACTAGGTTGGACTCATGATGCGGGAGACCGACGAGACGGCCGCGGGCCGGGACGCCGAGGCGATCCGGTCCGCGGCCGGTTCCCTGCCCGCCACGTGGATGGCGGAGCGGAAGGACAGCCAGCCGAAGAACCCCTGGGACCGGTTCGGCTGGCTGATGGCCGTGATCTGGCTGGTCTTCCTGGCGTATCCCGTGATCGCGCTGCTGGGCTCGTCTGCTCCCGAGTCCTGGATCATCGTCGGCTGGGCGGCGATGGCCGCCTTCGTCACCCTGTACGTCCTCGGCTTCATGCGGGGGATGAGCTCGGGAGGCGGTCTGTGCCGGCCGCCGGCGCCGGGGCAGTGGCTGTTCTTCGCCGGGCTGATCGCCTGCGCGGCGATCTCGATCCCGGCTGAGGGCGGCTCGGCGCTGAGCTTCCTGCCGTTCATCATGTCGTTCGCGTCCTACGGGCTGAACCGCATCGCGCACTGGGCGACCTTCGCCGGCGCGGTGACCGTGACCGTGCTGTGGATCCTCCTGGTGCCGGGCGGGCTGGACTATGTCTCGGTGCTCGCGATCATCGCCCTGCTGGGCGTGGTGAACACGGTGTCGACCTGGCTGATCATCCGCTCCGCCGACGCCGATCGGCTGGGACTCGAGCTGGCGACCAGCGAGGGCCGAGAGGCCGTGGCGCGCGATGTGCACGACCTGATCGGGCACTCGCTCACCGTGGTGAAGCTCAAGGCGCAGCTCGCCCGTCGTCTGATCGACACGGACCCCGAGCGCGCCAAGGTGGAGCTCGCCGCGATCGAGTCGCTGACGGCGGAGGCGATCGCGGGCGTGCGGGCGACGGTGGCGGGCGCCCGCGCCGCATCCCTGACCGAGCAGCTGTCGGCCAGCGCCGATGCGCTGCGGTCGGCCGGTGTGACACCTGTCGTCGATGGCGATCCCGGCGCGCTCTCGCCCGCGCAGGGACTGACGGCCAGCTGGATCCTGCGGGAGGCGACCACGAACATCCTGCGTCACGCCGACGCCTCGACGGTGACCGTCTCCGTGCGGCCGGGCATGCTGGCCGTCCAGGACGACGGGCGGGGCGCGGGAGACCAGGAGGGGAACGGCGTGCGCGGCATGCGCGAGCGGGCAGCGGCCGCCGGCGCGCGCTTCGAGCTGATCAGGCCCGTGACGGGCGGAACGCGTGTGGAGGTCACCTGGTGAGCATTCGGATCGTGATCGCCGACGACCAGGCGCTGGTCCGCGGCGCGCTCGCGGCGCTGCTGGCGCTGGAGCCCGACATCGACGTGGCCGGCGTCGCGGCCGACGGTGCGGAGGTGCTGACGCTGGTGGGCGACCTCGCCCCGGACGTGTGCCTGATGGACATCCAGATGCCGGGGCTCGACGGCATCGAGGCGACGCGACGCCTGCGCGCCGCCAGCCCCGCGACGCGCGTGCTGATCGTCACAACGTTCGCGCGTCCCGGCTATCTGCGGTCGGCGCTGGATGCCGGTGCCGCGGGGTTCATGGCCAAGGACGCGCCTGCGGAGGAGCTGGCCGACGCCGTCCGGCGCGTGCACTCCGGGCTGCGCGTGCTCGATCCGGCGCTCGCCGAGGAGAGCCTCTTCGAGGGTGCGAATCCGCTCAGCGACAGGGAGCGCCAGGTGCTGCGACTGGCCGCCGACGGGAGGTCGGCCGCGGCGATCGCATCCGAGGTGTTCCTCTCGGCCGGAACGGTGCGCAACCATCTCTCAGCGGCGATCGGCAAGACCGGTGCCGGGAACCGCGCCCAGGCCGTGCGCATCGCGCAGGACAAGGGGTGGGTGTGACGTCATCCTCTTCCGTGCGACGACACACGGGAATACCGTCTCCTTGACGGGCGCTGTGCTTCTTTGCACGTCGCGCCCGATGCGACGGCGGATGAGGTGGCGCATGGAGGGTCTCGAGATCACGGTCCTGCTCGGACTGACGATCCTGGTCGGGACGCTGCTCGCGCCGCGGCTGCGCATCGCGCTGCCGCTGGTGCTGGTCGTGTTCGGACTGCTGCTCGGCTTCGTGCCGGCGCTGCGGGAGATCCAGCTGCCTCCGGAGACGGTGCTGCTGCTGTCCCTGCCGGTGATGCTGTTCTGGGAGAGCCTGACGACCTCGCTGCGGTCCATCCGTCGCGACTTCCGGTACATCCTGCCGATGAGCACGCTGCTCGTGGTGGCCTCGGCGTTCGCCGTCGCGGGCATGGCCGTCCTGTTCGGCCTGCCGTGGGAGATCGCGCTGATCCTCGGCGCCGCGGTCGCGCCTCCTGACGCCACCGCCGTCGCCGCGCTCGGCCGCCTGCTCCCGCGGCGCAGCTTCATGAAGCTCAAGGCCGAGAGCCTGACGAACGACGGCACGGCGCTGGTGCTCTACGCCATCGCGGTGTCACTGGCGGTCGGCGGTCAGGTGACGCCGCTCATCGTCACCTGGACGATCGTGGTCTCGTGCCTTGGCGGCATCCTGGTCGGCGCCGCCGTCGCCGCGGCCGGCTGGATGCTGCTGCGCCGCACGCGGTCGACGATCGCGATCAACGTGACGATGCTGCTGGTGCCGTTCGTGTCCTTCCTGCTCGCCGAGATGATCCACGCCTCCGGGGTGCTCGCCGTCGTGGTCGCGGGGCTGATCGCGGCATACCTCAGCCCCCTCGTCACCACCGCGGCGTCACGCCGCCAGGCCGAGGCTGCTTGGCCGTTCGGTGTCTTCCTGCTCAACGGCGCGCTGTTCGTGCTGATCGGCCTGGAGGTGCAGTGGGTGGCGCACCAGACGTCGCTGCAGACCATCGGCTGGCTCGTGCTCGCGACCGTCGCGGTCTGGGTGACGCTGCTCGTGGTGCGCTTCCTGTTCCAGCTGTTCGCCCTCCCGTTACAGCGGCTCGGCGGAGGGCAGGTGCATCCGCGTGGCCTGCGCACCAGGATGCAGATCGTCTCGACCGTCGCGGGCATGCGCGGCGCGGTGTCGCTCGCGATCGCGCTCTCCGTGCCGATCGCCGACGGCGCGGGCATCCGCCTCGCCGGACGCGACGACATCATCTTCGTCACGGCCGGGGTGATCCTGCTCAGCCTGCTCGTGCAGGGCCCGCTGCTGCCGGCGGTCGTGCGCTGGGCCCGCTTCCCCGTCGACAACGGCGAAGCCGAGGAGTACGAGCTCGCCGAGCGCGCCATCTCCGGCGCGGCGATGGCAGCGCTCGACGGGCTGGCCACGGAGCACGGGATCAGCGACGAGGTGCGCGACCGCCTGCGGCGGGACGGCTATGAGCGGCTCGAGCTCGCCAACGCGCGTGCGATGGCCAGGGAGCGCGCGCTGATCGACGCCGAGGTGGGGGCGATGGAGGTCCTGCTGGACTCGCCCGATCCGCTCGCCGACGGCTCCGTCGAGCTGGGCGACCAGGCCGGAGCGCCGGGCCGGAGCGATGACCGCGTGACGCTGCAGATGGTCGCCACATCGACCGAGGTCGATCTGGAGCAGCGCTCGCCGCTGATCCGCCACGAGGAGATGTCCCGGCTCAAGCTGGCCGTGATCGAGCACAAGCGCGAGGTGCTGCGCAGCCTGCGCAGATCGGGTGCGGTCGACGACCTGGTCGTGTACCGGATCTCGGCAGACCTCGATCTGGAGCAGGTGCGGCTGCAGGGCATCGAGCAGCTGGAGTGAGGGGTCCCCCGGTCGTCGACCGCCATCGCGCGGACGCTCACACGTCGGGGGAGCCGCGCTCGGTGACGAGAACCTGGATTCCGTCGAGGATGCGATCGACCCCGAAACGGAGAGCGTCGTCCTGAGTCCCGTCGTCGGCGGTCTCGGAGAATGCGGACGCGGTCCGCGGGAATTCGCCGGCGTGCGCGCTGAGGACGGGCGCGAGTCCGCGGGCCAGGTCCGCCTCGGGCCTTTCGACCTGCGCCTGGCGACGTGCGAGCGACATCACGTGGCCGGCCAGCAGTGCCAGCACGTCGAGCTTCTCGCTGCCGCGCAGCGGAAGATCCGCCATCTCGGCCAGCGCGCCCTCGAACCAGGTGAGCTCGACGGGGCCCGGCACATGCGGACGCTGGCTGAGCTCGACCGCCCACGGGCGGGCCCGCATGCGTCGATGCAGTTCCTCCGCCCATCGTGCGAGCGCTGATCGCCAGCCGCCGCCGGACAGGGGTCCGGGGGAGTCGAGTGCATGGTCGAGGATCAGCGCATCGAGTTCGGCACGGCCGGGCAGGTACCGGTACAGGGCCATCTTCGTGGTGCCGAGCCGGCTCGCGACCTCCTGCATCGTCACGGCTTCCAGTCCGTGCTCGTCGGCGATGGCGACCGCGGCATCGGCGATGGCATCCAGAGTGAACCGGGGCTTCGGACCGCGCTTGGCGGGCCCGGGGCGAGCCCAGAGGAAGGTGGTGTCGTCGGCGTTCATGAAACTCCCGGAGTTTATTGCGTCTAATGTACGCGATTATGTATTGTTTCTGGCGGACGCAGTTACGTTTCGAAGGAGACATCATGAAGGTTCTGATCTCAGGTGCGAGCATCGCAGGCCCGGCGCTCGCGCGCTGGCTCGGACGCAACGGATTCGACGTCACCGTCGTCGAGAAGGCGACGGCTCCGCGACCCGGCGGCCAGGCCGTGGACTTCAAGGGACGCACGCATCGTCGTGTCCTGGAGCGCATGGGGGTCCTCGAGGATGTCCTCGCCCACCAGACCGCGAAGACCGACTGGAGGTTCGTCGACGAGAACGACCGGGTGAGGGCGACCGTGCCCGGCGAGTTCATCGGCGGCGACCTGGAGATCCTGCGCGGCGATCTCGCGGGCATCCTGCATGAGCATTCGCGTGCCGATGCCGAGTACGTCTTCGACGACGAGATCGTCGATCTCGCCGAGTCGGACTCGGGTGTCGACGTGGCCTTCGCCAGACGGAAGGGCGAGCGGTTCGATCTCGTGATCGGCGCCGACGGCGTGCATTCGGTGGTGCGGAGACTCGCGTTCGGAGCCGAGGAGCTGTTCATGCAGGCGCGCGACCGCTACTACGCCGTCGCCGGCGGCGAGATGCCGCTCGACGGGCTCGAACGAGAGCTTCCGGGCGGACGCGCGATCGCGTACGGCTACAACGAGCCGGGCCGTCTGGCTCTGCTCGGCGGGCAGAAGGCCCCCAGCCTCTTCGTCTTCCACGCCGCCGCACCCGACTACGACCGGCGCGATGTCGCCTCGCAGCGCGCATTCCTGGAGTCGGCGTTCGCCGGGGCCGGCTGGCGGGTTCCGGAGGCGATCGCGGCGGGCCGTGATGCGGACGACTTCTATCTGGATGCGCTGGCCCGCACGACCATGACCTCGTTCACACACGGACGAGTCGCGCTGGTCGGCGACGCCGGCTTCGCCAACACTCTCGGAGGATTCGGTACGGGGCTGGCGCTGATCGGGGCGTACGTGCTGGCCGGTGAGCTGATCGCCGCGCGAGGGGACTGGGCGGCGGCGCTCGCCGCATACGACCGCCGGATGCGCAAGCCGACCAGGATCGCCCGGTCCGGCGACGCGGGGTCATTCCTCGCGCCCCCGTCGCGGTGGCGCATCCGCGCACGGGACTGGAGCTTCGCGAACCCCGTGATGTACCGCTCCATGCTGTGGCTGACGAACGCGTTCGCCACCGACGACAGCGTGCCCGACTACCGCATGGACTGACTCAGGAGTTCACGCGGATGATCTCCTGCTGGTACGGGGCGATCACCTTGCCCGAGATGCGCAGGTCGAGCACCAGGAAGCGGCGGACCGCCGGGTCCTCGGATGCCCACGACGCCAGGCGCTCGAGGTCGTCGAGCGTGCGCACCACGACGCCCTCGGCGCCGACGGCCTCGCCGAACGCGGCGAAGTCGACCTGCGGGATGAGCATGGGACCCTCGGCCAGGCCCTTCAGCCCGTAGAGGTTGACCTCCGCGCCGTAGGCGGCGTCGTTCCAGATCACGGCCATCCCGTGCCCGCCGGCCGCGCGGACCGCCGACTCCAGGTCGGGGATCGCCATCAGGCCGCCACCGTCGCCGGAGGTGAGCACGACCGTGGTCTCCGGGCGCGCGCGGGTCGCGCCGACCACGCTCGGCCAGCCCTGGCCGATCGACTGGAACGCGGTGCCGACCATCATCATCCGGTCGGGTGCCGCGACGGGCCAGTACATGTTGGCCCAGCCGATGAAGTGCCCGCCGTCCGAGACGACCACGCGGTCCTCGGGCAGCAGCTCCGCGACGCGGCGCGCCGCCGAACGAGGGTCCAGGCGTCCGTCGGGCGCGAGCTCCTCGCCGTCGGGGTACGCGCGGGCGGCGGCGATGTCGACGGTCTCGCGCCAGGCCTCAGCCGCCACAACTCCGGAGATCCGGACGGCGGCGGTGCCGGCGGACGGCACGTCGCCGGCCTCGGGGGCTGATTCTCCGGAGTTGCGGAGCCGCTCGACCAGCGCCTCGGCCGCCACTCGCGCGTCCGCACGCACGAAGCCGCCGACGTGCGGGTGCGTCGCGGTGGGTGCCACGTCGATCTGGAACACGCGGGTGCCGGGCGCGAACAGCTCGCCGAAGCGCATCGTGAACTGGTTCAGGGAGGCGCCGAACACGACGGCCACGTCGGCCTGCCGGACGAGCTCCATGGCGCCGTCGGCGCCGAAGCCGCCGGTCACGCCCAGGTCGTAGCGGTTGTCGGGGAAGACCCCGCGGCCCAGGGCGCTGGACGCGGTCAGTGCGCCGGTCGCGTCGGCCAGGGCGCCGAGGGCCTCGCTCGCGCCGGCCAGCCAGGCGCCGCGGCCGGCCAGCAGGAAAGGACGCTCGGCGCCGGCGAGAGCCGCGGCGATCTCGTCCAGCATCCCCCCGGCGAACTCGCCGCGCGGAGCCAGGGGAGCGGGGATGCGGGGCGCGGGTGCCTCGGGGACGGGCCCTGCCTCGAGGGCCGCGACGTCGTAGGGGATCGCGAGCACGACGGGCACGCGGTAGGTCAGGGCGTGCTCGATCGCGATGACGGTGGTGGCCGCGGCATCCGCCCGCCCGGTCGTATAGGTGCGCGCGCCGACCGCCGAGGCCAGCGCGATCTGGTCCACATCCCACGGGCGAGGGCCCGAGGTCGGCTCGTCGCCGACCACCAGCACCAGCGGAACGTGCGCCTGCACGGCCTCGGCGAGCGAGGTGATCGTGTTGGTGAAACCGGCGCCGTAGGTCGTGGTGGCGGCGGCGATGCGCCCGGATGCCCGGAAGTGCGCGTCGGCCGCGACCACGGAGCCCTGCTCGTGGCGGACAGCGGTGAAGGTGGCATCCGTCTGGGTCTCGATCGCGTCGAGGAAGTAGGCGTTGCCGTTGCCCATCACGCCGAAGACGTGGTCGATGTGCTGGGCGAGGGTGAGGGCGACATGAGCGGACACGGTGGGCATGCGAAAGCCTTTCGAGAGGAACGGAGGGGGTCCGTATGTGTCTCGCCGCTCGCGCGTCATCGCGGGACTCGATCGGAAGGTCTCGGATCGGTCGCAGAGTGCTTCGTGCCCCTTTTTCGGGCACCGGCCGTGGCCGGACTCCTCGATTCTAGCGATGCTCCGTCAGGATCGCGCGGCGAGGAGGGACGAGATCCCGATGGTCGAGCGCCGCCGGTCGTCGAGGCGGATGGCGATGACGGACTCGGCGGGGAGCGGCTCCCAGTCCGGCCCGGCCACGCCCGTCGAGCCGACCATGACCGTGCCGTCGGCGGTCTCCCGGATGCGCAGGGCGAAGTAGTCCTCGTTGTGCTCGTCCGGAAGCAGCTCCGCCACGGGAGCCAGCCGCGCCAGATCATGCTCGGTGAGGATGCTGGTGGCACTGGCATGCACGACCACGAGGTGCTCGGCGTCGATGATCAGCGCGTTGAGGCTGGCGAGCGGGAACAGCTCGCGCAGCGTGTGCGCGACGTGCGCCGCTGCTTCGGGGAGCGGCTCGCCGGCCGCGACCCGCTCGCGGATCAGCGCGAAGTACATCTCGCTGTCGGTCGTGCCCTGCAGTGCTGCGACGCTGTCGGCGGAGAGCAGCCCCTGAAGCGTGTCGCGCGGCTTGATCGTCCCGTTGTGCGCGAACGCGATGCCGTCCGCCTCGAAGGGATGCGCGTTCCGGATGTTCACGGGCAGCCCGGCGGTCGCCCAGCGCAGGTGCACCACGGCTGCGCGGCAGGGTGTCGCGAGCGCCACATCGAAGTCGGGGTCCTCAGCGGCGGAGATCGCCGAGCGCGTCACGATCGGAGCATCCCCCGGGGCACGCACGGCCGCGCGCCCCCAGCCGTCGCCGTGCAGCCGTGCCAGCGAGAGCAGGCTCTCCATGCCCTCCGCACCCAGCTCGCCGCGCGCGCTGGCAGTGACGGGTGAGACGAAGGCGAACAGGCGGCACATGGGAACCTCGGGTGGCGGACGGATGCTGGCGGGCACCCGTTCCGCGTACGGACGCCCTCTTCGTTTGTACCCCATCGCGAGCGGAGGAGGGGCCGTGGAGCGTCCCCGGGCACCGGATGCACGAGAATAGAGCAATGACGGGTACAGCGATCGAGCGCGAGACGCTCACCTGGGACGGCTTCGGAGACGCGACGCGTGAGCTCGCCCGGAACATCCTCGACAGCGGCTTCGTGCCCGAGGTCGTCGTGGCGATCGCTCGCGGCGGTCTGCTGCCCGCGGGTGCCATCGCGTACGGGCTGGGTGCCAAGAACTGCGGTGCGATCAACATGGAGTTCTACACCGGCATCGGCACGGTGCTGGACGCTCCCGAGGTGCTGCCGCCCGAGCTCGACATGGACTACCTGAACGGGCGTCGCGTGCTGCTGGTCGACGACGTGGCCGACTCGGGTCGCACCCTGGCGCTGGCCGTGAAGCTGCTGCAGGAGAAGGGCGCCGACGTCCGCTCGGTCACCATCTACACCAAGCCGACCACGATCATCCAGCCCGACTACTCCTTCAAGGACACCGACCTGTGGATCAACTTCCCCTGGTCCTTCAAGGGCACGGTGGTCGAGGAGGACCAGGGCCTGCCGCCCAGCGCCTGAGCCCGGGGTGGTCAGCCGCGCAGCAGTGCGCGCAGCGTCTGAACGGTGTCCGCCTCGGCGGGCTGCTTGTCGGGGCGATAGCCCTTGACCCGGGCGAAGCGCAGCGCGATGCCGCCGGGATAGCGCGGGGAGCGCTGCACACCGTCAATCGCGATCTCGACGACGACCTCGGGGCGCAGGAAGACCGCGTGCGGCGTGCGATGGCTCTCGAGGCCGGGGAAGGTCTCGGTCTGCCAGCGCAGCAGCTCGTCGGTGAGGCCCTTGAACGTCTTGCCGACCATCACGAGCCCGCCCGGCTCGACGAACTCGCCCAGGGGGTCGAGCGCGCCCAGATGCAGATTGGACAGCATCACGCGGCGGCGGCCCGATCCCCATTCGGCGGCCAGCACGACCAGGTCGAACGTGAGCACGGGCTTGACCTTGACCCAGGACTTTCCGCGCCGGCCGGCGCTGTACGGGGAACCTGTGGCCTTCACGACGACGCCTTCGTGACCGGCGGCCAGCGCCTCGCGGGACAGCTGCTCGGCGGCCTCCGCGTCGTCGGTGACGATCCCCGGCATCCGCCACTCGCCCGCGACGCGCTCGAGCTCGGCGAGACGGGTGGAGAGCGGCTCGTCGATCAGGTCGCGGCCGTCCAGGTGCAGCACGTCGAAGAACCAGGGGCGCAGCGCGAGCTCGCGGGACGCGTCCGCGCCGAAGCGCGACATCGTCTCCTGGAACGGGCGCGGCGCGCCGTCCTCGTCGAGCGACAGCGTCTCGCCGTCGAGGATCGCATCGTGCACGGGAAGCGCACGAACGATCTCCACGAGCTCGGGCACCCGGTGCGTGATGTCGGCGAGGCTGCGGGTGAACACGCCCACCTCATCGCCGTGCCGGTGCACCTGGATGCGGGCCCCGTCGAGCTTGTACTCCACCGAGGCGCGGCCGGTGATCTCGAGTGCCGCCGTCGGGGTCGCGGCGCTCGCCGCGAGCATCGGCAGCACAGGGCGGCCCACCTGCAGGCCGACGGCGTCCAGTTCGGCCTCCGTGCCGGTCAGCGCCAGCCGGGTGGTCTCGCCGAGGTCGCCGGCGAGCATGGCCGCGCGGCGGACGGAGGCGACCGGTCGTCCGGATGCCCTGGCGATCGCATCGAGCAGCACGCCGGACAGGGCGCCGGTGCGCAGCTCGCCGAGCATCGCGCGGGCGAGCAGGTCCCACTCGGCCTCGGTGGCGCGCGCGGCGAGGTCGGTGAGAAGGTCGTGCCGCGCGGCGGCGGATCCGGAACCGGACGCGGCGGCCAGGGAATCCAGCATCCGATCGACGTCGGCGATGGTGAGGGCCGCTGCGGTGGTGTGCGCGACGTCGAGCGAGGTCAGCGTGCGCCAGCCCACTCCGAGCCGGCCCTGTCGTGGTGAGGCGAGCAGCAGGCCGACCAGTGGCACGACCTCGTCCGGCTCGGCTCGCTCCAGCAGCCGTGCGAGCGCGTCGATCTTGGCCAGCCGCGACGATGTCGCCGCGACCTCGTCGGTGGTGGTGACCAGCTCCGAGAGCATCATCCCGGCATTGTCGCACCGGCCGCCGACGTTGTCAGCGCCCGTGGAACTCCGGCTTGCGCTTCTGCTGGAAGGCGGCGAAGCCCTCGCGGTAGTCCTCGGTGTCGCACAGCGCCGCCTGGGCGGCGTTCTCGATCTCGACCGACTCCCACAGTGCCAGCCGCTCGTCCCGGATGCGGGCGACCAGCTGCTTGCTCGCGAGGAACGCCGCCGTCGCGCCGCGGGAGGCCGCAGCCGCGGCATCCTCGGCGGCCTGTGCGACCTCGTCGTCGGGGAGCACGCGGGAGAACAGGCCGGATGCCACGGCCTCGGCACCCGTCATGAGCCGGCCCGTGTAGATGAGGTCGAGCGTCTTGTGCGCGCCCAGCCGGTCGAGGAACAGCGCATGCCCGCCGGAGTCGAGCGTCGCCCCGAGCGCGGCGAACGGAGAGCCGATCTTCGCGGACTCGGCGACGTACACGACATCCGTGGCGATCAGCAGTCCCAAGCCGACGCCCAGGCATGCGCCGTGCGCGACGGCGAACGTCGGGGCGGGGAAGGCCGCCATCCGCTTGAGGAGCGGGGTGACCAGGCCTCCGAGGTAGCCGATCACGTCGTCATCCCGCGGATCGACGCCGGAGATGTCACGGCCGGCGCAGAACGCCCGGCCCTCGCCACGCAGCACCAGGGCACGGACGCCCGCCCGCTCGGCCTCGTCGTATGCACGGCCCAGGTCGTGCAGCGCCTGCTCGTCGAGCGAGTTGAGCTTCGAGGGCGCGTTGAGCGTGACGTGCGCGACGTCCGACGCGATGTCGAGGTCGATCATGGTGCTCCTTCGGTCGTGGGCAGGCCGGTGCTGTCGGGTCAGACGTCGTAATCGACGACGATGCGGTCGGTGGTGGGGTGGGACTGGCAGGTGAGCACGTAGCCGCGCTCGAGCTCGTCGGGCTCCAGCGCGTAGTTCTCGGTCATCGTCACGCTGCCCTCGAGCACCCGTGCACGGCAGGTGCCGCACACGCCTCCCGAGCACGCGAACGGGGCGTCGGGTCGCACGCGCAGCGCGGCGTTCAGCACCGACTCGTGCGCATCGACAGGGCTCTCCACCGTCGAGGAGACGCCGTCGAGGTTGATCTCGATGCGGTACGCCTTCTCTCCGGCGCGCACCTCCACCTGGCGGGGACCGCGCTCGGAGGGGGCGTCGCCGGTGGTGAACAGTTCGAAGCGCACGTGCTCGCGGGGCACGCCGATGTCGGCCAGCACCTCGCGGCACAGGTCGACCAGGGCGAACGGGCCGCACAGGAACCACTCGTCGACCGTGGACGGCAGGATGAGCGAGTCGAGGATCGTGCGCAGCTTCTCCTCGTCGATGCGTCCGGAGAGCACCGGCGCGGTGCGCTGCTCGCGTGAGAGCACGTGGTGCAGCACCAGCCGGGTCGGGTAGCGGTCCTTGAGGTCCGCGAGGTCTTCGAGGAACATCACGTCGCTGGTGGACTTGTTCGTGTACAGCAGCGTGAAGCGCGTCGTCTCGGACGCCGTGAGCAGATTGCGCGCGAGCGCCATCATCGGCGTGATGCCGGATCCGGCGGCGATGCCGACGACGTGCGTGCCCTCGAGCTCCTCGAGCCCCGAGGTGAACGTGCCCTGCGGGCTCATCACGTCGATCTCGAAGCCCGGATGAAGTTCGGTCTGCGCCCAGGTGGAGAACAGACCGCCCTCGTCGCGCTTGACGGCGACCGCCAGGCTGGTGGCGCCGTCGCGCACGGGCACCGGCGGGCGGCACAGCGAGTACGAGCGGCGCACCTCCGCACCGTCGAGGTGCACGCGCAGCGCCACGTACTGACCGGGAAGGTAGGCGTAGTCGTCGGCGAGCTCCGCGGGAACCGTGAAGCCCACCTCGATGGCGTCGTCGGTGAGGTGGCGCACGTCAGACACGGTCAGCGTGTGGAACCGTGCGCGGTGCCGGTCTCCGCTCGGGTGCGCGGCGGCGCTCTCGTGCGGGCGGGAATCGGGCATCCGGAACAGCGACATCAGATCACCTTGAAATGGTCGAAGGGCTCCAGGCACGCGCGGCACTCGTAGAGCGCCTTGCACGAGGTGGAGCCGAAGCGGGACACCTCGCGCGTGTTCAGTGAACCGCACCGCGGGCACTTGACGCTGAGCGAGAGGCGGATGGGCCCCTGCCCGAGGGCGGCCCGGCCGGAGGGCGGGGCGATGCCGAACTCGGCGAGCTTGCGTTTGCCCGCCTCGCTCATCCAGTCGGTGGTCCAGGCGGGGGAGAGCACCAGCCGCACCTCGACGTCCTCGAATCCCTCCGCGGTGAGTGCGAGGATGACGTCGTCGCGGATGGCGTCCATCGCCGGGCATCCGCTGTACGTCGGCGTGATGTCGACGGTGACGCGCCCTGCGGCATCCGTCCTGACATCCCGCAGCACGCCGAGGTCCTCGATGGTCAGGACGGGGATCTCGGGGTCGGTCACGCGTGCGGCGATCTCCCGCGCACGTGCGGTGGCGACATCGGAGATGGTCATGGTGCTCACCAGCTCGCTCCGGGATGCCGTCGGGCGAGCACCTGCATCTCGGCGAGCAGGTGGCCCATCGGCGTCGAGTGAGCGCCGTGGCGGCCGCCGGCCCGGGACTGGCCGATCGTCGGCGTCTCGAGCTCGGCCTCGGCGAGCACGGTCGCGATCACCGCGTCGAAGCCGGCGCGGAGCGCGGACGGGCGCGCCGCCGCGTCGCCGAGGCGATCGATCAGCGGGTCGTCGCGGAAGAGCTCGTCGACGTACGGCCATACGTCGTTCAGCGCGCGGATCATCCGCTCGCGGGAGAGCTCGGTGCCGCCGGCCAGGCGCAGCACCCACTGCACGGCGTGGTCGCGGTGGTAGTCGACCTCCTTGAGGGACTTCTCGGCGATCGCGGCGAGGGTCTCGTCGGTCGAGCGGCGCAGCGCGGAGTACAGCTCGAACATGTAGGCGGATGCCAGGAGCTGGCGCGCGATGGTCTGCGCGAAGTCGCCGTTGGGCTGCTCCATGAGCCAGGCGCTGCGGAACTCGGCCTCGTCGCGGAAGTAGGCCAGATCATCCTCGCTGCGGCCGTCCCAGGAACCGGCGTAGCGCAGCAGCGAGCGGGCGTGTCCGAGCAGGTCGAGGGCGATGTTGCCGAGGGCGACGTCCTCCTCCAGCTCCGGTGCGCGCGAGATCCACGCTCCCAGCTGCTGCGACAGGATCAGTGCGTCGTCGGCGAGCCAGAGCGCGTACTCGGCGATGTCGGCGGACGCGGCGATCGCCTCGCCCCCGGAGAGCTCGGAGGCGAGCTCGAGCTCGTCGACCGAGACGTGGACATCCTCGTGGCTCACAGGTGCGGCACCCCCTCGGATGCCGTGTAGTACACGGCGTGCCGGTAGTTCTTGCCCGCCGGGCTCTCGAAGAACGCGCCCTTGTCATCGGGGTCGCTCGTGGTGATGGCATCCGCCGGCACGACCCAGATCGACACGCCCTCGTTGCGACGGGTGTACAGGTCGCGGGCGTTGCGGACCGCCATGCTCGCGTCGGGCGCGTGCAGCGAGCCGACGTGCACGTGGCTCAGGCCGCGGTTCGCGCGGACGAAGACCTCCCACAGAGGCCAGGTCTCCTCGGGGGAGCCGCCGGGGGTCGCCATCACGCCACCTGTCCTTCCGCACAGAGGGCCTGCTTGCGGGCGTACTCGGCCGCGGCCTCGCGCACCCAGGCGCCCTCCTCGTGGGCGGTGCGCCGACGCTCGATCCGCTCGGCGTTGCAGGGGCCGTTGCCCTTGAGCACCTCGAAGAACTCGTCCCAGTCGATCTCACCCATGTCGTAGCTCTGCGTCTCGTCGTTCCAGCGCAGGTCGGGGTCGGGCAGCGTGATCCCGAGGATCTCGGCCTGCGGCACGAGCATCCCGACGAAGCGCTGGCGCAGGTCGTCGTTCGAGAAGCGCTTGATCTTCCAGGTCATCGACTGCGCGGAGTTGGGGGACTGGTCATCGGGCGGGCCGAACATGGCCAGGCTCGGCCAGTACCAGCGGTTCACGGCGTCCTGCGCCATCTCGCGCTGCTCCTCCGTGCCCTGCATGAGCGTCAGCAGGATCTCGAAGCCCTGTCGCTGGTGGAAGGACTCCTCCTTGCACACGCGCACCATGGCACGCCCGTACGGGCCGTACGAGCAGCGGCACAGCGGCACCTGGTTCACGATGGCGGCGCCGTCGACCAGCCAGCCGATCGCTCCCATGTCTGCCCAGGTGGGGGTGGGGTAGTTGAAGATCGACGAGTACTTGGCCTTTCCGTCGATCAGCTGCTGCATCATCGTGTCGCGCGTGATGCCCAGGGTCTGAGCGGCGGAGTACAGGTACAGGCCGTGGCCCGCCTCGTCCTGCACCTTGGCCATCAGGATGGCCTTGCGCTTCAGGCTGGGCGCGCGTGTGATCCAGTTGCCCTCCGGCTGCATGCCGATGATCTCGGAGTGCGCGTGCTGGGAGATCTGGCGGATCAGCGTCTTGCGGTACGCCTCCGGCATCCAGTCGCGGGGCTCGATGCGCTGCTCGTTGGCGACGAGCTCGTCGAAGCGCGCGAGCGCGTCGGCGTCGTCCACCACGGACAGGTCTGCGGGTGCGGTCATCTTCGACTCCTCGGCGTGTGATCTTTTACTGACCGATCGTTTGGTAATTCTCGCATACGGATGCCGAGCCGCACAAGCGGCAGTGCTCAGCGGGAGCGGGAGATCAGTTCCAGCAGCGCCCGCCCGTAGGCCTCGGACGGGTCCGGATGTTCGTACTGCAGCGTCTCACCGGCGATCTCGACCTCGACGAGGAACGCGTCCGGCAGCCGGACGAGCCGGCGGAACGTGCCGCGCAGCAGTTCGCGGAGCTGGTCCTCCCGTGGCATCCAGATCGCGTCGGCCAGCTCGACGGCATCCAGAGCCCATTCGGTCGTGCCGTTGAACGCGAGATCCGTGCCGCGCGGCGTGCGCCGCGCCTCGATCGTCATCTCGCTGACGGTGAAGGTCTCGGCCTCGATCTCCGGCTCGACGTCGTCGGGCAGGTCGAGCTGGAAGCGATCACCGGAGGCCGGATGCCACACCAGCCCGGCGTCCCGCAGGGCGACGGCGAGCTCGCGACTGATCATGTGCCCACGTTAGTCCGGTCGTCCGTGTCGGTCGCGTGGGGCAGAGTGGAAGGCATGACCTCCACCACCCGCGATGCCGCCCTCGCCGCCCTGCGGGACCTCGTCGGGCGCCCGGATGCCGGCTTCCATGACGGGCAGTACGAGGCGATCGAGGCGCTGGTCGCCGAGCGCCGCCGGGCGCTGGTCGTGCAGCGCACCGGCTGGGGCAAGTCCGCGGTGTACTTCGTCGCGACCCTGCTGCTGCGCAGGCAGGGGGCAGGGCCCACCGTGCTGGTCTCTCCGCTGCTCGCGCTGATGCGCGACCAGATCGCCGCGGCCGAGCGCGCCGGGGTGCGGGCGGTCGCGATCAACTCCACCAACGCGCACGAGTGGGACGACGTGGTGGCGCGGCTCGATCGCGACGAGGTGGACGTGCTGCTGGTCTCGCCCGAGCGGCTGAACAATCCCGCGTTCCGGGAGCAGCAGCTGCCGACGCTGGTGCGGCGCATCGGGATGCTGGTGGTCGACGAGGCGCACTGCATCAGCGACTGGGGCCACGACTTCCGGCCCGACTACCGGCGGCTGCGCGACCTGATCGCGCAGATGCCGGCCGGGGTGCCCGTGCTCGCCACCACGGCGACGGCGAACAGCCGTGTGGTCGCCGACGTCGCCGAGCAGCTGGGCGGCGAGGACGTCCTCACGATCCGTGGACCGCTCGCCCGGGCATCCCTGCGACTCGGCGTGCTGCAGCTGCCGAACGCCGCGAGCCGGCTGGCCTGGCTGCTGAGCCACCTCGACGATCTGCCCGGTTCCGGCATCATCTACACGCTCACGGTCGCGGCGGCCGTCGACACCGCGCGGCTGCTGCGCGAGCACGGTCACGACGTGCGCGCGTACACCGGGCAGACGGACGCCGAGGAGCGCGAGGAGTCCGAGGGGATGCTCAAGCGCAATGAGGTCAAGGCGCTGATCGCCACCAGCGCGCTGGGGATGGGCTTCGACAAGCCGGATCTCGGGTTCGTGATCCACCTCGGCGCCCCGTCGTCGCCGGTCGCGTACTACCAGCAGGTCGGGCGTGCGGGGCGCGCCAGCGAGAGCGCCGACGTGCTGCTTCTGCCCGGCGTGGAGGACAAGGACATCTGGCACTACTTCGCCACGGCGTCCATGCCCGACCGGGAGCGCGCCGAGCGGGTGATCGCCGCACTCGGCGACGTCCCGATCTCGACGCCGGCCCTCGAGGCGATGGTCGACATCCGCCGCACCCCGCTGGAGCTGCTGCTGAAGGTGCTCGACGTCGACGGCGCGGTCCGGCGCGTGCAGGGAGGCTGGGTGTCCACCGGGGCCGGCTGGACCTACGACGCCGAGCGCTACGAGCGCATCGCCGCCGAGCGACGGGCCGAGCAGCAGCACATGATCGACTACCAGCAGACCGGTGGCTGCCGGATGGAGTTCCTGCAGCGCTCCCTGGACGATGCCACCGCTGCGCCCTGCGGCCGCTGCGACAACTGCGCCGGCACCTGGTTCCCGACCGAGATCGGGGCGGATGCCGGAGCAGCAGCCTCCGGTGCCCTGGATCGCGTCGGCGTGCCCATCGAGCCGCGTCGTCAGTGGCCCACGGGCGCCGACCGGCTCGGCGTCCCCGTGAAGGGGCGCATCGGCGCGGATGAGCAGGCCGCTGAAGGCCGGGCGCTGGCCCGGCTGACGGATCTGGGCTGGGGTGGCACGCTGCGCGAACTGTTCGCCGCGGGAGCGGCGGATGCCCCGGTGTCACCGCAGGTGCTGGCGGCCTGCGTGCGCGTGCTCGCCGGCTGGGACTGGGCGGATCGACCCATCGCAGTGGTCGGGATGCCGTCGCGTTCGCGCCCGCAGCTGACCGGCACGCTGGCGCGCGGCTTCGCGGAGATCGGGCGGCTGCCGTACCTGGGCGAGCTCCGCTTCGCCGACGGAGGGCCGACCGGAGGCCCCGGCGGCAACAGCGCCTTCCGCCTGGCCGGGGTGTGGGATCGCTTCACCGCCGAGGGGCTGCAGGTCCCGGAGGGCCCCGTGCTGCTGGTCGACGACATCGCCGACAGTCGCTGGACCCTCACCGTCGCCGCCCGCGCGCTGCGGCAGGCCGGCGCGACAGCCGTACTGCCGTTCACCCTCGCCCTGCGGGGGTAGGACGCTCGTCGAGACCTGCGTTCCCGCACGACACGGGGCTCAACGGGGCAAGCCTCGTGCTGGAAGGGAAGTCTCACCAGCCAACGGATACTGACGTCAGAGCAGGATCATCTCGCTCGTCACGGCCTCCACGACCTCCGGCTTCAGCCCGTCTCTCGGTACCAGGTCCACTCGTCGCTCGAGGATCCGCTCTGATTCACCCTGCATCTGCAGCAGCGCGAAGATCCCGGCATCCGGCTCGAGATCGACCAGCAGATCGACGTCGCTTGCCTCGGTGTCGTCGCCGCGGGCGACGCTGCCGAAGACATAGATTTGACGAGCGCCCAGCGGATCGAGCGCTGCATGGAGTTCTGCGCTGCGCGCTCTCACCCGGGCCAGGAAGCTCATTGTCAGACGCTATCCCGATTCTGCTTCAGCCGCGGAAACAGACTGGATCAGAACCGCATCTCAGCCAGCAGACCGGGTCAGAACTGCATCCCGCAGCCCGCTGACAGACGCAGTTCTGATCCGGGCTGAGCCGGCACGAGCCGTCAGCGCAGGTCGTAGACCCGCTTGTACTTGCCTTCGCTGCGCGGGAGTGTCCCGGGTTCTTCCAGGCATACCGCGACGCTGGAGCCGACGTGCGTCTTGATGCGTTCGGCCAGCACCTTCGCTGCGGCTTCGCACACGTCGCGCTCCAGACTCGGGTGGCGTTCGATGCGCACCGCCATGGCGTCCATCCGGCCCGCGCGGGTCAGCTCGATGACGAAATGCGGGGTGAGCTGCTCGATGCCCAGGACGAGCTCCTCGATCTGGGTGGGGAAGATGTTCACGCCGCGCAGGATGATCATGTCGTCGTTGCGGCCGGTGACCTTCTCCATGCGGCGCATCGCCGGCCGCGCGGTGCCGGGGAGCAGACGGGTGAGGTCGCGTGTGCGATAGCGCAGCACCGGGAACGCCTGCTTGGTCAGCGAGGTGAACACCAGCTCGCCGATCTCGCCGTCGGGCAGGGGCTGTCCGTTCTCGTCGACCACCTCGGGCAGGAAATGGTCCTCCCAGATGTGCGGGCCGTCCTTCGTCTCGACGCACTCGTTTCCGACGCCGGGGCCCATCACCTCGCTCAGGCCGTAGATGTCCAGTGCATCGATGCCCAGGCGACGTTCCAGCTCGGCACGCATCTCGTTGGTCCACGGCTCGGCGCCGAGCACCGCGACCTTCAGCGACGTCGATCTCGGGTCGATGCCCGCCTCCTCCATCGCGTCGGCGATCGTGAGGAGATAGCTGGGAGTGCAGAGGATGGCATCCGGCTGGAAGTCCTGGATGAGCTGCACCTGACGGGCGGTCTGACCTCCCGACATCGGGATGACCGTCGCACCCAGCCGCTCGATGCCGGCGTGAGCGCCCAGCCCGCCGGTGAACAGGCCATAGCCGTAGGCGTTGTGCACCTTCATGCCGGGGCGGATGCCGGAGGCGCGCAGCGATCTGGCGATGAGGTCGGCCCAGTTCGACAGGTCGGCGTCGGTGTAGCCGACCACGGTGGGGCGGCCCGTCGTGCCCGATGAGGCGTGCACACGGCGCACCTGCTCCATCGGCACGGCGAACATGCCGAACGGGTAGTTCTGCCGCAGGTCCTCCTTTGTGGTGAAGGGCAGCAGCCGTACGTCGGCGAGCGACCGGATGTCGTCGGGCGAGACGCCGGCCTCGTCGAGCTTGCGCGTGTAGTGCGGCACGTTCTCGTAGGCGTGGCGGACGGTCCACTGGAGGCGCTCCAGCTGGAGCGCCTCCAGCTCGGGCCGGGAGAGTCGCTCTGCGGGGTCGAGCTGGTCTGCTGCGGGGGCTGTCATCGTCGACATCTGGTGCTCCGGGTGAGGGTCAGTGCGTCATTCGGCGGCGCGGTTGGTGGTGATGGATCGGCCGCGGAACTCGGCGACCAGGTCGCCGGTCTCGTCGGTCACCGTCACGTCGTACAGGCCGGTGCGTCCGCTGACGACGCGCTTCACGGCGGTCGCCGTCAGGGTCTGGCCGGCACCGGTCGACTTGAGGAAGGTGATGTCAGCGCCGGCAGCGACGGTCACACGCTCGTCCTCGTTGCAGGCGATCGCGAACGCGGTGTCGGCGAGCGTGAACACCAGCCCGCCGTGCGTGATCGCGAAGCCGTTGAGCATGTCCTCGCGCACGACCATCGACACGACAGCCCGCCCCGGCTCGTCGAGCTCGACCGACATGCCGAGCATCGCCGACGCGGCGTCCCGCTGCATCATCGCCCTCATGCCGAGACCTCCGCCGCGACCGGCTCCTTGCTCACCAGCGTGAGCACGTCGTAGGTGGCGACGAGCTCATCCTCCTGGTTGCGGATCACGGCGTCCCAGCGCACCTCGCCGTACTCATCGGTCTCGCGAGGGGTGATCTGCTTGGCGGTCAGCTCGACGAGGATGCTGTCGCCGGGGGAGACCGGGGTGATGAAGCGCAGGTTCTCCAGCCCGTAGTTTGCGAGCACGGGGCCGGGCTCCGGGTCGACGAACAGGCCCGCCGCCCACGACACCAGCAGGTAGCCGTGCGCGACCCGGCCGGGGAAGAACGGGTTCGCCGCCGCCGACTTCTCGTCCATGTGGGCGTAGAACGTGTCGCCGGTGAAGTGCGCGAAGGTCTCGATGTCGTCCAGGGTGACCTCACGCGAGGCCGACACGATCTGGTCGCCGATGCGCAGCTCGGACAGCGACTTGCGGAACGGGTGCTGGCCGTCGGCGTGCGCGGTCGCACCGGCGTGCCACACACCGGTCAGCGCGGTGAGCATCTCGGGGGAGCCCTGCACCGCGGTGCGCTGCATGTGGTGCAGCACCGCGCGGATGCCGCCGAGCTCCTCGCCGCCGCCGGCGCGTCCGGGCCCGCCGTGCACGAGGTTGGGCAGCGGGGATCCGTGGCCCGTGGAGGAGCGGGCGTCGTCGCGGTCGAGCAGCAGCATCCGGCCGTTGTACGGGGCGATGCGCGTCGCGAGCTCCACGGCCTGGGCGGGGTCGTGCGTGGCGACGCTGGTCACCAGCGATCCGCCGCCGCGGTTGACAAGCGCCGCGGCCTGCGCGGTGGTGTCGTAGGTGAGCAGCGACGAGACGGGTCCGAATGCCTCGACGCCGTGCACGGACTCCGCCTGCGCGTCGTCGAAGCGCAGCAGCACCGGCGAGACGAAGGCTCCGTCCGGTGCGACGCCGGTGGTGCCATCGGCCAGACGCACCTCGGGGGCATCCGTGGTCCCGACCACGACCCGGCCACCGGCATCCTGCAGCTTCTGCACCTGCCGCAGCACCTCGTCGCGCTGCGCGGTCGACGCCAGGGGCCCCATGGTGACGCCCTCGGCGCGCGGGTCGCCCAGCACGGTCTTCTCGGCGATACGGGCCTGCACGGCCGCGATCACGTCATCGGCCGCCGCGGCCGGCACGATCGCGCGGCGGATCGCGGTGCACTTCTGTCCGGCCTTCGTGGTCATCTCGGTGACCAGCTGCCGCACGTAGGCATCGAACTCCGGGGTCCCGGCCGTGGCATCCGTGCCGAGCACCGAGGCGTTGATCGAGTCGGTCTCGGCGGTGAAGCGCACACCGCCGGTCTGCACCGACGGGGGCCGGCGCAGCGACTCCGCGGTCGACGCGCTGCCGGTGAAGCCGACAAGGTCGCCCAGCCGCAGGCTGTCGAAAAGGTCGGGCACGCTGCCGCTGACGAGCTGCAGCGACCCCTCCGGCAGCAGACCGGACTCGACGAGGATGCGCACCATCGCCTCGGCCAGGTAGCCGGTGGGAGTGGCAGGCTTGACGAGCGTGGGCATGCCGGCCAGGAACGCCGGCGCGAACTTCTCCAGCGATCCCCACACCGGGAAGTTGAAGGCGTTGATCTGCACGGCCACGCCGGGGAGCGTGGTGTACACGTGGCGGCCGAGGAACGTGCCGTCCTTCGAGAGCGGCTCGACCGGGCCGTCGACGTGCACGCGGCTGTTGGGCAGCTCGCGGCGGCCCTTGCCGGAGTACGAGAACAGCACGCCGATGCCGCCGTCGATGTCCACCCAGGAGTCCACCTTCGTCGCGCCGGTGCGCGCCGACAGCGCGTACAGCTCGTCCTTGCGCTCGGTGAGGGCGAGGGCGAACTGCTTGAGCAGGACCGCGCGCTGGTGGAAGGTGAGGGCGGCCAGGCTCGCGTGCCCGGTCGTGCGGGCGTACTCGAGCGCACCGACCAGGTCGAGGCCCTCGGTGGAGACCCGCGTGATCACCTCGCCGGTGGAGGCGTCGCGGACCTCAGCCGCCTTCGCCGGCGCGGTGGGAGTCCACCAGGCGCCCTGGACGTAGCTCGGCAGATAAGAGCCAGGCAGGTAGTCGGTCATCGTTCCTCGTTCCACACGTAGAATCCTTCGCCGCTCTTGCGGCCCAGCTTCCCCTCGGCGACCATCCGTCGCAAGAGCGCCGGCGGCTCGAACCGCGGTCCCAGCTCGCGCGCCAGCTCCTCGGCGATCCCCAGCCGCACATCCAGCCCGACCACGTCGGTCGTGCGCAGAGGACCCATCGGATGGCGGTAGCCCAGCTCCATGGCGGCGTCGATGTCCGCGGCATCCGCCACGTTCTCCTCCAGCATCCGGATCGCCTCGAGCGCGAGCATCACGCCCAGCCGGCTGGATGCGAAGCCGGGGGAGTCGCGCACGACGACGGGGGTCTTGCGCAGCGTCGCGACCCATTCCCGGGCGGAGGTGACGACGTCCTTGCCGGTGCGCTCGCCGACCACGATCTCGACGAGCTTGGAGGCCGGGACGGGGTTGAAGAAGTGCAGGCCGAGGAACCGGCTGGGCCGGGCCAGCGATGCCGCCAGGTCGTCGATCGAGATCGAGGACGTGTTCGTGGCGAGCACGGCCTTCTCGGCCACGGCGTCCTCGATCCGGGCGAGTGCGCCCGCCTTGAGATCCCGGTCCTCGGGGACGGCTTCGACGACGAGAGAGGCCGCCGCGAAGTCGGCGAAGTCGGTGCTGACCGAGAGCGAGGACGTGGCGTGATCGGCGTCTGCGAGGTCGCCGCGCTGCACCGAGGTGGCGATGCTGGCCAGCACGCGTTCGCGGGCGGCATCCGCCGACTCCGCATCGCGCTCGACGAGGATCACACGGGAGCCGGCGAGCAGGAAGGCGTGTGCGATGCCCGCTCCCATGCGTCCGCCGCCGAGCACGCCGACGGTTCCGGGTACGGTCATGAGTTCTTCTCCGTCTTCTGCTGCGTGGCGGTGCGGCGTTCCAGGAACGCCGTCATCCTGCGGTGCTTCTCGTCGCTGTCGAACAGCTCGGCCTGCACCTCGAGCTCTATCGCCGGATGCTGGTCGGCCGGGGCGAGCAGGGCGCGTTTGGTGAGCTCCGTGGCGCGGGCGCCGTTCGCGCCGATGCGGTCCGCGAGGGCATGCGCGGCGTCGAGCAGCGCGTCGGGCTCGTGCAGGGACGACACCAGGCCCCACGACAGAGCCTCGTCGGCGTCGATGATGCGGCCGGTGAGAAGCAGCTCGCTGGCGCGGGCGTGGCCGACGATCTCGGGCAGCCGCCAGGTGGCCCCCGCGGCGGCGATGATGCCGAGGCCTGTCTCGGGGTTGCCGAACTTCACGCGCGGCGTGGCGATGCGGATGTCGGCCGCGTACGCCAGCTCGGCGCCGCCGCCCAGGGCGTAGCCGTCGACGGCGGCGATCACGGGCATCGGCAGGGAGCGGATGCGGCGGAAAGCCGTCGAGTTGATGCCGCGACGGGCATCCTCGGCGGTGCGGTCGCGCAGCTGTCCGATGTCCGCACCGGAGGCGAACACGCCGCCCGCACCGATCAGGATGAGGACGCGGGGATCCCGCTCGAGCTCCTCGCACAGGGCGTGCAGCTCGTCGATCATGCGCTGGTCGATCGCATTGCGCTTCTCGGGCCGATTCAGGGTGGCGACGACGCGGTCGTCGCGGCGCTCCAGCAGCAGCGCTCCGGGGACGGGCTCAGGCATCCAGGCGCTCCACGATCATGGCCGTGCCCTGGCCGACGCCCACGCACATGGTCGCGAGGCCGTAGCGGGCGCCGGTCGCCTCCAGGCGGCGCAGGAGGGTGACGATCAGGCGCGATCCGCTGGAGCCGAGCGGATGCCCGAGGGCGATCGCGCCGCCGTCGGCGTTGACGATCTCGGGATCCAGACCCAGACGGCGGATGCTGGCCAGCGACTGCGTCGCGAACGCCTCGTTCAGCTCGACGGCGCCGAGGTCCGCGACCGTGAGCCCGGCCTTCGCGAGCGCCTTCTCCGTGGCGGGCACCGGGCCGAGGCCCATGATCTCGGGGGCGAGCGCCGCGGTCGCCGAGGCGACGATGCGCGCCCGCGCGCGCAGGCCGTGCCGCTCGACGGCATCCGCGCTGGCCACCACGATCGCCGAGGCGCCGTCGTTGAGGGAACTGGCGTTGCCCGCGGTGACGACCTCTCCGCCTGCGACCACGGGGCGCAGCTTGGCGAGCACCTCCAGCGAGGTCTCCGGGCGCGGGCCCTCGTCCGTGTCGACGATGCCGCGGGCGGTCTCGACGGGGACGATCTCGGCGGCGAGGCGACCGGCGTCGATCGCCGCGAGAGCGCGCTGGTGGCTGAGCAGGGCGAAGGCATCGGCATCCGCTCTGCTGATCCCGTCGACGCGGGCGACCTCCTCGGCGGTCTCGGGCATCGAGAAGGTGGCCTTGTCGCGGGCGACCAGCCTCGGGTTCGCGAAGCGCCAGCCGATCGAGGTGTCGAACACCGCTCCTGGCTTGGCCCATGCGCGGTCGGGCTTGGCCTGCACCCACGGGGCGCGGGACATGGACTCCACGCCACCTGCCACGATCACGTCGGCGTCTCCGGAGCGGATGGCCTGAGAGGCCATCGTGATCGCGGACATGCCGGATGCGCAGAGGCGGTTCACGGTGATTCCGGGGAGGGTGTCGGGCAGGCCGGCCAGCAGCACCGCCATGCGGGCGACGTTGCGGTTGTCCTCGCCGGCCTGGTTGGCCGCGCCCAGGATCACCTCGTCGATCGCGTCATGCGGCACACCGGACCGGGACACGGTCTCGCCCACGACGAGCGCGGCGAGATCGTCCGGGCGCACGCTCGAGAGCGCGCCTCCGTAGCGCCCCACGGGCGTGCGGATCCCATCAACCAGGAAGGCCTCGGACATCGTCATCCTTTCGCGCGCGCTCGGTGCCAATAGCAGACCGATCGTTCAGTAATACGATGGCAGATCATCGCGCGGCTGGCAACCCGACGGCGACATGTTTTCGGCCGAAAGGCGCGCGGTCCGCGCCCGGGATGCGGTAGTGTCCCGATTTGCTGACCCACCGGTCAGTTTCCGCTACCCGAACAACGGAGTTCCCTATGGCGAACACGATCGACAGACGGCGCGAGGAGCGCCGCGTGCTGGCCGGCACCCTCGTCGGCACGACCATCGAGTGGTACGACTTCTTCATCTACGCGCAGGCGGCCGGGCTCGTCTTCGGCGAGCTGTTCTTCGCCCCGCTGGGGGCGACCGGCGGCCAGATCGCCTCCTGGGCATCGCTGGGCATCTCGTTCCTGTTCCGGCCGCTGGGGGCCGTGATCGCGGGCCACCTCGGCGACCGCCTCGGCCGCAAGCGGATGCTTGTGCTGACCCTCATCCTGATGGGCGCCTCCACCTCGCTGATCGGCGTGCTGCCGACATATGCCGACATCGGCATCATGGCGACCGTGCTGCTCGTGCTCCTGCGCGTGCTGCAGGGCTTCTCGGCCGGCGGCGAGTGGGGCGGTGCCGCTCTGATGTCCGTCGAGCACGCTCCGAAGGAGCGCCGCGGCCTCTTCGGCGCCTACCCGCAGATCGGCGTGCCGGTCGGCATGATCCTCGCCACCTTCACCATGTGGGTGCTCAATCTCGCCATCGGGCCCGAGGCGTTCCTCGCCTGGGGCTGGCGCCTGCCGTTCCTGTTCTCGATCGTGCTGATCGTGGTGGGCTACCTCATCCGGCGTTCGGTGGAGGAGTCGCCGGTCTTCCTGGAGCTGCAGGAGCGGCGCCGGGAGTCCTCCGCGCCGCTGTCCCTGCTCTTCAAGCACCACACGCGCGAGGTCGTCCTCACGGCCCTGATCTTCATCGCGAACAACGCCGCCGGATATCTGCTCATCGCGTTCTTCACGACCTACGTGTCGACCGTCATCGGCATGCCCCGTCCGACCGCGCTGCTGATGACCACCCTCGCCTCGTTCGGCTGGCTGATCTTCACCATGGCCGGCGGGTGGGTGTCCGACCGGATCGGCCGCGTGCGGACCTTCCAGATCGGGTACGGCCTGCTGGCCGTCTGGTCGGTGCCGATGTGGTTCCTGATCGACACCGGGAACGTGGGACTGTTCTTCGTCGCGCTGTTCGTACTCACCATCGGACTCGGGCTCTCCTATGGTCCGCAGTCGGCGCTCTACGCGGAGATGTTCCCCGCGGACGTGCGCTACTCGGGCGTCTCGATCGGCTACGCGCTCGGCGCGATCCTGGGCGGCGCGTTCGCTCCGCTGATCGCCGAGCTGCTGCTCAAGAACACCGGTGCATCCTGGTCGATCGGCGTGTACATCCTCGCGATCACGATCGTGTCGCTGGTCGCGGTGTCGTTCGTGAAGGAGACGCGGGGCGCCCCGCTCGACACTCAGAGCATCGAGGTCGTCGCCGCGCGGGCGAATGGCACCGTCACGCGCTGACCGTCGCCTGACGAGTGAGGGCTGACCGGGATTCCCGGTCAGCCCTCACTTCTGTCCGTCCGGAAGCGCGGTTCAGACCCGGCCGTAGGCGCGCAGCGGGTGCTCGATGAGCTCCACGACGCGGCGCAGGAACCCGGCGGCGTAGCCGCCGTCGCACACACGGTGGTCGAACACGAGCGAGATCTGCGCGATGCGGCGGGCGACGATCGCCCCGTCGACCACCCAGGGGCGTTCGATCATGCGGCCGATGCCGAGCATCGCCACGTCGGGGTGGTTGATGATCGGGGTGGAGCCGTCCACGCCGAAGCCGCCGTAGTTGTTGAGCGTGAAGGTCGAGCCGCGCAGCCGCTCGGGCGGCATCCCGCCGGCGCGAGCCGTGGCGGCCAGTTCGCGCAGCGCGGCATCCAGCTCCTCGACGCTCAGGCCGTGGGCCTTCGGGATGACCGGCACCATCAGTCCGCGGTCGGTGTCGGCCGCGATGCCGAGGTTCACGCCCTCGAACGAGATGATCTCGGTGGCGTCATCGCTCAGACGCGACGCCAGCATCGGGTACTCGGCCAGGGCGATCAGCGTGTAGCGGGCGATCAGCGCGGTGAGTGACGGCGCCTTGCCGCCTTCGGGCGCCATCTGCGAGCGCAGGTTCCACAGCTCGGTCGCGTCGACGTCGACCCACACGGTCGCCTCGGGGATCTCGGCGCGGCTGCGCGACAGCTTGGCGCTGACGGCCTTGCGCAGCGGGCTCATCCGCTCGCGGGAGAGCACCGCGAGACCGTCCAGTTCCGCGCCGGCCGTCGCGGCGGATGCTGTGTGCGATGCGGATGCTGCGGCGGGGGGGGGG
>NZ_MKRT01000022.1:206421-220254 GCF_001897945.1 Microbacterium sp. 69-10
CAGCACGTCGGCTCGGGTGATCGCGCCGTCGGATCCGGTGCCGACGAGGGTGTGCACGTCCACGCCCAGGTCGCGGGCGAGCCGCCGCACCAGCGGCGATCGCACGGCGACGGTGCGCTTCGGTGCGGATGCAGCGTCGACTGCACCACTTGTCGTCGAACGCACCGCCTGGCTTCGCGGGGAAGTGGTGCTCTCGGCGGCACCCGGTGCGGTCGGCGCCGGAGCGGCGGGCGCTGCGGGCTGGTCGGAGGCAGCGGATGCTGCGCGAGGGCGTCGACGGCCGGAGCCGGTGCGCTCGGTGGTGCCGTAGCCGATCAGCACGTTCCCGGAGCCGGAGCCTGCGCGCTCCTCGGCGCGATAGGCGTCCTTCTCGGTGGTGTCGGATGCGGCGGGCGCCTCAGGGGCATCCGAGGCGACCTCGAGCACCGGGGCGCCGACGTCGATGACATCGCCGGGTTCGCCGTGCAGCGCCGTGATGACGCCCGCGAATGGGGAGGGCAGTTCGACGATGCTCTTGGCGGTCTCGACCTCGGCGATGGCCTGGTCGGTGGTGATGGTGTCGCCCACCTTCACGAGCCACTGCACGAGGCCGGCCTCGGTGAGGCCCTCACCGAGATCCGGCAGGCGGAACACCCGTGCGGTCGTGGTGCTCATTCGGTGGCCTCGTCGTCCCAGTGCAGCGAGTCGATGGCGTCCAGGACGCGATCGGCATCCGGCAGGTACCAGTGCTCGAGCTTGGGCGGCGCGAACGGGGTGTCGAATCCGGTGACGCGACGCACCGGCGCCTCGAGGTACTCGAAGCAGCGCTCGAACACGCGGGCCTGGATCTCGCTCGCGACGCTGACGTAGCCCGGCGCCTCGGCCACGACGACGGCGCGACCGGTCGAGCGCACGGCGGCGGTCACCGTCGCGTCGTCGAACGGGGAGAGGCTGCGCACGTCGATGACCTGCACGCTGCGCCCTTCGGATGCCGCGATCTCGGCGGCCTCGAGCGCCACCGGCACCATGGCCGAGTACGCCAGGACCGTGACATCGGTGCCCTCGCGGGCGATGCGCGCGGTGCCGAGGTCGGCCGTGACGGAGGTGTCGACCTCGCCCTTCGACCAGTACAGCTTCTTCGGCTCCAGGAACACGACGGGGTCGGGGGAGGCGATCGCCGCACGCAGCAGCGAGTACGCGTCCTGCGGTGTGGACGGCGAGAGGACGGTGAGACCGGGGGTGTGCGCGTAGTACGCCTCCGAGGAGTCGCAGTGGTGCTCCACGCCGCCGATGCCGCCGCCGAACGGGATGCGGATGACGATCGGCATCCGCAGGGCGCCTCGCGTGCGGTTGCCCATCTTCGCGACGTGACTGACCACCTGTTCGAAGGCGGGCAGAGCGAACGCGTCGAACTGCATCTCGACGACGGGACGCATGCCGTTCATGGCCATGCCGACCGCAGTGCCCATGATGCCCGACTCGGCGAGCGGGGTGTCGAAGCAGCGGTCCTCGCCGAAGCGCTCGGCCAGCCCGTCGGTGATGCGGAACACGCCGCCGAGCGCGCCCACGTCCTCGCCGAAGACGACCACGTCGGGGTCCTCGGCGATGGCGTCGGCCAGCGCGCGGTTGATCGCCGCGGCCATGGTCATGGTGCCGACCACGTGCGGGGTCTCGATCTCGATGTCGTTCGCCATGGTCATCGGTGGCCTCCTGCGTCGGTGAGGGATGCGCGCTCGATCTCGCCGCGCAGCAGCTGCCACTGCTCCTCGAGCTGCGGGGAGCGCTCGGCGGTGACGAAGCGGAACAGGTCCTCGGGGTCGAGGTCGGAATCGGCGTTCAGCGCATCGCGCAGCGCTGCGGCGATCACCTCGGCGCCGTCGGCGATGGTCTGCTGCGCGGCGTCGTCGAGCAGGCCCTGGGCCCGCAGGAAGACCTGCATCCGGCTGAGCGGGTCGCGGTCCGCCCACGCCTTCACCTCGTCGCGGTCTCGGTAGCGGGTGTCGTCGTCGGCGTTGGTGTGGGCCTGCATGCGATAGGTGTGCGCCTCGACCAGCGAGGGGCCGCCGCCGCTGCGCGCGCGGTCCACGGCCTCGCCGAGCACGGCGAGAAGGGCTGCGACGTCGTTGCCGTCCACGCGCTGCCCCGGCATCCCGTAGCCGATCGCCTTGTGCGCGAGCGAGGGCGCCGCGGTCTGGCGGGAGAGGGGGACGGAGATGGCGAACTCGTTGTTCTGCACGAAGAAGACGACCGGAACGTGGAACACGGCCGCGAAGTTGAGTGCCTCGTGGAAGTCGCCCTCGCTGGTGGAGCCGTCGCCGCACAGGGCGAGCACCACGGTGTCCTCGCCGCGATGCTTGGCCGCCTGGGCGAACCCGACGGCGTGCAGCAGCTGGGTGGCCAGCGGCGTGGACTGGGGGGCGACGCGATGCTCCGCGGGGTCGTAGCCGGAGTGCCAGTCCCCCTTCAGCAGCACCATGGCGTCTGCCGGGCGCACGCCGCGGGAGATCACGGCCACGGAGTCGCGGTACGTGGGGAACAGCCAGTCGTGGTCGCCGAGCACCATCGAGGCGGCGACCTGGCACGCCTCCTGACCGTGCGAGGAGGGGTACACGGCGAGACGTCCCTGTCGCACGAGCGCATAGGCCTGGTCGTTGATGCGGCGTCCCTCGACGAGGCCGCGGTATGCGCGCTGCAGCGTCTCGGCATCCGGCAGCGCGTACTGCTCGTCGGCGACGGTCGCGCCGTCCTTGTCGATGAGCGCGACGGGGGTGTCGCGGGGGAGCAGGTCTTCGTGCTGCATCGTGTTCGCCTCCTTGCGGAACCTCTTCGCACAGTGTGCCGCGGAATCATCAATCGTTCGACAGGAGTGGCACAGAAGTGGACGTTCGACAGTACGATCGGCTGAATACGCGCGAAGTGTCAGGATCTGCTGACGGAACGAAAAGGGGTGCCGATGTCGGATCTGGATGCGGTGGATCGGGCGATCCTGGATGAGCTGCGCCGGGATGCGCGCACCTCGATGACGGCCATCGCCGACGCCGTGCACATCTCGCGCGCCGGTGCGCACGCCCGCATCAAGCGGCTGACGGATGCCGGGGTGATCACCGGCTACACCGTGCGCACGGACCCGGTGCAGCTCGGCCATCACGCATCGGCCTACGTCATGCTCGCCATCGAGCAGTCCAGCTGGCAGGACGTGCAGGCGCGGCTGCGGGCGATCCGGGAGATCGAGCACATGGCACTGGTCGGAGGCGACTTCGACGTGATCCTGCTCGTGCGGGCCAGCGACGCACGCGACCTTCGGCGCATCGTCCTGGAGGACATCCAGGCCATCCCGTTCATCCGCTCGACCCGCACCACGCTGATCTTCGAGGACTTCGGCCGCGACTGAAGCTCGGCGCGGCGAGACGCCGAGCGACGCCGACCGGCTCAGCTGAGCGTGAGCTCGATCCCGTCCTGATCCACCCGCACCTGCACGTGCGTCAGGTCGTCGACCACGAAGGTCGCGCCGTGCGCGTGGGCGTGGGCTCCGACGCCGATGACGCGCATACCGGCCGCGAGCCCCGCCTGCACGCCCGCTTCGGAGTCCTCGAACACCACGCAGTCGGCCGGCTCGATGCCCAGCATCCGCGCGCCCAGCAGGAAGCCCTCCGGGTCGGGCTTGGATGCCGAGACGCTCTCGGCGGTCACGGTCATCGAGGGTGCGGTCAGCCCGGCCGCCTGCATCCGCGCGGTCATCAGCGCCACGTCAGCCGAGGTCACGATCGCGTGCGGTGCGTCCTGCAGGGCGACCAGCAGCGCGGCCGCGCCGGGGATCTCGACGACGCCCTCGACATCGGCCGTCTCCGTCGCGAGCATCTCGGCGTTCTCGGCGAGGTTGATCGCGTGGTCGCGGTCGGGGAGCAGGATCGCCATGCTCTGGTGCCCCTGGCGCCCGTGGATCACCTCGAGCACGCGTCGCGGGTCCAGTCCGTGCGCCTCGGACCACCGCAGCCACAGCCTCTCCACGACGGCCGTGGAGTCGACGAGCGTGCCGTCCATGTCGAGGAGGATCGCCCGGGCGCGGATGCTGTGAGTCATGCGCCCAGGCTATCCGCCGTGCCCGTGAAGGACGGCACGGCGGGTGCCATAGAGTGAGCGCGGGAGGCGGCCGGGAGCCGGCCGGAATCGGATGCCGCAGCTGAAGCAGATCGCCGCAGAGGTGCAGGACGTGCTCCGACGTCCGCTGGCAACGGCGGAGGTGCGCGAGACCGTCGCCCTCCTGGCGGGCGCGGCCGCGTTCGTGATCGGGTTCCCGGTCTCCTGGCTGATCTTCGGCGGTGCGCACCTGGCCATCACCGGCCCGGGGTCGATCGGATGGTACGCGTCGGTCGGCGGTGCGATCGTCGCGGTGCTCGCCTTCACCGCCGGGCGGCTGGCCGTGCGGCCCTCCGACGCGCCGGCCGACCAGCCTCGAGACGGCTTCGTCGGCCCAGCCGATCGGTTGCGCTGGTTCGACCTCGTCGCGATCGGCGGGGCCTACGCGTCGATCGCCTTCCTGGGCTGGTTGGGCATCGCTCAGCTGCTGGAGCTGAGCTTCATCGGCGCTCCGGTGTTCGCCTTCCCCGGCGCGATCCTCGTCGCCGTCGCGTTCGCGCTGACCGCCTACGTGTCCTTCCTCGGCGCCGCGCGCCTCACACCCATGACTCTCTCCCTCGATCTCGCCGTCTTCCTGGTAATCGGAGCGTTCGCCGCCATGCTCACCTCGAGCGACCCGAAATGGTGGCAGGACAACCTGTCATCGCTCGGGCAGACGACCAACAGTGCGGCCCCCGCCTTCAACGTCACCCTGATCATCTCGGGCATCATCGTGACCACCATCGCCCGGTACGCCACAGCGGGCCTCCCGGTCGGCACCCGCGCTCAGCGCCGCGGTCGGACGCTGATGCGCACGGGGCTCGTGCTGGTCGGGATCTTCCTGGCCTGCGTCGGGGTGTTCCCCGTCGACCGCTTCTTCCTCGTGCACAACACCGTCGCCACCGGCATGGCCGTCGTCTACGCGATGCTGATCTGCGCGCTGCCGTGGCTGCTTCCGAGCCTGCCGAAGGTGTTCTGCGGCTTCGGATACACCTACGTCGCCGTGATCGCCCTGCTGGCGATCTTCTTCGCGACGGGCTACTACAACCTCACCGCGGTGGAGCTGATCGCGGCCGTCCTGATCTTCAGCTGGATCATCGTGTTCCTGCGCACGGCGAGCGTGTCGGTCCGATCGGATGCGGGGGAAGCGGTCGAGGCGGACCTCGCGGATCGCGCGTAAGAAGGTCGATTCTTTTCAGAACGCCGGTTCCAGACGGGTCTTGCGCCCGGAAAACCGCGGGTTCATGCCCGACCGGACGTTAGCCTTGATGTGGCGGATCCGCCTCCCACCTTCGCATCGTGAATCGACGATGCTGCACTACGCTCGCAAGGACGCACATGGAGAACGTCGTGACGCACCACGATGACTGGCACATCAACGAAGAGCTCGCCGAGCGGATGATCCCGCTGATCGGCGGCCTGAACCGCAAGCACGACGTTGTGACCTCGCTGCACGGCCACCGCCTGCTGGGCCTGTCGACGACCGGCATCCTCGAGGTGCACGAGCGCGTCGCGCAGCTGGGTCACAGCCACCTCGCCCTCACCGACACGCTTGCCGTGCTTGAGGCGCTGCGTGAGATCGGCCCCGGCGCATCCTCGCTGGACGTCGCTCGACTGGTCGAAGGGCACGCCGCGAGCGGCATGGACCTCGTCGCATACCTGCGCGGCGAGCTCGCGCCCGCACTGGACGCCGAGCTCTCCGAGCCCGTCGACGTGGTGCTGTACGGCTTCGGCCGCATCGGCCGCCTGCTCGCCCGCATCATCATCGCCCATAAGGGCGGCGGCAGCGGTCTGCGCCTGCGGGCGATCGTCGTGCGCAAGGGCGCCGAGAACGACCTGGTCAAGCGCGCCTCCCTGCTGCTGCGCGACTCCGTCCACGGCCGCTTCGAGGGCACCGTCGACGTCGACGAGACCAACTCCCAGATCATCGCCAACGGCACCCGCATCCAGGTGATCTACTCCGACGACCCCGGGACGATCGACTACACCGCCTACGGCATCCGCGATGCGATCGTCGTCGACAACACCGGCCGCTGGCGCGACGAGGCGGGCCTGAGCCGCCACCTGGAGTCCACCGGCGTCGCCCGCGTGCTGCTCACGGCGCCCGGCAAGGGCGAGCTGAAGAACATCGTGCACGGCATCAACGACTCCACGATCGAGTCGGACGACCGCATCCTGTCCGCGGCATCCTGCACCACCAACGCGATCACCCCGGTTCTCGCGGCGATGAACGAGGCCTACGGCATCGTGCGCGGCCACGTCGAGACCGTGCACTCGTTCACCAACGACCAGAACCTGATCGACAACTTCCACAAGGGCGACCGCCGCGGCCGCTCGGCGGTGCTCAACATGGTCATCACCGAGACCGGCGCCGCCAAGGCCGTGGCCCGCGCGCTGCCCGAGCTCGCAGGCAAGCTCACCGGCTCCGCGATCCGCGTCCCCACGCCGGACGTGTCGCTCGCCGTGCTGCACCTGACGCTCGAGAATCCGGCCACCAAGGACGAGCTGAACGACTACCTCCGTCGCGCGTCGCTGCACTCCAAGCTGCGTCAGCAGATCGACTACGTCGAGAGCCCGGAGGTCGTCTCCAGCGACTTCGTCGGTTCGCATCGCGCGGGCATCGTCGACGGCCTGGCCACGATCGCCAATGACAAGGACGTCGTGCTGTACGTCTGGTACGACAACGAATACGGCTACTCCTGCCAGGTGGTGCGCGTGCTCGAGGTGATGGCCGGCTCCCACCCCGTCGTCCTCCCGGCCCGCCGTGAGGTGACGCTGCACGAGGACGTTCTCGTCTGACCGTGTGACACCGCGTCGCGCCGTCCGGGGGGGGGCAGAGCGCTCCGGGCGGCGCGCCGATGTCGGATGCTCCCGGCATGATGGACGGATGACACCCCGTGCACTGCTGGAGCGCCGACTCCGCTCGCATCGGCTGACGGCCCCTGCCGCGAATCCGGTGGATGCCGCGCGGCATATGCTCGCCGTGCAGAGCCAGGACCTGCTCGCCGGCCGCTGGGCGCTCGGCGTGCGCACCAGGGGGACGCCGACTCTGGCGGCCGTGGATGCCGCTTTCGAGCGCGGCGAGCTGGTGCGGGCGTGGACCATGCGCGGCACCCTGCACATCGTGCCGGCCCGGGACCTCGCCTGGGTGCTGTCGGTCACGGCCGAGCGGCAGCGGCGCCAGGCCGCAGGCCGGCACCGGGACCTCGGCATCGACGACGAGGTGATGACGACCGCGTCGCGCGCACTCGCTCCCGCTCTCCGAGACGGCGGATGCACGCGGGCGCAGGCCTTCGAGCGGTTCGAGAGCGTCGGCATCGATCCGCGGAACCAGCGCGGCATCCACCTGCTCTTCGCCCTGACCATCGCGGGGGAGATCTGCCAGGGGCCTCTGGTGCCGAACGGCAGGGGACTGACCCGCGAGCAGCGGTTCGTGCGCGTGGAGGACGGGATCCGGGAGTCGGACGCTCCGCACGACCCGCTCGCCGAGCTGTTCATCCGCTACATCGACGGACACGGTCCCGCCGGCGTCGCCGACTTCGCGTGGTGGTCCGGTCTCACGCTCGGAACCGCCCGAGAGGCGGCCGAGCGTGCCGCGGACCGGGTCGACGACGTCGGCGAGGGGCTGTTCGCGGCATCGTCCACGCCGCGGCGCTCGCCGAAGGCCGCGGATGCGTTCGCGCTCCCCGCTTTCGACGAGTACTACATCTCGTACGCCGATCGCACCGCCGTCTGCGCCCCCGAGCACCTCGATGCCGTGGGGCCCGGCAAGAACGGGATGGTGCGTGCCACGCTCGTCGCGGACGGCCGGGTCGTGGGAACGTGGTCGCACGCCGACGCCACCCGGCATCTGCCTCCCGAGCTTTTCCACGGATCGACGCAGACGGAGTCGGCCGCGTCCGCGCTCACCCGCTTCGCAGCCTTCGTGGCGGGATGAATCGCGCCGTGCGCCGCAGTTGACAGAATGAATGGCGTGTCGAGCTACTTCCGTCGTCTGTCCGAGACCGCCTTCGAGCCCACCGAGCATGTCGGTGGCGCGTGGAATCCCGACGAGCAGCACATCGCCCCCGTGATGGGCCTGCTCGCGCACGTCGTCGAGCTGGAGCACGCCGTGCGCCGGCCCGACGTGCCGCTGGTGCTCGCTCGCGCGAGCTACGACATCCTCGGGGTCATCCCGATGGACGCGTTCGAGATCTCGCCGCCCCGTCTGGTCCGTCCTGGCCGCACGATCGAGCTCGTCGAGGTGACGCTGAGCCACGGGGGTCGCGCCGCAGCGACGCTGCGGGCGTGGATGCTGCAGCCGAACGACACCGACGCGATCTCGGGCATCCCGCTGCCGACGATGCCCGACCGGGACACCCTGCCCGAGTGGTCTCCGGCCGATGTCTGGCCCGGCGGTGCCATCCGTTCCATCGACGCCCGCCGGGACGCGGTCGCGCCGGGCCGGTCGCGCGCGTGGATCCGCCCGCGGCATCCGCTTCTGGACGGGGAGGCGATCTCGTCACGGTCGCGGATGCTGGGCATGGCCGACTTCGCCAACGGCATCGCCACGCGGGTCGCGCCCGAGCGCGCGCTCTACCCGAACATCGACCTGACCGCGAGCATCTTCCGCGAGCCCACGGGCGACTGGTTCGGCCTGGACACCTCGGTGTCATTCGGCCCCGACGGCATCGGGCTCACCGAGTCCGTGCTCAGCGACGCCGACGGCCCGGTGGGCACCTCATCGCAGACGCTGACCGTGCGCCCGCGCTGAGTCGCGGCCGGCGATCCGGCCGGGATTCAGCGTTCTGCTACTCGTCGACGTGGCGGTCGAGGAACGCGTAGACCTCGCTCTCCTCGACGCCGGGGAAGGCGCCGCGGGGGAGCGGCGAGAACATGTGCGTGTGCACCCGAGCGCTCGGCCATGCGCGCCCCTCCCACCGCTGCGACACCGCAAGGGGCGCGCGTCGGCAGCACGCCTCGTCAGGGCAGGTCGACTGCGCACGATGGGTGGTCTCGCGTCCGCGCCACCAGCGCGCATCATCGAACGGCACGCCGACCGTGATCGAGAAGCCGCCGGAGCTGGTCGACCCGGTCTGGGTCGCGCACCAGAACGTGCCTGACGGGGTGTCGGTGTACTGGTAGTGCTCGGTGGTGCGGTTTCGCTGCTCGAACGCGGCCCGTGCGGAGAACTTGCGGCAGGCGGGCTGCCCCTCGACCGCCCCCGTGACATCCATCGGCAGGGGAAGATCGTCGTTCTCGTACACGCGGGTGATCGCGCCGTTCTCGTCCACACGCAGGAAGTGCAGGCGCATGTCGAGATGGTGGGTCATCAGGTTGGTCATGCGCAGGCCCGCGGCTTCGTGCGTGACGCCGAAGGCGTCGCGGAAGTCCTCCACCGCGAGGTTGCGGTCCTTCCTGGCCTGCTGCAGGAAGGCCACTCCGGCGCTCTCCGGGATCAGGCAGCACGCGGCGAAGTAGTTGATCTCCAGCCGCTGCTGCAGGAAGTCGGCGTAGTCGGTCGGACGGGTGTGCCCGAGCAGTCGATGCGCCATGGCCTGCAGTGCCATGGAACGCAGTCCGTGCCCGCCGGGGATCGAGGCCGGCGGCAGGTAGATGCGGCCGTTGTCCAGGTCGGTGATGGAGCGGGTCGAGTGCGGCAGGTCGTCGACGTAGATCAGCTCGAAGCCGAGTCGCTCGGCCATGATGCTGACCGTGCGATGCGTCAGCGCGCCGGAGACGTGGCCCGCGGCCTTCAGCTGCTTCTCGGCCAGCGCCTCGATCTCCGGCAGGTAGTTCGACTTCTCGCGCATGGTGAGCCGCAGCTCGGTGTTGGCTCGACGCGCCTCCTCCGGCGTGGCGATGGCCTCGCGCTCGCGGCGGTGCAGCTCGCGGTGCAGACCCAGCACGGCCTCGATGGTCTCGTCGCTCATGCTCTTCGACACGCGGATCGGTGCGATGCCCAGCTGACGGAACACCGGACTCGTCTGCGCGCGATCCAGCTCGATCTCCAGCGCAGCGCGGTGGTTCGGCGGCTCACCCGAGATGAGGTCGGCGACGTCGGTGCTGCACGCCAGGGCGATGGCCTGCAGCAGCGAGAGCTTGGGCTCGCGCTTGCCGTTCTCGATCAGGCTCAGCTGCGAACCGGCGATCCCCACCAGGGAGCCGAGCTCGTCGAGCGTGAAGCCCTTCTTGGTGCGGTGATGCCGGATGCGATGTCCGAGAGTGCTGAGCTCGAGTCCACTTGTCGCCATTCCTTGAGCATACACGAAAGAAATTAGCTTCTTTCAAGCCGAAACGGCCGAAAGTGGACGGAAAGTGCGCGGAAGATGGATGTATCGCCCACCTCTTCACAAAGGAGCACCCATGGCTATGGCTGAAACATACGCCCCTCGCACTTCCCCGGTCGCCCCCGTGCGCAGCTTCGGGGCCGTGCCGGCGTATGACACCCCGGCCATGGCCGAGCTGCGCGAGTGGGTCGACGGCATCGCCGCGCTCACCCAGCCCGCTCGCGTCCACTGGATCGACGGCTCCCGGGCCGAGAACGACGCGATCCTCCGCGAACTGGTCGACGAGGGCAAGATCATCAAGCTCAACCCCGAGTGGCGTCCCGGCTCCTACCTGGCCCGCTCGCACCCCAGCGACGTCGCGCGCACCGAGGCGCGCACGTTCATCTCCTCGGAGAAGGAGATCGACGCCGGCCCGACGAACAACTGGGCGGACCCGGTCGAGATGCACGCGACCATGGACAAGGTGTTCGCCGGCTCCATGCGCGGCCGCACCATGTACGTCATCCCGTTCTCGATGGGCCCCGTCGGCGGCAAGCTCTCGCACATCGGCGTCCAGGTCACCGACAGCGCCTACGCCGTGGCATCCATCAACATCATGACCCGCGTCGGCGACGCGGTCACCCGCCAGATCGCCGAGGGCGCTCCGTGGGTCAAGACCGTGCACTCGGTCGGCGCCCCGCTCGAGCCCGGCCAGGCCGACGTCGAGTGGCCGTGCAACGACGAGAAGTACATCGTGCACTTCCCCGAGACGCTCGAGGTCTACTCGTACGGCTCCGGCTACGGCGGGAACGCCATCCTCGCCAAGAAGTGCTTCGCGCTGCGCATCGCGTCGGTGATCGCTCGCGACGAGGGCTGGCTCGCCGAGCACATGCTGCTCATCCGCGTGATCGACCCGAAGGGCAAGGCGTACCACGTGGCCGCTGCGTTCCCCTCGGCCTGCGGCAAGACCAACCTCGCCATGCTGCGCCCGACGATCCCCGGCTGGAAGGTCGAGACCCTCGGCGACGACATCGTCTGGATCCGTCCCGGCGAGGACGGCCGCATGTACGCGATGAACCCCGAGGCCGGCTTCTTCGGCGTCGCCCCCGGCACCGGCGAGTCGACCAACGTCACCGCCGTCGAGACCCTCTGGGGCAACACGATCTTCACGAACGTGGCGCTGCGCCCGGACGGCGACGTGTGGTGGGAGGGCCTGACCGATGAGGCACCGTCCGAGCTGACCGACTGGCAGGGCAACCCGTGGACGCCGGAGTCCGGCCGCCCCGCGGCGCACCCGAACTCCCGCTTCACGGTCTCGGCCGCGCAGTGCCCCCAGATCTCCGCGGACTGGGAGGACTCCGAGGGCGTCGCCCTCGACGTGATCCTGTTCGGCGGTCGCCGCGCGACCAACGTGCCGCTCGTCGTCGAGGCCACCGACTGGACGCACGGCGTCTTCCTCGGATCGACGATCTCGTCTGAGCGCACCGCTGCCGCGGAGGGCACGGTCGGCGAGCTGCGCCGCGACCCGTTCGCGATGCTCCCGTTCTGCGGCTACAACATGGGCGACTACTTCGGTCACTGGCTCAAGGTCGGGCGCCAGCTGCGCTTCGATCGCGCGCCGCGCATCTTCCAGGTGAACTGGTTCCGCCGCGGCGAGGACGGGCGCTTCCTGTGGCCGGGCTTCGGCGACAACTCGCGCGTGATCGACTGGATCATCCGTCGCATCTCGGGCGAGGTGGGAGCCGTCGACAGCCCGATCGGCCGTCTTCCGCGCCGTGAGGACCTCAACCTCGACGGGCTGACGATCTCGGATGCCGATCTCGACGAGCTGTTCGATGTCGACGTCGACGCCTGGATGGCCGAGGCCGACTCGACCGAGGAGTACTTCGGCATCTTCGGCGACCGGCTTCCCGCCGCCCTGCGCAGCGAGCTGGAGGCGCTGCGCTACCGGCTCAGCACCGCGCGCTGAGCCCACCCCGACCCGCGACGGCGGGATGCTGGAGACGACCCATGGCTGAGTGGTCTCCGGCATCCCGCCGTCGCGCCTTTCCGGCCGGGGACTGTCTCGTTGCCGAAGGGCGTCCTCACACCAGCAGCTGATGCCTGGCGAGGTCGCGGTACAGCGGCGTGGACTCGATGAGCTCGTCATGCGTGCCCTGACCGACCACCAGGCCGTCCTGCAGCACCACGATCAGGTCGCTGTCCACCACGGTCGACAGGCGGTGCGCGATCACGACGAGGGTGCGGTCGGCCGCGGCGGCATCGATGGCCTCGCGCATGCGCTGCTCGTTCACGCCGTCCAGTGAGGACGTCGACTCGTCCAGCAGCAGGATCGGAGCCTCTGTCAGCAGCGCGCGGGCGATCGCCAGACGCTGGCGCTCACCGCCCGAGAGCATCACGCCGTCCTCGCCGACGGGGGCGTCCAGGCCCAGCGGGCTCCGCTCGAGGACGTCGCCGAGGTTCACCGAGCGCAGCACGCGCTCGCAGTCGGCATCCGTGGCATCCGGCGCCGCCAGGCGCAGGTTCTCGGCCAGCGTTCCGGCGAGCGTCGGGGCGTCCTGCTCCACGTACCCGAAGTGGGCGCGCAGCTGCTGCCGCGGGTAGCTGCGCACGTCGTGGCCCGCGAGCCGGATCGATCCGCCGGTCGGGTCGTAGAAGCGCTCGATGAGCGCGAGCGTGGTGCTCTTGCCCGCACCGGACGGGCCGACCAGAGCCACCCGCGCTCCGCGCGGCACAGCGAACGAGACGCCCTTCAGCACGTCGCGGCTGATCTCGGCATCCGCCTCACCTGCACGCCGCAGGTGCGCGTCGACCAGCAGGGTCCGCGCCTCCTTCGCCGCCGCCTCCCGCGCGGCGATGACGTCGTCCGGGTACCGGAAGCGCACATCGCGGAACTCGATGGCGGGAGCGCCGGCCACCGGGGCCGCGGTGACGGCGGCATCCGACTCGTCGTCCTGCGTCTCGGTGGGCAGATCGAGGATCTCCTGGATACGACCGAGCGCGCCCAGCGCCTGGTTCACCGAGGTGATGGCGCCGAACGCCTGACCGAGGGGCATGACCAGCATGAACAGGAACATGATGAACGTGACCAGCGAGGCGATGCTGAGGGCGCCCGAGGCGACGCGGAAGCCGCCCACGCCGAGCACCACCAGCAGCGAGAGCTGCAGGGCGATGCCGGCGACCGGCACGACCATCGAGGAGATCTTCGCGATGCGGACGCCCAGGCCGTACGCCTCGCCGGCGATGCCGTCGACCGCGGCTGTCTCCCGGTCGGTCGCGCCGGAGGCGCGCACGGTGCGGATGCTGGAGATGCCGCGCTCGATGCCGGAGGCGAGCTCGCCGACCTTGTGCTGCTGCGCGGCGGATGCCGTGCGGATCCGGCCGCTGAGCAGCACGACGACCACGACCGATGCGCCGATCACGAGCACGATCAGCAGCAGGAGCAGCGGGTCGATCAGCAGCATGGCGATGAGGGCGCCGACGAAGAGGA
>NZ_MKRT01000022.1:220266-220749 GCF_001897945.1 Microbacterium sp. 69-10
CGCCAGTCCCTGCGTGAGGACCGCGTACAGCAGCGTCGTGTCGGTGCCCACGCGGGAGACGAGGTCGCCGGTGCGGCGCGCGTCGAACTCGCTGATCGGCAGGTGCAGGATGCGCGCGATCAGCTTGCGTCGGCTGGAGTGGACCACGGCGGTGCCGGTGCGCTGCAGCAGGTAGTGCTGGTATCCGGAGATGACCGACGCCACGATCACCAGGCCGATGAGCAGCCAGACCAGTGCGCCCAGCATCTCGCCCTTCTGCACGCGGTCGATGACCTGGCCGACGAGCAGCGGCTGCGCGAGGGACGCTGCGGCGCCGACGATGCTGAGCAGCGCGACCGCCACCAGCACCCTCTTGTGCTCGAAGAGGAAGGGGAGGAGCTGGCGGAACGTGGCGCGCGGACCGTCCTGCTGCGCGCCGCGCCCGCGTCGGCGTGCTGTCGCCGTGCGAGACATGGGGAACCTCGTTCTGGGGAGCGGTGCGAC
>NZ_MKRT01000023.1:0-9546 GCF_001897945.1 Microbacterium sp. 69-10
TGTGCGCGGTGGGCGGATCGAGCGAGGCGACCGGCTCGTCGGCGAGCATGATGCTGGGCTCCTGGGTGAGCGCGCGGGCGATCGCGACCCGCTGCTTCTGTCCGCCGGAGAGCGCTCCACCTCGCGCCCACACCTTGTCGAGCATGCCGACCGAGTCCAGCGCCGCGAGCGCCAGTTCACGATCAGCCGCGGACGGCACGCCCAGAAGGTTGCGCCAGGCGGGCGCGTGCGCGAAACGACCGACGAGGACGTTGTGGTAGACGTCGGTGCGCTCGGCGAGGTTGAACCCCTGGAAGATCATCCCGACGTGTCCGCGCAGGTCGCGCAGTGCGCGTCCTCGCAGGGAGGTGACCTGGTGCGGGCCCACGGAGACGGCGCCTCCGGTGGCCTGCACCAGGCCGTTGATCGTGCGGATCAGCGTGGACTTGCCGGAGCCGGACAGACCGACGACCGAGACCATCTCCCCCGCGTCGATCCGCAGGGACACGCCCTTGAGCGCGCGAGTACCGTTCGGGTAGGTGACCGATACGTCATCGAGTGCGACGTGCCAGGACGTGTCCATGCGTGATCCTCTTCTGTCGTGCGGGACTCAGTGGGAGAACTTGTTCAGGATCTCGCCGTACCGGTCGATCTCGTCCTGGTGGGTCTCCGCGGTCCAGTCGGTGAGGCTGACGAGGTCGGTCATGACCTTCTTCGCCTCGTCGGAGGAGTCGGCGTAGCCGTCCATGAGCTTGGTGAGCTTGGCGACCAGGTCGGAGGGCAGGCTGCTGCTGACTGCGACGCCGCCGTTGGGGATCATGTCGGTGTAGGCGAACGCCACGACCTTGTCGGCCACGTCGGGGGTCTCCTTGAGCACGCTGGAGCGTGCGTCCCAGAACCCGAAGGACACCTCGGCATCGCCGTTGTATACCGCGAGCACGGCGTTGTTGTTGCCCTCGACGGGCACCTGGGTGATGTCGGAGTCGGTGTCGATGCCGGCATCCTGCATCGCGACCACCGGGTACTGGTAGCCGGCCGGCGAGGTGGCGGCCTGCAGCGCGACCTTGGTGCCCTTGTCGATCTTCTTGAGCGCCTTCAGACCGGCGGGGCCGGTCCCGGTCGCCTTGTCGCCGGCCTTCTCGATGCCGTTGCAGTAGCTGAGGTCGACGTCGTTCGCCGCGTACTTCGCCTTGACAGGAGCGTCCGCGCAGTACTTGTCGGGGTTGTTCGTGAACGCGACCGATGCGTAGGAGCTGGCGCCGAACCGCACGTCGCGGAGGATGAGCTTGGCGTCGAACTGGTTGATCGCCTGGTACAGCGAGCCGGCGTCGGTGATGATGACCTGCGCCTGATCTGCGCCGAGGGCCTCGACGGTGGCGGCGTAGTTGTCGGCCACGACGCCGTTGACCTTGATGCCGAGCTCCTTGCTCAGGTAGCCGGTGAGCGGCGTGAGCGCCTCGGCCAGGTCGGCGTTCTCGGTGGAGGGGACGAGCGAGATCGTGATCTCGTCGGGCCAGGCGGCGTCGGACGCGTCGCTCTTCGGGGTGTCGCCGCCGGCGCAGCCGGCGAGGACGAGGACGGATGCGGTGGCGATGCCCACCGCGGCGAGGGTCTTGCGCAGGTGCATGATTGCCTTTCGGAGCTAGTGTTGCAGGGCGTTCGGTGAGGTCAGGAGGCGAGGTCGGAGAGGCGCAGGGCGTCGTCCGCCCAGCGCCGGATGCGGGGGGCGAGATCCGCGAGGGTCGTCCCCCGGAAGGTGGGGTCCTCGGTCGACGACGATGCTGTGGCGCCGACCAGTGCGGTGTCGGCTCCCAGTGCACGGGCGGGCGCGAGGTCATTGACGAAGATGTCGCCGATGGAGAGCACCGGGCCGTCTGCGAGCGCAGCACGGACGAGCGCTTCGAGGCCGGCCGGCTTGCCGACGACGAAGTGCGTCGACTGCAGCCGATCGGCGATCCCCCAGGCGGCGAGCAGGTCGGGGATGCCGGTCTCGGGCGCGTTCGTGGCGAGGATCACGCGCACCTGCGGGTCGAGCTCGGCCATCAGCTCGGTCAGGCCCGGCGCCGGCTGCACGAGGGCGTCGGCGGTGCCGAGCCGGGTGCGGCTGTGCGCGTAGGCGGCGTTCAGCGTGCTCTCGTCGACACCGTCGGCGCGCGCGAGCGAACTGACAACGTCGTATCCGTCACGGTAGGCCGAGGCGCCGCGCTCGTAGGCGGCGAGCGCGGACTCCACGCGCGAGATGTAGTCATCACCTGCGGCTTCCGCTGCGAAACGGGCGAATGCCAGCACAGGGCCGTCGCCGACGGCGAGGGTGCCGTCGAAGTCGAAGATGATGGTGGGGGTCACGCGCGCTCCTCTGTTCTGGACGTTACGTCCAAGATTAGAGGCAATTGGCGGACAGCATGTCTATCTTCCGGTGAACGTCCGGTTAAGCCTGTGGATCCCCCACTGCGTTCCAGCGCCAGCGCTGGTCGGAGAGGAAGTCGTCGACCACGTCGTCCGGATGCCCCGATATCGGGAATGCGGTCACGAGGCGCCAGGTGTCGCCACTTCTGGTCCCGTAGATCAGCGCCGTGGCGGACGGATCGTCCGCTCCGACCAGCACGACCCGTGTCAGCGTGCCGTCGACCACGGCATCCGCTCGCCCCCGCACGGCAGAGGGTGGGTCCGTCAGCAGCGGCAGGGTCGCCGCAGTCACTCGCTGAAGGGGCGTCGACGCCCCGTCGCCCCAGAGCCGGAACGCATCGGGGACCTGGCCCAGCGCCGAGGCGAGGATGCCGTCCTGCCAGCGATCCCGCTTGTAGCCGTACGGCGTGACGGCCGTCGAGAACCAGTACGCGTACACGTGGATGACGCCGGCGTTGCCGACCGGGAACCCGGCGGCGATCCCTGCGGTCTCATGCAGCACGTCAAAGAGTTCGCGATCGATCACCGCCTCGCCGGTGTTCTCGTCGATAACCGTGGACAGGCCCCAGTGCGCGAAGCGCCCCTGGGCGGCATCCGCTGCGATGAACGCCCGCACCTGCTCGAGGTCGGGAAGCATCCCGTTCAGGCGGCGCCGTTGAACATGCTCGTGACCGAGCCGTCCTCGAAGACCTGGCGGATGGCCGTGGCCAGCAGCGGTGCGATCGGGAGGATGACGAGCTCGTCCCAGCGACGCGACGCCGACAACGGGATCGTGTCGGTCACGACGACCTGATCGATCGCCTCGTCCTGCAGACGCACGGATGCCGGATCGCTGAAGATCGCGTGCGTGGCGGCGACGATCACCTTGCGGGCGCCGTTCGCCTTCAGCGCCTGCGCCGCCTTCACGATCGTGCCGCCGGTGTCGATCATGTCGTCGACGAGGAGGCAGGTACGGTCGTTCACCGTGCCGACGATCTCGTGCACCGAGACCTGGTTCGCGACCTTCGGGTCGCGGCGCTTGTGGATGATCGCCAGCGGCGCGTTCAGGCTGTCGGACCAGGTGTCGGCGACGCGCACGCGGCCCATGTCGGGCGAGACGATGGTGAGCGTCTCGCGGTCCTCGGCGGTGAGGGTCTCCTCGAAGTGCTTCAGCAGCACCGGCTTGGCGAAGAGGTGGTCGACGGGACCGTCGAAGAAGCCCTGGATCTGCGCGGCGTGCAGGTCGACGCTCATGACGCGATCGGCGCCGGCCACCTTCAGCATGTCGGCGACCAGGCGGGCGCTGATCGGCTCGCGACCGCGGCCCTTCTTGTCCTGGCGGGAGTACGGGTAGTACGGGGCGACGACGGTGATGCGCTTGGCGGATGCCCGCTTGGCGGCATCCAGCATGATCAGCGTCTCCATGAGCCACTCGTTGACCGGCTCGCCGAAGGACTGCACGATGAACAGGTCGCAGCCCCGGATCGAGACCTCGAAGCGGGCGTAGATCTCACCCGAGGCGAACGTGCGGTGCTCGACGGGTGCCATCTCCTGACCCAGCGCAGCGGCGACCGCCGCAGTCAGCTCGGGATGGGAGCGACCACCGGCGACGACCAGTCGCTTCTTGGTCTTGGCGATCAGCCCGGGTGCGACCCCGTTCTCCCGATCCAGCGCCACCGTCTTCTTCTTGTGCCCCATCCGAGCCGCCTATTCCGCCGATCGTTCCCGCGCGGCGGCATCCGCCGCGCCGGTTCCTGCTCTGTTCTTCTCGACCCACCCCTCGATGTTGCGCTGAGGGGCGACGCTCATGGCCAGCGAGCCTGCGGGGACGTCCTTGCGGACGACAGCACCTGCACCGGTCTTCGCACCTGCACCAAGCCTAACGGGCGCGACGAGCACCGTGTGAGAGCCGGTGTGCACCTCGTCGCCGATCTCGGTGCGGTGCTTGTTCACATCGTCGTAGTTCGCGGTGATCGTGCTCGCGCCCAGGTTGACGTGGCGGCCGATCACGGCATCCCCCACGTAGGACAGATGCGGGACCTTGCTGTCCTCGCCGATCTGCGCGTTCTTGGTCTCGACGTAGGCGCCGATCTTGCCGCCCGCGCCGAGCACCGTCCCGGGACGCAGGAACGAGAACGGGCCCACGGTGGCGCGGGCGCCGATCACGGCCAGGTTCGCGTCGGTGCGCTTGACGACGGCGTCCTCGCCGACCTCGGTGTCGACCAGCGTGGTGTCGGGACCGACGGTGGCACCGGTCGCGATCACGCAGGCGCGCAGGAGCTGCGTGTTCGGCAGGATCGTCACGTCGGGTGCGAGCACGACGTCGTCGTCGATCCAGGTGGTGGCCGGATCGATGATCGTGACGCCCTCGCGCTGCCAGCGGCGGACGATGCGCTGGTTGAGCACCCGGCCGGCCTCGGCGAGCTGGGCGCGGTCGTTCACACCGAAGGTGGAGGCCGCGTCCGGTGCGAGCTCGGCGGCGACGTGCTCGGCCGCGCCCCGCAGCAGGCCGATCACGTCGGTGAGGTACAGCTCGCCCTGAGCGTTGTTCTGATCGATGCGGGTCAGGAAGGTGCGCAGCGCCGAGACCCGGAAGACGTACACGCCCGCGTTGATCTCGGTGACGGCGGCCTCGTCGTCCGTCGCGTCCTTCTGCTCGACGATGCGCTCCACGGCACCGTCGGCGCCGCGGATCACGCGGCCGTATCCGGTCGGGTCGTCCAGATGGGCGCTCAGCAGGGTGGCCGCGGCGGACGCCGCCCGGTGACCGTCGAGCAGGTGCTGCAGCGTGTCGGCCTCGAGCAGCGGCACGTCTCCGGAGAGCACGAGGACGTCGCCGTCGAAGTCGTCCGGGAGGGCGTCGAGTGCGACCTGCACGGCGCGGCCGGTGCCGGGGATCTCGTCCTGGTCGACGATGCGCGCGTCCGGGTACTGCTCGGCGAGCGTCGCGATGACCTGCTCGCGCTCATGCCGCACGACGACCTCGATGTGCTGCGCCCCCAACGCGTGCGCGGTGGTCAGCACGTGTCCGACCAGCGGTCTGCCGCCGATCTCGTGCAGCACCTTGGGCAGGCGCGACTTCATGCGGGTGCCCTGCCCTGCGGCGAGGACGATGATGGCGAGTGCGTTCTCCGACATGCTCCGCCGCCAGGACTCGAACCTGGACTTCACAGCTCCAAAGGCTGTCGTGCTGCCATTACACCACGGCGGACCGCGGCCCCCGTGGGACACCGCCCGTCAAGTCTGCCACGTTCACCCGTGCGCTCTGAGCGCGGCCGCGGACGTCGGCCCGCTCGTCATCTGCCGGAAACACTCTCCTTCGATCATGACGGCATGAGCATCGTCATCGAGCGCGTCCTCACGGCCATCCCCGCGCTGCAGGCGTTCGTCGCCGCGCACCACGCCGAGATGGAGGGCACAGCCCCGCCGGAGAGCCAGCACGCGCTGTCCTTCGACCGGCTCCTCGAGCCGGGTGTCCGGCTGTTCGCCGGCTACCACGACGGCCGTGCCGTCGCCACCGGCGCGCTGGCCGCGGTCGACGACGGCCACGAGGAGCTGAAGTCGATGCGCATCGCCCCGACCTCCCGCCGCCAGGGCTTCGGCCGCGCCATGCTCGCCTTCCTGATCGGGGATGCCGGGAGCCGGGGCATCCGGCGGCTGTCGCTCGAGACCGGTCGCGATCCGTTCTTCGCGCCCGCCCGCGCCCTCTACGCCGACGCCGGCTTCGTGGAGTGCGAGGCGTTCGGACGGTACCTGCCCGATCCGCACAGCGCGTTCCTGACTCTCGCCCCGGTGCCGGCGGCGGGGATGGAGGCGGCGCCGCACGCGGGATAATGGTGCGATGAGCGAGGTGGATGAGGTCGATCGGATCGTCAGCGCGTGGAACGCGCAGCGTCCCGACCTGGACTTCTCCCCGCTCGAGGTGCTCTCCCGCATGGACAGGCTCTCCCGCCATCTCGACCGGGCCAGGCGCGAGGTGTTCCACCGCAGCGACATCGAGCCCTGGGAATGGGATGTGCTCTCGGCACTGCGGCGCGCGGGTTCTCCCTTCCAGCTCTCACCCAAGCAGCTGCTGCAGCAGACACTGGTGACCAGCGGCACCATGACCAACCGCATCGACCGGCTCGTCGGCCGCCGGTTCGTGCGCCGCGAGGCGGATCCGGATGACGGCCGCAGCATCCTGGTCATCCTCACCGACGACGGGAGGGTGCGGGTGGATGCCGCGATCACCCGACTCGTGGACGCCGAGGCCGAGCTGCTGCAGGCGCTGCCCCGCGCGGACCGCGACCGGCTGGCGGGCCTCCTGCGCAAGCTCAGCCTGAGCTTCGACGTCTGAGCGCGCTGATGGCGATGACCTCACCGCTGCCCGTGCGCGACGGCGTCGGCGCGACGCGCCTGCACCTGCCGCTGAGTGGTCCCTGGCCCACGATCGGCGCCTACATGGCCGAGCGCTTCTTCCACCTCGACCCCGAGCGCCTGCTGACGCGCTTCGACCGCGGAGAGATCGTGGCCCGTGACGGATCGCCCCTCACCAGGGACACCCCGCTCGGCGCGCACGAGTTCGTCTGGTACTACCGGGAGCCGCCGGTGGAGCGCGAGATCCCGTTCGAGATCGAGGTGCTGCACCAGGACCGCGACCTCGTGGTGGCCGACAAGCCGCACTTCCTGCCGACCACCCCGGGCGGGAAGTACCTGCAGAACTCCGCACTGGTGCGGCTGCGGAACCTGCTCGGCATCCCCGAACTGACCCCGATCCACCGCCTGGACCGGGCGACGGCCGGCCTGCTGATGTTCTCGGTGCGCCCGGAGACCCGCGGCGCCTACCAGCTGCTGTTCGAGAACCGCCGGGTGGAGAAGGTCTACGAGGCGGTGTCGGCCCTGCCCGAGGTGTGGGATCCGGCATCCCCCGCGCTCGACGGCCGTCCGTTCCCGATCGTCCACCGCAACCACATCGAGAAGCTCCGCGCGAACGTGTGCGTGCGGGTCGATGCCGAGCGCGAGCCCAACTCCGAGACGCTGATCGAGCTGATCGACGCGGACGAGCGCGTGCTGCACACGCGACTCCGGCCGCGCTCCGGGAAGATGCATCAGCTGCGGGTGCACCTGGCGGCGCTGGGCGCTGGCATCCTCAACGACGGCTTCTACCCCGTGCTCCTGCCCGAAGCACCGGATGACTTCACCAGCCCCCTGCAGCTGCTGGCCCGCGAACTGCGGTTCACCGACCCGCTCACCGGCACCGCACGGGAGTTCGTGACGCGCAGGACCCTGCAGGAGGCTCCGGCTCCCTCCGTCAGGCCGGAACAGCGCCCCGCGCAGCCCACGCCACCGCGGGGAGCGTGAACGGACCGTCCGGCGCCTCCAGGTCGTCGCGCACCGCGGCGCGCACGGCATCCAGTTCCTCATCGCCCTGCTGCGCGTCGGACATGAAGCCGACCACGAGCGAGGACAGCGCCGAGTCGAACGCGCCGTCGGCGAAGGGCAGAGCCTCCGCGACGCCCTCGACCACCTCGGCGCCGGGCACCCGCTCGCGGCAGGCCGCGACGAACGGCGGCGAGGGGTCGATCGCCGAGACGCTCCCCGCACCGAGGCGGCGCGCGAGCTCGCGCGTGAGCCCGCCCGGTCCGCATCCGACGTCCACTGCACTGCCCGTCTCCACGCCGGCGAAGTCGGCGAACGCCGGCGCCAGCGAAGGCAGGAAGCGACCTATCAGACGGTCATAGCCGTCTGCCGCCTGGAACATCCCCGTGTCCATGACGCGCCTTTCACCCCAGAGGACTCCCCTGGTGCGAGGATGGCACGTCACGGGCCGCTGGGGAAGGGCTATCGCCGCATGATCACGCGCGCGAGCTTCGTCCCCAGCAGCTGGACGAGGTGCACGAACACGACGATGAGCACGATGGCCGCCCACATCACGACCGGCTCGAACTGACGGAAGCCGTAGATCTGCGCGAACGCGCCCAGACCGCCGCCGCCCACGAGGCCGGCCATGGCGGTCATGTCGATGAGCGCGACCACGATGAACGTGTAGCCGAGGATGAGCGGCCCGAGCGACTCGGGGATCGCGACGGTGAAGAGGATGCGCCACGGGCCGGCGCCCATGGCGCGCGCGGCCTCGAGCACGCCCGGAGAGACCGAGACGAGGTGCTGCTCGACGATTCGCGCGATCGCGAAGGAGGCCGCGAGACCGATCGCGAAGGCGCCGGCCGTGGTGCCGATGCCCACGCCGATCACGGCCCGGGTCAGCGGCATCGCCACCGCGATGAAGATGACGAACGGGATCGGGCGGAAGAAGTTCACCAGCAGTTCGAGCAGGCCGTTGATCAGGCGGTTCGGCAGCAGCCCGCCGCGGCGGGTGAGGTACAGGCCCACGCCGATGAAGGTGCCGAGAATGCCCGCCATGACCAGCGCGAACACGGTCATGTAGAGCGTCTCGACGGCGGCCTGCCAGAACTCGTCGCCCAGTTCGATGAGACGGTCCATCAGCGCGTCCCCTCCTGCTCGAGCTCGGTCACTTCGGCGTGCTGCCGGATGCCGCGCAACGCCTCGTCGATCGCGGCATCCGCGCCTCGGATCGCCAGGGTGAGATGCCCGAAGGCGCGACCGCGGATGTCATTGATCCCGCCGTAGACGAGCTCGAACTCGAGGCCCGCCTGCGCGAGGTCCAGCAGCACCTGCGACTGCGAGGAGTCCCCGTCGCGGAACGAGAACGTGACCAGGCGCCCAGTGTGCCGCTCGCGGAGAGCCGCCGCCTCGGCCGGCGAGGGAAGCCCCTTGATGACCGTGCCGACGAAGCGCTGCGAGGCGGGGTTCTGCGGTCGGGAGAAGACGTCGAAGACCTCGCCCTGCTCGATCACCCTGCCCTTCTCCATCACGGCGACCTTCGTCGCGATCGTCTGGATGACGTCCATCTCATGCGTGATGACGACGATCGTCACGCCCTGCTCGCGGTTCACTCGCCCCAGCAGATCCAGCACTTCGTGGGTGGTCTGCGGGTCCAGCGCGCTGGTCGCCTCATCGGCGAGCAGGATGCTGGGCCGGGTCGCGAGCGCACGGGCGATGCCCACGCGCTGCTTCTGACCGCCGGAGAGCTGCTCGGGATGGGCGCGCGCCTTGTCCGCGAGACCCACGAACCTCAGCAGCTCGGCCACGCGCTCTTCGATCTCGGGCTTGGACCAGCCGGCG
>NZ_MKRT01000023.1:9563-21385 GCF_001897945.1 Microbacterium sp. 69-10
CGAGAACAGGTTGAACTGCTGGAAGATCATGCCGATCCCGCCGCGGATCCGGCGCAGCTCCCGCTCCCCCAGCGCGGTGATGTCGACTCCGTCGACGTGGATCGTCCCGCTCGTGGCGGGTTCGAGGGCGTTGATCAGCCGCACCAGAGTGGACTTGCCCGCGCCGGAGTATCCGATGATGCCGAACACGTCGCCCTGCTCGATGTCGAGGGTGACGTCGTCGACGGCGATCACAGGCGCGCTGTCGCGCCCCGCTGCCGGGTAGCTCTTGGTGACGCCGGCGAGGCTCACGATGGGCATGTGTTCTCCCGAGGGTGGGATGCGGTGTGCACGGGAATCGGGCGGCGCGAGTTCGCGCCGCCCGATTCTCTCGCATTCAGGTGTGAACGCGGGATGTCACTTCTTGATGACGGTGTCCTCGAGAACCGTCTTCAGCGACTTCTGCAGGTCGGCGGCCGCGGTCTTCAGCGGCACCGCCGTGTCGCCCGAGGACTCCTGCAGGCCCTTCTGCACCGCCGCGTCGGTCTGGAAGATCTCGACGAGCTTCTTGTAGGTGGGGTTGTCCACGTCGTCGGCCCGGGCGGCGAAGATGTTCACGTACGGCAGCGCGTTCGGGTCGGTCGGATCGTCCTGCGCGATGGCGTCCTTGAAGCTCAGACCCGCGTCCTTGACGAAGTCGTTGTTGATGATCGCCGCGGCGACGTCAGGCAGAGCGGTCGGGATGACCGCCGCCTCGAGCGCGGTGACCTTGACCTTGGACTTGTCGGTGTCGACGTCGGCGAGGTCGCTGACGATGGTGCCGCCGCTCTTCAGCTTGATGAGGCCGGCCGACTGCAGCACCAGCAATGCGCGCGCCTGGTTGGAGGCGTCGTCCGGCACGGCGACGGTCTCGCCCTTCGGGATGTCCTTCACCGAGTCGTACTTCTTCGAGTACAGGCCCAGCGGGTAGATCGCGGTCGCGCCGATCGGCTGCAGGTCCTTGCCCGAGGCCTTGTCGTACTGCGCGAGGTAGACGATGTGCTGGAACTGGTTCAGGTCGAGCTCGCCCTCGGCGAGCGCGGGGTTGGGCTGCTCGTAGGAGCCGAAGTCGACCAGCTCGACGGAGATGCCCTCCTTCTTGGCCGCGGCGACGAACGCGGGCCACTGGGCGTCGCTCTTGCCGACGACGCCGATCTTGACCGTGTCGTCCTTCTTGGCGGAGTCGGTGGAGGATGCCGGGTTGGAGGCGCACCCGACGAGGGAGGCGATCAAGACAGCGGCCGTTGCGGCGGCGGCTGCGAGGGTGGTGATGCGACGGGACATGGTCTGTGATTCCTCTCGTGGGGGACTCGAAAACGGTACGTGGCGGCCGCGGGCGCACCGTAATCGGCCCGTCACATTACGTCACAGCGCCGGCGGTCTCACTACGCATCGCGCCGCTCCCGGGTGGACGGGCGGACAGACGGAGAGGAGCATCAGGCCCGTGGGAGTGGACGCACCACCTCACCACGGGCCTGGTCGCGTCCCCAGCCGCGAGAGCAGCGCCACCGTCCCCACGATCCCCCAATCGGGGTAGACGGGCGTCTATATGCTCGTAGACGAGCGTATATCACTCGCGTGATGACGTCCAGACCGCCTGGATGCCGTCGATGACGACGGCTTCGGCATCCGGGACGCCCAGTCCGGTCAGGGCCGTGGCGAAGCTGTCGACGGCGTTCTGCGCCGAGTAGTCCGTCAGGAACCGCGCGATCGCCAGCTCCCCCGAGACGAGCAGCTGCAGGAAGAGCGTGGCCTGCGCAGGCGGCATCCGCAGCTCACCACACTCCCGGGAGAGGTGATCGGCGAGGAAGCCCGCGACGACGTCGCGCGAGGTCACGTAACCGCGCCGTGCGATCTCGACGGGCACGGAGCGGTCCTGGTAGAGCGCGAGCCATGCGGCGGCGATCGGATCGGCCGCTCCCGCCCGCGCGAGCCCGGCGAAGTACGCGATGCAGCCCCGTATCGCGCTGTCGGGGAAGAGCCGACGGGCGTCCTCCGCGACCTGGACGGCGATCTCGTCCGCACGGTCGAACACGGCGATCGCGATGTCCTGCTTGGTCGGGAAATGGTGCCCGAGCGCGCCCTTGGTGAGCCCGAGCCTGGCCGCGATCCGCGACAGCGAAGCCGCCGCGTAGCCGCGTTCGATCATCTCCTCGCTGGCGGCGGTCAGCAGGCGCAGTCGAGTGCGGTGTGCGGGGGAATCGGGGAGCACCCATCCACCATAGGGCGCGAGGGCGTCGCGGTGCAGGTCAGTCCAGCTGCTCGGTGAGCTCGAACCAGCGCAGCTCGAGCCCGTCCACCTCGTCCTGCTGCGCCTGGATCGTCTTCATCCGCTCGCCGAGCCCGGCGTAGTCGGACTGATCATGGTCGGCCAGCGCGTGCTTGGCGCGATCGATCTGCTCGTTGAGCTTCTGCATCCGACGCTCGAGGGCTGCGAGCTCCTTCTCGGCGGTGCGGCGCGCCGCGCCGTCGAGGGCGGGGGTCTTCGCGGGCGCCGCCGGGCTCGCAGCGGCGTCGGACGCGCCGCCGGACCTCTGCTCGAGAGTCCGCAGGCGGAGATACTCGTCGATGCCGCCCGGCAGATGCCGCAGGTGGCCGCCCATCACGGCGTACTGCTGGTCGGTGACGCGCTCCAGGAAGTACCGGTCGTGGCTCACGACGAGCAGTGTGCCCGGCCACGAGTCGAGCAGGTCCTCGATCGCGGCGAGCATGTCGGTGTCCATGTCGTTCGTGGGCTCGTCGAGGATCAGCACGTTGGGCTGGTCCAGAAGCACGAGCAGCAGCTGCAGGCGCCGCTGCTGGCCGCCCGAGAGCTCCTTCACGCGAGTGGACAGCTGCGCGGAGCTGAAGCCGAGCCGCTCCAGGAGCTGACCGGGCGTGAGATCCTGCGCCTTCGATCCGGTCCCGAACGTGTACGAGGTGCGCAGCCCGCTGATGACCGTGCGCACCGGCTCGTCCCAGTGCTGCTCGAGCTCGTCGATCCGCTGGGTGAGTGTGCGCACCTGCACGGTCTTGCCGCGCTTCACCCGTCCGCTCGTGGCCTCCACGGATCCGGCGATCAGCCCGAGCAGCGTGGACTTGCCCGCGCCGTTGACGCCCAGGATGCCGGTGCGCTCCCCCGGCGCGATGCGCCACTCGACGTCGCGCAGCACCACTCTGCCGTCATAGGAGACGCCGACGTCCAGCAGATCGACGACGTCCTTGCCGAGGCGGGAGACCGCCAGCGACTGCAGCGAGACGGAGTCGCGGATCGGCGGCACGTCGGCGATCAGCTCGTTGGCCGCGTCGATGCGGAACTTCGGCTTGCTGGTGCGCGCGGGCGCGCCACGGCGCAGCCATGCCAGCTCCTTGCGCGCCAGGTTCTGCCGCTTCGCCTCGGATGCCGCGGCCATCCGGTCGCGCTCGACGCGCTGCAGGATGTACGCCGCGTACCCGCCCTCGAACGGCTCGACGATCCGGTCGTGCACCTCCCAGGTGGCGGTGCAGATCTCGTCGAGGAACCAGCGGTCGTGCGTGACGACCAGCAGCGCCCCGGCGTTCTTGGCCCACCGGGTCTTCAGGTGCCCCGCGAGCCAGGTGATGGCCTCGACGTCGAGGTGGTTGGTGGGCTCGTCGAGCGCGATGACGTCCCAGTCGCCCGCGAGCAGTCGTGCCAGCGCGACCCGGCGGCGCTGTCCGCCGGAGAGGGAGGCCACCGACGCGTCCCAGTCGAGGTCGGCGACGAGGCCGGCGATGACGTCGCGCACCTTCGCGTCGCCCGCCCACTCGTGCTCCGGGGTGTCCCCCACGACCGCGCGCCCGACGGTGAGGGCGTCGTCGAGGGTGTCAGCCTGATCGAGCACGCCGATCGTCGTCCCCCCGCGCACGGTCACGCGGCCGGCATCCGGCTCCTTCCGCCCGGCGAGCATCCCGAGCAGGCTCGACTTGCCGTCGCCGTTGCGTCCGACGATGCCGATGCGGTCCCCCTCCTCGATGCCGAGGGTGACCGAGTCGAAGACGACGCGCGTGGGGTACTCGAGGTGGAGCGCTTCGGCGCCGAGGAGATGTGCCATGTCGTCTTCCAGGGTAGTCGTGCGCGCCTGTCGCGCTTTGCTGCGTTCCTGGGCGCCTCCATAATGGAGTGCACCATGTGAACGTACACATCGAGGGGGTCGAGGCACCGTGGACCGCGTCCGGGCACCGAACATCCGCGATGTCGCGCGCCTGGCCGGAGTCTCGTACCAGACCGTCTCCCGGGTGCTGAACGACTCCCCCAACATCCGCTCGGCGACCAGGGATCGCGTGCTGGCCGCGATCGACGAGCTCGGCTACCGCCCGAACCAGGCCGCGCGCACGCTCGTGACCAGCCGATCGCGCACCATCGGCGTGCTCACCTCGATGTCGGTGCACTACGGCCCGACCACCGCGATCAACGCGCTCGAGGTCTCGGCCCGCGAGGCGGGGTACCGCATCAGCCTGACCACGCTGGCCACGGGCGATGACGCCTCGATCCGCGGCAGCCTGGACTTCCTGATGTCGCAGGGCATCGAGGCGCTCGTCGTGATCGCACCACAGGAGCGCATCATCCAGGCCCTCGCAGACGCGTCGATGAGCATCCCCACGATCACGCTCGACACGAGCGGACGCGCGAACGCGCACAGCGTCGGCGTCGATCAGGTCACGGGGGCGCGCCTGGCCACCCAGCACCTCATCGACCTCGGCCACACCGACATCGTGCACATCGCCGGTCCTCGCGACTGGATCGAGGCGGATGCCAGGATGCAGGGCTACCTGCAGGCCCTCTCGGATGCCGACCTTCGCACCCGGGCGCCCATCCTCGGCGACTGGAGCGCGGCCTTCGGGTACTACGCGGGTCGTGAGCTGCTGCGCTACCGGGACTTCACGGCGGTGTTCGCGGGCAACGACCAGATGGCCCTCGGCTTCCTGCACGCCTGCCGGGAGATGGGCATCGACGCTCCGGGCGAGATGAGCGTCGTCGGCTTCGACGACATCCCCGAGGCCGCGCACTTCGCCCCGCCGCTGACCACCGTGCGCCAGGACTTCGCCGAGATCGGCCGCCGCGCCATGTCGATGCTGCTCGCCCTGATCGACGGCGGGGATGCCGAGCAGGCGCGGGTCCTGCCCGAGCTCGTGGTGCGTGCGTCGACGGCGCCCGCGCCGCGCTGACCCGGACCGGACCTGGCCCGGGCGGGCGTCGATCATCACGAATCGGTAACCCCTCCTTCGGGGGCCGTTGACAGATGTGACCGTTTCGCATGTATCATCGAGCACACGTTGTGAACGGTCACAAATGAGAGCACGGCCCAGCTGGGGCCACCCGCAAGACGATGGAGTCCCGAAGATGCCGCATCCCTCAGCCCCGCAGGATCGGGCTGACGCCGCCGTGGCGCAGGTGCTCATCGCTCGCACCCGCGAACAGCTCTGCGAGGCGTGCGCGACGGCATCCGCCCTGCCCTCCCCCGCCGCGGTGTCCGCGCGCGTCGACGGCACGGACCTCTTCGTGATCACGCCCGACGCAGCGGATCTGTCCTCCGTCGGCCCGTCGCAGACCTCCGTCTTCGGCATCGACGGCCGCATCGTGAGCGCGCCGTGGGACCGCCGCACGGCACCGTCCTCCGCATCCTCCGAGCACGCCGGCATCCACCGGGCGGGCGCGGGGCGCTCCGCGGCCTCCTGCGCCGGCCGCATCGTGCACGCACCGACTCCCGCGGCGGCTCTCCGGGCCATCGCGGAACCGGCGGGCTTCCCGCCCGCCGACCGAGCCCACCCGGGCTCCCGCACCTCCCTTCCCTCCGGGAAGGTCGGCGAAACGCACCACATAACCGATCCACACCACACAAGGAGCACACAGTGAAGATGAAGAGGTCTCTCGCGCTCGTCGGCATCGCCGCCACGGCCACACTCGTCCTGGCCGGCTGCAGCGGCACGCGCGGCGGCGACGCCCCCGCGGCGGGCGGCGACAAGGCGGCATCCGACTTCACCGTCGGCGTCGCGATGCCCACCCAGCAGTCCGAGCGCTGGATCGCCGACGGCGACAACGTCAAGAAGACCCTCGAGGACATGGGCTACAAGGTCGATCTGCAGTACGCGAACGACGACATCCCGACGCAGGTGTCCCAGATCGAGAACATGATCTCCACAGGCGCGGACGCCCTGATCGTGGCATCCATCGACGGCACCACGCTCACCGACGTGCTGCAGCAGGCAGCCGACGACAAGATCCCGGTGATCGCATACGACCGCCTGATTAACGGTACGAAGAACGTGGACTACTACACGACCTTCGACAACTACCAGGTGGGCGTGCAGCAGGCGACCAGCCTGCTCACCGGCCTGGGCGTGCTCGACGAGAACGGCAAGGACACCGGCGTGACCGGTCCGCTGAACGTCGAGCTCTTCGCCGGCAGCCCCGACGACAACAACGCCACGTTCTTCTGGAACGGCGCCATGGACACCCTCAAGCCCTACCTGGACAAGGGCGTGCTGAAGGTGCCGTCGGGTCAGACCAGCTTCGAGCAGGCCGCGATCCTGCGCTGGCTGCCCGAGACCGCGCAGAAGCGCATGGAGAACATCCTCACCGTCATCGGCGGCACCAAGCTCGACGGTGTGCTCTCGCCCTACGACGGCCTGTCGATCGGCATCATCTCGGCGCTCACCTCGGGCGGCTACTCCGCCTCCGCCCTGCCGGTGATCACGGGTCAGGACGCCGAGGCCGGCAGCGTCAAGTCGATCGTCGCCGGTGAGCAGTACTCGACGATCTTCAAGGACACCCGCGAGCTGGGCAAGCGCGCCGCGCAGATGGTGGATGACATCCTCAAGGGCAAGAAGCCCGAGGTGAACGACACCAAGACCTACGACAACACGGTCAAGGTCGTGCCGTCGTACCTGCTGAAGTCCGTCATCGTCACGAAGGACAACTACAAGAAGGTCCTGATCGACAGCGGCTACTACACCGAGGGCGACCTCAAGTGACCGCCCGGGGTGGGGCCCGCCGTCCCGGCGGGCCCCACCCCGGCATTCCTCAGGCAGAAGGGAGGAGAAACGCATGAGCACGATCCTCGAGATGCGCGACATCACGAAGGAGTTCCCCGGCGTCAAGGCGCTGCAGGACGTGACGATCGAAGTCGAGCGGGGCCAGGTGCACGCCATCTGCGGCGAGAACGGCGCCGGCAAGTCCACGCTCATGAAGGTGCTCTCGGGCGTGTACCCGCACGGCACCTACACCGGTGACATCGTCTTCGAGGACGAGGTGGCGCAGTTCCGCGACATCCGCGACTCCGAGGACCACGGCATCGTCATCATCCATCAGGAGCTCGCACTGAGCCCGTACCTCTCGATCGCCGAGAACATCTTCCTCGGCAACGAACGGGCACGGCACGGCCTGATCGACTGGCGCGCCACCAACCTGGAGGCGCAGAAGCTGCTCGCACGGGTCGGACTGGGCGATGACCCGTCCACGCCCGTGAACGAGATCGGCGTCGGCAAGCAGCAGCTCGTCGAGATCGCCAAGGCGCTGTCGAAGGAGGTCAAGCTCCTCATCCTCGACGAGCCGACCGCGGCGCTCAACGACGACGACTCCGCGCACCTGCTCGACCTGATCCGGCATCTGAAGGGCCAGGGGATCACGTCGATCATCATCAGCCACAAGCTCAACGAGATCAAGGACATCGCGGACAAGGTCACCATCATCCGCGACGGCCGCACGATCGAGACGCTCGACCTCCTCAGCGAGGACGTCAGCGAGGATCGCATCATCAAGGGCATGGTGGGGCGCGACCTCGCGCACCGCTACCCCGACCGCTCGGTCGACCTCGGCGAAGAGGTCTTCCGGATCGAGGACTGGTGGGTGCATCATCCCGCCGACCCGAGCCGCACCGTCATCCACGGCGCGAACCTGAACGTGCGCGCCGGCGAGGTCGTCGGCATCGCAGGGCTCATGGGCGCCGGGCGGACCGAGCTGGGCATGAGCGTCTTCGGCCGCAGCTACGGGACGAACATCACCGGCCGCGTCTTCGTGCGCGGGCAGGAGGTGAACACGCGGACCGTGTCGGCCGCGATCGCCGCCGGCATCGCCTACGCCACCGAGGACCGCAAGCAGTACGGGCTCAACCTGATCGAGGACGTCAAGCGGAACATCTCCGTCGCCGCCCTCGGCAAGCTCGCCAGGGGCGGCTGGGTGAACGGCCGCGAGGAGGTGGTCGTCGCGGAGGGGTACCGCAAGAGCATGAACATCAAGGCGCCCTCGGTGTCATCGGTGGTCGGCAAGCTCTCCGGCGGCAACCAGCAGAAGGTCGTGCTGTCCAAGTGGCTCTTCGCCGATCCCGAGGTGCTCATCCTCGACGAGCCGACCCGCGGCATCGACGTCGGAGCGAAGTACGAGATCTACTCGCTGATCAACAGGCTGGCGGCGCAGGGCAAGGGCGTGATCGTGATCTCGTCCGAGCTTCCCGAGCTGCTGGGCATCTGCGATCGCATCTACGCGCTCTCCGAGGGGCGCATCACCGGGGAGGTCGACATCGCGGATGCCACTCCCGAGACCCTCATGCAGTACATGACCAAGGAGAAGGAAGCCGACCATGTCCACCCGTAGCGAGACCGCACCCCGGACGAACGAGGTGCTCTCCCAGCTGACCTCGCGGATGCGTCAGATCGGCATCTTCCTGGCGCTGATCGCCATCGTCGTGTTCTTCCAGGTCGTCACCGGCGGCAAGCTGCTCACCGCGGGCAACGTCGCCAACATCATCGTCCAGAACAGCTACATCCTGATCCTCGCGATCGGCATGGTGATGATCATCATCGCCGGGCACATCGACCTGTCGGTGGGCTCGGTCGCCGCGTTCGTCGGCGCCATGTCGGGTGTGATGGTCGTGCACTGGGGCTGGCCGTGGTGGCTCGGCATCATCGCCTCGCTGCTGGTGGGAGCCCTGGTGGGCGCCTGGCAGGGCTTCTGGGTCGCGGTGGTCGGCATCCCCGCGTTCATCGTCACGCTGGCCGGCATGCTGCTGTTCCGGGGCCTGACGCAGATGGTGCTCGGCAACACGCAGATCACTCCGTTCCCGAGCGAGTACCGCCTGCTCGGCGGCGGGTACCTGTTCCCGCAGCTGTTCCCCGCCTCCACCTCGCCGGTGGAGTGGATCACCTTCGGACTGGGCGTCGTGACCCTGGTGCTGTTCGTCGGCTACGAGCTCGGAGAGCGGTCGAAGCAGGCGAAGATGGGGCTGGAGACCGAGGCGCGCACCTGGTTCCTGGTGCGCCTGATCGGCGGCGTCGCCCTCATCGCGTACCTCACCTACCTGCTCGGAATGGCCGACGGATCGCGCGGCACCCCGGTGGTGCTGATCGTGCTGGCCGTGCTGATCGTCGGCTACACCCTGGTGATGAGCCGCACCGTGTTCGGTCGCCACATCTACGCCATCGGCGGCAACCGGCACGCGGCCAACCTGTCCGGCATCAAGTCGCGCCGGATCGACTTCTGGCTGTTCGTGAACATGGGCGTGCTGTCGGCCCTGGCCGGCCTCGTCTTCACCGGTCGCCTGAACTCCGCCGGTCCGGGCGCGGGAAACCTGTTCGAGCTGGATGCGATCGCCGCGGCCTTCATCGGCGGCGCGGCCGTGCAGGGCGGCGTCGGCCGCATCGTCGGCGCGATCACCGGTGGTCTGATCATGGGCGTGCTGAACAACGGCATGTCGCTGATGGGCGTCGGCACCGACTCCCAGCAGTTCATCAAGGGTATGGTGCTGCTGCTGGCCGTGGCCTTCGACGTCTGGAACAAGCGCCGCCAGCGCGCCTGAGGCACGGATGCGGCTCGGGGGCCCGGTGGATCGTGTTCGCGATCCACCGGGCTCCTCCGCGTCGGCGGCCGGCTCAGGCGGGGCGTGCGGATGCCGGCCGCGACGACGCCCGCACCACGAGCGTGGGCTCCAGCACCGTCCTCGATGCGGCGCGGCTCGGGTCGGCGATGCGCTCCAGCACGGATTCCAGAGCCACGCGGCCGGTCTCCTCGAACGGCTGCCGCACCGTGGTCAGCTGCAGCGCCTCGGCCAGCTCGCCGTCGTCGTAGCCGGTCACGGTCGTGTCCGCGAGCTCCGGGGTCCCCGAGACCGCCTTCAGCACGGCGGCGGCCAACCGGTCATGATTCGCCACGAACGCCGTCACGCCCTTCGCCACCGCCGAGCGCAGGGCATCCGCCTCGACACGATCGGGCCCGGCGGATGCCACCGGCAGCAGCTGCAGCTGCTCGGTCATCCCGTCCGCGCGCAGCATCCCGGCCGACACGTACCCCTGCGAGCGCTGCACCTCGTGCACGAACGCCACCCGGCGGTGTCCCAGTTCGCGCAGGTGGGCGCCGAGCATCCGCCCGCCTGCGAGGTCGTCTACGAGCACCGACGACGCCCCTGATCGCGCCGGCCTCACGATGTCGACGAAGGCCAGGGGCAGACGGGCGGCGCGACTGGCGCGCAGGGCCGCGCCGCCGAGCGGCACGCCCATCATGATCAGCCCGGCGACATCCGCCCGCGCGGGCAGCGACTCCAGCAGCGGCGCCGTGGCGCTCGCGGCGGAGTCGAGGTCGTAGGGCACGAGGTCGACGGCGGCGGAGCGCGCGCGGCGCAGCATGCCCGCCATCCGTCGCAGGTAGGTCGGGTAGCTGGTGTAGGGCGCAGCGACCGCGATCCGGGACACGCCGGATCGCCCGTCCGAGGTCATCCGGTATCCGAGCGCGGCCGCCGCGGCGACGATGCGCTCCCGCGTCTCGGTCCGCACCCGGTGCGGCGTGTTCACCGCGAGCGACACGGTCGAGATGCTGACGCCGGCGCGCTCGGCGACGTCGTAGATGGTGGCCTTGGCGGGTGTCTGACTCATGCGCGGGCTCCGGTTCATCGAAGTGCTTCGATCCCGGACAATCGTTGCACAGCACCAGAGAGGATGCCCGATGTCATTCACGAAGAGGACTTCCACCGCCCGCAGCTCGACTCCGCGGTCGCCGCCTTCGAGGCGCGGATCGCGCCGCTCCTGGCCCGCGAGCCCCGCTCGGCAGCCGGTCGCCGCAGGGTGGCGCAGGAGAACGACGACCGCCTGTCTGCGGAGCTGGGCATCACGCCGCGCCCCACGGCGAGCGCCGACCACATGGTCGCGGTGTCGGGGCATCCGGATGTGCGGGTGCGCGTGTACTGGCCGGATGAATCCCCGGCGGAGGCGGGCGATGACCTCCCCGCGATGCTGTACTTCTACGGCGGCGGCTTCACCATCGCCGGCATCGACTGGGTCTCGTGGGATGCCCGGTTCCGCGATCGCGCGCACGACTCGGGGACGGTCATCGTCGCCGTCGACTACTCGCACGCGCCCGAGGTGCGCTTCCCGGCTCAGCCCGAGCAGGGCTGGGCGGCACTGGAATGGCTGTTCGCGCACGCGGTGGAGCTCGGCATCGACACAGATCGCATCGCGATCGGCGGCGCCTCGTCCGGCGGCAACATCGCCGCGGCTGTCACGATCATGAACCGCGAGCGCAGCGGGCATCCGATCCGCCTCCAGCTGCTGGAGAATCCCGCCCTCGACCTGACGATGGGCCACGCCGACATGCGCGGGATCTCGCCCGGGATGCCCGGCGTGATCATGCGCAGGGTGGGACGGATGCTGGTGCGGCAGTACGTGGGTCGCGGCCGGCGGACCGCTCGCGACCCGCACGTCTCGCCGCTGCTGGCCGCATCGCACACCGGTCTTCCGCCCGCCTGGATCTGCACGTGCGAGCTGGATCCGCTGCGGGGAGACGGAGAGGCCTATGCCCGCGCACTTTCCGCGGCGGGGGG
>NZ_MKRT01000023.1:21414-57627 GCF_001897945.1 Microbacterium sp. 69-10
CTGGGCGCGACCGGCCACGTGCAGGCCGCCGACAGCGCGCATCGCGCGATCGTCGCCGAGCTGCGGGCGCTGCACGGCGCGCCGGTCACGGTCGGGGCATCCGTTGAGCGCTGAGGCGGTGGAGGAGCAGGATGCCGCCGCGGCGGCGCTCGCCCCCGAGATCCGCGCCTGGGCGCAGCGCATCCAGGAGGTGGCGGCCGGACTCGCGGCATCGGATGCCGGGGACGGCTTCGCTGCTCGCCGTCACGTCGCGAGGATGCTCAGCGACGCCCTCGCCGAGGAGTTCACCCTGCCCGTCCCGGAAGGGGTGAGGATCCGCGATCTGGCCCTGGCCGGCGGTGACGAAGGCGTGCGGCGAGCACGCTGGTTCCGGAGCGCGAGTGCCCACGGTCCCCAGCCGACCATGCTCTGGTGCCACGGCGGAGGCTTCTTCGGCGGCACCATCGACGAGATCCTGAACGACCGGATCTCCGCCGCGCTGACCCTTGCGTCCGGCGTGCAGATCTTCTCCCTCGAGTACCGCCTCGCCCCCGAGCATCCGTTCCCGGCTCCCGTCGACGACGCCGTCGAGGCGCTGCGCGACCTGCGGGCGCGCTGCATCGAGCTCGAGGTGGCACCTGATCGCCTGGGCATCGGCGGCAACTCCGCCGGTGCCACCATCGCCGCGACCGCCGCACGCCGGCTGTGCGGGGAAGGTGAGCAGGTGCACCATCAGGCACTCGAGGTCCTGCCCGCCGCCCTGTATCCGTACGGCGACTCGGCGACCCGGTACGGGCGGGGCTTCGGCCTGGACGATGTCGAGCAGCTCGGAGAGCTCTACCGCGCCGACGCACCGCTGACCGACGCATCGCCCCTCGACTTCCCCGACCTGAGCGGACTGCCGCCCGCGCTGCTGCTCGTGGCCGAGTTCGACCCGCTGCGCGACAGCGCGCTCGCCTACGCCGACCGGCTGCGCGAGGTCGACGTGCCGACGACGGTGCATCTGGGAGCCGGTCATGTGCACGGCTCCCCCGGCCTCACCGCCGGCTGGCAGGGAGCACGCGACTGGCAGCACGCCTTCGCCACCGAGCTCGCCCTGGCCTACCGCGCCTGAACCCGACCCACCCGCCTGTGAAAGGACGATGATGTCTTCCACCTCCACCTCCACCGCCTCCGCGGTCTCGCCGGGCCGCGAGGTCCCCGGCTCCCCTCAGCCGAGGGTGTTCATCCCGCTGTTCGTGCTGAGCTGGTTCGGCACCAACCTCACCCTCAGCACCATCGGCGGAGCCGCGATCCCCAAGGCGTTCGCGTTCCTGGACGACTCGACCAAGGAGATCAACCTCTCGATCGCGACGCTGATCGGCGGCGTCGTGGTCATGATCGTCACCCCTCTGTTCGGCCGGCTGAGCGACCGCACCCGCTCACGCCTCGGCATCCGGCGTCCCTGGATCCTCGGCGGAGCGATCGCCGGGCTCGTCGGTGCGATCGTGCTCGGCTTCGCGCAGTCGCTCTGGCCGATCGCACTCGGCTGGGCGATCGTGCAGATCGGTTTCGGGGCGACCAACGCCGCCGTGCACGCCCTGCTCGCGGATCAGATCCCGGCGCGCATCCGGGCCCGCGTCTCCGGGATCGCGAGCGCGTCCGCCAGCATCGGCCTGATCCTGGGCACGCAGATCATCGCCGCACTGCCCAACGACGAGCAGTGGCTGTGGTTCGTCGTGCCCGGCGCGATCGGAGCGGTGCTGTCGGCGCTCCTGTTCCTCGGGCTGCACGACATCGTGCGCGTCGAGCCCCGGCCGGCGTGGAGCTGGCGGGACGTGCTGTCGACGTACTGGCTGAGCCCTCGCCGGCATCCGGACTTCTTCTGGGCCTGGACCTGCAGGCTGCTGGTGACGATGTCGGTGTTCTCGGTGGCCACCTACCTGCTGTTCTTCATCATCGACCGGCTCGGCATCCCCAAGGAGACGGCCTCCGGTGTGCAGGCGCTGGCGCTGCTCGTGTTCACCGTCGGCGGGCTGATCACCAACATCCTCTTCGGCTGGATCTCCGACCGCACCGGAAGGCGGAAGCCGGTGATCTGGATCTCGTGCGCGTTCTCGGCCGCAGGGCTGCTGCTCGCGATGTTCGCGCCGGGCATCCCGATCTTCCTCGCCGCGATCGCACTGGTGGGTGCGGCCCAGGGCGCGTACGTCTCGGTCGACATCGCGCTGATGACCGAGGTGCTCCCCCATTTCCGGGATGCCGGGAAGGACCTCGGCATCGTCGCGCTGTCGTACCAGGTGCCGCAGTTCCTGGTGCCGATGCTGGCCATCCCGCTGCTGGCCATCGGCGGCGGCGGCCCGAACTACACCGCGCTGTTCGCCGCGGCCATCGTCTTCGGGGTGCTCGGCGGGCTCGCCGTGCTGCCCATCCGCTCGGTGCGCTGACAGGCTCCGCGATGACCGGCTCCGCGCGCTGCGTCGCGCGCGGGATCCCACGGGCCCAGACGAGACGAGCGCTGCCGCTGAGATTCACGCGGCAGCGCTCCCGGGATGTCGGCCCGATCGTCGACCCTCTCCGCACGGCTCGTGACCGTCCTCTGAGCGCCTGCCGATCCGCACTCGTGATGCTGACCGGTCGTTTGACACATTGATCTCAGCACACAGCGGTCTGCACGCACCATAGGATCTATTCCGATTGATCGATCCGACCGATCAGACGGGCCGACAGGAAGCAGTGGTGATCGATATGGCCGACCTCGACGACACCGACCGGCGCATCCTCGCGGTGCTCGACTCCGATCCGAGGCGCCCGGTGGCACTGATCGCACAGGATCTGAGTCTCGCCAGGGGCACCGTGCATGCACGGCTGGCTCGGCTGGAGTCGAGCGGATGGCTGCGGCCGAACAGCTCCCGCGTGCTGCCGTCGGCGCTCGGCCGCGGCGTCTCGGCGTCGATCCAGGTGGAGCTCGACCAGCACCAGATCGGTGCTGCGATCGACGCGCTCAGTCGCATCCCCGAGGTGCTGGAGTGCTTCGCCCCCGCGGGCGACACCGACCTGCTGCTGCGCGTGGTCGCCACCGACCCGGACGATCTCTACCGCGTCGCCGAGGTGGTGCGGCTGTGCCCCGGCATCCTGCGCACCTCGACGAGTCTGTTCCTGCGCCAGGTCATCCCGTACCGCGTCAGCGAACTGCTTAAGGCTCCCCTGCCCTGAGCCCGTCCGGGCGGGGGCGCCTCCTCAGCCGATGATCTGGGCGCCGGGCACCGGACCGTGCACATGCAGCGCCTCGCGGCCCGTGGCCTTCAGCTCGTCCTGCACGGCGCGCGCCGCTTCGGGGCCCCCGCACAGGAACGCCGTGGTCGGACCGGAACCGGAGACGATGCCGGTGAGCGCGCCCATCCGCACCCCGTCGGCGAGCGTCAGCTCGAGGTCGGGGCGTCCCACGACGGCCGCGGCCTCGAGGTCGTTCATCATCACCGGCGCGAGCTCGGTGGCGTCTCCGGCCCGCAGCGCCTGCAGCACCGCGACGGGCACCTCGAGCAGCTCGGTGGGGTCGTCGGCGAGCGCCTCGCCGTGCATCCGCAGCTTGTCCAGCCTGCCGTACACCTCGGGGGTGGACAGGCCGGTGTCGCTGAGCACGAGCACCCAGTCGAACCGTCCTCGCGCCAGCGCAGGCGTCAGCACGTCACCGCGTCCGGTCCCGACCGCCGTGCCGCCGTGCAGCGCGAAGGGCACGTCGGCGCCGAGCCGGGCGGCCAGCTCGTGCAGCCCGCGGGGACCGAGCTCGGTGCCCCACAGGGCGTCGCAGGCCACCAGCGCGGCCGCGGCGTCCGCCGAGCCGCCACCCATACCACCCGCGACGGGGACGCCCTTGCGGATGTCGAGATGCACGCCCTGCGTCACGCCGGCCGTCTGTGCGAGCAGCTTGGCCGCGCGCAGCGCGAGATTTCGGTCGTCCAACGGCACCCCGGAGATGTCGACGTCGCCGACGACAGCGATCGAGAAGTCGTCGGATGCCGAGGCGTACACGTCCTCGTACAGCGACACCGCCTGGAAGACCGTCGCCAGAGCGTGGTAGCCGTCGTCATGACGTGGGCCCACCCCCAGGTAGACGTTGATCTTCCCCGGCGCGCGCACATGCACGGCATCCGGATGTCGGGCGAAGCTCACGTCACAGATCCGACGAGATCGACCAGAGGTTGACGTCGATGCCGTGCGCCAGGGCGTCGATGGCGGTGAGCTCCTCGTCGGTGAAGGCCGGGCCGTCCACGGCCGCGATGTTCTCGTCCAGCTGCTCCGGGCGCGAGGCGCCGATGAGCGCCGACACGACCACGGGGTCGCGCAGAGTCCACTGCAGCGCCATCTGCGCGAGGCTCTGACCGCGCTCCGCGGCGATGTCGTTGAGACCGCGCAGCACCGCGATCCCCTCGTCGGAGAGCGGCCGATCCGGCAGCGAGCCGCGCTTCTGCGCCCGCTCGGCAGTGCCGTCGGCGAGGTACTTGCCGGTCAGCAGTCCCTGCGCGAGCGGGGTGAACGCGATGGCGCCGACCCCCTGCGCGCGCAGCGTGTCCGTCAGCCCGTCCTCCACCCAGCGGTTCAGGATGGAGTACGACGGCTGGTGGATCACGAGCGGCGTGCCCAGGTCGCGCGCGACGGCGAGGGCCGCCTCCGTGCGCTCCGCGCTGTACGAGGAGATGCCGACATAGAGCGCCTTGCCCTGACGCACCAGGGTGTCCAGCGCACCGATCGTCTCCTCGACGGGCGTGACCGCGTCGACGCGGTGCGAGTAGAAGATGTCGACGTAGTCGAGCCCCATGCGGGTGAGCGACTGCTCCGCGCTGGCGAGGATGTACTTGCGGCTGCCCAGGTCGCCGTACGGCCCAGGCCACATGTCGTAGCCGGCCTTCGACGAGATGATCAGCTCGTCGCGATAGGGCTTGAGGTCCTCGGCGAAGATGCGGCCGAAGTTCTTCTCGGCGGAGCCGTACGGCGGGCCGTAGTTGTTCGCCAGGTCGAAGTGCGTGATGCCGCTGTCGAAGGCGTGCCGCAGCAGCGCGCGCTGGGCGTCCATGGGGATGTTGTCACCGAAGTTCCACCACAGGCCGAGCGAGATCGGCGGCAGGTACAGGCCGGAGGCGCCGACCTGGCGGTACTCGAATCGCTGATAGCGATCGGATGCCGCGGTGTACGGCCGGTGCAGCTCGGGAACGTCGGGACGGAAGCGGGGATCGGTCACCCAGCCAGGCTAGCCGTCCTGCCGGACGCGCGCGATCCGGTGGTAATCATCGACCGTGAGGTCCTCTCCGCGAGCGGTCGGCGTGACCCCGGCTGCCTCCAGCACCGCGGATGCCTCCGCCGAGCTGCCGAAGATGCCGGACAGCGCCTGGCGGAGCATCTTGCGACGCTGGTTGAACGCGGCATCCACGATCTCGAAGGTGCGCCGGCGCTCGATCTCGTCCCCGCGCGGCTCGGGGTCGCGGTGGAAGCCCACCAGCAGGCTGTCCACATTCGGCACGGGCCAGAACACCTGACGAGACACGTTCCCGGTCAGCCGCCACGGGCCGTACCAGGCCGCCTTCACGCTGGGCGCACCGTAGATCTTCGAGCCGGGCTTGGCGGCGAGCCGCTCGGCGACCTCGGCCTGCACCATGACCACGCCGCGCTGCAGGTGCGGGAAGGTCTCCAGGAAGTGCAGCAGCACCGGCACGGAGACGTTGTACGGGAGGTTCGCGACCAGCACGGTCGGGTCGCCGGGCAGCTCGGTGACGCGCATCGCGTCGGCATCGACCACCGTCAGCGCGCCGTCGGGCACGCCGCGCTCGGCGGCGGTCTGCGGCAGGCGCTCGACCAGCCGGTGATCGATCTCCACAGCGGTCACGGAGGCCCCGGTCTCGAGGATCGCGAGGGTCAGCGATCCGAGGCCGGGTCCGATCTCCACGACCCGCTCCCCCGCCTGGACATCGGCGGCCTGCACGATCTTGCGCACGGTGTTGGCATCGACCACGAAGTTCTGCCCGAGCTTCTTGGTGGGGGTCACATCGAGTTCGGCGGCGAGGCGACGGATCTCGGTGGCGCCGAGCAGGGAGACGGTCATGGGTCCATTCTCGCGTATGTCCGGACCCGCCCCTAGGATCGAGCGGATGACCGCACTCGGAGAGCTCATCGCGCCGCGCCGGCTCGGCCGGGACTTCCGCTGGCTGATGTCGGCCGCGTGGACGAGCAACATCGGCGACGGCATCGCCCTCGCCGCCTCTCCGCTGCTGATCGCCTCGATGACCTCGTCGCCGGTGCTGGTCGCCTCCGGCGCCATGCTGCAGTTCCTGCCCTGGCTGCTGTTCGGTCTGCATGCCGGTGCGATCGCGGATCGCGTGGAGCGGCGGATGCTGGTCATGCTCGCCCACGGCATCCGCGCCGTGATCGTGCTGGCGCTCGTGGCCTTCCTGGTCACGGGCACCGCGAACATCGCCATCGTGCTGGCGGTGTCGTTCCTGTACGGCACGGCGGAGGTCTTCGCCGACACCAGCACGAGCACGCTGCTGCCGATGATGGTGAAGCCCGCCGACCTGGGGATCGGCAACGCCCGTCTGCAGGCGGGCTTCCTCGTGGCGAACCAGCTTGCCGGACCACCCCTGGGCGCCTTCCTGTTCGCGGTGGGCCACTTCTGGCCGTTCCTGGTGCAGGTGCTGGCGGTGTCGGCGGCTCTGGTGCTGGTGGGGCGGATCGCCCGGCAGCCGGTGCCTCCGCGCTCGTCGGCGGGCACGGACCCGTCAGCCGGCTCAGAGCCCCGGAAGTCGCACGTCGGGCACGACATCGCGGAGGGTGTGGGCTGGGCGTGGCGCAACAAGCCCGTGCGCACGCTGATCATCATCATCCTGGCGTTCAACGTCACCTGGGCGGCGCCCTGGGGCATCCTCGTCCTCTACGCGACCGAGCACCTGAGGATGGGTCCGGTCGGCTTCGGTGCACTGACCACGGCATCCGCTCTGGGCGGCCTCGCGGCCACGCTCAGCTTCGGATGGCTGGAGCGGCACGTGTCCTTCGCCACCCTGATGAAGATCTGCCTGTCGCTCGAGGTGCTGATGCACCTGGCCTTCGCGCTGACCACGAACGGGGTCGTGGCGCTCGGGATCATGTTCGGGTTCGGCGCCTACGCGTTCGTCTGGGGCACGATCTCCACGACCGTGCGCCAGCGGCTGGTGCCGCACCAGCTGCAGGGCCGGGTCGGGTCGGTCAACATGGTGGGCGTGTTCGGCGGCATGGTCATCGGGCAGGCCGTCGGCGGCCTGATCGCGCAGGCGTGGGGTCTGACCGCGCCGTGGTGGTTCGCGTTCGGCGGAGCGGCGCTCACGCTCCTGCTGATGTGGCGGCAGATCTCGCACATCGCCGCGGCGAAGCCCGTGCTGGAGGACGCACCGGCCGACGAGTCACCGGCCGGAGACACCGCTCAGTAGCGCGCCAGGCGGGCATCCAGCCCGTTGCGCACCGCCGGCCACTCGTGCGGCAGGATCGAGTACGCCACCGTGTCGCGCAGCGAGCCGTCCGGAAGGATCCGGTGATTGCGCAGCACGCCGTCGAGCTTCGCGCCGAGGCGCTCGATGGCCGCCCGCGACTGCCGGTTGTGGAAGTGCGTCATCAGCGACACGGCGATCGCATCGCAGCGCTCGAAGGCGTGCGCGAGCATGAGTCGCTTCATCGCCGGGTTGACCTCGGTGCCGTGCGCCTGCGCGCCGATCCACGTGTAGCCGATCTCCACGCGACGGTTCGGCTGATCGATGCTGCAGAACGTGGTCATGCCGATCACCTCGCCGCTGCCGAGGCGCCGGACGGCGAACGGGTTCATGCTGCCCGCCTCCCGCGCTGCCAGGCGACGGTCGATCTCGGCGGGCACGCCCTCGGCGGTCGGGACCGACGTGTACCAGGCATGCGCCAGGGTCGCAGCGGCGCGGCCGAGATCCTCGGCGTGCTCGTGGCTGAGCGGCTCGAGCCGCACATGGTCGTCTTCGAGGGTGATCTCGTCGAGGAAGAGCATCCGATCCCCATCCATCATTCGAAGGAGCCGTACACGGCGAGCGTGTTCGCCGCGACCTGCGCGCAGAGCTCGTCGAGGTCCATCTCGAGCTCGGCCGCCATGAACCGCATGGTCAGAGGAACGAGGTACGGCGCGTTGGGGCGTCCGCGCAGCGGCACCGGCGTCAGGAAGGGCGCGTCCGTCTCCACCAGGATGCGATCCAGCGGCGTCACATGCAGCGCGTCGCGCAGGTTCTGCGCGTTCTTGAAGGTGATGTTGCCCGCGAAGGAGAGCCAGTATCCGGCATCCGCTGCCGTCCTGGCCATCGCCTCGTCGCCCGAGAAGCAGTGGAACACGGTGCGCTCCGGCGCCCCGACGCGGGCGAGCGTCTCCAGCACGTCGTCGTGCGCGTCGCGGTCGTGGATCTGCATGGCGATGCCGTGCTTCTTCGCCAGCGCGATGTGCGCCTCGAAGGACTCGTGCTGCGCGGGGCGGCCCGGCTCGTCCGTGCGGAAGTAGTCCAGCCCGGTCTCGCCGATCGCCCGGGTGCGCGGGTGCGCGGCAAGCTCGTCGATCACCGCGATCGCCTCATCGAGGCGCCCGTCGTGCTGGTAGGTCGGCGCGTCGTTCGGGTGGATCGCCACGGCCGCGAGCACACGGGGATCGGATGCCGCGGCATCCACCGCCCACCGCGAGGATTCGATGTCGCCGGAGGCCTGCACGACGCCGGCGATGCCGACGGCGCCCGCCCGGTCCAGCTGCGCGCGCAGCGTGAGCGGTTCGACGCCGTCGGTGATCTCCAGGTGGCAGTGGTTGTCGTACACCGGGACGGTGAGCGGCTCCGGCGCCGCCGGGTAGCTCAGGTCCTTGCGCCCCTTCGTGGAGCGCTCGCGCACGTAGGTGTCGGCCATACTTCGTCTCCTCGCTGCGCTCGTCGCTCAGCAACCGGAAGGGTCTCGATCGGACTAAGCGGTCTGCTCCACGCGCGGGAACAGCGGGGCGAGCGCCGACACGGTGGTGCCCGGCTTCAGCGCACCCCAAGCACCGGCCTCGCGGATCGGCTGCGCGGCGAGCGCACCCAGCGAGCCCTCGACGCCCAGCGCCTCCCACAGCTTGCCGGTCGACTGCGGCATGACCGGCGAGAGCAGCACGGCGAGCGCCCGCAGACCCTCGGCGCAGGTGTACAGCACGGTGCCCAGGCGCGCACGCTGAGCCTCGTCGCGCGCCAGCGCCCACGGCTCGTTCTCGGTGATGTAGCCGTTCAGCGCGTCCACGATCGTCCAGATCGAATGGATCGCCTCGTCGATGCGGAAGTGGCCGATCGCGGCATCCGCCTTCGACGCGGCATCCGCGACGGTCGTCTGGATCGCGAGGTCGGCGTCGGTGTAGTCGGATGCCTCGGGGACGACGCCCTCGAAGTACTTCTCGATCATCGCGATCGTGCGCGATGCGAGATTGCCGAAGCCGTTCGCAAGCTCGGCCTGGTAGCGGGCCGACAGGTCCTCCCAGGAGAACGAGCCGTCCTGGCCGAACGCGATCGCCGAGAGGAAGTAGAAGCGGTAGGCGTCCGAGCCGAACACGTCGGTGATCTCGGTGGGCGCGATGCCGGTGAGCTTGGATTTCGACATCTTCTCGCCGCCGACCAGCAGCCAGCCGTGCGCGAAGACGCCCTTGGGCACGTCCAGCCCCGCCGCCATCAGCAGCGCGGGCCAGATCACCGCGTGGAAGCGCAGGATGTCCTTGCCGACCACGTGATACGCCGGCCAGCGGCGGTCGAACGTCGACTCGTCGGAGCCGTAGCCGACGGCGGTGACGTAGTTGAGCAGGGCGTCGACCCACACGTAGATGACGTGCGACTCGTCCCACGGAAGCGGAATGCCCCAGTCGAAGGTGGAGCGCGAGATGGACAGGTCCTTCAGCCCCTGGCTGACGAAGGAGACGACCTCGTTGCGCGCCGAGTCGGGGCGCACGAAGTCGGGCTCGGTCTTGTAGAGCTCGAGCAGGCGGTCCTGGAACTCGCTGAGCTTGAAGAAGTAGTTCTTCTCCTGCAGCAGCTCGAGCGGCTTGGAGTGGATCGCGCAGACCTTCAGCCCCTCGAAGGGACCGGTGCCGTCGACGATCTCGGACTCGGGCTTGAACTCCTCACAGCCCACGCAGTACAGCGCCTCGTACTCGCCGGCGTAGATGTAGCCCGCGTCGTACAGCTTCTGGAAGAACACCTGCACGTTCTTCTCGTGCCGCTCCTGAGTGGTGCGGATGAAGTCGTCGTTGGCCACGTCGAGGGTCTTCAGCAGCGGGAACCAGCTCTCGCCGACCAGCTTGTCGACCCACTCCTGCGGGGTGACGTTGTTCGCCGCGGCGGCACGGAGCATCTTCTGCCCGTGCTCGTCGGTGCCGGTCAGCATCCAGGTGTCGTCCCCGGCCTGGCGGTGCCAGCGCGCAAGAGTGTCCACGGCGACGGACGTGTAGCCGTGGCCGATGTGCGGCACGTCGCTGGGGTAGTAGATCGGCGTGGTGATGTAGAAAGACTCGCCTGCAGGCATGGGATCGATTCTAGGCGGGAAGCGGGGAGCGGTTTGTCGCATGACCACGACCCTCTGTGAGTCGGGGCGCGGACTGGACACGGGCAGGAGGACGTTCCCTTCGCTCGCAGAGCGGGTGCCCCTCCCGCTTCGCGGGTCCCTCCCCGATGCTCGCTCCGGGAACGTCCTCCTGCCCTGTTCGAGGGAATGGACGAGCTTGCGGGGCTGCGCTCAGCGGCGGAGTGGGGTGAAGAGGTGAGCAGTTCGCGCGGAGAAGTGCGCTTCGCGCGGACGGATGGTGACGATTCGGCCGCGTTTGGTGCGCATCTCCGCGCGAAGCGCACGGCGGTGGGATGCTGTGGAGCATGGATGCCGGGGAGCGGACTGCGCTGTGGCCGTGGGCACTGCTGGTGATCGTCGCGCCGCTCGTGGCGTTCCTGTCGATCGGGATGCAGACCGGTTACTGCATGGACGCGGCACCGGGCTCAGGTGCGGAGAGCCACTGCGTGACCGAGCCGGTGCTCGGACCGGGCGTGATCATCGTCCTCGCGTTCTGCGGGCTGCTCACCGCCGTCGCGATCTACCGCATCGTCCGCATCGCCATCGAGCGACGGCGTTGATCGTGCAGACGGCGCTGATCAGCGACGGACCGCCGTCACTGCGCCGTGCGGGCGTGCGCTGACCTCGCCGGGGACGCGTCCGCGATGCTCGACGGACCTAACCACGAATCCCGCGGCCTCGAGGAGTTCGGTCAGCGCCTCGGCGCTCCAGAAGTACGCGGTCGTGACGGCGTGCGGGAAGGGCTCGCGCGGGACGCCGTCGAAGAAGCCGATCAGGATGCTGCCGCCCGGGGCGAGCACGCGGGCGAACTCGGCGAGGATCGCGGGGAGCTGCTCGGGCGGCGTGTGGATCAGCGAGTACCAGGCGAGGATGCCGCCGAGCGAGGCATCCGGGAGCGGGAGCTCCTCGAACGAGCCATGCAGGAACTCGAGGCGCGGATGCCGTGCCCGCGCGTGCGCGATGAACTGATCGGAGAGGTCGATGCCGAGCACCTCATGCCCGCGATCGTGCAGGAACCGCGTCCACAGGCCCGGTCCGCAGCCGGCGTCGAGGATGCGCCCGGGAACGGCATCCGCCCATCCGCCGATCTCCTCGCGATCCCGCTCTGCGAGCTGATCCACCTCGCCGATGAGCGCGATGTACTCCGCAGCCCTCGCGTCGTACGCCGCGGCGATCGGTGAGTCAGTCACGCGCCGACTGTACCGGTTACCGACGAGCGCACCGGTTGCCGGCGCCGAGAAATGGTGCACTCGTCATCAAGTGGTGCACTCGTCGCACAGTGAGCCAGCGCGAGACAGAACGTCACGCCTGCCGGGCGGCGAGGGCGGCCTGGTAGAGGTCGCGGGAGCTCAGGCCCGTCGCTGCGGCGACCTCGGCGCAGGCGTCCTTGAGTCGGGTGCCGGATGCCACCAGCGCCTGCACCTGAGCGAGGGCGTCCTCAGCCGAGACGGCCACGGGCGACGCGCCGGACACGACCACGACGATCTCGCCCTTCACCCCCTGCTCGGCCCACTCCACGAGCTCGGATGCCGTGCCCCGGCGCACCTCCTCGTAGAGCTTCGTGAGCTCGCGGCACACCGCGATGCGCCGGTCGGCGCCGAATGCGGCGCCCATGTCCGCGAGCGAGGAGGCCAGGCGCGACGGGGACTCGAAGAACACCATGGTGCGGGGCTCGGAGGCGAGCGCCGACAGGGTCGAGCGCCGCTCCCCCTGCTTGCGCGGCAGGAAGCCCTCGAACGTGAAGCGGTCGGTGGGGAGACCCGAGATCGCCAGTGCCATCAGCACCGCGCTCGGCCCGGGGATCGCGGTCACCGTCACACAGCGCTCCACAGCGGCTGCCACCAGGCCGTAGCCGGGATCGCTCACGGCGGGCATCCCGGCATCGCTGACCACGACGACGTCCTGCTCCTCCGCGAGCTCGGCGAGCTCGGCGGCCTTGTGCTTCTCGTTGTGGTCGTGCAGGGCGATCAGCCGCGGCCGGTTCTCGATCTTCAGCGCCTGCAGGAGCCGCTGCGTGGTGCGGGTGTCCTCGGCCGCGACGATCTCGGCGTTCTCGAGGACCTCGATCAGGCGCCGGGACGCATCGCCGAGGTTGCCGATCGGGGTCGCCGCCAGGATGATCACCCGATCAGCTTATGCGGGCGCGCGGACGGGATTGCCTAGGCTGATCAGGTGACATCGCCCGCATCCCTGCTGCCGCCGCTGGACGATCGTGCGACGCTCTGGGAGCGGCTGCGCGATCGCGCGATGGGGAAGCCTTCGACGGCGCGGATGCTGGGCTGGCTCACGCCGCTGCTGATCACGCTGCTCGCCGGCGTGCTGCGGCTGGTGAATCTCGCCCACCCGCACCAAATCATGTTCGACGAGACCTACTACGTCAAGGACGCCTGGTCGCTGTGGAACCTGGGCTACGAGGCCAAGTGGGGTGACGACGCCGACACGCACCTGCTGACCGGCGACGACTCCGCGATGCAGAGCGCGGGTTCCTTCGTGGTGCACCCGCCGCTGGGCAAGTGGATCATCGCGCTGGGGATCGCCGCGTTCGGTCCTGGTTCCAGCCTGGGCTGGCGGCTGACGACCGCGATCCTGGGCACGCTGACCGTGCTGCTGGTCTACCTGGTCGCGCTGCTGCTGACCCGGTCTCGCACGGTCGCCGCGATCGCCGGCGGCCTGCTCGCGATCGACGGGCTCGGGATCGTGATGAGCCGCATCGCGCTGCTGGACGGCATCCTCGCCTTCTTCGTGATGCTGGGCGTGCTCTTCGTGATGCTGGACCGGCGGCGCACCATGCCGCTGCTGGCGATGATCGGCACCGACCGCGGCCCCGACGATCCACCGCTGATGAACGGACCCGTGCTGTGGGCGCGACCGTGGCTGATCGCGGCCGGCGTCGCCTTCGGAGCATCCGCGGCGGTCAAGTGGTCGGGGGTGTACGCGCTGGCCGTGTTCGGCCTGTACGTGGTCGTCACCGATGCGCTCGCGCGACGACGGGCGGGCGTCGCGCTGTGGCCGACGGATGCCGTGTTCCGGCAGGGCCCGGCATCCTTCCTCCTCTCGGTGGGCCCGGCCCTGGCGACGTACCTGGTCTCGTGGACGGGCTGGCTGATCACCTCGGGCGGGTACGGCCGGCAGGCGGATGCCGATCCGCTGGTCGCCCTGTGGAAGTACCACGAGGCGATCCTCAAGTTCCACGTCGGGCTGCACAGCCCGCACCCCTACGCGAGCCCGGCCTGGCAGTGGCCGTTCCTGCTGCGGCCGACCGCGATCTGGGTCGGCGACAACCCCACCGGGTGCGGCACCGACCACTGCATCGCGGTGATCTCCTCCGTGCCGAACCCGCTGATCTGGTACGCGAGCATCGCCGCCGCACTGTACCTGCTCTACCGGTTCGTGCGCGGGCTCATCGACCGGAAGCCCGCCGGGCCCGCCCTGACCCTGCCGCTGGTGGGACTTGTCGCGACCTATGTGCCGTGGCTGCTGGTCGGCAACCGCACGATCTTCCAGTTCTACACGATCGCGATGGTGCCGTTCCTGGTGATCGGGCTCGCGGTCGCGCTGCGGGAGCTCGCAGGCGGGAGGGATGCTCCGCTGCACCGCAGGCAGGCCGGTCAGCGCACGGTCGTCGTCTATCTGTGCGTCGTCGTGCTGGTGTCCGTCTTCTACTACCCGGTGTGGACGGGCATGAGCGTGCCCTACGAGTTCTGGCTCATCCACAACTGGCTGCCGGGCTGGATCTGAGCGCATGCCCGCACCCCACGGCTTCGAGCATCTGGTCCGCGGCGACGAGATCGTGATCCTGCATCACGGCGTCCGCGCCGCCACCCTGCGGGGCGCGAAGGCGGCCGACTTCCTGGCGCGGATCGACACCGAGGATCCGCAGCTGCTCATGGCGCGTCTGACCGGGAACTACCGGCGCGGCAACGAGCGCGCCGCCCGGCGGCATCCGCGCAACCAGTCCTGAGCCGAGCAGGGCTCAGTGCGCGGCGGACGCGTCCTCCGGCGCGCGGTGCCCCTCGTCCAGGCGCGGCCTCTTCCCCAGCATCCGCCCGACGCCGAGCACCACGCCGACGACCACCAGGCCGAGCAGCAGACCTGCGACCGCCGAGACCGCCGTGTCGCCCACCCAGGCGACGACCGCGCCCAGCGGGGCGAGCAGCTCGTCCACGCCGTGCAGCAGGTCGGCCGGCCAGTGCAGACCGACCTCGCCGAGGTTCACGATCGCCAGGTGACCGCCCACCCAGAGCATCGCCACGGTGCCGACCACGCTGATCACCCGGAACACCGCCGGCATGGAGCGCGCGATCCGCGCTCCGGTGTGGCGCACCCGGCGCACCGGGCTCTTCGCCATGCCGAGCCCGATGTCGTCGATCTTCACCAGCAGCGCGACGGCGCCGTACACGACGCCCGTCATGATCAGCGCGATGACGGCCAGCACGCCGAGCGTCTGCCAGATGCCGAGGTTCTTGTCCAGGCTCGCCAGCGAGATGAGCATGATCTCGGTGGAGAGGATCAGGTCGGTGCGGATCGCTCCCCAGACCAGCCGGTTCTCGTCGCGCTCCCCCTCGTCGCCATGGCCGTGCCCGAATCCGAACCATTCCAGCACCTTCTCGGCGCCCTCGAAGCAGAGGTAGGTGCCGCCGACGATGAGCAGGTACGGAAGCACCCCCGGCGCGAAGGCGGTGAGCAGCAGCGCGATGGGGATGATCACGATGAACTTGTTCGCGATCGACCCGAGCGCGATCTTGCCGACCACCGGCAGCTCGCGTGCGGGGGTGAGCCCCTGCACGTACTGCGGAGTGACGGCGGCATCATCGATGACGACGCCGGCCGTCTTCGCGGATGCCTTGACGGCAGCGCTGAGGATGTCGTCGACGACAGCGAGCAGGCCTACGGACATGCGGTCCCCCTGGGGATCGTGTGGGTGGCCGGCGGGCGTGCCGGTTCGACTGGCAAGGCTACCGGGTAGGCGGATGCTGCTCCGTCACCGCCCTCGGCACGCCCTCCTCGTCGCGGGACGGTGCGCGGGTGCGCCGTCGACCCGAGGGGCAAGGATACCCCGTACCGTGATCGGCCTACGCTGGGCGGATGGATGCGCGAGCTGCACTGACCGGCCTGATGACGGCGATCGACGAGCACCGCTGGGAGGACCTCTCGCCGTTCCTGCATGAGGAGTTCGTGTGCGTCCTGGTGCACACCGGCGAGACCTTCGGACGGGAGAGCTGGATCGCGTTCAACGCGGGATACCCGGGCTTCGACCGCCTGCGAGTCGAAGAGCTCGTCGCGGAGGACGACACGGCGGCGTGCCGGTCGCACGTGACGGGTCGGACGGACGATGCGATCCAGCATTTCGAGTGCGCGAGCTTCGCGCGCATGCGCGAGGGGCTGATCGTACGACTGACCGAGGTGTGGACCGACGTCGACCAGCTTCCACCCATCGGGACGCGCTGATCAGGCTGAGTTCCACTCCGCGCGGATCGCGCCCAGCGCCTCGTCGAGGCTCAGCCCGACGGATGCTGCGACGAACGCCTGCGCGGCGGCGCGCACGGCCTGCGGATAGGCGTGCCCGTCCCGCACGCGCGTGCCGCGGGCACGGCTCGTCTCGACGAGCCCCTCCTCCTCGAGCAGTGCGTAGGCCTTCGCGACCGTGCCGGCGGCCACCCGCAGGTCGCCGGCCAGTTGGCGGATCGACGGGAGGCGGTGGCCGTTGCCGAGTTCGCCGGATCGGATGCCGTCGGCCAGCTGCGAGCGAATCTGCTCGAACGGCGCGAGTGCGCTGGCCGGATCGACCGTGATCATCGCACTGGCTCCGGAACGCGGGTGAGCCTCTCGCCGATCGTGAACGCCGTGAGCGCGGCGAGGGTGACGCTGACGATGCTGACGACGAGCGCGACAATCCCCATGATCAACATCGCGTCGCTGATCACCGACCAGACCACGGATGTCACGTCTTCGATGACAGCACTGCTCATGACGCTTCCCGCCATCAGCATGATCCCGCCGAGAGTGAACAGCATGGCGCCCATCGCCAGTTTGAGGATGACGGAGGCCGACGCCTGTCGCCACTGCATGTCGGCGTTGGCATCCTCCGGTGCCGGGAATGCCGGCGCCGAGCCGATGCGATGCAGCGCCAGGACCACCGCTGCGGCGAGCACGCTGAGTCCGACGAGCGCCGGAACCCCGTAGAACCAGCCGGGATAGGGAGTCGCGAGACTGGACACGTCCTCGTCGCCGAATCCGATCCCGCGGGATCGGCCGTGATCATCCGCATCCGCCGTGAGCCCGCAGAAGACGATGACGATCACGAACACCGCGCCGACCTCGGCGAAGCCGTGCAGCCACCCCTTCGGGATCACCGACAGCCAGGAGCGGCGCTCGAGCCCTGCCGAGCGAGGCGCACCCGCCGGAACCTCCGCTACGCGCGGTGGCGTGAGCGCGTACAGCAGCAGGCCCGCAGCGCCGGCGAGCGTGGATGCGAATGCGAAGGGCGAGCCCAGCAGCCCGGGGAGAGTCAGGCCTGCAACCACCAGCGCGAAGAAGACCGAAAGCGCGCAGACGATGGCCATCAGCGCCCGACGACGCGAGGCTGCGACCACCGGCACGATGTGCTCGGGCAGCCGAGCCGTGCGTCGCCGGTGGGCGATGAACCACACGATGACGACAGCGATGACGATGCCGATCGCATAGAGATTGAGCGCGAAGCCTGCCATGACCCCACCTTTCGTGTACTACTGAGAAAGTACACGAAAGAGGCGACGTGTAGCAAGCTTCTGATACACGGCGATCATGCGCACATCCGAGAACAGGCTCGGCGGGCCGGCCTGGTCGACGGGCTGGTGCGCCGGGCGGGCCCGGTTGCGCGACCTCACACCGGGATCAGCGCCCGGAGCCCGGTTCCCGAGCAAGCGGAGCGAGACGAAGGGCCCGCGGATCCGCGGTCGGCAGCCGGCACACGAAGTCGCGGCAGTCGTAGACGACGCCTTCGGCGGCGTCCTTGCCCTCGAAGAGCTCGAATCCGGCATCCGCGAACGTCCTCGCCTGCTCGGGCGAGACGACGGTGACCACATCGGCATCCGCCGCGCGCGCCGCGTCCGCGAGGGCGCCGTCGCGCGAGGTGACGACGGCCACGACCTGCCGCGGCGGCTGAGCGAGACCCGCCGCGACGCGCAGGATCGCCCCGTAGGCGATCGGATGCTGCAGGGCGCGCCCCGCGACGCTCGCCACGAGCTGCTCGGCCTGCGCGCGGTGCGACTCCCCGGCGCCCAGCCGCCAGGCGGTGAGATGAGCGGATGCCAGGGCCGCGGGCCCCGAGGGGAGATCGCCGTCGCCGTCATCGGCGCCCCGCACGATGCCCCGTCCGGCGAGCACCGGATCCGACGCGGCTCTCGTTCCCAGCACCCCGAGCGCGCGCGACGCCCAGGCGGCGTCGCCGGTCGCGAGAGCCAGCGCGAACAGCCCGTCGGCGAGCAGACCGAGGTCGGCGGTGGTCGCCACGGCATCCGCCGCGACGCCGTCCAGGGACGAGCGCACGAGATCCCCCGGCGCCGAGCGGTTCACTCTCAGCACGTGCGCCGCAGCCCCCGTGGCCGCGTCCACCCACGAGGACTCCCCCAGCACGGCACCGGCCCGCGCGAGCGCGCCGATCGCGAGGCCGTTCCAGCCGGTCAGCACCTTGCCGTCCACCGCCGGCGGTTCGAGCTCCCCGCGGCCCGCCGCGTCCCGTCGGTAGTAGCCGCCCTCGCTGCGCTCGCCGTCGATCCACGATTCCGAGTCCTGCGCCGCACCGAACGCACCGCCCTCGCGCCGCAGCACGTTCAGCAGGAAGCCCGCGACCCCCGCCGCGATGTCCGCCCGCCCGGCGTCCAGCGCCACCTCCAGCAGCTGCGCGTTGTCGGTCAGCATCCGCTCGTAGTGGGGCACGGTCCAGTCCCGCTGGGTCGCGTACCGGAAGAAGCCGCCGTCGACGGGGTCCCTCAGCTCGGACCCGGCCATCGCCGCGAGCGCTCGATCCACGGCGTCCGTTCCGCCGGCCGCCGGATGCTGCAGGAATCGCAGCGTCGTGGCCATCGGGAACTTCGGGGCCCCGCCGAAGCCGCCGAACAGGCGGTCCTCTCGCTCGATGATGGTGCCCGCCGCGGCGCGCAGCGCGCTGACGTCGGGGAGCTGCGGCTCCGGCGCGTGCGCGGCAGCCCGCAGCGCGTCGGCCACGGCATCCGCCGAGGCGAGCACCTCGTCATGCCGGTCCGTCCACGCCTCCCGCACGGCCGTCAGCACGTCGCGGAAGGCCGGCGTTCCGCCGCGCGCCTCCGGCGGCCAGTAGGTGCCGGTGTAGAACGTTCCGCCCTGCGGCGTGGTGAACACGGTCAGCGGCCAGCCGAGGTTCTGCGTGAACGCGGATGCCGCGGCCATGAACGCCGCATCCACCTCCGGATGCTGCTCGCGATCGATCTTCACCGCCACGAAGCCCTCGTTGATCTGCGCGGCCGTGGCCGCATCGGAGAAGGACTCGCGCGCCATGACGTGGCACCAGTGGCAGGGGGAGTAGCCGATCGAGATCAGCAGCGGCACATCACGACGCACGGCCTCGTCGAACGCCTCGGTGCTCCACGGTCGCCAGTCCACCGGGTTCTCGGCGTGCGCGCGCAGGTAGGGGCTGAGGGTGTCGGCGAGCCGGTTGGTCATGGCACCCACGGTACGCCGCGGGCCCCGGGACGCGGGCCGTCAGAACGCGGCGAGCGCGCGGGGGTCGGCGACCGGCGCGAACCCGACCAGCGGCAGCGCCCTCTCGGCGGCGAGCGCGATGCGGTCGAGGATCTGCGGCGACCGGATCTCGTAGCCGTCGAAGTCGGTGTTGCTGGCGTAGACGCCCAGCGGCAGGGTGAGCGCCTGGAAGAAGGCGAACAGCGGGCGCAGCTGGTGCTCGAGGATCAGGGCGTGCCGTTCGCCGCCGCCGGTGGCCGCCAGCAGCACGGGCTTGCCGACCAGGGCGTACTGGCCGATGAAGTCGAACAGGTGCTTGAACAGCCCGGTGAACGAGGCCCGGTAGACCGGACTCCCCACGATGAGCAGGTCGGCCTCCTCGATCGCCTGCAGCTGCGCCTCCACCGCGGGAGGCAGGTCGTCTCGCCGCAGTGCGCCGGCGAGACCAGGTCCGATCTGGGTGAGCTCGATGATGCGCACGTCCACGTCGATCCGCTCCGCCACCGCGTCCGCGATGGCGCGCAGCAGCGCGGTGGTCTTGCTGGGCTCGTGCAGGGATCCGGAGACGGCGACGACGCGGTAGAGGGCTGGCATGCCTCCGACGGTAGTGAGCAGAACGCCCCGCGTCACGGGAAGCGACACGGGGCGTCATGCAGTCGAAACATGGCGTCATCCGGCGGGTGGCCGGAGACGGCGGGAAGGGATCAGTTGACCTCGTCCGGGTGGGCGCTGACGCGACCCGAGCCGTCGCCCGGGTCCATGGCGTCGATCGCGGCGATCTGCGCATCGGTCAGCTCGAAGTCGAAGACGTCGATGTTCTCGGCCATCCGCTCGGGGCGCACCGACTTCGGGAAGACGATGAAGCCCTTCTGCAGGTGCCAGCGCAGCACGACCTGGGCCGGGGTGCGTCCGGTGGCCGCAGCAGCCGATGCCACCGCATCTGCGCCGAACAGGTCGTACTTGCCCTGGCCGAGCGGACCCCACGACTCGATGAGCACGCCGTGCGCGGCGGCCCAGTCGGTGATCTCGCGCTGCTGGTAGGCGGGGTGCAGCTCGATCTGGTTCACGGCGGGGACGACGCCGGTCGCCTCGACGATGCGCTCCAGGTGCGGGACGAGGTGGTTCGAGACGCCGATCGAGCGGGCGAGGCCGCGCTCGCGGATGCCGACCATCTTCTCCCAGGCGTGCACGTAGTCGTCCTTGGCCGGAGTCGGCCAGTGCACCAGGTACAGGTCGACCTGCTCGAGACCCAGCTTCTCGAGGCTCTCGGCGATGGCCTTGTCGGGCTCGTCGTCGTGGTGGCGGTCGTTCCACAGCTTGGTGGTGATGAACAGCTCCGAGCGGGCGATGCCGCTCTTCGCGATGGCGGCGCCGACGCCCTCCTCGTTTCCGTAGATGGCCGCGGTGTCGATGTGACGGTAGCCGGCCTCGAAGGCCTGGCTGACCGCGCGCTCGGCCTCGTCGGCCGGCACCTTGAAGACGCCGTAGCCGAGCTGGGGGATGCTGTGTCCGTCGTTGAATTCAACCGTGGGAGTCGTCATGGCTCCAGCGTACGGGGTTGTGATGACAGGTGCGATGATGGAGTCCACCCGATGCCGCGGCCTCAGGCGAGCGCGGCGACCGCCTCCTCGACGAGCGTCCAGAAGCGGTCGGTGTCGAGGTCCATCGCGATGGTCGCGTTGGGTTCGGCGCCCAGTGCGTCGATCAGGTCCACGCGGGTCGCGCCGCGGGTGTGGGTCCCGTCGACCTCGATGTCGAGGTGTGAGCGCACCGTGGTCGCCACCGCCGGGTCGATGAGCATCGCCACGGTGATCGGGTCGTGCAGCGGCCCGTCGGGCATCCCCTGGGCCACCTCGTACGTGGAGCAGAAGAACTCCAGCAGCTCCGAGCCGAACGCCGCCGTGCGGGTTCCGATCCGCCCGATGCGCTCGCGCACCTCGCGGGTGACGAGTGCCTGATGCGTGATGTTCAGCCCGACCATCGTGAAGTCCACACGGCTGTCGAGCACCAGCGCGATGGCCTCCGGGTCGGTCAGGGCGTTGAACTCGGCGTAGGGCGTGGCGTTGCCGCGCGTCGTGGAGCCGCCCATCCAGATCACCCGCGCGATGCCGGGGATCAGGTCGGGGTGGTCGCGCACCAGCAGGCCGATGTTCGTCAGCGGCCCGGTCGCGACGATCGTGACGGGCGCCTCGGATGCCTGGATCACGTCGCGCATGAGCGTCTGCGCGTCCCGCTCGTCGAGCGGCACGGTCGGCTCGGGGAGCACGGGTCCGCCCAGCGCGTTGGCGCCGTGGATGTCCTCGGCGGGGTGCAGCGAGCCCGCGAGGGGGCCGGCCGCGCCGCGTGCGACGGGAACGCCGTCGACACCCGCGACGGTGAGCGCGACGCGCGCGTTCAGCGTGGTGTGCTCCAGCAGGCCGTTGCCCCCGACCGTCGTGACGGCGCGCAAGTCGATCGCGGGGTTCGCGGCGGCGAGCCAGATCGCGAAGACGTCGTCGTGGCCGGGGTCGCAGTCGAGGATCACGGGAATGGGCATGGCATCCAGTATCCCGGCCGGGACCTCTATTGCGGCGCGAGGACGTCGAACGCGAGCCGCGCCAGCTGCGCCGGCGAACCGGCGCCGATCGTGCCGGCCTCGGACGCCGCCCACTCCTCCAGGCCGATGCGGATCGCCTCGGTGGCGGCGACCGCGAGCAGCCGCGCATGGAACCGATCGGATGCCCATCCCTCGTGCTCGGCGATGATGCCGCAGATGAGCTCCTCGGAGTCGTGATTCACCCGATGCCACACGGCCCGCAGCTCGGTGTCGTCCGGCAGTGCGCGCAGGAGCGGCCGGATGCCGAGCATCTGCTCGACGGCATCCGCTCCGTCCACGGTCAGCACCTCGTCGATCGCCGCCACGATCGCTGCGCGGGCCTCGCCGTCGGCGGAGGCGAGCAGCTCATGCCAGCGCGCGGCCCCGATCTCAAGCACCGGGGCGACGGCCTGCTCCTTCGTGTCGAAGTAGCGGTAGAAGGTGCGCAGCGAGACGCCGGCAGCATCCGCGATCTGCGCGGTGGTGACCTGCGCGACGCCGTGGTGGGCGAACAGCGCGGCGGCATCATGACGGATTCGATCCAGGACCCGCCGGGGGTTGCCCGAGCATCATGACGGATCCGATCCCGGACCCGCCGAGGAGAGGAATCATCATGAACCGCTACGAAGGTCGCCGCGCACTCGTCACCGGGGGCGGCTCCGGCATCGGCCAAGGCCGGTGTGGCCGCAGCCGTCGACGCGCTGGGCGGCCTGGACGTGCTGGTGAACGCCGCCGGCATCCTGCGCTCCTCGCACACCGACCAGACGACGCTCGACCAGTTCCAGCAGGTCATCCAGGTGAACCTGGTCGGTACCTTCCTGATGATCCGCGAGGCGATCCCCGCGCTGCTCGAGGGCACCGACTCCGCCGTGGTGAACTTCAGCTCCACCTCGGCGATGTTCGCGCACCCCTACATGGCGGCGTACGCGGCCAGCAAGGGCGGCGTGCAGTCGATGACCCATGCCCTCGCCGCGGAGTATGCCAAGCAGGGCATCCGCTTCACCTCGGTCCAGCCCGGCTCGATCTCGTCGGGCATGACCGACGGATCCGGCCAGAGCAAGCAGAGCGTCGGTCCGGGCCTCCCCGAGGATGCCGACATGAGCCTGTTCATGAAGCTCGCCCCGGCCATCGGCCAGGGCTTCGCGGGACCCGAGTCGGTCGCCGGCGTCGTGGCGATGCTGGCCAGCGCCGACGGCAAGTTCATCACCGGCACCGAGGTGCGCATCGACGGCGGCACGCACTTCTGATCCGACACCCTTCGTCTCGTCACTGCGTTCCTCGCTCAGGGACCGGTTCGGAAGCCGGTTCCTGAGCGAGCGCAGCGAGACGAAGGGCGCGTTAGGCTGGAGGGCTATGTCCTCGCCCGTCATCGTGTACCCCCCGGAGCTGCCGGTCTCCGCCGCCCGCGGGGAGATCGCCGACGCGATCCGCGACCATCAGGTGGTGATCGTGGCCGGCGCCACCGGCTCCGGAAAGACCACGCAGCTTCCGAAGATCTGCCTGGAGCTGGGCCGCGAGCGCATCGCGCACACCCAGCCGCGGAGGCTCGCCGCGCGCACCATCGCCGAGCGCGTCGCCGAGGAGCTGCACGTCGAGCTGGGCGACCTGGTCGGCTACAAGGTGCGGTTCACGGATCAGGTGTCGGATGCCACGCGCATCGCCCTGATGACCGACGGCATCCTGCTCAACGAGATCCACCGCGACCGGCTGCTGCGCCGCTACGACACGATCATCATCGACGAGGCGCACGAGCGCTCGCTCAACGTCGACTTCCTGCTGGGCTATCTGCACCGCATCCTGCCGGAGCGGCCCGACCTCAAGGTGATCATCACCTCGGCGACCATCGACCCGCAGAGCTTCGCGGCGCACTTCTCGGACCCGTCGACGGGCTCAGGGACCGAATCAAGGCATGCGCCGATCATCGAGGTCTCGGGCCGGACGTACCCTGTGGAGATCCGATACCGCCCGCTGGTGGACGACGCCACAACTCCGGAAGAATCCGACGAAACCAGCGGAAACCGGGCCGCGACGCGCGGTTCGGCCAAGAATCTCCGGAGTTCTGGCGCGAGCGGCGCGGAGCCCGAGGACGAGGTCACCGCCATCGTCGCGGCGCTGCGCGAGCTGGACCGCGAGGCGCCGGGCGACGTGCTGGTGTTCCTGCCGGGCGAGGCCGAGATCCGCGACGCCGCCGAAGCCGTCCGCGGCGCCTATCGCTCGCAGGCCGCGCCGGTCGAGGTGCTGCCCCTGTACGGACGCCTGTCCGCGGCCGAGCAGCATCGTGTGTTCGAGCGCTCGCGCGTCGCGGGAGTGCGCCGCCGGGTGGTGCTGGCCACGAACGTCGCGGAGACCAGCCTCACGGTGCCCGGCATCAAGTACGTGATCGACACCGGCACAGCCCGCATCTCGCGGTACAGCGCACGATCCAAGGTGCAGCGCCTGCCCATCGAGGCGGTGTCGCAGGCATCCGCGAACCAGCGCTCGGGCCGCGCGGGGCGCACCAGCGACGGCATCGCGATCCGTCTCTACAGCGAGGACGACTTCTCCAAGCGCCCGGAATTCACCGAGCCCGAGATCCTGCGCACCTCGCTGGCCTCGGTCGTGCTGCAGATGCTCTCGCTCGGCTTCGGCGACATCACCGAGTTCCCGTTCCTCACTCCCCCGGACTCCCGCGGCGTCAAGGCCGCCCTCGACCTGCTCACCGAGATCGGTGCGGTGGAACTGACGCGCCCTTCGTCGGGTTCAGGGACCGGACAGCCCCGCCTCACGAGGATCGGCCGGGAGATCTCCCGGATGCCGATGGATCCGCGGTTCGCCCGGATGCTGGTCGCCGGCGCCGCCGCGGGCTCCGGCGTGCTGCGCGACGTCATGCCGATCGTAGCCGGCCTGTCCATCCAGGACGTGCGCGAGCGCCCCTCCGCGGATGCCCCGCAGTCGGTGCGGGACGAGGCCGACCGCATGCACGCGCGCTTCGCCGACCCGACCAGCGACTTCCTCTCACTGCTGAAGCTGTGGAACCACCTGCGCGAGCAGCAGCGGGAGCTGGGCTCCAGCGCGTTCCGCCGGATGTGCCGCAGCGAGCACCTGAACTACGTCCGTGTGCGCGAGTGGTTCGACGTGCACCGCCAGCTGCGCACACTCGTGAAGGCCCCCAAGGACACCGCCGACGCGGGTGGCGCGCCCAGCACCGACGCGGACGCCGTACACCGCGCGATCCTCTCGGGGCTCCTCTCGCAGATCGGCGTCCTGGACGAGCGGACCGCGGCCGGGAGCGCCAACAAGGACAAGCCGAAGAAGGGTGAGAAGCGCCGCATCGCGGAGTACCGCGGCGCCCGCGGCATCCGCTTCTCGATCTTCCCCGGCTCGGGTCTGCGCAAGAAGGCCCCGCAGGCCGTGATGGCCGCCGAGATCGTGGAGACCTCGCGCACCTTCGCGCGCACGGTCGCGGCGATCGACCCCGCCTGGGCGGAGACCATCGCGGGCGACCTCGCCAAGCGGCAGGTCACCGAGCCGCACTGGTCGAAGGATGCCGGGGCCGCGGTCGCGTTCGAGAAGGTGACGCTGTTCGGGGTGGAGATCATCCCCCGGCGGCGCGTGCAGTTCGCGCGCATCGACCGCGCCGGCGCGCGCGAGCTGTTCCTGCGGCACGCCCTGGTCGAGGGCGAGTGGGATCCTTCGCGCATCGACAAGAGGGTCAGCGCCTTCTGGCGCGCGAACGCCGAGCTGCGCCGCCGTCTGGAGAAGCTGGAGGAGCGCGAGCGCCGCCGTGACATCCTCGCCGGCGACGAGACCGTGTTCGCCTTCTACGACCAGCGCATCCCGCACGAGGTGTTCGACGTGCGCTCCTTCGAGAAGTGGTGGCGCGACGCCCTGGCGTCCACGCCGAAGCTGCTCGTCATGCGCGAGAGCGACCTGCTCGAGGACGAGGATCGCGCCGACCAGTCCGAGTTCCCCACCCGCTGGACGCAGGGCGACCAGGTGCTGGGCCTCGCCTACCGCTTCGAGCCGGGCGCGGAGGACGACGGTGTGAGCGTGGTGCTTCCACTCGCGCTGCTGCAGCAGATCCGCGACACCGGATTCGACTGGCAGGTGCCCGGGCTGCGCGACGAGCTCATCACCGCCCTGCTCCGCGCGCTGCCGAAGGCCGTCCGCCGCCATGTCGTGCCTGCCGCGGACTGGGCCGCGAAGCTGGGCGAGCAGCTCGCCCAGGACGGCCCCGAGAACCATGCCGGGATGCCGGAGCGCTCGCTCAAGGAGTCGCTGGCCCGGCTGATCCAGCCGATCGCGAACCAGCGCGTCGCGGCATCCGACTTCGAGGACGACCGTGTGCCGGGGCACCTGCGGATGAACTTCCGCGCGGTCGACGAGCGCGGGCGCGTCGTGGGCTCCGACCGTGATCTGGCGACCCTGCAGCAGCGGCTCTCGGACCGTTCGCGGCAGAGCGTCGCGCGCTCGATCGCGCGGCCGGATGCCCCCGAGAAGGGTGCGCGCAGGCCCGACGCCGCGTCCGTCGCCGCGGCATCCGCCCGAGGTCCGATCGAGCGCGACGGCCTGACGGACTGGACCTTCGGCGATCTTCCCGACGTGCTCGACACCAAGGTCGCGGGCGGCGTGGGGCGCGGCTACCCCGCCATCGTCGACCGCGGCGCGAACGTGTCGGTGCGACTGGAGGCGACGGCGGACGCCGCGGCATCCGCGACCCGCGACGGGGTGCTGCGCCTGGTGCTGCTGAACGTGCCCTCCCCCGCGTCCTACGTGCAGAACCATCTCACCTCGGCGGAGAAGCTCGCACTCGCCGCGTCGCCCTACCAGAACGTGGCGGCGCTGATCGAGGACGCCCGCACTGCCGTCGTGCGCGGGCTCATCGAGGGCGAGGTGCCCGGCGGCCTCATCCGCACCGAGGCGGAGTTCCGGCGGGTGCGGGATGCCGTGAACGCCGCTCTCGTGGACAGCCTGTTCGCATGCGTGTCGCTGGTCGCCCGCATCCTGACGAAGAGCCGCGACGTGGAGCGCGGCATCAAGTCGCAGAACTCGCTCGCGCTGCTCGGCCCACTGAACGACATCCGCTCCCAGCTGAGCGGCCTCATCCGCCCCGGCTTCATCTCGGCCACCGGCGTGGAGCGGCTCGCGCACCTGCCCCGCTACCTGGACGGGATGCTGGACCGGCTGAAGACGCTCGCGAACGAGCCGGGCAAGGATCGCGCCCGCATGACCGAGTACGAGCGCATGGCGAAGGCGTTCGAGGACGCCGGCGGCACGATCCCGCCCGCCTCCGATGCCCCGGCCGCCCTCGTGGAGGTGCGCTGGCTGCTGGAGGAGTACCGGGTGAGCGTGTTCGCGCAGCGCCTGGGCACGGCGCAGCCCGTCTCGCCGCAGCGGATCATGAAGGCGCTCTCGGCTTCTCCCGGTCGTTGAGCGAGCGCAGCGAGACGAAACGCCCCCGACGAGTTGTCGCGCGTTAGCCTGAATGCATGGCTCGCGCGATCGTCCACACCGAACTCGGCTCCCCTGACGTCCTCCGGCTGGTGGAGGTGCCCGATCCCGTCGCCGGCCCTGGCGAGGTGGTCGTGCGGATCGAGGCCGCCGGCGTCAACCCGATCGACGTCAAGCAGCGTTCCGGGAAGCGCCCTCTGCCGCCGATCACCGAACCGCGCCACGTCGGATTCGACGGCGCCGGGACGATCACGTCGATCGGCGAGGGCGTCACCGGCTTCGCGGTCGGCGAGCGCGTGGCGATCGGCGACACCCGGGGCACCTATGCATCCGCGCTCGCGGTTCCGGTGCACAACATCACCCGCCTGCTCGACGGGGTCACCTCGGCGGAGGGCGCCGCACTCAGCATCCCGGCCGGCACGGCCTACCAGTCGCTGCGCTCGCTCGGCGTGCGCAAGGGGGACACCCTGCTCATCCACGCCGGCTCCGGCGCGGTCGGCCAGGCGGCGATCCAGTTCGCCGTGCTGTGGGGAGCGACGGTCATCGCGACCGCGAGTCCCGCGCGGCACGAGCAGCTCCGCGCCCTGGGCGCGATCCCCGTCGCCTACGGCGACGGTCTCACCGACCGCGTCCGCGAGGCGGCCCCGCAGGGCATCACGGTCGCGCTGGACGGCGCCGGCACCGACGAGGCGATCCGGACCTCCCTCGAGCTGGTCGCCGACCAGGCCCGGATCGCGACGATCGTGCGGGGACCGGATGCCGCCTCCTTCGGCATCCAGGCCTACTCCGGCGGCAGCCCCGACCCGCTCACCGAGGAGCAGCTGGCCTGGCGGCGCGAGGCCGTGGGTGTGGCGATCAACCTGATCGAGGCCGGCGACTTCCAGGTGGAGCTCGGTCCGGAGCTGCCCCTCGCCGAGGCGGCGCGCGCCCACGAGCTGATCGAGCAGCACGCCGCCGACGGCAAGATCATCCTGATCCCCTGAGCCCCTCCGCCGCGGTGTGTCAGGCGGCCGCGCGCTCCTCGTCGCGCAGGCGCGCGCCCTCACGCAGCAGCGGGATGAGCTCGCGACCCCAGTCGCGCACGTCGCCCAGCGGGTCGAAGCCGCGGATGAGGAAGCGCGTCACGCCCAGGTCGTAGTACTTCAGCAGCGCCTCCGCGACCTGCGCGGGCGTGCCGACCGGGGCGGTGGAGTTCCCCGCCGGGCCCATCAGCTTGGTGATGCCCAGCCAGAGCCTCTCGTCGTGCACGTCGCCGCGCTGCGCGTGCTGCTGCAGCAGGTCCGCCGACAGCGAGCGCTGCTCGCGCCGCCGCGGGCTCGCGAACGCGAGCGTGTCGCCGGAGCTCGCCCGGGCCTTGAGCTCGGCGGCCTCCGCGTAGATGCGGTCGGCCTTCGCCCATGCCTCCTCCTCGGTGTCGGCGATGATCGGCCGCGTCGACAGGCTGAAGTCGACATGGCGGCCCGCCTTGGCCGCGGCTGCCCGGATCGTGCGGATGTGCTCGGCGACGTCGGCCAGCGGCTCTCCGAAAAGCATGTAGACGTCAGCGCCGTTGGCGCCGACCTCGACCGCGCCCTCCGACAGTCCGCCGAAGAAGATCGGGATCCCCGCCTCGGTCGCCGGCTTGACCGCCGAGAACGCGCCCTCGAAGCGGTAGAAGTCGCCCTCGTAGTCGAACGGCTCCTCCGAGGTGAGGGTGCGTCGCAGCACCTCGATGAACTCGCCGGTGCGACGGTAGCGGTCGGACTTCTCGCTGAAGTCGCCGTCCCGGCGCTGGTCCGCCTCGCTGCCGCCGGAGATGTGGTGGATCGCCACGCGTCCGCCACCGGTGAGGTGGTCGAGGGTGGCGAGCTTGCGCGCCACGAGGGTCGGCGCGACGAATCCCGGTCGGTGCGCGATCAGCACCTTGAGCGAGTCGGTGGCGTGCAGCGCGGTGGCGGCCACGGCGAAGCCGTCCGGCGAGCTGGCGCTGTAGCCGATCAGGATGCGGTCGAACCCCGCCTCCTCGTGGGCGCGGGAGAACTCCTTCACGTAGGCGGGGTCGACGACCGGGCCGTCCACCGCCTTGGTCTCGGACCCTGCGGTCGTGGCGATCATTCCGAGCAGTTCGATGGGCATGTCAGCTCCTTGCGAGGGGTGCGGGTCGGTTGGGTTGGCGGATGTCGATCACGGGGACCGAATCGATGAGACGTCGGGTGTACGGATGCTGCGGCCTCGCGACGATCTGGGAGGTGAGACCGTCCTCCACGATGCGGCCGTGGTGCAGCACGACGAGCCGGTCGCTCAGGGCGGCGAGCGAGCCGATGTCGTGCGAGATCACCAGCATCCCGAGCTGCTCGTCGCGGCTGCGGCGCAGGGCGATGAGCGCCTGCACGACCCGATCCCGGCTGGCGGCGTCCAGTGCGCTCACCGGTTCGTCCAGCACGAGCAGGCGCGGCTGCACGACGAGCGCCCTGGCGATCGCGGCGCGCTGACGCTGACCGCCGCTGAGCCCGGCGGGCAGCCTGGTGAGCAGCTCGGCATCCAGACCCACGGCCTCGACCGCGGCATCCACGCGCTCGCGGGCCTGGTCCGCCGGGATGCGCGCGATGCGCAGCCCCTCCGCGATCGATTCGCCGATGCGGATGCCGGGATCCAGCGACCGCAGCGGGTCCTGGAACACGTACTGCACGGCGCCCGAGCGCCGCCAGCGTCGCAGGGCGCCTCCGCGCAGCCGGGTGATGTCCTGCCCGTCCACGAGCACGCGTCCGTTCGCCGCATCGACCGTGCGCAGCACCGCCTTGGCCAGCGTGGTCTTGCCGGATCCGGACTCGCCGACGACGCCGACGACCTGGCCGGCGCGCAGTCGCAGCGACAGCCGGTCGAGCACGCGCACCGGCCCGTAGTCGACGGACAGGTCCTGGAGTTCGAGCAGCGGACCGCGGCCTTCGTCATGCGTCATCGCAGGAACCTCTCCAGTCCGTATGCCGCGTGCGCGGCGAGCAGCGAGCGGGTGTACGGATGCCCCGGCGCGTGCAGCACGCGCGAGGTCGCCCCGCCCTCGACGACGCGGCCGTCCCGGAACACCAGCACGCGCTCGCACACCTGCGCGACCACCGCGAGGTCGTGCGAGACCAGGATGAGCGCCAGCCCGCGTTCGCGCCGCAGCCGGGCGAGCAGCTCGAGCAGCTCGGCCTGCACGGTCACATCCAGCGCGGTCGTGGCCTCGTCGGCGATGAGCACCGCCGGGTCGGCGGCGAGCGCCATCGCGATCAGCACGCGCTGCAGCATCCCGCCGGACAGCTCGGCGACGCGCTGCCGCAGCACGAGGTCGACGCGGCGGATGCCGAGGTCGTCGAGCAGTTCTCTCGCGCGCGACCGCGCCTGGGCGCGCGGCACGCCGGCCGTCACCCGCAGGGTCTCCTGCAGCTGGGCGCCGACCGGGATGGCGGGGTTCAGGTAGGACGCCGGATCCTGGAAGACGGCGCCGATGCGCGTGCCCCGCACGGACCGCCACTCCCGCTCGGATGCCGCGGTGAGGTCGCGCCCCTCGACCTGAACGCTTCCTCCTGTGACGGAGAGCCCCTCGGGGAGGATGCCCAGAAGTGCGCGGCAGGTGAGGGTCTTGCCGCTTCCGGACTCCCCCACCACCCCCAGTGCCTCGCCCGGTCGCACCGACAGCGAGACGCCGTGCACGAGCTCCGTCCCGTCGGCGGCTGCGATGACCAGCCTGTCCACGCCCGCGACGGCCGCGCGGACGGAGGAGCCCTCGTCGAACGACGGCGACAGGGGTTCGCGATTCCAGGACGATCGCGATTCTGAAGGAGAATCCTGGGCCGTGCGTCCTTCAGAGCGGCGATCCTCCTTCAGAAGGATGCGGGGTCCGAGGGCGTCAGACATCGGCGGTCTCCTTCCGGTTCGCAGCCGCCCGGCGCCGCACCCGCGCTGTGCCGGTGCGATCGCGGACGGCATCGGCGAGCAGGTTCAGCGCACCGACGGTCAGCACGATGGCCAGCGCCGGGGCCAGAGGCCCCTCGGGTCGCTGGGCGAGGTAGCCCAGATCGCTGGCCAGCATCCCTCCCCAGGTGGGAGCCGGCGGCTGCACGCCGATGCCCAGGAACGTCAGCGAGGCGACGGCGAGCAGAGCAGAGCCGAGCGCGCTGATGCCCGCGACGACCAGCGTCGGAGCCACCTGCCGCCAGGCGTGCCGGCCGAGCACCCACCAGGCCGATGCGCCCAGCAGGGTGGCGGCCTCGACGTACTGCGCGTCGCGCACCCGCAGCGTGGCAGCGCGCGAGATGCGGAAGAACCCCGGGGCGATGAGAAGCCCGATCGCGGTGGTCGCCTGCACGAGCCCGTTGCCGAGCAGCGCCGCGAACACGATGGCGAACAGGATGAACGGGAGCGCCAGCAGCGCATCGACGACCCGCAGCGCCAGCCATTCGGCCGGTCGGGGCAGGAAGGCGCTGAGCGCCCCCGGCAGGGCGCCGACGAGCAGCCCGATGAGCGCTGCGGCGAGCGCGCTCAGCAGCGAGGCGGGCGCTCCGGCGAGCAGCCGCGACAGCACGTCGCGGCCGAGGTAATCGGTGCCGAGCAGGTGCGCGGGCGAGGAGCCGTGCAGTGCGAGCGCGGTGTCCTGGGCCAGCGGGTCGTACGGCGCCAGTGCGGGACCCGCCACGGCCAGTACGGCGACGATCGCGACCAGGCCGAGCGCGAGGCGCACGGTCCAGACGCCGGAACTCGACGAGTCGGAGCGGCTCATGCGGCGTTCCTTCCGGTTCCGGTGCTGCGGCGGATGGCGAGGTTGATGACGACGCCGGAGACCACGACGACGGCGATGGCCACCAGCAGCACGCCCTGCACCACCGGCACGTCGCCCTGCAGGGCGGAGGTGTTCGCCAGACGCCCGAGCCCGGGCATCCCGAAGATCACCTCCGTGATCACCGCGCCGCCCACGAGCCGCGGCACGTGCACGCCCAGCGCACTGAGGGCGGGGGCGGTGGCGTTCGGCAGCGCGTGACGGAACACGATCCGCGCAGGACTCAGGCCGTGCACGCGGGCGCCGATGACGTAGTTCTCGGTGAGGGCGCCCACCAGTGAGGTGCGCAGCTGCCGCGCGATGTCGGCACCGGCGTCCAGGCTGAGCGCCACCGACGGCAGCACCAGGCAGGCGAGCCAGGCGCCGACGTCCTTCGTCGGAGGAACGTAGCCGGCCACCGGGAACAGCGGGATGGCGTGACCGAACAGCAGGATCAGCGCGATCGCGACGACGAACGCCGGAACGGTGGTGGCGATGCTGCTGAGCAGCGTGACGACCCGGTCGAGAATCCCGCCGCGGTTCACCGCCGCCAGGATGCCGAGCGCGGAGCCGCCGACCAGCGCGCACAGCGTGGCCCCGGTCGCGATCGACAGACTCACCGGGAACGCCTGCGCGATGCTGGTCGAGACCGGGATGGTGGTGAACCAGCTGGTGCCCAGGTCGCCTGTCAGCGCCGAGCCCAGCCAGTCGAGGTACCTCACGAGGAAGGGCCGGTCCAGTCCGAAGACGTGGTTCAGCCGGTCGATGTCGGCCTGGGTCGCGACCTCGCCCAGGGCGACGGCGGCCGGGTTGGACCCGGATGCCGCACCCAGGGCGAAGGTCGCGAAGGTCGCGATCACGAACACCGTCGCCGCCGTGGCCGCGGTGGCGAGCACGCGACCCGCCACGGCGAGCAGCGGATGCCGTGCGGGGGCGGCGCGCCCGGCATCCGCCGGCGCGGCGGGTGCCGCGCCGGCGTCGGGCCCCGTCTCCGTGCCCGGCTCGGTGACGACGGCCATGGTCAGCCCTTCACCTTGACGTCTTCCCAGCGCTGCACGTCGAGCCAGTGGCGGATGCCGGTGACCTTCGACGGGTGCGCGAGGATGCGCGGCCAGCTGAACAGGAACGTGTTCGGCTGCAGCTTCACGCCGAGCTCGACGGCGTGCTGGATGCGCTTCTCGTACTCCGGGGAGTCCGTGGGCGTCGCACGGGCCGCGTCGATGGCCGCGGTGAGCTCCGGCGGCGTCTGCCGGCCGAGGTTCATCAGCCCCTCGGGTCCGTAGAGCACCTCGAGCGCCTGCAGCGGCGACTGACGCCCGGAGAAGCTGTCGAGCACGAGCGGATGGGTGCGCTGCACGTAGTTCTGCGAGATCGCCGCGGCCGGGAGCACGTTGAGCTTCACCTCGATGCCGGCCTTCGCCCACTGCGCCTGCAGAACCTCGGCGAGCGCCGTGTCATCCTCGCTGAGCGCGAGCTCGAGCTTCAGCCCGTCCGGGTGCCCGGACTCGGCGAGCAGCTTCCTGGCCGCGGCGACGTCGTACGGGTACAGGTCATCGAGACTCTTGTCGTGCGCGGAGTAGCCGTCGGGGAAGGGCTGCCAGTTCGGCGTGCCGCGACCGAAGTACGCGGCCTTGACGAGGGCCTTGCGGTCGGTCGCATGACTGATCGCCTGCAGCACGCGCTGGTCGTCGAAGGGCGCGACCGTGCTGTTGACGTCCAGCGCCCGCACGGTGAGCGCCTTGATCTCCTCGACGTCCAGGCCCGCGCCCTCGGCCGCCTTCGCCTGCGAGGGCGGGATGATCGCGACATCCCACTGCCCGGTGTCGATGCCCGCGACCACCGTCGCGTCGTCGGTGACCGGCACGACATGGAACTGATCGATGAAGATGTGGTCGGCGTTCCAGTAGTGGTCGTTCTTCTGCAGGTCGGCGCGGGCGTTCGGGACGTACTCGGTGAGCTCGAACGGCCCCGAGCCCTCCGGCTGCGTGGCGAGCGAGGCGACGTCCTTGAACGCGGCGGGGTTCACGATGAACCCGGTCTTGCCTGCGAACAGGTAGGGCACCTGGTAGTCGGCCTGATCCAGATGCACGGTCACGGTGTTCGCGTCCTTCACGTCCACCGAGGTCACGATGCGCAGCTGCCCGGCGAGAGTGGAGTTCTCCTGATCGCGGCCGCGTTCGAGGTTCTCCTTGACCGCCTCGGCGTCGATCGGGCTGCCGTCGCTGAACTCGGCGCCCTTGCGCAGGTGGAAGGTGATGGCGGTGCCGTCGGCGCTGTAGTCCCAGCTCTCGGCGATGCCGGGGACGACTTCGCCTTCAGGGTCGAGCTGGGTGAGTCCGTCGTAGACGAGGGCGAGCGCGTGGGTGTCCCAGCCGGCGGTCGAGGTGACCGGATCCCAGCTGGTCGGCAGGCGCCAGCCCCAGGTGAGCGAGGTGGTCTCCGTGGGTGTCGCACCCGCCGACGCGCTGCAGCCGGCCATCGCGAGAGTCGCGACGGCGAGCACGGCGAGGGCAGGGAGTCGGTTGTGTGAGGTCATGGCAGTGAAGCTAGGAGCGCGGACCCCGGCTCCACAAGCGATCTGAAGCGCGAGGTCACGGTACGCAACAGTTCGACACATCCGAGGCGCACCGGAGCACGTGTCCCGAAGATGGAACGCATGAGTTCCGAGCCCGCCGCCGTCTTCACCCCGCCCTCCCGCGTCCGAGGGACGCTCGCGCTGGTCGCCGGGCGCGATGAGAGCGCCGCGGTGTACCGCCGCTTCGGATCGCGCATCAGCGCCGACGGGTACGCGGTCGGAGTGTTCGGGACCGCGGATGCCGCCTCCGGCTGGCTGGCCGCGCAGGACGACGCCCCTCGCGTTCTGGTCGGCTCCGACACCGGAGCGTCGGCTGTGCTCACCGCCCTCACGCACGGCGATGTCGCGGACGCGGCGATCGTCGCAGGCGTCGTGGTCGACGCCGAGCGCACGCCCACGGATGCCGAGCGCACGGCATGCCCGGTGCACCTCGGCGTCCTCGCGGAGCAGCACGGCGCCCACTCCGAAGGAGACGTGGTCGCATCCCTTCCCGCCCCGGCGGACCTCGCCGCGATCGCGGTGCCGGTGCTGGCCGTGCACGGCGGGGCGGATCCCGTGTCCCCGTTCGCGCAGGCCACGGAAGCTCTCTCGTCGATCCCGGACCTCGAGGTGATCGAGACCGTGGGCGGCCTGCACGACGCCCTGAACGACGCGAGCCACCGCAGCGTCGCAGCGAGCATCGTGCTGTGGCTGGAGCGCCTCCGCGCCGGCGACGTTCACGAGCCGGTCATCCGCCGGGCCGTCCCTGCGCGAGAACAGGGTGCAGCAGCATGACCGGCGGATTCGCCACGACGCAGGTGCAGGCCGGTTACGCGGTCGGTCTCCCCTCCTTCAGCGCCGTGCCGCCCATCCATCAGACCGCCGCCTACGAGTTCTCCTCTCTGCAGGAGGCCGCCGATCTGTTCTCGCTGCGCAAGGCGGGCATCATCTACAGCCGCAACGCCAGCCCCACCCAGCAGATCCTCGAGGAGCGGGTCGCCGCGCTGGAGGGCGGTGCGAGTGCGGTCGCCGTGGCATCCGGTCAGGCGGCGGTGGCCGTGACCCTGCTCGCCCTCGCGGGGCGCGGCGGGCACATCGTCGCCGCCGATCAGCTCTACGGCGGCACCGTCGACCTGCTCCAGGACACGTTCGACGATTTCGGCATCCCGGTCACCTTCGTCGATCAGGACGATCCGGATGCCTGGGGGGCGGCCGTCACGCCGCAGACCAGGGCGCTGTTCGCCGAGACGGTGGCCAATCCGGTCGCGCAGGTGCTCGACATCCGCCTGATCGCCGACATCGCGCACGAGGCGGGTGTGCCGCTCGTCGTGGACAGCACGGTGGGAACCCCTGCTCTGATCCGCCCGGGCGATCACGGCGCCGACTTCGTGGTGCACTCGGCGACGAAGTTCCTCTCCGGTCACGGCTCGTCGCTGGGCGGGGTGGTCGTCGATCAGGGCACCTTCGACTTCGGCGCCGACCCCGCGCGCTGGCCGCAGTTCACCGCCCCGTACCGGCGGTTCGGCGACCTGGTGCTGTGGGAGCGCTTCGGGCAGGGGCAGGCCTTCGCAGCCCTGGTCAAGTCCAAGCACGTGCACGACCTCGGGCCCTCGCTGTCGCCGTTCAACGCCT
>NZ_MKRT01000023.1:57660-63757 GCF_001897945.1 Microbacterium sp. 69-10
GCCAGTCCTCGAGCGCGCTGGCGATCGCCCAGCATCTGGCGCAGCATCCGGCCGTCTCCCGGGTGAACCATCCCGGCCTCGCGGGCAGCCCGTGGCACGCTCTCGCGCAGCGTTACCTGCCCAAGGGGGCGCCCTCGGTGTTCTCCTTCGACGTCGCCGGGCCCGAGGACGAGGCCCCGGAGCGCATCGCCCGGCTGGTGGACGAGCTGAGCGTTTTCCGCCTGGTCGCGAACCTCGGCGACGCCCGCTCCCTGGTCGCGCACCCCGCATCCATGACCCACTCGCACCTGACCCCCGCCCAGCGTGCGGCGGCGGGCATCTCCCTGAACACCGTGCGCCTGTCGATCGGGATCGAGGATCCCGCCGACCTGATCACCGACCTCGATCGCGCGCTCGCGATCGCCTGAACGCCGCACTCTGAACCCGAAGCACCAGGAGGACCCTCATGGCCATCGACCTCGGATACTGGACGCCCGTCTACGGCGGATTCCTGCGCAACGTCCGCGATGAGGGCCGCATGGCCGCCACGTGGGAGTACATCCGCGAGGTGTCCGTCAAGGCCGACCGCCTCGGCTTCCACACCACGCTGGTCCCGGAGCTGTATCTGAACGACCGCAAGGGAACGGATGCCCCGAGCCTGGAGGCATGGTCGCTGTCCGCGGCCATCCTCGCGGCGACCGACCGCCTGCGGGTGATGACCGCTGTGCGCCCCGGGTTCCACCTGCCGGCCGTCCTGGCCAAGACCGTGTCCACGCTCGACAGCATCGCGCCAGGGCGCGTGGCGCTGAACGTGGTCGCGGCGTGGTGGGCGGAGGAGGCACGGCAGTTCGGCGGAGTCTTCCCCGCGCACGACGCCCGCTACGCCCAGGCGACCGAGTTCGTCGAGGTGCTGAACGGACTGTGGGAGAGCACTCCGTTCACCTACCGCGGCGACCACTACGACTTCGACGGCACGATCGTCGAGCCCAAGCCCTCCAGTCACCCGGTGATCTTCGCGGGCGGCGAGAGCGACGCCGGCCGGGAGGCGATCGCGGGCTTCGCGGACGCCTACGTGATGCACGGCGGCACCCTGGATGAGGTGCGGGCCAACGTCGCCGACATGAACGCCCGCTCCGAGCGCCTGCACGGCCGGCCGATCGCCGAGTTCGGGATGCCCGCGTACGTGATCGTGCGCGACACCGAGGCTGAGGCGCAGCGCGAGCTGGACCGGATCACCACGGTCGACCCGCACTCCCCCGGCTACGCCTCCTTCGAGCAGTTCCGGCAGAACTCGAACCTGTCGCTGGAGCTGTCCCGTCGCGAGTACTCGGTCGGCACGCGCGGCCTGCGACCGAATCTCGTCGGCACGGCCGAGCAGGTCGCGGAGCGGATCGACGAGTACGCGGACGCCGGCATCAGCCTGCTGCTGATCCAGGCGTCGCCTCTGGACGAGGAGCTCGACCGCATCGCCGAGCAGGTCTTCCCGCTGGTGGGGCAGCGTTCGCTGGCCGCGGCAGGCTGAGCGCCCTGGGTTCCGCCCTCCCCGAGAACGGCGACATCAAGGCGCGAGATCAGGCGCCGCGCAGCCGTTCGCGGATGAACCTCGCACTCAGCACCGCATCGATCGCTGCTACCGAGGCGCCCACGATTGCGGCCTCCTGCCCGAGCACCGAGTGCGAGAGGGTCAGATTCCTCGTCGCGAGAGGAAGTGCTCGTTGATAGACGACTGCTCTGACACCGGCCAGCAGATCATCGCTCGCTGCTGTGAGCGGGCCGCCCAGGCTGATCCGTGCGGGATTGTAGAGGTGCACGAGTGATGCGGCGGCCTCACCTAGAATCGATGCACCGAGACGGACGATACGCGTTGCCGACGGGTCACCGGTCCGAACGGCCGCGATCAGGTCCTCCTGCCCGAGTTCGGGCACCTCCTGTTCTTCGCCGAGAGCGCGTGCCATCGCCGCAACCGACGCCACCGCCTCCAAGCAGTCGACGTTGCCACAGCTGCAGACCCGGTGATTGTCACTCAGCACGCGGATGTGACCGATGTCGCCGGCGGCGCCGTGCGCACCTCGATGCAGCTTCCCGTCCGCGGTCACCAGCCCACCACCGATACCCGTCCCGACCTTCACGTACAGCAGCGGCAGCTCATCGGCGGGGAGCGCCCGCGACTCGCCTAGCGCCATCAGATTGACGTCGTTGTCGACGACCGTCAGACACCCGAACTCCTCTGTGAACTCGCCAGCCACCGGGTACTCATCCCACCCCGGCATGATCGGTGGCCGGACCGGTATGCCGCGATGGGAGTCCACCGGCCCTGGGAGGCCGATAGAGATCACCAGCAGTCGGGTCTCCGTTAGTGAAGAGAGCATCGCGCGCAGTCGTTCCTGCAACGCACCGAGAACGACCTGCGGTCCGTCAGCGATGGCACTGTCGTACTTCTCGTAGGCGAGGCAGCACTGGCCGAGTGTCATCACGGCTAGTTCGACGTGCCCCGCAGTTATAGAGATCGCCGCGATCACGCAGACGTCGCCGCCGATGACGAAGGTGCCTGCGGGCCGCCCTCGGCCGACTCTCGCTGCCGGTCCTCCCGGTGCGATGAGACGGTGACGGCGCAGGGTCTCAAGGTGCGCCTCTACGGTCGACGGCGAGAGACCGGTCTCGCGTGCGAGCGCAGGACGCGTCACCGCATCACCCGAGGCGATCAGCCCCAGGATCACGCTCATCGCGACAGCAGGATCGGTCATCGACCGTCCGATCGCGGAGTCGAGTCGATACTGCTGCGCACCCAGGTGGCGGAGGCGAGGCATCGCTTGATTCATGCACCTATTATGTCGAAATCTTTGTTATTTATTCCTTGAAGAAGAGTAAATGACATCTCTAGCATCCCAAGTAGCGCAAAGACGCACGAGATTCTGATGGTTATGCAGAGAGGTTTCAGGGTGACGACGAGAAGCACGTTCCGACGGGCGGCCATCGCAGGTGGGGGCATGGTCGGGCGAGTTCACCGACAGGCACTTTCGGTCCTCGGCATCCCCCTCGTCGGCGTACTCGGATCCGATCCCGTACGCGGCGAGGTGCTCGCACACGAGTGGGGTGCGGATCAGGCCTTCACCGACATCGAGACTCTCGCGGCGTCCGACGTCGAGGTGGTGCATCTCTGCACGCCGACCGGAACCCATGCCGACTACGCCCGAGTGCTGATCGACGCGGGCAAGCATGTGATCTGCGAGAAGCCGCTCGCAACCACCGCAGCCGCTGCAGAAGAGCTGACAGCCGCCGCCGCCCGTCGCGGTGTGGTCGCTGCGGTCCCCTTCGTCTATCGGTACTACTCCGCCGTTCGCGAGATCCGCGCCCGCGTGCAGCACGGCGATCTCGGACCGATCACGCTGCTGCACGGTTCATACCTGCAGGATTGGCTGCTCGACCCGCTCGCGTCGAATTGGCGAGTCGATGCTGCAGCCGGTGGCGCCTCTCGGGCATTCGCTGACATCGGGTCGCACTGGTGCGACCTCATCGAATGGATCACCGGCGAGCGGTTCGTCAAGCTGGTCGCCCAGCTCTCAACCTCGGTCCCGGAGCGCCCCACGCCCACCGGCCCCAGTTTCTCGGCGCCCTCTGCCGTCGGCGGACCCCTCATGAAAGTCGACACCGAGGACATCGCCACCCTCCTGCTCCGAACCGATCGAGGTGTACCCGCGAACCTGACGGTCTCCCAAGTCTCGTCAGGACGGAAGAACCGCCTGTGGTTCGAGATCGACGGCGCGTCAGGATCCGCCTCCTTCAATCACGAGAACCCCGAGCAGGCATGGTTCGGCGACGCTCACGGCGAGATGGCCCTGTTCGCACGAGGCTCGGGGACGGCGCATGCCACCGACCGCCTGCCGAGCGGGCACCCGCAGGGCTGGGACAGCGCATTCACCTCGTTCATCTCAGATGCATATGCGGCGGTCGATGGCGAGAGCCCAGAGGGCCTGCCAACTTTCGCCGATGGCGCGCACGCCGCTCACCTGGTGGACGCCGTGCTCAGTTCCGCGCAGGACGAACAATGGAAGGAGATAGCAGGATGAAGCTCGGATTTCTCACCGCCTGCATGGCGGACCGATCGCTCCAGGAGGTGCTGTCCTGGGCCGCTCGCCACGACTTCGAGGCACTCGAGGTCGGATGCTGGGAAGAGAACGATCCCTCCACCTATCACGCCCGCCACATCGACGTGCGGACACTCGACATCGGTGAGGCCGCCCGGGTGAATGACGCCTTTGCGGAAGCGGGCCTCTCGATCTCGGCGCTCGCGTACTACGAGAACAACCTTCACGGCGATCTCGCCAAGCGCGAAAGCATCAATGGACACCTCAAGGCATGCGTCCGCGCAGCCTCGCTGCTTGGAGTCGATACGGTGGGGACCTTCATCGGTCGCGATCTGACAGCATCTGTCACCGACAACCTGCACGAGGGCGCCAAGGTACTGCCCGATCTCGTGCGTTACGCGTCAGACCATGGCGTCACGCTGGTCATCGAGAACTGTCCGATGGAGGGATGGGGCCCCGACGGGTACCCCGCCAACCTCGCCTACACGCCGGAGCTGTGGGACTGGATCATCGAGATGGGGTTCGCCTTGAACTTCGATCCTTCTCACCTGATGTGGCTCGGAATAGACCCGGTCGCGGCGTTGAAGGATTACGCACCGCATGTCCGGCACGTCCAGGCGAAGGACGTCGAGATCGATCCGGCAGCACGTCAGCGATACTCGATCTTCGGTCGCACGGTCTCCCGTCGGGACGGGTGGGACACCGGCTGGTGGCGGTACCGCATCCCCGGCCTTGGCCAGGTGGATTGGCTCGGCGTCATCGACACGCTCTATGAAGGCGGTTTCGAGGGAACCGTCTCGGTGGAGCACGAGGATCCGGTCTGGGGCGGCACACCGGAGCGCATCGAGACCGGGCTGTTGATCGCCAAGCGCACCCTCGATGCGCTCCGCGCCCCGTCTCCTGTCCGCACCCCGCACACGATCTGATCAGACAACTCGACGAACCAAATCGAAAGGAGTATTCCATATGCGACGCAGCATAATCACGGCGGCGATCGGCACGATCACCGCACTGGCACTTCTCACCGGCTGTTCATCCGGCGGAACTGGAGCGGAGGCGACCGGAAAGAAGCTCAGCGACCAGCAGGTCGCCGCCCTCGGCGATGTAACACTCACCATCAGCTCATGGGCGTCCGGCGGAGGAAAGGACGCGCTGGAGCGTACCATCACCGCATTCGAAAAGAAGTACGACAACGTCAAGGTCAAGGCTTCGTACAAGTCGTTCGATGACTACGGCAAGACGATCGACCTTGCGATGCAGAGCAACAACGCCCCGGACATCGCGCAATCGAACGCGGTCATGGCGCGCCGTCTGACTGCGGGCAAGCTCATCCGCTCGCTCGACGCGTTCTCCGAGTCCTACGGCTGGGGTGACCGCTACCCTGCGGCGGTCAAGGGCATGCTGACGGTCAGCGAGGACGGAAAGGTCTTCGGCACCGGCCAGCAGTGGGGCGCGGCCCCGGGCGGCAACATCGTCGGAGTCTTTTACAACACCAAGATCCTCGCCGAGCTGGGTCTCAAGGTGCCGACTGACTACGACGCCTTCGTCGCTTCGATGGACGCGGCGAAGAAGGCCGGCGTGCAGCCGATCGTGATGGGCAATCTCGAGCAGTGGCCCGCCAATCATCTCCTCTCCGCGATCCTCAACTACACCGAGAGTCCGAAGCAGGTCCAGGACTGGATCAACGGCGCCGGCGGCAGCTTCACGGACAAGGGCTTCGTCGATGGGCTCACCGAACTGCAGAACTGGATGGAGGCGGGCTACATCTCGCCTGACACCAACGGCATCAAGAACGACGACGGCAATGCCGCCTTTGTCAAGGGCGAGGGCCTTTATCAGATCACCGGAAACTGGAACACCGGCCTCTATGCTGACATGGGCGCCGATGCCGGCTTTCTCGTGCTGCCTGCTCCTGCGGGGAAGGAACTCGCGACGACCGGCGCGTTCGACGGCGCGCTGACCATCTCGAGCAAATCCAAGCAGCCCGATCTCGCCGCGCTCTTCCTCGATTTCTACACGGGCGAGGAGATGGC
>NZ_MKRT01000023.1:63765-71249 GCF_001897945.1 Microbacterium sp. 69-10
CCGAGGGTTCCAGTCCGGTCGCCAAGGACGTGCTTGCCGCCTGGAACGCGATGAACACCAGTGACGGCCTGGTCGGCTATCTCGACTCTGCGACTCCGTCGATGGGCGATGCGATGTTCCCCGCCCTGCAATCGCTGCTCGGAGGCCAGACGAAACCCGCGCAGACCGCAGAGGTCATCCAGGGCAATTGGGACAAGTACTACGGGAAGAAGTGACGTGATCTCACGAGAACCACACCGGAGCCAGGCGAAGGCAGGCACACGATGAGTGCGCTCGCCACCCGGCCCGCCCGGAGTGCCGGGGCCTCGCTTGCGGGGCCCCGGCACGTCCCCTATCTGTATCTCCTCCCCGGCCTCCTTCTGGTGGGCGCCTTCGTGCTGTATCCGCTGGGACGCACCCTGCAGGTGTCCTTCACCGATTGGAATGGAGTCACCCCGCCGAACTTCATCGGCGTCGAGAATTACATCGAGATCCTGACCGATCCGGTGCTGAGATCGCTGTTCTTGCATGCAGCAGTGCTGATCTTCTTCTATGCGCTCCTCCCGATCGCTCTTGGCCTTCTCATCACGTCCGTCCTCGCGCGCTGGAGTGTGCGAGGGATGACCGTGTACCGCGCCGTGCTCTTCGTCCCGCAGGCGATCTCGATGGTCGTCGTGGCGATCGCATGGCAGTGGGTGTTCGCCTCGACCGGGATCCTCAACCAGCTCCTCTCTTTGTTCGGGAACGACGTGACGACAGCATGGCTCGGCAGCTTCGAGTGGGCTCTTCCCGCTGTGGGCCTCACCGGCACCTGGCGTCAGATCGGGCTGTGCATGGTGCTTTTCCTCGCCGGCGTGCAGAAGATCGATCCCGCGCTGTACGAGGCAGCGCAGCTCGACGGGGCAAGCGCATGGCACGAGTTCCGCTACGTGACGCTGCCCGGGCTGCGGGCCGAGGTGGCGGTCGCCCTGACGCTCACGGTGACGGCGGCGCTCAAGTCCTTCGACCTCGTCTATCTCATGACGAAGGGCGGTCCTGGCACGAGCACATCCGTCCCCGGGTATGAGATCTTCGCCCGTGCCTTCAACCGCGGCGAGATCGGGTCCGCGGCGTCCCTCGGCGTGACGTTGACGCTTGTCATCGTGCTCGTCGCCTTCGCGATCGAGCGGTTCAGGAGAGAGCCATGACACAGGTCCAGGAACGTACCACGCGAGGCAGCATCGACAGGCGCAGGAGGTCCGATGGTGGCGGCGGACGAAGGGCCCCTCTCGGTGCCCGCGTCACCTCGCATGTCATCCTTGGCTTGTTCTCGCTCTTCACGCTGCTGCCTTTGCTGAGCATCTTCCTCATCTCGCTGTATCCCGACACCCAGGTGGTCCGCGGCCTCGCCCTGCCCGAGTCGCTCGACTTCAGCAACTATGCGCGTGCGTGGGATATCGCGAACTTCTCGGTGCTGATGAAGAACAGCGTCATCGTGGCAGTCTTCGTGGTTCCGATCGCGGCGTTCATCTCGATCCTCGGCGGGTATGCATTCGCCACGATGCGATTCCGAGGAAGCGGCGTGCTGTTCCTGCTGTTCCTGCTCGGACTGCTGCTGCCCTACGAAGCACCGATTGTGCCCTTGTACTACGATCTCAATTCGCTTGGGCTGACCGGGTCGCCCTTCACCCTGATCGTTCCCGAGATCGCGCTGTTCCTCAGCTTCGGGATGTTCTGGATGCGCGCCGCGTTCGGGGAGGACTCGCGCACGCTCATCGAGGCAGCCCGAATCGACGGGGCGGGCTCCTGGACCACGCTGTGGCGTGTGCTCGTGCCCTCGGTCATGCCTGCCATCGTGACGCTCCTGGTGCTGTTCTTCATGTGGAGTTGGAACGAGTTCCTGCTCGCGCTCGTGCTCGCGGGGAGCCCTGACCTCCAGACCGCACCTGCGGGCATCGGTCTGTTCCTCGGAGAGCATGTATCGGACCTGCGTGGGCTCGCCGCAGCAGCGGTCATCATGTCGATACCCGCTCTCGTGGTCTATGTGTTCCTTCAGCGCAGCTTCATTCAGGGAGTGACGTCAGGCGGTGTGAAGGGATGAACGACGCTGCCCACCGCCGCGCTGTAGTCGTGTCTCGAAACGGGATCGACATCGTCACCGAGCTCTTGACGGAGGTCTCCGCAGGACACGCCCGGGTCAAACTGAGTCACGCTGGGATCTGCCACTCGGACATCGCAGCGATCGCCTCGGGCACGATCACCGGTCCAGCACACATCGGCCACGAGGCTTCAGGGGTCGTCGTGGAATCACGCATTCCCGGCCTCGACGCGGGAACGCGTGTCGTGGCGTACGCGACCGATGCGTACGCCACGCACGTCGACGTCCCTCATGATCGCATCGTCGTACTGGATCCCGGGTGTTCGACGCTCGACGCGGCTCTTGCCGAACCCGTCGCCTGCGTCATCGGGGCGATCGAGATGCTACCGCTCGCCGACTGCTCAGAGATCGTTCTGGTCGGGGCGGGGTTCATGGGCCTGCTGGCAGTACGCCACCTGGCATTGCTGGGGCATGCGGTCACGGTCGTGGAGCCGATCGAAGCACGCCGCGCAGTTGCGTTGGGCGCCGGGGCGGTGCGTGCGCTGCATCCGGACTCCGTCCTGTCCGAGTATCCATCCGGAACGGCGATCGTGATCGAGGCGACCGGCAGCGCGGGAGGGCTTGCTCTCGCCGGAGATCTCGTCGCGATCGGTGGCACGCTCGGCATCCTCGGCTACCACCAATCGGAGAATGGCATGCGCACCGTCCCGATGGAACGGTGGAACTTCCGTGCGATGTCGGTGCTGAGCCTTCATCATCGGTCCGCGGAGCGGATGATGCGCTGGATCGACCGCGCACAGCGCTCTGCGGCACAAGGAGGCATCGTGCCATCAGAGTTCGTCGACGCGTACTTCGGTCTCTCGGACGCCGCACTTGCGCTGGCAATGACACCTGCGGATCGAGCGCCGGTGAAGGCCGTCCTCACCTTTCAATGAGCCGCAGGGTCGATACGCTGGAGGGCATGACCGCACTCCGATGGGGACTTCTCGCCGCCAGTGGCATCGCTACGACCTTCGCGACCGCACTCCGCGCTGTGGATCGTCAGATCGTCGCGGTCGGTTCTCGGACACAGGACGCTGCCGACTCCTTCGCCAGGCGTCTCGACATTCCCCGTGCTCATGCATCGTACGAGGCGCTGGTCGCTGATCCCGACGTCGACATCGTGTATGTCTCCACACCTCATCCCATGCATCATGCCAATGCGCGTCTCGCGCTGGAATACGGCAAGCACGTGCTCGTCGAGAAGGCGTTCACTCTCACGCAAGCGCAGGCCGAGGACCTGCGACGTCTCGCGGCAGAGAAGGGGCTGCTCGTGATGGAGGCTATGTGGACCCGCTATCTGCCGCACATGGTGCGCATCCGTCAGATCATCGCAGAGGGCACGCTCGGAGAGATCCGCGCGGTGATGGCCGACCACACGCAGAGCCTGCCCACCGACCCGGCGCATCGTCTGAACGCCCTGGAGCTCGGTGGTGGCGCACTACTGGATCTGGGAATCTATCCGATCTCGTTCATCTGGGATGTGCTGGGAGAGCCGACGAGCATCCAGGCATCCGCCCGTCTGCTCCCGACCGGGGCCGACGCCGAGGTTGCAACGGTCATGAGACACGCTGGCGGGGCGATCTCAACGAGCCTGTCATCCTCTCGAGCTGCCGGTCCGAACACTGCCACAGTCATCGGGACCAAGGCCCGGATCGACATCGATCGGGTGTGGTACTCGCCCACCTCCTTCCGGGTGATCGCGGCTGACGGAACTGTGATCGAGGAGTACAAGTCCGACGTGAAGAGCAACGGTATGCAATACGAGGCACTCGCAGCGGAGCGTCTGATCGCCGAGGGGAACCTGAACGGCGATCTGCTCCCGATCGCCGAGTCCGTCGCGATCATGGGCACGCTCGACGAGATCCGCCGCCAGGTCGGCATCGTCTATCCGGACGTCGACGACGCGCGTCCGGGCGGAGAGGCCCACTGACCATGGCGGAGACGACCGGACGTGTCGCGGTCTACCTCGACTTCGACAACATCGTGATCTCCTGGTACGACCGGGTGCACGGCCGCAACGCCTACGGCAAGGACCGCCAGAAGATCACCGACGACCCGCACGACGCCGAGGTGGCCGAGCGGCTCAAGCAGGCGATGATCGAGGTCGGCGCGATCATCGACTACGCGTCCTCGTTCGGCACGCTGGTGCTCACCCGCGCCTACGCCGACTGGTCGTCGCCGGTGAACGCCGAGTACCGCTCGCAGTTGGTGGCCCGCGCGGTCGACCTGGTGCAGCTGTTCCCCGCTGCGGCGTACGCGAAGAACGGCGCCGACATCCGCCTGGCCGTGGATGCCGTCGAGGACATGTTCCGGCTGCCCGATCTCACGCACGTCGTGGTGGTCGCCGGCGACAGCGACTACGTGCCGCTCGCACAGCGCTGCAAGCGGCTCGGCCGCTACGTGATCGGGGTGGGGGTCGCCGGATCCACGGCGAAGTCGCTCGCCGCGGCCTGCGACGAGTTCGCCACCTACGACTCGCTGCCCGGTGTGGTGCGGCCGAAGAAGGATGCCGCGCCTGCCGGCCAGGCGAAGGATGCCAAGGCGAAGGCCGACCAGAAGCCGGCGACCACGCGTCGCTCGAAGGCCGCTGCCAAGCCCGACGAGCAGGGCGAGGCGACGCTGCTGCTGGAGCGCGCCCTGCAGCTCGGCCACGACAAGGCCGATGCCGACGAATGGCTGCACGCCTCGGCGGTGAAGACGCAGATGCGCCGCATGGACCCGTCGTTCAGCGAGAAGGCGCTCGGCTTCCGCTCGTTCAACGACTTCCTGCGTTCGCGCGACGACATAGCGGAGCTCGAGGAGAGCGGGCACGAGCGGCTGGTGCGCCTGCGCGAGCGGTGAGTCGGGTCAGCACCGGGCGCTACTCTCGAAGCATGGATCACGTGCCCCAGTCCCCGTATCTGCGGGCGCTGGGCGAGCAGCGCACCCGCCTGCATCCGGCGCTGGCCGCCTACTTCTCGGCGATCCCGCGCGGGCAGGTGGGGATCGGCGAGGGCGTCTTCGAGCGCGTCGGCACCCCGCGGCGCTGGCTGTGGCCGGTGCTGCGGATGCTGCAGCGGCACGGCGTCGTGCACGCCGGCTGGCATCGGGACGTCCCCTTCACGGTGCGCAATCGCACCGTCGCAGGCAAGGCCATCGGCATCCGCACCCTGCATCTGCCCGACGGAGACTGGACCATGAAGGATGCCGTGGGCGCACGGCCGCACGGCCGGGTGCTGGACCAGCTCGGCGAGCCGAGCACCCTGGCGGTCGCGTTCGACGTGTCGGTCGACGGCGACGCCCTCGCGCTGCGCAGCAGGGCCATCGGCCTCAGGATCGGCCGGATGCGCGTCACGCTGCCGCGCCTGATCGCGCCGGTCGTGCGGCTGCGGGAGAGCGCCGAGAAGCAGGCGGGCCGCCAGCGGGTCGCGCTCACCGTCGACATGCCGGTGCTCGGACGGCTCTACGAGTACGAGGGCACCTTCGAGTACCGCGTCGAGCCCGAGGGCGGCTGAACGACGACGCGGACGTCGGCCGTCTCTCCGCAACTCCTTTTTTGAACATGTTCATTTCTGCCGTACTCTGAAGAAGGGACGCATCTGAAGGGCGGGACCATGGGCGACGGACGTGTGGTGATCGGCGGGTCGACGGGGTTCATCGGCCGGCACCTGGAGCGGAAGTACCGCGCCGAGGGGCGCGAGGTCGTGACGATCTCGCGCACGGGTGCGGATCTCGGCTGGGCGGATCAGGCGGGCATCGACGCCGCCGTGGATGGCGCGAGCCTCGTCGTGGGACTGGCGGGCAAGAGCGTCAGTTGCCGGTACACGCCCGCGAACCGTGCCCTGATCCTCTCCTCCCGTCTGGACACGACCGCAGCGCTCTCCACCTCGATCGGCAGGGCCGCCGCTCCCCCGCGGCTGTGGGTCAACTCGTCCACCGCGACGATCTACCGGCATGCCGAGGACCGTCCGCAGACGGAGGTCGACGGCGAGCTCGGCACCGGATTCTCCGTCGAGGTCGCGAAGTCCTGGGAGAAGGCCCTGTTCGCCGACGATCTGCCCGCCACGCGGCGAGTGGCGCTGCGCACGGCCATCGTGCTGGGCGACGGCGGCGTGCTCGGCCCGCTCCGCGCGCTCGCCAGGATGGGACTGGGCGGCACCCAGCTCGACGGCCGGTGGCCCGTGACCCGCGCCCGCCGCGCCGCAGGCACCGCGCACTTCCCGGGCGCCCGCGGCGGACGGCAGCGGTTCAGCTGGATTCACGTCGATGACGTCACGGGCATCATCGACTTCCTGGAGCAGCATCCGGAGCTCGACGGGCCGGTCAACGCTGCCACTCCCCACCCGGTCGACAACCGGGCGTTCATGGCGGCGGTCAGGCGTGCGCTCGGCGTGCGCTTCGGCCCGCCCACGCCGAGGTGGATGCTGGAGATCGGCGCCTTCGGCATCCGCACCGAGACGGAGCTGATCCTGAAGAGCCGGTGGGTGCTGCCGGGCAGGCTCACGACCGCCGGCTACGCGTTCCGGCATCCGGACCTGGACGAGGCGCTGCGCGCGTCAGGCCTCGGGACCTGAACCGGCCTCTGATCCTGACGGACCCGAGTCGGACGAGGGGCGCTCGCGCTCGCGCTTGCGCTTGGCGATCTCGGCGCGCAGCCGCTCCTCCTCGATCTCGCGCTCGAGATCGGCGAGCTGCTGCTCGGTGGTGCGCGTGTCGACGGGAACCGCGGGAGCGGTCGGCTGCGGCGGGTAAGCGGTGCGATCGCGAGCGGGCCGCTGCAGACGGATGCCGCCCTCGGGATACTCCCGCCCGATGCCGAACCACAGCACGCTGCCGACGAACGGCAGCAGGATCACCAGCAGCAGCCAGACGAACTTCGGCATGTACTTCACCTGGAAGTCGTCGCGCCGGATGATGTCCACCAGCGCGAACACCATCAGCGCCAGGACGAGCAGCGAGACCAGGTAACCCATGCGCTCAGAGTAGCCGACGCGGCATCGCCACCGGGCGACCCCGGCCGGTCACTCCTCGCCCGTGGCGACGGGAAGCCCGGGCGTGTTCGACCATGCGCTCCATGATCCCGGATACACCGTCACCTCGCGGCCGGCGAGCTCACCGGCCAGCGCCAGCTGCGCAGCGGTGATCCCCGAGCCGCAGTATGCCGCGATCGGTATGCTGCCGTCGGCGCCCGCCTCGTCGAACGCCGCCGCGATCTCGGATGCCGGCCGGAAGCGGCTGTCCTCGGTCAGCATCCGCGTGATCGGCAGGTTGCGCGCGCCCGGGATGTGTCCGGGGATCGGATCGAGGGGTTCGGTCTCCCCTCGATAGCGCTCGCCCGCACGGGCATCCAGCAGCACACCCGTCTGCGGCCAGGCCGCGGCACCCTCGGTGTCGATCGTCCCCGCGG
>NZ_MKRT01000023.1:71293-75691 GCF_001897945.1 Microbacterium sp. 69-10
GCGAGGCCGGCGCGGCGGAGCGCCCACCAGGCGCGCGAGGCCGACAGCATCCGATGATCGTCGTACACCACCACGGGCACGCCGTCGGTGATCCCCCACCGCCGCGCGGCTGCGGCGAGCGCAGCGTCGTCGGGCAGCGGATGCCGCCCCTCGCTCGGCTCGCCGTGACGCGACAGCTCGTGCTCGACGTCGATGAACACCGCGCCGGGGATGTGCCCGGCGAGATACTGCTCGCGTCCGTCATCGCGGCCGAGCTGCCAGCGCGCATCGAGCACGCGCACCTCGCCGAGCCGATCCTTCAGCTCGGCGGCGCTGATCAGGGGATTCATGTCCGGCTCCTCACTCGGGACGTCTCGCTCGCGGGACGGATGCTCAGGGGACGATGTGGCCGGCGGCGCGGAACAGCTCGTACCACTCCGAGCGGCTGAGCTCGACGTCCGCGCCCGCCGCGGCATCCGCCACGCGCTGCGGCGTGGTCGTGCCGAGCACCACCTGCATGTGCGCAGGATGGCGGGTGATCCACGCGGTCGCGATGGCGATCGGCTCGACCGCGTACTTGGCCGCGAGCCGGTCGATGACGGCGTTCAGCTCGGGGTGCTTCGGGTTTCCGAGGAACACCCCGTCGAAGAAGCCGGCCTGGAACGGGGACCAGGCCTGGATGGTGATGCCGTTGATCCGGCAGTACTCGACGATGCCGCCGCCGTCGCGGACGATGCTCTGCTCCTCGCCCGACATGTTCGCGGCGATGCCCTGCGCGATGATCGGCGAGTGCGTGATCGACAGCTGCAGCTGGTTCGCGATCAGCGGCTGGGTGACGGCGGTGCGCAGCAGGTCGATCTGGCGCGGGGTGTGGTTGGAGACGCCGAAGGCGCGCACCTTGCCTGCGGCGGACAGCTCGTCGAACGCGCGGGCGACCTCCTCCGGCTCCACGAGCGCATCGGGACGGTGCAGCAGCAGCACGTCGATGTGGTCGGTGCGCAGCGCCTTCAGCGATCCCTCGACCTGGGTGACGATGTGCTCGTACGAGAAGTCGAACATCTGCTCCGGGGGCACGATGCCGCACTTGGTCTGCAGGATGATCTCGTCGCGCTCGGCGGCGCTCAGCCGCAGGGCCGAGGCGAACCGGTCCTCGCAGACGTGCATGGCCCCGCCGTAGATGTCGGCGTGGTCGAAGAAGTCGATCCCCGCGGCCCGGGCGGTGTCGTACAGCTCGCGCACCTCGGCGTCCGTCTTGTCGGGGATGCGCATCATGCCGGCGACGACCGCCGGGGCGGTTCCGGATCCGAACGGGACTGACTTCATGGTTCCTCCTGGGTTCACGCCAACGCTACCGCGCGGTGCCGGCCGGCGGCCGACGCAACCGCGCCTGTCCCGTGAGCCACGGCGACAACGGGGTGCGCAGGGCGACGAGGCCGATCGCGAGCGGCACGAGCATCGCCGCGGCGAAGGTCGGCCACGCCGGCCACGGGGTCCAGAGGAACACCGGATGCAGCAGCACGATCGTCAGCAGCGGCAGGGCCAGCAGCGTGCAGACCTGTGAGAAGCGACCTGGCCTCACGGTGCTCTCGGCGAGCAGGATCAGTCCGGTCGAGATGGCGGCGGACGCGATCAGCGACAGCGCGGGCGTGCCGTAGTGGCCCTGTTTGATGTCGATGAAGTCCGACAGACCTGTCGCCACGAGCGCAGCGCCGGTCACGATGAGCAGGATGCCCGTGAGGGCAGGTGCGCGCACCCGGTCGCGCACGCGGCGCAGGGCGTCGCCGATCAGCAGGTAGATCAGGCTCGTGGCTGCCATGCCGATGCCGAGCGGAGTGTCCGAGAGCGCGGACCCCCAGATCCAGCCGGCGACGGCCCCGGCGATGCCCAGCGCCCACTGCAGGGCGAGAGGCAGTCGCTCGATCAGGCGCAGCAGGAGGGCGGTGAAGAACAGCGTGGAGATGAACCACAGCGTGATGTACGGCATCCCCGCCGCTCCCCCGCCGTACAGGCCGCCGAGGATGCGCTGCGGGGTGTCGGCGAAGCCCATCGGCAGCAGCGCGACCGTCAGCAGGACGAACCCCGCCAGGTAGGGTCGGCCGAGCGACCGCCAGCGCCTGCTCAGTTCGGTGCGGAAGGAGCGGCCCGGCTTCCACAGATACCCGGAGAGCACGAAGAACACCGCTACGTGCCAGGTGTAGAGCAGGTCACCGGTCAGATCGCGGGTGAAGACATGCCCTGCGACGATCGCCGCGACCGCGATGATGCGGACGAGGTCGATCGCTCCCGACCGCTTCGGAATCGCCTCGAGCATGCCGCGACGATAGTCCCCGGGGACGTCCGTCTCATGTGCGCGGGCTGGGTTGCGACACGGAGGCGCGGATGCGCGCCACGCCCTCTCCGGGCATCGCTGCGCGCTGTCCGGAGCCTCGGGGCGCGGGGACCCCTCATCCGGCGCTAACGTTGCATGCATGACCGCTCCGATCGATGCGACCACCACCTCCGCCTGGGCCGAGCTCACGTCCCTCAGCACGGGCTTCTCCCCCAATCTGCGCGGCTGGTTCGCCGCCGATCCGGACCGTGTCGAGAAGCTCTCGCTGCCGCTGGCCGACCTGCACGTCGACCTGTCGAAGAACCTCGTCACCGACGACATCCTCGCCGCGCTCGTGCGCCTGGCGGAGCAGACCGGTGTCGCCGAGCGCTATGCCGCGATGCTCGCGGGCGAGCACATCAACACCACCGAGGACCGCGCTGTGCTGCACACCGCCCTGCGCCGTCGTCCCGGGGCGACGCCCGCGCTCGTCGTGGACGGACAGGACGTGGATGCCGATGTGCAGTCGGTGCTCGACGCGCTCTCCGCCTTCGCCGACCGCGTGCGCTCGGGCGAGTGGAAGGGCGTCACGGGCAAGAAGGTCACGCATGTCGTCAACATCGGCATCGGCGGTTCCGACCTCGGTCCGGTGATGGTCTACGAGGCGCTGAAGCCCTACGCCGACGCGGGCATCCAGGCCCGTTTCGTGTCGAACATCGACCCGACCGACCTGGCTCAGAAGACCGCGGACCTCGACCCCGAGACGACCCTGTTCATCGTCGCGTCGAAGACGTTCACCACGCTGGAGACGCTCACCAACGCGCGCCTGGCTCGCGACTGGCTGTGGGCGGGGCTGTCCGCATCCGGCGCGATCGGCGACGACGAGCAGAGCAGGACGGATGCTGTCGCGCACCACTTCGTCGCGGTCTCCACGGCGCTCGACAAGGTCGCCGCCTTCGGCATCGACCCGGCCAACGCCTTCGGGTTCTGGGACTGGGTGGGCGGCCGATACTCCGTCGACTCCGCGATCGGTCTGTCGCTGGCCGTCGTGTTCGGGCCCGAGGTGTTCCGCGACCTGCTCGCCGGCTTCCACGCCGTCGACGAGCACGTGCGCACCACCCCGCTCGCGCAGAACGTGCCCGTGCTGATGGGCCTGCTCAACGTCTGGTACACGAACTTCCTCGGCGCGCAGTCGCACGCCGTGCTTCCCTATGCGCAGCAGCTGAGCCGCTTCGCGGCGTACCTGCAGCAGCTGACCATGGAGTCCAACGGCAAGTCCGTGCGCTGGGACGGGAGCCCGGTCACCACGACCACCGGTGAGGTCTTCTGGGGCGAGCCGGGCACCAACGGCCAGCACGCGTTCTACCAGCTGATCCACCAGGGCACCCGGCTGATCCCGGCGGACTTCATCGCCTTCGTGAACCCGGCCTACCCGCTGCAGGACGACGGCCGCGACGTGCACGGCCTGTTCCTGGCGAACTTCCTCGCGCAGACGAAGGCCCTGGCGTTCGGCAAGACGGCCGAGGAGGTCGAGGCCGAGGGCACGACCGGTGCGCTCGTGGCCGCGCGGACCTTCCCCGGCAACCGCCCCACCACGTCGATCTTCGCGGATGCGCTCACCCCGTCCGTCCTCGGCCAGCTGATCGCGCTCTACGAGCACATCACCTTCACGCAGGGCGTGATCTGGGGCATCAACTCCTTCGACCAGTGGGGCGTGGAGCTCGGCAAGCAGCTCGCCCTGCAGATCGCCCCCGCGATCGAGGGCGATGCGGATGCCCTGGAGGCGCAGGACGCGTCGACCAAGGCACTCCTGGCGTACTACCAGGCCCACCGCCGCTGAGCGCGGGAGCTCGGTCGCGTCAGTGACCCTTGCCGTGCCCCGAGCTCCCCTGCCCCTTCCCCGAGTTGTTGCCGGGGCCCTTGTTCTGGTTCGACTGACCCGCCGTCGTGCCCTGTCCCGAGGTGGCGCCGGAGGTCCCGGTCGAGGCCTGCTGCACGGGCGTGTCTGCGGCGGGTGACGGGGGCGGCGCGGTCTCCGGCGCATGCACCGCGATCCGGGCGGGCGATTCGGCCGACGGAGCGACGCCGTGGAGCCCGAAGAGGGCGATGAG
>NZ_MKRT01000023.1:75732-81070 GCF_001897945.1 Microbacterium sp. 69-10
CGGTGTACGCGCGCGTCGGCCCGGTCCGCGCGTCGTCATCGGACCCCGCGTCCGCGTCGCGATGCGATGACGGGGCGGGGGTCGGAGGCGCGGTGCGCGTGTCACGGCTGGGCGTCTCCGTGCGGCGGATCGCCTCGGCCTCCGCTGCCACTTCGGCGGCCGAGGGCCGCTCCGCCGGGTCGTCGCGCGTCATGCGCGCGAGCAGCGTCCGCCATCTCGCATCCAGTGATTCCGGGATCACCGGATGCTCGGTCAGCCGTCGCAGCGCGGTCTGCACCCGACCCGCGACCGGGAAGGCCGGTTCACCGGTGAGCGCCTCGATCAGCACGAGACCGAGCGAGTACACGTCGACGTCCGTCGTGAGCTCGGCGGTGCGCACCTGCTCCGGCGCCATGTAGGCAGCGGTGCCGATGGCGATTCCCGGCGACGTGCGCCTCGGATCATCCACGTCGAAAGCGATGCCGAAGTCCGTCAGCTTCGCGGAGGTGTGATCGCCGGGGCGGCTCGTCTCCGGCATCAGCACGTTCGAGGGCTTGACGTCCCGGTGCACGATGCCCGCGCGGTGCACGGCATCCAGGCCCGCCGCGAGGTCACGGGCGACGCATGCCGCCTCGACGCCGGCGAGCGGCCCGCCCAGCAGCCGCGAGGCCAGCGTGGGGCCCTCGACGTACTCCATCGCCAGGTACTGCGGATGCCCTGGGTCGAGTCGCGCGTCGTAGAGCGTGACCAGGGAGGGATGCTTCAGATTCGCGAGCAGCGCGATCTCGGTGCGGACCCGCTCGAGCGATGTGGGCGTCTCATCGGACTGGCGCAGCAGCTTGATCGCCACAGGTCTGCCGAGAAGCAGGTCCTCGGCGCGGTACACCACGGACGTCGCCCCTCGTCCGACTCGCGCTTCGAGGCGATATCGACCGTCGAGCAGCGACTCCGTCGCCTGGTCGTCGATGGCGGGCATCGAACACTCCTGAATCCTGCGGCTCGGGTGCCGCACGTTCGGAGACTCTAGGACGATGCCGCTCGTTCGGCTTCCGCATTGACTGCGCGGCCGAGATCTGCAAGGGGCGGGGTCACACCGGCCGGTACTGGGCGCTGATCGGGCAGTCGAAGGGGTCGCGTGCGGCGAGGCCCACCCGGTTCAGATAGCGCACGACGATGCCGTAGGACTGCAGCAGGGTCGTCTCGGTGTACGGAACGTCATTCGCCGCGCAGTAGTCTCGCACCACCTCGCGGGCGCGGGAGAGGTTCAGACGCGACATGCTGGGGAAGAGGTGATGTTCGACCTGGTAGTTCAGGCCGCCGAACAGCCAGGTCGCCCACCAGCCGCCGGTCACGTTGCGCGAGGTGCGGACCTGCTTCGAGAAGAAGTCGAGCCGCGCGTCCGGGGAGATGATCGGCATGCCCTTGTGGTTCGGGGCGAAGGAGGCTCCCATGTAGAGGCCGAACACGGCCATCTGCACGCCCAGGAACGCGAACGCCATCCCCACGGGAAGGAACAGGAACAGCGGCGTCAGCAGCAGAGCGAACCGCAGGGAGATGATGCCGATCTCGGTCCAGCGCCCCTTCACGCGACCGGGCGTGACCAGATGCACCACGCTCAGGCGATGCAGGTTCAGTCCTTCCAGCGTGAGCAGCGGGAAGAACAGCCACCCCTGGCGCTGCGTGATCCAGCGGATGACGCCGCGGGAGCGGGCCGCGTCCTCGTCGAGGAAGGAGATCGTGTCGACCTCGATGTCAGGGTCCTTGCCGACCATGTTCGGGTTGCCGTGATGCTTGGTGTGCTTGGAATCCCACCAGGAGTAGCTCATGCCGATGAGCCCCGCGAGCACGCGTGCGAGACGGAAGTTAGCCGGGCCCGACGAGAGGATCTGACGGTGTGCGGCCTCATGTGCGAGGAAGGCGACCTGTGTGAACAGGATGCCGAGCGCGCCCGCGATGAGCAGTTGGAACCAGCTGTCTCCCAGCAGGATGAAGCCGACGGCGCATCCCGCGAAGCCGAGCAGCAGGGCGACCCCCACCAGCGTGTAGAACACCGGCGTGCGGCGCAGCAGGCCCAGATCGCGGATGACGTTCAGCACATCCTTGTAGGCGCGCGCCATCGGCGGGAACTCCGTAGTGCCGGAGTACGTCTGTCGGATGCGTCCCTGGGCGGGAACGGTGGTCTTGATCGTGTCGACCTGAGTGAGTGAGATGGTGCTCTCCTGTCGATCGGAGCCCTTGAGCTTTGGAAGCCAAGGGCGGATGCCGATCGCTGTGCCCAGCGTACGCGCGTCGATATGCGGCGTACGGCATGTGTCCTCGCGGTGTCAGCGCGGTGAGGTGGGGAACGTGTCGGCTCCGGACCCGTCGAGCGCGAGCGCCCACTCGTTCATGGTGAGGTTCGCCCCGCGGAACTCCTCGGTGAACGTTCCGGTGTGCGTGAAGCCTCCGCGTCGGCAGACACCGTTGGAGGCGGCGTTGTCCGCCGCGGGGAAAGCCGTGAGCAGGCGCCGCGCTCCGCGATGCTCCCTGGCGTCGTCGACGACCAGCGCGAGGGCCCGCGAGGCGATGCCGCGTCCCTGCGCCTCGGGGAGCACGAACCAGCCGGCTTCCAGCACGGGCTCGCCTCGCCAGTCGGCGCGCCAGTACGCGATGGATCCGAGGGGCCGATCGTGGGCGTCCACGATCACGAAGTTGCGGGCCTCCCCCGCCGCTCCCAGTCGCAGATACCGCTCGTTGCGGTCGATGACCTGCTCCTCGGTCTCCGGGCCGTTCAGGTGCGCCGTCATCTCGGGAGTGTTCGCCGCGCGAAGCAGGTCGATGTCCTCGGCCGTCCAGAGCCGCAGTCGTATCGTGTCCACGCGGCTACGCTCTCATGGGCCTCTGACACCCGGAAGCGCCCGATGCCCGAGTTCTACACGATGATCGGCTTCAACCCCGATCACGACCACCAGGTCTCCGACGAGCTGCGCTTCGTGCAGATGACCCCTCCCGGATCGGCCTGCTCCATCGCCTTCGGCACGGGTTTCGGAAGCGGGCTCGAGCCCGGTCAGCAGAACTCGATCCAGGTCGTCGTGCCGGATGCTGACGAGGCGCTGTCCCACCTGCGCAGGCTCGGCGTCGAGGCCTCCGGCGTCGACGAGCAGCCGTGGGGCCGGTTCGTCACCTTCGACGACCCCGACGGCAACACCTGGACGCTGCAGCAGATCCCGGACTACGGCGCGCAGTGAGCGAAGGACGGGAGGGCGGATGCTGTGCAGCATCCACCCTCCCGTCGTTCGAGATCCGACTCAGAAGTCCCAGTCGTCGTCCTCGGTCGCTTCAGCCTTGCCGATCACGTAGCTCGACCCGGAACCGCTGAAGAAGTCGTGGTTCTCGTCCGAGTTCGGCGAGAGCGAAGCCAGGATCGCCGGGTTAACGTTGGTGACCGTGGAGGGGAACATCGCCTCGTAGCCCAGGTTCATCAGGGCCTTGTTGGCGTTGTAGTGCAGGAACTTCTTGACGTCCTCGGTCAGGCCGACGCCGTCGTAGAGGTCCTGCGTGTACTGCCCCTCGTTGTCGTAGAGCTCGTACAGCAGCGAGAAGGTGTAGTCCTTCAGCTCGTCGCGACGCTCCGGCGTCTCGGTCTCGAGTCCCCGCTGGTACTTGTAGCCGATGTAGTAGCCGTGCACGGCCTCGTCGCGGATGATCAGGCGGATCAAGTCCGCCGTGTTCGTCAGCTTCGCCTTGGACGACCAGTAGATCGGCAGGTAGAAGCCCGAGTAGAACAGGAACGACTCCAGCAGCGTGGAGGCCACCTTGCGCTTGAGCGGGTCGTCACCACGGTAGTACTCCATGATGATCTGCGCCTTCTTCTGCAGGTTCTGGTTCTCGGTCGACCAGCGGAAGGCCTCGTCGATCTCCTTCGTCGACGCGAGCGTCGAGAAGATCGAGGAGTAGCTCTTGGCGTGCACCGACTCCATGAAGGCGATGTTGGTGTACACGGCCTCCTCATGCGGAGTGATCGCGTCGGGGATCAGCGACACCGCGCCGACCGTGCCCTGAATCGTATCGAGCAGGGTGAGGCCGGTGAACACGCGCATCGTGAGCAGCTGCTCCTCGGCGGTGAGCGTGTTCCACGACTGCACGTCGTTCGACAGCGGCACCTTCTCCGGCAGCCAGAAGTTGTTCACCAGGCGGTTCCAGACCTCGAGGTCCTTGTCGTCCTGGATGCGGTTCCAGTTGATCGCGTCGACGTGGCTGACCAGCTGCAGCTTCGGAGAGGGGGTCATTCTTCTTCCTCGTTCTTGTTGGATCGCAATGCACGGAGGTCTTCGATGCAATGCATACAGGTGTCCTTGAATACGCCTTTGTTGGTGTGGTGTCGTGTGTGCGCGCTTCGACGGCTCGAGGGCATCGGTCGTCCCTTCCGGGCGGCTGACATCTTCGTGCGAGTCTCCGCGCTTGCGGTCTTGCCGAAGTTCGGATTGTTCTCGCCTCGGCGCATCTCCGACAACTGCTGACGCGCCTCGGGCGTCATACGATGACCGAAACTCGGATGCTCAGGGCCGAACTTCCCGAAGTTCGGATTGTCCGCGCCGGAGTTCATCCCCTTGCGGGTCCTGGACCAGTGCGCCTTCAGCTCGTCAGTCCGCCTGGTTCCCCAGCTCGGGTGATCAACTCCGGTTGGAACGTTCGCCCTCTTGCGGCCGCGGGATCTGTCGCCAGCCGCCTTGCGCTGCTCCTCGGTCCAGACGTAACCGCGCGGGCCGAGTCCGCCTTCAGTCAGGTTGAGCAGACGATGACCCTTGCGACGCAGCTTCGCGATCCAGCGCCGCTCGGCTTCACCGAGATCATCCAGAGACGTGTTGATGACGAGCTCCATGGGCTGGAAGTACACGTCCTCGTCGGTCTCCATCTTTCGGAGCCAGTCGTAGAACGGGGTCTTCCTGCCGGCACGCGCAGCCTTCAGGTGCTGGCGCCGCCGGAACTCCACTGTCTTGGAAGTGATCCCGACATAGCGGTACTCACCCGACTCGTAGAGCCGAGCCGCGTAGACGACGCCGACGATCGGCGACGCCTCCACGCGACTCGACTCTCCAACCATCTCTATCGACCCGTCACAGCATGCAGGACACGCAGGTGTCGAGCTCGGTCCCCTCGAGGGCCATCTGACGCAGGCGGATGTAGTAGATCGTCTTGATGCCCTTGCGCCATGCGTAGATCTGCGCCTTGTTGATGTCGCGGGTGGTGGCGGTGTCCTTGAAGAACAGCGTCAGCGACAGGCCCTGGTCCACGTGCTGGGTGGCGGCGGCGTACGTGTCGATGACCTTCTCGTAGCCGATCTCGTACGCGTCCTGGTAGTACTCCAGGTTGTCGTTCG
>NZ_MKRT01000023.1:81084-93185 GCF_001897945.1 Microbacterium sp. 69-10
TCGTCATGAACGGCGCCGGGTAGTACACGCGACCGAGCTTGCCCTCCTTGCGGATCTCGATCTTCGAGGCGATCGGGTGGATCGACGAGGTCGAGTTGTTGATGTAGGAGATCGAGCCGGTCGGCGGCACCGCCTGCAGGTTCTGGTTGTAGATGCCGTGCTCCTGGATGCTGTCGCGCAGCTCCGCCCAGTCCTGCTGGGTCGGGACGAACTTGCCCGCGAACAGCTCCTTGACCTTCTCGGTCTCGGGCTGCCAGGCGCGCTCGATGTACTTGTCGAAGAACGCTCCCGACGCGTACGTCGAGTCCTCGAAGCCGTCGAAGGCCTCGCCGCGCTCGATCGCCAGGCGGTTCGACGCGCGAAGCGCGTGGAACAGCACCGTGTAGAAGTAGATGTTCGTGAAGTCGATGCCCTCTTCCGACCCGTAGAACACGTGCTCGCGCGCCAGGTAGCCGTGCAGGTTCATCTGGCCGAGGCCGATCGCGTGCGACCGGTCGTTGCCGTCCTCGATCGAGCGCACCGAGCTGATGTGGCTCTGCGTGCTCACCGCGGTGAGAGCGCGGATGGCGGTCTCGACGGTCTTGCCCAGGTCATCGGCGTCCATCGCCAGGGCGATGTTCATCGAACCGAGGTTGCAGGAGATGTCCTTGCCGATCTGGTCGTACGACAGGTCGGTGCTGTACGTGGTCGGGGTGTTCACCTGCAGGATCTCGCTGCACAGGTTGGACATGTTGATGCGGCCCTTGATCGGGTTCGCCTTGTTCACCGTGTCCTCGAACATGATGTACGGGTAGCCCGACTCGAACTGGATCTCGGCGATGGTCTGGAAGAACTCGCGCGCGTTGATCTTGGTCTTCTTGATGCGCGCGTCGTCGACCATCTCGTAGTACTTCTCGGTGACCGAGATGTCGCCGAAGGGCACGCCGTAGACCTTCTCGACGTCGTACGGCGAGAACAGGTACATGTCCTCGCCCTTCTTGGCGAGCTCGAAGGTGATGTCGGGGACGACCACGCCCAGCGACAGCGTCTTGATGCGGATCTTCTCGTCGGCGTTCTCGCGCTTGGTGTCGAGGAACCGCATGATGTCCGGGTGGTGCGCCGAGAGGTACACGGCGCCGGCGCCCTGACGCGCGCCGAGCTGGTTGGCGTAGCTGAAGCTGTCTTCGAGGAGCTTCATGACCGGGATGATGCCGGAGGACTGGTTCTCGATCTGCTTGATCGGGGCACCCGACTCGCGGATGTTCGACAGCAGCAGCGCCACGCCGCCGCCGCGCTTGGACAGCTGCAGCGAGGAGTTGATGCCACGGGCGATCGACTCCATGTTGTCCTCGATGCGCAGCAGGAAGCAGCTGACGAGCTCGCCGCGCTGCGCCTTCCCGGCGTTGAGGAACGTGGGGGTGGCCGGCTGGAAGCGGCCGGAGATGATCTCGTCGACCAGGTCGATCGCGACCTGCTCGTCGCCCTCGGCGAGCGCGAGGGCGGTCATCACGACGCGGTCCTCGAAGCGCTCCAGGTAGCGCTTGCCGTCGAAGGTCTTCAGCGTGTAGCTGGTGTAGTACTTGAACGCACCGAGGAACGTCTCGAAGCGGAACTTCTTCGAGTAGGCGAAGTCGTTGAGCTTCTGGATGAACTCGAAGGAGTACTGGTCGATGACCGCGCCCTCGTAGTACTCCTTCTCCACCAGGTAGTCCAGGCGTTCCTTGAGCGAGTGGAAGAACACGGTGTTCTGGTTCACGTGCTGCAGGAAGTACTCCCGAGCGGCGCGCTTGTCGGCGTCGAACTGGATCTTGCCGTTCGCGTCGTACAGGTTCAGCATCGCGTTCAGCGCGTGATAGTCGAGCCCCTCGTACGCGGGGTTGACCTTGAACTCCACCTGCTCCGTCACCGACTGCTCTTCGAGTGCGCTGTCCACCATCGTTCCAATCCGTCGCTCACGCGATCGACATCATCCGGCGTGCCGAATACCTCCAGCCGGTACAAGTGCGGCACATGACACTTGCGGCTCACGATCTCCCCGGCGAGGCAGAACCCCTCGCCGAAGTTGGTGTTCCCCGCGGAGATCACTCCGCGGATCAGGCTGCGGTTGTGCTCATCGTTGAGGAACCGGATCACCTGCTTGGGAACGGCGCCCTTCTCCTCGCCGCGCCCCTGACCGCCCCCGTAGGTGGGGGTGACGAGCACGTACGGCTCGTCGACGACGATCTGCTCGTCGTTTCGGTGCAGAGGGATGCGGCGGGCAGGAAGCCCGAGCTTCTCGATGAAGCGAGCGGTGTTACCCGAGACGCTCGAGAAGTAGACCAGGAGCGGCGCTGCGGTCGCGACTGCGCTCATGGCCGGTCACACTCACGCCAGACGGGCGGCGAGCTCGTCGATCTTGTCGGGACGGAAGCCCGACCAGTGGTCCTCGTCGGTGACGACGACCGGTGCCTGCATGTAGCCGAGCGCCTTGACCTGCTCGAGCGCCGCGGCGTCCTCGGAGAGGTCGTGGATCTCGTACTCGATGCCCTTCGCGTCGAGCGCGCGATAGGTGGCGTTGCACTGCACGCAGGAAGGCTTGGTGTAGACCGTGATCGACATGAATTCCCCTCAATCTCAGCTGTTCTCCGGCAGACCCCCCACCGGGACTTCAATACTACATATAGGGACGGACATTGCGACCGACCACTAGGGATAGTAGTTACATCCGTGTAGTTTTCCACCGCTCTCCCCATGTTCAACACAGCTTCTCCACGGCTTCTTCCACAGCCGGGAACGGCTCGGAACAGCCCGCGAACCGCGTGTTCTCGCGGCTTCCGGGGTCGGTCGCCGGATCCATCCACAGGCCGCACGCTACGCCGCACCACCGACATCCGATTTCCTGTGGAGAACGCTCTTCGGCGTGTCGCGGCGTGTCGCGGCATCCGACACCTCGCGCGCCGCCGCGCGCCCCGGATAGGGTTCTCTGGTGGCGGGATATCGGGACCTTCTTCGCACGCCGGGAGTCGGCCGCATGATCGCGGCGCAGCTGGTGGCGCGCTTCCCCAACGGCATGACGAGCCTGGCGATCCTGATGCACGTCGAGCAGCAGTCCGGCTCCTACGGCGCCGCGGGCCTCGTGCTCGCCGCGGCATCCGTCGGCCAGGCCGTCGCGGGCCCGGTCACGAGCCGCTGGATGGGCGCCTGGGGCATGCGCCGCGTGCTCACGCTGACCCTGTCCGTGTGCGTCGCCGCCGTGCTCTGCCTGGCCCTGCTCCCGCTGAGCATCGCCGGCTACATGGCGTTCGCGATGGTCGCCGGGCTCTCCACACCTCCCGTGCAGTCGGCGGTGCGCACCATCTACCCCAAGCTCGTCAACGCGGGCCAGCTCACGCCGCTGTTCTCACTGGACGCCTCGCTGCAGGAGATCATCTGGATCGTCGCCCCCGTGCTGATCACGATCGTCTCCACCCAGGTCGGCACCGTGCAGGGTCTGCTGCTGGTCGCGATCATCCTCGCCGGCGGCGGCACCTGGTTCATCCTCTCCCCCGAGGTCGGACGCGTGCGCATCCCGCGCAGCAGGCGCGCGTTCGGACGCGTCGTCCTCAAGCCGCCGGTGCTGCTGGCGACAGTCATCGGCTTCCTCCTGATCGGAGCATGCTCCGCGGTCGAGGTGGGCGTCGTCGCCACGTTCGGGCACGGCGGGCTGGAGGCTGGGCTCGTGCTGGCGGTGTTCTCGGTCGGCAGCCTGGCCGGCGGCCTGGCGTTCGGCCACATCCCCATCGGCCCCTGGGCGATGGCCCGGCGACTGCTGATCGTCACGGTCGGACTGGGCCTGACCATGGTCACGCTCAACGTGTTCTGGATCGGCGGCACCCTGCTGCTCGCGGGCATCGGCATCGCCCCCGCCCTCGCCGTGCTCTTCGCGATCACCACCGCGAGCGTGAAGTTCAGCGAGACCGCCGAGGCGTTCGGCTGGGCGGGCACCGGGCAGCTGATCGGCGCCGCGGCGGGCTCCGCGGTCGCGGGCATCCTCATCGACGCCGGCGGACCGACCGGCGCGTACCTCGCCGCGGCACTGTTCGCCCTCGCCGGACTGATCGTCTCGGTGGTCTTCGTCCGCGCCTTCCCCGACCTGCGGCACCGCGATCCCAGCCCCTACCCCGACACCGAGACGCTCTCCATCCCCACCGTCCGCCCCTGACCGTCCGCGCCCGATCCGCGCGGCATAGGCTGGGCGCGTGAGCACCTTCGACGCCGCAGCCCTCCTCCCCGACGACCTGCTGGAGCGCATCCGCGAACGTGCCGCGGTGCACGACCGCGAGAACACGTTCCCGCAGCAGGACCTCGACGAGCTGAAGCAAGCCGGATACCTCTCGGTCCTCGTGCCCGCCGAACTGGGCGGAGCGGGCCTGGGACTCGAGCAGGCGGCCCTGCTGCAGCAGCGCCTGGCCACCGCATCCCCCGCCACGGCGCTCGCCGTCAACATGCACCTGGTATGGACCGGCGTCGCGAAGGTGTTCAGCGACCGCGGCGTGCCCGGGCTCGAGTTCGTGCAGCGCGGCGCCGTGGCAGGCGAGGTCTTCGCCTTCGGAATCAGCGAGGGCGGCAACGACCTCGTGCTGTTCGGCAGCGACACGGATGCCGCGCCCCAGCCCGACGGCGGCTACGCCTTCACGGGCACCAAGATCTTCACCTCGCTGGCGCCGGTCTGGACGAAGCTGGGCCTGCATGGCCTGGACACGACCAGCGCGGATGCCCCGAAGCTCGTCTTCGCGTTCATCGACCGCACGGATGCCGTGGTCACCGGCGACGACTGGGACACGCTCGGCATGCGCGGAACGCAGAGCCGCACGACCCGCCTGAACGGCGCGATCGCCACGCCCGAGCACGTGGTGCGCCGGATCGACCCCGGCCCCAACCCGGATCCGATCGTGTTCGGCATCTTCAGCGTGTTCGAGATCCTGCTCGCCTCGGTGTACACCGGCATCGCCCGGCGCGCCCTCGATCTGGCCGTCGAGACTGCGCGGAAGCGCCTCTCGAAGAAGTCGGGCACGACGTACAGCCAGGACCCGGACATCCGCTGGCGGGTCGCGGGCATGGGACTGGCGTACGACGCACTGCCGCCGCAGATCTCCGCTCTGGCCCGCGACGTCGACGAGCTCGCCGATCACGGACCGCGCTGGTTCACGCTGCTCTCGGGCGTGAAGCATCGCGCGGTCGTCATGGCCAAGCAGGTGGCCGACGAGGCGATGCTGGTCGCCGGCGGCGGCTCGTACTTCTCCTCCAACGAGCTCTCGCGGCTGTACCGCGACGTGCTGGCCGGGCAGTTCCACCCTTCCGACCCGGAGTCAGCGCACGCCACTGCCGCAACTGCCTGGCTCGGGCCGCTGGAGAGCTGAGACCTTCGATCCGCTGACCCTGAGCATCCGGGAGCAGGAGGATTGCCGAGACCAGGAGGATTCCGAGCGGAATTCTCCGGCATTCAGCAATCCTCCTGTGTCGGGTGATGCCGCCGTTCGGCCGCTCAGCCGCCCGCCATCGTGCGGGCGATGTCGGTGGCCGAATCGCCCGCCCGCTTGAGCACGACCGCCACGAGCGCCAGCGACGCCAGGGTGAGCACGAGCATGATGGTGGAGACCGCGGCGATCTCGGGGCGCAGACCGCTGCGCAGGGCGCTGAGCACGTACACCGGCCACGGCGTCGTGCCCGACACCTGCACGAACGCGGAGACGATCGTGTTGTCCAGTCCGAGCGTGAACGAGAGCAGGAAGCCGGCCAGCACCGCCGGCATGGCCAGCGGCAGCGTGACCTTCACGAAGGTGCGGAACGGCGGGGCGTAGAGGTCGGCGGATGCCTCCTCCAGGCTGGCATCCAGTCCGACCAGTCGCGCCCGCACGATGTACGACACGATGGCGATGGAGAACAGCGACTGCCCGATGATCAGTCGCACGCTGCGCCCCGAGATGCGGATGTCGCCGCTGTCCGGGTGCTCGAAGCCGGCGATCATGCGCAGCGTCGTCGTCTTGCCGCATCCGGACGGACCGAGCAGGGAGAGGAACTCCCCGGGCCGGATGCTCAGGGACAGGTCGTCGACGGCGGTCGACTCGCCGTAGTGCTTGGTGACGCCGGCGATCTCCACGCCACCGGACGCGGTGCCTGCGTCGGGTGCGGTCGCCGCCACTGCGATATCGGCCATGAAACCTCCACGATGAGATTCGAACAGCCGTCAGTCAACCGCAGTCCCTCGTCGAGGCACAGCGAAAAGCGAAGAAAAGAAGCAGAATCCCGACGATATCCGTTGCCAAGGCATTCTGCGGCAACGGAATTTGCGCTACTTGCGGTCGAAGTCGAAGGCCTTCAGCAGCTCGCCGACGGCCTGCTCGCGCTCGTCGCCGCCCTGCTCGAACATGTGCGTCACGTGCGTGCGGAGGTGGTTCTCGAGCAGCAGGCGGTTGAGGGATTCCAGTGAGCGCTGGACGGCACGCGACTGCGTGATGATGTCCATGCAGTAGTCCTCGTTCTCGATCATCCGCGCGATGCCGCGCAGCTGACCCTCGAGGATGCTGGTGCGGTGCAGTGCGCGCTTCTTGATGTCGTCGATCACGTTAAGAGAGTAGCCCGGGTGCTGGATCGCCGAGCCGAGCCGCCCTGGGTCGCTGAGCTTGTCCCCCTGAGTCCCTGAGCCGGGCCCACGCGCCCCGGAGGCTCAGTGCGACGCGAAGCGATGGCTGGAGTGGGGCCTGGGGATCGAGGGGCCGCCTCTCTCAGGCCGTCCTGTCCTTGGGTCGCCAGAACGACTCGTCGAAAGCACTGATCGGCTGAGGCCGATCCTTGCCAGTGAGCCCGTACGGATTGAGCCCCTCGAAGAGTTCGCCCAGATCCGCCTCCAGCACGCCGGCGACCTTAAGCACTGTGACCAGTCGCGGGTTCCCCTCGCCCTTCTCGATCACGCGCAGATTCGACTCGTCCAGCTCACACGCAGCCGCCAGCCCGCGGATCGTCAGCAAGTGCTTGAGCCGGAGGTCGGCGAGTCGCTTGCCGAGCACGACACGCGGATCCTGAGGAGTTTCGGACACTCATCCTTGGTAGTTCCCGCACGTGAGAACACGAAGCGTTATTCCCGCTAGGTTATAACCGCGTGGTTATGTCCGCGTCCCGGTGCGTGCAGGAGGAAGAACATGTCGGAGTCAGTTGCGTCAGCGCTGCTGAATCCGATCCTCAACGGCCCGTACGAGCCCCCGGGCGAGCACTTCGTCATCGGCCCGAACGGCCCCACCGGCGAGAAGCGTGCCGGGCGCCGTCCCAGCGAGTCGTTCATCCCCATCCCGCAACAGCGCAAGGGCCGCGGCAAGGTATCCCCGCCCGCTCAGCAGCTCGAGATCGACTTCGACCTCACCGGTGAGCGCCGTGAGGTCAACGACACGATCAACGGTCTACGTCGCGACGTGGAGCTGTGGCGCACGCGCGGATATGACGGTGTGACTCCGATCACCCGCAAGCTGCTGCTGCACTGGGCGGATGCCGACCGTGAGAACCGCACGCTGTTCTGCCAGCGGGATGCCGCAGAGACCGCGATCTTCCTCACCGAGGTGGCCGGCCGCCGGGGATACACCGACTGGCGGCTGCGCATCGATGCAGCGAACGCAGAGCACAACTCGGGGCTTCCTCGCGTCGCACTGAAGATGGCGACTGGTACGGGCAAGACCGTGCTGATGGGCATGCTGATCGCCTGGCAGACGCTGAACAAGCTCGCCGCCCCGCGAGATACGCGATTCGCGAAGAACTTCCTGCTCGTGGCCCCCGGCATCACGATTCGCGACCGCCTGCGAGTGCTCCTGCCTGCGAACGAGGACAACTACTACGACCAGCGCGAGCTGGTTCCGGCGGATCTCCGCCCGAGGCTGAACGAGGCGCGGTTGGTGATCGTCAACTACCACCAGTTCCTGCCGCGTCTGCGCAAGGAGTTCGAGGGCGTTTCGAAGACGACGAGGGAGATGCTCGCGCCGGGCGAAGGCGACCGCTACGTCGAATCACCAGCCGAGATCGTCAGCCGGGTGCTGCGCGACCTGGGCAAGAACCCCGGGCAGATCGTCGTGCTGAACGACGAGGCCCACCATTGCTATCAGAGTCGCCCCATCACGACGGGCAAGCTCAGCAAGGATGACAGCGATCGCAACCAGGACGCCCGGGTCTGGTTCCGAGGGCTCGAGGCGATCCGCAATGCTAAGGGTTACGGACTGAAGCAGGTCTTCGATGTCTCGGCAACGCCGTTCTATCTCGGAGGGTCGGGATGGAACGAGGGGTACGTCTTCCCGTGGACCGTCAGTGATTTCTCGCTGATGGATGCCATCGAGTCGGGCATCGTGAAGATACCCCGCCTGCCCGTCGATGACGACGCCATCGGCGACGAGGTCACCTTCCGCACTCTGTGGACGCATGTCGGCGACAAGCTGCCCAAGCGCGCGTCGTCCGTGCCTGACAACTGGACTCCCCCGGAAGAGCTGGAGGCTGCGCTGCGCAGTCTGTACCGCAGCTACGAGCGTGAGTACGCACGCTGGGAGCAGACGTTACGCGATCACGGCGAACCACCGCCCGTGATGATCCTGGTGTGCCCGAACACGCTCGTCTCGCGCCTGATGACGGAGTGGATCGCGGGCAGGCAGGTCGACCTCGACGGCGAGACGCACCATCTCAACGGCAATCTCGAGTTGTTTGACAACGTGGGCGGAACGGGATGGCGAAGCCGCCCGCGCACTCTGCTGGTCGATTCGGTGGCGTTGGAGTCCGGTAACTCGCTGCCCAAAGACTTCCTCGCCGCGGCTGCGCCCGAGATCGAGAGGTTCAAGGACAGCTGGCGTCGACAGCATCCTGGAGCGGACGCCGAGCAGCTGACCGAGCAGGATCTGCTGCGTGAGGTGATGAACACGGTCGGCAAGCGCGGCATGCTCGGCGAGCACATCCGCTGCGTCGTCAGCGTCGGGATGCTCACCGAGGGGTGGGACGCCAACACCGTCACCCACATCCTCGGCATCCGCGCGTTCGGCTCACAACTGCTGTGCGAGCAAGTGATCGGCCGCGGCCTTCGCCGACGGAGCTGGGCACTCAACGAACAGGGACGCTTCGAGCCGGAGTACGCCAACGTCTACGGCATCCCGTTCGCGTTCATCCCCGGCGAGCGTGCCGGAAGGGACCCGTTGCCGGCGCCGCCCGCGATCGAGGTCGGCAGCGTGGAAGGCCGCGAAGAGCTGCGCATTCGATTCCCGCGGCTCAGCGGGTACCGCATCGAGATGCCCGACGATGAGCTGTTCCTCGACACCAGTAGGGCCGAGCCGTTCCGCGTCGACCAGAGCCAAGTGCCCACGAAGACGGAGAGCGCGGGCATCATCGGCGAAAGCGACTTCGACGACTTCAATACGGATGCCGAGGGGCGGCGCAATGCACGCGTCGCGTTCGGCCTGGCCAGGCGACTGCTGACCGACCACTTCGCAGACGGCGGTGCCAACCCGCGGCCGTGGCTGTTCCCGCGGCTGCTCGGATTCGCGCGTACGTGGATCGATGAGGTGCTGGAACTGGGACCCGGCTTCGAGGCGTGGCATCTGACCCGCAGCGAGAGCGAGATGCGGCGCGCGGCGGAGGCTCTCTCCCGCTGCATCTTCTGGCAGGGCAACAACCGGCGCGAACTAGTGCAGCCGATCTTCGACCGTTCGGCTCCTGTCGGTGACACCGGCGACGTGCGCTTCGTGACCCGTAAGCGGGTATACGAGACGAGGATGAGCGAGATCAGCCACGTGACGCTCGACGGGCGAGACGGCAACACGTGGGAGAACCTGCTCGCGTACGAGTGCGAGATGCTCGCCAATGAGGGCGTCGTGGCGTCGTACGCGAAGAACGACCGACTCGCGTTCGACATCCCGTACGTGCACGAGGGCATCACCCATCGGTACGTTCCCGACTTCCTGATCAAGCTCACGCCCGACCCCGATGACCCGGATGCCTTGGAGAGGACTCTCATCGTCGAGGTCTCCGGCGGCCAGAAGAACCAGCGACTTCGCGCGGTGAAAGCCGAGACCGCGCGCAACGTCTGGTGCGTCGCGGTGAACAACCATGGCGGCTTCGGTCGCTGGGGTTACCTCGAGGTCGACACGATGATCGGCCTGCAGGGTACGTTGCGCGAGGCCGTCAACAACCTGTACGCGGATGCCGCGATCATCGGCGATCCCGAGAATCTGAGCTTCTCCCCTGCCCGTTCAACACGCCCGACGCGGCATGTGCGATTCACGGAGGACGACCATGGCGCGTAAGCCGGCAGCTTCAGGGCCAACGCCCGTCGAGGTGTACAAGCACGACGAAGCATCACGTCCGAACATCCCGACCGCGGATGGTGCGGACCGCTGGGTGGATCCGGAGACTCTGGAGCGTGAGCCCATCGTGTACGCCCGTTTCGCGGGAGTCGCGGCGGAGCGCGCTTCGCGCAACGAGGCGCTCGATCCTCAGCTGGTCTGGCGCGGCAAGGATCAGCAGGACGACGATGATCTGGTCATCGAGGCTCCTCCGCTGTATATCCAGGAGAAGATCGATCCGCGGGTGCTCGTGGAGAACCTGCGCACGACCGCCGCTCAAGGCGAGCCGCAGCCCGAGGCCACTCTGTTCGATCTGTTCGACGGTGAGCTCGATGAGCTGCAGCAGATCGAGTACTACCAGCACGCTGCAACGTGGTCGAACCGGATGATCCTCGGCGACTCCCTACAGGCCATGGGCTCCCTCGCCGAGCGCGAGAGCCTGCGCGGCAAGGTGCAGATGATCTACATCGACCCGCCGTACGGGATCAAGTTCAACTCCAACTGGCAGGTGTCCGCGAGCAAACGCGACGTCAAAGACGGCAAGGACGCTGCCCGCGAGGCCGAGCAGATCAAGGCGTTCCGCGACACCTGGAAGGACGGCATCCACACCTACCTGTCGTACCTGCGGGATCGGCTGGTCGTCGCGCGGGATCTACTGACCGAATCGGGATCGGTGTTCGTGCAGATCGGTGATGAGAACGTGCACCTCGTTCGTGGACTACTTGATGAGGTATGCGGTCCGGAGAATTTCGTCAGTCAAATCTCAGTGCGGAAGACAGCCACACCCAGTGCCACCCTTGATGACGCATTCTTCTATATCCTCTGGTACGCGAGAAGCCTCGGAAGTCTGAAATACCGGCAGCTGTGGCTACAGCGCGACGCCAAAGACTGGTTCAAGAACACTCCGGGCGGCTCATGGGGGATCGAGCTCGACGGGGTCCGTCGTCCGACATTGCCCTCGGAGAAGTCGGACCCACGCAATCTTCCGGATGGGGCGCAGATCTATGCGTTGTCCAAACTGAACTCAGCCGGCGCCACAAAGAGCCCGCAGGAGTTTACTTGGCGCGGCAAGAGCTATCACCCCGGCGCGTCGAATCACTGGAAGACGGGCCTAGACGGATTGCAAAGGCTTGATTGGGCGAATCGACTCGAAGCTCGCGGTGGCCCGCCTTGGTTCGTCCGATTCCACAGCGACAATCCGCAGGTGCCGCTGACGAACCTCTTCGAAGGCACAGCAGGAAAGTCTGAGGCGGCGATCTACGTTGTTCAGACTCAACCAGATGTCATTGAACGCTGCATGCTCATGACCACGGACCCCGGCGACCTCGTGCTCGACCCGACCTGCGGCTCCGGGACAACGGCGTATGTCGCCGAGCAGTGGGGCCGGCGCTGGATCACGATGGACACCTCACGCGTCGCGCTGGCTCTCGCCCGGCAACGACTGATGGGCGGACGATTCCCGTACTACCTGCTCGCAGACTCCGACGAGGGCCGGGCGAAGGAGGCACAGGCGTCGGGCAAGCTCATGCCGCCCGCGCAGACGAAGTGCGACATCCGGCAGGGGTTCGTCTACGAGCGAGTGCAGCACATCACGCTGAAGTCGATCGCGAACAATCCCGACATCCGCGAGGGCATGACTCGCGACGAGATCGACGCGGCCATCAAGAAGCACGCCGACTTCGAGCTGCTCTACGACAAGCCGTTCGAAGACAAGAAACGCGTCCGCGTCACCGGTCCGTTCACGGTCGAGAGCCTGTCTCCGTACCGCACGCTCGATCAGCAGGGCGAGGCGTCGCGCAGCGA
>NZ_MKRT01000023.1:93194-93778 GCF_001897945.1 Microbacterium sp. 69-10
CCGATGCGATGGGCGCCGACTACACGCAGACGATCCTCGGAAACCTGCGCAGCGCAGGCATCCAGAACGGCCGACGCCAGGAGCGCATCGAGTTCACGATGCTCGACGAGCACGCCGGCACCCACGTGCAGGCAATCGGCGAGCGTGCCGCGGCGGGTGCGGATGACGCTTCGAGCACCTCAGCGGCCCGGGAGGGGACCCTGGGCAAGATCGCCATCGCGATCGGCCCTGAGTACGGCACTGTCAGTCCGCGCTTCGTGAGGGACGCCGCCAAGGAAGCCCTCGCCGACAAGGATGTCGATCTGCTCTGCGTGCTCGGGTTCTCGTTCGAGCCGAACGTCACCGAAGTCACAGAGGTCGACGAGGTGGACATCGACAGTAACGACGATGGATTCGCGAGCGTGTCCGGCGAGCGCAAGCTCGGTCGGCTTAAGGTGCTGTTCGTCCGGATGAACGCCGAGCTCCTGATGGGCGATGCGCTGAAGAAAACCGGCGCTGGCAACCTCTTCACGGTCTTCGGCGAGCCCGACGTCCAGATCCGACCGGCATCCGACGGCTCCGACCGCATTGAGGCGGAGCTCTTC
>NZ_MKRT01000023.1:93819-106822 GCF_001897945.1 Microbacterium sp. 69-10
GACACGAACTACAACGAGGAGTCGTTCTTCGTACGGCACTGCTACTTCACCGGTGGCAACGACCCGATGAAGAAGCTCAAGGTCGCACTCAAGGCGGATATCAACGCGGACGCGTGGGAGCAGCTCTACCGCACGACGTCGATGCCATTCGAGCGCCCCACCACCGGCAAGATCGCCATCAAGGTCATCAACGACTACGGCGACGAGGTCATGAAGGTGTACGACGTTGACTGACCCCGGACACGCGGAAGTAGCCAGGACTCGCCCGTGAAGATTCCGGAGCTGCGCTGGCCGGCGCGCGAAGAAGAGTACGACGATGATCTTCTGCTTGACATCGAGGTCGGTGTCATCGCGTTCCTCTATCGTGGCAGGAACGCCTGGCACAGCACATGGGTGCAGAACTGGTTTCGGGAGGCACGTCTCTACAGGGACATCTACGGCGCGAGGTTCGGGGCCGAGTCTTTACGAAAGCAGGGAAGCGTCTTCTACGTGCGTGAAGTGCCCGCCCTCCTCCTCCGCGGTTCGCGCGAATCTGTCGTCGTATGCGACATCAACGCGAGCGCCCCGTTCTCGGAGTTCGACGGCGTCGGCTGCGTGCCGGTCGACACCGCGGAGGGCAGATGGATCGATGGCATCTACCCCGGTGTCTCGCTCCGCGACGCGACGCGAGCGTTCGATCCGGCCTCGGGCAAGTGGCGCGGGGCTCAGAAAGCTGAGGGCAGCGTGGCACTTGGTCTGGTGTCCGCCGATTCTTCGCTCCCATCTCGGGAGGAGGAGCTTCGCTCCGTCAAGTCGTACCCCCAAGGCACGGGATATCTTCTGGGTTGGACGACCGACCATGCCCGCCGTCCGCTTACCATGGAGGGAGCCGACGCCGTGCGCGACTCGTGGCAGCAGCTCGCGGACATGGCAGCGCGAATCTCCACGGAGGATCACGACCGCCGCAGCGCGTTCATCCACTACCGGGACCACGTGCTCGAGGCCCAGCCGCACTCACTCTGGCTCGCCGCGCGAGAAACGCGACGCGCGGCAGCAGTCACCCGCTGGCACGAGCTGTCGGCATCCTGGCTGGCAGCACGTGCACGCGTCGCAGATCTCAAGACCGAACTGCAAGCCGCACAAGCGGAACTGAGCGCTGCGGTCGACGCACAGTTCCGCACCGCCGACACCTCCGCAGGCGTGCGCGCACAACGAGTACGCGTCGAGGCTGCCAGGACCACAGTCGCGGAACTCGAAACGAAGCTGGTGGCCGCGAAGAACGACGAGCGCGCCGCCTTCGCTGCTCAATCCGCGGGGCCGTCCCACTTCGAGACGTGAACCCCGTCTCTCCCTGTATGCCTCGCGCCCTCAGCGACTCCGGCCACGCAGCCCCGCCAGCGCCCGATCGACCGCGCGATACCCGTCCCCCGGCGATCGCCAGCGACAATACGGGTCCCACCACGCCGGTCCGCGGATCTCGGCGGTGCCGTCACGCATCCTGATCTGCCAGCCCGAGGTGTCGAGAGTCCGGTGGTGATGCCAACACAGCGCGACGCCGTTGCTCGTATGCGTCGGCCCGCCTTTCGCCCACTCCTGCACGTGATGGATCTCGCACCAGTCTCCGCGCACGTCGCAGCCCGGGATCAGGCATCCGCCGTCGCGCAGCAGGATCGCCTTGCGCTGGTGCGGCGTGAAGATGCGCCCGCTGGTGCTGATGCCGATGATGGCCCCGGCGTCGTCGAACAGCACCCGCTGTACGTTTCCCGCGCAGGCTGCGTGCATGGCGACACTCAGCGGCGCGTCCCACTCCGCGCCTGGGAAGTGCGTCCGGCCGGCACCGGATGCGAGATCTGCAGCATCCACCGACACCACCAACGTCGGAGAGGCCCCGCCCAGCTGCGGCGCGGCTTCCGCCGCAGCGACCGAGCCGACGATGGCTGCGAACACGTCGTGGCGCTTCTGCGTGGGTGTGCGCAGGTCGGCCGCAGCCAGTGGCGGCACGTTGACGTCCGGCTCGTCGCCGAGATCCAGCCGCCCGTCGTCGGGCGAGGGCGCGAATTGCACACGTGGATTGCTGTAGGCATCCATCAGCCGCTGCAGCATCGCCGCGACCTCGGGCAGCAGATCACCACGCACCGGCACCGCGCCATCACGCAGCCTCCCGAGCGCGAAGCTCCGTCTGCGCTCACCTGCGTCATCGGCGGGACGGGCCCCGTCGGGATCGATCCGCTGCAGCACATGCGCGGCCAACGCTGACAGCTCCGTGACCGTGGGGCGCAGCGCTCGGTCCCCTTCGCAGGCATCAGCGTCGGAGGCTGAGAGATCTCGCCCTGACCCTGCTCGTGCCAGTACGGCATCCGCCGCGACGAAGTCCTCCGGCATGATCCGCGGTTGCGCCTGCCGCAGCGGACCGGTGCAGGCGAGGAATCCGGCCAGCGACATTTCGCCGGAGCGAAACGCAGCAGACAGTTCGGGGAAATCCCCCGGCAGCCGCTCACCCGAGACGATCGCGATGTCTTCATGCACGGCGTCAGCCGCGGTCGAATAGCGACGGGCGGTGGCCCCGTCGATCAGCATGACGCGCTGCAGCAGCTCGGACGTGTTCCGGCATCCGGCACGTGCCGTGATCCGGTCCGCTCGCTCGCGTTTCGCATCCTCGGATTCGGTCTCGTCCACCACGTCGACGACGATGCCGTCCAGCAGCCGCTGGAGCTGCCCGACGCTGCGGAGCACGCCGATCTGCTCGGCGGAGTCCAGCTCCGCGACGCCTGAGGCGTGCATCGCTCCCGCACGCGTCTCGGCAAGCTGCCGAGCGATGCTCTGGAGCACTTGCGGGAGCGATGTCATGCATCCATTCAACAGGGGGCCACCGACATTGCAGCTCCAGGTCAGATCTGATTTTCAATGTGTGGATAACCCACGCCCGCCCACAATTGTGCAGGGAGAGTCACCAGACTGGAAGAACCGCGAACCGGCCCTTCAACCCTCCGAGAACGGGTTGAACACCCTCAGCCCCGGGACCTCGAAGTCCTTCACGTTGCGCGTGACGAGCGTGAGGTCGTGGTGCAGCGCGGTAGCGGCGATCAGGGCATCCGTCAGCTGCCGACGATCCGGCACCTGGATCGATGCGCAGATTCGGCCGATCTCATGGGTCACGGGAAGCATCCGTGGCTCGTACGTCCTGCGGATCTTCTTCAGCCATGCGTCGAGGAAAGACGCCTGGCGCGGATCCTTGTGACGCTTGCCGACGAGCCCGAGCTCGAGCTCATAGTCAGTGACCACGCTGACCCACCAATCGTCTGGCCCCAGCGCATCCAGCCACGTCAGCGCGTGCGGATCTGCGCGCCCCGCACGGCGCAGTTCGGAGATGACGTTCGTGTCCAGGAGATACATCAGTCGAACTCGAAGGGCGGTCGGTCGGGGGTGTTCTTGCGGATGTCCCGGAGGATCTCGTCGAAATCATCGTCATCGTCGAACTCGACGCCCTCGGGCGGCGAAAGCAGCTTCAGCAGACTGTACGGAGCATCCCCGCCGTCCGATGAGGTCGCTGGTCGCAGCCTCTCGTACTCCGCAATGCTCAACAGCACATACGCCGGCTCGCCGTGCCGCGTGACCAGCACTGGTTCGTCATCGGCGATGCGCTGCGCTTTCGCGACCGATTGATTGAACTCCCGTGCGCTCATGGTGAACATCGTGCACCTCCGCCGGAGAAGTAGTAACGGTACTACACAGTCTACGCGGGCCTCGCCCGTGAAAGGATGTCCACATGTCGCGAACCCCGATGGCGCTGCTGTCCCCCGCCGATCAGGAGCGGCTGCGGGGCCTGCGCCGGATGAAGGCGGTGGCCCTGGGCGCACTGATCTTCATGGCCGTGGTCTTCGTGATCGCGTTCGCCCTGGAGCACCGGTATCCGTGGCTGGCCTACGCGCGCGCGGCCGCCGAGGGCGGCATGGTCGGCGCGCTCGCGGACTGGTTCGCCGTCACGGCGCTGTTCCGGCACCCGCTGGGACTACCCATCCCGCACACCGCGATCATCCCGAACCGCAAGGATGAGATCGGCCGCTCGCTGGGCGAGTTCGTCGAGACCAACTTCCTCTCCGGCGAGATCGTGCGCGACAAGCTCTCCCGCACCGCGCTGTCGAAGCGCCTCGGCGAATGGCTGCAGGACCCGGGTCACGCGGAGCGGGTCGCCGCAGAGGGCTCGACCGCGGCATCCGCCGTGCTCCGCGCGCTGAGCGACGACGACGTGCAGGGCCTCATCGCCGATCTCGCGCGCGAGCACCTGATCGAGCCGGACTGGGCGCCGTCCGCGGGCGGCTGGCTGGAGCGCATCGTCGAGGCGGATGCGCATCGCGGCGCGGTCGACCTGGCCGTGGACAGCATCTCGACCTGGCTGCACGCCAACGCGCACACCTTCCAGGGCCTCGTCTCCCGACGGCTCCCGGGCTGGGTCCCGAAGCTCGCGCACCGCTTCGTCGACGAGACCGTCTACCACGAGGCCGTCCGCTTCGTGGAGGCCGTGCAGGCCGACCCGCAGCATCCGGCCCGTCAGGCGCTCGACGGCTACCTGGCTCGCCTGGCCGACCGCCTGCAGCACGACCCCGCCATGCGGGACCGCTTCGAGGGCGCCAAGGCCGCGGTGTTCGACAGCCCGCGGGTGATCGCACTCGCGGCGCAGGCCTGGGACACCGCCAAGAACGGCCTGCTCACCGCCCTCGCCGACCCGGAGAGCGGGCTGCGCCGCCGCGCGGCATCCGCCGTCGCCGAGATCGGTCGGCGCCTGGCCACTGAGCCTGCCCTGCAGGCTCGCGTCGACGGCTGGGTCACCGACGCCGCGGTGTTCCTGGTCGACCGCTACCGGCACGACATCGCGTCGATCATCACCGACACCGTCGAGAAGTGGGATGCCGCGGAGACCACCGAGAAGATCGAGCTGATGGTGGGACGCGATCTGCAGTACATCCGGCTGAACGGCACGGTGGTGGGAGCGCTCGCCGGGCTCGCGATCTTCGCCGTCGCGCATGCCGTGATCCCAGTCCCCCTGGGACTGGGCTGACGCCGTCGGCGGGAGCCGGGGCCTCAGCCCGCCAGGGCCTCGGCGATCGGCCGGTCGCCGTCGTTGAACCGGATGGTCCGGCGGATGGTCGCGGGCTGCCGCAGCGTCTCCGCGACCACGAGAGCGACGTCCGCGCGGCTCACCTCGCCCGAGACATCGGCGGTCACGTCGATGCGGCCGGTGGCCTCGCTTAGCGTCAGGCGGCTGGGCGCCAGCACGGTCCAGTCCAGGCCGGTCGCCCGCAGGTACTCGTCGGCTGCCGCCTTCGCCTCGGCGTAGGCGTGGAACGGATCGGATGCCGGGATGCCGTGCTCGGGCGAGGATCCGAAGTAGGACACCATCACGTAGCGGCCCAGGCCGGCGTCCCTCGCCGCGTCCATAGACCGCACGGCGGCCTCGAAGTCGACGGCGTGCGTCCGCGCCGGGTCCCCGCCGCCCGCGCCGGCCGACCAGACGACGGCGTCGTGCCCGGCGATCAGCGCCGCGAACGCCGCCCGGTCCTCCCGCTCCATGTCGAACACCGCGGGCACGGCTCCGGCGGCACGCACGTCATCGGCCTGCGCGGGATCGCGGATGACGGCGGTGACCTCGTCGCCGCGAGCGACGAGCACCGGAGCGAGCAGCAGTGCGACCTTGCCGTGGCCGCCGAACACGATGATCCGAGCCATGCCTCCACGTTACTCGTGCGGATCCGGTACGGCGCCGGAGCGCCGAAGAGCTTCTCCCCAGCACGAGACAGCCCTCATGACGTCCGTCTCGCGCTGGAGCAGAACCCTTCTGCTGGAGCCTTCGGTGGAGCAGAAGCCCTCCTGCGCGCTCAGCGGGCTGCGAGGCCCGCCAGAAGCTCCAGCACGCACAAGGCCGCGAGGCGCACGGTGCGGCCGTCCTCGGCATCCGCCGTCGCGTCGACCTCGGCGAGGTCGGCGCTGACGACGCGCTCGTCGGCCGCGATGCCGCGGACCAGGGCCCGCAGCTCCCACGCGGCGAAGCCGCCGGGAACACTCGCCGGGCAGCCCGGGACGGCCGCGCGATCGACTGCGTCGACGTCGATGTCCAGGTGGATGCGGGAGCCCGCTCCGGCGACCTCCAGCGCCTCCGCGACCACGTCGGCGATGCCGCGACGGCGCACCTCGTCGAGAGTGATCACCCGGATGCCCCACTCGGCCGCGCGCTGCGCGTAGGCCGCGGAGTTCGCGAAGTCGGCGATGCCGATCTGCACGATCCGCTTCGGGTCGATGCGCTCGCCCTCCGGGGCATCCTGCACCAGCCGGCGCACCGGCGAGCCGTTGGAGACGCCGTCGCGCAGGTCGTAGTGCGCGTCGATCGTGATGAGACCGTCGGCCCCGGCGCCACGCGCGACGGGGTAGGTCAGCGAGTTGTCGCCGCCGAGCGCGATGACCAGACGCGAGTCCGCGGCCAGCTCCCGCACGCGGTCGACCGCGCGCTGCACGCCCTCGTCGCCGTCGGGCTCGTGCACGTCACCGGCATCCGCGATCCGCAGCGCATCGTTCAGGTCCACGGCGGGGGTGCCCATCAGCGTCGCACTGTACCGCGGCAGGGCCTCGCGGATCGCGGCCGGCGTCGCGTGAGCGCCCGTGCTCGAGATCGACGTGCGCCAGGTCGGGACGCCCAGCAGCACGGCATCCGTCTTCTCCCCCGCGACCGGCGCGGGCCAGGATCCGGCGCGCGGCCAGAGCTCGTCGTGCGGAAGTGCCATGTTCGTCCTCTCCTGGCGTCAGCGGACCGCGACGCCGTCCTTCCAGACCTTCTTCACCAGCGGCACACCGGGACGGTAGGCCAGGTGCACGCGCGTGGGCGCGTCGAGCATCACCAGATCGGCGCGCCTGCCCGGCGCGATCACGCCGATGTCATCCCGCTGCAGCGCCGCGGCGCCTCCGGCGGTGGCCGCCCAGACGGCCTCGGCGGTCGTCATGCCCATCTCCCGCACCGCGAGCGCGATGCAGAACGGCATGGAGGACGTGAAGCTCGATCCGGGGTTCGTGTCGCAGGCGATCGCGACGGTCACTCCCGCATCGATCAGCCGGCGCGCGTCCGGGAACGGATGCCGGGTGGAGAACTCCACCCCGGGCAGCGCAGTGAGCACCGTGTCGGATGCGGCGAGCGCGGCCACGTCCTCGTCGGAGAGGTACGTGCCGTGGTCGACGGATGCCGCACCCAGCTCGATGGCCAGCTGCACGCCCTCACCGGGGCCGAGCTGGCTGGCGTGCACGCGCGGCTTCAGGCCGCGGGCGATGCCCGCCTCGAGCACCCGCCGGGACTGCGGCACCGTGAACGCCCCTGTCTCGCAGAACACGTCGATCCACCTGGAGTGCGGGGCGCAGGCGTCCAGCATCTCGCCGATCACCAGATCGACGTACTCGTCGCCGCGGTCGGCGTACTCCGCCGGCACGACGTGGGCACCGAGGAAGGTGACCTCGGGCGTGACCTCGGCGGCCAGGCGCACCAGGCGCGCCTCGGTCTCGACGTCCAGCCCGTAGCCGCTCTTGATCTCGACGGTGGTGGTGCCCTGCGTGAGCATCTCGTCGAGGAAGCCGCGCAGCCGCGCGCGCAGCTCGTCGTCGGACGCGCCGCGGGTCGCGGCGACGGTGGAGCGGATGCCGCCGGCCGCGTACCTCTCGCCGGCCATGCGAGCCTCGAACTCGGTCGCCCGGTCGCCGCCGAACACGATGTGGCTGTGGCTGTCGACGAAGCCGGGGATGACCGCACGGCCCTCGGCGTCCACTTCGAGGTAGCCGCCGGGAACCGCGGGGACCTCGGATGCCGGGCCGACCCACGCGATGCGGTCGCCCTCGATGAGGACGGCCGCGTCCGTGAGCGTGCCGAAGCGATCGCCCGGATGCCCCGATCTGCTGATACTGTCCCGACTCGCGGACGAATCCCCCGAAACAGTCCGCGAATCGGGTCGGGCTCCGCCTATCGGGACAGCGCCGTCCAGCGGGGAGCTGACGTTGGTCGTCAGCTCCCCGATGTTCGTAATGAGCGTGGTGCTCACAGCATCGGCACCTTGAGGCCGCGCTCGCGGGCCACGTCGCGGGCGTGCTCGTAGCCCGCGTCCACATGACGCATCACGCCGGTGCCGGGGTCGTTGGTCAGCACGCGCTCGAGCTTCTCGGCTGCGAGCTCGGAGCCGTCGGCGACGGTGACCTGGCCGGCGTGGATCGAGCGGCCGATGCCGACGCCGCCGCCGTGGTGCAGCGACACCCAGCTGGCGCCCGAGGAGGTGTTCAGCAGGGCGTTCAGCAGCGGCCAGTCGGCGATCGCGTCGGAGCCGTCCTTCATGGCCTCGGTCTCGCGGTACGGGCTGGCGACAGAACCGGAGTCCAGGTGGTCACGGCCGATCACGATCGGGGCGGACAGCTCGCCGGAGGCGACCATCTCGTTGAACTTCAGGCCGGCCAGGTGGCGCTCCTTGTAGCCCAGCCAGCAGATGCGTGCGGGCAGACCCTCGAAGTGCACCTTCTCGCCGGCCTTCTCCAGCCAGCGGTGCAGGGCCTTGTCCTCGGGGAACAGCTCCGCGATGGCACGGTCGGTCTTGTAGATGTCCTCCGGGTCACCGGAGAGAGCGGCCCAGCGGAACGGGCCGCGGCCCTCTTCGAACTGCGGGCGGATGTACGCCGGCACGAAACCGGGGAACTCGAACGCCCGGTCGAAGCCGCCGAGCTTGGCCTCGGCGCGGATGGAGTTGCCGTAGTCGAACACGGCGGCGCCGGCGTCCTGGAACGCGACCATGGCGGCGACGTGCGCGGCCATCGCCTCGCGCGAGCGTCGGGTGAACTCCTCGGGGTCGCGCTCGGCCTCGGCCTTCCAGTCCTCGAACGCGATGCCGACGGGCAGGTACGCGAGCGGGTCGTGCGCGCTGGTCTGGTCAGTCACGATGTCGATCGCGATCTCACCGGCCTGCTGACGGCGGAACAGCTCGGGGAACACCTCGGCGGCGTTGCCCACGATGCCGACGGAGAGGGCCTCGCCCGCCTCCTTGGCGGCGACCGCACGGGCCACGGCCTCGTCGAGATCGGTGTAGTAGACGTCGAGGTAGCCGTGCTCGACGCGGCGCGACAGGCGCGACTCGTCGACGTCGACGATCAGCACAGCGCCCTCGTTGAGCGTGACGGCCAGCGGCTGCGCGCCGCCCATGCCGCCCGCGCCTCCGGTGAGCGACAGCGTGCCCTTCAGCGACTCCTTGCCGAGCGAGCGGGCGACCGCGGCGAAGGTCTCGTAAGTGCCCTGCAGGATGCCCTGGGTGCCGATGTAGATCCACGAACCGGCCGTCATCTGGCCGTACATCATCAGGCCCTCGGCCTCGAGCTTGCGGAACTCGGGCCAGGTGGCCCAGTCGCCAACGAGGTTGGAGTTGGCGATCAGCACGCGCGGCGCCCACTCGTGGGTGCGGAACACGCCGACGGGCTTGCCGGACTGCACGAGCAGGGTCTCGTCGGGCGCGAGCTCGTCGAGGGTCCGCACGATCGCGTCGTACGCCTCCCAGCTGCGTGCCGCGCGACCGGTGCCACCGTAGACGACGAGGTCCTCGGGGTGCTCGGCGACCTCGGCGTCGAGGTTGTTCATCAGCATCCGCTTGGCGGCCTCGGCACCCCAGCTCTTGGCGGTGCGCTGGTTGCCGCGCGCAGCGCGGATGCTGCGGGTGGGGTCGTGGAGGGTGGGTTCAGACATCAGCGTGCTCCTTCGCAGTGCGGAGGACGGCGCCCGAGCGCACGAGCTCGGTGACGGCCTCCATGTCGGGTGAGAGGAAATGGTCGGGTCCGGGGCCGTCGGCGACGGTGCGGACCAGGTCGCGCACGGCACCCGTGGCGGGGCCGGCGACCAGCGGCGCGCGCAGGTCGAGCGCGCGGGCGCCGGTGAGGATCTCGATGGCCAGCACGCGGGTGAGGCCGTCGATGGCGCGGCGCAGCTTGCGGGCTGCCGCCCAGCCCATCGAGACGTGGTCCTCCTGCATGGCCGACGACGGGATGGAGTCGACGGATGCCGGTGCCGCGAGGCGCTTGAGCTCGGAGACGATGCCGGCCGCCGCGTACTGCGCGATCATCAGGCCGGAGTCGACGCCCACCTCGTGCGCGAGGAATGGCGGCAGGTCGCGGTTGCGGGCGGGGTCCAGCGCGCGGTCGGTGCGGCGCTCGGAGATCGAGGCCAGGTCCGCGACCGAGATCGCGAGGAAGTCGAGCACGGCGGCGACAGGGGCGCCGTGGAAGTTGCCGTTCGACTCGAGGCGTCCTTCCGACACCACGATCGGGTTGTCGACGACGGACGCCAGCTCGCGCTCGGCGATCATGGTGGCGTGGCCCATGGTGTCGCGGGCGGTGCCGTGAACCTGCGGCGAGCAGCGCAGCGAGTACGCGTCCTGCACGCGGCCGTCCTCGGGACCCTTGTGGCTGTGCACGATCGGCGACTCGGCGAGGAAGGCGCGGAGGTTCGCGGCGGAGGTCGCCTGGCCCACCTGCGGGCGCAGCGCCATCAGGTCGGCGGCGAACACGGCGTCCGTGCCGAGCTGCGATTCGATCGACATGGCGGCGGCGAGGTCGGCGGTGGTCGTGAGCTGCTCGAGGTCGTGCAGGGCGAGCACGAGCATCCCGAGCATGCCGTCGGTGCCGTTGACGAGGGCGAGGCCCTCCTTCTCCACGAGCGCGAGCGGTTCGACGCCGGCGGCGGCGAGCGCTTCGGACGCCGGGACCAGCTCGCCGTCGGCGTTGCGCACGTCCCCCTCTCCCATTGAGGCGAGTGCGACGTGCGACAGCGGCGCCAGGTCGCCGGAGCAGCCGAGCGAGCCGTACTCGCGCACGACCGGGGTGATGCGGGAGTTGAGCATGGCGGCGTAGGTGTCGACGACGACGGGACGCACGCCGGTGTGGCCGGAGGCCAGGGTCTGCAGGCGGAGGAGCTGCAGGGCGCGCACGACCTCGGTCTCGACCTCGGGGCCGGTGCCCGCGGCGTGCGAGCGGATCAGGCTGAGCTGCAGCTGGCGGCGGCGCTCGGGGGCGATGAAGGTGGTGGCGAGGGCGCCGAAGCCGGTGGAGACGCCGTAGTGCGGGTGCGGGTCGGCGGCCATGCCGTCGATGACGGCGCGGCCGGCGGCGACGCGCTCGCGGGCGACGTCGGCGATCTCGACTTTCGCGAAGTGGCGGGCGACGGCGACGACGTCGGCGGGCGACAGAGGGGCTGCGCCGACGATCACGGTGGAGGAGTGCTGCATGATCTGATTCCACACCGTCGGATGCCCGCGCGGGAGCGCTCCGTGGCAGACTGTGTCTGTGATCCCAGACGAACTGGCTCCGGATGCCTCCGATGCGCGCCCGCAGGTGCCCGCGGCCGATCAGACGCTGCGGATCCTGCGGCATCTGGCCCGCCGGCCCGCGCCGATCGCGGCATCCGCACTGGGCCGCGACCTGGGCATCCCGCGCTCCACGGTCTACCACCTCCTCGCCACGCTCGAGGCGCACGGCTTCGTCGTGCACCTCTCGCAGGAGCGGCGCTGGGGCCTCGGCACCAGCGCCTTCGAGCTCGCCGGCGGCTACGCCCGCCAGGAGCCGCTGGCCCGGCTCGGACGCCCGCTGATCGCCGCTCTCGCCGACCGCATCGGGGAGAGCGCGCACCTGGCCGTGATGAGCGGACGCGACGTGCTGTACATCGTGGAGGAGCGCGCTGCGCGGCGGCCCGCGCTGGTGACGGATGTCGGCGTTCGCCTTCCCGCGCACCTCACGGCCACCGGGCGGGCCATGCTCGCGGCGCTCCCCGCGTCGCAGGTGCGCGCGCTGTACCCGAACACAGCGTCCTTCACCGATCGCACCGGGCAGGGACCCTCGCGCCCGGCCGAACTCCGGGAGGTGCTCCGCGAGGTGCGCGCAGCCGGCGTCGCCACCGAGGACGGCGAGGTGACGCCGGGCTTCCGATCGGTCGCCGCCGTGGTGCGCGACCATGCGGGCTGGCCCGCCGCCGCGGTGGCCGTGACCTGGGAGGGCGAGCGCTCAGTGACGCCGGCGGATGCCGTGCTCGAGGTCGCGCGCACGCTGCAGGCCCGGCTCGGCTGAACAGGGCTGTCCGAGCATGCGGAGGAGGGCCATCTCGAGCCGTCGGAGAATTGTCGCTGATCTGCGACAAGGCCGCGACGGGCGTGCGACGGACGCTCGATACTCTCGAACCATGAACACTTCCGCACGAGCCCTCCTCGCGCTCCTCGGCACCGCCTCGGCCGTCATCGCCCTGGCCGGCTGCTCGGTCGGCGTGGCCTCGCCCGCGCCGGCATCCCAGAAGCCCGAGCCCGCGGCATCGGCAGCCGCCGCCTCGAAGCTGCCCGTCGTCCCCGGGTACGACGTCGGCGACTTCCCGCCCGTGCCGCTGTTCCGGCTGCCGGATCTCTCGCTGCTCGACACCGCATCGGCATCCGGGTTCACGATCGACATCAAGGACGACTTCGCGAAGATCCCCGGGGTCACGGTCTCCCCCGCGCACTGCGATGCCGGCGGCGAGGTGATCGCAGGCAACGGCAGCGCGTACCTGTACGGCGACGGCTCCGGCAACTACACCGGCTCCGACGGCAGCATCCAGAACTACGGCGACGGCTCAGGGAACTTCACGCTGAACGGCATCACCGTGCAGAACTACGGCGACGGCTCGGGCAACTACTCCGGGAACGGCATCACCATCCAGAACTACGGCGACGGCTCGGGCAACTACTCCGACAGCACGATGACCGTGCAGATCTACGGGGACGGCTCCGGCAACTACACGGGCCCCGACGGCACCATCCAGAACCACGGAGACGGCTCGGGCAGCTTCACCGGAGGGGGCGTCACGATCCAGAACTACGGCGACGGCTCCGGCAACTACGCGGCCCCGGGCCTGAGCATCCAGAACTACGGAGACGGCACGGGCAAGCTCAACGGCAAGGACATCAAGGTCGAGCCGATCGCACCGGTCGCCAAGCTGGGCGTGTTCCCG
>NZ_MKRT01000023.1:106839-122551 GCF_001897945.1 Microbacterium sp. 69-10
GCGGGCGTGCTGTTCGACTTCGACAAGTTCGGCATCCGCCCCGACGCGGCGGCGACTCTGAAGACGGTCGCTGCGGCCCTGACCGAGTACAAGGTCGCGAACGCGGTCGTGTCCGGCCACACCGACGCCAAGGGCTCCGACGACTACAATCAGACGCTCTCCGAGAAGCGCGCGGCCGCCGTCGTGGCCGCGCTCAAGAAGGCCGGCGTGACCACCAACCTCACCGCCGAGGGCTACGGCGAGTCCCGTCCGGTGGCCGCGAACGAGATCGACGGCAAGGACAACCCCGCCGGACGCCAGCTGAACCGCCGCGTCGAGATCTTCATCCCGGCGAGCCTGTGATGACCGTTCAGGAGAAGCGCACCATGATCCGTCCCCTCCCCGCCCTCGCCACGGCCGCCGTGCTCGTCGCCCTGCTGAGCGGATGCTCGGTGAGCGTCATCGACGGGACCGACACGCCCGCGTCCACGACGCGGGGCGAGCCCGCGAAGGAGGTCCCCTCGGCGTCGCCGGACGCGGCTCCGACGGACGAGGGCGAGCACCCGCTGCCGAACGCCGGCACCGGCCTCGATCGCGACTCGATCACCGCCGCTGCCACCACCGTGCGCCGCTGCGACAGCTCCGGCGAGCTCACGATCCTCGACGACGCCGTGGTGGCGCGCGTGGAGGGCACGTGCAAGCGCATCATCCTGAACTCGAAGGGGTCGATGCTCGTCACCGACGACGTCACGTCGCTGGAGGTGATCGGCGACGCCAACCTCGTGCTCACCGGCTCGGTGGACCAGGTGCTCGTGAACGGCATGGGCAACACCGTGCACTGGTCGGGGGCCACGCCGACGGTCTCGGATGTCGGCTCGGGCAACACCCTCACGGCAGGATGATCCCGTGCCATCCGAACGTCCGCTGCTTCTCCTCATCGACGACGATGAGGCGATCACCGGCGCGCTGGGAGCCTTCCTGGAGCGCAGCGGTTACCGCGTCGCCGTCGCTGCGGACGGGATGCAGGGGCTGGACGCACTCGAGCGCGAGCGCCCGGCGCTGGTGGTGTGCGACGTCCTGATGCCGCATCTGGACGGGCGCGAGTTCGTCCGCCGCGTGCGCGCCGGTGACGCCATGCTGCCGATCATCCTGCTCACGCAGGTGGGCGAGTCGTGGGAGCGCAGCGCCGCCCTCGACGAGGGCGCGGACGACTACCTGAACAAGCCCTTCGATCCGCAGGAGCTGCTCTCCCGCATCCGGGCGGTGCTGCGCCGCAGCGGGAGCAGCGCCCAGCCGCTCCGCTCGGCTCAGCGGCTGCGCGCCCAGGATCTCGTGCTGGATCGCACCGCGCGCCGCGTGTGGCGGGCGGATGCCGAGCTCGTGCTTACGCCCAAGGCGTTCACGCTGCTGGAGTACCTCATGATGCATCCACAGGAGGTGCACACCCGCGAGCGGCTGCTGTCGACGCTGTGGGGGTTCGACTTCGCCACGTCGAGTCGCGCCGTGGACCACCGCATCGCCGAGCTGCGGCGGGTGATCGGCGACAACGGCGCGGAGCGCCTGATCGAGACCTCGCAGAGCGTGGGCTATCAGTTCACGTCGCCGGTGGTGCCGGGATGAAGGCGCGCACGACGGGCTGGCTGCTGGTGCCCGTGCCGCTGGTGATCGGCGGGCTGGTCGGGCTCGGCTTCGTCCTCGCCGGCGATGAGCGGATGCTGCAGATCAGCACCGCCCTGCCCGCCGTGGCCGTCGGCGCGGGGGCCGTGCTGTCGTGCCTCGTGGCGCTCCCCCTCATCGTCGTCGCCGCGCGCGGCAGCGCCCGGCGTCGCAGGGAGGCGGCGGTCGCACAGGCCGTGGACGACGGCGTGCTGCGGGAACGGGAACAGCATCGGCGCTTCCTGGCGCGCCTGGACCATGAGCTGAAGAACCCGGTGATGGCGATCCGTGCGCAGGCCGCGGCGGTCGAGCCGACGCCGGAGTGGCGCACGGTCGATGCGCAGGCCGCCAAGCTCAGCACCCTGGTGCGTGATCTGCGCAAGCTCGCCGAGCTGGAGAGCCGGCCGCTGGAGCTCGAGCAGATCGATCTGGAGGAACTGGTCCGCGAGTCCGTGCAGGCGATCGGTCAGCAGCATCCGGACGCCGCCGGGCGCTTCCAGGTGGTGGCGACCACGGTGCCGTGGCCCGTGCCGAAGGTGCGGGGCGACCTCGACCTGCTCTCGCTCGCCCTGGACAACGTGCTCGGCAACGCCGCGAAGTACTCCGCGCAGGGCGCGATCGAGGTGCGCCTGCGGGAGCAGCAGGGTACCGCCGTGATCGAGGTGGCCGACAACGGACGCGGAATTCCGGCCGAGGACCTCCCCCAGGTGTTCGACGAGCTCGCCCGCGCCGGCAACGCCAGGGACGTGCCCGGCTCCGGTATCGGCCTCACGCTGGTCGCGACCGTGCTGCGCCGGCACGGCGGCGACGTCGACGTGCGTTCGGTGGCGGATGCCGGAACCCTGGTCACCCTGCGCATCCCGGCGGCACCGGCGGCCTGAACCCGGCCGGGCATGGCGGAGGAGCGCCACGAAGCCCGCGGTCCGCAGTGCTCCGTGACGCCCCTCCGGGTGCACGGCAGGTGGTTCAGCCGTTCGCGCCCTTGCGCGGCTTGATGAAGGATTCCGGTTCGCGCTTGGCGCGCTTCTCGGCCCTCTTCTCCTTGAGCGAGAGCTTCGGCTCCTTCTTCCCTGCTCGTGACTGCGGTGTCTTACCGGACATGTGACTCGCTTCCCCTCTTTCGGCTGGCGGGTGGATGAACCTCCGACCATAGCCCGGAACCAGGGGAAAGCAAGTCGGCGACGAAGACCGGGAACGACGAAAGCCCCGGAGGACCCGGGGGCCTTCTCAGCGCGCTCAGGCCTCGTCTGCGGAGACGCGCCTGATCGCGGACTGCGGCACCAGCCATGCGCCGAAACGCGAGACGTTCGCCATCGGCGTCCACAGGCCGATGCGCGGATGATCCAGCACGATGCCGCCGGCTCCTCTCTCCCCCAGCGCGAGCGCGTATTCGAGCGCCTTCGGAGTGAGCAGGCCGAACACCACGTCCTCGCCCTGGCCGAGTGCGGCGGCGGCCGCCGCCGCCCTTTCGCGGCAGCTGTAGACGCAGACGACCGGCGCCATGCCCGGCGGCTGCACGGCGTAGGGAACGACCGCATCGTCCGTGCCCCGGTTGATGAAGAACCACACGCCCAGGCGCGTGGCGGCCTTCCAGACGGCGATCTCACCGTCGATGCCCGCCCCGCCCGCGTCGGCGTGCAGACGATCCAGCTCCGCCACCAGCACGGGTGCGTTGTCCAGATTCTCCGTATCCATCTTCCCCCTCATCCCTCGGAGCGTCATCGTCCCGATCGATCGGCAGCTATGACGAAAGCCCCCGGAGAACCGGGGGCTTTCAGCTGTGGACCTACTGCATGTTTACTCGAAACAACCAGGCGGCGCTCCCCCGGTACATAGCCTGGTCGGGAAGGCGCGGGCTTCGAAGCGCAGGAGCGCCAGCGCGCCAGCGGTGAAGCGCGCCCGGCAGCTTCGACCAGACGAGATCGAGGCGCTCATTGCGCACTACCGCGACACTGGCAGCGTCACCACCGCGGCGAAAGCTGTCGGCATCACACGCCAGACCGCGGGCAAGTACCTCACGGACGCAGGCTTCTTCACCATCCGGCGGATGAGCGACGACGACATCGCTCGCGCGCGCGAAGCGCGCGAGGCAGGTCAGTCAATCAACAGCATCGCATGCGTCACAGGCTTCAGCCCGCTCACCGTGGCAAGAGTACTCCGGTAGTGGGCCGCACTGCGGCGCCCCGCCAACTGTCGGTAGCTGGACGGGAATCGGCGACGCGTTGTCGGTACCGGGAGTCGCGACGCCCGTGCGAATCTACAGTTTCCACCTCAACGACGAGGTCGAGGTGGAAACATCTACGAAGGGAATCTCATGAGCGAGAGCCTTGCTGCCGCCGTCGACGCCGTCGTGCAGAATGCTTCACAGGGACCGGTCTCCGGCGAGGGGAGGGTTCCGGGAGTCGTCGCCGGCGTCACCGATCGCAACTCAGACATCTACCTCGGTGCATCCGGTGTTCGTGATCTCTCGACCGACACCGCGATGACCACCGACACGGTCTTCAACATCTGGTCGACGACGAAGGCCATCACCGGAACCGCGTGCCTGCAGCTCGTCGAGTCGGGCGACCTCGACCTGGACGCCCCCGCGAAGGAGTACGCCCCGGCCATCGGCGAGCTGCAGGTCATCGAGGGCTTCGACGCCGCGGGCCAGCCGATCCTGCGGGCACCGGCTAGTGACATCACTACCCACCACCTGCTGACCCACACCGCGGGCTTCGGTTACGACTTCTTCAACGAGACGTACAACCGGCTCGCCGAGGAGCACGGCCAGCCCAGCGTCGCGACCGCCACCCGAGCGGCACTCCGCACGCCGCTGCTGTTCGATCCGGGAACCAAGTGGGAGTACGGCAGCAACATCGACTGGGCAGGGCAGGTCGTCGAGGGGATCACCGGCAAGCGACTCGGAGAGGTCTTCCAGGAGCGGATCTTCGCCCCGCTCGGGATGAACGACTCCGCGTTCTCCCCCACGGCGGACATGCGGGCGCGACAAGTCCGGCACCACCAACGCGAAGCAGACGGGACCCTGACGCCGAGCGACTTCGCCGCTCCCGTCACCCCGGAGGTCGACTTCGGTGGACACGGCCTGTTCTCAACGGTGCCCGACTATCTGAGGTTCATCCGCATGTGGCTCAACGAGGGCCGCAGCGCTTCGGGCGAGCAGGTACTGTCTCCGGCATCGGTCGATCTCGGATTCACCAACCAGCTGCCGGACAACCTGCAAGTGACGATGCTTCCCGGCGTCATCGGATGGCTCTCCAACGACGCCGAGTTCTTCCCCGGCCTCAAGAAGACCTGGTCCTACACGTTCCAGTACACCGAGGACCCATGGCCGACGGGCCGACCGTCCGGCGCCATCGGATGGGCGGGTCTGGCCAATCTCTTCTACTGGATCGACCGCGACAACGGCTTCGGCGGCTACTGGGCAACGCAGATCCTCCCGTTCGCAGACGGTCCTTCGTTCACCGACTTCGTCGAGTTCGAGACCGCGGCATATAACGCGTTCGTCGAAGCCTGACCCGTCGCGGGCACGAGCGGCTGGTACGAATGAATGTCATGTCCGATCCACGCCGCGTGTTCGATCCCGAGCTCAGAGCTGCTCTGGCGGTGGTCGGCGGGGTCTTCCCGCCGACCATTACGCCGGAGCTGATCCCGTTCATGCGTCAGTCGTACGCCTCAGCGCCCCGAGCAGACCTGCTCTCAGGGCGGGAGATCGAGATCGTCGATCTCCTCATTCCCGGCCCGGATGGCGGTATAGACGCCTCGATAATCTCGCCGACGCACGCATCAGGGCCCTGCGGCGCGGTGTATCTGCTCCATTCAGGCGGCATGATGTTCGGCGACCGGTTCAGCGGCATCGACGATGCACTCGATTGGGTTGAGGATCTGGGTGTCCGAGTGCTCACCATCGAGTACCGTCTGGCGCCCGAGCACCCGCATCCCGCGCCGTTCAACGACTGCTACGCAGGACTCGTCTGGATGGCCGACCACGCCGACGACCTCGGGATCCGGCCGGACCGGATCGTCGTGGGAGGAGCAAGCGCCGGAGGCGGGCTCGCCGCGGCCGTCACGCTCGCCGCTCGCGACCGAAACGGCCCGAGGATCCGCGGGCAGCTGCTCGACTACCCGATGCTCGATGACAGGCCGACACCGTCGACAGCGATCTTCGACGGGATCGGCGTGTGGGATCGCGTCAGCAACGAGACGGGCTGGGCCGCCCTGCTCAGGAGCATCCGTCCCGTCCCGACCTACGCCGCGCCTGCCCGATCGGACGATCTGGGCGGGCTCCCCCCGGCATTCATCGACGTCGGCGCAGCGGAGATCTTTCGCGACGAGGCGGTCGACTACGCGCGCGGAATCTGGGCAGCGGGCGGCGAGGCAGAGCTGCACGTCTGGCCCGGCGCCTTTCACGCGTGCGACATCTTCGCTCCGCACGCCGGCATCTCACGACGCATGATCGCCGCTCGACGCGCGTGGCTCCGTCGGATGTTGGTGGACTGACCCAACCGGGGGATAATCGACTCACGGACGAAGGAGTCTCACCGTGCAGGAGTTGCTTGGCCGCCTGAAAGCTCTCGATCCTGCCGCGTCGCAGAGCCTGCGGGTCATCGCCTGCTTCGACGAACTCATCGTCGGAGACGTCGGCGTCCACGGACTGCTGTCCGCCGCCGCAGCACTGGCCGGTCGGCCGGTCTGCCTGGCACGGGGAACGGTGGTGACGCGCGTCGATTCCCATGGTGGGTCTATGGAGCCGGTCGGAGCTCCCATCCACGCGCATCCCGTCATGGACGATGTCGAGGTCTGGATCGAGAACCCTGCCGACGAGACGGCTGAACTGGATGCCATCATCCTCGAGCGGCTCGCGCTCGCACTCCTGATCCGGCTCGACACAAAGCGCACGTCGGCGGTGCCGCCACGCGACATGACCCTGTTGCTCGAGCGAGGATCCTCCGCCACCGACCGACGGGATGCTGCGGCCCGGCTCGGTCTCGCGACGAACGCCCGGTACCGGATCGTCGTCGCCCCACTGTTCGCGACCTGGACGCGACACCCACGCGGACCGGAGGACGTCGTCGCGACGCCGTTCGGCCCCGTCCACGCCGCCGTCGTGGACATCGACGCCGCACCTGCGGCATCGCCTGTCGGTATCGGATCGATTGCCCAGGTCGAAGAGATGGATCGATCATTCCGCACGGCGATGATCGCGCTCCGTCTCCACGACGGCTCGAGCAGTGAGACTAGTCGAGCCGACGATCTCGGAGGACTTGCTGAGATGCTCGCCGACCTCCCTGACGACCGCCACGATGACGGAGACCAGATGGCGGTCGAGATCATCGCGTCGCACCGCTGGGGCGCGATCACGATCGATGCGCTGGTTCGGTCGGGGTCCGTGCGGGAGGCAGCCCGTATCGCCCACGTGCACCACAGCACCATGACGGATCGAGTGGAGATCATCACCGACACGCTCGGATTCGATCCGATGAGCGGCATCGGCCGCACACGAATGAATCTCGCCTTCCTGCGGTGGCGCCTGCGGACATCACGCGTACTGGAACTCGTCCCAACCAGGAACGCCTGAAGCGGCGGAATGCGCTCGCAATAGCGCAGAGCTAGAGCGCGGCGCCGGCGGGGCGGGAACGCAAAGCGCGGACATATCGACACTGAAAGCCGACACAAAACGCCCGATCAGACATACTCTCGCATGTCCGATCGGGCGTCCGATCGGTGGACCTAAGGGGATTCGAACCCCTGACCTCCTCGATGCGAACGAGGCGCGCTACCAACTGCGCCATAGGCCCTGACAACTCACCTAGGCTATCACGCGCTCAGCCCGCTGCTCGACGCGCGAGCAGTTCCCGCACGTGAGCCTCGATCTCGCGGTCGTCGATGACGCCCATCCGCGAGTACGGCGACTCCGCGGCATCCGCCTTCGCGGCCGGTGCGACCAGCGGAGTCGGGACGGGCGGCGCGAGCTCCTCGGCGCGACGACGCAGCTCGGCGCGCCGAGCCGCACGGCGGCGCTCCTCCTGCGCGTCCTGCTGGGCGCGGGCCTGCTGAGCGCGGGAACCCGCGACGTCGACCATCGGCTGCGGCAGCGGACGGGGAGTCCAGGACGCCGGGCCCTGGTCGTGCAGCGGCGGCGAGACGCGCTCGGCCTGCGGCACGGCGACCGGCGCCGCGGCGCGGCGGACCGCATTCCGCGCGACCTGCGACATGCGCACCAGCACCATCACGCCGAGCACGGCGACGACTGCTCCGGATGCCGCCAGCATCCAGCCGCCGGTGGAGAGGTAGTCCCAGACGCCGAAGCCGATCATGGCGGCGGCGATGACCAGTCCGGCAGTGGCCGTGAGACGCAGCCGGCGACGGGCCCTGGCCTGACGGACGAGCGGATCGCGCCTGGTCTCCGCGAGCTCCTGACGGAGACGCTCCAGCTCGGCGTTCTCCTTCTCGGCCTGCACGCGCTTTGCGAGTCGCTGCTGCTGCATGACCGTGCGCGCGGTCAGCTCGAGGCGGACCTCCTCGGGGGTCTCACTGGTCTCGGCCAGCACCCGCAGGGCCTGGTTCAGCCGGACGGCGTTGCGCTCGGCGGCGTAGTACTGATGCCGTCCCCGCCAGCTGGGCAGGAAGTACAGTGCCCACAGCAGGACGGCGACGACGACGATCACGCCCCCACTCAGCACCGGCCCATCCATAGAGACCACGGTAAGCGAGCGGATCCGAACCGCCGCGAAACAGGCTTCGCGTGTCGCGGCGATTGCGCCTCAGATCTCCGACGGAGCCACCCCGAGGCCCGGCGGGACGCGCCCCTGCACCCAGCGCGTGAGCACGCCCTCCGGTACGTCCTCCGTGACCAGCGCGAACGCATGGTGGTCGCGCCAGTCGCCGTCGATGTGGATGTACCGCCGGCGCAGTCCCTCGTACCGGAAGCCGAGCTTCTCCACCACGCGCAGGCTCGCGCGGTTCTCCGGGCGGATGCAGATCTCCATCCGGTGCAGGCCGAACTGATCGAAGGCCGCGTCCGTCGCCATCGCCACGGCGGTCGGGGTGATCCCCCGGCCCGCGAACCGCTCGCTGACCCAGTACCCGATAGTGGCTGATCCCAGCGAGCCGCGCGCCACGCCCCAGATGTTGAGCTGGCCGGCGATCTCCCCGTCGTACTCCATCACGAACGGGTACCCGGCGCCGTCCCGGTGCTGCTGCAGCAGCCGGCGGATGCTGACGCGCATGTCGAAGGATGCGACGCCGCCGGGGATCGTCGCCTCCCACGGCCGCAGCCAGGAGCGGTTGGAGAGCAGCTCGCGCTGCAGGGTGCGCGCGTCTCTGCCGCGGATCAGTCTCAGCCCCACCGGGCCGTGCTGCATCGGGTCGAAGCCGTCGGTCGCCATGTCGGTGCGTCGGCTACAGGCTGCCGGCGAAGTCCTTCAGCCAGGGACGCAGGTCCGCCCCCAGGTCGTCGCGGTCGACGGCCAGCTGCACGATCGCCTTGATGTAGTCGACCCGGTCCCCCGTGTCGTAGCGACGGCCGCGGAACACCACGCCGACCACACCGGGCCCGTCGGGGTCGGTGGCGAGCTCCTGCAGGGCATCGGTCAGCTGGATCTCCCCGCCCTTGCCCGGCGGCGTGCGCTCGAGCACCTCGAAGACGGCAGGAGGGAGCACATACCGTCCGATGACGGCGAGATCGGAGGGGGCGTCCTCGGCGCTCGGCTTCTCGACGAGCCCGGTCACCCTGACGGCGCCGTCCGCGTCGGTGCCGGAGGTTTCGGCGACCCCGTAGAGATGGATGCTCTCGGCCGGCACCTGCATGAGCGCGATCACCGCGGCCCCGGTGCGCTCGTGCGCGGCGATCATCTCGGTCAGCAGCGGGTCGCGCTCGTCGATGAGGTCATCGCCGAGCAGCACCGCGAAGGAGCTGTCGCCCACGTGGGTCCTGGCCCGCAGCACGGCGTGTCCGAGCCCCTTCGGCTCGCCCTGCCGCACGAAGTGGATGTCGGCGAGGTCGCTCGACTTCATGACGCGTTCCAGGCGGCCGTGGTCGCCCTTCTGCTGCAGCTTGACCTCCAGCTCCGGCACCGAGTCGAAGTGGTCTGAGATGGCGTTCTTGTTGCGTCCGATGATGACCAGGATGTCGTCGATCCCGGCGCTCACGGCCTCTTCCACGACGTACTGGATCGCGGGCTTGTCGACGACGGGGAGCATCTCCTTGGGCATCGCCTTCGTCGCCGGGAGGAACCGGGTTCCGAGCCCCGCAGCGGGGATGACCGCCTTCATCTTGCTCATCCGGTCAGCATACCGGCGGCATCCGCTCGCACGGCGGGCCCGCAGGCGGCCCGCCGTATGATCGGAGCATGCCCGGCGACGAGGAACAGCAGAAGCGAGCACTGCGTGCAGAGCTGCGCGAACGACGGCAACTGCTGTCCGATTCGCAGCGCGAGTCCGCCTCGGACGGCGTGGCCGCGCAGCTCCATGAGCTCATCCGCGCGCACGGGGCCCGCTCGGTGTCGTGCTTCCTGTCCACGACCACCGAGCCGGGGACGCGCCGCTTCGTGCGCGAGGCCGTCGCCGGCGGCATCCGCGTGCTGCTCCCGATCACCCGCGCCGACGGGCTGCTGGACTGGGCGGTCGCGAACGACAGCGACGAGGTGTCCGAGGGGCTGTACGGCCTCCCGGAGCCGACCGGCGAGGTGCTCGGCCCGATCGCCGTGAACGATGTGGACCTGATGATCATCCCCGCCGCCGCGATCGACCGCACCGGCACCCGGCTGGGCTGGGGACGCGGCTACTTCGACAAGACGATCGGCTCCATGGAGAAGTGCCCGCCGGTGTACGCGGTCATCTATGATTCCGAAGTACTCGATTCGCTGCCGCGCGAGGTCCACGACCAGCCGGTGGATGGCATCGTCACCCCGACGCAGACCATCGCCCTGTCGCCCGCGCGCCACTGAGACTCCCGCACCGAGCCCGAAGGAACCAGGAACTCCCATGCCCACCTACGCCTACGCCTGCACGGCCTGCGGCCACCGCTTCGACGCCGTGCAGAGCTTCTCGGAGGACTCCCTCACCGTCTGCCCGGAGTGCGGCGGCGCGCTGCGCAAGCAGTACGGAACCGTGGGCGTGACCTTCAACGGCTCGGGCTTCTATCGCACCGACTCGCGCGGAAATACTGGTGCGGCGGCGGGAAGTCAGGCATCATCCAAGGTGGATTCTTCGACCGGCTCCAATCCGGCGCCCGCGAAGACCCCGGCCTCGAGCTGAGGTCGAACACAACTCCAGGGGGAGTCCATGTTCCAGGGATTCAAGGAATTCATCGCCAAGGGCAATGTCATCGACCTTGCCGTCGCAGTCGTCATCGGCGCGGCCTTCTCGGCCATCATCGCCGCTCTCGTCGACAACCTCATCAACCCGATCATCGGTCTGATCTTCAACGCCGACGACCTCAGCCACGTCAAGCTCGGCGTGATCGGGATCGGCGCAATCATCGGTGCGGTCATCAACTTCCTGGCCGTCGCCCTGATCGTGTACTTCGTGTTCGTCCTGCCGATGAACAAGTACAAGGAGCACCAGGCCGCCAAGAACCCGGCCGTCGAGGAGGAGACCCTCCCCAGCGAGCAGGAGCTGCTCATCGAGATCCGCGACGCGCTGCGCAAGAACGCCGCCGGCTGACCTCGGCCACCACGCCGACGAGCGCCTCGTCCCTTCGGGGGCGGGGCGCTCTTCCGCATCCCGGCGCTCACCCGGTGCGCTCAGTAGTGCGGGGGCACCTCGCGCAGCATCCGCTCGTCGTTGGGACCGCGGTCGCCCTCGGTCCCGGCGTGACGCTCCTCGCGCACGTGCGGCTCCGCAGTGGTCCCCGCCACGGGGGTCAGTCGCGCGCGCCGGGCGCCGGGGACGCGCTCGATGTGCTGACGCTCCTGGTCACTCATCGATGTCGAACGGCTGCGTGTCATTGTCGGCGCGGACGGCGTCCTCCTCGATGCCGAGGACGGTGGCGATGCGCCGCGCGACCGTCGCGGGGTCGCTGTAGAGATCGAACGCGTGCACGCGCACGTAGTGCCAGCCCAGGCGCCGCAGCACCTGCGGACGCAGCCGCAGGCTCTCCCGCAGCGACTCGTCGCGGGACTCCGGGTCGGACTCGATCACGACCGCCCGTCCGCCGTGCTGCGCGACCAGCGGCAGCAGACCGCGGTAGTCGACGTCGACGGATGCCCCGAGACGCCGCAGCTCGCGCGCCAGGGCCAGGGTGAGCGGATCGGCGAGATCCTCGAGACGGGCGTCCCGGCCGCGGGCGGCGAGGCTGCCGAGGATCGACATCAGCGTGGAGGCGCCGTGCTCCAGGCGTCCCTCGTCGAAGGCGGAGGGGCGGATGCAGGACACGATCACCATCGAGCGACGGGCGCGGGTCATCCCGACCGTGAGCAGCCGCTCGCCGTCCTCCTGCGACAGGTCTCCGAAATCGCTGAGCACGCGGCCATGCCTGGTCAGGCCGAACCCGAGGGAGAAGATCACCCGGTCGCGGCTCTCCGCCACGGACTCCTCGAGGGTCAGCACCGCGAACGGCTCCTCGGTGTCGCGTCCCACGAACTCCGCCACGTCGGACCGGCCGGAGAAGGCGGATGCCACGGCTGCGCGCACGCGCTCGGCGTGACGCCGGCTGGCGGTGACGACCATGAGCGACTCGGACGGGCGGTTGATCGCGTGCTCCACAACGAGGGTCACGACGCGTGCGACCTCGGCATCCGGGCTCTCCACCGCGCCCGACTCCGGATCCGGGTTGCCGACGCCACCCTCGACGTAGTCGACGGTGAGGCTCCCCCGGCCGAGGTAGGACCCCGCCCATGGGAGGGATACGATCTCGCCGCCGTAGAAGGCGTCGTTGATGAGCTCGGCGAGGTCCTCTCCCCCGGCCCGGTAGCTGCGGGTCAGGGTGCACACCTCGAACAGCTCGGCGAGGCGCTCGAACACCGAGACGTCGTCGAACGGCACCTCGGGCTCCCACTCCGGATCCGGCACGGTCGCCACAGAGAACGGCGTGGGCCGCTGCGTGACAGGGTCGCCGAAGGCGACCACCTGACGCGCGCGGCGGATGGCCGGGGCCGCCTCGGTGAGGTTCACCGCAGCCGCATCGACCAGCAGCACGGCGTCGAACTTCACGGAGTCGGGGATCTCGGGCACCTGATACGGCGAGGCGATCCACACCGGCGCCAGCACGCGCACCAGGTCGGGTGCCGCCGTGACGATCTCGGCCGGGCTGGCCTCGCCGTGCTTGAGCGCGCGACGGAGGTTGGCGGCCTGCTCGGGCTCGTCGACGATCGCGATGCGCCACTGACTGGCGAGGTTCCACGCCAGGAGCGGTCCCGCCATCGCGGTGTGCGCCTCGTCGACGAGGCGGAAGTCGCGCTCCAGCCGGTCCACCACCGAGGTGTTCGCCCCGAGCAGCGAGCGGTCGTCCTGGAGTGCGCGCTCGAGCAGAGACTGCCACCACGCGAACTCCAGCTCGTCCGCCACCCGCTCCTCCGGCACGTGCCGTACCGACAGGTCGGACAGCAGCGGGCGCAGACCGAGCCCGGTGAGCGCGTCCCTGATCTGGGTGCGCTCGACGAGGTTGTCGAACACGGCGCTGCGCGCCGCGAGACCGGAGAGCGTGCGCACGAGACGCGCGACGGGGAGCGCGGCGAGCGGCTCCTTGCGCCCCAGTGCGGCATCCAGCTCGGCGAGCTCGGCCGACACCCGCTGCCACGCGACGTGCACGTCGGAGAGGCCGAGCGGCACCTGCGGTGCGACGCCGGCGTCGACGTAGCGCTGCCACTGGGAGCGCTGGTACTGGATGCGCAGCAGCGCCTCGTGCATCTCGAGCACCTGAGCGCCGGGGCGCACGTACTCGCGGGCGAGGCGCTTGAGGCGCCGGCGGTTGGCCGACGACATCCCCGGCGCGTCACGGCGCGACCCGTGCGCCTGGATGAGCTCGCCCAGTGGACGCTCGAACACGGTGGGGCTGAAGCGGTCCAGGGAGTCGCGGATGCCCCCCAGCAGCTGCAGGTACTCGCCGAGCTCGTCGATCGTGCCGAACGGGCGCATGCTGGTCTGTGCGATCAGCTCGTAACCGCGCTCGAGCAGCGCGGGCACGGCGGTGCCGTGCAGTTCGCCGGCCAGCGCATGCGCCTTCTGCGCCGCCTCCGTGCTCTCGAAGCTCACGCCGTACCAGGGCGAGTCGTCCGGCCCGAAGCGGAACTCGCCGAGCTTCGCCGCCCGCGTGAGCGCCTTCGCGGCATCCGTCCGGTCCCCCGCCAGGCCCTCCAGCGTCTGCATCGACAGCCGCGCACCGGTCGACGGCGGCACCGGCAGCGATGCCATCCGGGTCAGCTGGCGGGTGGCGTCGAGCACGGATGCTCCGGTGCGGCCGACCTCGCCCGTCAGGGCGCGGCGGTAGTCCCGCAGCACGGCGCGGAGCCGGACGAGGGCCTCGTCGACCTCGGTCGCCTTGGGCTGCGTCGCCTTCTCGCTGCGGGCGATCGATCGGATGAGGTCGCGTCGCACGGCCGCCGGGGAGACGGCCAGGCCCTCGAGCCCGATGCCCGCCAGGCGGTGACGGACGCCGTCGAGCGTGGAGCGCCGGGTCGAGACCACGAGCACCCGCTTGCCTGCGCGCACGAACGCGCCGAGGGCATTGATCACGGTCTGCGTGCCGCCCGTGCCCGGCAGGGTGGAGACGACCAGCGAATGCCCGGCCGCGATCCGCGCGAGCACCTCCTCCTGCTCGGCATCCGCGTCCAGCAGCAGCGTCTCGGCGGCCGGGGCCCGGTCGTCGGGTCCGTGCACGGCCGGTGCCTCCCGGCGTGCCGACACCTGCTCGCGGTCGCTGGCGTGCCCGCCGAGCGCGTTGAGCACGGGGTGGTCGAGCTCGACCATGTCGCGCACCATGGCGCCGGACACGTCGGCGAAGGTGGAGACCACCAGTCGCGGGTGCACGGCGAACGTGTCGATGGAGTGCGTGAGGGCGCGCAGCTGGTCGATCACCGGCTGCGGCTTGAAGATGCCGCCGTCGTAGGCGAGGGATGCCAGGCCAGGGCCGTCGAGGGTGAGCCCGAAGTGGTCGCGGGCGACGCGGATGAGCTCCGGGTTCACCTCGAAGCCGCCGTGCAGCTTGAGCTCGAAGTCGGCGTGGTGACGACGGATCGCCAGCGGGCGCAGCAGCACAGGAGCGGAGAAGGCCGCACCGCCGATCCGCCAGCGTGCGATGCCCACCGCCAGCCGCACGGCGTCGATGCCGCGGACCGTGCGCAGCTCGGTGTTGCGCGCCGTGATCCGCTCGGCCGCCATCCGCGCCGTGCGCAGGCCCACCTCGTCGCGGAACAGGTTCGACAGGAGGGTGGAGCGCCCGGTGATGAACTGGGGAAGGCTGCCGGGGTGCGCCTTGGAGATGTCGATCCCGGCCTCGGGCGTGTCGCCGAAGGTGACCAGCGGCGAGGCGCCGCCGAGATCGGCGGCCTCGGCGCGCAGGGTGGTGCGTCGTGCCTCCGCGGCGTGGGCGATGTCGATGCCCGTCGATGAGTCGCTGAGCTCCCCGAGGTTCATCGCGGCATCCTCTCCCGCGTCCTCGGCGCCCTTCGCCTCACGTCGCCACACATCTGAAAGCCTAAGCGCGACGCGCCCGGGGGCCGGTATCCCGGGCCGATTCGCGCGGATTGGCGCCGACGGACTCGTACGAACATCCTCCCTGCACAGGGGATGTTTCCGTGCGGGTTGTCCACGGAGACCGGGATCCACGCCGTCCGCCGTCCCGCAGCGCAGGAAGATGGGTGGCATGACCTTTCGACACGACTTCGTCCCGACGCCCTTCGGCGACGCCCTGGCGGTCTTCTCGGACGACGGCATCGTCAGCTTCGACCTCTCGGAGTCGGCCGCCCCGAGCGTGCCGTGGCTGCTCGAGGGGATCAGCCGGCGACTGGGCGAGGTCCCCGACGAGGCGCCCGGCGCCGGCGACGAGCTCGCCCACCTGCTCGACGACTACTTCGAGGGCGCGCCGATCCGCTTCGACGAGCACATCCGCTTCGACTGGCGCCTGATCGACGGCTTC
>NZ_MKRT01000023.1:122732-123043 GCF_001897945.1 Microbacterium sp. 69-10
CGTCGTGAACGAAGCGGAGCCCGGCGTGTAGGCCGCCGGGCTCCGCTCCTGGGGACGCTCGGATCGCACTGGGGAACGATCCGAGTGGTCGCTAGTGCTCGACCGCCTTCTCGGCGCCGAAGCCGGTGAGCGAGCGCACCTCCATCTCCGCGGCGAGGGCGCGCGACTCCGCGGTCCTCGCGGTCACCGTGCCGATCCAGCCGAGCAGGAAGCCCGCCGGGATCGAGATGATGCCGGGGCTCTCCAGCGGGAAGATGACGATGTCGATGCCCGGGATCATCGCGGTCGGGCTTCCGGAGAAGACCGGCGAG
>NZ_MKRT01000023.1:123063-123133 GCF_001897945.1 Microbacterium sp. 69-10
CACGATCAGGCCGCCGTACATGCTCCACACCGCACCGCGCGTGTTGAACCGCTTCCAGAACAGCGAGTAG
>NZ_MKRT01000023.1:123329-127751 GCF_001897945.1 Microbacterium sp. 69-10
GACGACCGCGAGGATCGTCGCGAACGCGACCGCCGAGATGAAGCCCATCAGCAGCGGACCGCCGAGCGCCTGTGCGAGCAGCGGTGCGGCGGAGTTCACGCCACCCGGAGCCTTGATGATGGCCTCCGGTCCCACCAGCGCGCCGGCACCGTAGCCGAGCACCAGGCTCAGCAGGTAGAAGCCGCCGATGAGCCAGATCGCCCACACCACGGACTTGCGCGCCTCCTTGGCCGTCGGCACCGTGTAGAACCGCATCAGCACGTGCGGCAGACCGGCGGTGCCGAGCACCAGCGCCATGCCGAGGGAGAGGAAGTCCAGGGGGTTCGCGCCGTACTTCAGGCCCGGGCCGAGGATCTTGTCTCCCTGCGGGGCGTTGGCCACCGCATCCTGGAGCAGGTTGTTCAGGCTGAACCCGTGCAGCGCGAGCACCCACACCGTCATGGCGAGGGCACCGGCGATCAGCAGGCCGGCCTTCACGATCTGCACCCAGGTGGTGCCCTTCATGCCGCCGATCAGCACGTAGATGATCATCAGCACGCCCACGATCGCGATCACGATCGACTGACCGACCTTGCTGTCGATGCCGAGCAGCAGCGACACCAGTCCGCCGGCGCCCGACATCTGCGCGAGCAGGTAGAAGAAGCAGACCGCGAGGGTCGTGATCGCGGCGGCCATGCGCACCGGCCGCTGCTTGAGGCGGAACGAGAGCACGTCCGCCATGGTGAACTTGCCGGTGTTCCGCATCATCTCGGCGACCAGCAGCAGCGCCACCAGCCAGGCCACCAGGAATCCGATGGAGTAGAGGAAGCCGTCGTAGCCGTTGACCGCGATGGCACCGCAGATGCCGAGGAAGGATGCTGCCGAGAGATAGTCGCCGGCGATCGCGAAGCCGTTCTGCGTTCCGCTGAACGAGCGTCCGGCCGCGTAGTAGTCGGCGGCGGTCTTGTTGTTTCGGCTCGCACGGATCACGATGAACAGCGTCACTGCGACGAACGCCGCGAAGATGGCGATGTTCAGGACGGGGTCGTTCTTCACGGCCTCCGCAGCCATGGGTGTCACGTTCATGCGCCGGCCTCCGCCTTCTCGAGCTCTTCGCGGATCTCCGTCGCCACGGGGTCGAGCTTCCGGTTGGCGAATGAGACGTACCACATGGTGATCACGAACGTGGTCACGAATTGGCCCAGTCCGAAGAGCAGGCCGACGGTGATGTCACCCCACACCCGCTGGCTCATGAAATCCACCGCGAACGCGGCGAGCAGCACATATGCGAAATACCAGAGCAGGAAGAACACCGCGAGAGGGAAGATGAATGACCGCTGCATCCTCTTCAGCCCTTGGAACCGCTGCGATTCCTCGACCGCGATGTAATCGATGCCCACGCCTGATTCTTCGTCGATCCGATCTGTCATGAGGCCTCCTTGCCACATGTCCGATGCCACGTGACGGCGTCACGTGGGTGGTATCGTCGACGCTACGAAAGGGGAGGACGCAGCGGTCACCCCCGAAAGTTGGTACTTGCTGAGAATGAGCGCGCAGATCGGATCCGCAGAGGAGCTCGTCGCCGACGGCGTACGCGAGCTCGCCCGGCGCACGCGCTTCCCGGTCGCTTTCGGCGGCCTGATCGAGGACGGCGAGGTCGCGGTCACGACGATCGTCGGCAATCGCACGCGCCACCTGGACGGATTGCAGGTGCGCCCGGAGCGCGGACTCGGCGGGCGCGCGATGATCGAGCTCCGTCCCCGCATGACGAACAACTACCGCGCCTCGCAGCAGATCACGCACGACTATGACGTGTTCGTGCTGGGCGAGGGGCTGCGCACGCTGCTCGCCCTTCCCATCATCGTCGAGGGGCGCCCGCGCGGAGTGCTGTACGCCGGCGCCTGGGAGGAGTCCGAGGTCGGAGGCGTGACGACCGCGCCGGCCATGAGCGTCGCTCAGCGCATCGCCACCGAACTGCGCATCCGGGACGAGGTCGACCGGCGGCTGCGCGAGTCCGCTCCCGCGCCTGCTCTGGCGACGCCGCAGCGCGAGGAGCTCAGGGAGAGCTTCGCGGAGCTCCGCAGCATCGCCGCCGGAATCACCGACGAGGCCCTGCGCGACCGCATCGCCGCCGTCGAACGCCGACTGATGGGATTCGTCGAGCCCGAGAATTCCACCACGACAGGGGCCATTCCCACGGTGCACCTCTCCCCGCGCGAATTGGACGTGCTGGCATGTGCCGCGGTGGGTTCCACGAATTCCGAGATCGCCGCGCAGCTCGGGTTGCGCGAAGGCACCGTCAAGGCGTACCTGGGCACGGCGATGTCGAAGCTGGATGCCTCCACCCGCCATTCCGCGGTGGCGCGCGCCCGCCGCGCGGGTCTTCTCCCCTGACATTTCCGAAATGAATTCGCCGGGATTTCCCGCGCGCATTCTTGCCAGGGCGGAATAACGCACCTATTGTTCTTCCCATGGCTCGAAGAATTGTGCATCAGCTCGTTGACGATATCGATGGCACGCTGCTGGAGGTCGGGGAGGGCGAGACCGTCCATTTCTCCCTGAACGGCGTGGCGTACGAGATCGACCTGACGAATTCCCACGCGGAGGAGCTGCGTGCGGCTCTCGACCCGTACATCAAGGCCGGGCGCCGTGCCTCGGCCGGAACCTCCCGTGCCGCCGCTCCGCGTCGCCGGGCGTCGCGAGACTCCGAGGTCGGTGAGATCCGCGAGTGGGCCAAGGCCCAAGGCCTGAAGGTGTCCGAGCGCGGTCGCATCGCCGCGGACGTCATGGACGCATACCGCGCGGCGCACTGACATCCGATCGCGGTGAAGGCCGATGCTCTTCGGAGCATCGGCCTTCATCCCGCCCGGCTAGACTTGTCACGCGCCTTCGTAGCTCAGTCGGATAGAGCAGCCCTCTCCTAAAGGGCAGGTCGCAGGTTCGAATCCTGTCGAGGGCACGACGACGAATGCGGCACCTACGCCGCGAGCGCGAGGTACGGCTCCCAGCGCGGGTCACCGCGCTCACCGCCGCGCACGGTCCAGGCCGTGCCGTGCGGCGGACGCGGCGTCATCCGCAGCTCCCAGCCCATCTCCTGCGGGGTGCGGTCGCTCTTGATGTTGTTGCACTTCAGGCAGCAGGCGACGAGGTTCTCCCAGCTGTCCGCCCCTCCGCGCGAGCGCGGCAGGATGTGGTCGATCGTCGACGCACTCCGCCCGCAGTAGCCGCAGCGGTGGTCGTCCCGGCGCAGCACGCCCCGCCGCGTGACGGGAACCCTCCTCGACGACGGCACGCGCACGTAGCGGGTGAGCAGGATCACGACCGGCCGATCGTACGCGTTGCGCCCCGCCCAGACGGGATCGCCCTCCACGTGCTCGATCACGCTGGCCTTGTCGTTCATCACGAGCACCATGGCTCTCTTGAACGAGACCACGGTGAGGGGTTCGTATCCGGCGTTCAGGACCAGTGTGCGCATCGTCGTCATCCTCTCGATCCGGCCGGGATGGCTTCCCGGCGCTCTCGACTCACACGACGCCGCGCGGACAGCAGGCGGTCGCAGGGATGAGAAAAGGCGCTGCCTTACAGACAGCGCCTTCCACGCTCGACGGTGTCGAGCCGTCCCTGCGGACGATGCCGAAGAACCAGACGACCGAGCGCATCCATGGTTCGGATGCTCGGTAACTGCTCCATCGGCTTCTCCCGTCCGTACGACGACGGGTACAGGCTAGCCCATCAGTCTGAACAGCGCGGGAACGGCGCTCAGACGGACGGCGACGTGTCGGATCAGCCCGCGTTCGCTCGCAGCCAGGAGATCGGCTCGACGAGCGAGCCGTTCACGTGCACCTCGAAGTGCAGGTGGGCGCCGTAGGAGCGACCGGTGTTCCCCACCTTGCCGATGAACTGTCCGGGCTGGACGGTCTGGCCCGCCGAGACAGCGCGCGTGCCGTTCGTCATGTGGCCGTAGAGCGTGGAGACGCGCTGACCGCCGACCACCGAGTCGATGACGATCGCGACGCCGTAGCCGAAGTAGCTCTCGGACGAGACGCGCACGACACCGCCCGCGGCGGCGAAGATCGGGCTGCCGGCCGGCGCGACCATGTCGGCGCCGTTGTGGCCGCTGCCGACTGTGCGGCTGACATAGTACGAGCCCTGCGCCAGGGGGTAGCGCACCTCACCGGAGCCGGCCGCGACCAGTCGCAGGTCGGCGTCGCTCAGCCGGCCGCCGGCACCTGCGGTGCGTGCAGCGGCCGCGGCGGCGGCGCGCTGCTTGGCGGCCTCCTCGGCCTTCTTCTTCGCGATCTCATCGGGCGTGGTCGCGGAGTAGGTGCCGCGATCGAGCGGGGCCGTGGTGGCCTCGGATGCCACGACGAGCGACTGCGCGTCGTCGGCGGCCATCTGCTGAAGGGGCGCGGCACCGGGCTTGGCGGACGTGCCGCCGGTCGC
>NZ_MKRT01000023.1:127891-135305 GCF_001897945.1 Microbacterium sp. 69-10
GTCTTCGGCCAAAAGGGATTCCTCCTGCGCCTCCGCGCTCATTCGGGCTAGCGCAGGCTCGTCAGCAATGTCGATTCTCGGGCACGTATGTCACACGGCACGTTGTGCGAACTGCTCACGGGGACGACGAGCCAGGGAGGCGATCCCCGTGATCGTCGCCGACGGGCTTCTTCGTCGGCGACCCCATCGACGTTACCGGAAGATAACGATTCTGTCACCCTCCGAACCTGGCAATCCGCCGGGCGGACGGAGAAAGGTTCTCCGATCAGGCGTTTCCGCCGACCAGGAAGATGTGCGACGCCAGCTCGACCGGCAGTTCCAGACCCTCTTCCCGGCCCTCCATGCGGATCAGGACGTAGCCCTCGTTGTACCGGTAGTCCCCTCGGGCGCCCGGGACGACACCGGCGTCGCGCAGCTGCTCGAGCAGCTCGGGATCCACCTGAGCGGGCTCGGCGAGGCGTCGGACGGTGCCCTCGATCGGCTCTCCCGCGGCGTCCAGCTTCTTGACCAGTCCGATCACTCCGTCGTCGAAGGAGCGCGTCGGGACGTCGCCGAGCTGGTCGAGTCCGGGGATCGGGTTGCCGTACGGCGACTCCGTCGGGTGTCCGAGCAGCTCCACGAGACGACGCTCGACCTGCTCGCTCATGACGTGCTCCCAACGGCAGGCCTCATCGTGCACATACGCCCAGTCGAGGCCGATCACGTCGGAGAGCAGCCGCTCGGCGAGGCGATGCTTGCGCATGACGTCGACGGCCTTGCGGCGGCCGGCGTCCGTGAGCTCGAGCCGCCGGTCCTCGGAGACGACCACGAGGCCGTCGCGCTCCATGCGACCCACGGTCTGCGACACGGTGGGGCCGGAGTGCCCGAGGCGCTCGGAGATGCGGGCGCGCAGAGGCACGATGTTCTCCTCCTCGAGTTCGAGGATGGTGCGGAGATACATCTCGGTCGTGTCGATCAGATCGGTCATGCGGGCCCTCCGGAGGTTCTTAGGCAAGCCTACCTTTTCGCAGGAGCTCGTCGCCGTCATGCGGATGGGAGGGCACCGGATACCGCCCTACAATCGACCCATGGCGATCGAGATCCCCCGAGAACTCCTGCCCGTCGACGGACGCTTCGGCTGCGGTCCGTCCAAAGTGCGCCCCGCGCAGGTCGAGGCGCTCGCCTCGGTCGGAGAGAGTCTGCTGGGCACGTCCCACCGCCAGCTGCCCGTCAAGAACCTGGTCGCGAGCGCGCGTGAGCGCCTCTCCACCCTGTTCCGCCTTCCCGACGGATACGAGATCATCCTCGGCAACGGCGGATCCACCGCGTTCTGGGACGCCGCGGCCTTCGGGCTGATCGAGCGCCGCAGCCAGAACCTGGTGTTCGGCGAGTTCGGCGGCAAGTTCGCCAAGGCGGCTGCGGCGCCGTGGCTGGAGGCGCCCGATGTGCGCAACGCGGAGCCCGGGTCGCTGACCTCGGCCGAGGTCGTCGAGGGCATCGACGTCTACGCCTGGCCGCACAACGAGACCTCCACCGGCGTGGCCGCCCCCGTGCAGCGCATCGCCGCAGAGGCCGCGCTGACCGTGATCGACGCCACCAGCGCCGCCGGAGGCATCGACTTCGATGTGACGCAGGCCGATGTCTACTACTTCGCGCCGCAGAAGAACCTCGGCTCCGACGGCGGCCTGTGGTTCGCCGCCGTCTCCCCCGCCGCCATCGAGCGCATCGAGCGCGTCGCAGCATCCGGCCGGTACATCCCGGAGTTCCTCAGCCTGAAGAACGCGCTGGACAACTCGCGACTGAGCCAGACCCTGAACACTCCGGCGCTCACCACTCTGCACCTGCTGGACAGCCAGCTCGCATGGATCCTGAACCACGGCGGACTGGAGTGGGCGGCCGCCCGCACGGCCGAGTCGTCCGGCCTCCTGTACGACTGGGCGGAGGCGACGTCGGTCACCACCCCGTTCGTCGTCGACCCGGCTCACCGCTCCCCCGTCGTCGCGACCATCGACTTCGACGGCGTCGATGCGGCGGCCATCGCCAAGACGCTGCGCGCCAACGGCATCGTCGACACCGAGCCCTACCGCAAGCTCGGCCGCAACCAGCTGCGCATCGCGACGTTCGTGTCGATCGAACCCGACGACGTGCGTCAGCTGATCCGCTCGATCGAGTTCGTGCTCGAGCACCAGGGCTGAGCCCCGGAGCGCGGAACGCCCGCACCGACCGTCAGGTCGTGCGGGCGTTCTCCGTCGTCGGGGTCACTCCTCCTCGTCGGAGTCGTCACCGTCCTCCGAGTCGTCGTCGCCCTCCGAGTCGTCCTCGGAGTCGTCGTCCTCGTCGGATGCCTCGGCGTCCGCGTCGAGCTCATCGATGTCGACGCCGTCGAGGTCACCGGCATGCAGCAGGTCGCTCTCCTCGTGGTCGTCGTCCTCGTCCTCGTCGGACTCGTCGGATTCCTCGTCATCGGACTCATCGGAGTCGTCGGAGTCCTCGTCCGCGTCGTCGCCAGCGGCGGCAGCCTGCTCGGCGAGCTCCGCCTGGTGAGCGCGGTACTCGGCCAGTCGCTCGGCCCACGGCACCCAGTCCGGCGCCAGGAGGGCGCTCTCGCCTGGCATCAGTTCGACCTCGAGCACCGTCGGCTCCTCGCCGTCGACCTGGGCGACCGAGACCGTCCAGTACCAGCCCGGGTATCCGGGGAGCCGGTTCTCGAAGCGCAGCGAGACCGCGCCGCTCTCCTCGACGGAGTGACCCGCCGCCGGGCCCACAGTGGAGGCCGGGGTGATCTCGTGCAGTGCGGCGAGCGCGAGCTCCCGCGTCGCCGAGGCGAGTTCGTCAGGCGTCGAGGTCATCAGCGACCTTGCGGAGCACGGCGGGCAGAGCCCGGCTGGTGGGACGGCCGTGGCGCAGGTCCGCGCTCGCGTCATCGAGCATCTTCATCAGGTCCTCGATGATCACGGCCATGTCATGGGCGTTCGCGCGCGGAGTCTTCGCTCGCGCCGGCGGTGCGTCCAGCACGCGCACGGAGAGGGCCTGCGGGCCACGGCGGCCGTCGGCGAGACCGAACTCCACGCGGGAGTTCTTCTTCACGGAGACGCCTGCAGGAAGGGCAGAGGCGTGCAGGAAGACGTCCTGGCCGTCATCGGATGCGATGAAGCCGAACCCCTTCTCGTCGTCGTAGAACCTGACCTTGCCGGTGGGCATGGGAGAACCTCGCTGAGTGTCGCTGTCATGAACCGTCGCGCGGCGGCGCGACCCCTCCAGCCTACCCGTGCACCCGGTGCGGACGCTCGATCCCGTGCAACCGCCCAGGCGATACGCTGGAGTGTGATGAGCACGCACGACGACAGCAGCGGCACCTCAAACGGTCTGCTCGATCGCATCCTGGCATACACGGCCCTGGCGCTGACCGCGGCGTCCATCATCTGCTTCTTCGCGATCCCCATCGGCACCGCCACCGGCATGCAGCAGAAGGACTTCGGACAGGGCGCCTGGCCCTTCATCGCGGCGCTGCCGCTCTACGGACTCCCCGTCGCGTTCCTGATGATCATCACGCTGCTGATCATCACCTTCATCCGCAGGGGACGCGCGAACACGCGCCGCTGAGTCGAGCATGAGCACCCACGCGCGCCCGCTGGCCGACAGGCTGGCCGCGGTGAGCGATGCGCGGCTGGCCGAGCTGCTGCGCAGCCGTGGGGTGCGCCCCGATGCCGAGTGGTCGGACTTCTTCGACGCCGCGGAGGCGCTGCTCGAGCCGGGCTCGATCGAGCGCGGACTCGCGGCGCTCACCCGGGCCGAGGCGCGCTCCCTGATGGCCGCCGTCGCGGGCGAGGCGGATGCCGGCGAGCTGACCATGCTCGCCGAACGAGGTCTCGTCGACGACGGAGGCCGGGTCCCGGCGCCGGTCGCCGTGGCGGTGACCGCGCACCCCCCGGTGCCGGAACTCGATCCGGTCGAGGAGGTCCCGGGCCGCGTCGGCCCGCGCCGCAGAGCGCGCGTTCACGACCGTGGGCGCGCTGGCCGACCTGCTGCTGGCCGCCAGGACCACGCCGCTGGCGCTGGTCGGCACCGGCGCGCTGAGCGCCACGGAGAAGCGCAGGTTCGCCCCCGGCGATGATCCGGACGAGCTGCGCGAGATCGCCGACCTGACCGGGCTCGCGCACGCCGTCGACCGGGAGTTCCGTGTGACCGCCGCCGCCGAGCGCTGGCTGGACTCGTCGTTCGCGGAGCGCTGGAGCATGCTGGCCGACCGCTTCCGGAAGGCCCTGCCCGCGGGCATCCGCTCAGGGGGCGGATGGCTGCCCATCGGGATGTGGGCCGACGCCCACCCCTGGGACGAGACCTGGCCGGCACGAGCAGACATTCTTCGTCACCTGGCGACGCTGCTCGGTCTGCGCACGCCCGACGACGCGGAGCCCGCCTGGGCGCGGCGACTGCGCGAGGGCGCCGAGCCGGACACCGCGGACCTCGAGGTGCTGCTGCCCACGGAGGTGGATCGGCTGTTCCTGCAGAACGACCTGACCGCCATCGCGCCGGGGCCGCTGCAGCCCGCACTCGACAATCGCCTGCGCGGCATGACCGAGCACGAGTCCGGCGCGCAGACGTCGTACCGGTTCACCGCCGACTCGGTGGCCGGCGCGCTCGTCGACGGCGAGACCGAGCAGAGCATCCTGTCGTTCCTGCGGGAGATCTCGCTCACCGGTCTCCCGCAGCCCCTCGAGTACCTGGTCGCGCAGGCCGCGGCGCGGCACGGACTGGTCAGGGTCGGCCCGGACGCGACCGGTGGCACCGCCGTGTCGAGCACGGATGAGAACCTGCTGCAGGCCATCGAGGTCGACCGCAATCTGCGCCCGATGGGCCTGGTCCGCGACGGCGACCGGCTGGTCTCGCGCGTCAGCGCGGAGACCGTCGCCTGGGCGCTGGCGGATGCCCGCTATCCGGCGACACTGGTGGACCGCGACGGCGCGACGGTGGCGGCGCTGCGCCGCCGGGTCGCACCGACCGCGCCGGCGGAGCCTCCGACGTACGCGACGCTCATCGCTCGGCTGCGGGCGCACCGCGGCCCGGACGCGGATGCCGCGTGGCTGGACCGCGAGCTGGAGGCCGCCGTCCGCGCCCGCGCGCTCATGCTCGTCGAGGTCGCCATGCCGGACGGTTCGAGCCGGGAGCTGACGCTGGAGGCATCCGGGATCGGCGGCGGGCGTCTGCGCGGTCGCGACCACGCCGCCGATGTCGAGCGGACGCTGCCGGTGCGCAGCATCCGGTCGGTGCGGGTGCTATAGAGCTGAGCCGAGCCCCTCCCGGACGTCGCCGGTAGACTGGTCTGCTATGTCTGATGGCCCCCTGATCGTCCAGAGCGACCGCACCGTGCTGCTCGAGGTCGCGCACGCCGATGCCGAGACCGCGCGTCATGAGCTGGCGATCTTCGCGGAGCTGGAGCGCGCCCCCGAGCACATCCACACCTATCGGATCACGCGGCTGGGGCTGTGGAACGCCCGCGCGGCCGGTCACACGGCCGACGACATGCTGGAGACCCTGGACCGCTGGTCCCGCTTCCCGGTGCCGCCGTCGGTGTCGGTCGATCTGCGTGAGACCGTGGACCGCTACGGCCGTCTCGTGATCGAGCGGGATGACGAGGGCGCTCTGATCCTGCGCTCGGACGACGCGGCTGTGCTCACCCAGGTGGCGGGCAACAAGCGCATCCAGCCGCTGCTGATCGGTCACCCGACCCCGCAGAGCTATGCGATCGACGCCTGGGCACGCGGCCAGATCAAGCAGGAGCTGCTGAAGATCGGCTGGCCCGCCGAGGATCTCGCGGGCTACACCCCCGGGACCCCGCATGAGATCGAACTGGCCGAGGACGGCTGGGCGATGCGTCCGTACCAGCGGCAGGCGGTCGACGCGTTCGCGCACGAGGGCTCCGGAGTGGTCGTCCTCCCCTGCGGCGCGGGCAAGACGATCGTCGGCGCAGGCGCGATGGCCGCGACCGGCACGACGACGCTGATCCTGGTGACCAACACCGTCTCGGCGCGCCAGTGGCGCGACGAGCTGCTGAAGCGCACCTCGCTCACCCCGGACGAGATCGGCGAGTACTCCGGTCAGGCCAAGGAGGTCAAGCCGGTCACCATCGCGACCTACCAGATCCTCACCGCCAAGAGGAAGGGCCAGTACGCGCACCTCGCTCTTCTGGATGCCCTGGACTGGGGCCTCATCGTCTACGACGAGGTGCACCTGCTGCCGGCGCCGGTGTTCAAGCTCACCGCCGACCTGCAGGCGCGTCGCCGCATCGGCCTGACCGCGACCCTGGTGCGCGAGGACGGCCGCGAGGGCGACGTGTTCAGCCTCATCGGCCCCAAGCGGTTCGACGCCCCCTGGAAGCAGATCGAGGCGCAGGGCTTCATCTCCCCCGCCGCCTGCTACGAGGTGCGGGTGGACCTCCCGCCGAGCGACCGCCTGGAGTACGCCGCGGCCACGGACGACGAGCGGTACCGGCTCGCGGCATCCGCGCCTGCGAAGATCACGGCCGTGCGCGAGCTCATCGCCAAGCACCCGGACGAGCGGATCCTGGTGATCGGACAGTACCTCGACCAGCTCGAGGAGCTGTCCGAGGCGCTGAACGCCCCGCAGATCACCGGTGCCACCCCCGTGGACGAGCGCGAGGAGCTGTACCGGCAGTTCCGCGAGGGCGAGATCTCGCTGCTGGTCGTGTCGAAGGTCGCGAACTTCTCGGTGGACCTGCCGGAGGCCTCGGTCGCGATCCAGGTCTCGGGCTCGTTCGGCTCCCGCCAGGAGGAGGCGCAGCGGCTGGGACGCCTGCTGCGTCCCAAGCAGTCGAACCACACCGCCAGCTTCTACACCCTGATCGCCCGCGACACGGTCGACCAGGACTACGCGCAGAACCGGCAGCGGTTCCTCGCCGAGCAGGGGTACAGCTACACGATCATGGATGCCGTCGACCTGGCGGCCTGAGTCAGTCGCGCGGCTCCTCGCCGGGCCTCAGCCCGCATCGCCAGCACGGCGAGGACAGATCGTCGAGCAGTGCACCGCACTCCGGGCACACCTTCGAGAGCCAGCAGGCGCTGTCGCCGCCCTCGAACTCGGACATGTCTCGGATGCTACCCCTGCGGGACCGGCATAGGCGCGGGAAGTCGCATCGTCCGGGTGCGCACGAGCCCACGCCGCCGCTGCATCCACTCGATGATCCCCGCGTACGCGACCATCGTGATCGCCGCGGTGAGCACGTCGACCGGCGATCCGGTCGTGGCGTTCGCGTCGGCCAGCCCGAAGGCGCCGAGCAGGAACGCCGAGACATTGTTCACCGCATGGAGCGCGATCGCCGACTCCAGGCCGCCGGTGCGCCACACCAGCCAGGCGGCGGTGAGCGCGAACACGCCGACGCTGAGGAGCCCCCACACGTCGTAGAGGTGCCCGAACACGA
>NZ_MKRT01000023.1:135451-141043 GCF_001897945.1 Microbacterium sp. 69-10
GCTGCGAGGCGTCCACCGCGATGGATTCGCCCGTGGCCGCGGCGAGCGCCAGCGACGCGATCGTCTGCACGGCGTACACGGCGAGCGCGACGAGCAGGCTGCGTCCGAGCCACCCCCACCGGAGACGACCCGTCACCGACAGCAGCAGTCCGACGCCCCGCCCGCCGATCATCCGGGAGGCAGCCAGGAGGGCGGGGATCATCAGGATCAGCGGGACGACCAGGAGCAGGAATCCAGTGGGATCGGCGACGTCGAACCCGGGAACCTCACCACGGGCGAGCGCGTCGAACGTGCTCGCGAACGCGGGGACCTGCATCGCGATGACGACCAGGGGAACCATGATCGCGACCATCATGACGAGGTACAGCCCCACGGCCACGAGCGCCACCAGCAGCGGCCGCCACCAGCGCGGCGGCCGGGACCGCGCACGATCCAGCCGGTGGAAGGCGAGCTCCTCCCCCGCTCCTGCTCCCACTCCTGCTCCTGCTCCCGCCGTCACCGGAGCGGGCGGGGCTCCAGCGGGCGGCCTCGGAGCGGGCGGCGGTGGCGGTGGGTACGCCGCGGGCGATGCGTGACCGGAGCGGGGATCGATGTCGGACGGCACCCTACGATCCTCGCGGATCGGAGCAGTCCTCGCACCGCCCCGCGCCGTTCAGCCCTCGTGCGCGAACCACTCCAGCGCCAGATCGACGACGGCATACGGCGCGTCATCGGTGATGAAGTGCGCCGAGTCGTCGACGAACGCGAGCTCGAACCGCTCCGCGCAGCGGTCGTGATGGCGGCTGATCCGCCGCACGTTCGCCTCACTGAAGGGGCGATCATCACGCCCGAAGACGAACAGCGTCGGCGGCTGCAGCCGCATCCGCTTGTAATCCCCGCGCACCAGCCTGACGACCTCGGGGATGACCATGCCCCGGTACAGCGCGCGCACGTTCTGCAGCACCCCGGGTCGCCGCTCAGGCGCGAGATAGCCGTCCAGTACGTCCGCCGACAGCGGGCACGCGCCCGATGCCCAGCGCGTCGAGGATCGCCAGCACGTCGTCCCTCTGGATCGTTCGGTGCATGCCGGAGGCGTCGGCCTCGGTCCATGCGGATCCGCGCAGGTCGGGGCAGATCACCCGATAGCCGTGAGCCGCGATCCGCGGTGCGATGATCCGCCATTGCCACCAGTGCTCGGGGAAGCCGTGCAGAAGCAGGACGGGGTCGCCCTCGAATCATTTCCGCACCCGCGCGGCGCTGGTGGCGGGCGTGGCGGAGTGGATCGCCCGGCGTGAGCTGGGCGACGCCGGGGCGCCCGAGATCACCACGCGCGACGAGTTCGTCGGTGCGCTCACCCGGATGATCGAGGTGCGGTCCGGCCCGCTGGCCGCACGCACCCGCGCAAGATACGCGCTCTTCCTCGAAGCGGACGACGACGCCCTGCGGCCGCTGCGCGAGCAGCGGACGGGCATGGAGGCGTGGGTGCGCAGCATCCTGGCCCGTCTCGGCGGCGACGCGGCCGCACGCAACACGACCTTCCTCATGGCCGCAGGCGACGGGCTGCTGCTGCACCGCCTCACCGTCGACCCGGACGCCCCGATCGACGACGTCGTCACCCGCGCGATCGACGCCGCTCTGCAGCACTGACCGCCGCACCTCCGAAGGCAATCAGCCCACGCAGGGGCGGAGTCACCATAATGGGGTCATGACTGATGCGCGCATCCTGGTCGTCGACGACGAACCGAACATCCGCGACCTGCTCTCCCGGGGTCTCAGCTTCGCCGGGTTCAAGGTGAAGACCGTCGCCAACGGCGCGGCGACCATCTCCGCCGTCCTCGAGGAGGAGCCGGACCTCATCATCCTCGACGTCATGCTGCCGGACATGAACGGCTTCAGCGTGACCAAGCGACTGCGCGGGGCGGGCTTCACCGCCCCGATCCTGTTCCTCACCGCCAAGGACGACACCCAGGACAAGATCGAGGGCCTGAACGCCGGCGGCGACGACTACGTCACCAAGCCCTTCGCCCTGGACGAGATCGTCGCGCGCGCCCAGGCCATCCTGCGCCGCACGATGCAGAACGGCGACGAGGAATCGCTGATCCGCGCCGGCGAGCTGTCGATGGACCAGGACACACACGACGTCTTCGTGGGCAAGGTGCCGATCGAGCTGAGCCCCACCGAGTTCAAGCTGCTCAAGTACCTCATGCTCAACCCCAACCGGGTGCTCTCCAAGGCGCAGATCCTGGACCATGTGTGGGAGTACGACTTCAACGGCGACGCGGGCATCGTGGAGAGCTACATCTCGTACCTGCGCCGCAAGATCGACCCGCACACCGAGGAGTCGGTCATCCAGACCAAGCGGGGCTTCGGCTACATGCTCAAGGTCGGCAAGACCGCCTGAGCGCGGGCTTCAGAGCACTCCCATGGCACAAGGCGCGGACTCCGTCACCCGGTGGTGGCGGCGGATCAGCCTGCGCGCCAAGGTCACGGGGGTGACCGTCGCGGTCCTCGCGCTCGGACTCGTCGTCGCGGGGATCGGCACCGTGCCGATCCTGCGCGGTGCGATGATCAACAACATCAACCAGCAGCTGCCCTCGCTGACGTCGACGGGGCAGGCTGAGCGCTTCTTCGACGTGTCGATCCCCGACGGGAAGCTGGTCTTCGACCAGAAGGACGACGCGCCGCGCGCGACGGACTTCGTGGTCGCGTTCTACACGACCGCGGGCGATCCGATCGCGACCGCCGGCGGGCAGAGCACCCCGGAGCATCGTCCGCAGTTCCCCGCGAAGCTCAGCCTGCAGTCCGCGCAGGCCATGGGCGACACCACGGTCACGCTCACGACTCCGAGCGGCCAGACGTATTCGGCGGCAGCCGCCACCCAGTCCCTGCAGAAGATCGCCGGCGTCACCTACGTGCAGATGGTCGCGCTGCCCCTGGAGGAGGCTGACAAGATCGTCGGCACCTACTTCGCGGTGTACACGACCGTCGCGCTGGTGACGATCCTGCTCGCGGCGCTGCTGATCCGCGGTCTCGTCACGCTCACCTTCCGCAGACTCGGCCACGTGGAGTCCACCGCCATGGCCATCGCCGCCGGCGACTTCAGCCAGCGGCTGACGGACCTGGAGCCGACCACCGAGGTCGGACGCCTCAACTCCGCCATCAACACCATGCTCGACCGCGTCGACCACTCGCTCGCCCAGCGAGACCGCACGGTGCAGAACATGCGGCGCTTCATCGGCGACGCCAGCCATGAGCTGCGCACCCCGCTGGTGAGCGTGCGCGGATACGCCGAGCTGTACCGGATGGGGGCGATCAGCGGCGACGAGGACACCGCACGCGCCATGGAGCGCATCGAGAAGGAGGCGATCCGGATGGGCGTGCTCGTCGAGGACCTCCTGGCCCTCGCCCGCCTGGACGAGGATCGCGAGAAGCAGCTCGAGATCGTCCCCATCGACCTGCGCCCGGTGGCGCGGGATGCCGCCCTGGACCTGCGCGTCGCCTCGCCGGGGCGCACGATCACCGTGATCGACAAGACCGCCGAGGATCAGGAGCCCCCGCGCCTGCATCCGGCCGCCCCCGCTGCTCCCCCCGTGGCCTCTCCGGCACCGACCGGTCGCGCCGCGGGTGCGCTGGGTCGCCTGCGCCGCCGCGGAAGGCCGGCACCGGTCGTGCCGTCGATCGACTTCACCGAGGCGACGGATGCCCCGGTCCGCACGCCCCCGATCGTGCTCGGCGAGGAGAACAAGGTGCGTCAGGTCGTGACGAACCTGCTCGGCAACGCGCGCCGCTTCTCCCCCGCCGAGAGCCCCATCGAGCTCGTCGTCGGCGCCGACCGCCGCCGCGGCGTCGGCACGATCGCGATCGTGGATCACGGCGAGGGCATACCCCCGCAGATCCGCGAGCACATCTTCGAGCGCTTCTGGCGCGCCGACACGTCCCGCGCCCGGGAGACCGGCGGGGCGGGCCTGGGCCTGGCGATCGTCGCCTCGATCCTGGAGTCGCTGCACGGCTCGGTGCATGTGGAGGAGACGCCGGGAGGCGGCGCCACCTTCATCGTGTCGCTTCCGCTCGCGCCGGCACAGGCGACTCCCGCGCATCTGCTCGAGGAGACCCAGCCGTTGGACCGCCTCGACCTCTGAGCGACTTCTCCTGCACATCTCCCGCTCCCCGCGGGTTGTGCACGGATGCCGGGATCCAGGGCATCCGCTCCCCTCCGCGCTCCTAGTCTCGGAAGCCCATCGAGAGGAGAACCCCATGTCCGTCTTCACTGTCGACACCGATGCGGTCCATGCCGCCAACGGCGCCGCCCGCGCCACCATGGAGCGTCTGCAGAGCGAATCGGCCGCCCTCATGGCGCAGCTCACGCAGCTGCAGTCATCCTGGACCGGCTCCGCGTCGCTGGCGTTCCAGCAGTGCAGCGAGCAGTGGCGCGGCGCGCAGCTGCACGTCGAGCAGGTGCTGGCCTCCATCGGCACCGCGCTCGGATCGGCCGCGAGTCAGTACGCGGATGCCGATCAGTACTCCGCGAGCCTGTTCCGCTGATCGGATGCGCAGAACGCCCCCTGCCGGAGCAGGGGGCGTTCTGTCTGTCGATCAGGCCGGACTCAGAAGTCCATGCCGCCCGACGGGTCGGCCGGCATGGCCGGAGCCTTCTCGGGCTTGTCCGCGACGACGGCCTCCGTGGTGAGGAACAGGCCGGCGATCGAGGCCGCGTTCTGCAGCGCCGAGCGGGTGACCTTGGCCGGGTCGATGATGCCCTGTGCGAACATGTCGCCGTACTCGCCGGTCGCGGCGTTCAGGCCCTGGCCCGCGGGGAGCTCGGAGACCTTGTGCGCGACGACGCCGGCCTCGAGACCCGCGTTGATGGCGATCTGCTTCAGCGGCGCCTCGATGGCGACGCGGACGATGTTCGCGCCAGTGGCCTCGTCGCCCTCGAGGGTGAGGGTGTCGAGCACCTTGGCCGACTGCAGCAGCGCGACGCCACCACCGGGGACGATGCCCTCCTCGACGGCTGCCTTCGCGTTGCGGACGGCGTCCTCGATGCGGTGCTTGCGCTCCTTGAGCTCGACCTCGGTGGCCGCGCCCGCCTTGATGACGGCCACGCCGCCGGCGAGCTTGGCGAGGCGCTCCTGCAGCTTCTCGCGGTCGTAGTCGCTGTCGGTGTTCTCGATCTCGCGACGGATCTGGGTCACGCGGCCCTCGATCGCGGACTGCTCACCGGCACCCTCGACGATCGTGGTCTCGTCCTTGGTGACGATGACCTTGCGGGCACGGCCGAGCAGGTCGAGGGTGGTGTTCTCGAGCTTGAGACCGACCTCCTCGGTGATGACCTGGCCGCCGGTCAGGATCGCGATGTCCTGCAGCTGGGCCTTGCGGCGGTCGCCGAAGCCCGGAGCCTTGACGGCGACGGACTTGAAGATGCCGCGGATCTTGTTCAGCACCAGCGTCGCGAGGGCCTCGCCCTCGACGTCCTCGGCGATGATGACGAGCTCCTTGCCGTCCTGGATCACCTTGTCGACGACCGGCAGCAGGTCCTTGATGTTGCCGATCTTCTGGTTGGCGATGAGGATGTACGGGTCCTCGAAGACGGCCTCCTGGCGCTCGGGGTCCGTG
>NZ_MKRT01000023.1:141165-141353 GCF_001897945.1 Microbacterium sp. 69-10
ATGAGCTCGCCGATGGCGGGGTCAGCGGCGGAGATCGACGCGGTGGCGGCGATCTGCTCCTTTGACTCGATCTCCTTGGCGCTGGCGAGCAGGTCGGCGGTGATGGCCGCGACGGCCTTCTCGATGCCCTTCTTCAGGCTGATCGGGTCGGCGCCGGCTGCGACGTTGCGCAGACCCTCGCGGACCAG
>NZ_MKRT01000024.1:0-399 GCF_001897945.1 Microbacterium sp. 69-10
CAGGATCACGCCGTCCGGCCACTCGCGCCCGAGGTTCGCCAGCTGCTCCAGGTCGTGCCTGCGGGGCGGGCGCTCCCAGGCCAGCATCCCGGCACTCGTGCGCCATGCGAGCCCGCCGTTGTGCCCGCCGCTGCGCTCCACCACACGGGGGAACCCCATCGCGATCCGGCGCACATCCTCGATCGTCGCCATGCCGCCAGGCTACGCGGACACGCGTTCGGCATCCAGGGCGGAGCGATCCGGACCGAGGGCTGAGTCAGCCCAGCGTCCCGCTCAGAGCTGCGCGGCGATGCCGAGGTCGTCCTCGTAGTCGTGGTCCTTGGTCTCCGGTGAGAGGATCAGCGCGACGAGGGTCAGTACCGACATGGCCGACAGGTAGATGCCCACCATCCACGACGA
>NZ_MKRT01000024.1:550-20584 GCF_001897945.1 Microbacterium sp. 69-10
AACGCCTGGGTCAGCGGCACCGCACCCGGCTCCGTCGCCGACTGCCCGAGGAAGAGCGGGAACGTGAACCCGAACAGGATGATCGCGACAGTCACGCCGATCAGCAGCTTGCGGCGGCCGATCCGGTCCGCCCAGGGGCCGGACACCATGGTGAAGATGCCGAAGAAGACCACGCCGACGATCTGCATCAGCACGAAGTTGGTGTAGCCGAAGCCCTGGCCCGGATAGAACTGCGCGGCGAAGGCGGCGGCGTCGAACGTCGCCCCCTTGGCCTCTGCGGTGGCCTTGGCCGCGGCGGAGGCCGCTTCGAGAGATGCAGCCTTGGTGCCGTAGCTGAGCGTGAAGTTCGTCATCAGGTAGAACAGCACGTACGTCGCCAGCATGATGAACGTGCCGAGGATGAGCTGCTTCCAGTGGTGGCGGAACACCGTCGCGAGGGGCAGCTTGCGGATGACGCCCTTGTCCGCCGCCTTCCTGAAGGTGTCGGACTCGACGAGCTTGAGCCGGACCCACAGCCCGATGATCACCATCACGGCCGAGAACAGGAAGGGCACCCGCCAGCCCCAGCTCAGGAAGGCTTCGGACTTCAGCGCCGGATCCGACTGATGCGGCAGGGCGAAGTTGATGATGAGGAACAGACCGTTCGCGATGATGAACCCGAGCGGCGCGCCCAGCTGGGGGAAGGTGCCGTACCAGGCGCGCTTGCCGGACGGCGCGTTCTCGGTGGCGACCAGAGCCGCCCCCGACCACTCGCCGCCGAGCGCGAAGCCCTGGGCGAGGCGCAGCACCAGCAGGAGGAGCGCGGCCCACCATCCGATCTGCTGGAACGTGGGCAGCAGGCCGATCAGGAACGTGGCGATGCCCATCGTCAGCAGCGACGCCACGAGGGTCGCCTTGCGGCCGAACTTGTCGCCGAAGTGTCCGTAGACCATCGCACCGATGGGGCGCGCGACCATCGCGGCGCCGAACACGGCGAACGACGACAGCAGTGCCGTGGTGTCGTTGCCCGTCGGGAAGAACAGGATCGGGAAAACCAGCACGGCAGCGGTGGCATACGCGTAGAAGTCGTAGAACTCGATCGTCGTGCCGATGAGGCTCGCGAGGATCACCCGGGATCGGGGATTGGCGGGCGCGCTGGTCGTGGTCATGTGATGCTCCTCCGGTGGCAGTCCCTAGGGAACTGCTGGGAGTCTACGACCGATGAAGCAGGTCCAGCGTGCAGCGTTACGCGCGGTGCGCGGATCCGCTCAGTGCCAGAACAGCCCGAGACCCGCGTTGAGCAGGGCGAGCACCCCGACACTCCAGAACATTCCGGCGGGCACGGCCTCGCCGCGCTTCTGGCGGGCCATGCCGATGCCGATGAGGGCTCCGATCACGACCAGCACCACGAGCTTGACGGTGATCTTGATGTAGAAGCCCGCGCCCGGTTCGAACAGGCCCATCGGCCAGGCGAGCAGCAGACCGGCGATGCCGGCGATCGCCAGACCGACGTTCATGAGCTGCGTGAACTGCTTCTTGCCGCCGAACGCCTGGGCGGCCCAGGCGCCGAAGAGAGTGGCGAAGCCGATGATGTGGAGGAAGACGACGATCTCGCGGAGGGTTCCCATGCGGTCCAGGCTATCCAGGAACCGTCCGTGGCGGAACGTGATACGCGAACGGGCCCAGCGGACCTGCACCGGTTCCGCTGAGCCCGTCGTGAGGGGCTCAGCCCCGCAGGTCCGCGATCACGCGCGCGGTGCGCAGCGCGGCATCCGCGGCCTCGGCGCCCTTGTCCTCCTGCGAGCCGGGCAGACCCGCGCGGTCGAGGCCCTGCTGCTCGTCGTCGAGCGTGAGCAGGCCGAAGCCGACCGGCTTGCCGGCGTCGAGCGAGACGCGGGTGAGGCCATCGGTGGTGGCCGCCGAGACGTACTCGAAGTGAGGCGTCCCGCCGCGGATGATGACGCCGAGGGCGACGACGGCATCCGCTCCACCGGCGAACGCGGCCTGCGCGGCGACGGCCAGCTCGAACGACCCGGGCACGCGCACCAGGGTGTGCTCGGCTCCGGCGGCGTCCAGCGTGCGCTGCGCACCGGCGATGAGGCCGTTGGAGATGACCTCGTGCCAGGTGCCGGCGATCACGACGACCCGCAGGCCGGTGCCGTCGACCGGGGTGAGAGGGGTGGGTGCTCCGGCGCCGCTCATGCGTCGTCCTTTCCGTGGGCGAGGGCATCGGCCAGCTCGGACTCGCCGATGATGTGGCCCATGCGATCGCGCTTGGTCTCGAGGTACTGGTGGTTGTTGGGGCCGACGCCGACGATCAGCGGCACCTGCTCGACGACGTCAAGGCCCAGCTCGCGCAGCTGCTTGACCTTGTCGGTGTTGTTGGTCAGCAGTCGCACCTTGGACACGCCGAGGTCGGAGAGGATGCCGGCGGCCGCCGCGTAATCGCGGGCGTCGGCGGGGAGGCCGAGCGCGAGGTTGGCGTCGACGGTGTCGAGGCCCTCCTCCTGCAGGCTGTAGGCGCGCAGCTTGTTGATCAGGCCGATGCCGCGCCCCTCGTGGCCGCGCATGTAGATGACCACGCCGCCCTCGGCGTCGATGCGATCCAGCGCAGCCTGCAGCTGCGGGCCGCACTCGCACTTCTGCGAACCGAAGGCCTCGCCGGTCAGGCACTCGGAGTGCACCCGCACCAGGGCTGTCTCGCCGGGCGTGCCCGAGACGACCGCGATGTGATCGGTGCCGGTGACACGATCCTTGTAGGCGAGGAACCGGAAGGTCCCGTGCTCGGTCGGCACGGTCGCGTCGGCGCGCAGGCTGACGCGACGGGCGGTCTTCTTCGCGCGGCAGTCGGCCTCGTCGCGGGGGTCGATCTCGTTCAGATGCCGGATGAGCTGCTCGATGGTGATCACCGGGATGTCCTCGCGGGCGCCCAGCTCCTGCAGCGCAGGCAGTCGCATCATGCTGCCGTCCTCGGCGACGACCTCGGCGATCGCACCGACCGGGTGCAGGCCCGCCAGGCGCATCAGCTCCACCGCGGCCTCGGTGTGACCGCCGCGCTCGCGCACGCCGCCGTCGACGGCGCGCAGCGGGAGGATGTGCCCGGGGCGGATGATGCTCGTGGCGGTGGAGGACGGGTCGGCGAGCACGTTCAGGGTGTGCGCGCGGTCGTGCGCGCTGATGCCCGTGGTCACGCCCTCGGCCGCATCCACGCTGACCGTGTAGGCGGTGGAGCGGGCATCCTCGTTGCTCTCCACCATGGGCGGGAGGTTGAGGCTGTCGGCGAGGTCGGCGGGCATCGGCGCGCAGATCAGACCCGACGTCCAGCGCACCATGAAGGCCATCACCGCGGGGGTCGCGAGCTCCGCGGAGATGATGATGTCGCCCTCGTTCTCGCGGTTCTCATCGTCGGCGACGATCACGGGACGGCCGGCTCGCAGTGCGTCGAGGGCGGCGTCGATGGTGGAAAGGCTCATCGGGAGCCTCCTTCCGGGAGAGTGCGGAACGCGAGCAGGCGCTCGACGTGACGGGCCAGGATGTCGGTCTCGAGGTTGACCACGTCGCCGGGGGTGAGCGCTCCGAGGATCGTCGCCTCGAGCGTCTCGGGGATGAGGGAGACCTCGAACCACGCGTCCGGCTCGGCGACGTCGCTGACGGCACTGACCGTGAGCGAGGTGCCGGCGACGCTGATCGAGCCCTTGTCGACGACGAGAGCGGCCAGGTCGGCGGGCAGCGAGATGCGCAGCACGCGCCACTGGTCGCCGGGGCGCACCTCCAGGACGGAGCCGGTGCCGTCGACGTGCCCCTGCACGATGTGGCCGCCCAGGCGGGCCCCGACCGGCATGGCCTTCTCGATGTTCACGCGGGAGCCGACGTCGAGGGCGCCGAGGGCCGAGACGTCGAGGGTCTGCTTCATGACATCCGCGTCGAAGGTGTCGGCGGTGGAGCCCACCACGGTCAGGCACACGCCGCTCACGGCGATCGACTCGCCGTGCACCGCGTCGGATGCCGCCTTCGGGGCGCGCACGCTCAGGCGCCAGCCGTCTCCCGACGGCGCGATCGCGGCGATCTCGCCGATCTCCTCGATGATTCCGGTGAACATCAGCTTCTCTCTTCCAGAACTGAAGGGCGGGCGACCGCGAGCAGGTCGTCGCCGAGGGGCAGCCATTCGTCGATCGTGAGGCGACGGGCATCTGCGATGGTGTCGACGCCGATGTCGGTGAGCGCGAGACGCGCGCCGCCGAGCAGCACCGGCGCGAGGTACGCCAGCACGGTGTCCGCGAGCCCTGCGGCGATGAACGCGCTGGCGAGCGTCGGCCCGCCCTCCACGAACACGCGCTGCACGCCGCGCTCGCGAAGGTCGTCGAGCACCACGGCGAGGTCGCGGGTGTCGTAGAACAGCGGCTCGTGCGGGTGGCGGCGCACCGCGGCGTCCGCCGGGGTCGGGCGGGAGCCGAGAACGACGGGGATCGGCTGGTGCTCGTAGAGGTCGTCGCCGTCGCGGGCGGTGAGCGACGGGTCGTCGGCGAGCACCGTTCCGGTGCCGACGACGATCGCGTCGGACGCCGCGCGGCGGCGGTGCACATCGGCGCGGGCGGCGGGTCCGGTGATCCACTGGCTGGTGCCGTCGGATGCTGCGGCCCGGCCGTCCAGGCTCTGCGCCCATTTGACGGTGACGTGCGGGCGGCCCAGCCGCTGCACGGTGAGCCAGTCGGCGATGAGCGCGCGCGCCGCGTTCTGCTGCTCGCCGGATTCGACATCGAGGCCGGCCGCGCGCATGCGCTCGGCTCCGCCGCCGGATGCCTGGCCCGGATCGTCGAGCGCGTAGATCACCCGCGAGACGCCGGCGTCGATGAGCGCCTGGGAGCAGGGGCCCGTGCGACCGGTGTGGTTGCAGGGCTCGAGCGTGACGACCGCGGTGGCGCCGCGGGCCTGACCGGGGGAGAGCTTCGAGAGCGCATCGACCTCGGCGTGCGGGGTGCCGGAACCGCGGTGCCAGCCCTCGGCGATCACCTCTCCGGCGGGGGAGAGGATCACGGCACCGACCTGCGGGTTCAGCCCGCGCGGGCCGTTCAGCGCCAGCACCAGGGCTCGCGTCATCGCCTCGCGTTCCGCCTCGCTGGATGCCATCGGTCGTCTCTCTCTGGATTCCCGGGGTCCGGCGGCACGCTCGACGCGTCGCACGTGCTGCCTCTCCTCCGGACTAGCGAGCTGCTGCTCGCATCACCGTCGGTTCCGGAGTTCCACCGGATCGGCGCCTGTGACCAGGCGTTCGCGGACTGTCACCGCCGGTTCGGATTCACACCGACCCCGGAGCACGTTGATGCTCTGAGTCTAGTCAACGCGGCATCCGATGATTCATTCCCGGTAATACAACTCACTTCAGCAGCCGGGAGAGCCGGCGGTCGGCGAGCGGCTTGCCGCCGGTCTGGCAGGTGGGGCAGTACTCCAGGCTGCGGTCGGCGAAGAACACGCTGCGCACAGTGTCGCCGCAGACCGGGCAGGCCTCGCCGCGGCGTGCGTGCACCCGGAAGCCGGCGCGCTTGGCATCCTTCAGATCCGACGGCGGCTTGCCGGAGGCAACCCGGACAGCATCGCGCAGCGTGTCCTGCATGGCCGTGTAGAGGCGGTCGATGGCCTCGTCGTCGAGGTTGCCGGACGGCGCGTACGGCGACATCTTCGCGACGTGCAGGATCTCGTCGCTGTAGGCGTTCCCGATGCCCGCGATCACGCCCTGATCGCGCAGCAGGCCCTTGATCTGCATCCGCCTTCCCGCGAGCAGTGATGCGAAGACGTCGCGCGTGAACGACGGATCCAGGGGATCGGGACCGAGCCGTGCGATTCCGGGCACGTCCTGAGGATCGCGCACGACATAGACCGCGAGCGACTTCTTCGTACCGGCCTCGGTGAGATCGAACCCGCTGCCGTCGTCCAGCGCGATCCGCAGCGCGATCGGGCTGCGTCCGGGCTTGATCAGCGTCGTCGGCAGGGTGTCGTACCAGCGCAGCCAGCCGGCCTTCGCCAGATGGAACACGAGGTGAAGGTCATCGCCGCAGGCGATGTCGACGAACTTGCCGTACCTCGCGGTCGCCGTGACTGTTGCGCCGTGCAGCGCGGTGTTCGGAGGATCGTAGGTCTTCAGAGCCGCGATCTCGCCCACGCTCGTGCGCGTGATCGCGTGTCCCACCGCGCGCTCGCCGAGGAAGTCGACGAGCCCCTGCACCTCCGGCATCTCGGGCATGCAGACATCCTGTCATCCGCACCCGACAACGGCCAGCGCCTCAGAGCACCGGCCACTCCGCGGGAGTGCGGTCGTCGGATGCCAGGAGCCCGGCGATCCAGGCGTCGTCGCGGCCGCGCGGGCTGGAGTGCCCCTGGCGCAGCATCCCCTCGTACCGGAAGCCGAGAGCCCGGGCCGTGCGCGCCGACGGGATGTTGCCGACCACCGCTCGCCATTCGACACGGGCGAGCCCCAGCTCGCCGAACCCGAAGTCCACGACGGCGCGCGCGGCCTCGGTCATGACTCCCTGGCCGCGGTGCGCATCGGTGCCCCAGAACCCGATCTCGGCATCGCCGCCGTCCGGACGCAGCGCCACCTTGTGCAGGCCGATCATGCCCGCGAGCGCGCCGTCCCTGCGGATCGCCCAGACCGTCTCGACGCCGTCCGCCCACCACGAGGCGACGAGCCCGACGAAGTCCTCGGCGTTCCTCCGCGAGTACGGGCTGGGCACCGTCGTCCAGCGCGGCACCTCGGGGTCCTGGCAGGCCGCGGTGATCGCGTCGATGTCCGCTTCGGTCGGGATGCTCAGGACGAGGCGTTCGGTGCGCAATGTGACGGGTTCCATCCGCCCAGCGTACGGGCCGATCGGTACGCTTGTGGCACGGCCGTTCCGCCGTCAGCCCGGGGAGGACGGCCGTGCCGATGCAGCGCTCATCGCCCAGGGGCGTGCTCGTGTCCCTGCTGGCATCCGTGCTCTTCGCGAGCATCTTCTACCTGACCGCGCAGCTGAGCTCGACCGCCGAGGTCGTCTGGGCCTGGCGGGTGTTCGTGACGCTGGCGCTGTATCTCCTGGCGCTGTGGCATCCCGCGGCGCGCGAGGCCCTGCGGGTGCTGTTCCGCCGCCTGCGCGCCCGCTGGTGGATGCCGCTGCTCGCCCTGCTGCTCGCATCGATCGTCGGATTCCAGCTGTGGCTGTTCATGTGGGCGCCCATGCACGGGCACGGGCTGGATGCCTCGCTCGGCTACCTGCTGCTGCCGATCACGCTGGTGCTCGGCGGGCGCTTCATCCTGCACGCGCCCGTGAGCCGGGTGCAGTGGTGCGTGGTCGCGCTCGCCCTGCTGGCCGTGGTGGTGAAGTTCGCGGCGACGCCGCAGCTGTCGTGGGTGACCATCGTGATCTGCATCCCCTACGCCGTGTACTTCGTGCTGCGGCAGCGCTTCGGGCTCGACGGGCCGCTCGTGTTCGGCGTGGAGCTGGCCGTCATGTCGCCGGTCGCCGCGGTCGTGTTCCTCACGGCGACGCCGGGGCGGCTGCCGCTGCCTGAGCTCGCCGGCCTGGCCCTGGTGGGCCTGCTCGGCGGGATCGGGATGGTGCTGTACCTGGGCGCGTCGACGATGCTGACCATGCCGGTGTTCGGCCTGCTCACCTACGTCGAGCCGGTGCTGCTGGTCGGCGTCGCGTTCGTGCTCGGCGAGCGGATGCAGGGAGCGGATGCCGTCGTCTACCTGATCCTCGCCGTGGCGCTCGCGCTGCTGGGCGTCGAGGGCTTCCGAGCCGCGCGGCGGCGTCCGTCAGATCCCGATGTCGGCGCGGCCGAATAGTATGTTCCGGTGACTGTTCCGGGGATTCTGCGCGCCTTGGAAGAGGCGAACCTCTATCGTGACGCCCTCACCTGGGCGCAGACCGACGGCGAGATCTCGGTGGTCGACGGGCTCGACGCCCCGGTCATCGCGGGCCTGCTGCGCAAGCGCGCGCAGGCGGGGCATCCGGCATCCGCCCTCGTCGTGACGCCGACCGGCCGCCGCGCCGAATCGGTCGCCGCTGCTCTGGGCACCTATCTCGCGGATGCTGAGATCCTGACGTTCCCCGCCTGGGAGACGCTGCCGCACGAGCGCCTGAGCCCCAGCCCCGACACGGTGGGGCGCCGGCTGGAGACGCTGCGCCGGATCCGCACCTGGTCCGGCGAGAAGCCGCTGGTCGTGGTCGCCTCCGTGCGCGCCGCGCTGCAGCCGGTCGCCGCGAACCTCGGCGACGCGGCTCCGCTCGAGCTCCGCGTCGGAGGGCGCGGCGTCGAGCTCGAGGACGCCGTGGAGCAGCTCGTCGAGCGTGCCTACTCCCGCGTGGACATGGTCTCGCGTCGTGGCGAGTTCGCCGTGCGCGGCGGCATCCTGGACGTCTTCCCGCCCACGGCCGATCACCCGGCCCGCGTGGAGTTCTTCGGCGACGAGGTCGATCAGATCCGTGCCTTCTCGGTCGCCGACCAGCGCTCCCTACCGGGCGACGTGGCATCCGTCGAACTGCCCGCCAGCCGCGAGCTGCTGCTGACCGCAGACGTGCGCGAGCGCGCGGCCGCACTGGTCGGCAGGTTCCCGGCGATCTCGGGGATGCTCGAGAAGATGGCCGAGGGCATCCCGGTCGAGGGAATGGAGTCGCTGCTCCCCGCCGTCGCTGGACCGCTGGTGACGCTGGCCGAGTACCTGCCCGAAGGATCCGCCGCGGCGATCGTCGACCCCGAGCGCGCCAGCACGCGCGCCCAGAACCTCGGGGAGACCAACCGGGAGTTCCTGGACGCCGCATGGAGCGCGGCCACATCCGGGGCATCCGCTCCGATCGACCTCGGCGCAGGCGACTTCCGCACCATCGCGCAGCTGCGCGACATCGTGCGCGGACGCGAGGGCGTGTGGTGGCGGCTCAGTCCGTTCGCGATCGACGATGCCGACGCCGCGAACCTCGACTCCTCGATCATCCCGTCCTTCCACGGCAACGTCGACGGCGCGATCGCCTTCGTCGAGGCGCGACTGGGCGAGGGATGGCGCGTCGTCGTGATCGCCTCCGGCCACGGGCTCGTGGAGCGCGCCCGCGACGTGCTGAGCGACCGCGGCCTCGCCGCGCGCATCCTCGAGGACCTCGTCGACGCGCCCGAGGGCGGGATCGCCTCGCTCGTGGTCGGCTCGGTCGAGTCCGGCTTCCAGGTGCCCGAGGCGAGGCTCGCCGTGCTCACCGACAGCGAGTTCTACGGCCGCACGATCGGCGGCGACCAGCGCGTCGTGAAGAAGCTGGCGTCCCGTCGTCGCAACGTCGTCGACCCGCTGCAGCTCAAGCAGGGCGACTACGTCGTGCACACCACGCACGGCATCGGACGGTTCGTCGAGATGACCAAGCGCGAGGTGTCCTCTGGCGGGCGCAACGCCGTCAAGTCCACCCGCGAGTACCTGGTGCTGGAGTACGCGCCGTCCAAGCGCGGCTACCCCGGGGACAAGCTGTTCGTGCCCACCGACCAGCTCGACCTGCTCTCGAAGTACGTCGGCGGCGAGGCGCCCGCACTGTCGAAGATGGGCGGCAGCGACTGGTCGGCGGCGAAGGGCAAGGCCCGCAAGGCCGTGCGCGACATCGCCGTGGAACTGGTCAAGCTGTACTCGGCGCGGGTGAACTCGAAGGGCTACGCCTTCGGGCCGGACACCCCCTGGCAGCGCGAGCTGGAGGAGGCGTTCCCGTTCGCCGAAACGCACGACCAGCTCCAGACGATCGACGAGATCAAGGCCGACATGGAGCGACCCATCCCCATGGACCGGCTGCTCTCCGGCGATGTCGGCTTCGGCAAGACCGAGGTGGCCGTGCGCGCCGCCTTCAAGGCCATCCAGGAGGGCAAGCAGGTCGCCATGCTGGTGCCGACCACCCTGCTGGTCAAGCAGCACCTCGAGACCTTCACCGAGCGCTTCGCCGGCTTCCCGGTGAAGGTGCGTCCGCTCTCGCGCTTCCAGACCGACAAGGAGGCCCGGCTCACGCTGCAGGGGCTCGTGGACGGGTCGGTCGACATGGTCATCGGCACGCACCGCATCCTCACCGACCAGGTGATCTTCAAGGATCTGGGCCTGATGATCATCGACGAGGAGCAGCGCTTCGGCGTCGAGCACAAGGACGCGCTGAAGAAGATGAAGACCAATGTCGACATCCTCGCGATGAGCGCCACGCCGATCCCGCGCACGCTCGAGATGGCGGTCACCGGCATCCGCGAGATGTCGACCCTGCAGACCCCGCCGGAGGACCGGCATCCGATCCTCTCGTTCGTCGGTCCGCGCAGCGACAAGCAGATCGCCGCGGCGATCCGGCGCGAGATCCTCCGCGAGGGCCAGGTGTTCTTCGTGCACAACCGCGTGCAGTCCATCCAGCGCGTGGCATCCGAGCTCGCCGAGCTCGTGCCCGAGGCGCGCATCGCCGTGGCGCACGGCAAGATGGGCGAGCACCAGCTGGAGCAGGTCGTCGACGACTTCTGGGAGCGCAAGTACGACGTGCTCGTGTCGACGACGATCATCGAGACGGGCCTGGACATCTCCAACGCCAACACGATCATCATCGACAAGGCCGACAAGTACGGCCTGTCGCAGCTGCACCAGCTGCGCGGTCGTGTGGGCCGCGGTCGCGAGCGTGCATACGCGTACTTCCTCTACGACGACGCCAAGCCGCTCAGCGAGACGGCGGCCGACCGTCTGCAGACGATCGCGGTGAACAACGATCTCGGCTCGGGCATGCAGGTCGCGCTGAAGGACCTCGAGCTGCGCGGCGCGGGCAATCTGCTGGGCGCCGAGCAGGCCGGCCACATCGCCGGCGTCGGCTTCGACCTGTACCTGCGCATGATCGGCGAGGCCGTGGCGACGTTCCGCGGCGAGGAGACCTCGTCGGATGTCGAGCTGCGCCTGGAGCTGCCGGTCGACGCCCGCATCCCCGAGCACTACATCGACAGCGAGCGGCTGCGTCTGGAGGCCTATCAGAAGCTCTCCGCCGCAGCCGGTGCCGGTGCGGCCGAGGACGCGATCGACCTGGTCACCGAAGAGCTCATCGACCGCTACGGCGCGCTTCCCGAGGAGGTCGAGACGCTGGTGACCGTCGCACGGCTGCGGCGCCGGGCGGCCCGCGCAGGCCTCACGGATGTGGTGGCGATGGGCTCGAACCTGCGCATCGCGCCGGCGCGCTTCGAGGACTCCATGAAGGTGCGCCTGGCGCGGCTGTACCCGAAGGCCAAGCTGGTCGGCGGGGGAGAGGCCCTCGTCGTGCCGATGCCGCTGGATGCGGAACTGATCGAGTGGGTGGGCAACCTGTTCACCGCCATGTTCCCCGAACCCGCGAAGCCGGCGTCGGCCTCCTGAGCGGACCGCTCTCCTAGGCTCGAGATATGGAAGGCATCCTCGAGCGCGGTACGGCGACCATCCGCTACGTCGACGGGGGCGGTTCGGGCAGGCCCGTCGTGTTCACGCACGGTGCGGGCATGGACGCGGCCTCGTTCGCCGCGCAGGCGGAGGCCGTGCAGGATGCCGGGTTCCGCAGCATCCACTGGGATCTGCGCGCGCACGGCGCCTCGACACTCGCGGCCGGCGCCCGCTTCACGGCGCGGGACGCACTGGACGACCTGGGCGCTCTCATCGACGAGCTGCGACTCGAGAGCCCGATCCTGGTCGGGCACTCACTGGGCGGGAACCTCTCGCAGGCGTTCGTGCGCGCACACCCCCTCCGTGCGAGCGGACTGATCGCCGTCGGAACGACCTGGAACACCGGTCCGCTCAGCCGGGGCGAGCGGATCGGGCTGCGGATGGCTGCACCCATGCTTCGTCTCATCCCGTCGTCGAAGCTGGCGGGGCTGATGGCGGACGCCTCGGCGATGACGCCCGAGGCGGTCGAGTCCATTCGTGCGACCTTCGCCCGGATGCCGAAGTCCGTGTTCATCGACGTGTGGCGCGCGACCGCCTCGTTCGTCGGACCCGATCCGGAGTACCGCTCGCCGGTGCCGGTGGGACTGGTCGTAGGCGCGGAGGACCGCACGGGCAACATCCGGAAGGCGATGCAGGCATGGGCCGGCGCCGAGGGCGTGCGCCTGCACGCGATCCCCGGCGCCGGTCACGTCGTCATGGCGGATGCACCGAATGCGACGTCCGCGGCGATCATCGGCATCCTCCGGGAATGGGACGCGGCGGCCCGCTGAACGTGTGAGGATCGAAGGATGGCCGACACCTTCGAGGAACTCATCGCGGATGCGGAAGCTGCCGACGTCACCGGCTGGGGCTTCGACTGGCTCGACGGGCGGGCCACCGAGGAGCGTCCGCCCTGGGGATACGCGCGCCTGCTCGCGGAGCGCTGGGCATCCGCACGCGCGGCCCTCGATCTCGACACCGGCGGCGGGGAGGTGCTGGCCGAGGCGTCCGTCTTCCCTCCGGTCGCCGTGGCGACCGAGGCATGGCCGCCCAACGCCGCGCAGGCCACGGCACGCCTGCATCCCCGCGGCGTCGCCGTCGTGCAGACCGCGCCGGGCGCGCCGCTGCCCTTCGCGGCAGGCGGCTTCGACCTCGTCACCAGCCGCCATCCGGTCTCACCGGACTGGGAGGAGATCGCGCGTGTCCTGAGCCCTGGCGGCACCTACCTCGCGCAGCACGTGGGGCCCGCGAGCGGATTCGAGCTGATCGAGTACTTCCTCGGGCCCCTCCCCAGGGAGCGCCAGGGCCGTGATCCGCAGGCCGAGGCGGATGCCGCACGCGCAGCCGGCCTGGAGATCGTCGACCTGCGCACCGCGCGTCTGCGGATCGAGATCAGGGATGTCGGCGCGGTGGTCTACCTGCTGCGCAAGCTGGTCTGGTGGGTTCCCGGCTTCACCGTCGACGCGCACCGCGACCGCCTTCGCGACCTGCACGAGCAGATCCAGCGGGGCGGCGTGTTCGTGGATCACTCCTCCCGGCACCTCATCGAGGCGCGAAGGACCTGACGGGGCGCGCTCAGCGCCACAGCCAGCGCAGGGCATCCGGCAGCAGCACGCCGCCGTGATTCGGGCTGTGCCCTCCGTCGCCGACGACCAGGCGCACGTCGTGCCCGGTCCGGGCGAGAGCTGCCGCAGTCTCCAGGGACTCCGCGAACCAGTTCCACTCCGGATCGTTCCAGCCGATGTCCCGGTGCGCGGCGTGCAGCAGGATGCGCAGATCGCGGCGCGCGCCGTCGCGCAGAAGCCGCGGGTACGGATTGCCGTCCGGCATCTGCGCGAAGCTCGGGTTGAACGCGATGACGCGGCGGAAGACCTCCGGTCGCCGCCAGCCGGCCGTGAACGCCGCGTCGCCGCCGGAGCTCCCTCCGCAGATGCCGTGGCCCAGAGCATCACGGATGCCGGAAGCAGCGAGTCGTGGCCGGCCGGCACGTGCACCCAGACCGAGCGGGTCGTGCCGGGGTACGCGATGCTGTCATCGATCGTGAACCGCTCGATGCGGCCGGGGACGACGCCGGGGGAGGAGAACGAGTCCGGACCGTAGGCGTAGCTCACGTCGTCCTGGCTGACGGGGAGCGAGGTGTAGGGCTGCAGGGTCATGACATCCTCCTCATCGCAGGGCGAAGCCGCCGTCGCTGCTGAGCACCTGCCCGACGACCCACGATCCGGCATCGGAGCACAGCCAGCCGATCAGGCGGGCGGGGTCCTCCGGCCGGCCGAACCGGCCGAACGGAGTGGTCTCCAGGAACCCCGGGAGCCAGCTCAGGTCGCGGTCCGTGGTCTCCGGGTCGAGGTAGCCGGTGTTCACGGGTCCCGGGTTGATCGTGTTCAGGACGATGCCGAGGTCGAGGAGCTCGGCGGCGACCGTGCGGGTCACGCCCGCCAGACCGGCCTTGCTCGTCGCGTAGGCGACCTCGTCGCGCATCGGACCGTCTCCCTGACCCGAGGTCATCCAGATCACCCGGCCGGTGGGCGCGCCGAAAGGTGCGGATGCTCCGGCATCCCTCTTCCGGCGTGCGAACCCGGCCGTCAGCAGCAGGCTCGCCCGCGCGTTCGTCTGCCAGTGCGCGTCGAGCCGGTCGGCGGTCATCTCCACGATGCTGCCGTCCGACCCGCTCAGGGCCTGGTTGCACACCAGGATGTCGACGGCGCCGGTCAGCGCTGTCGCGGCGTCGAGCAGATCCTCGATCTCCTGCGCGTCCCGGAGGTCGGCGTGCCGGTCGGCCGTGACGGCGCCGGGCGCGAGCGCACCGCGGATGCCGTTTCGCACGGCTTCGAGGTCGTCGCCGCCCCAGGGCTGGGCGGTGTCGTGCGGACGGAAGTGATGGATGAAGACGTCGGCGCCGAGCGACGCGAGCTCGCGGGCGACGGCGAAGCCGATGCCCTTGCGGCGGGAGACGCCGGTGACGAGTGCGGTCTGTCCGGAAAGGGGCAGCGGGCGGTGCACGGTGGATCCTTCGGTCGTGGATGCCGCGGCACGCCGGACGGCGGCCTGACGGCGGGGACGGAGGCGACTCACCTGCACTGCATGTCGCCACCGTAGCATCCCGTGCGCCGAGCGCGTCGGCCGGGGGTGGAACGATCCGGCGCGAGCATTCTTCTACAAGCAGTAGAATTCAGGAGTGAGCGTCGATCCGATCCCGAACGATCCCTGGGTGGCCGAGGTCGAGCGGGCGCGGCGTGCCCCCGGATTCCGCCGACCGGACCTCGGGCCGGTTCCGAAGCCCTCGATCTACCTGCTGGGCGTGATGGCCGCCTCGCGCGCCGTCGGGCTCGTGCTCATCGCCGAGGCCGTCGCGCGCGGCATCGGGGCACTGTCGGGGACCGGTCTCACGCAGGAGTCCACCCGGATCATCCTTCTGCTCGGACTCCTCGGCATCCTGCTGCGCGCCGGAGGCGAGTGGGCGACCTCGGTCGTCGCACGGCGCATCGCCACCACCGTCAAGCGCGACCTGCGCAGCCGGCTGTGGCGGCGCATCGCCCTGGGCGGGACGGACGGCGGCGGCACGGCCGTCCTGGCCGCCGACGGGCTCGACGATCTCGACGACTACTACGTGCAGACCCTTCCTGCGCTGATCGCGGCGGCCGTGGTGCCGCTGATCGTTGGCGTGAGGATCCTCGGCGCGGACTGGCTCAGCGCTCTCATCATCGTGCTCACCATCCCACTGGTGCCGTTGTTCATGATCCTGATCGGCAAGCACACCCAGCAGCGGACGGATGCCGCGCTCACCGCGCTCACCCGGCTCGCCGACCACCTCACCGAGCTCGCGCGCGGGCTTCCCGTACTGGTCGGACTCGGTCGCGTCGACGAGCAGACACGCGCCCTCGACGACATCCAGCGGCGCTTTCGCGCCCGCACGGAGGAGACGCTGCGCTGGGCGTTCCTGTCGTCGCTCGCACTGGAGCTCATCGCCACGATCTCGGTCGCCCTCGTCGCGGTCGTGCTCGGTCTGCGCCTGCTCGACCGCAGCATGACGCTGGAGCCGGCGCTGATCGCTCTGATCCTCGCGCCGGAGTGCTTCCAGGCCATGCGCGACGTGGGAGCGGCGTTCCATGCCTCACAGGACGGGCTCTCCGCCCTCGACCGCGCCCGGGCCCTGCTGGCGAAGCCGCGCCCGCGCGGGGCCCGGACGGAGCCTGCTCCCGGCGTGCACGTCGAGAAGCTCACCGTCCGGTACGCCGGGCGGGAGGCGCCGACGCTGAGCGACTTCACGGCGCACCTGCACGGGATCACCGCGATCACCGGTCCGAGCGGCGCGGGCAAGTCGACGCTGCTCGCCGCGCTCGCCGGTGTGCTGCCGGCGGATGCCGAGGTCACGGGCGCGATCCGGGGAGCGGACGCCGTCGCCTGGGCGCCGCAGGCACCCAGGGCGTTCGCCGACACGCCGCGTGCTGAGCTCGCGCTGTACGGCGGGGGCGACGACGCCCTCGAGGAGGTCGGCCTGGGCGCGCTCGCCGACGCAGCCGTCGCCGAGCTGAGCCCGGGGGAGCTGCGGCGTCTCGCCGTCGCGCGCGCGCTGGCGAGAGCGGATGCCGGGGCCCGCCTGCTGGTGCTCGACGAGCCGACCGCCCACCTCGATCACGCTGCCGCTCAGCTCGTGCGGGATGCCATCCGCCGGCGCGCGGCGGCCTGCATGATCGTCTTCGCCAGCCATGAGCCGGAGACCCTCGCCCTCGCCGACTGGCATATCCCGGTCGGAGAGGCATCCGCGCCCTCCGTCCTGAAGGAGGATGCCGCTTCTGAAGGAGGATCCGCGTCCGAGCAGCCTTCAGAAGTGCAGGCGTCCTTCAGAAGCGAGCCGCACGAGAGCGCGCCGCGCGCGCCCGAGCCCGCTCGCCGCCTCACTCTGAGCGCGCTGTTGCGCCCGCACGCCCGGCTGTGGGCGGCGTCCGTCGCGCTGGGGGCGCTCGCCGCAGGCCTCGCCGCCGCGCTCACCGCCGTCTCGGGATGGCTCATCGTCCGCGCGGGCGTCGAGGAGTACATCATGTACCTGCTCGTCGCGATCGTGGGCGTGCGGGCCTTCGGCATCGGCCGCTCGGTGGCGCGGTATGCCGAGCGGCTCGTCACGCACCGGGCGGCGTTCCAGGTCGTCGATGCGCTGCGCCTGCGCCTGTGGCGCGCGATCGCCGCGCGCGGCGCGGGCTCTCGCCGGCTGCTGGAGGGCGGTGCCCCGCTGGACTACCTCGTGACGCTGGCCGACGACCTGCGCGACCAGCTTCCGCGCATCATCCCGCCGATAGGCGCCGGCATCCTCGTCATCGCGGGCACGATCACGACGACCGCGGCGGTCACGCCTCGCCTGACCGTGCTCGTCGGCGTCCTGCTGCTCGCCTCCGTCATCGTCGCGACGACACTCGCCATCCGCAGCGAGCGCGGTGCCGGAGCCGAGCGCATCGCCGCGCGCTCGGCGATCGTCCGCGGCACCTCGGCACTGGCATCCGCTTCCGAGGATCTGCGGGGGAACGGCGTCAGCGATCGCGCCCTGCGCGAGCTCGACGCGCACGCCGGACTGCTCGCGACGGCTGAGCGTCGGGCCGCCTGGTCGGCAGGACTCGGCACCGCGGTCGTCACTGCGGCCACGGCGCTGCTGGCCGTGCTCGTCTCGCTGCTGTCGGCGGACGCACCCGCGGCGTCCGCATCGATCGTGGCGCTGCTCGCGCTCGCCGTGCTGGAGCCCCTGGCGGCTCTCGTCGCGTCGGCGCAGCGCATGCCGTCGCTGCGCGCACTGCTCGCGCGGCTCGACCCGATCCTGCGGCCGGCACCCGCTCCGGCCTGGCGGACCGGGCATCCGGATGCCGTGCGCCAGGTCGCGCTCGAGCGCGTCACGGTGCGCTACCCGGGCACCGCCCGCCCGGCCGTGGCCGGTGTGACGGGGACGGCGGCGCGGGGGCGCTGGCTCGTCCTGGACGGGCCGTCGGGGTCGGGCAAGTCCACCGTGCTGTCCGCGATCATGGGGGCGCTGCCCGTCGAGACGGGCGAGATCCGCGCGGACGACCGTCCGCTCACCGCGCTGGAGGAGCGCGCCTGGCGGGACCGCGTCGCCTGGTGCCCGCAGGACGCCTACGTCTTCGACTCGACCCTCCGGGGCAACCTGCTGCTCTCCCGCGCACGCGATGATGCGCCCGACGACCGTGACATGCGCGACGTGCTGGAGCGTGCCGGGCTGGGCGTCCTGATGGGCTCTCTCGCCGACGGGCTCGACACCCGGGTCGGCGCAGGAGGGTCGGCCCTGTCCGGAGGGGAGCGCCAGCGGCTGGCCGTGGCGCGGGCGCTGCTCACCCGGGCCGACGTGATCCTGCTCGACGAGCCCACGGCTCACCTGGACGAGCCCACCGCGGCGGCGATGATGGCCGACGTCCGCGCGGCGACCGCCGATCGGATCGTCGTCCTGGTCTCGCATCGTCCCGGGGATCGCAGGGACGGCGACGCCGTGCTGCAGCTCGGCGACACGGCTCCTGCGACGGCGGATGCCCGCGTCAGCCTGCGAGCCGGCGGAACCGGTCGCTGACCCGCATCGACCCCGAGACCGGCTGATCCGCACCGGGCACGCCGCTGGCGCCCACCTGCAGGATCGCGCGCGCCAGCACCTCGTCATGCACCTCACGGCGAGCATGGTCGTCGGCGAGCATCTCCACCAGCGCTGCGACCTCGACTTCGGCGCGCGCCGCGATCGGGAACCAGGGCAGCGCCGAGCGCCAGGCCCGGAACGCGAGCAGCAGCAGGTCGTGACGCTGCTCCACGTGGGCGCGCTCGTGCGCGATGACCGCGACGAGCTCATCCGCATCGAGACGGTCCAGCAGACCCTGCGACAGCACCGTCACGGAGCGCGCGCCGCGGGGCAGGCAGTAGGCGACGGGCACGGCGTCGTCCAGCACCCGGGTGCGCGCGCGGGTGGGGTGCGGGGAGGTGAGCATCTCGAGCAGCGCCAGGTGGCGGTGGCGCAGCCGCGTGACCTGCACGACCGTGATCGCGAGATGGGTCAGGAGGTACACAGTGAACAGTGCGGCGGGGATCGGGGCGAGCCACGGATGCTGCGGAAGGGCCGCGTAGCCGGCCAGTGCGAGCGCGCCGATCATCGACAGCCCTCCGGCCAGGCCGATCACCTGCCAGAGCAGCAGCGCCATCACGGGTGCGCGCATGGGCCACGTGGCGCGGGAGAGGGCGACCGGCACCGGCCACGCCAGTGCGACGGCGACGATGCCGAAGACGACAGCAGCGGCGATGACGACCGCGTGCGGGATCACCAGGGCCCCGGACATGCCGGGATCCGCCAGCGCGTGGTCGACCGAGGTCAGCGGGCCGATCATGGCCGTGTGCTCAGCCCGCGCCGCCGAGCAGACGGCGCAGCACGGCGGCATCCTCCGCCGACACGCCGCCCACGAAGCGCTCGAGCACAGCGGTGCGGTCGCCCGCATCGCCCAGCACGGAGTGCATCAGCTCGGCCACGTGATCGGCTCGCGACGCGACCGCCGTGTATCGATGCGGTCGCGAGGAGCGATCCGATGCGACGAAGCCCTTCTTCTCCAGTCTCGACAGCACGGTCAGCAGCGTCGTCGCGGCCAGGGTCCGGCCGTCGGCCTCCAGAGTGTGCTGCACGTCGTAGGCGCTCAGGGAGCCGTCCGCGTCCCAGAGCGCGTCCATGACGGCGCGTTCCAGTTCTCCGAGCGTGCTCATCGGCGCCTCCCGTGCGTGTGATGGTTTCTTCCGGCGCATCCATTCTACCTCTCGTCGAAATTGTTCTATTGTGTGTCGAAGTAGTTCTACAAGGCGTAGAATTCAAGAGGATCGGACGCACGGAACGATCCGAGGAGGAGATCCGCATGGACGTGCTCGACATCGCCCGCTGGCAGTTCGGCATCACGACCGTCTACCACTTCCTGATGGTGCCGCTGACGCTGGGCCTGGGCATGATGGTCGCGATCATGCAGACCCGCTGGGTGCGCACGGGAGACGAGAAGTTCCTGCGCATGACCAAGTTCTGGGGCAAGGTCTACCTGATCAACTTCATCGTCGGCGTGGCGACCGGCCTGGTTCAGGAGTTCCAGTTCGGCATGGCCTGGAGCGAGTACTCCCGCTTCGTCGGGGATGTCTTCGGAGCCCCGCTGGCGATGGAGGGCCTGCTCGCCTTCTTCGTCGAGTCGACCTTCCTCGGCATCTGGATCTTCGGCTGGGGCCGCCTGCGCAAGGGCCTGCACCTCGCGGCGCTCTGGTGCGCGGTGATCGGATCGTGGATCTCGGCGTTCTTCATCATCGTCGCGAACTCCTGGATGCAGCATCCCGTCGGCGTGGAGATGGGAGCCGACGGTCGGCCGGTCATGACCGACGTCTGGGCCGTGCTCACCAACAACACCGCCCTCGCCGCCTACACGCACACGGTCCTCGGCGCGCTGGTCGTCGCCGGCATGTTCCTGCTCGGCATCTCCTGGTACCACCTGTGGCGTCGTCGCCACGACGGCATCGACACGGTCGACGAGACGGGCCGTGTGGTCGTGGGGGAGACGGATGCTGCGCCAGGGCGCGACCGCACCGACCACGGCGTGTGGATCTGGTCGCTGCGGCTGGGCGCCGTCGTCGCCGTCCTCGGCTTCCTCGGGACG
>NZ_MKRT01000024.1:20592-25079 GCF_001897945.1 Microbacterium sp. 69-10
GGCAAGCTCATGTACGAGCAGCAGCCCATGAAGATGGCCGCCGCGGAAGCCGCCTGCCACACCGGCTCGGACTTCTCGGTGCTCTCGCTCGGCGATCCCGGATCGAAGGACTGCGGTGACGTCATCACCCTGATCGCGGTCCCCGGGGCACTGGGCTTCCTGGGCACGGGGGAGTGGGGTGCCGACATGCCCGGCATCCGCGACCTCGAGACGCACTACGTCGACCAGTACGGCAAGACCATCCCGGACGAGGCGATCTACGGCGACCTGGCCGGCAGCGACGTGCAGTACGTGCCGGTGATGTGGGTCACCTACTGGGGCTTCCGCCTCATGATCGGCCTGGGCGGCGTCGTGGCGCTCGGCGGGCTGGTGGCGCTGTGGCTGACCCGCAAGGGCACCGTGCCCCGCTCGCCGTGGATCATGCGCCTGGCGCTGTTGGGCATCGTCGCCCCGTTCGCGGCGAACATCGCAGGCTGGATCTTCACCGAGCTGGGACGGCAGCCGTTCGTCGTGGCACCCAACCCCACCGGCGTCGACGGGGTGTACATGTTCACGGCGGCGGCCGTCTCGCCGGGAGTCACGGCCGGAGAGCTGCTGTTCTCGGTGATCACGCTCAGTGCGGTCTACGGGATCATGCTCGTGATCGAGCTGGTGCTGATGGTCAAGTACATCCGCGGAGGGGTCGCGGCATCCATGCCCGAGCTCGCCAGCCGGGCATCCGACTCCGACGACGACCACCCGTCCGGTGACCACCGCGACGACGTGCTCGCGTTCGCGTACTGAGCGCTGAGAGGAACAAGGAAAATGGAACCGCTCCCCATCGTCTGGTTCATCGCGATCGCCGTGCTCTGGACCGGCTACCTGCTGCTCGAGGGCTTCGACCTCGGTGTCGGCATGCACATGATCTTCTCCACCCGCTCCGAGCGCGATCGTCGCGTCATGCTCAACACCATCGGGCCGGTGTGGGATGGCAACGAGGTGTGGCTGATCACCGCCGGCGCCGCGATGTTCGCCGCCTTCCCCGCCTGGTACGCGGCACTGTTCTCGACCCTCTACGTGCCGCTGACGATCACCCTGGTCGGGCTGATCATCCGTGCCGTCGGCATCGAGTACCGGGGCAAGCTGCACACCGAGCGCTGGCGCACGATCTGGACCTGGATGATCGGCCTCGGCTCGCTGATCGTCGCGTTCTGCGTCGGTGCGGCCCTGGCGCTGACCTCGACCGGCCTGCCGCTGGATGCCAACGGCGACCGTGTCGGCGGGCCGTTCGTGTGGCTGACCCTCCCCGCGGTGCTCGGCGGTCTCGCCGTCGTCGGGTTCGCGCTGCTGCACTCCGCCACCTTCCTCGGCCTCAAGGCCGATGGTCCGGTGCGCGAGCGCGCCGGACGCTTCGCCGCGCGATGGGCGCCGCTGTGCCTGGCGCCCGCGGCGGCGTGGGCGATCCTCGTGCAGATCGAGCACGGCGGCACTCCGCTGGCGTGGACGTTCATCGCGCTGGCCGTGGTCGCGGCGGTGGCCGGCTGGATCGCCGCACGCGCCCGTCGCGAGGGCTTCGCATTCCTCGGCTTCGCCGGGTTCGGGCTCTTCGGCGTCGCCGCGATCTTCGCGGGGATGTTCCCGCTCGTGCTGCCGTCGACCGTGGACGCCGCCTTCGACCTCACCGTCTGGAACGCCGCCAACGGCCCGTACACCCTGGGGGTCATGACCGTGGTCGCCGCCGTCTCGCTGCCCGTCATCCTGCTCTACCAGGCCTGGAGCTACTGGATCTTCCGCAAGCGGGTGACTCCCGGCATGATCCCCGAGGTGCACATCGTGCTCCCGGCCGTGCTCCGCGCACGCTGACGGATGCGGCGGGCTGAGCGCCTCCGCGCGAAGCGCCCGGCGATCTCCGTGCCGGCACCCTGTCGGAGGCGGGACCGGTTCTCACAGCAGGGCGAGCGTGCTCAGCAGCAGGAGCAGAGTCGCCGCGATGAGCGTCACGCGCAGCGGGAGGATCGCATCCCAGCGGGCCTGCAGGGATCGGGCATCCGCCGGCACCTCGTCGGCGAGAGCCGCCGCGGTCAGCGTGGTGTTGATCGGCTTGGCGATGCGGGCGTAGACGAGCAGCCAGGTGACGAGCAGCACCAGCCCCGCCGCGGAGAGGACGCCAAGGAGCGGCGTGCCCCAGATGAACGCGGCGGTGGCCGTGACCGCGGTGAGGATCGTCGCGGGGATGCCGACACCCGGCATCCGGCGGTCTGCGTAGTAGTGGCCACGACCGACCACTTGCACCAGGGCGCGGTCGTCGAGATCGGCGTAGACGGAGCGCTGGGCGAGCAGGCCGACGACGTCCGCGCCGAAGATGACGGCGAGGCCGAGGACGGCGAACGCCGCAGCGGCGGGGGCACGCCGCAGCACCGCGCGGTGCGCGCCGAGCTGCTGTGGAGCACGCTGCACGGTGCCAGCCGGCTCGACGCGGACGGTCGCTTCGACGCCGCGCTCGACGACATCCGCGCCGACGAGATCATCGCGCTCTTCGGTGCCCCGCAGACGGAGGGCTGAGCGCCGGGCACCCGGCGGCCAGGGACGCGCCCCGGATCCTCGGCAACCCTCGACGTCCCGCTGCGGGCGTACGGACCGCCGTAGCGGACGTGGATGCCCTGGTCAACGCCCTGTGCGTCCCGACCGGCCGCCGCGATGCTGGAGCGCATGTGGACTCTGCTGATCGTGCTGCTCGTCTTGTGGCTGGGCATGTCCGTGCTCGGATTCGTGGTGAAGGGGCTGCTCTGGCTCGCGGTCCTGGGCATCGTGCTGTTCCTGGCGACGCTGGTGTTCGGGTTCATCCGCAAGGGGCGCACCGACACCTGACCGGGCCTCGGACCGACGACTCGGCGGCGTGGCGAAGGACCCGCCGCCATCCCGTGCTGCCCGGGTGCGCGGGCCGGACTAGTCTGGCCGCATGATGTACGAGCACCTCGGGGCTCGGCCCCGCATCCACGACACCGCCGTCGTGGCGCCGACCGCTGTGATCTCCGGCGACGTGGAGATCGGACCGAACTGCCAGGTGCTGCACGGCGCCGTGATCACCGCCGAGGGCGGACCGATCACGCTGGGCGAGCACGTCATCGTGATGGAGAACGCGCTCATCCGCGCGACCGCCGCCAACGCCGTGCACATCGGCGATCACACGCTGGTGGGGACTCTCGCCAGCATCGCCGGCGCCACCGTCGGCGAGGAGGTGTTCTTCGCCTCCGGCGCCCGCGTGTTCAACGGGGCGCTGGTCGGCTCGCACTGCGAGATCCGGGTGAACGCGATCGTGCAGCGGCGTGCAGTGCTCCCCGAGGGCACGGTGGTGCCGATCGGCTGGATCGCGGCCGGCCATCCGGTGCGGATGTTCTCGCCCGACCAGGCCGACGAGATCGCGGAGGCCATGCCGGACCTGGACTTCCCGGGTCACGTCTTCGGCGTCGACCGCGACACCCCCGACCTGATGGTGCAGCTCACGGAGCGCTACGCCAGCTCACTGGCCCGTCACGCCGACGACCGCCAGCTCTGAGGTCGCCGAGCCACCACCGAAACACCGAGCCACCAGGCAGGATCACGTGATCCGCATGGTGGCTCGGCGTTTGCGCGGTGGCTCGGCGGGTGCGCCGGGCAGTCGGGTCAGATGACGCCCTGGGCCAGCATCGCGTCGGCGACGCGCTCGAAGCCGGCGATGTTGGCGCCCGCGACGTAGTCGCCGGGATTGCCGTAGCGCTCGGCGGCACGGAAGGACGCGTCGTGGATGTCGGTCATGATGTCGCGCAGCTTCTGCTCGCTGTGATCGAAGTTCCAGCGCTGGCGCGAGGCGTTCTGGCTCATCTCGAGCGCCGAGGTGCCGACGCCGCCGGCGTTCGCGGCCTTGCCGGGCGCGAACAGCACGTCCGAGTCCTGGAAGGCGCCGACGGCCTCCGGGGTCGAGGGCATGTTGGCGCCCTCGGCGACGGCGCGCACGCCGTTGGCGATCAGCATCCGGGCGGAGTCGAGGTTCAGCTCGTTCTGGGTGGCCGAGGGCACGGCGATGTCGACCGGCACCTCCCACACGTTCCCGCCCTCGACGAACCGGGCACCGGGGCGGCGGTTCGCGTACTCGACGATGCGGCCGCGCTCGACCTCCTTGATCTGACGCAGCAGCCCCAGGTCGATGCCGGCGTCGTCGACGACGTAGCCGGAGGAGTCGGATGCCGTGATCGCGCGCGCGCCGAGCTGCTGGGCCTTCTCGATCGCGTAGATCGCGACGTTGCCCGAGCCGGAGACGGCGACGCGCTTGCCCTCGAGGGTCTGGCCGTGGACGGCCAGCATCGACTGCACGAAGAAGACCGCGCCGTAGCCGGTGGCCTCGGTGCGCACCTGCGCGCCGCCCCAGCCGATGCCCTTGCCGGTCAGGATGCCGGACTCATGGCGGTTGGTGATCTTGCGGTACATGCCGAACATGTAGCCGATCTCGCGGCCGCCGACGCCGATGTCGC
>NZ_MKRT01000024.1:25112-42972 GCF_001897945.1 Microbacterium sp. 69-10
TTCATGAACGACTGGCAGAACCGCATGACCTCGGCCTCGCTCTTGCCGTGCGGGTCGAAGTTCGATCCGCCCTTGCCGCCGCCGATGCCCTGACCGGTGAGCGCGTTCTTGAAGATCTGCTCGAAGCCGAGGAACTTGATGATCGAGATGTTGACCGAGGGGTGGAAGCGCAGACCGCCCTTGTACGGGCCGAGCGCCGAGTTGTACTGCACGCGGTATCCGCGGTTGACCCGCAGCCGGCCGCTGTCGTCGATCCACGGCACGCGGAAGATGATCTGGCGCTCGGGCTCGACCAGGCGCTCCAGGATGCCGTTCTCGATGTACTTCGGGTGCCGCTCGAGCACCGGGCCGATGGAGTGCAGCACCTCGTGCACTGCCTGGTGGAACTCCGGCTCGTTCGGGTTGAGCGAGCGCACCGTGTCGAAGATCGGCTGTGCGGCAGCGCTGAGCGGATGGAAGTCGGCAGTGGTTTCGGTCACGCGGGAAGCTTTCTCGGAGAGGGATGGGGGATGCGAGCGATCGTGTCGCATGGATGCTTCGCCGGATCAGGCTGATTTTCACCCTACAACGATCGCCGGAGGGCCCTGGCGGACGTGTCAGCCGGGCCCCGCGACAGGTCTCACCCGGTGTTCTGCAGGCCGGCCGCGACCCCGCTGACCGAGAGCAGCAGCAGGCGCTGCAGATCGGCATCCGGCACGGGTTCGACCGTGGAGGGCGTGCGCAGGGCGCGCAGCGCCCGCAGCTGCAGCAGCGAGAGCGCGTCCACGTACGGGGTGCGCAGCTGCACGGCGCGCTGCAGGATCGGCTTGTTCTGCAGCAGGGCGTCGCCGCCCGTGAGCCGGATGACCCATTCGCGGGTCAGCCGCAGCTCGTCGAGCACGATGGCGGCGAGGTCGTCGCGGTCGCCCAGCGCCAGGTACTGCCGCGCGATGCGCTCATCGGTCTTCGCCAGGCTCATCGCCACGTTGTCGACCATCGTGTGCAGCAGCGGCCACTCGCGGTACGCCTCGCGCAGCGCGGCCTCGTCGCCCACGGCCTCCAGCGCGGTGCCCAGCCCGAACCAGCCGGCCAGGTTGATGCGCGCCTGCGTCCACGCGAACACCCACGGGATGGCCCGCAGATCCTCCAGCGACTCGACGGAGAGTCCGCGTCGCGCGGGACGGGAGCCGAGCGCGAGCAGGCCGATCTCCTCCATCGGGGTGACGGTCGCGAACCAGGGGGCGAAGCCCTCCGCCGCCACCAGCGAGAAGAACCGCTCACGGGATGCCGTGTCCATCGTGGCGGCGATCGGTGCGAAGCGCTCGGCCGCGCCGCTGGTGCGCTGCTCGACCGAGGGCGAGGAGGCCAGCAGGGTGGCGGCGGCCACCTGATCGATGTGTCGCATCGCGATGGCGGGCTCGCCGTAGCGGGCGAAGATCACCTCGCCCTGCTCGGTGAGCTTGAACCGGCCGTCGACGGAGTGCGGCGGCTGGGCGAGGATCGCCGAGTTCGCCGGGCCGCCCCCGCGGCCGAGCGCGCCGCCGCGGCCGTGGAAGAGGGTGAGCCGGATGCCGGCGTCCACCGCCCACTGCGCGATGTCGCGCTGCGCCTCGTAGAGGGCGAGGTTCGCCGCCACCGGACCGACGTCCTTCGACGAGTCCGAATAGCCGAGCATGACCTCGAGGCGGTTGCCGGTGGCGTCCAGCCGGGCACGGAACTCGGGGAACTCCACGACCTCGGCCAGGATGCCGGGTGCGGCCTGCAGGTCGGCGAACGTCTCGAACAGCGGGACGACGTCCAGCACCGGGGCGTCCTCGCCCAGCGCATAGGCGGCGAGGCGGTGCACGGCCGCGAGGTCGGCCGCCGACCGGGTGAAGGAGACGACGTAACGGCCCGCGGCCCGCAGGCCGTAGCGCTTCTGGATGTCCGCCACCGCGCGGAAGACCTCGAGCACCTCCTGGGTGCGCTCGCTGAGCTCGCCGCCCGCATCCAGCTCCGCCAGCGCCTCGGCGTGCACCTGCGAGTGCTGACGCACCTCGAGCTCGGTCAGGTGGAAGCCGTAGGTCTCCACCTGCCAGATCAGATGCTGCACGCCGCCGAACGCGTGCCGGGTGGCGCCGGCGGCGGCCAGCGAGGACTGCACGGTCCGAAGGTCCGCCAGCAGCTCCTCGGGCGCGGAGTAGGCGTCGTCGTCGCCGACCCGGGTGGCGTGCACGCGATGCGCGAGCGAGAGCACGACGCGACGATGCGGCTCGTCGGGGGAGCGCTTGGCGATCGCGGCCGCCAGCTCCGGCTGCGCCTGCTCGAACGCGGTCCACAGCGCCTCGACCGCGGTGCTCGGCGGGGTGCCCTCGGCATCCAGCGTGAGGGTGCGCCCGATCCGCTCGATGGAGCGCTCGATGCCGCGCAGCACGTGGTCCGCGGCGATCTCCGCGGCCTCCCTGGTGACGGCTGCCGTGACGAACGGGTTGCCGTCGCGATCGCCGCCCACCCAGGAGCCCACCCGGACGAATGCCGGGACGAGGGGGGCGCCGTTGCCCGATCCCTCGCCTCGGAGTGCGTCGTCGATCCGCCGGTAGACGTGCGGGACGGTGGTGAACAGGGTCTCGTCGAACACGCTCATCACCGTGCGCACCTCGTCGGTGGGGGACGGCTTCTGGGCGCGCAGCGGCGCGGTGCGCCACAGCGTGTCGATCTCCTCCAGCATCCGGCGGTGCGCGCGCGCCTGCTCAGCGCCGCCCGCGCTCGCCGCGTCGTTCTGCGTGAGCAGCTCGGACAGCCGGCGGATGCTGCTGGAGACGGCGCGCCGGCGCGCCTCGGTGGGATGCGCCGTGAACACCGGGTGGAAGCGCAGCTCGGAGAGGCGCTCGCGGGCCTCCTCCTCGCCGACCTCGCGGCGCAGCTGCGCGAACGCCGTGGCGACCGTGTCGGCGGCGTCCTCCCGGCCCGGCTGCCCGGCGCGCTCGCGCAGCACGCGCACGCGCTGGTGCTCCTCGGCGAGGTTCACCAGGTGGAAGTAGCAGGTGAAGGCGCGCGCGACCTCGTCCGCGCGCTCGATCGTGAACGAGTCGGCGATGGACGCCGCGCGCGCGAACGCCTCATCATCGGCATCCGCCGCCTGGATGGTCGCCAGCCGCAGCCGCTCGACGTCCTCGAACAGGCCGGGGCTGCCCGACTCGCGCAGCACCTGACCGAGCAGCCCGCCCAGCATGCGCACATCCGAGCGCATGCTGTCCGGAATGCCGTTGGACGCTTCGAAACGGGTGATGACGCGGATGGCTTCGGTGTTCGTCGGCTCGAGGGTCATGTTCCCGAGCGTAACCCGGGCACGCACGGCATCCGTTCTTCGTGACAGGTGATCGGATGCCGTCTCCGGGGGCCTCGGAACCCGACGACCTACGATGGAGGGGATGCGCATCTCGGCAAACCCCCTTCGTGGTCAGCAGTTCCCCTCCGCCCTCCTTCTGGCCGCCGCGGCCCTCGGGCTGCTGCTGGCCAATCTGTCCACCCACGACGGGATCGCCGCGGTGCTGGAGGCGCACATCGCGATCCCCGGCACCGCCCTCGACCTGTCGGTCGAGGAATGGGTGGCCGACGGACTGCTGGCGATCTTCTTCCTGGTCGTCGCGATCGAGCTGAGGCATGAGCTCACCCACGGTGAGCTGAACTCGGTGCGCAAGGCCGTGCAGCCTGCGATCGCCGCTGCCGGCGGCGTGATCGTGCCGATCCTCGTCTACCTGCTCATCGCCGGCGGCGGTGAGACGCACGTCGGCTGGCCGATTCCCACGGCGACCGACATCGCCTTCGCGCTCGGCGTGCTGGCCATGTTCGGCAAGGGACTGCCGACGGCCGTGCGCGTCTTCCTGCTCGCTCTCGCGATCCTCGACGACATCATCGGCATCATCTTCATCGCCGTGCTGTTCGCGCACGACGTGGACTGGCTGATGTTCGGGCTCTCCGTGGTCGCCGTCGCGGTGTTCTGGGCGCTCAGCCACTGGCTGCACGCCACGGGGCACTCCGGCATCGCGGTGGCCATGGGCGTGGTCGGCGTGATCGCCTGGGGTCTCATGGCGGTCTCCGGCATCCACGCCACGATCGCCGGCGTGCTGCTCGGACTGGTGATGGCGCCCGTTCCCGCGGAGCGCGTGCGGCACGCGCTGGAGCCGACGGTGAACGGGCTGATCCTTCCCGTGTTCGCGTTCGTGGCGGCCTTCGTCGTGATCCCGCAGGTGTCGCCGGCGCAGCTGTCGCCCGCCTTCTGGGGCATCGTCGTCGCCCTGCCGGTCGGCAAGGTGGTCGGCATCACGCTGTTCGGCTGGCTGAGCCTGCAGCTGCGCCCGCGCGGAACGGCGCCGGCGCTGGTGCTGCCGGACCTGATCGCAGCCGGCGTGCTCGGCGGCATCGGATTCACCGTGTCCCTGCTGCTCGCCAACCTCGCGTTCGCCGGGGGTGGCGACATCCGGGACGAGGCGATCCTGGGTGTGCTGGCCGGTTCGCTGATCGCTCTCGTGCTGTCGGGTGTGATCGTCTCGATGCGTGCGCGTCACTACCGGATGCTGGCGAAGACCGCCTGAGGAGGACGCCGTGACCGATCCTGATCCGCTGCGCGACGTGTCCGACCCGCTGCGCGCCGCGGCCGATACCATGCGGCAGGTGCGGGAGCGCTGCGTGTGGTCGCAGCGGATCACGCACCGGGACCTCGTGCCGTATCTGATCGAGGAGTCGCACGAGGTGATAGACGCCGTCGAGGCCGGAGATCGCGCTGAGCTGCGCGAGGAGCTCGGCGACCTGCTCTGGCAGGTGCTGTTCCACTCCGCCGTCGCCGCGCAGGATGAGGACGATCCGTTCGACATCGACGACGTGGCCCGCGGCCTCACCGAGAAGATGGTGCGCCGGCATCCGCACGTCTTCGGCGACGCCGTGGCCGCCACGCCCGAAGAGGTGCTCGTGCACTGGAACGCGGCCAAGGCCGCCGAGAAGCGCGAGCGGCGCAGCGTGCTGGACGGGGTGCCCGCCGGCATGCCGGCGCTGGCGCGCGCGCAGAAGGTGCTCGGACGGGCCGCGAAAGTCGTCGATCCGTCCCCAGTCGTGGATCCGACCCCGGTGGTCGAGCGAGCCGCAGGCGAGACGAAACGCATCGCCTCCGAATCCGCCCTCGGCGACGCCCTCCTCGCTCTGGTGGCCCAGGCCCGCGAGAACGGCTGGGACGCGGAGCGCGCCCTGCGCGAGCGCCTCCGCCGGCTCGAGGACGAGGTCCGCGCGGCCGAGGCCGGCTGAGGCGATCATCCGATTTCGAATCGCTCAAGTTGCTGTATCGTGCGCCGAAATGCAGCAACTTGAGCGATTCGAAACCGCTCAGCGGTGAGTCGGTGCCCAGTACCGGCGCATTCCATTGTGGGAGTCCTGATAGATCCCGCCGTTCCGCTCGATCATTCGTGCCGAGGGGACATTGTCCTCATCGCAGGTGATCAGCACGCGCTCCAGCCCGATGGCGGAGGCTTCGACGAGCGCATCGGCCAGCGCGCGCCCGGCGAGGCCCTCGCCACGACGTGACGGACGGATCGAGTAGCCGATGTGCCCGCCGGTCTCGAGGAGCGCGGGGTTCAGGCTGCGTCGGAGGGCGAGGAATCCGACCCACGCACCGTCGTCGTCGAGAACCCAGAACCACGAGCTCTTGACCCGTCCGGGGTGGGGCGGGACGGACTCGTCGGCCTCCTCGGCGAGCATCGCGAGCCAGGTCGCGTAGCCGTCCGGGGTGAGAACCGGGACCCGCGGTTCCCGGTTGCCGTGGAATCCGGACCCCACGAGCTCGGTCGACTCCGGGCCGCCGTAGTCCTCGATCAGCTGGACCCATTCGGCGAAGCGGCCGGCGGAGGGAAGCACGAGCACAGGAGCGGCGCTCATGCCGCGGCCGGTGCCGCGACGGTCGGGCGCGCATCGTTCTCGGGCATGCGTCCACTATGCCAACCGTGCGGCTCCGGTGCCTGACGGCGCGATCGAGAAAGGCCGCGAGGCCGGCGGCTGCGCGCTCTGAGCATCCGGCGCGCAGGACTCCGTTCGCACCTGGAAAGATGGACGGGTGGCAAACGTGAACCCGCCGCGCGGAATGCGCGACTTCCTCCCCGCAGACAAGGCCCGACGCGAGCGTGTGCTCGCCGTCATCCGCGAGCGCTACCGCGCGCACGGCTTCGACGAGATCGAGACCCCCGTGGTCGAGGAGTACGACCGGCTGCATGCCGGCATCGGCGGCGACAACGAGAAGCTGTCGTACAACATCCTGCGCCGCGGGCTCGACGCCGATGCGATCCGCGAGGCCGCCGACGACCCCGCGGCGCTCAGCGACCTGGGCCTGCGCTACGACCTGACCGTGCCGCTCGCGCGCTTCTACGCCACCAACCGGGGTCAGCTGCCCGCCGTCTTCCGCTCGATCCAGATCGGCCCCGTGTGGCGTGCCGAGAGGCCGAGTTCGTGCAGTGCGACATCGACATCATGGGCGACGAGAGCGCCCGCGCCGAGGCCGAGCTGATCGTGGCGTCCCTCGACACCATCGACGCACTCGGGCTCGAGGGCGGCATGGTGCGGGTCAACGACCGGCGCGCGCTGGAGTGGATGCTCGACTCCTTCGGCTTCACCGAGGACGAGCGTCCCGGGGTGCTGATCACGATCGACAAGCTCGACAAGATCGGGCCGGACGGCGTGGCCGCCGAGCTGCGCGAGCGCGGTGCGACGTCATGCGCGGTCGACGCCTTCGCCGCGTTCCTCGTGCGTCCCCAGACCATGGAGTACAACCCCTACGGCGAGCGGCAGATCCGCAAGGCGCTGCCCGAGGGCGCACCCGACGAGCTGGTCGAGCACCTGGTCGGACTCGGCGAGGCCGTGGTCGCGGCCCGCCCGGGCGCCGGTGAGCCGCCGCTCGTCTACGACCCGTTCCTGGTGCGCGGCATGGGCTACTACACCGGCACGATCTTCGAGCTCGCGCACCCCTCGGTGGGCTATTCGCTGGGCGGTGGCGGGCGCTACGACGGCATGATCGGCCGGTTCCTCGGCCAGCAGGTGCCCGCGGTGGGCTTCTCGATCGGCTTCGAGCGGATCGTCGACCTGGTCGCCGAGCAGGAGGCCGACGCCGCGCAGGCGGTCGTGCTCGTGCACGACGCCGACGTGCCGGTGCCCGAGCTGCTGGCGCACAAGGCGGCCCTGGTGGCGAACGGCGGACGCGTGCGCCTGGAGCGCCGCCCGAAGAACCTCAAGGGACTGCTGGAGCGCTCCGCGGCCGACGGCTACACCGGCTTCGTCTCGGTGCGCGCCGGTGACGAGCCGGGCTCGGCGGAGGTCAAGCCGCTGGGCTGAGCGGCATCCGCCGGCCTTGGCGGCACACTCCGGGGGCCGACACGCCACATTTCGGACGGATTCGCGGGAAACGTCCGCGATCTGGCGTGTCGGCCCCCGATCTGTGCCACCCGCGGGTGACGGACACTGGTCAGCCGGCGTCTTCCGAAGACCCGTCCTCCGGTGTTCATGCGCCGTTCACGCCCGGACGCTGGGATCGGACGCATGAACCCCGTCCGCCCAGCGCTCCTGACCGTCGCCGCGCTCGCCGCTGCCGCCATCGGCGTCCGCCTCGGCCTCGCACGGCAGGCGGCGATCGCCCGTCGTCGCATCGGCAAGCCCCTGGGGGAGGACGCGCTCGCGGTGGACCGCGTGTGGCGGAGGCGCCTGCCCGGCGACCCGATCGACCTGCTCATCGTCGGCGACTCGCTCGCGGCGGGGCTCGGGGCGAGCCGCCGGAAGGAGACGCTCGGCGGGCGGCTCGCGAAGGGCCTCGCCGAGCGGACCGGCCGTCCCGTCCGTCTGCGGTCGCTCGCCGTGGTCGGATCGGAGTCTCCGGACCTCGCCGCCCAGCTCGACCGGCTGACGCCCGAGGACCGGACGGACGTGGCCGTGATCGTCGTCGGCGGCAACGACGTGACGCACCGCATCCCCGTGACCGAATCGGTCGGACATCTCGTCGCGGCGATCCAGCGACTGCAGGAGCGCGGTGCGCGGGTCGTCGTCGGCACCTGCCCGGACCTCGGCGCGCTGCGGCCCGTGCCGCAACCGCTGCGCACGCTGGCATCCCGGCTCTCCCGCCGGCTGGCGGAGGCGCAGGCCGAGGGTGCGGCGCGCGCCGGTGCGGCATCCGTCTCCCTGCGCCGCACCGTCGGCCCGCTGTTCCTCGATGAGCCCGAGCAGATGTTCAGCCTGGACCGGTTCCACCCGAGCGCGCTCGGCTATCGCCGCACAGCCGAGGCGCTGCTCCCCGTCGTCGCCGCCGCCCTGACGGCGCCCGTTGCCCGCTGACGCCGATACACTCCGGGGGCCGACACGCCAGATTGCGGACGGATTCGCGGGAAACGTCCGAGAAGTGGCGTGTCGGCCCCCGATCCGTGCCATCGACCGGCGTCCGGCCCAGGCGGGTGCCGGTCAGCCGGCGTTGTCCTCCGGGGCGGACGAGAACGATGCCGCCCACTCGGCGACGCGGCGGGCGCTCTCCTCCTCGGAGAGGTCCTCGACGCGGCTCATCACCGACCAGCGCACCCCGAAGGGATCGCGGATGCTGGCGAACCGGTCGCCCGACACGAAGTCCGACGGCGCCTCGCGCACCACGGCTCCGGCCTCCACGGCGCGGGCGACCACAGCATCGACGTCGGGGACGTAGATGCCCATCGAGTAGCAGTCGTCCTCGCCCTGGGGCGGGGCGACGAGGTGGTACTCCGGCGAGGGCTCGCCCAACTGCAGGCCGCCGAGACCGAAGTCCAGGTCGGCGTGCGCGACGACGCCGCCGAACTCGGTGACGTCGATCACCCGTGCGCCGAACACGTCGCGGTAGAACGCGATGGCCGCCGCCGCGTCCGGGATCGCGAGGAAGGGCGTCAGCGAGGTGGAGCGGTTCGGGCGCCCGTCGGTGGTGTGGATGCCGGTGAGGCCGGTGGTCGTCTGCTGCTGCGTGGTTTCCATGCTCCGACCGTACGAGCGGCCACGGAGTCGGGGCTTGGAGATTCGCGACAGATGTCCGGCGTCCCGCCTATCGTCGGTGGAATGATCGATGCGCGACGCGGAGTCCTGTATCCCGACCGGATGCCCCGCTTCCACCGCCTGCCGCCGATGCCGGAGGCGCAGCACCTGGTCGCGTGGTTCTGGATCCCGGAATGGGATCTCGGACCGGGGGAGACGTCGCGTCAGGATGTGGTCGCCTATCCGGCGCTGAACCTCGTCGTGGAGCCCTCCGGAGTGCAGCTGGTCGGAGCCACGACCGCGGCCACACATCGCGACCTGACCGGCAGAGGGTGGGCCGTCGGCGCGCTGCTCCGTCCCGCCGCCGTCCCGGCGCTGGCCGAGAAGCCCTCTGAACTGCGGGACTCGTGGGCGGGCCTGTCCGCTCCCGACCTGCTCGAGCCCGTCGCCGCTGCGATGGACGGTGATGACGACGATCGCCTGCTGCGCGCGGTCGCGATCATGTCGCGCTGGCTGGCCGAGCGTGCTGGAGAGCCGACGGATGCCGGGCTGCAGGCCAATGCGATGTCCGAGCTGCTCATGACCGACGCCGGCATCCGCACCTCCGAGCAGGCGGCCACCCGACTCGCGGTCTCGCTGCGGACGCTGCAGCGCATGACGCACCGCTACGTCGGCCTGCCGCCCCTCGCCATGATCCGGCGTCGACGGCTGCAGGAGGCGGCGCAGCGGCTGCGGGACGACCCCGGAATCGACCTCGCGGCTCTCGCGGCCGAGCTGGGCTACGCCGATCATGCGCATCTCACCGGTGACTTCCGCACCGTGCTCGGCATGGCGCCGAGCGGCTACCGGCAGGAGCTCTGATCCCCGTCAGGACCGCGCCGCGAACCGCAGTCGCAGCAGACGGTAGGCGATACCGGCCAGGACGATCTCCGCGCCGACGATGACCCCGAGCACGGGGAGCGTGACCACGAGAGCCAGGCATCCGAGCATCCCGATCACCTGCAGCGCTCTCGGATAGCGGCGCACGTCGGCGGACTGCCGCCAGGCCGAGGCGTTCGCCAGCAGGTAGTAGAGCAGGACGCCGAAGGACGAGAAGCCGATCGCGCCGCGCAGGTCGGCGATCAGCACCACGGAGATCACGATCACTCCGATCGTGATCTCCGCCCGGCGGGGCACCTGCCAGCGCGGGTCGATCGCGGCGAGCCAGCGGGGCAGATCCGCCTCGCGGGCCATGGCCAGCGTGGTGCGTCCGATGCCCGTGAGCAGTGCCAGAAGCGCGCCGAGTGATGCCGCGGCGGCGGCGATCCGAACGACCGGGCCGGCCCAGGTCCAGCCGGCTGCTGCGGCGACGTCGGCGACCGGATGCGCGCTGCCCACGGCATCCGCTCCGAGCGTCAATGTGACCGACAGGGCGATCAGGACGTAGACGACGACGGCGCCGGCGAGGGCGAGCACGATCGCGCGCGGGATGCTGCGCGCGGGGTCCGCGACCTCCTCGCCCATGGTCGCGATGCGCGCGTACCCGGCGAAGGCGAAGAAGAGCAGGCCCGCCCCCTGCAGCACCCCGTAGGCGGTGGCATCAGGCAGGGGCGCCGGCGCGGCGCTCGCGGCAGACGAGAACCCGGCCGCGACGACGACGGCCAGTCCCAGCAGCGAGACGACCACCAGGATGCGGGTGAGGGCCGCCGTGCGCGTCACGCCGAAGCAGTTCACGGCCGCCAGCGCTGCCACGGCGATGACCGCGACGGGCGTGCGCCATCCCTCGGGTGCGGCGTAGGCGGCGAAGGTCATGGCCATCGCGGCGCAGCTGGCCGTCTTGCCGATCACGAAGCACCAGCCGGCGATGAATCCCGTCCAGGGGCCGATCTCGGCTCGGGCGTACGCGTACGTGCCGCCGGACACCGGATGCACCGCCGCGAGCTGCGCGGAGGAGGTGGCGTTGCAGAACGCGACGACGGCGGCGATCGCCAGGGCGACGAGGATGCCGGATCCCGCCGCGCCCAGTGCGGGGGCCCAGACGGCGAAAACGCCTGCGCCGATCATCGAGCCGAGGCCGATGGACACGGCATCCGTGAGGGTCAGGCGGCGTGCGAGGGGCATCCGCCCATCCTGACACCGCGCGGTGAACGGCGGGTGACCTGCTCTCGGTCAGACCGCGTGATCGGCCCGGCTTCTCGCGGGCCCGCCGATCGGGCGGCCGGGGCGCCTACGACCGACCGGCCTCGGTGACGCGCTTCTTCTCGCGCACGTAGACCTCGCGTCGCACCCGCGCGACGACATCGCCCTCGGCGTCGGTGATCTCGGTCTCGAACCACTCCAGCACCTTCGCGCCGCCCCGGGCGCGTGCGCGCAGCTCTTCGGCCTTGTCCTTCGGCACCGAGAACTCGGCGGTCAGCACGCCCCGTCCCGGCTTGACGAACTCGATCTCGCCGCGGGTGTCCCAGACGACGTGATCCCGGCCGAGCTGGTGCATCACGAGCATGAAGAAATACGGGTCGGTCATCGCGGACATCGACCCGCCGAACGCCGTCTTCACATAGTTGCGGGTGAAGACGTTCACGTGCAGCTCGACTGTCGCGTGGGTCCAGTCCTCGCTGAAGCGGCGTACGCGGATGCCGCTGAACAGGTTCGGGATCCACAGGCTCATGCCCAGGGCCAGGCGTCGGGGAGTCATGCGCATGCCTGTCAGTCTGCGCACCCGCATCGGCTCTGGCCGCTTTCGCTGGAGCGAACCGACAAAAGTCGGCGGAGGTAGTTCTACTTGTACTAGTTGTTCTAGCTGCGATAGATTAATCCCATGGAGGTGATCCCATGCTGATCAGAGTCGAACCCGACAGCGCGACGCCGCTGTTCGAGCAGATCGCGGCGTCGGTGCGCGCCGAGGTACTCGCCGGCCGGCTGCATCCGGGGGACCGCCTTCCGGCCGCCCGCGAGCTCGCCGCCGGCATCGACGTCAACGTGCACACCGCCCTGCGCGCCTACCAGCAGCTGCGCGACGAAGGGCTCATCGAGCTCCGCCGCGGCCGCGGCGCCGTCGTGTCGGCATCCGCCGCACCGCTCGCGGAACTCGCCGATGAGATCGCGGCTCTCGTCCGCCGCGGCGCCGAACTCGGACTCACCCCGGCCACGCTGGCCGCGATCGTCAAGGAGATGACGTCATGACCGACCGTTCCGCCGAGCAGTCCGTGACCGCGCAGCACGCGAGCGACCTGCGTCGCGCGCGCCGGATGCTCGTCATCATCGGCCTGGTGGGCCCGGCCGTGATCACGGCTGTCGTCGTCGCGCTCATCATCGCCTGGCTGCCGTCGCTGCCCGACCCGGCCGCCACGCACTGGGGAGTCGGCGGGGTCGATCGCCTCGGCTCGCCCAGCATGTATCCGTGGCTTGCGATCGGCGTGGGTCTGGGGCTTCCCGTCCTCATGGTCGGCATGGTGCTGGCGATGGGACGCACGCAGTGGGGCGGGGCCTCGCGCCTGCTGGGCGGCATGGCGCTGGGACTGTCGGGGCTCAGCGCCGTCATCAACGGAGGATCCGTCGCGCTGCAGCGGGGATTGTCGGAGGCCGCCCAGGTGGGGCCTATCTGGCCGGTCGTGACCGGTGGCTTCTGCGCCCTGCTGGTGCTGACCGCGGTCGGATGGGTGCTTCAGCCCGATGTGCGTCCCACGCCGGCGAAGCCGCTCGAGGCCGCGCATCTCGCGTCGATCTCCGCGGGGGAGCGCGTGGTGTGGATGGCCACCGCCTCGATGTCGCGGGTCGCGATGCTGATCGTCGGACTCGTCGTCGTGCTCGTCGTCGGCATCACCGCTGTGATGGTGTTCGAGGCGCACGAGGCGTTCTGGATCCCGTTGCTCACGCTCGCGATCATCGGCTTCGCGTTCGCGACCTCGGCGTCCTTCCGGGTCCGGGCCGGCGCCGACGGGCTCACCGTCCGCTCGCAGGTGGGGTTCCCGAAGGTGCACGTCCCGCTCGACGAGATCGTGTCGGTGCGTGCAGTGGAGTGCCATCCCTTCGGCGAGTTCGGCGGCTTCGGCTGGCGGATCGGCCTGGACGGCCGCACCGGGATCGTGCTGCGCACCGGCCCCGCCATCGAGGTGGAGCGGCGCGACAAGCGGCCTCTGGTCGTGACGGTCGACGGCGCGGAGGTGGGCGCCGCGACCCTGCAGGCGTATCTCGACCGCAGAGATCCGGTGAAGTGAGAAGGAGGGTGTGGAGATGAGTGAGATCCGGAACACTGAGCGGATGCCGAAGGTCGGCCTGAGCGCGATCGTCGCCTACGTGCTGGTGGCGATGGGCCTGGCCTGGCTGGTGGCTCTTCCGCTCTGGCTGGGGAACGGGCTGGCGACCCCGGGGGCCACGCTGCTGCTGCCGGTGATGATGTATGCGCCCGCCGCCGCGGTGCTGATCGTGATGCTCGTGATGCGCCCGGTGCCCAGAGGACAGCGGCTGCGGTTCCTGGGCATGTGGCCGCTGCGCCCGGCGAAGCGAGTGATCTGGATGAGCGTGATCGCCGTCTTCGGTGTGTTCGCCGTGGTCCTTCTGGCACTCGCGCTTGCATCGATGCTCGGCTGGCTCAAGCTCGACCTGGTGAACTTCTCGGGCTACGAGCAGATCCTCAAGGCCAATCCCGCCGTGGCAGCGGCGGGGAAGGCCCTTCCGCCGGTCGGCCTGCTCATCCTGACCCAGCTGATCTCGATGCCGTTCGCCGCGATCACGATCAACGCGCTCGCAGCCTTCGGGGAGGAGCTCGGCTGGCGCGGCTTCCTGGTTCCAGCGCTGCGTCGATACGGCACCTGGACCGCCCTGCTGGTCAGCGGCGCGATCTGGGGTCTCTGGCACGCACCGGTCATCCTGCTCGGCTACAACTTCGGTCGCTCCGACATCGCCGGCGTGCTGCTGATGACCGGCGGATGCATCGCCTGGGGCGTCCTGTTCGGCTTCCTGAGGCTGCGGTCCGGATCGATGTGGCCGGCGGTGTTCGCGCACGGCGCGTTGAACGCCTCCGCAGGTCTCCCGCTCGTGCTGTATGCCGCTGGATCCCAGCCCGACCCGGCATTCGCTCTCGCCCTCGGCATCTCCGGCTCGATCGCGTGCGCCGTGGTGGCGGTGATACTGCTGCTGACCGGCCAGTTCCGCCGCCAGCCGGCGCTCGCGGAGTCGCATCCGAAGCATCCGACCGTCTGACCGTGTCGGAGAATGTGCTCCGGGTCGCGGCACCGCACCCTCCTGGCATGCTGGTCTCGATGAGCGATACGACCTCGACCCCCGATGTGCTCCGAGCCCGCGCTGTGTTCCTCCGGGTGGGGGTGATCGCTCCGCTGGTGCTGCTCGCCCTGTCGGTCGTGATCGTGGCGGCGTGGTTGCCGGAGCTTCCCGACCCGGTCGGCATCCACTGGTCCGGCGACGGCGGTCCCGACGGTTTCGCCCCGAAGGGCATGCTGTTCTTCACACCTGCGGTCGGGGCGGGCGTGGTCGGGCTGTTGGCCGTGCTCGCCTGGTTCGCTCACCGGATGCCCGGTGCTAATCGCGGGCTGCCGGCTGGGGCGCCCGTGCCGCAGTGGTCGCCGACGGCGCGGTTCCTGGGTGCGATCAACCTCGGCATGGGGCTGTTCATGGGGCTGCTCACCGTCAGCACGGCGGACGCCCAGCGTGGGCTCGCGGATGCCGCGGATGCTCCCGACATCACTCCGTGGATGTTCATCGGCTTCGGAGCTCTGATCGTCGGAACGATCATCGGCTGGTTCGCGCAGCCGCACGTCGCACCGATCGAGCCATGGGTGGCTGCGACGGGAACGCCGCCGCTCACCGACACGGAGCGGATGGCCTGGTTCGGCACCGCGACGATGGCCCGGACCGGCGTCGTGGTGCTCGGGGTCGCGATGCTGGTGCTCCTCGGCGTCACGGCATTCGTCGTGGCTCGTGCCCCCGAGGACGGCTGGGGCACCGCCTGGCTGCTGATCGGACTGTGCGCGCTCATGCTCGTGGTGATCTGCTGCATGTTCGCATTCCGGGTGCGCGTCGATCGGCGGGGGCTTCAGGTGCGCTCGCTGCTCGGATGGCCGAGCTCCCGGATCAGCCTGGACGACATCGAGCGCGTGCAGGTCGTGCCGGTGAACCCGCTCGCCGACTTCGGGGGCTGGGGCTGGCGCATCGCGATGGATGGCCGTCGTGGCGTGGTGCTGCGCACGGGTGAGGCGCTGCAGGTGACGCAGCGCAGCGGGCGCGTCTTCGTGGTGACGGTCGACGGTGCGGCCGACGCGGGTTCGGTGCTCCAGGCGCTGCGCGCGGGCTGAACCGGACGCGCTTGACCGCGCGCAGCCGCCGGGGTTGGCTGAGCACATGGACTCCACCCCGGCGGCCTGGCGGGCCGCAGACGACTTCCTCGCCGACACCCTCGTCGGGCACGATCCCGCACTCGAGGCGGCGCTCGACGCCCAGCGCGCGGCGGGCATGCCCGAGATCGAGGTCGCACCGGTCGCCGGCAAGCTGCTGAACCTGCTGGTGCGCATCTCCGGTGCCACCCGCGTCCTGGAGATCGGCACGCTCGGGGGGTATTCGACGATCTGGATGGCCCGTGGGGTGGGAGAGCAGGGCCGCGTCGTCACGATCGAGGCCGAGGCCGCGCACGCCGCCGTCGCCCGGGCGAGCATCGACGCGGCAGGCGTGGGGGACCGCGTCGACATCCGCATCGGCCGCGGCGCGGACGTGCTGCCGACGCTGGTCGGCTGGTTCGATCTGGTGTTCATCGACGCCGACAAGGAGTCGAACACGCTCTACCTGGACTGGGCGGCCAGGCTCGGCCATCCGGGCACCGTGGTCGTCGTCGACAACATCGGACGCGACGGGGAGATCGTGAACGACGCGAGTCCGGATCCCAAGGTCGTCGGAACCAGGGACGGACTGCGGATGCTGGGAGAGGATCCGCGTTTCGACGCGACGGCCCTGCAGACCGTGGGGATCAAGGGCTGGGACGGCTTCGCGATCGCGGTCGTCGTCTGAGGAGCATCCGCTCGGCGTCGACGACCGCGCAGGACGACCCCGGCTATTTGTGGGGATCGCACCCGCAGCTGCGTCCGATGACGAGCTGGCCACGGAACGGGGGGATCGGACGAGGGTCGCTCCGTGGCTCCGTGAGCAGGGCGTTCACTGCCGCCGCGGCCATCAGTTCGAGCGGCTGACGCACGCTGGTGAGCGGCGGGCTCATCCGAAGGCCGATGTCGGTGCCGTCGACGGAGATGATCGCCAGGTCCTCCGGCACGCGCAGCCCGAGTTCGGAGCAGGCCTGAAGCACTCCGATGGCCTGCACATCCGACGAGACGAACACGGCGCGAGGACTGCGAGGGCGGGAGTGATGCCGCGCGACACGGCCGAACAACGCATGCGCGGCCGACCGTCCGTCAGCCGCCGTGAAGTCAGCGTGCTCGATGAGATCGTCGCCGGCGGGGAGGCCTGCGGAAGTCAGTGTGTCGCGCCACCCGAGGATGCGGCGGTCGGCGCTGGTCGACAGCCAGGGTCCCGCGATCGCAGCGATCTCGGTGTATCCGTGCTCGATCAGGTGCTCGACGGCCAGCTGGGCGGCGTGCTCATTGTCGAACTGGACCTCATCGGATGTGCCGCGGACATGGCCGTGAGTGCTCTGGATGGAGACGACCGGGACGGTGCCCAGCACACTGCTGGCGAGTTGCGAGAAATGGTCGGTGGCGGCGATCACACCGTCGACGCGATGATCGACGACCGAGTGCAGGAACGGCAGGTGGCGCTCTCCCACGATGTCGGCGATTCCCAGGGTCAGGGCTAGCCCGTGGCTGGTGGCCTCGTTCGTGATCGCCTCCGTCAGCTCGGCGAAGAACGGATTGACAGGGCTCTCGGTGAGGAGGCCGATGACACGGGTCCTACCGCGGCGCAGCGCCGATGCGACAGCGTTGGGTCGGTAGCCGAGAGTGCTGATGGCCTGCTCGACCCGTTCCCGCGTACGGGCGGCGACGGGACGGGGACCGCCGTTGATCACGTACGAGACCACGGCCGGCGAGACACCTGCTGCCGCAGCGACGTCTGCTCGGGTGACGGCCATCAGCGACGGCCTCCAGACGTCAGGAAGTCGAGAGGCCCGGCACCGCCCCCAGATCCCGGATGCGCGCGTACGAGGCCTGCGCTCCGGGGCGGGCGACCGCGTAGCTTCCCGCGTGCACCCCGTAGGCCACGGCCGCCGTCAGGTCCGCTCCGCGGGCCAGCGCCGCAGAGAGCGCTCCGACGAAGGCGTCGCCCGCTCCCGTGGAGTCCACCACGGCGACCCGATCCCGCACCGGACAGTACCCGCTCCGCGAACCCTTCACCCACACTGCACCTCCTGCGCCGATCGTGATCACCGTGCTGCGCGGCCGGGGATGCAACTCCCGTGCGGCCCGCAGCGCGTCGTCGGAGGACCGCACGTCGATCCCTGTCAGCGCCGTGGCCTCGGCTGCGTTGAGAACCAGCGGGTCAGCCCTACGGATGGCATCATCGCACAGCCTCACCACCGGAGCGAGATTGAGCACCACCCGTGTGCCCGTCGACGCCAGGATCGCCGCTTCGATCGTCGCCACCGGTATCTCGCACTGGACGACGAGCACAGTGCCGGGTTCGGTACGGCGGACCGTCCGTTCGACTTTGGCAGCGGAGAGCCGGAAGTTGGCTCCGGCGACCACGGCGATCGAGTTCTCGCCGCGGTCGTCGACCCAGACGAAGGCCCGCCCGGTCTCGACGTCGTGCAGCACGGTCGTGTCCGAAATCTCGACGCCCTCCGCCCGCAGTTCGCGAAGCATGAGCGCACCGTCCGGATCGTCACCCACGCATCCGACGAAGCTCACCCGGGCGCCGAGCCGGGAGGCGGCGACGGCCTGATTCGCGCCCTTCC
>NZ_MKRT01000024.1:43064-44572 GCF_001897945.1 Microbacterium sp. 69-10
TCATCGTGGTCATTTCTCCCCGCTTGCGATCGAGAGTCCGCCGAACGAGCGCTGCATGATGAACATCAGTACAGCGGGTATCAGGGAGAGGATGACGGCGCCGGCGAAGTGCTGCCCGAAGTTGGAGGTGTGCTCTCCGAACGCCTGCGAGAGCGCCACCGGCGCGACCTGCAGACTCCGATCCGACACCACGAGCAGCGGCCACAGAAACGATCCCCACTGGCCGAGGAAGATCAGCAGGGCCGAGTTGACGAGGGCGCCACCGCCGAGCGGCCAGTAGATCGAGCCGAAGATTCGCGGCTCCGAGGCGCCGTCGATCATCGCAGCTTCCCGATAGGAGGCCGGTATCGACAGGAAGTGCTGGCGGAGGTTGAACACCGCCAGACCGTTCCCGATGCCGGGCAGCACCAGACCGATGATCGTGTTCGTCAGGCCCCATCCGGTGAACAGCTGCGAGAGGGGGATCGCGATGGCCTCGAAGGGGATCATGAAGCCGACGACGATCACTGCGAAGACGATCCCCCGGCCTGGGAACCGCAGCACCGCCACCGCGTAGGCGGCGAGGGCGCAGAGCACCGTTCCGACCGCGACAGAGATCAGGCACACGAGCAGCGAGACGACGAGTGCGCGTCCGAACGGGCCGAGCAGCAGTCCGGCGAAGTTCTCGAAGGTCACCTGCGAGGGGACGAGGATGCGCCAGCTGAGGGGCGAGAGGGAGCTGAAGATCTCGTCGGCGGGGCGCAGCGAGCCGACGAGCAGCCACAGCACCGGCAGGACGAACACCATGCACACGAGCACGGCGATCGCCGTCGCCAGCGGGGATCTCCGCGCCCAGCGCGGTGCTCGACGCGGAGCGCCGAGCACGGATGCGGGAACCGGGTCAGCCATTCCGTCCTCCCTTCTCGTCCTCGCGCAGCAGCGCGAACTGCGCGGCGACGAAGATCAGCATGATGAGGGTCAGCACGATGACCTGTGCCGCACCGAGGTTCTTGTCGCTGTACGTGTAGCTCGTGCGATAGGCATCGAACATGAGCATCGTCGTCGAGTTCTGCGGCCCGCCGCCGGTCAGCATCTGGATCGGCACGAAGAGCACGAAGTTCGCGACGGTGTCGGCGACGAGGACGAACAGGAGCGGACGCTTCAGCATCGGAAGCGTGATGTGGAAGAAGGTCCGGATCGGGCCGGCGCGGTCCAGCCGCGCCGCTTCGTAGTACTCGTCGGGTATCGCCTCGATGCCGGAGATGAGGAAAAGCATCCAGTACCCCACGCCCACCCAGGTCGCGACGAGCATGATGGACGCGAGCGCATGGGTCGACGACGTGAGGAACGGCTGCCTGCCCAGGCCCAGGGCATCCAGGATCGCGTTCAGCGGACCGTCGGGGCGCATCGCGATGCCCCACACGATGGATGACCCGACGATGGGGATGGTCGCGGGGACGAACAGCAGGATTCGCCACAGGCCGCGGAGGTGGAGCCGTCGCGTCATCAGCACGGCCAGCATCAGCGCG
>NZ_MKRT01000024.1:44584-52493 GCF_001897945.1 Microbacterium sp. 69-10
ACGCCGGGCTGGTGAACAGGGCGACGTAGTTCTCGAAGCCGCTGAACGCCGGGTCCTTCAGCCCACCGGGGAATCCCTTGTGCAGCGACGTCCAGAAGGCGCCCAGCGCCGGTGCGATGCGCATGGACACGATCGCCAGTCCGGCGGGGAGGAGGAACACCACCGCCCAGAAGAGCTCCTTCTTCCGTCCCATCCGGTGGCGGCGGGGGACCGCTTCGGGCCCCCTGCCGCCCCGGATGTCGGTCAGCGGTACTTGGACCATGCCGTGTCGAGCTCCTTCGAAGCGGAATCCAGTGCGGTCTGCGGATCAGCGCCGTTCGCGATGTCCGAGTAGGCCCGTCCGATGATCTCCTCGAACTCGACGTACCCGACCGTCTGCACGCGGGGGACTGCGGTGTTCTGCGTCTCGTAGTCGATGATGGCGGCGGCGTCCTTGCCCGAGGGGGACGAGAAGATGTCGCGCTCGAAGTACAGCTTCTTGCCCTCGGCGCTCACCGGCAGCTCGGGGGCGGGCAGGTTCACGGCGTAGCCGCCTCCGCCGTCGATCGACATCCACTTCATGAAGATCGCGGCAGCCTCTTTCTCGTCGGAGAACGGGCTCATCGCGAGCGACCACGAGCCGGTCGGCGTGACATCCTCGCCGCCGTCGAATGCGGGATGCGCGGCCACGCCCCACTCCATGGTGCCCTCGGAGAGCGCCGGTACGAGCCAGTTGCCCTGCACGAAGTACGCGACGTTGCCCGCCAGGAACTCGTTGCTCGTCTGCTCGCCGTTGAGGCCTTGTGGTGAGAGGCCGTCGGCGAAGATGCTTCCGTACCAGGTCATCGCCTGCTTCCAGCCCTTGTCGGCGATCTCAGGGGTGAGGTTGCCCTCGCCGCCTGCTCCGACGGACCCACCCAGTGAGACGGCCAGCGGCTCGAGCTGGTAGTAGCGGTTGGGCTGGCCGAAGAGGATGCCGTACTTCGCGCCCGCGTCGACAGCCTTCCTGGCGTCCGCCGCGAGCTCCTCCCACGTCATCCGCTTCTTCGGGTCCGCGTCCGGGAACGGAAGCCCGGCCTTCTCGAGGAGCGTCTTGTTGTAGTACAGCAGCTGCGTCGAGTTGGCGATGGGCACCGCCCAGAGCTCGCCATCGAAGGAACTGGACTCGACGGTCGTCTTGTCCAGCGGTGCGACCGCCTCGGCGAACGGCGCGGTCAGCGGCTCGGTGAATCCGCGCGAGGAGAGCGCAGGGATGCGCGGCTGGTCCGCCCAGTAGACGTCGGGGTTGCCGTCCTTGTTGCCAATGCGCGCGTCGAGGATGGTGTTGAGCTGGTCGAAGGGGACGCCCTCGTAGTCGACCTTGATGCTCGGATGCGCCTTCTCGAACGCGGCGATGACATCGAGGATGCCAGAGTCCTCGGCCTGGTGGCCCAGCACCTGGATCGTGGCCTTCGGGTCCTTGTCGGGGATCTTCCAGTCCGAACCCCCGCTCTGCGAGGACGAGCTGCTCGAGCAGCCTGTCACGAGCGCCGTGACGGCTGCGGCTGCGGCAAGGCTGACTATAGTGCGTCGTTGCATGATGAGTGCCTTTCGTTCGGTGGGGTCGATCAGAGGGTTCTGATCCGGTCGATGAATCGGGTCATGAAGGCGTCGACGTCGACGTCGACGGCGATCCGTGCGTTGGCGGCCAGGGCATCGGCTCCGAGCAGCAGGTCCGCGACGGCGATCCCGCGCCCGACCTCATCCGTCGCGACGATGTCGACTCGAGCGTCGCTCCAGGTGACCAGCTCCGGAGCGGCGACCACCGCGACAGCCAAGGGGTCGTGCATCGCGCAGGAATCACGCACCTCGACGTCGTGGGGTCGCCGCGCCGCGGTGGCGTCGATCCAGGCGACGGTGGCTTCGCCGGCGAAGCCGCCGAAGGGCCTCCCGCCCGCAGCCATCGCCGCGGCGTGCTCGCGGGTGAGGCGGACCTGCTCCGTGACGTCGAGTCCGACGAGCCGAAGGGGCGCACCGGACCGCAGGACGGCCCGGGCGGCGACGGCGTCCACCCAGAAGTTGAACTCACCCGGCAGGCTGAGCCGGTTCGTGTGCATGCGGAAGGCGCCGCCCATGACGACGATCTCCTTCACGTGGGTGGCCACTCGCGGATCGAGGTTCAGCGCCGCGGCGATGTTCGTCAGCGGGCCGATTGCGATGACGGTGATCTCGTGCGGGGACTCGACGACCCGTCGGGCGATCTCCGCCGCGGCGTAACCCGGGGTCGCTTCGTGGTGACCGTAGCGAGTCCGGGTCTCCTGTGAGGCGTCGCGGATCCGATCCGGCTCGGCCAGAGGGGCCGCCGCGCCGCGGACGACCGGAACATCGCGGCCGAGCCGTTGCAGCAGTTCGCAGGACAGGTAGGTGGCTGATTCGACGTCGATGTTCCCGTTGACCGTCGTCACCAGCTCGAGCGTGAGCTCGGGTTCGGCGAGGAGGAGCGCGATCGCGAATCCGTCGTCGATCTCGGAGCCGGGGACCCCCATGGACATGTCGGTGTCGAGAATGACGCGCATTCGAACTCCCTCGTTCAATTCGTGTTGATTCCTCGAGTGTGACACGTGTTGACAGATGTCGCAAGCATCTCCGACCCGCCGGCTCGGGTCCGGGGTCCGCCGCGCCGCCGATCCGGTGAACGTCGGGTGAATCCGGGGCGAAGACTGCGTGCCGAAAAGGCTCCCATGAGATGAAGATTCGCTCGTATGAGCGGTTGGTCTTCGGGGTGTGCGACCTGCGGATAGCGTGACATCCGATGACGGGGTCGACGCTCCGCCACAGCACGGAAGGACGCTCATGACCAATCACGCCGCGGTGATGCCCGCTCTCGGAACGATCGAGATCCGTGAGGTGCCCGAACCTCGCCCAGCCCCGCGCGAGGCCGTCGTCCGCATCGAGGCCGTCGGTGTGTGCGGTTCCGACACGGCCTACTACCGGGTCGGCTACATCGGCGACTGGAAGGTCGACGGCTCGCTGATCCTCGGTCACGAGGCATCCGGAACCGTGGTCGCGGTCGGCTCCGACGTCACCGGCGTCACGGTCGGAGACCGCGTGGCCATCGAGCCCGGAACCCCCTGTCGCGATTGCGACGACTGCCTCGCCGGGCGCTACCACCTCTGCCCGGACTTCGTCTTCCTCGCGACACCGCCGTACGACGGGGCGCTCGTCCAGCACCTCGCGATCGACGAGCGCAACCTCTTCGTCGTCCCCGACTCGATGTCACTCGAGGCGGCGGCCCTGTGCGAGCCCCTCTCCGTCGGACTGTGGGCATGCCGCCGCGCCGGTCTGCTCCCCGGCGACCGTGTGCGCGTCACCGGAGCCGGGCCGGTCGGCATTCTCGCCGCGCAGGTCGCCCGCGCCGAAGGAGCGTCCGACGTGGTCGTCTCCGACATCTCCGAGGAGCGCCTCGCCGTCGCCGCCGGTCTCGGCTTCCGCACCGAGAAGGCAGGGGAGGTTCCCGCAGGACCGGGACATGAGGATGCCGATGTGCTCCTGGAGTGCTCAGGCGCACCCACCGCGCTCGCCGATGGACTGTGGCGGCTCCGCAACGGCGGGCGAGCAGCCATGGTCGGCCTTCCGAAGCAGGATGTCTCCCTCGCGCTGTCGCGCCTGAACGTCAAGGAGATCTCGATCTCCTTGGTGAATCGCTACGCGCACACCTGGCCGACCGCCATCGCTCTGATCACCAGCGGACGCGTCGATGTCGAGTCGATCATCACCCACCGGTTCGATCTGACCGATACCGAATCCGCGCTGACGCTCGCCGCCGATGAGCCCAACTCGCTGAAGGCGATCGTGTACCCGAACGGCATCCCCGCGGCGGCAGCTCGATGACCCTCGCCGCCTCGAAAGCACCCGACCGGGTCGCGACCTCCGCCGTGACCCGCAGCTCGCCCGCGATGCGCGCGCGCCGCCGGCGCGGGCACGCATTGTTCGCGCTGTTCGCGTTCCCCAATCTGCTGCTGATCGCGGTCTTCGCCTACTGGCCGATCATCCAGAACATGTACCTGAGCCTGACGAGCTGGGACTTCATCTCGCCCGAGCCGTTCTTCGTCGGCTGGGCGAACTACAGCGCGCTGCTGAGTTCGGAGTCCTTCCTGGCCGTCCTGCGCACCACGGTCGTGTGGGTGGTGGTCGTCGTTGGGATCAGCCTTGTTCTGGGTGTCCTCCTGGCGGCACTGTTCTCCATGAAGCTGCGCGGCACGACCGCGGTGACCGGAATGGTCTTCGCCCCCCACGTCATCTCCGGAGCGGCGATCGGTGCCGTATGGCTGTTCATCTTCGACCCGAACTACGGTCTGGCCCGCATCGTCTTCAATGCCTTCGGTCTGGACTCGCCGTCCTGGACGACGGATGCGCACTGGGCACTGATCGCCCTGCTCATCGTCTCGATCTGGAAGGGCGTCGGCTTCGTCGCGATCGTGTATCTGGCCGCCATGCAAGGCCTTCCGTCCGAGGTCCTCGAGGCAGCGCGGCTGGACGGTGCGACCGGATTCGAGGTGTTCACGCGCATCATCCTGCCGCTGCTCTCGCCGACCACGTTCTTCCTCGTCATCACCCAGACGATCGCCGCCTTCCAGGCCTTCGACCTGATCGCCGTGATGACCGGGGGAGGCCCGGCCTCCTCCACCACGACGCTGAGCTGGTTCATCTACGACCAGGCGTTCCAGCGCTCCAACGTGGGCTACTCCGCCGCGGCCGGAACCATCATGTTCGTCGTCCTGATGATCATCACCGCGCTGCAGTTCAGGTTCGTCGAGAAAAAGGTGCACTACTGATGGCCGCGATGACGAACGTGCTCCCCGCCGAGGCCACGCAGGCGCCCGGTGAGGAAGCTGCTGGATCGCCCCGGCGCGCGGCGAGGCGTCAGCGACGAGGCGGGCTCTCGCGCCGGTGGTGGGGCTACCTGCTGCTGATCGCCGCAGGACTCGCCTTCATCCTTCCCCTGTACGTGCTCGTCACGACCGCGTTCAAGTCGAATGCGGACATCTACACCTGGCCGATGAAGTGGCTGCCGAGCGAGCTCACCTGGGACAACCTGGTGCAGGCCTGGGAGCTCGCGCCGTTCGGGGCGTTCATCACGAACTCGGTGGTGGTGACCGCCGTGGGCGCCACGGTCAAGGTCCTGCTGGCGGTGTTCACCGCCTATGCGTTCGCATTCCTGCCGTTCCCGAGGAAGAACCTCCTCTTCCTCGTCATGCTGGGCGCGCTCATGGTGCCCGGGCACGTGACCCTGCTGGTGAACTACATCACGATCGGCAACATGGGGCTGATCAACACGTACGCGGGTCTCATCCTGCCGGGGGTGGCATCGGCCTTCGGCACCTTCCTGCTGCGTCAGCACTTCCTGTCGCTGCCGTCCGAGGTGTTCGAAGCGGCCGAGGTGGATGGGGCGGGGCATCTGCGCAAGCTCTTCTCGTTCGCACTGCCGATGTCGATCCCCGCGATCGCGACGGTAGGCCTCATCGCCGTCATCGACGAGTGGAACAGCTTCGTGTGGCCGTTGATCATCACGAACTCGGTCAACATGCGCACTCTGCCCATCGGCCTCATGTACCTCAAGGCCAACGACGGACTCACGTCGTGGGGCGTGCTCATGTCGGGCACCCTCATCGTCGTACTGCCCATGCTGCTCGTGTTCCTCTTCGCGCAGCGCTTCATCGTCACCGGTCTCACCGGTGCGGCCGCCGGCAACGGCCGCTGATCCCCATCCCCCGAATCCCTCGACAAGGAGAACCATGCATCTTCTGGACCGCCCCCAGTCAGCCGCGCGCGGACTCGGATCGCTCAACATCACCCGCCGTCAAGCACTGGCGGCGGGCATGCTCGCCGCCGCCGCCCCGCTGCTCGCCGGATGCTTCGGCTCCGGCGGCGGTTCGGGAACGGTCTACGGGCAGCCCAGCGGTGATGTGCCCGCGCGGTTCAAGAAGCGCCAGCGCGTCGTGCTGTGGAGCAATTGGACCGCCCACAACGCCGAGATCCTGCAGAAGAACATCGACGCGTTCCATGATTCCCAGGACGAGATCTTCTGCGAGGTCCAGATCTTCGAGGGCTACGACAACGTCGAGGCCAAGCTCGCCGCGAGCCTTCAGGCCAAGCAGGTGCCGGACATCTCAGTGATGAGCGACATCGTGTGGAACCGCTTCTATCTGAACGACGCACTCGAGCCGCTCAACGGCTACTTCGACGACTCCTTCGGCAAGGACGCGTTCCATGAGCGCTTCCTCGCCGAGGGAACCGTGAAGGACGACGTATGGTGGGTTCCGTTCGGCCGCTCCACGCCACTGTTCTACTTCAACCGCGAGATGTTCGCCGAGGTCGGGCTTCCGAACCGCGCTCCGAAGACGTTCACGGAGTACCGCGAGTGGGGCAGGGAGCTGGCCGGCTACACCCGCAACGGCACCAAGGTGGCCATGCGCGGGTACCGCGGCAACGACGACTGGTACTTCCAGGGCTCGTCCTGGGCATTCGGCGGTGCGTACTCCGACGGCCTGGACATGAGGTTCACCAGCGAGGGCACCGTCGCGGCGCTGGAGTACGACCGCGCCTTCATTCATGACGACAAGTCCGGCTACCTCGCTGCTGATCCGACGGCCGACTTCATCGCCGGCGCATCCGCGACGATGACGGAGTCGACCGGTGCCCTCACCGGGATCGCCGATGCGGCGCAGTTCGACTTCGGCGTGGGCTTCCTGCCCAAAGAGGTCGAGACGGGCGTCCCCACGGGCGGTGGCGGGCTGTCGATCCTGCGGTACGCCAGCGAGGAGCGCAAGCGTGCGGCCTGGGAGGTGCTGAAGTTCCTCTCCAGCGGCGACGCCGCGGTCGAGTGGACTCTCGGCACGGGCTACATGCCCACGACGAGGGCTGCCTTGGAATCCGACAAGGTCAAGGCGAAGGCCACCGAGAACCCCAACTACCAGGTCGCCATCGACCAGCTCGACATCGCGAAGGGACCGGATGTCGTGCGTCGCTTTGTCCCCGAGGCCGTGCCCGCCATGAAGGACGCCATCCAGGCGGTCTACTCGGGCGGGTCCGATGCCGAGCGGGCGCTGAAGACGGTGCAGACGACGCTGGAGCCGGCGATCGAGAAGGTGCGTGCCAAGTACGAGGCGAAGGTCGCCAGCTGATGGCGCTTCTCATCGTGGGCCATCGCGGAGCCATGGCGCACCGTCCCGAGAACAGCCTCGCCTCCTATGCGCTCGCCGAAGAGGTCGGGGTCGACGAGATCGAGCTGGACGTGCGGGTCAGCGCCGACGGACAGCTGTTCCTCCTGCACGACGACACGCTCGACCGCACCGCGGGTGATGAGTCCGCGCGCGGGCTCGGGCCGGTCGCGGAACTGACTCTGGCGCAACTGCAGGCGGCCGTGCTGAACTCGGGTCGCGGTGTGGTGACGCTCGCGGAGATGTACGACGCGACGAGCACCTTCATCCAGCTTGAGATCAAGGACCCCGCGACCCTGCCGCTGCTGACCCGCTTCTTCGAGGAGCGACCGGCGGATGCGGCGAGGACCGCCCTCTCAGGATTCGACGCCGATGCCATCCGGCGAGCGGGGGAGCTGATGCCGCACATCGGCCGACAGATCATCGTCAGCGACTTGTCGAAGGCCGAGGAGTTCGAGGGCGGACTGCGGGGCCTGCTCGAGCACACGGGTGCGACTCGATTCGCCTGCGGCTTCCCCGGACTGACCCGGGAGCTCGTCGACCGACTGCGCGACCAGGACATCGAGGTGCATGTCTGGCCGATGCGCTCCATCGATGACATGCGCAAGGCGCTCGCGCTGGGGGCACACGGGACCACGGCGGACGACCCGGCACAGGCCTTCGCATGGCGTGACGAGGCCCTCGCGGAGGCGATGAACGGCTGAACGCTGAATCGAGACGTGGCCCCGCCT
>NZ_MKRT01000024.1:52502-53737 GCF_001897945.1 Microbacterium sp. 69-10
GATCAGTCGTCCGGGTCGTCGCCGGGGATGACCGACTCGACGCCGTCGATCTCTGCCAGTTGCCCCACCAGCGCAGGCAGTTCGGCGAGGTCGCCCGTGAAGCGGAGCGTGAGTTCGCGCCGCTTGGAGGCCTCGTCCGTCGTCGCCTCCGTCAGCGCGGAGTGGTAGCCGTTCTGGGAGGACAGTTCGAGCACCTGGCGGAGCACGTTGTGGCCGCGGCGGTAGCGGATCGTCACGACCGGTTCGGGGATGTCCGGGCGGATCACGCGGCCGAGGAAGGTGAGCACGCCAACGGTGGTGAGGTGCAGCAGGGTCGCGGCGACGGCGATGATCGGCATCCCTGCACCGCACGCCATGCCGATCGCCGCCGTCACCCAGATCGACGCCGCCGTGGTGAGTCCGCTCACCGCCCCTTTGCGCACGAAGATCACGCCCGCGCCTAGGAAGCCGATCCCCGAGACGATCTGGGCGGCGATCCGCGAGGGGTCGAGGATGACGTCGGCTCCGACGACGTTGCTGAAGCCGTACGCGGACACCAGCGTGAACACCGCCGATCCCAGGCCGACCAGCGTGTGGGTGCGCAGTCCGGCGCTCTTCATCTTCCGCTGGCGCTCCATGCCGATGACGGCGGAGAGCACGAACGCGAAGGCCAGCAGGGTGATCTCGGTGAGCGTCGTGCTCGAGTACAGCTCCGTCAGCACAGGATGCTCCTGAGGGATGCTCAGGCGTCGACGGGGAGGTGAGCGGGTCGAGGCGCGACGTGAACGATGACCCGGGAGTCGACGACGGTCACGTGCACCTGTTCGAGCGTGCCGAGGATCAGATGCGCCACGGTCTCCAGCTCGGCCGGGTCGGCGGTGCCCAGCACGGCGATCGTCAGGCAGCCGGCGTCGCGCGCCGACATCGCTCCCGCGACGGTGTCCTCGAACGCCAGTACGACTCCATCGTGACCGCGGCGGCGGAGCTCGTCCACGCCTCTCCGGAACGGCTCCGGCGCCGGCTTGCTGCGCGCCACGTCACTCCCGGTGATGCGGAACTCGGGTTCGGGCATTCCGGTCGCGGCGAACCGGGCCAGCGCGACGGAGCGGCTGGCGGAGGTGACGATGCCCCATCGTCCGGTCGGGAGGGCATCGATCAGCGCGCGGGCGCCGGGAAGCGGATCGAGGACCTGTCCAGGCCTGGCCTCGATCTCGACCAGACGCGCCTCGGCCGCAGCGTGGCTCTCCGGCGGCAGC
>NZ_MKRT01000024.1:53744-54647 GCF_001897945.1 Microbacterium sp. 69-10
CGCGAGCGGTCTTCCCGTGCATGTCGGCGCCGGGTGTCGGAACGTGGTGCTCCTCGGCCCACAGCCGCCAGGCGCCCTCCACAGCGGGGATGGAGTCCACGAGAGTGCCGTCCATGTCGAACAGGGCTCCGGCCACCGGTATCGGCTCTCCTCGTCGCAGTTCCGCAACGAGATCCTCGAGTCGTGTCATCCGGCATCCGCTCCCATCCTGTCGGGCAGGATGCCTGACGCATCCACCTTATGAAAATCGCTCACGTCACCCAGTAGGGTGCTCGTATGAGCAGAATTCTTTCGCTTGATCAGCAGGTGCTCCACGTGTACGTCGCCATGCAGCATCTGGCGCAGGGACGTGCCGTCAACGAGATCGCGGAGGAGATCGGCAAGTCGCGCTTCGCGACGGCGCGGATGGTGCGGAGGGCGAGGGAGCTGGGCCTCGTCGAAGTGCGTGCGGCCGTCGCGGATCCCATCGACGCGGAGCTGTCGACGCGGCTCGCTCAGCGGTTCGGCCTGCAGTCCGCTCTGGTCGTCGCCACCTATGCCACCCATGAACTGAAGGTGCGCGAGGCAATCGCGGCGGTGACGGCAAAGGTGATCTCCGAGACCGTCCAGGACGACGACGTGGTGGGATTCACTCCGGGGCGCACCCTCGTTCTCGCCTCGCGTGCGATCACGCAGCTGCCGTGCGCCGACGTGGTCCAGCTGACAGGCGTCGGCTGGCCTCGTCTGGAGGACGGCGTGGAGGTGATCTCCAACGCCGGTCGCGCCGCCCGCGGGGCGACCTATCCGCTGTACGCGCCGATCCTCATCGAGCCGGAGGCGCGCGCGATCCTGCGCCATCCGGCCATCCAGCACACGCTGAGCCGGTTCGACCATGTGAACAAGGCCTTCCTCACCATCGGCGGG
>NZ_MKRT01000024.1:54665-57561 GCF_001897945.1 Microbacterium sp. 69-10
CGCGGAGACGGGGGAGCGTGAGAGCTTCGAGAAGCGCGGCGTCATCGCCGAGTACGGCACATCGCTGCTGGCCGAGGACGGGCGCACGATCAGTGGACTCGAGGAACGATTCGTCGGCATCTCCGAGGAGCAGCTGCACCGCGTTCGACTGCGAGTGGCCATCGGAGGGGGGACGGGCAAGGCGAAAGCGGTCAGCGCCGTGCTGCGATCCGGACTCGCCGACATGATCATCACAGACGTCCACTCCGCGCGAGCCGCACTCGCCGAGTGAATCGGGTCGGGGCGAACGCGATGACATCCGCTGCGGCATCCCTCGGGCCCCGGACTAGACTGAACCGCGGATCGACGTCGCTCCACACCACCACCCTTCCCTCCCTGAAAAGGAGCACACCCGTGGCACTGATCGAGGCTGTAGGCGCACGCGAGGTCCTGGACTCGCGCGGAAACCCGACCGTCGAGGTGGAGGTGCTCCTCGATGACGGCATCGTGCAGCGTGCCGCCGTCCCGTCCGGCGCATCCACCGGCGCCTTCGAGGCGTACGAGCTGCGCGACGGGGACAAGAGCCGTTACGGCGGCAAGGGCGTGCTGAAGGCCGTCGAGGCGGTCATCGACGAGCTGGGACCCGCCATCGAGGGCGTCGAGGCCAGCGAGCAGCGCGTCATCGACGAGATCCTCATCGACGTCGACGGCACCGACAACAAGAGCCGCGTCGGCGCCAACGCCATCCTCGGCGTCAGCCTCGCGGTGGCCAAGGCCGCCGCCGACTCGGCCGACCTGCCGCTGTTCCGCTACCTGGGCGGCCCGAACGCGCACCTGCTGCCCGTCCCGCTCTTCAACGTCATCAACGGCGGCGAGCACGCCGACAACGGCATCGACTTCCAGGAGTACTTCTTGGCCCCGATCGGCGCCGACACCTACTCCGAGTCGCTGCGCTGGGGCGTGGAGACCTACCACGTGCTCAAGAGCGAGCTGAAGGCCGCCGGCTTCAACACCGGCCTCGGCGACGAGGGCGGCTTCGCGCCCGACCTGCCCAGCAACCGCGAGGGCCTGGACTTCCTGCTCAAGGCCATCGAGAAGGCCGGCTTCACGCCCGGCAAGGACATCGCCGTCGGCCTCGACGTCGCCGCGACCGAGTTCTTCTCCGACGGCGTATACCGCGTCGAGGGCAAGGAGTGGACGCCCGAGCAGCTCATCGAGTACTTCGAGGGCCTCGTGCGCGACTTCCCGATCGTCACCATCGAGGACGCCCTCGCCGAGGACGACTGGGACAACTGGAAGGCGCTGACCGATGCGATCGGCTCCAAGGTGCAGCTGGTCGGCGACGACCTGTTCGTCACGAACCCGGAGCGCCTGCGCCGCGGCATCGACACCGGCGTGGCGAACTCGCTGCTGGTCAAGGTGAACCAGATCGGCACGCTGTCCGAGACGCTCGACGCGATCAACCTCGCTCACCGCTCCGGCTACACCACGATGCTCTCGCACCGCTCCGGCGAGACCGAGGACACCACGATCGCCGACCTCGCCGTCGCCGTGAACTCGGGTCAGATCAAGACCGGTGCGCCCGCACGCAGCGAGCGCGTCGCGAAGTACAATCAGCTTCTGCGCATCGAGGAGGAGCTGGGAGACGCCGCGGTGTTCGCGGGCCGCTCGGCCTTCCCGCGTTTCAAGGCCTGATCAGGGGTTCTGACCGCAGAGAACTGACGAACGAAGGGGGAGCCATGGCGAGACGTCCGGCTCCCCCTTCGCCGTCCGCGGCGAAGCATCCGGCCAAGGACCGCACGGCCGGACGGGACCGCTCCGAGCCGCGGGACCGCTCCGTTCTCGGCGAGGGCCGACGCGTCGACGTGCGCGAGTGGGCCGGCGGCATCCGCCTCTCCGGTTTCGCCGTGATCATGCTGTCGCTCGTGGTACTCGGCACTTGGGTCCTGGTGCCGTCGATCGGGACCTACCTCGACCAGCGCCAGAAGATCGCCGCGCTCGAGCACTCGGTGCAGCTGACCAAGGATCAGATCGCCGCGCTCGAGCAGGAGCGCACCCGCTGGAACGACCCCGCCTACATCACCACGCAGGCGCGGGAGAGGCTCTACTACACCAAGCCGGGCGAGGTCATCTACCTCGTCGACAACGACCTCGACCCCGCTGACGTCCCGCCCGCCCAGCAGCACGTCAGCGACAAGATCCAGGAGCGTCCGTCGGACTGGATGCCGCAGCTGCTGCGCAGCCTCACCGGCGCCGGATTGGCGAAGAGCGCGGTGGAGACACCGGCGGGCTGAATCGCGCCGCGCACTGAGTCTTCACACAGGTCGCGACCCGTACGCTGGTGAGGTGACGACCCCGCCTTACGAGACGCCGACCGCCGCTGAGATCGCCGTCGTGTCCAGCCAGCTCGGACGCGAGGCCCGGGGCGTGGTGGGCATCGCCGCACGCTGCGTGTGCGGCAACCCGACCGTAGTCGCCACGGCGCCGCGTCTGGCCGACGGCACGCCGTTCCCGACGTTCTACTACCTGACGCATCCGGCGGCCACCGCCGCGATGTCCACGCTCGAGGCCGACCATGTGATGCCCGAGCTCGCCGCGCTGCTCGAGGACGACGAGGACGTCGCTGCCGCCTACCTTGCGGCGCACCACGCCTACCTCGCCGACCGCGCAGGTTTCGGCGACGTGCCCGAGATCTCCGGCGTGTCCGCTGGCGGCATGCCCACCCGCGTCAAGTGCCTGCACGCCCTCGCGGGTCACGCGCTCGCGGCCGGTCCCGGCGTGAACCCGATCGGCGACGCGGCGCTCGCCCGCTCCAGCTGGTCTCCCGAGCGGTGCGCGTGCGTGCAGCCAAGCGCCGCGGTCGGAACGAGCGCGGCGGGATGACCCGCGGCCGGATGCTGTCGAGCTTCGCCGCGTC
>NZ_MKRT01000024.1:57582-59129 GCF_001897945.1 Microbacterium sp. 69-10
GCACCGCCGCCGGTCACGTCCGTGCCGGTGCAGGCGGAGACGCCGGCGCCCACAGCGCCGCCCGTGCCCGACGATCCCGCAGACCCGGTCCGCGCACAGCAGTACTGGCTCGACGGCGCCCGCATCCGGGAGGCGTGGAACACGACCCTCGGCGAGGGCGTGACGATCGCCGTGCTCGACACCGGCATCGGCAAGGCTGCGGGGGCCTTCGGCGACTCCGTCGCGGGCGGTGTCGACGAGTCCGGTGTCGGCAGCAAGGACGGCCGCTCTCCGGTGGGCGTGATCAACAGCGACCACGGCACGCTGGTGGCGTCGACCGCGGCCGCGCCGGGCAACGCGGACGGCACCGGGATGATCGGCGTGGCGCCCCGCGCGAAGCTGCTGTCGATCTCGCTCGGCTTCCCGGGTTCCTCGGCGACGAAGCCGTTCACCGAGCAGGTCGCGGACGGCATGAAGTGGGCCGTCGATCACGGGGCGAAGGTCATCAACCTGTCGTTCACGACGAACACCCTGGACTGGGACAAGAGCTGGGACGACGCGTTCCTGTACGCCTTCGAGCACGACGTCGTCGTCATCGTCGCCGCGGGGAACCGGGGGAGCGGCACATCGATCGTCGGCGCACCCGCCACGATCCCCGGCGTGCTCACGGTCGGCGGCGTGGACCAGACGGGGACGGCCAGTGTGGAGGCATCCACCCAGGGCATCACCATCGGCGTGATGGCGCCCAGCGAGCACCTGCTCGGACTGACGGCCGACGGCGGCGTGGTCTCGTGGGACGGCACCAGCGGGGCGGCGCCGATCGTCGCGGGGGTCGCGGCTCTTGTGCGCGCCGCGCACCCGGAGCTGGACGCGGCCAACGTCATCAACAGGATCATCAGGACGGCCATCAAGGTGCCGGAGATGACCAGGACCCCGGACGTCCAGTACGGCTACGGCCTCCTGGACGCGAACGCCGCTGTCACGGCATCCGTGCCCGCCGTCAAGGCGAATCCGATGGGCGATCTGAAGGAGTGGATCCGGCTGTACCGCCGCGCGGCCTCGCCCGCCGACCCGACGCCCGATGCGACGGCGACCCCCGTCGCGGTGCCGCCTCTGCCCGCCGCGGACGCCCCGACGGAGCCGGGTTCGCCCCTGCTTCCGTCCGCCGAGACACTGAGGTACGGTACCCTGCCGCTCCTGGCCCTCACAGTCCCTGGTACTCTGATAGCGCTTGGCGTCACCGCAGCTGCCCGGCGAATCCGATCGGAGCGCGGTAGACGCACTCCCACACCCTGACGACGAGGAGTTGTCCCCCTGTGCCTCAGAACAGCACTGCACCCCGCATTCTGATTGTCGGTGGAGGCTACGCAGGTTTCTACACCGCTTGGAAGCTCGAGAAGCACCTTCGCAAGGGCGAGGCGGAGGTGACCATGGTCGACCCGCTGCCGTACATGACGTACCAGCCCTTCCTGCCCGAGGTCGCAGCCGGCTCGATCGAGGCGCGTCACGCGGTGGTCGCCCACCGTCGCCACCTCAAGCGCACCAACGTCATCACCGCGAAGGTGACC
>NZ_MKRT01000024.1:59144-66892 GCF_001897945.1 Microbacterium sp. 69-10
CCTACGAGTTCGCTTACGACCAGATCGTCGTGACCGCCGGCGCCGTCTCGCGCACCTTCCCGATCCCCGGCATCGCCGACAACGCGATCGGGCTCAAGACCATCGAAGAGGCCGTCGCCGTGCGCGACAAGCTGATGTCGAACTTCGACAAGGCCGCCTCGATCCCCGCCGGCCCGGAGCGCGACCGTCTGCTGACCGTCGTCGTGGTCGGCGGTGGATTCGCCGGCATCGAGGTGTTCGCCGAGCTGCGCTCGCTGGCATCCGCTCTCGTCTCGAAGTACCCGCAGCTGTCGTTCGACGACACCCACTTCCACCTGATCGAGGCCATGGGTCGGATCATGCCCGAGGTCTCGCTGAAGACCAGCGAGTGGGTGCTGAAGGACCTCGCCAAGCGCGGCGCCAGCGTGCACCTGGACACCCAGGTCACCGGCGCCGTCGACGGTAACGTCGAGCTGTCCACCGGTGAGGTCATCCCGACCGACCTGATCGTCTGGACCGCCGGTGTCATGGCCAACCCCACCGTCGTGCGCGGCGGCGACCTGCCGGTCGAGGAGCGCGGTCGCATCCGCACCCGCGCCGATCTGCGCGTCGGCACGGCCGAGGAGGCCGTCGAGGGCGCGTGGGCCGCCGGTGACGTCTCGGCCGTCCCCGACCTGTCCGGCGGTGGCGTCGGCGGCTACTGCGTTCCCAACGCCCAGCACGCCGTGCGTCAGGCGAAGGTCCTCGCGAAGAACCTCGTCGCCGTGCTGCGCGGCGAGCGGACCAAGGACTACTTCCACAAGAACCTCGGCGCGGTCGCGGGCCTCGGCCTGTACAACGGCGTGTTCCAGTCCGGCAAGATCGCTCTGAAGGGCTTCGTCGCCTGGGTCGCGCACCGCGGCTACCACGGTCTGGCCATGCCGACCTGGGAGCGCAAGTGGCGCGTGCTGTGGGGCTGGTGGAACAACCTGTGGCTCGGTCGCGACATCGTGAACCTCGAGACCGTGCAGAACCCGCGCTACGTCTTCGAGGAGTTCGCGGCTCGGCCGCGTCCGGCTGCGCCGGCCGCTCCTGCCGAGAAGCCCGCTCCGGCGCAGGTCGCCGACGAGAAGGACGTTCCGGTCGCGAAGGATGCCGCGTCGAAGGACGCGGCGCCCAAGGCTGCTGCTGCCAAGGCCCCGGCTGCGAAGGCCGCCGCCAAGAAGCCGGCCGCCAAGAAGGCCCCGGCCAAGGAGACCGCCGACACCAAGGCGTGACGCTGACATGCTGAAAGGCCCGGATCCGATCGGATCCGGGCCTTTCGCTGTCCGGGCGTCGCTCAGGCGGCGTTGAACTCGTCCGGGTGCGGACCGGTGCGGCCGTCTCGCTCGAGCCTGTCGATCGCATCCAGTTCATCAGCGGTGAGCTCGAAGCCGAACACGTCGAAGTTCTCCGCGATGCGCGCGGGGGTCACCGACTTCGGGATCACGATGCGGCCCTGCTGCAGGTGCCAGCGCAGCACGGCCTGTGCGGGCGAGACGCCGTGCTCCTCGGCGATCGCGACGACGGCCGGGTCGCGCAGCACGGCGCCCTGGGCGAGCGGGCTCCATGCCTCGGTCGCGATGCCGTGACGGGTGTTCGCCGCGATCACGTCGCGGTTCTGCAGGGCCGGGTGCAGCTCGATCTGGTTGACCGCGGGGACGACCTCGGATGCCGCGACGAGGCGGTCCAGGTGCGCGGGCTGGAAGTTCGACACGCCGATGGCACGCACGCGCCCCTCAGCGTGGATCCGCTCGAGCGCCCGCCAGGTGTCCAGGTAGAGGTCGCGCTCCGGCGTGGGCCAGTGGATCAGGTACAGGTCCAGCTGCTCGAGGCCGAGCTTCTCCAGCGCCTCGTCATAGGCGCGGAGCGTGGCGTCGAAGCCCTGGTCGGAGTTCCAGACCTTCGAGGTGATGAACAGGTCGGACCGGTCGATGCCCGACTCGGCGATGGCGCGACCCACGCCGGCCTCGTTGCCGTAGACGGCTGCGGTGTCGATGCTGCGATAGCTGACTCGCAGCGCCTCGGCGACGGCCGCGGTGGTCTCGTCGTCGGGCACCTGGAAGACGCCGAAGCCGAGCTGCGGCATCTCGATGCCGTTGTTCAGGGTGATCGTGGGGATGGACATGATTTCCTTTCGAGGCGTGGGTCAGTTCGCGTGAGCGAGTTCAGGGGCGGTGGAGACGGATGCCGTGCTGCGCGCCTTCGCAGTGGCCATGGCGATGCCCATCACGACGAGGGCTGCCACGGTGATGCCGGCGCCGATCCAGATCGGGGCCGTGTAGCCGAGGCCCGCCGCGATGCCGATTCCGCCGGCCCAGGCGCCGAGGGCGTTGCCGACGTTGAAGGCTCCGATGTTGGCGCCGGATGCGAGGGTCGGGGCCTGACCCGCGTACTGCATGATGCGGCTCTGCAGGCCGGGGACCGTGCCGAAGCCGAACCCGCCCATCAGGAAGAGCGATGCGATCGTGGCGATCTGCCACTGCGCGGTGAAGCCGAAGAAGACGAGCACGACGACCAGCGCGGCGATGAAGGCGAGCAGCGTGCGGTCGATCGAGCGGTCGGCGAGCTTCCCGCCCAGCCAGTTGCCGACGACCAGACCGGCGCCGAACAGCACGAGAAGCCAGGGCACCGAGGCGGACGCGAATCCGCTGACCTCGGTGAGTGTGTACGCGATGTAGGTGAACGCGCCGAACATGCCGCCGTAGGCGAGCACGGTGACGGCGAGGGACAGCCAGACCTGGCCGGAGCGGAATGCGCCGAGCTCGGCGCGCAGGCTGACCTGCTGCTGCGCTCCGCGCTGTGCGGGGACGAGGGCGGCGATCCCGATGAAGGCGATGACGCCGATGAGGGAGATGGCCCAGAACGTGGACCGCCAGCCGAGCTGCTGGCCGAGGAACGTGCCGAACGGCACGCCCAGCACGTTCGCGGCGGTGAGTCCCGTGAACATGATGGCGATGGCGCCGGCCTTCTTCTCGGGACGCACCAGGCCCGAGGCGACAACGGAGCCGACTCCGAAGAACGCGCCGTGGTCGAGCGCGGCGATGATGCGGCCGACCATGGCGATCGCGTAGGTGTCGGCGACGGCGGTGAGCACGTTGCCGATGATGAACAGCACGACCAGCCCGAGCAGCAGCGGCTTGCGGGGGAGGCGGATGGTGAGGGCAGTCAGCAGCAGTGCGCCGACCACGACGGCCAGCGCGTAGCCGGAGATGAGCCAGCCGGCGGTCGCTTCGCTGACGCCGAAGTCGGTCGCGACCTCGGGCAGCAGACCCATGATGACGAATTCGGTGAGACCGATGCCGAACGCTCCGATGGCGAGGGCGATGAGTCCGAGTGGCATGAGGGTTCTCCTGTTACACTTGCCAAGTAGTTGCACACGCTGGATTTTGCGGATGCAGGAACAATGATTGCACATGCAAATAATCGGCGCAAGCAACTATCGCTGAGAGGAGCTCCCATGGGCATCGCGGATGACGCTGTCGAGATCAGGGCACAGGGCTGGCGCACGCTGGCCGCGCTGCACGGCATGATCGAGGTCGAGCTCGAGCGCGCGCTCACGGCGGAGGTCGGGCTGTCGGTCGTCGAGTACACCGTGCTCGATGCGCTCAATCGCCAGGACGGCTGGCACATGCGCATGCAGCAGCTCGCCCGTGCTGCTGCGCTGAGCCCGAGCGCGACCACGCGTCTCGTCAACAGGCTCGAGGACCGCGGCCTGCTGACGCGCATCCTCTGCATGGATGATCGTCGCGGCATCTACACCGAGCTGACCCCCGAGGGTCAGGAGCTGCACGACCGTGCGCGGCCCGTGCACGATGCGACCCTCGAGCGGGTCCTCGCCGAGGCGGCAGATCAGCCCGAGCTGGCGCCGATGGTCGATGCGCTGCACCGCGAGCCCGTCGTGCGCTGAGCTTCGCCACTGTGTGCCCCCAGTCGGATTCGAACCGACACTGAAGCGTGTTTAAGACGCCTGCCTCTGCCGTTGGGCTATGGGGGCCCGCGCCGCAAGCCTAGCCGCGCCCGTTCATGGAGCGGATCAGCATTGAACCGGGTGTCAACAATGGTGAATCCGGGTTCCGGAACGTCGTAGGGTGGGGGAGTGCTCGACCTCACCGCCGAACTGAGCCCCATTGCCGACGAGGGCCGCGCGGCCCGCGACCTCGCCTGGCAGGATCCCGCGCGCTACTGGAGCGGCCTCACCGAGGCCACAGCGCACCTTCCCGCGCCGGTCGCGGTGATCGAGCGAGATGCGCTCCGGCACAACGCGATGGACCTGCTGGTGCGCGCCGGCGGCATCCCCATCCGCGTCGCCACTAAGTCGGTGCGGGTGCGCTCCGTGCTGGACGCCGTCCTCGCCATACCGGGATTCCGGGGCATCCTGTCCTTCACCCTCGCCGAGGCGCTCTGGCTCGCCGAGGACCACGACGACATCGTGCTCGGCTACCCGACGGTGGATCGCGCCGGGCTGGCGACGCTGCTCTCCGACGAGAGGTTCGCGTCGCGCATCACCCTGATGATCGACGACCTCGCGCACCTCGACCTGATCGACTCCATCGCGGCGCCCGGGAAGCGACCGGAGGTGCGCGTCGCGATCGACGTCGACGCCTCGTTCAAGGCCCCGGGGCTCGGCCACCTCGGGGTCCGGCGCTCGCCGCTGTTCACCGCGGCGGATGTGGCGGGCTTCGCCCGCGAGGTCGTGCGGCGGCCCGGTTTCCGCCTGGTCGGACTGCAGATGTACGAGGCGCAGATCGCGGGTCAGGGCGACGCGGCCGGCCCCGATGCGCCCGTGATCAGGGCCATGCAGTCCCGCTCGCGCGCGGAACTGCGTCGCCGTCGCGCGGAGATCGCGGATGCCATGCTCGGCGTCGCCCCGCTCGAGTTCCTCAACGGCGGCGGCACCGGATCCCTGGAGTTCACCGGCAGCGACGAGTCCTTGACCGAGGCGACCGCCGGGAGCGGGCTGCTCGCCGGCCGGCTGTTCGACGGCTACCGCTCCTTCCGACCTGCGCCGGCCACTGGCTTCGCGTTCGACGTCGTGCGCAGACCCGCCCCCGACATCGCCACTGTCCTCGGCGGCGGATGGATCGCCTCCGGACCCGCGGTGGAGTCCCGCCAACCGGAACCCGTCTGGCCGCCGCGCCTGCGCACGCTGCCGCGCGAAGCCGCGGGAGAGGTGCAGACCCCGCTCCAGGGCGAAGCGGCGCGCGAGCTGAAGATCGGCGACCGGGTCTGGTTCCGGCACGCCAAGAGCGGCGAACCCGCAGAGCGGATCCTGAGCTACCACCTCGTCGCCGGCGGCTCCGTCGTCGAGGAACTGCCCACCTATCGCGGTGAGGGGAAGGCCTTCCTATGACGCGCCCCGGCGGAACCTGGCAGAACTGGGGGCGCTCCGCATCCGTGCGCCCCGTGCGGGTGGAACGTCCGCGCTCGCCCGAGGGCGTGCAGCGCGCCGTGAAGGCGGCGGCATCCCAGGGCCTCACGGTCAAGGCTGTCGGCGCCGGCCACAGCTTCACCGGCATCGCGGTCGCGCCGGGCGTGCTGCTGGAACTGGACGACATGCAGGGCCTCGTCTCGGCGGATGCGGCCACAGGACGCGTCACGCTGCTCGCGGGCACCCGGCTGCACCGCATCCCGTCGCTGCTGCGCCCCTACGGCCTCGCCATGGAGAACCTCGGAGACATCGACCGGCAGTCCATCGCCGGCGCGATCTCCACCGGCACGCACGGCACAGGTACGGAATTCGGCGGGATCGCCACGCAGGTGCGCGGCCTGACTCTCATCACCGCCGACGGAGAGTTCCTGCGCATCGACGAGACACACGACAGCGAACTGCTGCCCGGGGCCGTCGTCGGCCTCGGGGCGCTCGGCGTGGTCGTCGAGGTGACCCTGCAGTGCGTTCCGGCGTTCGTGCTGCACGCCGTCGACGCCCCCGCCCCGCTCGACGAGACGCTCGAGACCGTGCACCAGCAGGCCGCCGCGGCCGACCACCTCGAGTTCTACTGGCATCCGCACACCGACGTGGCGCTGAAGAAGACGCAGACACGACTGCCGGAGTCCGCGAAGCGGAATCCGATCCCGCCGATGCAGCACTGGCTCGACGAGACCGTGCTGACCAACGGCGTCTTCGGCGCGTTCTGCGCGGTCAGCCGCGCCGTCCCGGCGATCATCCCGCCGTTCAACCGACTCGCCGTCAGGCTCACCGGCGACGGCGAGTACTCCGACGAGTCGCACCGCGTGCTCATCCACCACCGCAACGTGCGATTCCGCGAGATGGAGTACGCGATCCCCGCCGACGACCTCGTGCCCGCCTTCGAGGAGGTGCGCGCACTGGTCGCCGACCGCGGCTGGCGGATCGAGTTCCCCGTGGAGGTGCGCTTCGCGGCATCCGATGATCTGTGGATGTCCACCGCTTCGGGGCGTGACAGCGCGTACATCGCCGTGCACCGCTACTGGCGCACCGATCCGCGTCCCTACTTCGACGCGGTCGAGCAGATCATGCTCCGGCACGGTGGACGCCCGCACTGGGGCAAACTGCACAGCCTGGATGCCGGGCAGCTGCGGGAGCGGTATCCGCACTTCGACGACTTCATCGCCCTGCGCGACCGCCTCGACCCGAAGCGCGTGTTCGGCAACAGACATCTCGAACGCATTCTCGGAGCCTGAGAACCGCCTGTCGTCCAGCCGATGCGCAGAGTCGCGCACATAGGATGGATCAAGATCCAAGAGGGGGCATCCATGGAATGGCTGTGGCCGGTACTGATCGTCGTGGGCATCGTCGTGCTCATCGGGATCTATCTGTGGTCGACCTACAACTCGCTCGTGCAGCTGAACGTGCGCGTGGACGAGGCGTGGAGCGGCATCACCGTGCAGCTCAAGCGCCGAGCCGACCTGATCCCGAACCTCATCGAGACCGTGCGCGGCTACGCCGCCCATGAGAAGTCCGTGTTCGAGGGCGTCACCCGGGCACGCGCCGAGACGCTCTCCGCGACGGGCCCCGCTGAGGCGGGAGTCGCCGAGGGGCACCTCCAGCAGGCGCTGCGCAGCCTGTTCGCGGTTGCCGAGGCCTACCCGCAGCTTCAGGCCAGCCAGAACTATCTGCAGCTGCAGCACTCGCTGGTCGACACCGAGGACAAGATCCAGGCGGCCCGTCGCTTCTACAACGGCGGCGTGCGCGAGCTGAACACCAAGATCAAGGTGTTCCCCAACAACATGTTCGCCCGCGGCCTCGGCTTCACCGAGCGCGAGTTCTTCGAGGTCGCCGACGGCAACGCGATCTCGGAACCGCCCCGCGTGCAGTTCTGACGGAAAAGGCCCCGCTCCGGCGGGGCCTTTCTCATTCCCGCGGGTGGGCGTGGCGGTCGAGGGCCGCCTCTCCGCCGTGCAGCGCCCGCGCCACGGCATCCGTCGCGTCACCCCACCCCGACACGCTGATGCGCTCCAGGCCCTGCCAGGCGGCCGCTCTGACGAGCTCCTCGGCGATCCGCGGGGCGTCGGCCTCCGGCCGCGCCTGCGGCTCCCACCACGCCGACTGCACGCGCAGCACGGATGCCGCGCGATCCGCCTTCAGGTCGGTGCGCGCGACGATCCTGTCGCCCACCAGCACGGGCAGCGAGTAGTACCCGTAGCGCCGCTTGTGCGCGGGGACGTAGATCTCGATCCGATAGTCGAAGTCGAACACGCGCAGGGCACGGTCACGGAACCACACCACGGGGTCGAACGGCGTCAGCAGAGCCGCGCGGTCGATGCGGCGG
>NZ_MKRT01000024.1:66914-80822 GCF_001897945.1 Microbacterium sp. 69-10
CGCGATCCCAGCCCCGCACGGCCACCGGCTCCAGCTCGCCGGCATCGACGAGGTCCGCGACCGCCGCGCGGACGGCGGACTGGTCCCGGAACCGGTAGTAGTCGTTCAGGTCGGCGACCGTCGAGACCCCGTAGGAGCGCGCAGCGCGGCGCACCAGTTCCCGCACGGCGTCCTCTTCGGCCACCGGGGCCGCCAGCACGTTCGCGGGCACGATCTGCTCGGCCAGGCCGTAGCGCCGCTCGAACCCGATCCGTCCGGCGATCGCCACCTCGCCGCAGCGCCAGAGGTGCTCGAGAGCCGACTTCGCCGCATCCCAGTCCCACCAGGGCCCGCGCTCGCGCGGCGCATCGTCGCGCAGGTCCGCCGGCCGCAGCGGCCCCCGATCGCGTAGCTCGGCCCGCACCCAGTCGAGCGTGCGGGCGTTCGCGCTCATCCAGCTGTCCGGTCGGGATGCCCGGTCGCGCCACGCACGCATCCGGAAGTCCCAGAGAGCCCAGTCCTCGACGGGCATGAAGGCGGCCTCGTGCGCGAGGTACTCGACGTAGTGCGTCGTGCGGGAGAGGAACGACCGATCGAGCAGCGCCGTGTCGTAGGAGCCCAGCCGCGAGAACATCGGCATGTAGTGCGAGCGCGCGAACACGTTCACGGAGTCGATCTGCAGCACGCCCAGGCGATCCATGGCGCGGTGCAGGTGGCGGGACGCCACGGCATCCGGCATCCGTCGGGAGAAGCCCTGTGCGGCGAGGGTGATCCGGCGCGCCTCTCCGGCGCTGAGGGAGGTGGTCGTCGACGTCACCCGTTCAGGCTATCCGGGCCCTCCGACACGGAGCGGGCGCTCCCGGGGAGCGTACGTAGAATTGCACAATGAGCGACAACCCCACACCGAGGTTCCGCAATCCGTTCCGCCACTATCCGCCGGTGATCGACCGCACGGTGACCACCGAGACGGACGAGGCCGTGCCCAGACCGCTGCGGGTGACCGCCGCGTATGCGTGGCGCCTGCTCGTCATCGCGGGGGCCATCGCCCTGTTCATCTGGCTGGTGATGCTGCTCAAGGCGCTCGTCATCCCGCTGATGGTCGGGATCCTGATCACGGCCCTCCTCTGGCCGGCGTTCCAGCTCATGCTCCACGCACGGTTCCCGCGCTGGCTCGCCATCGCCACGACCGTCGTCGGCACGATCGGTATCGTCACGGGGCTGCTGTGGCTGGTCGTCTGGCAGGTTCGCGAGCAGTGGGGCGACGTGCAGGCGAGGACGCTGCTGGCGGTCGACGAACTGAAGAAGTTCCTGCTCGACAGCCCGTTCCATCTCACCGCGACAGACATCGACGGCTACATCGCGCAGCTGCAGAAGCTGCTCACGGAGCAGCAGGACTGGATCTGGAGTGCCGCCGGCGCCGTCACGGGCACGGCCGCCGAGGTCCTCACCGGCGCGCTGCTCTCGCTGTTCATCCTGATCTGCCTGCTGGCCGACGGCGGCGGGATCTGGAAGTGGACGCTGCGACTCTTCCCGCGCAAGGCGCGGCCGGCGGCGGATGCCGCGGCCCGCAACGGCTGGGACACGGTCATCAACTACGCGCGGACCCAGATGCTGGTCGCCGGGATCGACGCGGTGGGCATCGGCGTCGGCGCCGCGCTTCTCGGGGTGCCCATGGCCATCCCGGTCGCAGTGCTGGTGTTCCTCGGCTCGTTCGTCCCGATCGTCGGCGCCGTCGTCACGGGTGCGGTCGCGGTGTTCCTCGCGCTGGTCTACAACGGGATCTGGATCGCCATCGCGATGCTCGGCGTCGTGCTGCTGGTTCAGCAGCTCGAGGGACACATCCTGCAGCCCATCCTGATGGGCTCGGCCGTCAAGGTGCACCCCCTGGCGGTGGTGCTGGTCGTCGCGGGCGGCGCGATGATCGCGCGCATCCCCGGCGCCCTGTTCGCCGTCCCGCTGGCGGCCTTCATCAACGTGGCGGCGGTGACCATCAGCACCGGCGCCTGGCGCACGGGTGAGGAGCCCGCCGCCGATCTCATCTGGAGCACAGTCCCGCGTGAGCGGGCGAGGAGGAATCGATGACCGCAGTCCCGAGCCTGGCGGAGTTCTCAGCCGCAGCCGAGAGCCTGTCCGAGGTGATCTCGCACACGCCGACCGAGCTGTCGCGCGCGCTCAGCGACATCGTCGGGGCGCCGGTGCTGCTGAAGATGGAGAACCTGCAGCGCACGGGCTCGTTCAAGATCCGCGGTGCGACGTACCGTCTCGCCCAGCTCACGGCAGAGGAGCGCTCGCGCGGCGTGGTCGCCGCGTCCGCCGGCAACCACGCGCAGGGTGTGGCACTCGCAGCGCAGTCCCTCGGCATCCCCGCGACGATCTTCATGCCGCTGGGCGTGCCGGTGCCGAAGCTGCTGGCGACGCGCGGCTACGGCGCCGAGGTGGTGCTGGAAGGCGAGACGGTGGCCACCTCGCTGCGCCTCGCGGCCGAGTTCGCCGAGAGCACCGGGGCCGTGCTGATCCCGCCGTTCAACCACCGTGACGTGATCCTCGGCCAGGGGACGCTCGGACTGGAGATCTTCCAGGACGTCCCCGACGTCGACACCGTGATCATGGGCATCGGCGGCGGCGGGCTCATCGCCGGCGTCGCCGCCGCCATCAAGCAGGCGGCCGCGGAGGCCGGGCGCACGGTGCGGGTCATCGGCGTGCAGGCCGAGAACGCCGCCGCCGTGCCGCCGTCGCTGCAGGCGGGGGAGCCGGTCGAGATCACCACGCACCCCACGATCGCCGACGGCATCCTCGTCGCCCGACCCGGCGACATCCCCTTCGAGATCATCCAGGAGCTCGTGGACGAGGTCGTCACGGTCACCGAGGATGACATCGCCCGGGCACTCCTCGTGCTGCTCGAGCACGCCAAGGTCGTCGTCGAGCCGGCCGGAGCTGTCGGCGTCGCCGCCATCCTCGCGGGAAAGGTCAGGGGCACCGGCAAGACGGTACCGATCCTCTCCGGCGGCAACATCGACCCGATGCTGCTGCAGCGCGTGGTCTCGCACGGGCTCGCCGCCGCCGGCCGCTACGCCACCGTGCGCATCCCGCTGCCCGACCGTCCGGGCCAGCTCGCGAAGGTCTCCGAGATCCTCGCGCAGGTCGGCGCGAACGTCATGGAGGTGCTGCACACCCGGCACGGCCACGGCCTTCAGATCAGCGAGATGATCCTGCAGCTCTCGATCGAGACGCGCGGTCCCGAGCACACCCAGCTCGCCCTGGACACGCTGCGTGCGGCGCGTTTCGAGCCGGAGATCGTGGCGGACTGATCCCCGCCTTCTCGCACTCCGAGACGCAGAAGGCGGGATGCGCCCTCAGGACATCCCGCCTTCTGCCGTGCCGGGCCGTGGTCAGCCGGTGTAGGTCTCCACGCCGGTGATCTCGACCGAGATCGCGCGGCCGTTGGGAGCCTCGTAGCTGGTCTTCTCGCCGATCTTCAGGCCGAGGATGGCCTGTCCGAGCGGGCTGGCCTCGCTGTAGACGTCCATGTCGGCGCCCACGGCGATCTCGCGGCTGCCGAGCAGGAACACCTCTTCGCCACCCGCGACGATCGCGGTGACGACGGTGCCGGGCTCGACGATGCCGCGGCTGGTGGGGGCCTCGCCGACCTTCGCGGTCTTCAGCAGCTGCTGGAGCGTGACGATGCGCGCCTCCTGCTTGCCCTGCTCGTCCTTGGCTGCGTGGTAGCCGCCGTTCTCCTTGAGGTCGCCCTCCTCACGGGCGGCCTCGATGCGTGCGGCGATCTCCTCGCGACCGGTGGTCGAGAGGCGTTCGAGCTCTTCGGCGAGCCGGTCGTAGGCCTCCTGCGTGAGGAACGGTACCTGAGCGTCTGTGGACACAGCGTGCTCCTTCGGTGCGGGCCCCTTCAGGGGCTGAGGATTCCGAACCGTCTGCTGCGGCTCGGCGGATATGCCAAGACGCCCCGGCGTGGGCCGGGGCGTCGGTCGTCTTGCGGACGAGTCTAAGCGACCCAGCAGGACTTCACCAAACCGGTCGTCGCAGCCGCGACGGTCGGGATGCGCACGTCCAGCGCCGAGGTGTGCTTCTGCGAGGCCGGGATCTCGAGCACCTTCCAGCCCACGATGCCGAACTCCTCGTCGAGGGCCTGCACCACGCACACGACGTCGGCGCCGCGCGGCGCGGTGTACTGGAAGCGGACGTCCACGCTGTGATCGTCGTTGAGCGTGAAGCCCATGTCGTCGGCGCTCACGGTGCTCATCTCGTTCACCACGGTCATCCAGCCGAACGCGCCCACGAGCAGCGCCGCGACGGCTCCGCCGATGATCCAGGGCAGCCGTCGGCGACCGGCGCGACCATAGCGCTCATCGAGCTCGCGTGCGGTGGTCACGGGTCTCCTGATCCTTGGTGGAGGGACGGGCCGTTCCGCATCGGCGGATAGGCTGGTACTCCCAGGTTATTCGACCTGAGGATGAAAGGCGCACCCATGATCCTGTTCGGCGACACCACCCCCATGCCGACGCCGACCTCGACCGTCCCGCCCGAGGTGGTGACTCCGGGTTTCGCCGGCTTCGCCGTCGTGATCGTGGTCGTCGCGGCCGTCATCCTGCTGATCTGGGACATGAACCGCCGCATCCGCCGGGTCCGCTACCGCGAAGAGGTGCGGGATGAACTGGATGCCGAGCTCGCCGCGGCATCCGAAGGTCCGCTCGTCGCCGATGCGCCTGCCGAGACGGACGCACCGACCGAGCCCGACGACGACGGCGGCGCGAAGCGCTGATCCGGGCTCAGACTCCGACGCGCTGGAAGGCGTCCTGGCTGATCCCCTGATCCAGGATCCGCTTCGCCCACTCCTTGGCGGAGTGCAGGCTGTGGTCGCGGTAGTTGCCGCACTCCACCGCCGAGACGCCGGGCACGTCGCTCCACTGCGCGGGGCCCGCGATGAACTCCAGGCCTGCGCGGACCGCCGCGACGACGTCGACCACCGCCGGCTCGCCCCACATGATCAGGTGGAAGCCGGTGCGGCATCCGAACGGCGAGAAGTCGATCACGCCGTCGATTTCGTCGCGCAGCACGCTCGCCATGGTGTGCTCGATGGTGTGCAGGCCCGCGGTGGGGATCTCGCCCTCGTTGGGCTGCACGAAGCGCAGGTCGAAGTTCGAGATGGCGTCGCCCCTCGGGCCGCGCTCGACGCCGATCAGGCGCACGTAGGGCGCCTGCACGGCGGTGTGGTCCAGGGTGAAGCTCTCGACGTCGGCCATGGTGATCCTCCAGATCGTTCAGCTGTCAGGATGCCACGCCGCACCGCAGGCGCGGCAGCGGATGACGCCCGGTGTCAGCCGGCGAGCCCCAGCGATGGCGCGTGCGGCGCCAGCGAGATGAGCAGGCAGGCCGTCCAGTGGCACAGGAACGCCAGCACGGTGCAGACGTGGAAGATCTCATGGAAGCCGAAGTGGCCGGGCCACGGGTTGGGCTTCTTCATCGCGTAGATCACCGCGCCGATCGTGTACAGCACGCCGCCCACGCAGACCAGCACCATCATGGCGACGTTGGCCTGCACCAGGTCGACCATGTACATCACCGCGGCCCAGCCGAGTGCGAGGTACAGCGCGACGTACAGCCAGCGCGGCGCATTGATCCAGAAGACGCGGAACAGGATGCCCAGGATCGCGCCGCTCCACACGACGATCAGCAGCAGCGTGCCCTTGCCGGGCTCCAGCGCCAGCACCGCCAACGGCGTGTACGTGCCCGCGATCAGCAGCAGGATGTTCGCGTGGTCGATGCGCTTGAGCACCATCTTGGTCTTCGGACCCCAGTTGAAGCGGTGGTACAGCGCGGAGTTGCCGAACAGCAGCAGCGAGGTGGCCATGAACACCGCGGCGGCCCATTTGCCCGGGGTGCCGTGCGCGAGCACGATGAGGACGATGCCCGCCGCGATCGCGACGGGGAATGTGCCCGCGTGGATCCATCCCCGCCAGCTCGGTTTGATCTCGACGGCGGCGTCCTTCGCCGCGGCGTCGAGAAGCGGGAGCTGGGGGACATCGGGACTGCCTGCGGCTCGGGTGCTCACGTGCTCACTCTAGGCGCGGCCGCATTCCGTGCGCCGTACATATCCTGCGCACTCCGGTGCCTCCCGGTCTGTGGAGGTAGCGTAGGGATGTGAGTGCACGCGAGAGCTCGGGGCGGGGACCCCTCTATCGGCTCTACGGGAACCGTCTTCGACGTCGGATCGACCCGGCGACCGTGCCGCACCACGTGGCGATGATGATCGACGGCAACCGGCGCTGGGCTCGTCAGCTCGGCTACGAGTCGGCGGCCGACGGCCACCGCGCGGGTGCGGCGAAGATGCGGGAGTTCCTCGGCTGGTGCGACGAGCTCGGCGTGGACGTGGTCTCGCTCTACCTGCTGTCCGCCGACAACCTGACCAAGCGGGACTCGAAGGAGATCGGCGACCTCATCGAGATCATCGCCGAACTCGCGGACACCCTGTCGAAGCACGGCGACTGGAGAGTGCAGCATGTCGGCAGGGCCGACATCCTGCCGCCGGAGCTGGCGCGCGTGCTCGCGGATGCCGAGGAGCGCACCCGCGACCACACCGGGCTGCACGTGAACCTCGCGGTCGGCTACGGCGGCCGCAACGAGATCGTGGACGCGGTGCGCAGCATCATCGGCAAGCACAACGCCTCCGGCGGCACGCTGGAGGATCTCGCGGCCCATCTCACTCCCGAGATGATCGGCGAGCACCTGTACACCGGCGGCCAGCCCGACCCCGACCTGGTGATCCGCACCAGCGGCGAGCAGCGCCTCAGCGACTTCCTGCTCTGGCAGAGCGCCCACAGCGAGTTCTACTTCGTCGAGGCGCTCGGTCCTGACCTCCGGCGGGTCGACTTCCTGCGCGCCATCCGCGACTTCGCCGACCGCGATCGGCGCTTCGGACGCTGACGGGTCGCGGCACACCGACCTCGGCTGGATGCGCGAGACTGGACGGATGAGCGCTCTGGATGACTACGTCGCGTCGTTCGCGGGGGAGACCGGCTACCTGAACTGGGCGGCGTTCGGCCCGCTCGCGCCGGCGGTCCGTTCTGCGATGCACGATGCGGTCGAGGTGATGGGCGGATACTCTCCGCGAGAGCACGCGTCCGTCACCGCCCGCACCGGGCGCGCCGTCGCCGGCATCGCGGAGATGCTCGGCGCGAAGCGGTCGGAGGTCGTGCTGCGTCCGAGCTCGACGGATGCCCTGCAGCACGCCCTGTACGGGCTCAGCGGCGCGGTCATCGCGGGATCCGGCGAGTTCCCCAGCATCAGCCTCACGCTCCAGCGCGCCGCCGACGCGTCGGCCGGTGCGCTCGAGCCGCGCTGGATCGACCCGGCTGACGGGCGGGTCACGACGGATGCCGTGGCGGCCGCGCTCGACGACGATGTGGCGGCGGTCGCGGTCAGCCACGTCGACTACCGCACCGGCTATCGCGCGGATCTGACGGCGCTGCGAGAGCTGATCGGCCCTGATCGGCTGCTCATCGTGGACGCGGTGCAGTCGTTCGGCGTCGTCGACGAGGACTGGAGCGCCGCCGACGTGGTGGCGGGCCACGGGTACAAGTGGTTGCGTTCGGGGCGCGGCACCGGCTTCGCGCGCTTCTCCGACCGCGCCGTGGAGCGGCTCCGTCCCGTGCTCAGCGGGATCACCGGCATCGACGCCGACGGCCCCTTCTCCGGGGCGGTGCCCCCGCCGGCATCCGCTGCCCGTGCCTTCAGCGCCAGCGTGCCCGATCACCTCGCCGCGGTGCGGCTCGCGGCCGCGCTGGACGAGATGCGCGGAGTGGGCGTCGCCGCGATCGCGACGACCGTGCAGCGCAACGTCGACGAGATCCTCACGATCGCGGAGCGTCACGGCATCCGGTCGGCGACACCGGCCGATCCCGCGCGGCGCGCGGGGATCGTCTCTCTCGTCCCCGACGATGCGGAGGGGCTGGGCCGCGCCCTCGGCGACGCCGGGCTGGCCGTCACCGTCCGTGGCGGGGCCGTGCGCGTCGCCGCGCACGCCGGCACCGGCGCCGAGACGCTGCGGATGCTGGACGACGCGCTCACGGCATCCGGAAACCGGACGTTCATCACCTCTTAACACGACACGCCCGCGCGTCTTTCGCGGCGTGCGACCGAGCGGGTCGTACCTTCGAGGCATCGGACACCGTGCCCGATCGAGTCGGCCTCCAGGATCGCGACTCGTGGCCCCTGGTCGACTCGCTGCAGAGCCGGGATCATCCCGGGTAGGGGAGTGGATCGTGACCACACGTTCAGCGCAGCAGCAGTCCACCCGCAAGGCCGTCGCAACCGGAGCCGTGTCACACGATGACACGGCTCTTCGCACATATGTGCTCGACACATCGGTGCTGCTCAGCGACCCGCAGGCCCTGTTCCGCTTCGCGGAGCACTCGATCGTCCTGCCGGTGGTGGTGATCTCGGAGCTCGAGGCCAAGCGCCACGACCCCGAGCTCGGCTACTTCGCGCGTCGCGCCCTGCGGCATCTCGACGAGCTTCGGGTCGAGCACGGGCGGCTGGACTTCCCGGTCGAGGTCGGCGAGGGGGGCACGCTGCGCGTCGAGCTCGGCACCGCCGACCTTTCGATCCTTCCCGCCGGCATCCGGCTGAGCGACAACGACAGCCGCATCCTCGCCACGGCCGCGCAGCTCGCGCAGGACGGGCAGGCCGTCACGATCGTCTCCAAGGACCTGCCGATGCGCGTCAAGGCGGCATCCCTCGGTCTGCAGGCCGAGGAGTACCTCGCTGAGCAGGCGATCGATTCGGGCTGGACCGGCATCGCGCCGCTCGACCTCTCTGGTGACGAGATGAGCGACCTCTACGAGAGCGAGGTCGGTCTCAGCGAGCAGGTGCGCGGGGTGCCGGTCAACACGGGCCTGATCATCCACTCCGAGCGCGGCTCGGCTCTCGGCCGGGTCACCGGCGACGGGGAGTACCGCCTGGTGCGCGGCGACCGCGAGGTGTTCGGACTGCACGGACGGTCGGCCGAGCAGCGCATCGCGATCGACCTGCTGCTCGACCCCGAGGTCGGGATCGTCTCGCTCGGCGGGCGAGCCGGCACCGGAAAGTCGGCGCTGGCGCTGTGCGCGGGCCTGGAGGCCGTGCTGGAGCGGCAGCAGCAGAAGAAGATCATCGTGTTCCGGCCGCTGTTCGCGGTCGGCGGCCAGGAGCTCGGCTACCTCCCCGGCGACCGCGAGGAGAAGATGAACCCGTGGGGTCAGGCGGTGTACGACACGCTCGGCTCCGTCGTCTCGGGGAACGTCCTCGACGAGGTCGTGGAGCGCGGGATGCTGGAGGTGCTGCCGCTCACGCACATCCGCGGCCGTTCGCTGCACGACGCGTTCGTGATCGTCGACGAGGCGCAGTCGCTGGAGCGCAACGTGCTCCTGACGGTGCTCAGCCGGATGGGGCAGAACTCGCGCGTCATCCTCACGCACGACGTGGGGCAGCGCGACAACCTGCGGGTCGGGCGGCACGACGGCATCGCGAGCGTGATCGAGACGCTCAAGGGGCACGACCTGTTCGGGCACGTCACCCTCACCCGATCGGAGCGCTCCGCGATCGCGGCGCTCGTCACGGAGCTCCTGGAGGGCGGGGAGCTCAGCTGACGGCTGCACGACCCGGGAAATCGGGAACAGTTGCACGACTCGGGAACGAATGCACGACCAGATCGCCAGTTCGGTCGTGCAGGTGTTCCCGGGTCGTGCATCTGTACTGGGTCAAGAGCGCGCGTACGCACGCTGGAGCGCCGCGAGGATCGCAGGTTGCACACTCTCCCAGTCGTAGATGATCTGGGCGTAGTCGAAACGCAGTGATTCGTAGCCCAGGGCGGATGCTGCCGCATCGCGCACCAGATCCTTGTGACGCTTCGCAGGTCCGTCGTGATTCTCCTTGCCGTCGACCTCGATGATCAGGCGACCACCGGCGACGAAGTCGACAAGGCCGACACCTGTGATGTCCACCTGCCGCCTGAGCTCTATGCCCAGCAGGTGCAGGCGCAGCCGAAGCAGCGATTCCAGACCGCTGTCGGCGTCAGAGCGCGCGAAGTCCACGAGCCAGCGCGCAGACTCGGGCAAGGCGGCGCGGATGCGAAGGCGAACAGTGCTGGAGAGCCGGCGCTTGCGCCAGGCGGACTCGAACGCCGCGAAGAATGCCTCCTCACCGGAGCATCCGAACACGTGGACGAGCGCAGTCTCCACTGACGCAACTCCGAACCGGGTGGGGCCGCCGAAGAAGTGGGTCACGCAGTCGCACCTCGGATGCGGATGTCTGCGGCCGTTGGCGCCCAGCCAGACATGCAGGGTGGGTTCCTCCGAGAGGGTCCAGATGCCGTGCAGTTTCAGCGCCGCTTCGCACGTCAGCATCCCGCCGTGCTCGGCGGCGCGCACCACTTGCGGGTTCGTGTCGTTCGAGGCGAAGACGCCGGGGCGAACGCGCCGAATGGCGCCGACCGCCGCGTGGGCTGCGAGCGCCTTGCGCGAGATGCCCTTCTTCTGCAGCATCCGGCCTCTCGCGACACCACCGGCACGACGGATGAGGACTGAGGGATCGAGCATCCCATCACCCTGCCTGACTGCAGGCTTGGGCCGTCCCCGAAGTCCACTCGCTGTGAACAACCCAACGGGAATCGCGATCTGTGGAGGGCGAATGTGCCGGACACAGATGCACGACCCGGGAACGGATGCACGATCAGATCGGCAGATCGGTCGTGCAAGTGTTCCCGGGTCGTGCAAGTGTGCCCGAACAGGGTACCGGCTGGCGTCAGCCCGCGTGGGTCATGCTCAGCAGGTCGAGCTTCTGGTCGAGCACCTCGAGGGTGATCTCGCCGCGCTCGACGTAGCCGAGGTCGATCACGGCGTCGCGCACCGTGATGCCCTTGGCGACGGCGTGCTTGGCGATCTTGGCCGCCGCCTCGTAGCCGATGATCTTGTTCAGCGGGGTCACCGTCGACGGGCTCATGCCGGCCAGGGCCGCGGCGCGCTCGACGTTGGCCTGCAGGCCGTCGACGGTCTTGTCGGCCAGCACGCGGGTGGCGTTCGACAGCAGACGGATCGACTCGAGCAGGGCGGTGCCCATCACCGGGATGGCGACGTTCAGCTCGAAGGCGCCGGAGGCGCCGCCCCAGGCGATCGTGGCGTCGTTGCCGATCACGCGGGCGCACACCATGAGCACGGCCTCGGGGATGACCGGGTTGACCTTGCCCGGCATGATCGACGAACCCGGCTGGAGGTCGGGCAGGTGGATCTCGGCGAGGCCGGTGTTGGGGCCGGAGCCCATCCAGCGCAGGTCGTTGTTGATCTTGGTCAGCGACACGGCGATGGTGCGCAGGGCGCCGGATGCCTCGACCAGGCCGTCGCGGTTGGCCTGGGCCTCGAAGTGGTCCTTGGCCTCGGTGATGGGCAGCTCGGTCTCGGCGGCGAGCAGCTCGATGACCTTCTGCGGGAAGCCCAGCGGGGTGTTGATGCCGGTGCCGACGGCGGTGCCCCCGAGGGGGACCTCTGCGACGCGGGGGAGGGCGGCCTGCACACGCTCGATGCCGAGACGCATCTGGCGGGCGTAGCCGCCGAACTCCTGGCCGAGGGTGACCGGGGTGGCGTCCATCAGGTGGGTGCGGCCCGACTTGACGACGCTCTTCCAGGCATCCGCCTTCGCCTCGAAAGCGACGGCCAGGTGGTCGAGAGCCGGGATGAGGTCGTCGATCAGCGCCTGGGTGACGGCGACGTGCACCGAGGTCGGGAACACGTCGTTCGAGGACTGCGACGCGTTCACGTGGTCGTTGGGGTGCACCGCGGAGCCGAGGATGCGCGAGGCGAGCGTGGCGAGCACCTCGTTCATGTTCATGTTCGACGAGGTGCCGGAGCCGGTCTGGTACGTGTCGATCGGGAACTCGCCGTCGTGCGCACCGGTGGCCACCTCGTCGGCGGCCTGGGCGATCGCGTCGGCGATGGCGCCGTCGAGGGTGCCGAGGTCCTTGTTCGCGAGGGCGGCTGCCTTCTTGATGCGGGCGAGCGCGGCGATCTGCGCGGACTCGAGGCCCTTGCCCGAGATCGGGAAGTTCTCGACCGCGCGCTGGGTCTGCGCGCTGTACAGGGCGTTCACGGGGACACGCACTTCACCCATGGTGTCGTGCTCGATGCGGTACTGCGTGCTTTCGCCGCTCTGCTGGTGGGTGTCAGTCACTTCTGCTCCTTCGAGAGTGAGGGGATGTCGGAGTCGGCGAGGCCGACCTGTGCGATGGGGACGGCGCTGCCGTCGGTCAGTCGGTACTTGGCGCCCACGATGGCCAGGCGGCCCTCGGCGACGGCGTCGCTGATGATCTCGGACGACTCCAGCAGGCCGAGGATGGTGCCGCGCAGGTGCTCGCGCCCGACCTCTTCGGGGTCGATGTCCTCGACGGTGGTGCCGCCGCTCTCCTTCAGCACGCGACGTGCGGCGGGGACGATCGGGGCGATGAGCTTCCAGATCTTCGGCGGGATCGGCTCGGCGTCGATCGCCGTGCCGCGCACGGCGGCGGCGACCGCACCGCAGGAGTCGTGAGCGAGCACGACCAGCAGCGGGACGTCGAGCATCGCGACGGCGAACTCGATGCTCGCCACTGCCGAGTCCGTCACCATCTGGCCGGCGTTGCGGGTGGTGAACAGGTCGCCCAGTCCGACGTCGAAGAGGGTCTCGGCGGCGACGCGCGAGTCGGAGCAGCCCAGGAAGGTGGCGAACGGGTTCTGTCCGCCCGCGATCTCGGCCCGGCGGTGCGCGTCCTGGTTGGGGTGCTCCGAGATGCCTGCGACGAATCGCCTGTTGCCCTCGATCAGCTTCGTCCAGGCCTCAGCGGGGGTGAGTGTCGTGGTCATCCGGCCTCCTTCAGGTCGCTCAACTGCGAGGTGAGTGATTCAGCAAGCTTCTTGGTGGAGTCCGCGGAGCGGGAGCCGTAGAGCAGCACGTAGTCGCGGCCGGCCTGGGTGCCGAGCGCGTACGTGACGTTCGCCGTGCCGCGATCGCCCAGGTCGAACACATCCCAGGTCACGCCGTCGATCTGCTCGGTGCCGGTCGGGGCCATGCCTCCGGTGACCTGCGGTGCCCAGTTCACGTCCGCGTCGAAGGCCTGCGCGAGCTTGACGAAGCCGCGCTCGCGCTCGCCCGCGGGTGCGAGGGTGATGCTCCACACCTTGGTGGCGCCGCCCTCCAGCCCTGCGGCGTTCACACGCCAGAAGTCGCCCAGCTCGGGCACGATCACCGGGCGATCCGAGGTCGACGAGACGTCGGCCGCGATCCCCGCGACATCGATGGCCGGGCGCGCGGTGGGCTCGCCGCGCGGGACCGCGAACACGATCACCGCCACGACGGCGACGGTGATGATCAGCGCGGCGATGAGGTTGCGGAAGGTCTGGCTGGACCGGTAGACGCGGCTCGACTCCGCCTTGCGGTCGGCGGTCTCCTGCGGAGTCTCGGGCCGGCCGAGCTCGGCGACGATTTCGGGCTTGCGGCTCATGCCTCTTCTCCGGCGGATGCCGCGTCGCGGGCGGCCTCGAGACGGCGCTTCGCGCCCAGCAGCCACTCCTCGCAGCGGGCGGCCAGCGCCTCACCGCGCTCCCAGAGGGCCAGGGAGTGCTCGAGCGTGGGGGATCCCTGTTCGAGTTCGGCGACGACGCGCACGAGTTCGTCGCGCGCGGCCTCGAACGACAGCGATTCGACGGGGGAGTCGTTGGACGCAGTCACGACATCCATCCTACCGGCGTGTCACGGACGCCCCGTCCGGGCGGCCAGCGGCACAGGTCGGCCCCCGGAGTGGCACGGCCGGATGCGGGGGCCGGGTGCGGGCGCAAGCCGGGCGGGACAGATACCGGGATGTACGGATGTCGTGGTGTACAGGCACCGGAGTGGACGGACACCGGCATGGGT
>NZ_MKRT01000024.1:80851-83830 GCF_001897945.1 Microbacterium sp. 69-10
TCAGCCCGCCTCGGGGATCTCGCCCTCGGAGCGGGCTCGCAGCGAGCCGCGGTCGACGGTCACCGTCAGCGGCGTGCCTGCCGGGGCATCCGCGGCGTCGCGCACGATGCGCCCGTCGTCCAGGTGCACGATCCCATAGCCGCGAGCCAGCGTCGCCGCGGGGGAGAGGGCCCGCAGCGATGCACGCAGCTCGGCGGTGGTGCGCTGGGCGGTGTCCAGCCGCCGGGTGAGGGTGTCGCGGCCTCGGGAGGCCAGCAGCCACACCTCCTGGGCGCGGTCGTCGATGATCGGATCGGGTGTGCGCAGCACGGGCCGCGAGCGGAGCTGCTCGAGCTGGGCGATGTCGTGCGAGATCCGCTGGGTGAGGCGGCTGGTGGCGCGGGCGCGCAGCTGGGCGATCAGCGCGCGCTGCTCGCCCACGTCAGGGACGACGCGCTTCGCAGCATCCGTCGGAGTCGATGCCCGCAGGTCGGCGACGTCGTCGAGCAGGGGGTGGTCGTTCTCGTGTCCGATGGCGCTGACGACGGGAGTGGATGCCGCGGCCACGGCGCGCACGAGTCGCTCGTCGCTGAAGCCGAGCAGCGTCTGCGGGTCGCCGCCACCGCGCGCGATGATGATCACGTCGACCTCGGGGTCGGCATCCAGCCGCTTCAGCGCGGCGAGCACCTCGGGCACGCTGCGGTCGCCCTGCACGGCAACGTGCGCGGTGCGGAAACGCACCTGCGGCCAGCGCAGCTCGGCGTTGCGCAGCACGTCCTTCTCGGCATCCGACTTCTCGCCGGTGATCAGGCCGATGCAGTGCGGAAGGAACGGGAGCCCCTTCTTGCGGCTCGCGTCGAACAGCCCCTCCTGACGCAGCTGCGCACGCAGCTTCTCCAGCCGCTCCAGCTGGTCGCCCAGACCGACGTGCTTCATGGCGGAGACGATGAAGCTGAAGTCCCCGCCCTTGACGAAGTAGTCCGCCTTCACCGCGGCGACGACATGATCGCCGACGGCGAGGTCGGCGGGGATGCGCGCGCGCACGCTCGACCACACGCGGACGGAGATCTGCGCGTCGGAGCGCACGTCCTTCAGCCGCGCGAACACGTTGCCCGCGCGCAGGTTCCACGAGGTGATCTCGCCTTCCACCCACACCGTGTTCCACCGCGCGATGAAGTCGCGGATCGTCCCGTTCAGCCGCGCGACCGATGTCGGGGCATCCGGCGTCGAGTCGCGCGGAGCGACCGAATCCGCGGGTGGCGGCTCGCCGGGGAGCGCGGCGGCTTCGAAGACGGTCATGCGTCCATTGTCCCGGATGCCGCCGACACGGCCCTTCATCAGGCGCCCTCGGTAGACTTCAAGGGTGAGTGCAACCATCGTCAGGCTTCCCGAGCCCCCGCGCCCAGCCCGTCGATCGGCGCCCCTCCAGGACCGTCCCGTCGACGGAGCGAAGCGCGTGCTGCTGGCAGCCCCGCGCGGCTACTGCGCGGGTGTCGACCGGGCCGTCGTGGCGGTCGAGAAGGCTCTGGAGCGCTACGGCTCGCCGGTGTACGTGCGCAAGCAGATCGTGCACAACATCCACGTCGTGACCGAGCTCGAGAAGAAGGGCGCGATCTTCGTCGACGAGGTCGACGAAGTGCCAGAGGGCGCCCACGTCGTCTTCAGCGCGCACGGTGTCGCGCCGGCCGTGGTCAACGCGGCATCCGACCGCGGCCTGCACGCGATCGACGCGACCTGCCCGCTGGTGACCAAGGTGCACCGCGAAGCAGTGCGCTTCGCGCGGGACGACTTCGAGATCCTGCTCATCGGCCACGACGGCCACGAGGAGGTCGAGGGCACCGCGGGCGAGGCTCCCGACCACGTGACCATCGTCAACTCCCCGGACGAGGCGGACACCGTCGTCGTCAAGGATCCGAGCAAGGTGGTCTGGCTGTCGCAGACCACGCTGTCCGTCGACGAGACCATGGAGACGGTCAACCGACTCCGCACCCGCTTCCCTGAGCTGCACAATCCGCCGTCCGACGACATCTGCTACGCCACGCAGAACCGTCAGGTGGCGATCAAGAAGGTCGCGAAGGACGCCGATCTGGTGATCGTGGTCGGCTCCGCGAACTCGTCCAACAGCGTCCGCCTGGTCGAGGTCGCCCTCGAGCACGGTGCGAAGGCCGCCTACCGCGTGGACTACGCCGACGAAGTGAAGCAGGAATGGCTCGACGGCGTGCGCACGGTCGGCGTCACCAGCGGAGCATCGGTGCCCGAGGTCCTCGTCCGCGAGGTGCTCGAGGCGCTCAGCGAGGCGGGCTACGGCGACGTCGAAGAGGTGCGCACGGCCGAGGAGGACCTGATGTTCTCGCTCCCCAAGGAGCTGCGTCAGGATGCCGCGGGCAAGCGCGACGAGCGCGCCCTGGGCGGACGCTCGGGGCACTGACCTCGTAGGGCCTCGCTCCCGCGCGGTCGCCGTCCCGCCCGACGGCGGCGTTCACATCCCCGCCCAAGGCCCGGGCGGTAGCGTGGATGCCATGAGTGTCGACCGGCCGCAGTACGGCGAATACGCAACGCCCGAGGAGCAGCGTGCGCGCGCAGGCCTGCCGCCCGTGGAGCAGATGCCGACGGCATCCGCTCCGGCACCCGCCCCGCCCGTGCCGCAGCAGTCGGCGGCGCCCGTCGCCCCGGGCGCGCGTCCCGCGAGCCGGGCCCAGGTGCTGATCACCGCCGTGATGCTCGGCGTCGGCGTGGTGAACGTGCTCTCGTCGATCCCGCAGTTCCTCGACCTCTCCGCCACGCTCCAGCAGACCCTGAAGATGCTGGGCGGGGAGGGCACCTTCTCCAACTTCGCGGTCGCCAGGACCTGGGGCGTGATCGCGGTGCTCGTGCTGGTCGCGGGCTATGCGGCCACGGTGTGGCTCTCGGTGCGCCGGATCCGGCTCAGCCGCTCGTCGTGGTGGGTGCCGCTGGTGGGCTTCGCCGTCACCATGTTCGCCGTGTCGATCTGCGTCTCGG
>NZ_MKRT01000024.1:83874-89866 GCF_001897945.1 Microbacterium sp. 69-10
CAGCAGAGCAGATCGCGTTCCAGATCACGTTCGCCTCGGTCGACTCCGGTGACGGATCGGATCCGCTCGAGAGCACCGAGCGGATGCTGCGCGAGGAGCGCGTCCTCGCCGCCGTCCGCGGTTCAGAGGGCAGCACGGCGACCGTACTGCTCCCGATCACCGAGGACGCCGCCGTCGTCGCCCTGGACGACGGCGGGCTGCTGCGCTTCGACCTCAGCGCTGCGCGCCTGGGTGCGCTGTTCGCCGCTCAGGGACTGACGCTGCGCCTCGGTCTCGCCGACGACGCGCCGGATGCCGCCGAAGACGCACTGGGGCAGGTCGACGCCGAGCTGGAGCAGGAGTTCGGCGAGGCGTTCGAGCAGCTCGACGATGCCGTCGACGACCTGCCCGGATTCGGGATGCCGGACGCCGGCGCCGAGGGTGCGTTCGCACCGGACCCCGTCCGCGTCGCGGAGTTCTCCCGTCGCGGGCCGTGGGCCGCGCGTCTGACCGCGCAGCTGCTGGACACCCCGGTCGACTACCTGGAGGACAGCGCCTGGTCGGTGTACCGGTACCGCACCGATCGCGCACACGGCGCGATCGCGGGCGGCAGGTCCGACGGCCCCGTCATCGAGGTCAACGTCCCACCCCAGGGCGAGGCGTGGGTGGAGGTCAGCGGTACGCACGGCCGGGCCGCGATGTTCTGGCCGAACGCGGAGCGTCTCACCCGGCCCGTCCTCGACTTCGACACGATCTCCGTGCCGGAGAGCGCCGCGCTGTACCGCCGGATGCTGGAAGAGATCGACGGCGCAGGCGATGAGCTCGCCGAGCTCGACCTGGGGAGCGCGGTCGATGCGGCTGCCGTGCGCCGGGCCTGCCTGCCCGAGGCGCTCGGCGGGGTCGTGGGGCCGGATGCCCGGGTGCGCGCGCTCGTGCTCGCCTTCGGCGTTCCGCACTCGCTCGTCGCGGCTGGACTGGAGGACACCGCCCTCGGTCGTCGTTTCGCGCCGCAGGGCTGGCCGCGCACGGTGGGCGACGTCGTGATGGGCGGCCTCGTGGAGTTCGCCTCACTGACGGACCGCGGCCGGCCCGCAGTGCGGTTCGCCCGCTTCCTGCGCAAGCGCCCTCTGCTCGGAGCGGCGCTGAGCACGGCGGAGCTGGCACTGGGTGTCGCTCTCGGGCGGGGGCGCTCCCGGGTCACGCGGGGCCTCGGCATCCTGCTCGCGATCGATGCGCTCGCCGATCTCGTGATCTGGACCGTCCGCATCCGCCGGCGCTGAGCGCTCATACGGATGAGCCCGGTCCACCAGGGGACCGGGCTCATGATCGCTGGATCGGTGCGGATCAGCGGGCGTTGCCGTTGTTGAAGTGGTACTCGCCGCTGCCGTTGATGCCGTGGCTGCCGTGCGCGCCGGGGCCGCGGCCGTCGGTGCCGGGCTCGACGTGGTTGGTCTTGGTGTGCACGATGTCGTAGTAGACCGACGTGTCGGCGGCGTTCGGGAACACGCGGTAGGTGAAGACGTTCTTGGTCAGCTCGGTGATCGGCACGACGCGCTGGAACAGCACGTTGCCGTTCGCGTCCTTCGCGTTGATCCAGCGCGACGAGCCATCTGCGGCGACGGTCCAGTCGCCGTGCAGCTTCGGGCTGTTGTCGAGGTTGTACATCGTGTACGTGCCGTCGGCCTTGAAGTACGCCCAGCCGACGAAGCTCGCGACGGCCGGGTTGTCGAGGGCGACGCGGTTGCCGTCCTGGTCGAGCGCGCTCGTGGTCTTCCACGGCGTCGACGCGAGGGTCTCGGACGGGGTCAGGTTCTTCCACGAGGCGGATGCGGCGGCCGGGGCAGGAGCAGCGGCGGCTGCCGTGGTGGGGACGACAGCGATCGCGGCGAGCGCGATGGTCGATGCGGCGATGAGGGAGCGGCGGGAGATCCGGGAGGTGATGTTCATGTCTTCAACGCTACGAATCGGCGTCGAGCCATGACATCGTCCGATCGGCTATTCCTGGGCGCGCCGATGGGGTGAGCTCGGCGTGGATCGCTCAGGCATCCGGCGGTCAGACCGCACCCCACACCGCGCGCGCCCCGGCGTCTCCCGTCAGCACCGTGACGACGACGGTCCCGGCGGCGGCGACGAGGGCCGCGGCGATGATCGCGACAGCGAGGATGCGGCTCATCCGCGGTCTCGTGCGGCGCAGCCGCGGCAGCATCCGATCACCCATCGCGACGGCGACGGACGCGATCAGCAGGGCGATCGTCCACGGGATCAGCATCAGGCCGAGAGCCTCGTGGTGCAGGATCGCGGGGGTGTAGCCGACGGTCGAGGCGAGCGACTGCCCTGCCAGCACGGTCACCGGCACCAGCGCCGCGACTCCCAGCGCCGCGATCGGCGGCGCCCACCCGAGCCGCCGACGTGCGGCCGGCCACACCGCGACCAGCGCCACCGCGAGTGCGGTGAGGGGCGCGAGCACGACCACGGCGTGGACGAGCAGCGGATGCAGCGGCAGACCTGCTATGCGGAATCCGTCCGCGTCGGCGAAGATGTCCATACGGAGACAACGATCTCCGCGCCGATCCGGTTCATCGCGACCCGAGAATGAACCGGCGACCGTCCTGCCTCGTTCCCATCGTGAGGAGGCGATCCGTGACCGAAGAGGACGACGAGCGACTGACCGCGCTCTATGAGCTTCATGCCGGCCCGATCCGGCGGTATGTGGTGAGCATCACGGGCAACCGCGGCGGTTCAGCCGACGACGTCGTGCAGGAGACGCTGCTGCGCGCCTGGCGGACCCCGCGCATCCTGGAGCAGGACCCGACCACTTCGAGGGCGTGGATGATCACCGTCGCCAGGCACATCGTGATCGACGAGGCGCGCAGCGCCCGCCGCAGGCACGAGAACCCGGTCGCGGAGCTTCCCGAGCGGGCAGCCGACGACCACACCGATCGGCTCTTCGACGCGCTGCTGATCCAGGACGCGCTCGCCGCGGTGAGTCCGGAGCATCGCGAGGTCGTGATCGCCGCGTACTACCGCGGGCGGAGCGTTCGCGAGGTGGCGGAGGAACTGGGGATCGCCGAGGGGACCGTGAAGTCCCGGATGCATTACGGACTGCGGGCCCTGCGGCTCGCACTGCAGGAGAGAGGGGTGACGAGGTGAACGCCGACCACGAGCGGTACGCCACCTGGGACGCCGCATATGCGCTGGGGGCGCTCTCGGCATCGGACCGCGCAGAGTTCGAGGAGCATCTCGCGCACTGCTCGCGGTGCCGCGAGGCGGTCGCCGAGCTCACGTCGACCGTCGTGCTGCTGTCCCAGGTGAGGCCGGAGGATGCCCAGCGGATCGCGGAGCAGGATGCCGACGGCGCGGCGCCCGTGCGTGTGCTGGCCGCCGCACGCGCCCGCCGCACCAGGCGCAGGAGGCTCACCGCCTGGGTGGTGGGGGCTGCGGCCGCGGTCGTCGTGGCCGCCGTGGTGTCGGTCGCTCTGCTGATGCCCCGTCCGGCCGAGGCCGTGGCGCTGGAGCCCGTCGGGGGAGCGCCGGTCGTGGCGACGGTGGCGCTCACCACGGTGCCGTGGGGGACCAGGCTCGACGTGGTGTGCGCCTATGAGGGGTATTCGGGATGGAGCGGCACCTACGAGCTGGCGGTCACTTCGCGGGACGGCACGACCACCACCCTGTCGAACTGGAACGTGGAAGCCGGGGCCACCGCGCGGCTGTCGGCGGGAACGGGGCTGCCGGAGTCCGACATCCGGTCCGTCGAGATCCGGGATGCCACCGGGAAAGTCGTCGTGAAGCACGAGTTCGGGTGAACCATCCGCCCCGTCCGTCTCGTGTCACGGGAGCGGCCGCCATCGCGGAGGCTGATCAGACGAAAGGGACGGCACGATGTCGCACAGGGCATACGGGTACAGGGCACACGGGCGCAGGGCACTCGCCATCGGGGGCATCGCCCTCGCACTCCTTCTCGCCGGCTGCTCCGGCGGCACGGGCGGTTCCGGTGGGTCCGGCGGTTCCGGTTCCGACTCCGGCGGCTACGGGGCGCCGTCGTCGCAGGCTCCGGAACCGGCGGCATCAGGCCTGGCCGTCGCGGACAGCTCGCTCGGGAAGATCGTGGTCGACGGCGACGGCATGACTGCCTACATGTTCGACAAGGACACTCAGGGCACGAAGACCAGCGCCTGCACCGGCGAGTGCCTGGCGAAGTGGCCGCCGATCCTGTCCGACTCCACGACGCCGAAGGCCGACGGTGTCACGGGCACGCTCGCCACGATCGACACCCCCGACGGCAAGCACCAGGTCACGCTGGACGGCTGGCCGCTGTACACCTTCGCGGGCGACGCGGCGAAGGGCGACGTGAACGGTCAGGGCGTCGGCGGCATCTGGTGGGTGCTCTCGCCCGCGGGCGAGAAGATCGGCGGCTGACCGGCGATCCTCTCCGAGGCCGGGTCGCTGAGCCTGTCGACGCGCCCGGAGACCCGCCTCGGAGTTGGGTCGCTGAGCCTGTCGAAGCGTCGCGCTACTGCCGCCCGTCCATGTAGCGCGGCGCCATCGCCTCCATCTGCTCCATCACCAGGCCGATGGCGGCGGGCTGCCGGTCCGGCGGGTACTTGTACTTGACGAGCAGTCGCTTGATCGACGAGCGCAGCTTCGCACGCACGTCGTCACGTACGGTCCAGTCGGTGCGCACGTCGCGGCGCATGATCGCGACGAGTTCGCGGGCGATCTGAGCGAGCGTGTCCTCGCCCTGCACATCGACGGCCGACTCGTTGGTGGCGACAGCGTCGAAGAAGGCGAGCTCGTCGTGTGACAGCGGCGGCGAGAACTGCTCGCCGCGGGATGCCTCGGCCGCGACCTCCTTCGCAAGGGCGACGAGCTCGGCGATCACCTGAGCGGAGGTCAGCTGCTGGTTCGTGTAGCGGTTCATGATCTCGGCGATCCGCTCTGAGAACGCGCGCTGGCGCACGAGGTTGCCGCGCGACACCGCCATGCTCTCGTCGATCAGAGCGGCGCGCAGCGCCTCGATCGCGAGCTGCGGATTGCGGGCGCGCTGCACTTCGGCGGTGAACTCGGGGGTGAGCCGGTCCAGCGTGAGGCGCGGCATGCCCGCGGCCTCGTAGATGTCGATGACGTCGTTCGTCGCGGTGGCATCGGCGATCAGCGCGCCCAGCAGACGCTGGATGTCCTCGGGGATCGGCTGGTCGTTCGCCTGGCGGTCACGGGCGTCGTACTTCGCCATCCACACCCGCACCTCCTCGTAGAACGCGATCTCGTTGCGGAGCTCAGTGAGCGTGCTGCTGCCCGACGCCAGGGCCCACGCGCGCGCGAGCTGTCCGCTGAGCTTGCGGAACCGGGCGGCTGCGCCCGGCGCATCGTCGGCCGACGGCTGGTTGCGCTTCACATCGCGCAGGAACTCTGTGGCGCGGGTCGCCGCGCGCAGCAGCGCGCGCGGACCACCGGCGGCGAGGTCGGCCTGCCAGTCGCATCCGTGCAGCAGCATCCGGATCTGCTCGACGAAGCCGAGCGCCAGTTCGCGTGCCTCTTCCACGTCGCGGCCAACGGGCTTGCGCTCCCGATCGGTGACGGTGTACTCCTGCAAGGCCTGCGCGAGGTTGTCCGCGAGCGGCGCGTACGCGACGAGAAGGCCGTCCTGCTTGCCGCGGAACGTGCGGTTCACGCGCGCCAGGGTCTGCATGAGCAGCGCGCCTTTGAGCGGGCGATCGAGGTAGAGCGTGTGCAGGGGAGGGGCGTCGAAACCGGTCAGCATCATGTCCTTGACGATGACGAGTTCCAGTTCGTCGTCGGGGTCCTTCAGCCTGTCCTTGACGGCGGCGTTCGCCGAGTCACGGCGCACGTGCTTGCTGATCGGCGGCTGATCGGCGGCGGTTCCCGAATAGACGACCTTGATCCGTCCGGCATCCAGTGCATCCGAGTGCCAGTCCGGCCGCAGCGCGATGATCGCGTCGTACAGGTTCGCGCAGATCTCACGCGTGCCGCCGACGATCAGCGCCTTGCCGGGCCC
>NZ_MKRT01000024.1:89919-92722 GCF_001897945.1 Microbacterium sp. 69-10
CGATGCGCTCGGGTGCGCCGTAGACGGCGTTGACGACGGCGACGGATGCCTCGAGGCGGGCGCGCTCGGTTTCATCGAGCCCCACAGTGAACTCATCCGCGGCGAGGTCGATGTCTTCGGGGCTGACGTCGCCGGCGAAGACCACCTTGATCAGGCGGGGCTCGAAGTAGACGGGGACGGTGGCGCCGTCGTCGACGGCCCGGGTGAGGTCGTAGATGTCGATGTCGTCGCCGAACACCTCGCGGGTGTCGCGTTCGGCGAACGAGATCGGGGTGCCGGTGAACGCGATGCGGGTGGCGTTCGGGAGGGCGCGCTGCAGGTGGTGGGCGTACCCGTCGAGGTCGTCGTAGTGGCTTCGGTGTGCCTCATCGACGATGACGATGATGTTGCGTCGGTCGCTGAGGAGCGGATGCTGCAGCCCGGCGTCCTTCTCGGCCTTGCTCAGCCCGAACTTCTGCAGGGTCGTGAAGTAGATGCCGCCGGTGTTGCGCGCCGAAAGTTCATCCCGCAGCTGGGTGCGGCTGGTCACCTGGGTGGGCTTCTCCGGCAGCAGCAGGCTGCGGTCGAAGGTCTGGAACAGCTGTCCGTCGAGTTCGTTCCGGTCGGTCACGACGACGATCGTCGGGTTCTTGAGCTTGGGATGCCGGGACGTGATATTGGCGTAGAGCTCCATCTCCATCGACTTGCCGGAGCCCTGCGTGTGCCAGACGACGCCGGCCTTGCCATTGGTCTCGACCGCCTGGATGGTCTTGCCCACGGCCTTGTTCACAGCGAAGTACTGGTGGGGTTTGGCGATGCGCTTGACGAGACCGTCGGCGCCTTCGTCGAAGGCGGTGAAGTTGCGGACGAGCTGCAGGAAGCGCTCCTGGTTGTACAGGCCCGACAGCGCGTCGTCGAGGGGCTGCACGTCCTCGCCGCCCTCGATGCGCGGCTGCTGCAGCGGGATGCCATCGTCGTCGACGTTCCACGGTGAGAAGTGGTTGAGCGGAGTGAACGGGGTGCCGTACTTCGCCTCCAGCCCGTCGCTCGCGAGCGTGAACACGCAGAATCGGAAGGCCATCGGAAGCTCGCGCAGGTAGGTCTGCAGCTGGTCGTAGGCGGATGCTGCGCCGACGCCGGCCTTCTTGAGCTCGAGGATGCTCAGCGGCATCCCGTTGACATACAACACGACGTCGAAGCGACGGTGCACTTCGCCGTGACTGGGGGTGGTCTGACGGATGGTGACCTGATTGACGGCGAGCCAGTCGTTCTCTGCGGGGTCGGTGCTGAGCAGCCGCAGCGTCGGGTTGTGCTCGACGCCGTCGTGGTCGAGGTAGGTGAGGCGGTACCCCGTGGTGAGGTAGCGGTGGATGCGGTGGTTCTCGGTGATCGCATCCTGCGAGGTGGGCGAGGCGATCTCGACGGCGGCCTGCTGCAGGTACTGGGCGGGCACGTTCGGGTTGAGGCGGCGCAGAGCCTCGAGCAGGCGCGGCCGGATCAGCAGCTCGTCCCAGCCGTCGCGCTCGCCGCTGCCCGGGGCGATCTGCTCGCCGCTGAGCGAGACCCAGCCGAGCGGCTCGGCGAGCGTGTCGAGAGCGCTCTGCTCCCACATGGACTCGGGGATGGCGGTCATGCGTCCGGCTCCTCGTCGTCCTCCTTGCGCAGCAGGCGCTCACCGAGACCGGTCAGCAGTTTTCCGGCGCCTGCGCGAGCGTTGTCGGCGGTGTCGCCGGCGAAGCGGCCGATCGCCTTAGCAGTGTCGACGGATGCTGCAGCGATGTCGTCACGCGCGTCGTCGGCAGCTTGCAGCCAGCGCTTCTCATCGATGGCATCACGCGCTTGCTCGATGCTGAGGCGAGAGTGGAAGTCGGTGATGCCGGCCGCGATCTCGTTACCGGCGCGAACGACTCTGTGGGACGCAAGCGGTGAGAAGAGCACCTTGGTGTTCGCACGGGCGGCGGCGGCGTCGATCCTCGCGAGCAATGACGCGGTGCTCTGCATGATGAGTGCCTTCCGCTTGTCGCGCGCTGCGCGCAGGCCGCGACGGTGCCGGTCCACTTCGCCCGGGTCGTCCGGCGATGCGTCGAGCACCCGGTCGATCTCGAGAATCGCTGTGGCGTCCTGCAGCTGGAAGCATCGTGCCAGGACGGCGAGCCATTCCTGCACGGTGGGTTCGGATGCCTCGGCGAGTTCAGCGAGGTCGCCCATCTTGGCGGTGCGCTCGAGTTTCTCGGCGAGCGCGTCGAGCTGCCGAAGGGCGTACGCCTGGGTGCTGGCGACGGTGGCGGTCGTGGCCTGCACCTTCGACCAGGTGACGTCGGAGACGAAGCCCACCTCTTCGCGGATCGTCATCGCCTCGTCGATGACGAGCTCGACGCCGATCATCTGGGCGAGTGCAGCATCTTTCTGGGCGCGCAGCACATCATCGACCTTCGCGTCGATCTTCGCCAGGTAGTCGATGATCTCGTCCATGGTCTGCTGCATCGCGACCTGGGCCATGATGCCTGCGGCGCCGGCAAGCACAGCCGGGTTGGTGAGCATCGCACCCGGTGTGCGCACGAACTCGAGGATGTGCTTGGTCTTGCCGTTCTTCATCACGATCGCGCGCGCGACGTCGCCCGAGGAGCCCTTCATCGGAGGAAGGTCCTTGAGCGCCTTGGTGGACTTCTCGGTGAGCTTGATCCAGCGCCCGGAGTTCTCGGCGATCTGCGAACCGGTCTGCACGATGTTCGCCGAACCGCCCATCGTCTTCCGCAGGGGCTGCAGTCCCAGATCGCGGGACTCGAGTCCTCGCGAGGTGAGGAACTGCTCGACTACGAGTGGC
>NZ_MKRT01000024.1:92735-96275 GCF_001897945.1 Microbacterium sp. 69-10
GATGAGCTCGAGCTCGTGGTCGAGCAGTTCGAGTTCGTCGTTCTGGGTGCTGATCTCGTCGGTCACTTGCCGTCTCCAGATGTATCGGTGCCGTCGGCGAACACGAACTCGATCTTCGCGCCCGGCGACACGCTTTGGATGATTGAGGTGTAGAAGACCTTGGCCTGAGCGGTGAGCACGTCGTTGCTGTTCTTGACGTACTTCTCAGCGTTCCTGTCGCCGAGAATGCTGTTGGTCATCTTCGACTGGTTGGCTTCTTCAGCGAGCCAGCCGAGCACGTCGTTGCTCTTGATCGGGTCTTCGAACTCGGGCTTGCTGTTACCGATGAAGATGAACTTCGGGATCGATACGCGATAGGCGTTCTTCTTGCCCTCGACGGGATCGATCTTGACTTCCGAGCCCTCGATTCCGAGTTTCGCGTCGAACTTGTACAGAAGGTACGTCACTCGACTGCTAGCGGGAATCGCCAGGCCAAAGATCTTTCCATCCGTGCCCTCCTTCTGGATGCCCTCGATGTGCGCACTTGCCAGCACCACCTGCTGCTCAGGTACGACGAATTTGACGACCTCGGTGTTTTCCTTGACGGTGTTGCCACCGAAGATCGACGAGAACGCGACGGCGTTCATAGCCCCGCTCGCGAATGCAGCGACGATTCCGCCGATGAACAGCGCAGCGACGAGCAGCAGCGGCCAGATGAGGACACGTGCGCGGAAGAACTTCTTCATGGCGTTCAGCTTTTCTTGGAGGTCGATGTACAGCACTGGTGCGGAGGTGCGGGTGATCTGATCGGGTCGTCCATCGCGCACATATGCACTCAGTATTGTGGACGCAGTCACACCGGTGAGAACTGGGCGGGAGCAGAACGTACTGTCAGCCACCAGGCTTGCTGGACGCGGCTGGCGACGACAAGACCTTGACCAGGTCGACAACCTTCGACAACACGTCTTCTGGCGCTTGGCTCTGTGTCGTGGCAGTTCCTTCCCAGGCGTGGCCGAAGGCTCGCTTCGCGAATGCGATCTTGGCTGCCTCGGCGCCGTCGACGTTGGCGAGGAACGGCCCGAGGGCGCGCAGTTCAAGCTCTTGACGCTTGAAGCTCGTCGCACGCTGGGTGGCCTTGCTCCCAAAACGGAAGGCCACTGTTGCGATGCCACCGATACCGGCAGTGATGCTGAGTTTGAGAGCGAGAATCTGCCAGGGAAGGGGGTCCGTTGCGTGGCCGAACGCGAAGAGAAGGACGATCACGCCTCCGATGGTGGCTGCAAGACCAATGGCGTACGCAACATATGCTGCCTTCCTCTCCGCCGCCGAGTGCTCCTGAAACTGTCCTGCCAAGATGTCGCCGCCAGCAATGCTCGCGAGGTCCTCGGTCGTGGCTCGTAGAGCCGAGACGGCGTCACGATCCACTTCGGCCATCGCCGCCGCCTCCGAGATCGTCGTCAGATGGGGCTGAGCGAGCTGATCGAATTTGGCCTCCTGCTCTTGCAACCAATTTCGAAGAGTCTTTTCTCGTGCTGTCTGCGCCGTAATGAACGAGTCGTTATTGGCAGTCAGCGCATCGCTGAGACGAGATTCGTCATTATCAATCCTGGCCTCGAGCTGGGTGAGTGACGCTTGAGCGGCGGTTGTTGCGTCGATGAGGGGAGCTTCTCTGGCCTGTGCATCCGAGATTGCGTCAGTGAGCTTGGTCGTCAGCTGTTGACGGCTGGCCTCCAATTCGCGCGCGTAATCCTGTAGCGCGCGAGTGACAGCTCCTCGCGCTGCGGGGCTCCCCACGCTCCTGGGAACGGTCGCAAGCTGCGCTCGAACGTTGTCGGCGTATGCCAGTGCCTGTGTCAGATACTGCGGCTGAGTTGGATTCGCCGCGTAGTTGTTGAGCGATGACGTCACATTTGCAAAGTGCGCATTGGCATTGTCCAGCGCAGCCGTCGTCGCGAAATCGACATCGATGCTCTCTCTTAGCGAATGGGCCGCCAACAGGAAATTGAACAAATCGTCAACAGTAGTCCGCGTCGCGCTTTCGGCCTGCGGATCAATGGATCGCAGTGTGTCTGTCGCCTTTTCGATCGCGGGCCATAATGCGTGAGCTCGAAAGAGGTCGGAGCGGTCAGACATGAGTCACTTCTCCTTTCGCCCGCGGAACAGGCATGGTCGACGTGCTTGGTGTTCGACTGGTCCGGACGTGGGTGGCGGCGGAGCCCAGATTTCTGAAGCGGACAGGCCCAGGCCGTTCTGGTACGCACTGATTCCGGTCATTGCACGTTCAAGACGAATCCAGGGTGTGGTCAGTTCCTTGTCCTGCGCCGCTCGCTCCTTCAACCGAGTGCTGTGGAGTGCGCGTTTGCGCGCGTAGTCGTACTCGCGGAGCACACGCCACGGGTCCTCGCGAACCAGGTCGCTGCGTCCGTATCGCCCTGCTGCGACCAGCACGTTGAAGCGTTCTGTACCGACGGATGAGGCGTGCAATGCGGTGAGCTCGGCTACGATCATCAGCACGGCGACGGCACCCGCCCACCATCGCAGGGCGACACTTTCGGACGCTGCTCCGACGGTGTTCAAGGTAACGGCCACGACGCCAGAGAGTGCAACGAGGATCCACATCGGGGTGACTCCGCCAATACCGATACGGCGTCTCGCCTCATGCGCTTCGACCATGATCCGTGCTTCCGTGACGCGAGCTGCGAGCTGGCGACGCTCGGAGGAGTCGATCTCGCCATCATGTTGCTCAAGTGCTTCGGCGAACCTTGCGCGCCAATACTTGGCGGAGGAGGGAGAGCCATGCACGGCCTGGGAACGGCCGGCGAGCCAAGGGGGAATCGTCTTGACCGCCCACAGAAGGATGAGGACGAAAACGACCACGCCAACGGTCCACTGACCGAACACCGGCTCGATGAGTTGCTTGAAATAGTCCATGGTCAGAGCACCCCTGAGGCAACAGCTTCGATGTCACGGACTTGAAGTTCACCGGACATGAGCTTGGGGAGCAGCGTGTCGCGGGTGGCGGCAAGCGAGCGGTTCTCCAAACTGACGGCGACGATTGTTTCGTATACGGGCTCGGCTTCGCGCTGGAAAACTTTGGCGGCCGACCCGATCGGAACCATCGCCGTTTTGCGTTGTAGGTCGCTCTTGTTCAAATGGATGACGGTTGTAGCGGACTTTTCCTTCTCGACCTCCTCAAGAGGTCGCCGGATAGCCTCGCGCACAAGCGCATTACCGAATTGCGTATGTGTGAACATGCACACCCGTTGGTTGAGCAGTCCCGGTTTGCCGAGCCAGATCGTGGGACGGAACTCCGCGTCCATCCCGACCACTACGTCACCAGCTTCGACAACCGTCTCGCGAGGACGCTGCTCCGTCGTCCAGACTTGGGATTCATACGTCTTCAGGTCGCGGATGCGAATCAGCGGGCGCCCATCACCTGGCTCGCTGAAGAAGCTACCGCCGAATGGCTCTCCAAACGTGACATCGAATTCGTCAAGGAGGCCAACCTCCTTGGCATCTTGGGCGACTGCACTCCGGTACGTCGACGTGAGTAGACCGTCG
>NZ_MKRT01000024.1:96392-129976 GCF_001897945.1 Microbacterium sp. 69-10
GAGCCTTCCGCCTTGACGAGAAGTTCGGCTTGCATCTTGGGGGAGCGCAGCAAGTAGTAGAGAAAGCGACTTGATGTCACGGCGAGATCGGGCCTGAGAATAACGGTGCGCTGGCCGGGGGCGACATGAGCGGAGTCTGGGAGTCTGACCACTGGCCCGACAGGTGCCTCTCGCGCGAGCAGCAGGTCTCCAGGCTGGGGACGCAGGCGCCGCGTCCATGTGTTGAAAGTCTCACGCGAGATTCGTCGTGCTTCGCTGAAGTCGATGCGATGGTCGCGCATTGCAGGGGTTCCAACGGCGAAGTACTCACCTGACTCATCGATCGGCGCGGTCTTGTGCTCGCAGTCGACGACATGAGTGCATGCTTCGTCGAGCCTCACGACACCCTCCCCAGCTGCTCGCGCACGACCGCGGCCAGGCGCTCGGACTCCTCGAACTGGGCGAAGAGCTCGCCCTTCAGCCGCTCGAGCTTCTGCTCGATGGGCTCGCCGTCGTCCTCCTCGGGAGGGGCGCCGACGTAGCGGCCGGGGGTGAGTGCGTAGTCGGCGGCCTTGATCTCGGCGAGAGTGGCGGAGTAGCAGAAGCCGGGGATGTCGGTGTACTCGGAGGGAGCCGTTTCGGCTCGCTCCGCTCGCTCAACGCGTTTCGTCTCGTCGCTGCGCTCCTGGCTCAACGACCGGGGGGTCTCAATCCCGCGCCAGGCGTGGTAAGTGTGGGCGATGCGGGCGATGTCCTCATCCGACAGGGCTCGCTCGGCGCGGTCGACCATGTGGCCGAGGTTCCGGGCGTCGATGAACAGCACCTGGCCGGTGCGGTCGATCGGACCCGTCTTGTCCTTCGCGAAGAACCACACGCACACCGGGATGCCCGTCGAGCGGAACAGCTGCGTGGGCAGGGCAACCATGCACGAGACCAGGTCTGCCTCGACGATCTGCGCGCGGATCTGACCCTCGCCGCCCGAGTTCGACGACATCGAGCCGTTGGCCATGACCACACCCGCCGTGCCGCCGGGCGCGAGCTTGGAGAGGATGTGCTGGATCCACGCGTAGTTCGCGTTGCCCGCCGGCGGCACGCCGTAGCGCCACCGCGGGTCGGACTCGTTGCGTGCCCAGTCCTTGATGTTGAACGGCGGGTTCGCCATCACGAAGTCGAACTGCACGTCGGGGTGCAAGTCGCGCGCGAAGGTGTCGCCCCAGCGCGGCCCCAGATTACCGCTCAGCCCGTGGATGGCCAGGTTCATCTTCGCCATGCGCCAGGTGCGCTCATTCAGCTCCTGCCCGTACACCGAGATGTCCGAGCCTTCGCCGTGATGGGCATCGATGAACTTCTCGGCCTGCACGAACATGCCGCCCGAACCGCACGCCGGGTCATAGACGCGTCCGTGCGTCGGCTGCAGCAATTCGACCAGCACGCGCACCACGCCGGCCGGCGTGTAGAACTCCCCACCCCGCTTGCCCTCGGCCGCCGCGAACTTCTCCAGGAAGTACTCGTACACCTCCCCGAGCAGGTCACGCGCCCGACGCCCGTCGGCGCCGCCCTGGCCCTGCCCGGCGAACCGCGCGGAGTTGAACAGGTCCACCAGCTCGCCGAGCCTGCGCTGATCGACGTTGTCGCGATTGAAGATGCGGGGCAGCGTGCCGCTGAGCTGCGGGTTCGCCTGCATCACGGCATCCATCGCCTCATCGATCAGCAGACCGACAGACTTCTCCGCCTCGCCCAGTGCCGGACCCAGCCCCTTCGCGTTCTCGGCGAGGAACGACCACCGCGCGTTCGCCGGCACCCAGAACACGCCCCGACCGGTGTACTCGTCGGTGTCGTCGATGAGCTCGGCGATCTGCTCGGTGTCGTAGCCGTCCGCGCTGAGCTCGTCGCGGATCTGCTCGCGGCGCTCGCCGAAGGCATCCGACACGTACTTCAGGAACACCAGGCCGAGGATCACGTCCTTGTACTGCGATGCGTCCATCGATCCGCGCAGCTTGTCGGCGGCTTTCCAGAGCGTGTCCTTCAGCTCCTTCATCGTCGACGGCGCGGTGCCGGCCTTCGTACGTGCAGCCATCAGCGGCTCCCTTCGGGGTGGGTGGGGTCAGGGTCAGCGGTCAGGGCGCCCGCGACGACGGCGTCGGTGACCAGCCGTTCGAGTTCGGCCAGATCGGATGCTCTGCGTTCAGCATCCCGTCGGGCACCGACAATCTCTGTGAGCGCCGTGCGGAGCACAGTGCGCTGGCCGGTCGGAATGCGGCGCAGGAGCCAGCGCCTGAGTGGCAGGGCATCCGTGAGCGCATTGACGTCGGCGGCCACGACCTCGGGCGCGAGCGTCTCGTCGTTGAGACGCAGCACACGTGCCGGATACTCGACGACGCTCGACCCGTCGGCATCGACGACTGCCGCCGGATGCGCCCCGGACAGCACGATGACGTCGCCGGCGAGCGTCAGCTGCGCCCGGGGGTATGCCGTGGCGAGTCTCATGCGGTCGATGCGACGATCCGACGCCTCGTGCGCCAGCACCTCGCCCCGCCCGATCACCGGGTAGCCGTCGTCCGCTGCGGTGTCGGCTGGCTCGAGGCGGATGCCGGGGATCAGTCGCGCCTCGCGGGCCTGAAGGGCATCGCCCAGCATCACGTGGGGTGCCGGGGCGGGAGTCGCTGCTCGAAGAGCGGGAAGTGACGGCGGATCGGGCAGATCGCCGAGCTTGCGGTCGACGAGCGCCGCGAGCTCGGAAAGTCCACGGCCGGTCGTGTGCGGGGGCAGGCCGGGCTCGACGAGCGATCCCTCAGCGGCGATCAGAGCCGAGGTGCGGACGAACCGCACGAATCGGAACGCATGCGCGAGCGCATCCCGGGCGGACCCGAGAGACACGGTCAGATCGCTGACGAGGTCTCGCACCCGCGTGTCGGTGAGCGCGATTCCACGAAGGTCGCCGACGACCGTGAACCTCTCGCCCAGCGGTGCGCCGCCCTGCGGGCCGCCGACCACCCACACGGCGAGGGACTGCCGTACTGCCGACGGGACGAGTCCTGCGGGCAGGCGGACGATGCCGCGCACGCGTCCGGAGCGCAGCAGGACGTCGCGTGAGACGGCGGCTGCACCCGTGAGCGGCTCCGTCAGCATCGTGTCGGGGCCGACGACGACGAGCCGCTGATGATCGCTGAGCTCGACCACCAGATCCTCGAGCTGAGCGAGATCCGCTGCGGTATCGGGGCCGTGCATACGAGCGAGCCAGACTGCGGGCACCTCGGGTGCAGGTGGTCTGGTGGAGAGCATCGCAGAGTGATCTTGGATGATCAGGCGTCGGCGGAGCTCGCGGCTCTCAGCAGGCACATGCAGGGCCGCCTCGTCACCGCACCGCGCTGCGGTCGCATCGAGAAGAGCGCGGGCGTCGAGAGCGCCCGGCGCAGCGGCCAGCACGACCTGCTCGTCGTCGGCGACGGCCTGGGCCAGCAGAGCAACCAGCTGAGTGCCTTGAGCGTTGATCATGCCCGAGGCGCCTGTTCTCGCCGACGCGGTGCCCTGGGCGCGCAGCGCGTCGGCGGCGCCGGCGGGGGAGTAGGCGGCATCGATCAGCGTCTCGACATAGGCGGGCAATCCGGAGTCGGCCGGGAGCGCCGCGACCTCGTGACGGAGTGAGGTGTCGTCGGGATCGGCCTGCGCCGCACGATGCGGCAGATCGCCCTGTGTCAGTGGCACACCGTCGAGCACGCGCAGGGCGAGCAGGGCCTCGATGGTCGCGCGATACACGCCATCCGGCATCGCGGACTCGGCCGCGAACGCGAACGCCGCGGCGTCGGCGACAGCATCCGGATTGTTGCCGTGCGCGGTGTCGGCGAGCCAGGCGGCGATCTCCGAAGCATCGAAGAGTTCCTGATCCGAACGCGCGCTCACGGGCAAGGGGAAAGCCCCGTCGCCGGCGGCGAACCGCTTGCGCCACATCGACACGACAGGACGACGGACGCGAGCGAGCGCTGCGATCTGCGGCAGCGAGATGAGCGGACGCGCCGGAGCGACGATGCCGCTGCTGTGCGGACCGTCATCGCTTCTGTTCGTGCTCATGGGTCTGACGATATTGGGCATCGCTCGATGGATGGCAAGCACACGCTGATAAGGGCGCTTATCGGTGTCCAGCGCTTCTCGTTCGTCCATCTCGATCTAGCTTGTGATCCGCGGGTCATGACGCCGCAACGGCGGGCGGGTGGCTGGGGACTTCGTGAGGGACCCGCCCGCCGTCACCTCAGACAACCGTCACAGAGAACAGGAGAACCAGATGTCCGAGAACGACACCTCCACGCCCGATCTGCCGGCGGCGGTCACCCGACCGAAGCGATCGACGGCGCGCAACGCCATCCTGGTCGGGGCCGCGGCTGCAGCTGCGATGGCGGCGGTCGTGACGATCGCGGTCATCGTCAGCCGCCCGAGCGCCATCGAAGTTGCAGGCGAGACCTGTGCGGGGTCGAAGCCGCTCGATGCGTTCCTCGCAGAGGCCCGGGCCACAGCATCCGCCACGCCCGCTCCTGACCCGCGTGAGACCGAAGCCGACGATGCGCTGGCCGAGCTCTTCGCCGGCGTCGTGTCCGTCGAAGACGACGGCAAGACCCTGATCGTCAACACGAAGCCGAAGGACGACGACCCGCTCGGAGTCACGAGCCTCGCGCTGGAGTGCGTGTACGAGCAACTCGACGTTCCCACGAGGATCACCGAGCGCATCGGCGCCACCCGCAGCCTCGACGGGCGACAGGAAGGCGACTGGAAGGGCTTCACCGCGTCGTGGAGCTACCACCCCGACAGCGGCGCCAACCTCATCATCGTCGAGAACTGACCCCCACTGGCATCCCACCCATCACAGTAAGGAAACCACCATGTCCATCCCCACTCCGCCTCCTGCCCCCTCCGGCCAGCCCGGGCCGACGACTCCGCCGGCTTATGAGTACCCGACATCGCCGAGCACCTCGTCCGACGCGGGCAAGCCGTTTCTCGTCACCTGGCTGCTGTCTCTGCTCGTCGGCGTGTTCGGCGTCGACCGCTTCTATCTCGGCAAGATCGGCACCGGCCTGCTCAAGCTGTTCACGCTCGGTGGCCTCGGTGTCTGGTGGCTCGTCGATCTGATCGTCATCCTCGCCGGCGGGATGCGCGACAAAGCAGGACGCCCGCTCGACGGATACGACAAGACCAAGCTGGTCGCGTGGATCGTCACGGCGGCGGTGATTCTCGTCGGCGGCATCAGCGGGGCCGTGAACGCAAGCACGAACGCCGCGCGGGACCTGCCCGCGACCTCGTCGACACAGCCACAGGAGTCGAAGGCCGATCAGCCCGCGGCCGCGACTGAGCCGAAGAAGATCGAGAAGCCTGCTGAGCCGACCCCCGGCGCCGCAGCAGCCTCCTGGGCGAACGGCAAGTTCGGCACCTTCGCTCCCGTTCAGCTGTCGGGCACGGGAGACACGGTGATCGATCTGCCCGCAGGTGCAACAGGCGGGATCGTCGTCGCCACGCACACCGGCAATCGCAACTTCGCGGTCACCGTGCTCGACGCGAACAACGGGTCGACGGGAGAGCTGCTGGTGAACACGATCGGTGCTTACAGTGGCGCGACCGCGTGGGGGATCAGCGCGCTCGGCAACGGCGTCAAGCTGCAGGTCATGGCAGACGGTGCCTGGACGTTCGACATCCGTCCGATGGGAGATGCGCCGCTCGTCGCAGCGGCCGGCACCGGCGATGCGGTGTTCCTCTACGAAGGCGGGGCGGCCTCGCTCGCAGCGACGCACGCGGGCTCGCGCAACTTCGTCGTGCAGGAGGAGACCGGCAAGGCCTTCAGCATGGGGCTGCTCATCAACGAGATCGGGGCGTACAACGGGACCGTGCCGCTGGCAGCAGGCCCGTCGGTGATTACCATCACCGCTGACGGTGCGTGGACGCTCGCCGTGAAGTAGAGGCCGGCAAAGATTCGGCGCCGTTGGGTTGCACCCAGCGGCGCCACGCTCTCACAATGATCGGATGAGGACTCGACTGACTGACGACCAGGTGCGACAGATCCGGGATGAGTTCAAAGGGGGCAGGTCGCAACGCGAACTCGCTGAGACGTTCGGCGTCAGACAGAACACGGTGTCGAGCATCGTGACGGGTCGAACTCGCCAGGCCGCGGGCGGGCCGATCTCACGTGGAACTGCTGCGAAACTGAGTCAGGCTGATGTGATCGCGATGCGCGCCGAAGCTGCGTCAGGAGTACCACTTCGGGATCTGGGTGAGAAGTTCGGTGTCTCAGTTCAGATGGTCTCGAATGTAACCACGGGCCGGGCGTTCCCCGACCTACCAGGGCCCACGGCGGTAAGGGCGCCCGCCCGAGCACGGCGGCTAAGCGCGGAACAGGTCAGCGAGATAGTGAAACGTTCGGCGGCCGGCGAGCCGCGTGCGGCGCTAGCGTCCGCCTTCGGTGTGTCCATTTGGACCATCGATTCAGTACGACGACGTGCCACGCAAGGAACAGGCGGCGGAGCGGGCGCTTCGTTCTCCCGCCACGACGTGCGGGCGATGCGTCAGAAGTATCAACAGGGTGCTACTCAGCGCGAACTCGCAGCGGACTTCGACACGAGCCAGCAGATGGTCAGCAACATCGTGCGAGGTGTCATGTACGCGTCGTATGGTGGACCACTCTCCGGGAACGGCCGCCGACGGTTCAAAGCCGATCAAGTCCAGCGGATCCGTGAGGCAGCGCGCGTCGGGCTTGACTCCCGCTCGCTCGCCGAACAGTACGACACGACGGACGTGATCATTCGGCAGGTGATTGATGGATCGACCTACCCGTTGAAGGCGGCGACTGATCTCCAATGACTGCGAACGAAGGCGCCGTCGGACACTATTCGACGGCGCCGCCGCTCCCATCTGATCGGCTGACCGGCGCGGAACGACGGATGCCCCGGGATCGAGGACGATCCCGGGGCATCCGCGCTGACGGGTTCGGCGACCCGCTGGCTTTCGTCGTCAGCTCTTGGACTGGCCGTACGAGCCGAGCTGGTGGGTGGACTCGATCACGCGGGCCGCCATGGCGGTCTCGGCGATCTTGCCCCAGGCGCGCGGGTCGTACTGCTTCTTGTTGCCGACCTCGCCGTCCACCTTGAGCACGCCGTCGTAGTTCTTGAACATGTAGTCGGCGATCGCACGCGTGTACGCGTACTGGGTGTCGGTGTCGACGTTCATCTTGATGACGCCGTTGGCGACGGCCGTGGCGATCTCCTCGTCCGACGAGCCGGAGCCGCCGTGGAAGACCAGATCGAGCGGGTTCCTGCCGGTGCCGTACTTCGCGGCGACCTGAGCCTGGATGTCGCCCAGCAGCTCGGGGCGCAGCTTGACGCCGCCCGGCTTGTAGACGCCGTGCACGTTGCCGAAGGTGAGGGCGGCGATGTAGCGGCCCTGCTCGCCCAGGCCCAGCGCCTGCACGGCCTGGTCGACGTCGCCGAAGGTGGTGTAGAGCGCCTCGTTGGAGCCCTCGTGCGCGACGCCGTCCTCCTCGCCGCCGACGACGCCGATCTCCACCTCGAGGATGGCGTTGATCGCCTTCATGCGGGGCAGCAGCTCCTTGGCGATCTCGATGTTCTCAGCGAGCGGCACGGCCGAGCCGTCCCACATGTGCGACTGGAAGATCGGGTTGCGTCCGGCCTTGACCTCCTCCTCGGAGGCGGCGATGAGCGGCTCGACGAAGCCGGCCAGCGCGTCCTTCGGGCAGTGGTCGGTGTGCAGCGCCACGGTGATGGGGTAGTTCTTGGCGACCTCGGTCGCGAAGCGCGCGAAGGCGAGGGCACCCGTGGCACGGCCCTTGACGGTGTGCCCGGCGAAGTAGTCCGCGCCGCCGGTGGTGACCTGGATGATGCCGTCGGAGCCGGCCTCGGTCAGACCCTGCAGCACAGAGTTGATCGTCTGCGAGCTGGAGACGTTGAAAGCGGGGTACGCGAAGCCACCGGCCTTCGCGCGGTCGAGCATCTCTGCGTACTGTTCCGGAGTGGCGACGGGCATGGATTCTCCTGCTTCTGATGTGCGGGGGTCATGCTCACTCTATCCGCGCGGATGCCGGTTCTTCTCGGCTGTTTCGGGGCGTCGGGGCGCGGATCTTGAAGACCTGTTAAGAACGTCGAATCCTTCGTCGGGAAAACGGGAAAACTCGCCTGTTCCGCACGGCCGGATCACTAGGCTGACCGCATGGTGAGCCTTACAGCCGATCTCAGCCCGCTTCGTCCCGACCGCAACCTCGCGATGGAGCTGGTCCGCGCGACCGAAGCGGCCGCGATCCGGGCGGTGCCCTTCATCGGCCGCGGCGCCAAGGAGGCGGCCGACGGCGCCGCCGTCGACGCCATGCGCGCGTTCCTCGGCACGGTCGACTTCCGGGGCCGTGTCGTGATCGGCGAGGGCGAGAAGGACAACGCCCCGATGCTGTTCAACGGCGAGGAGGTCGGCACCGGCGTCGGGCCCGAGTGCGACATCGCGGTCGACCCGATCGACGGCACCTCCCTGACTGCGGCGGGCCGCCAGAACGCGCTGTCCGTGCTCGCGGTCTCCGACCGGGGCTCGATGCTCGACGCGTCCAGCGTCTTCTACATGGACAAGCTCGTCACCGGCCCCGCGGGCGTCGGCGTCGTCGACATCCGACTGCCCATCGGCGAGAACATCCGCCGCCTCGCCAAGGCGCTCGACAAGCCGGTCGAGGAGATGGTCGTCTCGGTGCTGCACCGGCCGCGTCACGAGCAGCTGATCCAGGAGATCCGGGATGCCGGCGCCGGCACCCGGCTGATGAGCGACGGCGACGTCGCAGGAGGCATCAACGCCGCTCGTCACAACGCCCGCACCGACATGTGCGTCGGCATCGGCGGCAGCCCGGAGGGCATCGTCACCGCGTGTGCGATCAAGGCGCTCGGCGGGCACATCCAGGGCATCCTCTGGCCGCGCGACGACGAGGAGCGCCAGCGGGGCATCGACGCCGGGCTGAAGATGGACACGGTCTACGAGGCCGACGACCTCGTCAAGGGCAACAACACGATCTTCGTCGCCACCGGCGTGACCGACGGCCAGCTGGTCCGCGGCGTGCGTCGCGAGGGACGCTATCTCTACACGGAGAGCATCGTGCTGCGTTCCGCCTCGGGCACGCTGCGCCGCATCACGTCCGACCACCTCGTGTCGAAGTGGCTGTGAGCACGACGAGGTAACGTTCTGACCGCGGTGGCCCGCCCATCCCGCGATTCCCAGCCGCGGCTGGCACAATGAGTGTGGATCCGGCGCCCTCAGCGCGCTGGAGTTGGTCAGAACAGGAGAGCTCGGGATGTCAGCGAGCGAGCAGTCCGAGAAGCAGAGCAGCGCTCAGCACATCACCACGAAGACCGGTCGTATCCTGCGCGTCACCGATGAGCAGCTCGCTGCAGCCGCCGCGGCGAAGGCCGCGGCCAGTGCCATTCCGGATCCGGCCCGCCGCAAGGACGTGCTGTTCCGCGTGCGTCGCGAAGAGGGCCACGAGCTCAGCTCGTGGTGGATGATCGGCGCCTTCCTGCTGACCGCGAGCATCGTCGTCGCCCTGCTGTCCGGAGTGCCCGGCGGCGCCTGATCCCGTGGGGCGCTGAGCCCGCCGCCTGCATGAGCGAGCGTCAGCGAGACGACGTGGAGCGCCGTGCGCCAGGTCGGTCAGGCGACCGCTCGCTGCGGGGCGGATGCCAGCGGCGCGGAGAGCGGGATGCTGAGCGCGGCGCCCAGTGCGTGCACGTCCGGTGCCCCGGCCAGACGCGCGGCGTCGATCACGATCTGCGCGCAGGCCCGCGCATCCGCCAGCGCGTCATGGTGCGGGAAATCGCCGAAGCCCGCCGCGGCAGCCGCCTTGGGGAGCCGGTAGGAGTCGAGGTCGTAGGTCTTGCGGGCCACCGCGAGCGAGCACAGCGACCGGTACGGCGGGGCGTCGATGCCCGTCGCCTCGCAGGCGCGGCGCAGCACGTTCATGTCGAAGCCGGCGTTGTGGGCGACGAGCACGTCGGCACCGGCGAATGCGCAGAGCCTGCCGATCTGCTGAACCCAGGTGGCGGCATCGACGACGTCGTGGGCGTAGAGCCCGTGGATCCTGGTGTTCCACTCGTTGAACTCGTCGTGGCCTGCAGGCGGGCGGATCAGCCAACCGGTCTGCGCGACGACCTCGCCGTCGCGCACGCGGACGAGTCCGACGGAGCAGGCGGAGGCGGGGCTGGAGTTCGCCGTCTCGAAGTCGATCGCGGTGAAGTCCAATGGCACGGTCCCACTCTCGCGCCGACGTCGGCGCCGACGTCGCAGGCTCGCCGTAGGCTGAGCGATATGAGTGACGTGCGAGCGACTTCCTTCGGATCCGAGGCCGACACCTACGAGGCTTCGCGGCCGGACTACCCCTTCGAGGCGGTCGCCTGGATGCTGGAGAAGCTGCCGCACGGAGCGCGGAGGATCGCGGACGTGGGAGCCGGCACGGGCAAGCTCACCCGGGTGATCGCGGATGCTCCGGATGCGCAGGTCGTGGCGGTGGATCCGGATGCGGCGATGCTGGCCAAGCTGCGCGACACCGTCCCCGGCGTCCCGACGTACGTGGGCACGGCCGAGTCGCTGCCCCTGCCGGATGCGAGCCTGGACGCCGTGGTGCTCGGGCAGGCGTGGCACTGGGTGGACCCGGAGACGGCATCCGCCGAGATCGGCCGCGTGGTGCGACCCGGCGGGACCCTCGGGCTGATCTGGAACGCGCGCGACAACCGCGTCGACTGGGTGCGCCGCTTCACCGCCATCATGCACGCGAGTGCCGCGGAGGAGATGCTGGATGCCGGCGGCCCGACGGTCGCCGCACCGTTCGGCGAGCTGGAGACGGGGCGCTGGGAGTGGGTGCGGCCCATGACACGCGCGCAGCTGCACCGCATGGCTGATTCGCGCAGCTATCTGATCACGGCCTCCGAGCAGGAGCGCGCGAGCATCCATGAGGGCATGGACGCCCTGTTCGACGAGCTGGGCGTCGCTGGCGAGGACACGATCGACCTGCCGTATGTGACGACGGCGTTCCGGGCGCGACGCCGTGACTGAACCCATCCGCGCCGTCTTCTTCGACCTGGACGACACTCTGGTCGGAGATGGCGCCGTCGACGCCGCGCTGCTCGCCATCGACGAACTCGCCGCGCGGCATCCTGATCTCGACACGGACGCGATGCGCACGGCGAATGCCACGGTGTGGAGCGGATGCTGGGCATCACAGGGTGAGCAGTGGATGCGCGGCGAGCTGGAGGACGATGCGCTGACGCGAGAGGTGTGGCGGCGCACGCTGTCCGGCGCCGGTGCGGGCGCGGAACTTGTGGATGAGGCGGTGCACCTGCATCTGGCAGCGGAGCGACGCACGTTCACCCTGTTCGACGACAGCCGCGACGTGCTCGTGGAGCTGCGTCGACGGGGCATCCCGATCGGGCTGATCACCAACGGGCCCTCGACGTTCCAGCGCGAGAAGCTGCGCACCGTCGGGATCGACGGGCTGTTCGACGTGGTCGTCGCCTCGGGGGACATCGGAGTGCTGAAGCCGGATGCCGAGATCTTCCGCCATGCGCTCCATCGGGCCGGAGCGGCCTCGACCGCTTCGCTTCACGTCGGCGACAGCTTCCCGGCCGACGTCATGGGCGCTGTCGGCGCGGGGCTCTCCGCGTTCTGGCTGAACCGCGAGCGGATCGCGGCGCCGCAGGACGGCCCGCGGCATGTCGAGGGCGACTCACTGCGATCGGTGCTGGAGCTGGTCGGCTGACCCGCCTGCGTCGGGAGGCTCAGGAGCGGGGGAGGATGTCTTTCTCGAGGTCCCGGACCTGCCCGATGTAGCCGCCATCCGGCACCCGCACGCAGCCGTCCTTGATCGTGATGCCGAGCTGCATCTCGTCGGCGCCGTACCATTTCCCTCCGACGGAGCCGCCGCCGGTCTTGACATCCAGCGTGACATCGTCCCGAGTGAAGCGTCCCATGGGCTTGGCCGGATCGATCTTCACGTCGCGATAGGCGTCCGTGGGCTTCCAACCCGACGCGTCGAGCTGCTGCACGAGAGCGTCGAAGGCGGATGCGAGGTCGGAACCCGCTTTCGCCGCGATCCCGGCTCGGTAGGACACGCCGGGAGCCGGCTCGCTCTGGCATCCGTCGACATGGCCCTTCGCGGTGGCCTCGTCGACTCCGGCCGCGTGCAGCGAGTCGAGGACATCCTGAGCAGCGGAGTCGATCGTCGCCGCCCTCGCCTCGAGTTCGGCCCTCGGATCGGCGGGCGTGACGGAGCATCCGCCGAGGAGCAGAGCGAGAATTCCCACAGCACCCATGATTGCCGATCTCCTCATGGCGCCAGGCCCGTCTGCGATTGCCCGGGAACCTGGGAGGTGGGGTCGCGGTCCCACTCGGGGTCGATGGGATCGCCCCACCACGGGTCGTACGACTGCGATGCGCTGTTCGTGTCGTCGCCGTGACCGTCGACGATGCGGCCCAGGTTGTACAGGGATTCGCTGTCCCGGTCGTAGTACCGCGAATGGTCGTCGAAGTTCGGCCCCCATCCGCGCTGGGGTGATTCCGCTTGAAAGCGATGCGCCCCGAAATCCTCGGACGACGGATCCATGCCCAGACCGGTGTCGAAGAACTGGTCCTTGCGCACCCAGCCCTCATCCCCGAGGAACGCGACGAAGTCACGGCTGTTGCGGCCGTCGTACACATGGTCGGCGCCGACGCTGAAGTCGGATGCGTGATCTGCCGGTCCGGTCCCCGGGCTGCCGATCAGCGCGATGTCGTCGACCGCGAGACCGTGGTCCGTCGCCGCGTAGGACGTCGTCGTCGAACCGTAGCTGTGGCCGATCGCCGTCATGTGCGCCGGATCGTGAGCGCGCGACGCGCGAAGCCCGTCGACTGCGGCGGCGAGACGAGCGCCGCCGTCCGCCGCACGATCCTCCGAGGGGACCTCGCCCCACTCGAGAAGGTCACCGGCAGGTGTGTCGTAGCCGAGCCAGAACATCGTCGCCACGCTCGATCCGTCGCCGTTGAAGCGCGCGCTCTCGTACAACCGGGTCGCCTCGTCCACGCCGCCTGGGGCGTCATCCATCTCGGTGCGGATGCCCGGCACCTGCACGGAGACGTCGTCGGCCGTGTCCAGGTCGCCGACGGCGATCGCCACCCGGCCGTCACCGCCGAACGCGTCCGGGTCATACAGCCACAGCTGTCCACCCGGTCTGTCGTCGGTGCCGGGGACGACGTATCCGTCCGCGTGCTCCAGCGCCGTCCGCGTCGCGCGGGCGTTGGCGAGCCGTTGCTTCTCCTCGGGAAGAAGAGTGCCGTCGCGCTCCTTCATCTCCAGCTCTGCGAGATCGGCGTCGAGGCGCAGCCTGTTGGCGGCGTCGCGCGCCGAAGCCGGGAGGCCGTCGGCGCTGCCGAGCTGATCCGGGTAGGCCGCGATCAGGGCGTCCCGCTCCGCCTCCGTCAGGCTGTTCCACCACGCGTTCATCGCCTTGGGTCCGTCTGCGGCGGACGGCTTCCGCCCGATGGCGCCGAGCGCCAGTGCGCTGATGCCGCCGGTCGGCGAGCTCGCCTCGGCGGCGGTGTCGGCACCGGTGAAGAGCTGCACCAGGAACTGCTCGTTCTCCGTGACGCGCCGTTGCAGGTCGGTGATGTCGGTCGTGATCCCCGCACGACGGTTGGTCAGCGCGCGTGCGCGCTCCTGCAGGGCGGCGATCTCGGCCTCCGCGACTTCGCCGGCAAGGTTCACATCCGTGATGAGGTCGGCGCGCTCGCGATGGTACGAAGTGATGTCGCTGCTGATCGTGGTGTGATCGCTCTGCAGGGTCCGCAGCTGGTCGGCGAACACGTCGACACCGCGGGCGACCCGCTTGAGCGTCTCTCCCATCGGCTGGTGCCGCTGCGCGAAGTTCTTGGCGTGGTCGCCATACGCCTCTGCGGCCTTGCCTGCCCAGTACCACTTGGACTCGGCGAGGAGCAGCGCCTCCTCGGAGAACTCCGTGAGGCGGACGGCGCCGCTCAGCAGCGAGGTCGCGAGAGACTCGGAGCCGGCCGGATCGCCCTCAGGGCGGTCGACAGGGTCGATCACAGCGGGGATGTTGATCGTCGTCGTCATCCCGCACCGCCTCCGAGCGCAGCCATCCGGCGAGCGACCTCGGCGTCGAGATTCTCGTACGAGACCCCGGTCTCGCGCAGTTCATCGGCGTACACCTCGGAGGAAGTCTTGGCCTGGAGCGCGATCTTCTCCCACGAAGCGAGGAAGGTGCGTGCGGGCCCCACGGCGACCGAGGGCAACCCGCCGATCGGCGCGGAGGAGAGGGACTTCATGAGCGCGCTCATCTGCGCGGCCTGCGAGCTCCAGCGCCGGTCCAGCTCACCGGGCATCACAGGGTTGTAGGTGACTCCGTCGGTCATGCTGCGGCCCCGATCAGCTCGCGGGCCCGATCGACGCCGACCGGCAGGCCGGTCGAGGTCAGACGGATGAACAGGCGGCCGTGCTCGGCGTCGAATCCGGCCAGCAGCTCTTCCGCGCCCAGTTCGCCCGCGCGGTCAGCCATGATGCGCGGTGTCCCGGTCGGCGGGATGAACAGATGCCAGCCGTCCGCGGTCAGCGCACCACGTGCCTCGCGCAGGTGCTCGATACCCGCAGGCGTGCCGACGCCCGCCAGAGTCAGCGTGATGGCGTGCCGCACGGAGTCGCGCGTGGGGCCGGGGATCCACCGGGCTTCGCGTCGGGGCATGCCATGCCCGACGAGCATGCGCCACAGATCATCGGCGTCCGTCAATTGGAGCTGCGCGAACGGCCCTGGTGCACGTTCAGGCAGACCCGACATGGCGGGTGCGGGCCTCTCCGGCGGCAGCAGCACGATGTCCAGGTCAGGATGCCGGCGGTGCACGACCGACCAGAACGGGTCGTTCATCTCGTCTGTGCTGACGTCGTCCGGCACGCTGGGCTCCTTTGATCGGATGGCACCACGCTAGCGGCCCGCCGGCGTCCGGCGGCAGGGGGACTAGTCCCCATCTGATCGGCCCGGCGTCCCGCCGCGGTCGTAGGCTGGCGCGATGAGACTGCTGCTCACCTCCGGTGGAGTGACGAACCCCAGCATCCGCACGGCATTGGTGGAGATGCTCGGCAAGCCGATCGAGGATTCGACGGCGCTGTTCATCCCGACCGCCCAGTACGGGCATCCGTCGTGCACGCCAGAGGTGACCCTCCGCTCGGCGAGCAGCGACTGGTCGATGACCGCGCTCGGCTGGAAGTCCGCCGGTCTGCTCGAACTCACCGCCCTGCCGTCGATGGAGGGGGAGCGGTGGGTCCCGTGGGTGGAGCAGGCGGACGCCCTGCTCGTGGACGGCGGAGACGCGACCTATCTGGCGCACTGGATCCGGCGGTCGGGGCTGCTCAAGCTCTTCCCCCGTCTGGAGCGGACCGTCTGGGTCGGCGTGAGCGCCGGGAGCATGGTGATGACGCCGCGCATCGGCGCGGAGTTCGAGCGCTGGACGTCGCCGGAGCCGGGGGAGGGGACGCTCGGCATCGTGGACTTCTCGCTGTTCCCGCATCTGGACTACCCGGACTTCCCGGAGAACACGCTCGCGCACGCCGAGCGGTGGGCCGAGCACATCGACGGGCCGGCATATGCGATCGACGACCAGACCGCGATCCGCGTCGTCGGGGACGACGTCGACGTGATCTCGGAGGGGCACTGGAAGCGGTTGGAGTAGCTGCCCGCCGGTAGACTGGATGCCCGTGGCCCTTACCATCGGAATCGTGGGACTGCCGAACGTCGGCAAGTCGACCCTCTTCAACGCGCTGACCAAGAACGACGTGCTCGCGGCGAACTACCCGTTCGCGACCATCGAGCCGAACGTGGGCGTCGTCAGCCTCCCCGACAAGCGCCTCGACGTGCTCGCCGGGATCTTCGGCAGCGAGCGCATCCTGCCCGCCGCGGTGTCGTTCGTCGACATCGCCGGCATCGTGCGCGGCGCGAGCGAGGGAGAGGGCCTGGGCAACCAGTTCCTCGCCAACATCCGTGAGGCGGATGCCATCGCGCAGGTCGTGCGCGGCTTCGCCGACGACGACGTGGTGCATGTCGACGGCGCCGTGAACCCGGCATCCGACATGGAGACCATCAACGCCGAGCTGATGCTCGCCGACCTGCAGACCCTCGAGAAGGCCATCGTGCGCCTCGAGAAGGAGGTCAAGGGCAAGAAGACCGAGCCGGTCGTCCTGGAGATGGCCAAAGCCGCTCAGGACGCCCTGGAGCGCGGCATCCTGCTGTCGGTGAGCGGTCTCGACCTCGCGCCGATCAAGGAGCTGGGTCTGCTGACCGCGAAGCCCGTGATCTTCGTCTTCAACGTCGACGAGTCGGTGCTGACGGATGCCGCGCGCAAGGCCGAGCTGGAGGCGCTGGTCGCCCCCGCGAAGGCGATCTTCCTGGACGCGAAGATCGAGTCCGAGCTCATCGACCTGGACCCGGAGGACGCCGCCGAGCTCCTCGCCTCCACGGGTCAGGAGGAGTCCGGCCTGGACCAGCTGGCACGCATCGGGTTCGACACCCTTGGTCTGCAGACCTACCTGACGGCGGGGCCGAAGGAGGCCCGCGCCTGGACGATCCACAAGGGTGACAAGGCCCCGCAGGCCGCCGGCGTGATCCACACCGACTTCGAGAAGGGCTTCATCAAGGCCGAGGTCATCTCGTTCGAGGACCTGGTCGAGACCGGCTCGGTCGCCGAGGCGCGCGCGAAGGGCAAGGCCCGCCTGGAGGGCAAGGACTACGTCATGCAGGACGGCGACGTGGTGGAGTTCCGCTTTAACGTCTAGCGTTAATGACGCGCCGCGTTATATGATGTCCGTGTGATCAAGTCGTTCGGCAACAGGGACACCGAACGTCTGTGGCGTCGTGAACGCGTCCCATCGATCGATCCCCGGATCCACTCGGTGGCGTTGCGCAAGCTTCGTCAGGTGGGGTCCGCGCAGTTTCTTGAGGATTTGCGCATCCCGCCGGGCAATCGACTCGAAGCGCTTAAGGGCGATCGGTTCGGTCAGCACAGCATCAGGATCAATGACCAGTGGCGGATCTGCTTCGTGTGGACCGACTCTGGACCAGAGGAGGTGGAGATCGTTGACTATCACTGACAAGATTCCTCCGATTCACCCCGGCGAGGTGCTCATGGAGGATTTCATCAAGGGGTTCGAGATCACGCAGAACCGTCTCGCAGTGGCCATCGGGGTGCCCCCACGGCGTATCAACGAGATCGTGCACGGCAAGCGAGGCATCACTGCGGACACTGCGTTGCGTCTGGCCAAGTACTTCGGCACGTCGGCAGAGTTCTGGATCAATCTGCAGAGCCATTACGAGCTCGACCGCGCGGAGGCCCTTGCGGGTGCGCAGATCGCGTCGATCACGCCACTGAAGGTCACCTGACGCGTGCTGCAGCAGACGGCGTTCAGCGTCGCGGACGTGACAGCGCTCATCGATCAGACGCGGCAGAATCTCGGACGTCCGGTTGTCGTCGGAGTGTCCGGCTACGCAGGTTCAGGCAAGAGCACGTTGGTTCGCTCCGTGGTCGATGCCGACTCGTCGATGGTGAGGATGCGCGGTGACGACTTCCTCGATCCATCTCGATCGCATCGTCGTTCCGGCGATTGGGATGGGGTCGAGCGTGATCGTCTCGCCTTCGAGGTCTTGGCTCCGTTCCGTGAGCGGCGTGAGGGCCTGTTCCGTCGGTATGACTGGTCGCGACGGACTCTCGGGGTCCCCGAGCCGTTGCCGACCGGCCATGTCCTCCTTGTCGTGTGATCACGCCGACGGCGCGACCGCGGCGGTGAATGATTTCGCGAGTCGGCGCTCCAGCTCACCATGGGACAGTCCTGCCGGCGTGATCGAGGAACGCCAGGCCGCGAGCGCCCGCCTGCCCTTCGATGACGTCGGCGAGACCCGTGGTGCTCTGCTCGACGGTGAGGGCGGCGTCGGAACCGCCGAGTTCGGTGCGCACCCATCCGGGTGCGAGGAGCAGGAGCGTGTGCAGCGTATCGGGATGGCGCGCGGCGAAGCTGCGCATCAGCTGGTTCAGTGCCGACTTGCTCGCGCGGTACACCTCCCACCCGGTGACGCGGGTGTTGTTCGCGATGCTGCCCTGGCCCGACGAGGTGATCGCGAGGGTTCCGCTCGGCGTGGCGAGGTCCTGGAATCGTTCGATGAAGCGCATCGGACTCAGGGCGTTCGTGATCATCAGGCGCTGGAAGGTCTCGGTGCTCACCTCGGCGACCGTCTCCCAACGGTCATGGGTCACGCCGGCGTTGACGAGGATCAGGTCGAAGGCGGCCTCCGCGAGCCTGTCGTGCAGCTCGCTCACCTGATCGTCGAGATCAATGTCGACCCGCTCGGGATGCAGGCGTTCGTCGAAGCGCTGGGCGAGCGCGGCGAGGCCGCTGTCGTCGGTGCGGCGACTGGTCGCCGTGACGTGCCACCCGCGCTCGAGCAGCCTCTCGGTCAGCCCCAGGCCGATTCCTCGCGATGCCCCGATGATCAATGCGCGCCGATCTGTCATGTCGCTCATCGTCTCACCTGTCCATCGCGGGTTGCAGGACCTGCACTGCGAACTCGCGCAGCGTCGTCGGCGTCGCGTTGTGCGGGGTGCGGACCGCTGCGTTGTTGATCCCGCGCTCTGCAGCGAGATCCATGGCCATGGCCGATCGGGCCATCGCGGGCGAGAACCCATACCCGATCATGGCCTCGATGTCGGCCTCGCGATCGCCTGGGACGAACCTGATCGGGGTGCCCAGAACCTCGGACAGTGTCGCCGCGACGTCGTTGTATGACAGGTCCTCCGGCCCCATCACCTCGATGACTTCCTGCCCTGTCCAGGAGCGGTCGGCAAGCGTCTCGGCGGCGACAGCGCCGATGTCGCGCGTCGCCACCCACGGCATCCGCAGATCTGCGGGCACGGTGGCGGAGATGATCCCCCGGGCGATGTCCGCACGCTGCCGCAGCAGGTTGTCGAGGAACGTCGCGTTCGCCAGCACGCGCATGTCCGCGCCGGTGCTGCGGAACAGGTCGTCCATCGCGTGGGACGCCGACACGTGCCCGGCGTACATCTGCACGCCCTGGCCGAGAGCGGAGATGGTGACGACCCGGTGGACGGCGTGGCGGACCACGGCGTCCGCGGCGGGGATGGTCGCCGCGACGTACGCCTCGTAGGGGCTCGCCGCGGCGGGGTCCGACGGTGCGAGCCAGAGCAGCGCCTCCGCGCCGTCCAGCGCCCCGTCGATGACATCGCGGTCGACGTGCGAGCCGGCGACGACGTCGATGCGCTTGCGGAGGTCTTCGGGCAGGCGCTCGGGGTGGCGCGCGACGGCACGCACCTCCTCGCCTCGCTCGACCAGCGACCGCAGGGCGATGGATCCGATCTGGCCCGTGGAACCGGTGACGACGATCATGAGAATCTCCTATGCAAAAGTAAACTACACCGTACCGTACCACTAGATGCTAGGCTGAGGTATGGCCAGACGGGGAGAAGCGCTGAGGGATCACATCCTGGACTCGGCGAAGCTCGCGTTCCTCGAAGGCGGCTTCAGCGGAACGTCGATGGACGCGATCGCGGCGCGGGCGCAGACCTCGAAGAGATCGCTGTATGCCCACTTCGCATCGAAGGACGTTCTGCTGATCGCCGTCGTCGAGCGCATGCGCATGCTGTTCGAGGAGCGAATCGCCACACCCGGCGAATACGCGGGCGACCCTGTCGACGCGATCATCCGGTTCTGCGCGCGACTCCTGGGCCTGATCCGGTGGTCGAACGTCGCGCTGACTCTGCGGATCGGCATCGCCGAGGCCGACCGTCTGCCCGACGTGGCGCGGGGGATCCACGACGCGCTGTTCGCCTCGTCGGAGCGGCGGCTGGGCGACTACCTGCAGGAGCGGTGCGGACTCGCCGAGGCCGAGGCCGCCGCGGCGACGACGCGGATCATCGCGCTCGTCGCATACCCCGCGGTGCAGCGGATACTCTTTGCCGTCGACCCGCTGCGCGAGTCGCTCGAGGAGCCGACGGCGCGCGACCTCGACGAGATCCGGGGCCTCGCAGGGGAGGAGATCGCCGGGGCGGTTCGCCCCGCCCGAGGCTAGGATCGCCGCGCCCGTGCCGTCGCCTCGATCGAGGTGGCCAGGTGCGTGAGGTTGCGGGAACCGGCATCGGCGTCACGGAACTCGTGCCGCAGGCCATCGCCAATGCGGGGGGAGGGGCCGACCCCCGAGCAAGACCGTCGTGAAGGCGGCGCAGCACCTGCGCTGGCAGAGCGCGACGGCAGCTACGCCGAGCAGCTCGAGCGGCGCTCCGCCTCGCTCGCAGGCCTGCTCGGCCGCTGATCGCCCGGTGTGTCAGATCTCGATCGACTCGCCGGAAGCGAGTTGGGTGAGCGGGATCGGGCCGAGCATGTCGGGGGAGAGGAACGTCGCCATCGACCCCAGCCCGGTCTCGCTCAGCATGACCTCGTGGATCTGCACGAGTCGATCCGGGGCGACCGCACGTACGAAGTCGACGGCTTCTGCGAGCTTGGTCCATGGGCCGCTGACGGGGAGCAGGAGCGTCGACACCTCGGCGTTCGGCACATCGTAGGAATCGCCGGGGTGGTAGATGATTCCGCCGATCAGATAGCCGACGTTGTCGATCCGTGGGATGTCCGGATGGATGAGCGCATGCGATTCGCCGTGCACCTGCACCGTGAGTCCGGCCGCGACGAAGGTGTCGCCCGCGCGAACCTCATGCACACGGTCAGGATATGTGTCGGCCCAGCGCCCGATCGCGGCGGCGGGGCCCCAGACCGGAAGCTCCGGGCGTCGTGCCAGCGCTGCGTCGAGGGCGTCGGCATCGAGGTGATCGAAGTGCTCGTGGGTGATGAGAACAGCAGTCGCGTGCGTGAGCAGCTCGCTCGCGTCGGCAGTGAACGTTCCAGGATCGACGAGGAGCGATCCGAGTCCCGCATCGATCTCGACGCAGGCATGGGCATGCTTGATGAGCTTCATGGGGCTCCTTCGATGAGAAAATAAATACAGTACAGACTGTACAGATCATACTGTACTCTTGTGGAGTGACCTCGTTCGAGATGGATAGCCCCGCTCAGCTGGCGCACCGGTTGCGCACCTCCGTGGGCCGGCTCGTCCGCGCGACCCGATCGGTCGACCGCATGTCGCCGACCGTCGGGGCCGTGCTCGACCTGCTCGGGCGACACGGCGCGATGACGGTCGCGGATCTCGCGGCGTGCCGCGGCGTGCGTCACCAGTCGATGGCGGTGTCTGTTGAGGAACTGCTTGCGAACGGCTATGTCGAGCGCCGCCCACATCCGGTGGATGGTCGGAAGAAGCTGGTCGACGTGACGGCCTTGGGTCGGGAGGCGCTCGAAGCGGAATCCTCGCGACGAGAGGGTGCGCTCGCCGAAGCGATTGCGGGGACGCTCGAACGCCAGGAGTTCGCGGAGCTGGCGCGTGGCCTCGACCTCATCGACGTTCTCGTCGAGAGCCTCGGTGATACCCGGGGCGGGGATCTTGCTGGGCAGGTTCTCTCGGGTTCCTGGTGAACAGCCGGTCGTCAGGCGCGTTCGCACGGGGAACGGGCGAGTCATCTACGCGACTGCAGCACCTGAGAGCAGCTGCTGTCATCTCCTTTGACTGTTCGTCAGGACCCTGTGCTGGTGTTTCGTTCGGCGAAGCGAGCGCGCGCTTCTTCGGAGACGGGGGTGAAGAGGTTGACGAGGTTCCCGTCCGGGTCGCGCAGCAGCGCGGAGCGGTTTCCCCACGGCATGTCGGTAGGTACCTGCACCCAGGAGTCGACCTGGTCCCGAAGCCGCTGGTGCTCGGCATCGACGTCGGCGACACGCAGTTCGATGATCGCCGTGCGGTTCGCGCGGGGTTCGGCAACCCCTTCGCCGAAGAGCGGCACTGTGCTGGAGTGCCCGATCGCGAGGGTCGCCAGCGGGGTCACCAGCTCGGCGAAGACAGGTGCGGGACGTTGGGCGCCGATGCCCGTGACGAGCTCGTAAAAGCCGACCATGTCGTCGAGGTCGTCGGTGATGATGCGGACGGATGCGAGTTCCATGTGTGTTCCCTTCACTTTCGCAGCGTTTTTCGCTACGCTACAGTAGCGTAGCGCAATTCGGAGGGGACCATTCATGCTCACTCAGCATCAGACGGGAGCGGCAGCCGGGACGGGCTCCATCATCGACGCGCGGGCTCAGCGCTCTCGTGCCACGGTCCTCGCCGCGGCGACGGAACTGCTGGAATCGACTGGGGTCGGCGGGTTCAGCGTCGACGAGGTCGCGCGCAGATCTGGCGTGGCGAAGACGACGATCTACAGGCATTGGCCGACTCGAGAGGCTCTCGTCCTCGATGCGTGTGCGGGTCTCGATGATCGCTACGACCTCCCCGACACAGGGACTCTCCGCGGTGATGTGGGAGCCTTCGTCGCCGATCTGGTTCACATGGTGACCAGGGCGAGCTGGGCCTCTGTGCTGCCTTCGATTGTCGATGCGGCGGAACGCAACGCCGCGTTCGCTGATATGCACGCCCAGATCCAGAAGGGGCACGCGTCCTTGATCGCCCAGATCGCCGAACGCGCGATCGGTCGCGGCGAGCTTCCTGCCGGCACCGACACGGCGCTGCTTGCATCCACCGTTATGGGCCCGGTCTTCTACCGCCGGTGGTTCTCCCGTGAACCTCTCGATGCTGCGTTCATCGATGCGGTCACGGATCGGGCCATCCGCGGCGTACAAGGATGCGACTGATCGAGACCTTCCACGACGCTCTTCAGCACGGCGGTCGCGCCCATGCCGTTGGGCCAGCCGGTGTAGAAGGCCAGCTGCAGCAGGGCCTCCTGCAGCTCCTCGTCGGTGACGCCGTTCTCCCGTGCGAATACGAGGTGGAACGTCAACTGATCCATCTTCCCCGTCGCGGTCAGAGCCGCGACGGTGATCAGGCTGCGGTCGCGCTTGGACAGACCCTCGCGCGCCGTGGTCTCCGCCCCGATGAGCTCAAACCGGCGAAGGTCTCCGCCATGGCTGTGCATGGCCGAGGCGGACAGGCGTGCCCGGTGTGCGGATCGACGATCGTCGACCAGATGTTCGCCGGCGCATCCGCGCAGTCGTGCCCGCAGTGCCAGCCGGAGCGCGACGGCTGACGGCACACGGTCGATCACCTACGAGTGCTCAGTCCGCCCCGGGACGCCGCCGCGCGTCCTTCGTCTCCGAGCGTCGCTTCTTGTCGTCGAGACGCCGTCGCTGGGAGCTCCTCGTCGGGCGCGTCGCCCTTCGGACGAGGGCCGGCACGACAGCATCACGCAGCAGCGCGGCGAGCCGCTCCCTCGCGGCGATGCGATTCAGCCGCTGGGAGCGCTGCTCGCTGACGCTGATGATGAGCGTCGTTCCGGCCAGTCGCGGCGCGAGCCGCGCCAGCACGCGGCGACGCTGCGTCTCGTCGAGGGCGCTCGTCGTGCCGAGGTCGATCAAGAGCTGCACGCGGGAATCGGTGGTGTTCACGCCCTGCCCGCCCGGTCCCGACGCCCTGGAGAACTGCTCGATGAGATCCGCAGCGGGCACGACGATGCCGCGGGGCGCACCAGGGCCCGGCATGACGTGCAGGTCGTCCACGTGTCCAGGCTGGCACATCACCGCCGGGTGAGGGTCAGGTGCGTCACCCCGCTCGGCGAGGACACGGCCTCGATCGCATAGCGCTCGTCGAGAGCATCCAGGCCGTCCCAGAGCCGGACGCCGCGTCCGAGCAGGATCGGCACCTGCACCACGTGGGCGACATCGACGAGTCCCGCGGCGAGGAAGTCGCGCAGCATGGCGGGCCCGCCGCCGATCCGCACGTCCAGATCGCCCGCCGCATCGCGCGCCAGGTCGAGCGCCTCTGCGGGAGAGGCATCGACGAAGTGGAACACCGTGCCTCCCTCCATCTCGATCGAGGGCCGGGCGTGGTGGGTGAGGACGAAGACGGGTGTGTGGAACGGAGGGTTCGACCCCCACCAGCCGCGCCACTCGTCGTCGGTGCCGATGCCCGTCCAGGGGCCGGTGGACGCGCTGAACTTGCCACGGCCCATGATCTCGGCGCCGAAGCCGATGCTGTGCTGCTCGGCGAACACGTTGTCGATCCCCGTGGAGCCGCCTGGCACTCCGACCATGGACCGCCAGAACCGCGTGGCGAACATCCACTCGTGCAGGCGCTCGCCGGCGTGGCCGAACGGGGCGTCGACCGTGATGCCGTCTCCCGTGCCGAAGCCGTCGAGCGAGACGGAGAAGTTGTGGACACGAACCTGCGACATGAGCGACTCCCACGGTTGAGCGACGGTGATCTGCGAATCGTGCTGCGGGTAATCTACCTCGCCGAGCTCCCGCGGCTCTCGGCGGCGCCGTGCTCGGCGTGAGCGCCGGTCCCGGCGGCCGCACGAGACGACGGCCTCCCGCTAGCCTGTTCGGATGAGCGCCCCGCAGGACTACGACCCGCGGATCGTCGATCTGTACGACCTCGACAATCCGGACGGGCCGGACCACGACTTCTACCGTGCGCTGGCCGACTCCCGCGACGCGCGGAGCATCCTGGATCTGGGATGCGGCACCGGCATCCTCACCGTCACCCTGGCAGCCGAGGGGAGGCGCGTCGTGGGCGTCGATCCCTCCGCGTCGATGCTGGCCTTCGCGAGGGCTCGCACGGGCGGGGAGCAGGTGGAGTGGATCGAGGGCGACACCGAAGTGCTGCCGGAGGCACGATTCGACCTGATCCTGATGACGGGCAACGTCGCCCAGCACATCCCCGACCCGGCGTGGATGCTCACGCTGCGGCACCTGCGCGCCGTCGCGGCCCCTGGCGCCCTGCTCGCCTTCGAGAGCCGCAACCCCGCGGCGCGCGCCTGGGAGTCGTGGACCCGGGAGGAGCCGTCCGTCAGGGAGACGATGCACGGGGCACTGGCGGAATGGAGCGAGATCGAGGAACGAGGGGGCGGCGTCGTGCTGCTGCGCGCGTTCAACCGCTTCGAGCGCACCGGTGACACGGTCGTCGAGGAGCAGCTGCTGACCTTCCGGACCGAAAAGCGCATCATCCAGGATCTGCAGACCGCCGGCTTCGACGCCGCGGCGGTGTGGGGAGACTGGGCGCGTGCGCCGTTCGACGGCCGGCAGAGGCTCATGATCTTCGAGGCCACGCCGACCGCATAGCATCGAACCGTCCCGGGAAGGGGCGCGAGAACGAGGGGGACGTGCATGGGCAGGCGCAAGACACCGGAGGAGCGGGCCGACGAGGAGCGCCGCTACGCGCTCGCGAGCGCCGCGCACACGGACGAGGACTTCGAACCGTTCTTCACCGACACGAACCAGGCGATCCGGAACGCCGCGGCGATGAACCCGGATGCCAGCGCGGCCGTGCTCGACCGCTTCGCGTCGGACCGCTTCTGGAGCGTGAGAATCGCCGTCGCCGAGCACCCTCGCACGGACCGCGCGACCCTGCTGCGCATGCTTGAGGCCGACCCGCGCCGCCGTGGAGTGGTGCACCACGAGACGCGGAAGCGCCTGGAACGCGAAGGCGTCCGATTCGGGGACGACGGGATGCCGATCCCGGAGGCATAGCATCCGATCGGATCGGACCGCGATGATCGGGCGCCGCGACGATCGCTGAGGCGAGAGTGGATGCGAAGGGAGCAGCCATGATCGAAGTGCTCAACCATCTGGTCGACGAGATCGAAGCGAACCTCGGCGACGAGACGGATGTGGACGCGCTGGCCGCGCGCCTCGGCACCACCGGGTATCACGCGAGGCGGATGTTCTCGTCGCTCGCGGGCATGCCCCTGTCGGAGTACGTTCGGCGGCGCAGGATGACGGTCGCGGCGTCCGATCTGATCGGCGGCGACGACCTGCTGACCATCGCCGTACGGTACGGGTACGGCTCGACCGAGGCCTTCGGCCGGGCGTTCCGTGCCGTGCACGGCACGAGTCACGGCGATGTCCGGCGTGATGGCGGTCCCCTTCGCAGCCAACCGCAGCTCAGGTTCCGCCTGACCGTAGAAGGGAGCACCCCCATGGATGCCCGCATCACCGAACGCCCCGCCTTCCGCCTGATCGGACACACCGCGCGCGTGCCGCTGATCCACGAGGGGATCAACCCGCACATCCAGGCGCACATCGCCTCGCTGCCGATCGAGGAGCACGCGCGCCTCAAGCAGCTGAGCGACGCCGAGCCCGCCGGGCTCCTGCAGGTGAGCGCTGACGTCGACCCCGACTACACGCAGGGGAGCGAGCTGACCTACCTGCACGGAGTCGCGACCACCGCCGACTCCGACGTGCCGGCGGATCTGGACGCCATCGAGGTGCCCGCAGGCGCCTGGGCCGTGTTCCGCACCTCCGGCGCGTATCCGGCCGCGCTGCAGTCCACCTGGGCGGCGACCGCGACCGAATGGTTCCCGTCCAACCCCTGGCGTCTTCGTCCCGGCCCGTCGATCGTCGCCGTGCTCGACCGCTCCGAGGACTTCAGCGCCGCGACCACGGAGCTGTGGCTGCCGATCGAGCGGAGCTGAGTCGGGGCCGTGCGGCCGCGGATGCGCCGGATGCCGGCGTCTGCGGCCGTCGCGGCCCTCTGGGAGGCCAAGTAGGGTTGATGGGGCGCACCGCCCGTCACCACCCCAAGGAGCATCCAGTGGCAGAGAGCAGCACCTTCGAGCCGGACGGCCGTGCCGTCGACTACGTCGACGAGGGCGAGGGACCCGTCGGTCTCGTGCTGATCCACGGCATCGGCCGCACCGGTGAGGCGCTCGGCGTCATCGCGCACTACCTGGCCGAGGAGGCGGGGTTCCGCGTCGTGCAGATCGGCGCGGACGCCGTCGACGACGTCATCGCGGTGATGGACCACCTGGGCCTCGAGGACGCCTGGATCGGCGGTCACGGCTCGGGCGGTACGCTCGCACGCCACGTCGTCGCGGAGCACCATGAGCGCTCCAACGGCCTGCTGCTCCTCGGCGTGGAGGACGAGGACATCGCTCTGGCCCCGGCTCTGCCCGTGCTCATCATCCAGGGCTCGGACGACGACGTCACCCCGCCCGCCAACGGCGACCGCCTGCAGGCCACCGCGCCGGAGCGCGCGAGCGTGAAGACGCTCGCCGGTGCCGACCACCACTTCCCGGTCACGCACCCGATCGAGACCGCGTACATCATCGAGGAGTACCTGGACTGGGACTGAATGTCCTGCACAACCGTGGATCCGCGTGAGTTGTCCACGTCTTCTGGGATCCGGCAAGAAGAACGGTTCGCCCATCGCTGAGGATGGGCGGCATGGGAATCAGGTACTACGCATACGCATTCGACGCTGAGCTCACCGACGCGGCACTCGCCGATCCGGAGCGCTTCACCAGCGACGATCCGCTGGCCGACGCGTGGGGGATGCCACATGGCGCGCAGATCGCGACGACGAACTTCGAGCAGTCCGTGCCGAAGACCGAGATGTTGTACCTCGACAAGGCGTGGTCCTACCTTCAGGCGCTGACCCGGCCGGTCGACGGCGGCGATGATGGGCGGCCGTCGTTTCGAATGTTCGAGGGACCGGGACGGCAATTACATTCAGGAGTTCCTCGGGCGAGCGGTGACGTTCACAGCGCAGATCGCCGCGACGGGCCGAGGTTTCGTCTACATGATCGGCTGAGCGTATGTCAGACATGAGTAGTACAATCGAGGACATGCGAGCCGTCTCGAAGCGGGATCTCAACCAGCGCACCGCCGAAGTGCTGGCGCAGGTCATCGAGTCAGGCGAAATCGTCGTGACAGAGCGTGGCACGCCGCGATGGCGCGTGAGCGTCTTCCGTGAGGAGAGTTCGGCGCTGGAGAGGCTCGAACGTGAAGGGCGATACACGCCTCCGCCTGCAGAGCCGACACCATGGGCAGAGCACGTCGGCGGCCCGGCGTATTCCGAGGCGGAGGTCGACGCGCTTCTGGAAGAGATGAAGGGCGAGTACTGAATCGTGAGCATCGTCTATCTCGATTCATCTGTTGCTCTGCGCACGATTCTCGATGTGCCGGAACGTCCACATCTGCACCAGTGGATACTGAAACTCAAGCCGGCGCTCGTCTCGTCCCGCCTGCTGCGGACTGAGGTCATCCGCACGCTGCGGCGTGACAGGCGTGCGCTGTCGGAGGCCGATCAGCTCCTGACACGTGTGGGAATGCTGGAGCTCACTCAGGAGACTCACACAGTCGCCGAGTCCATCGAAGGACACGTCAAAGCCCTCGACGCGCTGCACCTGGCGACAGCATTGCTGATCGGTGAACAGGTGACGGTCGCCACTCATGACGCGCAGATGAGGAGTGCCGCGGAGCACCTCGGACTCAGGGTCGTCGATCCAGTGCTCGAGGTCGGTCATGGCTGACGGTGCAGGTCCGCGCTCTGAACCCACCACCGCCGAGGAGCTCATGCGCTCGCGGTTCGCGGCGTTCAAGCGCTCCGATGCCGCCTGGCTGCTGCGCACCTGGCATCCGTCCACCCGGCCCGACGGCCTCGACCTCGGCGACAACCCGCGCTGGCGCGGGCTGCAGATTGTCGACGTCGCAGGCGGGGGAGCGGATGCCGACTCCGGCGTCGTCGAGTTCCGTGCCACGTACCTGCAGGACGGCGGCGAGCTGGGCATCCTGCACGAGCGTTCGCGCTTCGTCCGCGAGGACGGTCGCTGGTACTACGTTGACGGCGATCTCGTCGGGTAGCGCGGGCGCAGGGGGATACTGGAGAAGGCGGTCATGAGCTGCCGAAGCGGAGCGGGAACAGGAACGAGATGAGCGCGAAGACGGATCTCGGAGCGGAACCCCTGTCGCCGATCCGCCATGCAGTCGCCGATCTGTCGCCCGGCTACTTCGCCGCGGTGATGGGCACCGGCATCGTCTCGATCGGACTGCACACCGCCGGCATCGAGCCGCTCTCCGCGGTGCTCATGTGGATCGCAGCGATCCTGTATGTCGTCCTCTGGGCGCTCTACATCTCGCGGGCGATCCGGTTCTGGCACCGCGTCGTCGGAGATCTGCGCGATCCCCAGGTCGCCTTCGCCTACTTCACCGTGGTTGCGGCGACCGATGTGCTCGGCGTGCGCCTCGCGGTGGAGGGCCTCGGCGTCCTCGCCGGGTCGCTGTTCCTGTTCGCCGGGCTGATCTGGTTCGTGTTCGGCTACGTTCTGCCGTGGCAGGTGCTGATGATCAGGGACGGCAGGACGATCCTCGGCCATGCCAACGGCACGTGGTTCGTCTGGGCGGTCGCCAGCCAGTCGCTGGCGATCGGGATGGCGCAGTTGCGCCCACGGGTGGACGACGGCTTCGCGCAGTGGACCGGGCTGCTCGCCGTGCTCGCCTGGTCGGTAGGGGTGATCCTCTACGCGGCGATGGCGATGCTCGTCCTGCTGAGGGTGGTGCACTTCGGCGTCGCTCCGCAGCAGTTCGACCCCGCCTACTGGGTCGCCATGGGCGCACTCGCGATCGCGGTGGTCGCCGGCGCCGGCATCGTGCAGATGGAGCACACACCGCTCGTCGACGCGGTCCGGCCGCTCATCGCGGCGACGGTCGTGATCTTCTGGGTGTTCTGCCTGTGGCTCATCCCGTTGCTGATCGGCGCCGGCATCTGGCGGCACGCGCTGCACCGGGTGCCGCTGCGCTACGTGCCGACGCTGTGGTCGATGGTGTTCCCGATGGGGATGTTCGCCGTCGCATCGCTGTCCCTGGGGGAGGCCGATGCGCTCCCGGCTGCGGGAACGGTCGGCGGGGTCGCCCTCGTCGTCGCGGTGATCGTCTGGGCCGTGGTGCTCGTCGGGATGCTGCACCGGGTGCTGACGGTGCTGTGGGCCGCCCGGCGGGGACCCGCTGCAGCGCAGCCGCTCACGAAGTGAGCGGCTGCTCCTCGCTCAGTCGCGGCTCGACGCGGTGCTCGGGCCGCAGGCCCGCCTTGTCGGCGTAGAAGGCGCGGATGCGGTCCATGTCGGAGGCCACGTCACCGGTCAGCTCGATGGTCGGCCCGAGGCCCGTCGTCATCGTCGTGCGGTCGACGTAGCCGAGGGTCACCGGCATCGCGGTCTCGCGCGCGATGCGGTAGAAGCCGGACTTCCAGTGCGAGTGCCCCTTGCGCGTGCCGTCCGGAGTGACGACCAGGCCGAAGACCTCGCCGTCCTGCACCTTCGCGACCACGTCGCCGACCACGCGCCCAGGGTCGCTGCGGTCCACCGGGATGCCGCCAAGCGCGCGCATGATCGGACCGCGCCAGCCGTGGAACAGGCTCTTCTTCCCGAGCCAGCGCACGTCGATCCCCAGCCGCCAGGCGATCGCGAGCATCAGCACGAAGTCCCAGTTGGAGGTGTGCGGCGCGCCGATCAGCACCGTCGGTCGGGCGGGAGCGGGTTCTGTCGTCAGCGTCCAGCGGCTGAACGACCAGAACACCCGGGAGATCAGGCGGCGGAGCATGGTTCAACGCTAGGGCCGGGCGCATGCGCCGCACGGCATACGAAGAGCCGCCGCCCGAGCGGGCGACGGCTCTTCGAGGTGCGGACGGTCAAGCCGCCTGCGGGAGCAGCGTGAACGACACCGCCCCCTGCTCATCGACTGTGGCGTCGAGCACCTTGTCGTTCAGCGCCTCGGCAGCGGCGTGCTCGAGGAACACGTGGATCTCGTCGTCGCCGATGACCTCGTCACCGGGTTCGGGCGTCGGAGCGACCGTGACGGCGAAGCGCGGCTCCGCCTCCGTCCCCGACGAATGGATGCGAAGGCCCGCATCCGGCGTCGTGCTCTGCTGGGCGACGATGGTCGCCGCGATCGTGTTTGCGTTCTCGGTCAGGGTGAGCATGAGCTCTCCTTCCGGTTGCGGACACCGCACCGTCCAGCACGGTGTCCGAGCCACGATTCCGCACCGGACGCGGACGGACAACCCGAACCGCCCGACTCGGAGGCCATTCACATGTGCGTCGGATCCGGCGCGTAGCATTCGCTCATGGACGATCAAGCCGTTCGCGCCTCCGTGCGTGTGAGGACCTCCGTCTCGGTGCTGATCGGCATCCTGGCCGGTGCAGGCATCGGCATCTGGCTGGGCCCCGCCGCAGGCATCCTGGGCGGCTGGGGCACCCTCGCGCTGGTCAACGCGGTGTGGGTGCTGCTGATCGTGTGGCCCATGGATGCGGCTGCGACCCGTGCTCATGCGCTGGCCGAGGATCCGGGACGCCGGGTGGCACGGATCGTCGCCATCATCGGCAGCGTCGTCAGCCTCGCCGCCGTCGGCGTCGTCGTCGTGCAGGCACGGCACGCGCCCGAGATCCAGAGCTATCTGCTCGCGGGGACGGCCGTGCTCAGCGTCGCCGCGTCATGGGTGCTGATCCAGGCGGACTACATGCTGCGCTACGCCCGGATGTACTACTCCGAGCCCGCCGGAGGGATCTCGTTCAACCAGCACGAGGACCCGCAGTACAGCGACTTCGCCTACTTCGCGGTCGGCCTCGGGATGACGTACCAGGTCGCCGACACGAATGTGTCGAACGGCGCGATCAGGCGCGTCGTGGTGGCCCAGACCATGCTCGCCTACCTGTTCGGCGCGGTGATCCTCGCCACCGTCATCAACCTGGTCACGAGTCTCGGCGGCTGATGGCGGGGCAGCCGGGTCAGTCCTGGCCGCGCCTGAGCATCGATGGCAGGCCCACCCACAGCAGCAGGATCGCGATCACGCCGAGCACTGATGCGACGACAGCGCTGGGCCGGTTCACCGTGACATCGAGGATCAGCGCCACCACGCCGACGGTCACCGCGCCGATCACGACGAGATTCGCCTTGACCAGCCGGTTCGCCGTCCGCACCAGGGCGATCTTGCGGTGCTGGTGGAACAGCAGGCGATGCATGCCCACGGGTGCCAGCGCCAGCACGGTGGCGGTCGCCGCCAGCAGCACGAGCACGACGTACAGCGACCGCTGCACGGCATCCAGGTCCGCGAACCGCGGCTGGAAGGCGACAGCCAGCAGGAAGCCGGTCAGGATCTGCGTGCCGGTCTGCATCACGCGGAGCTCCTGCATGAGCTCGTTCCAGTTACGATCGGCGCGCTCGAGTGGCGTCTCGCCCGGGCGCTGCTGCGCTGCCTCCATGAGCGGCAGGCTACTCGCGACCGAAGCGGAGAGCGACAGGCGCGCGCGCCACGCCGGCGCCGGAGCCCGTCGCGCTGGGGCGGCGTACCATCGAAGGATGGCCGATCAGCAGACAGATGACACGACGGTGAAGACACTCGCTGCACCTCCGTCGCTGCAGCTGCTTCAGACGGACGCTGACGCAGGGCTGTGCACCGACGGCTACTGCGTGCTTCCCGGCACTGAGGCGCCCCGACCCGCGGAGTGACCTCCGTCGATTCCGCTGCGCTCAGAGCCGCCCGGCGCGGCGCATGAGCGCGGCCGCGAGCTCCGCGTCCAGCTGGGGGTCGTCGTCCAGCGGCACGGCCAGGGCCAGCAGCGACCGGCTGAAGTGATTGCGCAGCCCCGCGGCCAGCGTGATGTCCAGGATCTGCCGGTCCGTGAAGCCGACGGCCCGCAGCGCCTCGGAGTCGGCATCGGTCATCGAGGACGGCGCTGTCGAGAGCTTCTCGGCATAGCGGATCACCGCCTGCTCGGCCGCGTCGAACCCGCTGTCGTCGTCCTCGGCGAAACCGCGCAGCCCGGCCTCGTCCACGACCCCCGCCTTCAGCGACTTGCGCGCGTGGGCGATCAGGCAGTGCGCCGACCCGATCCCACGCGCCGCACCCAGGGTCGCAGCCTCGTACACGCGGATGCCGATGGACGGCACGACCGCCCTGACGAGCGCCATGAACGCCTCATGCGCCTCCGGATTCCCCGCCATCGCGGAAGCCTCAGCTCCTCAGGGCATGGCGGGCGTCCCTGACCTGGCGGCGGTGCGCGCTGCGTTCGCGGCGGCCAGCACGGCGAGTGCCTCGACCGTGGCATCCCACCCCATGCACGCGTCGGTGATGCTCTGACCCCGCACCAGGCCCGCGGCGCCGTTCCGGACGTCGTGCTTCTGCGCGCCCGCGACGAGGTTGCTCTCGAGCATGACGCCGGCGACCGCGCGGCCGTCGGTCGCGATCTGCTCCGAGAGCTCCACGACCACCTCCGACTGCCGGATGTGGTCCTTGCCGCTGTTCCCGTGGCTGGCATCCACGATCAGCCGGTCGGTCAGGCCCGCGGCGGCGAGACGCTCGGACGCCCGCCGCACGTGCTCGGCGCCGAAGTTCGGACCGTCGGCGCCGCCGCGGAGAATCACCGACGTGTCGGGGTTTCCCGTCGTGGCGACCAGGCTCGCGCGCCCGTCGGCGCCGATCCCGAGGAACGCCTGCGGAGCGGATGCCGCGGATGCGGCGTCCAGGGCCACCTGCAGCCCGCCGTCCGTGCCGTTCTTGAAGCCGATCGGCATGGACAGACCGGACGCCAGCTGCCGGTGGATCTGGCTCTCGGTGGTGCGCGCGCCGATCGCGCCCCAGGCGATGAGGTCGGCGGTGTACTGCGGGCTGATGGGTTCGAGGAACTCCGTCGCGCAGGGCAGCCCGAGCGCGGTCACGTCGCGCAGGAAGCCGCGGGCCAGGCGGAGACCCGCC
>NZ_MKRT01000024.1:129984-156144 GCF_001897945.1 Microbacterium sp. 69-10
CCCTTCCAGCCGACCGTGGTGCGCGGCTTCTCGAAGTAGGTGCGCATGACGATCAGCAGGTGGTCGCGGTGGCGTTCCGCCTCGGATGCCAGTCGGCGGGCGTATTCGAGCCCGGCATCCGTGTCGTGGATCGAGCACGGGCCGACGACGACGAGGAGCCTGTCGTCCGCGCCTGACATGATCGCCCGCACCTCGTCGCGGGCTCGGGAGACGACGACGCAGAGGTCGTCGTCGACCGCAAGCTCGCCGATCACCTCGGACGGGGAGGGAAGGGTGGCGAAGCCGCTGACGTGCAGGTCGGCGGTGCGGTCGGATGTCGTGATGCTGCTCATGGGTCCAGTCCTCTCGAAGGCGGACCCCGTGCAGAGCCCGCCGAAAACGGCACGGGGCTTCGCCCCGGAATGACGAAAGGCAGAGCGGATGCTCTGCCTCTGCCGGCTCTGAAGGTGTCGGTGCGCGCTACATCCGCGCCGGCTCCTCCAGAGCCGGCCCAAAATACGCGAACCAACGGGTCATACCCGGAACACTACCGCACGCCCGGGGACGCCGGGCGTGCGGCAGTGCCATGTGACGATGCGACTGCGGTCAGTGCCCGCCGTGCTGCGGCCCCTCGCCGTCGTCCTCGGGCTTGCGGATCAGGAAGGCGCCGATGATCGTGATCGTGGCGATGACCGCGCCGATCGTGACCGAGGTGCGCGTGCCCGCGGCGACGGCCGCCGGCACCTCGGTGCCGCCGCCCGCGTTCACGATCGTGGTGAACACGGCCATCATCACCGCGATGCCCGCGGCGCCGGCGACCTGCTGGAGGGTGCCGATCACCGCGCTGCCGTAGGAGTAGAACTTCGGCTTGAGCGAGGCCAGCGACGCGGTGAACAGCGGCGTGAACGACAGGGCGAGCCCCACCGAGAGCAGCGTCTGCGCGACCATCACCAGCCAGACCGAGCTGCCGGTGTTGAGCGTCGTGAACAGCCACAGCATGGCGGCGGCGAGGATCGACCCCGGGATCAGAAGGATCCTGGTGCCGTGGCTGTCGTAGATGCGGCCGATGACCGGGCCCAGCAGACCCATCGCGAGGGCACCGGGCAGCACGACCAGACCGGCGTCGAGCGCCTTCAGCTGCAGGGCGTCCTGCAGGAAGAGCGGGATCACCGTGATGCTGCCGAAGAAGGCCAGCGAGAGCAGGAACATCTGCGCCATGGAGAGCGAGAAGTCGCGCGACGCGAACACGCGCAGGTCGAGCAGCGCGTCGTCCTCCTTCTGCAGCACCACCTGGCGCCAGAGGAACAGGCCGAGCCCGACCACGCCGACCGCGAGGGCGATCGCCATGGGCATCCAGCTGGCGCCGTTGCCCAGACCGCCGATCTGGCTGAGACCGAACACGAGACCGCCGAAGCCGAAGGCCGAGAGCACGATCGACAGTGCGTCGATCGGGGCGTGCGTGGTCTCGCCGACGTTCGTCAGCCAGCGCCATCCGATGAACATCGCGACCAGGGCGATCGGCAGCACGACCACGAAGATGGCGCGCCAGCCGAAGTGATCGAGCAGGAAGCCGGACATGGTCGGTCCGATTGCCGGAGCGAGCGAGATGACCACGCTCACTCGGCCCATCATGCGACCGCGGGAGGCGGCCGGCACGAGGTTCATGATCGTCGTCATCAGCAGCGGCATCATCACGGCCGTGCCGGACGCCTGCACGACGCGGGCGCCGAGCAGCATCGGGAATCCGGTCGCCAGCGCTGCGAGCAGCGTGCCGACGGAGAACAGCGCGATGGCGCTCAGGAACATCTGCCGCGTCGTGAAACGGCGCAGCAGGAACCCGGTGATCGGGATGACCACGGCCATGGTGAGCATGAACGCACTGGTCACCCACTGCGCGGCGATCGGTGTGATGCCGAGGTCGGTGATGAGGTGCGGGATCGCCATGCCCATCGTCGTCTCGTTGAGGATGGCGACGAAGGCGGCTGCGAGCAGCACCCAGATGACGGCCATGTCCTTGGCCGGGATGAAGCCGGGGGAAGCGCCCTGGGCGGGTGTGGTGCCGGTGTCGGCGGTGGACATGGGACTCCTCAGGAGATCTTGATGTGCGGTGTTCTCGCGAGTGCGACTGATCAGCGTTACAGCGTAACCGGAGCCACCGACATTCCATTCCGGTTCGCAGGATCTTTCCGATGAACGCGCCCCGAACGGGCGTCGACGTCGGACGGGCGCATTAGCCTGGGGCGATGAGCATGGGTGGCGTTCGCGGTGGGGGCGGTCGCGGATTCCGCGGTGTGGACGAGGCGGCGCAGCGCAGGCTGAACGCGGAGGCGCCCAGGATCGCTGACCTCGGGAAGCGCGTGGTCGCGCTCTTCCGCCCCTACCGCGGACGCATCGCGCTGACGGTCGTGCTGGTGGTGCTGGGCGCCGCGATCGCGGTGATCCCGCCGCTGCTGGTGCAGCGGATCTTCGACGACGCGCTCTTTCCGGTCGGTGGCGGGGAGCCCGTGCTCGGTCTGCTGCTGCGGCTCGTGCTGGGCATGATCGGGCTGTTCCTGCTGTCGGCCGGACTCGGGGTCGCGCAGACCTGGCTCACCTCCACGGTCGGCAACAGCGTGACGGGCGATCTGCGGGTGCGGCTGTTCGAGCATCTGCAGGCGATGGAGCTCGGCTTCTTCACCCGCACCAAGACAGGTGTCATCCAGTCGCGGCTGCAGAACGACGTCGGCGGGGTGTCCGGCGTGCTCACCAACACGATCACCAGCATCCTCGGCAACGTCGTGACCGTGATCGCCTCGCTCGTCGCGATGATCCTGATCGACTGGCGGCTGACTCTGATCGCCGTGGTGCTGATGCCGCTCCTCGTACTGGTGCAGCGCCGGGTCGGGCAGGTGCGCGCACGCATCGCCGGCCAGACCCAGGAGTCGCTGTCGGAGCTGACCGCGATCACGCAGGAGACGCTGAGCGTCTCGGGCATCCTGCTGTCGAAGTCGTTCAACAGGCAGCGCACCGAGTCCTCGCGATACCAGCAGGAGAACCGCAACCAGGTGCGCCTGCAGGTGCGCCAGGCGATGAGCGGCCAGGGCTTCTTCGCCGTGGTCCAGGTCCTGATGGCATCCATCCCGGCCGTGATCTACCTGGTCTCGGGCTACCTGGTCGCGGGTGGCACCGGCGCGATCACGGCGGGAACCATCGTCGCCTTCACCACCGTGCAGGCCCGTCTGCTCATGCCGATGATGGGCCTGATGCGCGTCGCGCTCGACCTGCAGACGTCCTCCGCCCTGTTCGCGCGCATCTTCGAGTACCTCGACATGGTCCCGGAGATCCAGGACGCCCCCGACGCGATCCCCGTGTCGCAGGCGCCCGGTCCGCGGGGACGGGTCGAGTTCCGCGACGTCGTCTTCCGCTATCCGGATGCTGCACCGGACGCGCGAGCGACGCTGCAGGGTGTCTCGTTCGTGGCCGAGCCCGGGCAGCAGGTCGCGTTCGTCGGGCCCTCGGGGGCGGGCAAGACCACAATCCTCTATCTCGCCCCGCGGATGTACGCCGCGGCCTCAGGCGAGGTGCTGTTCGGCGGTGCGGACGTGCGCACGCTGACCCAGAAGTCGATCATCGACGACGTGGGCATCGTGTCGCAGGAGACGTACCTCTTCCACGCGACCATCCGCGAGAACCTGCTCTACGCCAAGCCGGAGGCCACCGAGGAGGAGCTGATCGCGGCCTGCACAGCCGCCAACATCCACCACATCATCGCGGGCTTCGAGGACGGCTACGACACCGTCGTGGGCGAGCGAGGCTACCGGCTCTCCGGCGGCGAGAAACAGCGCATCGCCATCGCCCGCGTGCTGCTGAAGGACCCGCCGGTGCTGCTGCTGGATGAGGCGACCAGCGCCCTGGACACCGTGTCGGAGCGGGTGGTGCAGCACGCGCTGGACCAGGCGGCCGCCGGGCGCACCGTGCTCACGATCGCGCATCGGCTCTCCACAGTGATGGGTGCCGACATGATTCATGTGATCGAGGCCGGCCGCATCGTGGAGTCCGGGACGCACGCCGAGCTGCTCGCCGCGGGCGGGCTGTACACCGAGCTGGCCGCGCAGCAGATGGCCGCCTCGAACGTGCTCTCGGACGACGCTCCCGCCCTGCCGGAGCGGCGCGCCGATCAGGCGCCGAAGGACTCGGCGGCCGAGGACGCGGTGCGCGCGCTCACGGCATCCGTCCCGGTGCCCGACGTACCGCACCTCGACCCGGAGGCTTAGCGGCGGCGGGTCGACGCGCGTTCGCGCGCCGTCAGTGAGCGGAGAGGCCGCCGTCCACGAACAGCGAGTGCCCCGTGACGTAGCTCGACCCCGCTCCGGCCAGGAACACGGCGGCGCCGGCGAAGTCGTCCGGCAGCCCGTTGCGGCCGATCATGGTGCGCGCCGCGAGCTCGGCGACCTTCGCGGGATCCTCCTGCAGTCGCGCGTTCAGCGGAGTCAGCACGAAGCCGGGCACCAGCGTGTTGCTCGTGACCCCTGTCCCGCCCCACGCCTCCGCCTCCGAGCGCATGAGGGATTCGACCGCGCCCTTCGAGACGCCGTAGATGCCGCTGGACACGAACGCGCGATGCGCCTGCTGCGAACTGATGTGGATGATCCGCCCGTACCCGCGCGCGGCCATGCCCGGCGCGAAGCGCTGCCCCAGCAGGAACGGGGCGTGCGTGTTCACGGTGAGGGTGGCATCCCAGTCGTCATCGGTGATCTCGGTCATCGGCGGACGGATGTTGATGCCCGCCGAGTGCACCAGGATGTCCGGCTCGCCGAACGGCTCTGCGACGGCCTCCGCGAGAGTCCGGACGCCCTCGCGGGTGCTCAGATCGCCGATGACGCCGGCGGCGCGGCATCCGGCATCCGTCAGCTCCTGCACGGTCCGCTCGACGCGATCCCGCCCCCTGGCGGCGATCACGGTCGCCGCCCCGGCCTTCGCGAGCGCCGTGGCGATGCCGCGGCCGATGCCGGAGGAGCCGCCGGTGACGACGGCGGTGCGGCCGTGCAGCGAGAAGAGCGATTCGAGGTAGTCGGTCACGGCGTCTCCGTTCGGGCTCACCACGCGAGTGCGGCGGCGAGGGCGGGGTCGGGGCGGGCTTCGGCGAACTCGGGAAGCGCCTGGAGCTCGGCCTCGAAGGCCGCCAGCGCCGCGGAGTACTCGGGGTCGGGATGCTCGGCGGCGATGCGCCGCAGCGGCGGCAGATCCATGGCGAGGATCAGGTCCAGGCGGGCGACGACGGCCGCGCGCTGGCCGGCTTCGTGCAGCACGCGGATGCCGCCGCGGAGCGCCGCGAGGTAGTCCCGCAGCACCGGCATCCGGTCCTTGCCCTGCGTGATCGAGGTGCCGTCGGCTCGCAGCCGCCAGTGCGCGACGATGTCGGGGATCACATCGAACGCCCGCGCCTCGGTGTACATCCGCTGCGCGACGATCTGATCCTCGTAGGCGACGTTCTCGGGAAAACGCAGGCCCTCCCAGAGGCTCGTGCGGCTGAGCTTGGACCACGCGACGATGTTCGCGGAGGCGTCCGGGTGCTCGGCGAGGGTGACGCCGAGGCGCCGCGGCGAGGTGGCCTTCGCCACCCACGGCTGCACGCGCCCGGGAAGATATCCGGTGCCGTTCGCGCGATTGCGCACGTATGCGCCGGCGACGAAGTCGCTGCCCGACTCGTCGAGCGCGCCGAGCCACAGGGCGATCGCCGCCGGGGTGAGCTCGTCGTCGGCATCCAGGAACCCCACGAACGGGGTGTCGACGCGATCCAGTCCGATGTTGCGGGCCGCGCCCAGGCCCCTGGCCTCCACGTGATGCAGCACCTCGAAGCGGTCGTCGGACGCCGCCGCGTCGGCGAACACGGCTCCGGTGCCGTCGATCGAGCCGTCGTCGATGAGGAGCGCCCGCCACCGCGGCATGCTCTGCGCTCGCAGCGATGCGATCGCGGCGGGTGCGAACGAGGCGATGTCGCGCCCCGGGACGATCATGGTGACGAGCGGATGCACGACCCCGATCCTACTTTTTCGCAGGCGGGTGGGTTTCCGGATGTCGGGGGTGCGCGCTTCGCGCGGAGAAGTGCGCTTGGTGCGGATGGATTCCCGTGATTCGTCCGCGGGAGGTGCACAAGTCCGCGGGAAGTGCTCGGCTCAGGCGTGCGCGACCGCGGCTCAGGCGTGCGCGACCGCGGCTACGGATGCTGCGATCAGCGCCGCGAGCTGCGCCGGCGCGCCCTCGGGCAGCGGAGTGCGCCCGAAGGTGAACCGCACCGAGGTCTGCGCGACCAGCGGGTCGATGCCGCACGCCACCAGCACGTGCGAGGGTTCGTCGGAGCCGGCCGCGCACGCGGATCCGCTGGAGCTGATCACGCCGCGTCGCTCGAGCTCCAGCAGCACGGACTCGCCGCTGACGCCCCCGAACGTGAAGCTCGCCGTGCCCGGCAGGCGGCGGGTCGGATGCCCGGTCAGGCGCGCCTGCGGGACGGCCCCCAGCACACCGGCGATGAAAGCGCGCGTCGCGTCCGTGACCGCGGCGGACGACGCCGCGCGCTCCGCCTCGGCGAGCTCGAGGGCGGTCGCCAGTGCGACGGCTCCCGCGACGTTCTCGGTGCCGCTGCGCCGACCGCGCTCCTGGCCGCCGCCGTGCAGCAGCGGTTCCAGGGGGACTCGCGCGCGCACCCCCAGGGCGCCGGTGCCCTTGGGCGCGCCGAGCTTGTGCCCGGCGATCGAGATCGCCGCGACTCCGGCATCCTGACCCAGCATCCGCAGATCCAGCCACCCCGCCGACTGCACCGCATCGACGTGCAGCGGAACGCGTTGCGCCCGCGCGACGGCTGCCAGTGCGGCGATGTCCTGCACCGTCCCGATCTCGTTGTTGGCGTGCGCGATCGAGATGAGCGCCGTCTCCGGGCGCAGCGCCGCGGCGAGGTCATCGGGATCGACGACGCCGCTCTCGGACACGGGGAGCAGCGTCACGTCCACGCCGTGGAACCGCTCCAGGTAGCGGGCGGATTCCAGCACCGACTCGTGCTCGATCGGAGTGGTGATCAGGTGCCGGCGGTGCGGGTCCGCGTCGAGGGCGCCCAGCGCGATGCCCTTCACACCCGAATTGTTCGCCTCGGTGCCGCCCGAGGTGAAGACCACATCGTTCGCGCGCATGCCCAGGGCGGCCGCGACTCGCGCGCGGGCGCCCTCCAGGGCATCCGCCGCCGCCTCGCCGGCCGTGTGATGGCTCGACGGGTTGCCGAAGACGTCCGTCAGGTACGGGCGCATCGCCTCCAGCACCTCGGGGCGCACCGGCGAGGTCGCGGCGTGGTCGAGATACAGCATCACCGCATCCGCAGGTCGAGCCCGAGATCCAGAGCGCGTGCGGAGTGGGTCAGCGCGCCCACCGAGATCACCTGCACGCCGGTCTCGGCGATGCCGCGCACGGTGTGGAGGGTCACGCCGCCCGATGCCTCGGCGGTCGCACGACCCGCGAGCAGGCCGACGGCCGTGCGCAGATCGTCGAGGGGGAAGTTGTCGAGCAGCACGGTGTCGGCACCGCCCGCCACCACCGCGTCGATCTGATCCAGGCGGTCGACCTCGACCACCACGTGCGTGGTGTGCGGCAGGCGGGAGAGCGCTTCGCGCAGGGCTGTGGCCAGATCCTGCCCGCTCTGACGCAGCAGCTCCAGGTGGTTGTCCTTCGCCATCACGGCATCCGACAGCGACCGGCGGTGGTTGCTGCCGCCGCCGCTGACAACGGCATGCCGCTCGAACTCCCGCAGCCCCGGGGTGGTCTTGCGCGTGTCGGCGATCCGTGCACCGGTCCCATCGACGGCGTCGACGTAGGCGGCCGTGAGCGTCGCGATGCCGCTCATCCGCTGGGTGAAGTTGAGCGCGACGCGCTCGGCGGTGAGGATGCCGCGCGCCGGACCCGACACGGATGCCAGCGCATCGCCGGCCTCGAAGCGATCGCCATCGGCGACGTGCAGATCGACCCGGATGCTCGGATCGGTCAGCGCGAACGCGGCTGCGAACACCTCGCCGCCGCTGAAGACGCCTGGCTCGCGGGCGATGAGATCGGCCGTGGCCTGCGCCCCTGCCGGCAGCAGCGCGGTGCTGGTGATGTCGCCCCACGGGGCATCCTCCTCCAGAGCCGCGCTGACGGTGCGGTGCAGGGTGGCGGGGGTGATCATGCGGCTCCGATCAGGGCGGACGGGGTCGGTGCGGGAGCGGTCAGGGCAGGGGAGAGCCGGAAGTGCGCGCCGAGCGAATCCGTGCGGGCGAGTGCGGCGCATGCCACGGCCCGCGCGACCACGAGCAGGTTCGCGTCCTCCTGCTCGACCGGCGTGCGCGGCGCGGGCGCCTCCCACGCGTGCAGGGTGCGCACGGCATCCGCGAGCCCCTCGTCGTCGCGGAGCAGCCCGACCTTCTCCCACATCAGCCGCTGCAGAGCCGTCCGGGCGAACGAAGGACCGTCCAGGTCGCAAGATCTGCCGGAATGATCTGAGTCAAACGGCAGAAGTTGATACCTGGACCGTCCTGGGATGCCGGGATCTGGCGGAAGCTGCGCGTCGGAAGCGGATGTGAGTGCCTCGGCGAGGCGCGCGCCGAACACGGCGCCCTCGAGCAGCGAGTTGGAGGCGAGGCGGTTCGCGCCGTGCACGCCGGTCCGCGCCGTCTCGCCGACGGCCCAGAGGCCGGGCAGGGTCGTGCGGCCGTCGACGTCGGTGACGACGCCGCCCATCAGGTAGTGCGCTGCGGGGGAGACGGGCACGGGTTCACGGGTCCAGTCGATCCCGCGGGAGCGCAGCTCCGCGTCGATCGTCGGGAAGTGCGCGGCGAGGTCGTGCACGCCGGTCGCGTCGAGCACGACGGGGGAGCCCTGCGTGAGCGCCTGGCGTGCGACGGCGCGCGCGACGACGTCGCGCGGTGCGAGCTCGGCATCCGCATGCTCGTCGACCATGAAGCGCCGTCCTTCGGCATCCCGCAGCACCGCACCCGCACCGCGCACGGCCTCGGAGACGAGGAACGGCTCGTGACCGGACAGCACGGTCGGGTGGAACTGCACGAACTCCAGATCGGCGACGGATGCCCCGGCGCGCAGCGCCATCGCGATCCCGTCGCCCGTGGTGCCGGACGGGTTGGTGGTGAACGGGTACACGCGTCCGGCGCCGCCGGTCGCGAGCACCACGGCATCCGCTTCGAGCTCCTCACCGCTCAGCAGGCGGATGCCGCGCACGCGGCCGCCCGCCGTCAGCAGGTCCGCGGCGAACGCGCCCTCCCGCACCTGCACGGCGCTCGCGCGCACCCGGGAGACGAGCGCGTCGGAGATCGCCTTCCCGGTCGCGTCGCCGCCGGCGTGCGCGATGCGCGGCAGACTGTGCGCGGCTTCCAGGCCCCGGGCGACCGAGCCGTCAGAGGCGCGGTCGAAGGGCACGCCCGCCGCGACCAGCGCGTCCAGGGCAGCGATCGCGCCGTCGACCAGAGCCGCGATCGCGACCGGATCCCCGTGTCCGTCACCCGCGTGCATGGTGTCCAGAGCGTGCAGCGCAGGCGAGTCGCCCGGCCCGTACTCGCCGGCGATGCCGCCCTGCGCGTGCGCGGTGCAGCCGTCGCCGAGGGCGCCCTTCACGAGCACCTCGACGTCGTGGCCGAGGGCATCCGCGCGCAGCGCCGCGGTCAGTCCCGCGATGCCCGCGCCTGCGATCAGGACCTTCATCGCGGCTTCGCCGCCAGCATCCGCTCCAGCGCCACCCGGGCCGGAGCCGCGACATCGTCCGAGACGCGGATGCGGTTGACCACGCGCCCGCCGACCAGCTCCTCCAGCACCCACGCGAGGTAGCCGGGGTGGATGCGGTACATGGTCGAGCACGGGCAGACGACGGGATCGAGGCAGAAGATCTCGTGCTGCGGGAACTGGGCGGCGAGCCGCCGGACGAGGTTGATCTCGGTGCCGATCGCGAAGACGGTGGGCTCCGTGGCGGCGGCGATCGCCTTGCGGATGTAGTCCGTGGAGCCCGCCTCGTCCGCGGCGTCGACGACCTCCATCGGGCATTCCGGGTGGACGATCACGCGCACGCCCGTGTGCTCGGCGCGGGCCTTCTCGATCTGGTCGACGCTGAAGCGGCGGTGCACCGAGCAGAAGCCGTGCCACAGGATGACTCGGGCATCCTGCAGCTCGCCGGCGGTCGAGCCGCCGAGCGGCCGTCGCGGGTTCCACATCGGCATCCGCTCCAGCTCCACGCCCATCGCCTTGGCGGTGTTGCGGCCCAGGTGCTGGTCGGGGAAGAACAGCACGCGACGGCCGCGGGCGAACGCCCACTCCAGCACGGTCGCGGCGTTCGAGGAGGTGCAGACGATGCCGCCGTGCCGCCCGACGAAACCCTTGATGGCGGCGGAGGAGTTCATATAGGTGACCGGGATCACGGGCACGAAGCCCTCGTCGTCGGCGACGTCCAGCGGGCCGTAGACGTCGGCGAGCTGCTCCCAGCAGTCCTCCACCTGGTCGATGTCGGCCATGTCGGCCATCGAGCAGCCCGCGGCGAGGTTCGGCAGGATCACGGACTGCCCGGGGCCGGAGAGAAGGTCGGCGGTCTCGGCCATGAAGTGCACGCCGCAGAACACGATCGCCTCGGCGTCCGGATGCTCCAGTGCGGCGTTCGCGAGCTGGAAGGAGTCGCCCACGTAGTCGGCGTGCCGCACGACCTCCTCGCGCTGGTAGAAGTGGCCGAGCACCACGACGCGTTCGCCGAGGGCCAGCTTGGCCGCGCGGATGCGATCGTGCAGCTCGTCCTCGTCGGCATCGCGGTAGTCCTGGGGCAGCTCGCCCTGGCGCGGCGAACCCGTGGGGATGACGTCGCCCATCGAGGAGCCGGGGCCGTAGCCGGGGCGGATGTCGAAGTCCCAGGGGCCGGCCGCGAGGTCGGTGGTGCACGTCGACTCCGTGGAGCCGCCGAGCACGATCGCCTGGATCGCGTGGTCGACAGAGGGGTCGAGCAGAGAGGTTTCAGACATCAGGCGCCGCCTTCTGGTCACTTCGACGCTTAGTGTGCGGGATCAGATTATGTCGATCTGACCAGAAGTGCAATCGGCATGACGCGACGATGCCGTGCAGCGACGGCTCAGGAGGTGGCGTTGTAGCGGTACAGACGCGCCGGACGGTGCTTGCCGGTGCGGAACGACTCGGTCGGCACCAGCTCGTCCGACCCCTCCAGCAGGCGGCGGAAGTTGGAGGGGTCCAGGCGACGGCCCAGCACCGCCTCGTACACCTCGCGCAGCTCGGTGAGGGTGAACTCGTCGGGCAGCAGGCCCGCCGCGATGCGGCTGTAGCCGACCTTGTTGCGCAGCCGGTCCAGGGCGTACTCGGCGATGCGGTTGTGGTCGAAGGCCAGTGGCGGGATGGCGTCGACGTCGAACCACTCGACGTTCTCCGGAGCATCCGCCGCCGAGCGCTGCGCATCGACGAGGTCCGATCGCAGCAGAGCCCAGTACACGATCGAGATCGCGCGGCTGGGTGCGCGGTCGACGTCGCCGAACGTGTACAGCTGCTCCAGGTAGCTCGGCTTCAGCGCGGTGGTCTCGGCGAGCGTGCGGGATGCCGCGGCATCCAGGTCCTCGGCCGGATCCAGCCACCCGCCGGGCAGCGCCCACGCGCCCAGGTGCGGCTCGCGGGTGCGCCGCACCAGCGGCAGCATCAGCCGATCGCCCTCGGGCGCCGTGCGCAGCGAGAAGATGACGGTCGACACGGCGACGCGGATCGCGTCGTGCTCGCCTGTCGTGCCACTCACATCGACGAGCCTAGGGGAGAGGATGGGGGCATGCCGGCATCCGACACCACACCAGGGCCCGTGACGGACGCCGAGGTCCCCGCCTACCTCTCCGCGCTGCGCATCCCCGGGCTCGCCGACGTGCACGTGCACTTCCTCCCGGAGCGGATGCTGCACAAGGTCTGGTCGTACTTCGACGCCGCCGAGCAGAACTACGGCCACGCCTGGCCCATCCAGTACCGGTACGACGACGACACTCGGCTCGCCATCGCACGCGGACTGGGGATGCGGGCGATACCGGCCCTGACCTATCCGCACAAGCCGGGGATGGCCGCCTGGCTGAACGACTGGAACCGGCGCTTCGCGGCGGCGCACCGCGACGTGGTGCACTGCGCGACCCTGTTCGCCGAACCGGAGTCGGCGTCCTACGTGCCGGAGGCACTCGAAGCCGGTGCGCGGCTGTTCAAGGTGCACGTCCAGGTCGGCGGGTTCGCGCCCGACGATCCGGTGCTGGATGCGGCCTGGGCGGCACTCGAGCGTGCCGGCGTGCCCGTGGTCATCCATGCCGGCTCGCGGCCGCTGCCCGGTGCGCACACCGGACCGGACGCCATCGGCGCGGTGCTCGCGCGCCACCCGCACCTCGCGTTCGTCATCGCGCACATGGGGATGCCGGAGTACGACGCCTTCGCCGACCTGGCCGAGCAGTACGAGAACGTGCATCTGGACACCACGATGTTCGCGACCGGGTTCCTGGACGGACCGTCGGTGTGGCCGGACGGGTACCTCCAGCGCCTCGGAGCGCTGCAGGAGCGCATCGTGCTCGGATCGGACTTCCCGAACATCCCCTACCCGTACGCCCGGCAGCTGTCCGCCCTCACCGACCTCGGTCTCGGAGACGAGTGGATGCGCTCCGTCCTGTGGCGCAACGGCGCACGTCTCCTGGGTCTCCCCGTCGCCGGGTGACGGCACGCACTCCGCCGCGGAACGGCGCGGGACACGCCGCCGTGCCGCTATGCTGGAGGCCTAACTGAACAGCCAATTCAATACAGGCCGAACGACCTGTGCGGGAGAGTCCGGTGATCGCAGCCGGACACCGAAGGAGCAAGCCTCCCCGCCAATCTCTCAGGTACCCCTACCGTGCTGGTCCGGCCGCTCTGAAAAGCGATGCTCCGGCATCCGCCGACGGTGAAAGCCTCTCTCCTGACATGGGTCCCCGAGACCGTCGCAGGGTGGGCGAAGCTCTCAGGCCCGATGACAGAGGGGGAGTTCCGAGGACGCCGATGATGTCGTCCTGCAACCCGACCGGGAGAACTCCGTGACCGAACCCCGTTACACCCCGCTCCGTGCGCGCCATGAGGCGCTCGGCGCCTCCTTCACCGATTTCGGCGGCTGGCAGATGCCGGTGCGCTACACCTCCGACCTCGCCGAGCACCACGCCGTGCGCGAGGCCGCCGGGATCTTCGACATCTCGCACATGGCCGAGTTCACCGTACGCGGTGCCGACGCCGCCGCGTACCTGGACTACTCGCTCGCGGGCCGCCTGTCGGCGATGACCGTGGGCAAGGCGAAGTACTCGCTGCTGCTCGCCGAGGACGGCGGCATCATCGACGACGTGATCGTCTACCGCCTCGGCGACGACGACTTCCTGATCATCTCCAACGCGGGCAACCGGGATGCTGTGCGCGAGGCGCTGCTCGCCCGCACCGACGGGTTCGACGTCGAGACGGTCGACGTCTCCGACGACTACGCGCTGATCGCGGTGCAGGGCCCCGCCGCCGAGCAGATCCTCACCGAGGTCGCCGGCATCGGCGAGGTCTCGATCCCCTGGGCCGAGCAGAAGTACTACGCCTGGGCCGACGCCACGTGGAACGGCAAGCCGCTGCTGCTCGCCCGCACCGGGTACACCGGCGAGGACGGCTTCGAGCTGCTGGTGGCCGCCGCCGACGCGGAGTCGCTCTGGGACGCCGTGCTGTCCGCCGGTGAGTCGAAGGGCCTCGTGCCCTGCGGCCTCGCCTCCCGCGACACGCTGCGCCTCGAGGCGGGCATGCCGCTGTACGGCCACGAGCTGAACCGCGAGATCAAGCCCGCGCAGGCCGGGCTCGGCCGCGTGGTCGTGACCGACAAGGAGCGCTTCGTCGGGCAGGGCGCCGTGACGCCCGCCGAGGGCGCACCCGTGCTCGTCGGCCTGCAGGCCGAGGGCCGTCGCGCCGGCCGTGCCGGCTACGCCGTGGTGGATGCCGAGGGTGCGACCCTCGGCGAGATCACCAGCGGCGCCCTCAGCCCGACGCTCGGCCACCCCATCGCGATGGCCTTCGTCGACCCCTCTTCCGCCGAGGAGGGAACCGCAGTATTCCTTGATGTGCGCGGGACGAAGATCCCCGCGACCGTGACCGCCCTGCCTTTCTACCGGAGGAAGAAATGACCGATCTGACCACCCTCAAGTACAGCGAAGAGCACGAGTGGGTCGCCCTGGAGGGCTCCGTCGCGACCGTCGGCATCACCGACTACGCCGCCGACGCCCTCGGTGACATCGTCTTCGTCGAGCTGCCCGCGGTCGGCACCGAGCTGAGCAGCGGCGACGTCTTCGGCGAGGCCGAGTCCACCAAGTCGGTCTCCGAGCTGTACGCGCCCGTCGCCGGCACCGTCGTCGAGGTCAACCAGGCCATCGTCGACGACCCGTCGCTGGTCAACTCCTCGCCCTTCGAGGACGCGTGGATGATCAAGGTCGAGGTCGCCGACGGCGCCCTCGACGGTCTGCTCGACCGCGACGGCTACACCGCGATCACGGAGGGCTGAGAGTGGTCTCCTTCGCAGACCGTCATATCGGGACGACCTCCGATGCGCAGCGGCAGATGCTCGATGCGCTCGGGGTCACCTCCGAGCTGGCCGACTGGAGCCCGGTCGAGGCGCTGATGCGCCAGGCCGTGCCCGCGTCGATCTTCACCCCTGCGCCCACATCCGCCATCCCGGGCGCCGCCAGCGAGGCCGAGGCGCTCGCGGAGCTGCGCTCGCTCGCGAACCGCAACACCGTGAACCGGGCCATGATCGGCCTCGGCTACTACGGCACCTTCACGCCCTCGGTGATCCAGCGCAACGTGCTCGAGAACCCGTCCTGGTACACCGCGTACACGCCGTATCAGCCGGAGATCTCGCAGGGCCGCCTGGAGGCTCTGATCAACTTCCAGACCATGGTGTCCGACCTCACCGGGCTCTCGACGGCCAACGCGTCGATGCTCGACGAGTCGACCGCGGTCGCCGAGGGGATGCTGCTGGCGCGGCGCGCCTCGAAGGCGAAGACCGACGTGTTCGTCGTCGACACCGACGCCCTTCCGCAGACCAAGGCGCTGCTGGCGACCCGCGCGGCCGCCGTCGGCATCCAGCTGGTCGAGCGCGACCTCGCCGCGGGCGAGGAGCTGCCCGCCGAGCTGTTCGGCGTGTTCGTGCAGTACCCGGGTGCCTCCGGGCGCGTCTGGGACCCGGCCGCCGTGATCGACGCAGCGCACTTGGCCGGCGGCATCGCCGTGGTCGCGGCTGATCTGCTCGGCCTCACGCTGCTCCGCTCGCCTGGTTCGCTCGGCGCCGATGTCGCCGTGGGCACCACGCAGCGCTTCGGCGTGCCGATGGGCTTCGGCGGACCGCATGCCGGCTACATGGCCGTGCGCGCGGGCCTCGAGCGTCAGCTGCCCGGTCGCCTCGTCGGCGTCTCTCAGGATGCCGTGGGCTACCCGGCCTATCGTCTCGCCCTGCAGACCCGCGAGCAGCACATCCGCCGTGAGAAGGCCACCTCGAACATCTGCACCGCGCAGGTGCTGCTGGCCGTCATGGCCTCGATGTACGCGGTCTACCACGGCCCCGACGGCCTGCGCGCGATCGCGCGCGACGTCGCCGCGAATGCCGCACTCCTGCGCGACTGGCTCGTCGAGGCCGGTGCCGAGGTCGTGCACGACGCGTTCTTCGACACCCTGAACGTGCGGGTGGCGGGTGGCGCCGCCGCGCTGGTCGAGAAGGCGCATCAGGCAGGCATCCTGCTGCGCCTGGTGGACGCCGACACCGTCGGCATCGCGGTCGACGAGACCACCACCGTCACCGACCTGCACCGGGTCGCGGTGCTGTTCGGCGGCAAGGAGGAGCGCGTGTTCGGGCGCGTCGACGGCGGGTCCACGGGCGCGCTGCCCACGGCGCTGCTGCGCGAGGGCGAGTACCTCACGCACCCGGTGTTCCACGCGCACCGCTCCGAGACGGCCATGATGCGCTACCTCAAGCAGCTCGCCGACCGCGACTACGCGCTCGACCGCGGCATGATCCCGCTGGGCTCGTGCACGATGAAGCTCAACGCGGCCACCGAGATGGCGGCCATCACCTGGCCCGAGTTCGCCCAGCTGCACCCGTTCGCCCCGGCGGACGACGTCGAGGGCTCGCTCGCCATGATCGACCAGCTCGAGGCGTGGCTCGCCGAGGTGACCGGCTACGACGCTGTCTCCCTGCAGCCGAACGCCGGCTCCCAGGGCGAGCTCGCCGGCCTGCTCGCGATCCGCGGCTACCACCACGCCAACGGCGACGAGCACCGCACCGTGTGCCTCATCCCGTCGTCGGCGCACGGCACGAACGCGGCATCCGCCGTGCTCGCGGGCATGAAGGTCGTCGTCGTGGCGACCGACGAGCTCGGCAACGTCGACCTGGGCGACCTGCGCGCCAAGATCGAGCAGCACGCCGAGAGCCTCGCCGCACTGATGATCACCTACCCGTCCACGCACGGCGTGTACGAGGAGCAGGTCGTCGAGATCACCTCCGCCGTGCACGATGCCGGTGGCCAGGTGTACGTCGACGGCGCCAACCTCAACGCGCTGCTCGGATACGCCCGCTTCGGCGACCTGGGCGGCGACGTCTCGCACCTGAACCTGCACAAGACGTTCGCCATCCCGCACGGCGGCGGCGGACCTGGTATCGGCCCGGTGGCGGCCAAGGCGCACCTCGCGCCGCACCTGCCCGGCCACCCGCAGGCGCAGAAGGACGTGCACGCGGGCGGATACGTGTTCGAGGGCGGTCCCGTCTCCGCTGCGCCGTACGGCTCGGCGGGCGTGCTGCCGATCTCCTGGGCGTATGTGCGCATGATGGGTGCGGACGGCCTGCGCAACGCCACGGCCGCAGCCGTGCTGTCGGCGAACTACATCGCCGCGCGCCTGGCCGACCACTACCCGGTGCTCTACACCGGTGAGAACGGCCGCGTCGCCCACGAGTGCATCCTGGACCTGCGTCCGCTCAAGGAGGCCACCGGCATCAGCGTCGACGACGTCGCCAAGCGTCTCATCGACTTCGGCTTCCACGCGCCGACCATGTCGTTCCCCGTCGCGGGCACGCTCATGGTCGAGCCGACGGAGTCGGAGGACCTGGGCGAGCTGGAGCGGTTCATCGAGGCGATGATCATGATCAAGGCCGAGGCGGATGCCGTGGCCGCCGGGCGCTGGCCGGCGGACGACAACCCGCTCGTGAACGCACCGCACACAGCCGCGTCGCTCATCGCGGGGGAGTGGACTCACGCGTACACGCGCGAAGAGGCCGCATACCCCGTGCACGCGCTGGTCGCGACGAAGTACTGGCCGCCGGTGCGCCGCATCGATCAGGCGTACGGAGACCGCAATCTGGTGTGCGCCTGCCCGCCGATCGAGGCGTTCGCCTGAGAGCGCTCCCTCGTGATCACCCCGTCGCCGGTTCCGGCGGCGGGGTGATTCGGTTAAGACGTCATAACGCTTGCCTCACGGAGCGGGTCCTTCGTGGGAGTCCGTCTTAGGATCGGTTCATGCGCCGCCCTTGCAGCTGAGGATGGCGTCACGCTCTGAAGTCCATAGGAGGACACGAAGTGAAGCGCAACAAGATCGCACTCGCCAGTGCGGCAGTTCTGGTCGCGGGCGTCACCGTGCTCGCAGGCTGCTCGTCGTCCGGCTCCAACCCGAAGCCGAGCGCCGACACGGGGAACGGCAACACCGACCCCAAGGCCATCATCACGGCGAGCGGTTCCGAGCCCGAGAACCCGCTGATCCCGACCAACACCAACGAGGTCGGTGGAGGCAAGATCCTCGACTCGATCTTCGCGGGTCTGGCCTACTACGACGGCAGCGGCAAGCTCGTCAACGACATGGCCGACAAGATCGAGGTCACCGCACCCGACGAGCTGACTGTGACCCTGAAGAAGGGCATGAAGTTCACCGATGGCAGCGACGTCAAGGCCGACAACTTCATCAAGGCCTGGAACTACGGGGCGCTGTTCTCCAACAAGCAGCTGAATCAGTCGTGGTTCGCTGACATCGAGGGCTTCAACGCCGAAGCTGACTCCGAGCTCACCGGTCTGAAGAAGGTCAGCGACACCGAGTTCACCATCAAGCTGACCAGCCCGGTGGCCGCCGACTTCGCGACCCGCCTCGGCTACTCCGCGTTCTACCCGCTTCCCGATGTCGCGTTCACCGACATGGCGAAGTTCGGCGAGAACCCGATCGGCAACGGGCCCTACAAGCTGGCCGGCGACGGTGCCTGGCAGCACGACGTGCAGATCGACCTGGTCAAGAACCCTGACTACAAGGGTGTGCGCAAGCTCGCCAACGGCGGTCTGACCCTGAAGTTCTACACCTCGTACGACGCGGCCTACGCCGACCTGCTGGGCGGCAACCTGGACGTCATCGACAGCATCCCGGATGCCTCGATCGCGACGTTCCAGAGCGACCTCGGCGACCGCGCGGTCAACCAGCCCGCCGCGATCTTCCAGTCGTTCACGATCGGCGAGTGGATCGAGCACTTCTCCGGCGACGAGGGCAAGCTGCGTCGCGCGGCGATGTCGATGGCGATCGACCGCGAGTCGATCACCAAGACGATCTTCAACGACACGCGCGTCCCCGCGACCGACTTCACCTCGCCCGCACTCGACGGCTACCAGAAGAGCCTCAAGGGTGGCGACGCGCTGAAGTACGACCCGAAGGAGGCGAAGAAGCTGTGGGCCGAGGCCGACAAGATCTCGCCGTGGTCGGGCAAGTTCGAGATCGCCTACAACGCCAACGGCCCGCACCAGGCTTGGGTCGAGGCCGTCGCCAACTCGCTGAAGAACACGCTCGGCATCGATGCCGCCGGCGCCTCGTACGTCGACTTCGCCACGCTGCGCGCGGCGATCAACGCCAAGGACGCCGACGGCAAGCGCACCTTCAAGACCGCGGCCCGTTCGGGCTGGCAGGCCGACTACCCGGGTGTGTACAACTTCCTGTTCCCGCTCTACTCGACGGGCGCCTCGTCCAACGACGGCGACTACACCAACCCCGAGGTCGACAAGCTCCTCGCAGAGGGCGCATCCGCTGACACCCCGGCGGACTCGGTCAAGAAGTACACCCAGGTTCAGGAGATCCTCGTGAAGGACCTCCCGGCGATCCCGCTGTGGTACCAGAACTCCATCGGTGGTTTCGGTGAGAGCGTGCACAACGTGAAGTTCGGCTGGAACTCCGTGCCGCTGTTCGAAGACATCACCAAGGACAAGACGAAGTAAGGCTCCGCAGGGCTGACCGTGAGGCGGCGACGTGAACGTCGTCGCCTCACGGCGTACCCACGGAGTGCATCGTCCGCACGAATCGAGAGTGGATGTTCTCTTACATCGTCCGCCGTATCCTGCAGCTGATCCCCGTCTTCCTGGGATCCACGCTGCTGATCTACGCCCTGGTGTTCGCCATGCCAGGCGACCCGATCGCCGCGCTCTTCGGCGACAAGCAGCCCAGCCAGCAGCTGCTGGACGCGATCCGCGCCCAGTACCACCTGGATCAGCCCTTCATCGTGCAGTACTACTACTACATGTCGGGGCTCGTCCGCGGTGACATGGGCACCACCTTCTCCGGCCAGTCCGTCAACGACGTGCTGGCCCGCACTCTGCCGGTGACCGGCCGCCTGGCGGTGCTGTCGATCGGCATCGAGTTCCTGCTGTCGATCATCGTCGGCACGTTCTCGGCGCTGCGCAAGGGGAAGGTCTCCGACAACGTCGCCCTGATCATCGCGCTGGTCTTCCTGTCGATGCCCATCTTCGTGATGTGCTTCCTCGCCCAGTACTTCCTGGCGATCCAGTTGGGCTGGTTCCGGCCGACGGTCGGCGGTCAGAACGGCTGGGGGGACATGTGGCTGCCCGCCATCGTGCTGGGCCTCAGCCTGTACGCCACCAGCATGCGGCTCATGCGCGGCTCCGTCATCGAGACCATGAACCAGGACTGGGTGCGCACCGCCTACAGCAAGGGCCTCCCGCAGTACCGCGTCCTTCCCGTGCACGTGATCCGCAACTCGCTGATCCCGGTGATCACGAACTCCGCGACCAACTTCGGCGTGCTGCTGGTCGGCGCGACCGTCACCGAGTTCATCTTCAACATCCCCGGCGTCGGAAACACCCTTTTCCGCGCCATCCTGCAGCATGAGGGCCCGACCATCGTCTCGTTCGTCACGATCTTCGTCGTGCTGTACGTGCTGGTGAACCTGCTCGTCGACCTGCTGTACGGGCTGCTCGATCCGAGGATCCGCTATGTCTGACCCGCTGTCCCGGCGCTATGTCGCCCCCGTCACCACGGAGCAGCCGCCCACCGACGCCGTGCGCGTCAGCGGCAAGCCCTCCAATCTGTGGCGCGATGCCTGGTACGACCTGCGCCGCCGCCCGCTGTTCTGGATCTCGTTGGGGTTCGTGGCGCTGCTGCTGCTGATGGCCGTGTGGCCGACCCTGTTCACGCAGGTGCCTCCGGACAACCAGTGCCTGCTGGAGAACTCCAACAAGGGGCCGACGGGCGATCACATCCTGGGCTTCACATTCCAGGGCTGCGACGTGTTCTCCCGCATCGTGCACGGCGCGAGCACCTCGCTGAGCGTGGGTCTGCTGTCCACCATCATCGGTTCGGGCATCGGATGGATCATGGGCACGATCGCCGGCTACTACGGCGGCTGGGTCGACTCGCTGCTCTCGCGCATCGGTGACATGTTCTTCTCGATCCCCTACATCCTGGCCGCCGTGGTCGTGATGACGGTGTTCGAGAAGTACCGCAACGTGTTCACGCTGTCGCTCGCGATCGGAGGGTTCGCGTGGGCGGCCACCGCTCGCGTGGTCCGCGCCGAGGTGATGCGGGTGCGGCAGGCGGAGTTCATCACGGCGTCCAAGGCCGTCGGGCGCTCGAAGTTCAGCACCCTGATGGCTCACGTCGTGCCCAACGCCATCGCGCCGCTGATCGTGCTCGGCACGCTCGCGCTCGCGGGCGGCATCGTGGCGGAGTCCACCCTGGCGTTCCTCGGTGTCGGCCTCGGCACGGAGACGATGTCCTGGGGTGCCGACATCAGTCGCGCTCAATCGACGCTGCGGGTCGCCCCGATGTCACTGATCTACCCGTCGATCGCACTGACGACGGCCGTGCTGTCCTTCGTCGTGCTGGGCGAGCTCCTCCGAGACGCCATGGACCCGAAGGCGAGGGCCACCCGATGAACGCTTCGATCGATCAGGAGCCGCTGGTCAGCATCCGCGACCTGAAGGTCGCCTTTCGCGGCCAGCACGGCGTGCGCGAGGTGCTGCACGGCGTGAGCTTCGACATCTTCCCCGGCGAGACCGTGGCGATCGTGGGGGAGTCGGGTTCCGGCAAGTCCACCACCGCGGCGGCCATCGTCAACCTGCTCCCCGGCACCGGCAAGGTGACGGGCGGGTCGATCGTCATGGACGGACGCGAGCTGACCAAGCTCGGCCGCCGTGAGATGGAGCACCTGCGCGGGCGGGACATCGGCTTCGTCCCGCAGGACCCGATGTCGAACCTCAACCCGGTGTGGAGCATCGGCTTCCAGGTCAAGGAGGCGATCCGCGCCAACGGCATCGCCCAGGGCAGGGCCGAGGTCAAGCGCCGCGCGATCGAGGTGCTGCAGCAGGCGGGTCTGGCGGATGCCGAGCGGCGCCTGCACCAGTTCCCGCATCAGTTCTCGGGAGGCATGCGCCAGCGTGCGCTGATCGGCATCGGCCTCGCGGCGGACCCGCGTCTGCTCATCGCCGACGAGCCCACCTCCGCGCTGGACGTGACCGTGCAGCGCGTGATCCTCGACCACATGGCGAGCCTCACGCGCGACCGCGGCACCTCGGTGCTGCTCATCACGCACGATCTGGGACTCGCCGCCGAGCGCGCCTCCCGGATCATCGTGATGAACCAGGGCGAGATCGTCGAGGCCGGCCCCAGCCGCGAGATCCTGGAGGACCCACGGCATCCGTACACCAAGCGCCTGGTCGCGGCCGCTCCGAGCATCGCCTCGCAGCGGATCCAGGCCGAGGTGACCGAGCACGGCATCCAGCCCGAGGAGTCGCTCGCCGACGCACCCACCATGGTGCGCGTGGCGGGGCTGACGAAGGACTTCAAGATCCGTCAGGGCGGTTTCCGCAGCGAGCTGTTCCGCGCGGTCGACGACGTCAGCTTCGACATCCCCCGGGGCAAGACGCTGGCGCTCGTGGGCGAGTCGGGTTCGGGCAAGACCACGGTCGCGCGGATGGTGCTCAAGCTCGAGTCCGTCACCTCCGGCACCATCGAGGTCGCGGGCGAGGACGTGTCGCACCTGTCGAACGCGCAGGCGTTCGCGCTGCGCCGTCGGATGCAACCGGTGTTCCAGGACCCGTACGGGTCGATGGATCCGTTGCGCAACATCGGCAACACCATCGCCGAGCCGATGGTCGTGCACGGCGTGGGCGATCAGTCCTCGCGGCGCGAGCGCGTGCTCGAGCTGCTGGAGCAGGTCGCGCTGCCGAGCGAGGTCGTCTCCCGCTACCCGAACGAGCTGTCCGGCGGTCAGCGTCAGCGCGTGGCGATCGCGCGCGCCCTGGCGCTCAAGCCCGACGTGGTCGTTCTCGACGAGGCCGTCTCGGCCCTCGACGTGCTGGTGCAGGCGCAGATCCTCAAGCTGCTCGCCGAGCTGCAGAGCGAACTGCAGCTGACCTATCTGTTCATCACGCACGATCTCGCGGTGGTGCGTGTCTCCAGCGACCTGGTGGCCGTGATGGAGAAGGGCAAGCTGGTCGAGAAGGGGAGCGTCGACGAGATCTTCGCGAACCCGCAGCAGGAGTACACGCAGCGTCTGCTCGAAGCCATCCCGGGAGCCTCCATCCAGCTCGGCGGGGGCGGCCTGTGAGCTCTCCTGACAAGGAGACGAACGAGTCCCGTCCGCGCACCTACCGTGCGTGGACGGGACTCGTCTTCCTCGCGATCTCGACGCTCGTGGTCGCGTACCTGCTCATCGACGCGGCCGTGCGCGCCGGTTTCGGGCAGATGATGCTGCTCGCTCCCTGGGTGCTGCTGGCGCTGTGGGTGGTCTACGCGGCGTCCGCGGCCTCACTGCTGCGTCTGGACGAGCGCGGCGTGCGGATGCAGAACCTGCTGCGCCGGATCAGCTTCGGCTGGGCGCACGTGAAGGACGTCGACTTCCACTGGCAGCTGGAGTTCTCGCTCGACGACGGGTCGAAGGCCACTGCGATGGGCGGTCCCGCACGATCCCGCCCGCGTCGGCAGACCGCCCGCGAGCGGGACGTGGAGGGGGTGAAGCCCCCGTCCGGCGTGCGGGAGCTCGCCGACATCCGCTCGCGCTGGAAGGCGGCGCGGAAGGATGCCGATGCTCCGATCCGCCGCAGCTGGGACTGGCCCGCTCTCGGCGCCCTGCTGGTGATCGCGGTGTGGGCCGTGGTCTCGATCGTCGTCACCCGCTGACCGCGACGGCGCTAGCCGGGCAGACCGAAGAGGGCCGGCCACATCGCGGCCGCCCACGGATAGCCGACGAACGCTGCGGCGTCGATGAGGAAGTGGGCGACCAGGAACGGCATGAGGCGTCCGGTGCGGGCGAAGAGCCAGCCGAACAGCATCCCCATCGCGAAGTTGCCGATGAACGCGCCCGGCCCCTGGTACAGGTGGTAGCTGGCGCGCAGCGCGCTGGTGGCGACGATGATCGGCCAGGTTCCCCAGCCCAGCTGCCGCAGCCGGGCGAACAGGTAGCCGAGCACCACGAACTCCTCCTGGATCGAGGCGCGAGCGGCCGAGAGCAGCAGGATCGGCACCGTCCACCAGTGCGCGGCGAGCCCACCCGGGTCGACGGCGACGAACAGCCCCCGGGCGCGTCCGAGCAGGTACAGGCCGATACCGGGGATGCCGATGGCCAGCACGAGCAGGGCGCCCCAGCCGGTGTCACGCCCGTAGCGCCGGCCGTCCAGGCCCAGCGCCTGCAGGTGCGGGCGCTGGGAACGCCAGAGCAGGAAGCAGACCAGCAGGACCGGCACGATCGCGAACCCGATCGAGAGCAGCTGGTAGATGAGGTCGAAGGCCTCCCTGTCGCTGCGCGACGGGTTCAGCGTGGTCGTCTGATCGGCCAGGGGAGTGCTGTCGGTGAGTCGGTACGCGAGCTGCACGATCGAGTAGATCGCCGACTGCCCGAGGCCGAGCGCGAGCACGATGCCGATCTCCCACCACAGTCGCGTGCGGCCGGGGCCGGGGTCGACGGACGGCAGGATCCGGGCAGCGGGCATAGCCAGATGCTACCCAGTGCGTCAGTAGGCTTGACCGAGGAATGACGAGCACGACACGACGCGCCGCGAGCGGCGGCACAGCACCCGCTCCCGCGCCGAGGTCGGTGGTGGTGCTTCGCGCCCTGCTCGCGACATGGCGGGACTACGACGAGAAGTCCGCGTGGTACCGGACGTGGTTCCTGCCCTCCGTGATCGCCGATCACGTCGCCGCCGCGCGTTCGGACGTCGAGCGCGAGCTGCTGACCGACCTGCGCGCCGCCATGACCGAGCGGCAGTGGCGGGCGCTGCCCGAGAACGTCGCCCGTGTCGCGAAGGACTCCGCTGCGACGATCGCCAAGGCGCGCACGTTCCGTGACAGCAGCCTGCTCGCCGGCGTGCGGAGATCGATGTCGGGCGCGACGCCCGCACCGCCGCCGGGCACGAGGCCCGCACCGCCGCCGGAGGCATCGGTCGCGGACGCCGTTCTCGAGTGGGCCCGCGAGGAGCATCCCGAATTCCGGCCCACTCCCGAACAGGCGGCCGTGATCGGCACGACCCACGGGCATGCGCTCGTCGAGGCCCGCGCCGGGAGCGGGAAGACCACGACCATGATCGCCCGCGCCGCCCACCTGATCGAGCGACGCGGCGTGCGGCCCGACGAGATCCTCATGCTCGCGTTCAACGGCGCCGCAGCCGCGGATCTCCGGCGCCGCGCGGAGGAGTGGCTGCCGGCGGCCGCTCAGCCGCACATCATGACGCTGGACGCGCTCGCCTACCGCCTGGTCCGTCCGGCGGAGCGTGTGCTCGCCGAGGACGCGGATCGGCGCGTCGAGGAGATCGTGCGATCCCTGTGGCACGACCCCGCGTCGCAGGACGAGATGCGGGAGCTGGTGCTGTCGTTCGTGCGGGCGGACGCCGACGGCGAGACGGGCACCCGGTACTGGAGCCTGCGCGGCGACGCGCTGCCCACCCGGGCCGCGCAGAGCATCGCCGACGCCCTGCTGCGAAGCGGGCTGGGCAGCGATGGACGGGACTTCCGATTCCACCGCAGCAGCTCCGTCTTCGAGCTGCTCGACGCGGACGGCGGGTCACGGCTGCGGATCGCCATCACCGACCCGCGCCGTCCGTTCTCCGCAGACCTGCGCTACGACGAGCGCACCACGGCGGCGAGCGGGTTCGAGGCGCGCCTGCGCCGCGATCTCCGCTCGGCGGGCATCCCGACCGCCGAGATGGACGACGACCGTCTCTGGGAGGCGATCCGGGGGTCGATCGGCGAGAGACTGCTGCGGGCGATCACGCAGATCGTGATGCGGGCGCGCCAGCGCATGTGGAGCGGCGCGGACCTGCTGCGGGAGTGGCGGCAGCGCGACGGGGACGAGTCCCGTCGAGGCGCGATCGAGCTCGGCGCCCGGATGCTGGATCTCTACGCGCAGGCGCTCGCCGAGGCGCACGAGGAGGACTTCCCCGGGATCGTCTGGCGGGCGGCGGCGCGGGTCGGGGAGGGATTCACCGACTTCTCCGGCGGTGGCCGCAGCGGCGATGTCCGCGAGATCACGCACATCGTCATCGACGAGTTCCAGGACTTCACGCCGCGCTTCGACGCCCTGATCCAGGCCGTGCTGGGCCAGGCGCCGCGGGCGAGGGTCATGGCCGTCGGCGACGACTGGCAGGCCATCAACGAGTTCGCCGGCTCGTCGACCGAGTACTTCGCAGAGTTCACCGCCCGCTTCCCGGGCGCGATACGCCTGCGGATGCTGGGGAACCAGCGCTCCAGCGCCGACATCGTCGACGTCGGCAACAGCATCATGGCCGGGCGCGGCAGGCCGGCCAAGGCGGTGGCGGAGCTCACCGGGCGCATCAGGCAGTTCGGGATGGACGGCTTCGAGCCGACGCCTGAGGAGGAGCGGCTCGGCCG
>NZ_MKRT01000024.1:156177-157491 GCF_001897945.1 Microbacterium sp. 69-10
CACGGTGGCCGTGCTGGCGCGAACGCGCGAGGTCGCCGAGCGTGCCGTCGCGGGTCTTGCGCGGGTCGTGCCGCCGGATGCCGTCGCGCGCTGCGAAGTCGGCACCATCCACTCCTACAAGGGCCGGGAGGCGGATGCCGTGATCCTGGTGGGCGTGGCCGGATGGGCGTTCCCGCACGTGCATCCGACCTGGCAGCTCGGGCGCGTGTTCGGCGACTCCTTCGCCTCGATCCTCACAGCGGAGCGACGACTGCTCTACGTCGGGGTGAGCCGGCCCCGCCGCTGGCTCGACGTCGTGACGGGGCGCGAGGACGATCCGTCGCCGCTCTGGGAGAGCGCGTCGCTGCTGCCCGCCGTGCGTCGCACGGACTGGGCGTCGGTCGCGCCGGCCCTCGGCGCGCCGGCCGTGCGACGTGCGACCGTGCGGGTGTACAACGGCATGTACGACGGGCGCTGGCTGCTCTCCTGGGACGACTTCCACGAGAGCAAGAACCTGCTCACGGCCGACGGCGGCTTCCGCTACGAGCCGTCCGGCGGGCGTGCGCACTGGGTCGCGCGGATGGATGCCGCCGAGCTGAAAGCGCGGGACGTTCTCGATCACCCCTGGGCGCGGTTCGACGGCATCCGCGTCGAGGTCGAGTGGCCCGACCGACGTCGTCAGGTGTTCACCCGCTAGCCTGACCGGGCCCTCAGGAAGGCGCTGATGGCGTGCGCTATCCTGGAACGTCGGCATCCCGGCGCACAAATCCCAACTCCGCTTAGGACTCCTTGAATGGCGCACGCCCTCCGCTCTGACCTCCGAAACGTCGCGATCGTCGCACACGTCGACCACGGCAAGACCACCCTCGTCGACGCCATGCTCCGCCAGACCGGCTCGTTCGGCGAGCACGCGCACGTCGAAGAACGCGCGATGGACTCCAACGACCTGGAGCGTGAGAAGGGCATCACGATCCTCGCCAAGAACACGGCGATCACGTACAAGGGCAAGCACTCCGAGACCCCGGTGACGATCAACGTCGTCGACACCCCCGGCCACGCCGACTTCGGCGGCGAGGTCGAGCGCGCGCTGTCCATGGTCGACGGCGTCGTGCTGCTGGTGGACGCCTCCGAGGGCCCGCTCCCGCAGACCCGCTTCGTTCTGCGCAAGGCGCTCGAGGCCAAGCTTCCCGTCATCCTGCTGGTCAACAAGACCGACCGTGCCGACGCGCGCATCGCCGAGGTCGAGGCCGAGGCGCAGGACCTGCTGCTGGGCCTGGCATCCGACCTGGTCGACGACGTGCCCGATCTCGACGTCGACGCCCTGCTGGACGTGCC
>NZ_MKRT01000024.1:157542-158107 GCF_001897945.1 Microbacterium sp. 69-10
CGACCTGCCCGACAACGACGACCTCGAGCCGCTCTTCGAGGCGATCCTCGAGCACGTGCCCGCACCGTCCTACGACGACGAGGCCCCGCTGCAGGCGTGGGTCACGAACCTCGACTCCTCGTCCTTCCTCGGACGCCTCGCGCTGCTGCGCGTCTTCAACGGCACGCTGAAGAAGGGCCAGACGGTCGCCTGGGTGCGTCAGGACGGCACCACTCAGAATGCTCGTATCACCGAGCTGCTGATGACCAAGGCGCTGGAGCGCTACCCGGCCGAGTCCGCCGGTCCCGGCGACATCGCCGTGATCGCCGGATTCGCAGACATCATGATCGGCGAGACCATCGCCGACCCCGAGGACGTGCGCCCGCTGCCGCAGATCACGGTCGACGAGCCGTCGATCTCGATGACGATCGGCACGAACACCTCGCCGCTGGTCGGCAAGGTCAAGGGCCACAAGCTCACCGCCCGCATGGTGAAGGACCGCCTGGACCGCGAGCTGATCGGCAACGTCTCGATCCGCGTGAACGACATCGGCCGTCCGGACGCCTGGGAGGTGCAGGGCCGCGGC
>NZ_MKRT01000024.1:158186-167500 GCF_001897945.1 Microbacterium sp. 69-10
CAAGATCGACGGAAAGGTGCACGAGCCCTACGAGCACCTCACGGTCGACGTCCCCGAGGAGCACCTCGGCGCCGTGACCCAGCTGATGGCCAACCGCCGCGGCCGCATGGACAACATGATCAACCACGGCACCGGCTGGATCCGCATGGAGTTCATCGTGCCCTCGCGCGGTCTGATCGGCTTCCGCACCGAGTTCCTCTCGATCACCCGCGGCACCGGCATCGCGAACGCGATCTCGCACGGCTACGACGAGTGGGCCGGCTCCATCGTGGCCCGTCAGAACGGCTCGATCGTCGCGGACCGCGCCGGTGTGGCCACACCCTTCGCCATGATCGCCCTGCAGGAGCGCATGTCGTTCTTCGTGCGTCCCACCGAGGAGGTCTACGAGGGCATGGTCGTGGGCGAGAACTCGCGCGCCGACGACATGGACGTGAACATCACCAAGGAGAAGAAGCTCACCAACATGCGCTCCTCCACGGCCGACACGTTCGAGTCGATGACCCCGCCGCGCATCCTGTCGCTGGAGGAGTCCCTCGAGTTCGCCCGCGAGGACGAGTGCGTCGAGGTCACCCCGGATGCCGTCCGCATCCGCAAGGTGATCCTGGACCAGACCGTCCGCGGTCGTGAGGCGTCGCGCCTGAAGCGTCAGGACGCCAACGCCTGACGCGCGCTGCGATCCATCGGAAGGCCCCGGTTCTCGAACCGGGGCCTTCGCTTTCTCGCGGCGGCGTCGGCGGGAAGTAACGAACGCATAACACATCTTCTTGGGAGCGTGAAGCCGGGATTCCCACGAACCAGGCACGGAATGTCCAGGTCCGTGGCATGTTCCGTCCAGAACGGGGGCGCAGACTCGTTCGGTGCCCGGGAAACCGCTCCCGATGAGCAAGCCCTCCGCGGGTTCCGGGCCGACGACGACCCGAAAGTCGAAACCCGAATGCTTCATACCCCTCACACCCGTGCGTCCCGCCGGGTGCGTGCCGCCGTGTCCGCCCGCTCCGCGATGCGCAAGCCGCTGGTCGGCGTCGCCGTCGGCGCCGTCCTCGCCGCCGCGGCGGCCACCGGCATCCTCGCCGCTCCCGCTCTCGCCGCTCCCTCGGAGGCCGATGTCCACAAGGCCTCCCAGGCCGAGAGCGACGGCCGGATCGCCCTGAACAACGCCGTCGCACTGAACCACGTCGCCGAGTCGGCGGACGTGCTGCCCGGCACAACGCTGAAGGATGTCGCGATCGCCGACCTGACGCATGATGTGAAGCTGCTCTCGGCCGCCGAGCAGCCCAGCTCCGAGCAGCTCGCGGACCTGACCGACGACGTCATCCGGAGCACGGTGCTCGTGCAGCGGGACACCGCCGCGCTGCAGGAGTCGCTGACGGCGGCGAAGGAGGCCAAGGCCGCGGATGACGCCGCCAAGGCCGCTGAAGCCGCGCGCATCGCCGCTGAGCAGGCCGCCGAGCAGCAGCGCGTCGCCGCGGCGGCGCTGGCCGCCGCGAACACCCCGGACGGCGCACGGGCCACCGCTCGCGCCATGGCCGCCAGCAAGTACGGCTGGGGCGCCGGCCAGTTCTCCTGCCTGTCGAGCCTGTGGAACAAGGAGTCCGGCTGGAACTACAAGGCCTACAACCCCAGCGGTGCGACCGGCATCCCGCAGGCGCTGCCCGGAAGCAAGATGGCCACCGCGGGGGCGGACTGGCGCACCAACGCTGCGACGCAGATCTCCTGGGGTCTGGACTACATCAAGCGGGCCTACGGCTCGCCCTGCTCGGCGTGGTCGCACTCCCAGGCAGTGAACTGGTACTGAGTCGAAGGCCCGAGACCTGCGCGGTCCTGATCACCGGAGTTCGGTGATCAGGACCGCTGTCGTCCCGGCGGCGCGCGCCTCGAAGATGTGCGGAGCGTCGCCGGGATAGGAGAGGTAGTCGCCGGGGTGCAGCAGCTCCGGTGTGTCGGCGGGGCCGAGCAGGGCTTCGCCCGAGACCAGCACGACGTGCTCGGTGGTGCCCCGGTGGTGGGGGAGCGAGCGGCGGGGTTCGCCCGGCTCGGCCTGGATGAGGTAGATGTCGCGGCGTGCGCCCGGTGCCGCCGCCGACAGGAGCGTCGCGAGATACGGGGCGGCGGCCGACGGCACGCCGGGGTGGTCGCCCACGCGGATCAGACGAGGTGCAGTGGTGCTCTCGTCGACCAGAGTGGAGAACGGGATACCGAGGGCGTCGCCGAGGGCCCAGAGCGTCTCGACGCTCGGGTTGCCCGCGCCGCTCTCCAGCTGGGACACGGTCGCCTTCGACACGCTCGCGCGGCGGGCGAGCTCCGAGACCGAGATGCCGGCGGCCTCCCGCTCGCGTCGCAGGGCATGGGCGATGCGTTCGCGCAGTTCCATGTGTTCAGTATCGCAAACGATCGTTCGACTTGACGGACATCGAGCACTCGTTCAGAATGTTGGTCATGCGTTCGGCGAATCGAACAAAGGTGGATGCTGCGACACGCGCCGTCCGGGAGGTGTGGCGCGAGGGCCTCGGCGTGGCCATCGCGGCCAGCGCCTACGGCATCTCCTTCGGCGCTCTCGCGGTGGCATCCGGCCTCGACATCTGGCAGACGTGCGTGCTGAGCCTCGTGATGTTCACCGGCGGCTCGCAGTTCGCGTTCATCGGAGTGCTGGGTGCCGGCGGGCTCGCGGCGCTGCCGTCGGCCATCGCATCCGCTGCCCTCCTGGGGGTGCGCAACGTCGCCTACGGCATGCGGATGTCGTCCCTCATCGGCGACGGATTCTGGCGCCGCACCGCCGCAGCGCAGGTGACCATCGACGAGTCGACTGCGGTCGCGATCTCGCAGGAGTCCCCGGCGCTGGGCCGGCTGGGGTTCTGGATCACCGGTCTGGGCGTGTTCATCGGCTGGAACCTCACGACGCTGGCCGGCGCCCTGCTCGGCGACGTGCTCGGCGATCCGAAGTCGTGGGGGCTGGATGCCGCTGCGGCCGCGGCGTTCCTCGCCCTGCTCTGGCCGCGGCTGAAGCAGCGCCAGGCCATCGCCGTCGGCGTCGCCGCGGCGGTCGTCGCCGCTGCGCTCACGCCGGTGCTCATGCCGGGCATGCCGGTGCTCGTCGCGGCCGTGGTAGCGATCGTCGTCGGCTGGTTCAACTGGCTCGGGCGGGACGGCGATGCCGCGTCGGTGAAGGAGGCGGCGTCATGACCCTGTGGAACGCGGTGCTGCTCGCCGCCTGCATCTGCGTCGGCCTGAAAGCCGTCGGCTATCTCATCCCTGCGCGGCTGCTGGAGGCACCGCGGCCCGCGCGGATCTCCGATCTGCTCACCGTCGCGCTGCTGGGGGCGCTCGTGGCGGTGCAGTCGCTCGGAGCCGGCCAGGCGATCGTGGTGGATGCCCGGGTCCCGGCGGTGCTGGTGGCCGCAGGGCTGCTGTGGATGCGGCAGTCGTTCCTCGTCGTGGTGGTCGCAGCGGCGGCGGTCGCAGCGTTGCTCAGACTCGTCGGCTGGGCGGTCTGATCGCGGCGGCGCACCCGCAGCATCCGCCGCTAATCTGGGGGAGTGCGCTCTGTGATCTCCCGTGGTCTGTCCTGGCTGGCCGCCCTCCTCATCGGCGGCGTGTACGGCGTGGCGGCCACGATCGCGCACAGCTACACGCTCGGACCGGTGCCGGTGGGGATGATCCTCGGCGCGATCGCGTGCGCGGCGCTGCTGATCGCCCTGCGCACCCTGACCGGCGACCGCTGGGCGGCGCTGGCGGCGGGCTTCGGCATGATGGCGCTGATCCTGCTGATCTCGCAGCGCGGCCCGGGCGGATCCGTGGTCGTGCCGAACACGCCGCTCGGCAACATCTGGATGTACGTCGCGGCGGGCATCGTCGTGCTCGTGGTCATGTGGCCGGACCTCTCCAAGGTGCGCCGGCTGTCGGCATCCGCCGGGGCAGCGGGCGATCGGCACTCGCGCGCGTCGTAGACTGGTCACGTGACGTATGTGATCGCCCTTCCCTGCGTCGACGTCAAGGACCGCGCCTGCGTCGATGAGTGTCCCGTGGACTGCATCTACGAGGGTGAGCGGATGCTGTACATCCACCCCGACGAGTGCGTGGACTGCGGCGCCTGCGAGCCGGTGTGCCCGGTCGAGGCGATCTTCTACGAGGACGACCTTCCCGGGGAATGGGCCGACTACTACAAGGCCAACGTCGAGTTCTTCGACGAGCTGGGCTCCCCGGGCGGTGCTGCCAAGGTCGGCGTGCTGCCCTACGACCACGCCGTGGTCTCCGCGCTGCCCCCGCAGGGGGAGTGAGTGGGCGTCCGCGACCTCGCGAACTATCCCTGGGATGCGGTCGAGCCCTACCGGGAGCGCGCGGCGGCGCACCCTGACGGCATCGTCGACCTCTCCATCGGCTCGCCCGTCGACCCGACCCCCGAGGTGATCCGCGCCGCGCTCGCCGAGGCCACCGACGCGCACGCGTACCCGCAGACCGTGGGCACTCCGGCGCTTCGCGAGGCCATCGTCGAGTGGTACGCGCGCCGCCGCGGTGTGCCGGACCTCGCCGTCAGGAACGTGATCCCCACGATCGGCTCGAAGGAGCTCGTGGCGCTGCTGCCGCTGCTGCTCGGACTCGGCGAGGGCGACATCGTGGTGCATCCGCGAGTCGCCTACCCGACCTACGCGGTCGGTGCGATCACCGCGGGCGCGACCCCCGTCGCCGTCGACGATCCCGCGGAGTGGCCCGAGGGCGCCAAGCTGATCTGGATCAACACGCCTGGCAACCCGGACGGACGCACCTGGAGCGTCGACGAGCTCGCCGCCGCCGTGCGCCGCGCGCGCGAGCTGGGCGCCGTGCTCGCCAGTGACGAGTGCTACGCCGAGCTCGGCTGGGACGGCCCCTGGGCATCCGAGCCGATCCCCTCCGTGCTGGACCCGCGCGTCACCGGGGGGACCCGCTCGGGTCTGCTCAGCGTCTACTCGCTGAGCAAGCAGTCCAACCTCGCCGGCTACCGCGCGGCCCTCGTGGCGGGATGCGCGCGCATCGTCGGTGATCTGCTGACGGCGCGCAAGCACCTCGGCCTCATGCCCCCCGCGCCGGTGCAGCACGCCATGGCGGTGGCGCTGCGCGACGACGAGCACGTCGCCGCGCAGAAGGAGCTCTACCGGCAGCGGCGCGAGCTGCTCGTGCCCGCCCTCACGGCGGCAGGTTTCCGCATCGACGGGTCGGAGGCGGGGCTGTACCTGTGGGTCACGGAGGAGCGCGACGCCTGGGAGTCCATGGGCCGCCTGGCCGACCTCGGCATCCTCGCGGGACCAGGGCACTTCTACGGCGACCACTCCGCCGACCACGTCCGCATCTCGCTGACCGCGCCGCTCGATCGGGTCGCGCAGGCCGCGCAGCGGCTCTCGGCATCCGCTCACTGAGGCGATTTGTCGGTTTCCGGCGTGAAACCATCCATATCTTGGTGGATGTCACAGTAGGCCGGAGGCGCGACTAGGCTGTAAACGCGATGCGGCCGTTCACCGGCAGGCGCTCTGCGCCACACATCGTCCACGACGACACAGACGCAGCAGGAGGTTGGCGTGAGCGCAGCTCAGCCGGACAAGGCGACTCTCTCGATCGGTGACACGACCGCGGAGTTCCCTCTGCTGTCATCTGTCAGCGGGGCGGGGAGCATCGACTTCTCCACGCTGACGCGACAGACCGGGTACACGGGTCTGGACTACGGGTTCGTGAACACGGCCTCCACCAAGTCCGCGATCACGTTCATCGACGGAGACCAGGGCATCCTGCGCTACCGCGGTTACCCCATCGAGCAGCTGGCCGGGCGCACGAGCTACCTCGAGGTGGCCTGGCTGCTCATCTACGGCGAGCTGCCCACCGCGGACGAGCTCGCCGACTTCGACGAGAAGATCCGCCGTCACACGCTGCTGCACGAGGATCTCAAGCGCTTCTTCTCCGCGCTGCCGCACACCGCGCACCCGATGTCGGTGCTCTCCTCCGCGGTCGCCGCGCTGTCGACGTACTACGAGGGCCAGACCGACCCGCACGATCCCGAGCACGTCGAGCTGAACATGGTGCGCATGCTCGCCAAGCTGCCGGTCATCGCCGCCTACGCGCACAAGAAGAGCGTCGGCCAGGCGTTCCTCTACCCGGACAACTCGCTGAGCTTCGTCGACAACTTCCTCAAGCTCAACTTCGGCGTGCTCTCCGAGGAGTACGAGGTCAACCCGGTCATGTCGAAGGCGCTCGAGCTGCTGCTGATCCTGCACGAGGACCACGAGCAGAACGCCTCCACCTCCACCGTGCGCCTGGTCGGCTCGACCGGGGCGAACCAGTTCGCGTCCATCTCCGCCGGCATCCAGGCGCTCTCAGGGCCGCTGCACGGCGGCGCCAACGAGGCCGTCCTCACCATGCTCGGTCAGATCCGCGAGTCGGGTCAGAGCGTGCAGCGCTTCGTCGAGCGGGTGAAGAACAAGGAGGAGGGCGTCAAGCTGATGGGCTTCGGCCACCGGGTCTACAAGAACTACGACCCGCGTGCCAAGCTCGTCAAGGAGGCGGCCGACGAGGTGCTCGCCGAGCTCGGCGTGACCGACCCGCTCCTCGACCTGGCCAAGGAGCTCGAGGAGATCGCCCTCGCGGACGACTACTTCAAGGAGCGCCGCCTGTATCCGAACGTCGACTTCTACACCGGCGTGATCTACAAGGCCATGGGCTTCCCGACCCGCATGTTCACCGTGCTGTTCGCGATCGGTCGCCTGCCCGGTTGGCTGGCGCAGTGGCGCGAGCTGAACCTCGACCCGCAGACCAAGATCGGCCGCCCGCAGCAGCTGTACGTCGGCTCGCCGGAGCGCGCATACCCCGGCCACTGAGCATGACGCGCAGAACGGCCCCGGAATCCTGTGGAGGATTCCGGGGCCGTTCTCGTCCGCGCCGGCGAGCCGGCGGCGACGTCACGCCGCGTCGGCGAGCACCGGCTGCGGAGCCGTCGGGAGGAGGACCGGCACCTCGTCGCGACGACGGGTGACGGGGACGACGGCCACGATGACGGCTGCGAGCACCGCGACGGCAGCGATCGTGAGCCAGGCCGTGTCGTAGCCGCTCTCGAACGGTCGTCCGCCGGCGTCGACGGAGCCGAAGACGATCGCGGTCATCAGTGCCGATCCGATCGCGGACCCGATCGAGCGCAGGTTCGCGTTCACGCCGGTGGCGATGCCGACACTGCTCGCGGGCACGCCTTCGACGATGATGCTCGCCATGGCGGCGTAGGCGGTTCCCACGCCGATGCCGAAGAGCCCGCCCGCGACAGCGAGCTGCCAGATCGCCGCGTGGAAGAGCACGGCCGCGACCACGGACGCACCCATCACCAGTGCACCCGCCACGAGCTGCGTGCGCAGGGTGAGCACCCGGCTGAGCGCGCCGGTGGCGAAGCCTGCCAGCGACATGCCCGCCAGCAGCGGCACCAGCACGAGGCCGGCGGTCTGCGCGGTGAGGCCGAGCGCCCAGCCCGTGTCGGCGGGCACCTCAAGGAACAGCGGCAGGTATCCCCAGAATCCGAAGACCGCCACGCCGATCAGCACGCCGGCGGCGTTCACCGGCCAGATGCTGCGGTGCGCGAGCATCCGGATGTCGACCAGCGGTGTCGCGGAGCGCAGCTCCGAGACGACCCATGCCACGAGCAGCACGGCCGCGAGGGCGAACAGGCCGAGCGTGACGGGGCTGGTCCAGCCCCAGTGCGCACCCGAGGCGAGAGGGAGGAGCAGTGCGACCAGCCACCCCGACAGCAGCACCCCGGAGAGCGAGTTCAGCCGACCGCTGGCACGGGTGGCCGAGCGCGGGATCCAGGCGACGGCGAGGAGGGCGCCGATCGCGGCCGCGATGAGCGCCACCTCGAACAGGCCGCGCCAGCCGATCGAGGCCGAGAGCGGGCCGGCCAGCACGCTGCCGGCGGCCCCGCCGATGCCGATCAGCGCGCTCACGGAGCCGATGGCGCCGGTCAGGCGCTGCGGCGGCATGAACTCGCGCAGCAGGGCGAAGGCGAGCGGGAAGACGGCTCCGCCGGCGCCCTGCAGGACGCGCCCGGCGATGAGGACGCCGATGTTCGGCGCGAAGGCGGCGACGAGGTCGCCGAGCATGACGAGGCCGAGGACGGCGAGGAGAGTGGCCCGTCGTCCGCGCAGGTCGCCCACGCGTCCGAGCAGGGGAGTGGCGACGGCCGCGGCGATCAGCCAGGCGGTCATGGTCCAGGTCGCGGCATCGGAGTCGATGCGCAGGTCGGCCTCGATCATCGGGATGACGGGGATGACGAGATTCTGGAGCAGCGCGATGGACGCGACGCTCACGGCGACGGCCGCGTAGGCGGGCCGGTGGTTCGAGCGGATGGTCATGGTCCTTCCGATCTTGCAGAGAGGAGAGGTAGAATCGGAGAGTGGCTCCGAACGGAGGAAGCCTCCGGTTAGAAGTTACCGGAGGAGCCCTCCGTTTCGCAAGTGCATCGACAGACTTTTTCCGACATCCCCTGGAGGTCAGCGTGACGACGGTGGCACCGGCATCCGCTCTGGCTGAGCGCCGCCCGAAGCGGGCCGACGCCGCGCGCAACTTCGACGCCCTGGTGGCGGCCGGACGCGCGGCGTTCGCGGAGTCCGGCTCCGACGCGTCGCTGGAGGACATCGCGCGCCGTGCCGGGGTGGGCATCGGCACGCTGTACCGCAACTTCCCCACGCGCGACGACCTCATCGAGACCCTGTACCTCGGCGAGGTCGACGCGCTGGCCGCGTCAGCCCTCGAGGTCGCCTCGCTCGAGCCCTGGGACGCGCTGCGCGCCTGGCTCGACCGCTTCGTCTCGTACGTCGGCACCAAGCACGCGCTCCTGGACGGCCTCAACCGCGAGTCGTCTGTGCTGACGCAGTGCCGCCACATCATGCTCTCGGCGGGGGAGCCGCTGCTCTCCCGTGCGCAGCAGGCCGGTGCGGTCGATCCCGACATCACCATCAGCGACGTCGTCAAGCTCGTCTCCGGCGTTGCGGCCGTGGCCTCCTACGACAGCCCTGCCCAGCGCGAACGCGTGCTGAACCTCGCGATCAACGCCATCCGGGCCTGACGCCACCCGGCGCCCGGTGCGCGGGGTGCGTGCGGCTGGATGCCGTAGGTGCCGGGGATGCAGAAGAGCGGCCCGCCGGAACTGTGACGTTCCGACGGACCGCTCCTGCGCGTGACTCAGCGGCCCTGCGGGCGGCTGGCGCGACGCGACCCGGTGCGTGCGCGACCGGAGGCGTGCTGCTGGCCGTTCGCGGCCGGACGGGCGGCACCGTGGCCGCCGCCTCCGTGCTGTCCGGACGGTGCACCGGTCT
>NZ_MKRT01000024.1:167555-168087 GCF_001897945.1 Microbacterium sp. 69-10
GCTGGCCGCCGCTCTGCCGCTGGCCGCCCTCGGTGCGCTGGGCGCTGTCCCCGCCGCGGCCGGAGCGGCGGCGTCCCGAGCGTCCACGGGCGGGCCGCTGCTCGCCGGCGACCTGCGCCGGCTTCGCCTTCGGCTTGCCCTGGGGCTGCTTCACGACCGGGACGTGCTTCACCTTCGCGGCGCGCTCGCCGACGAGCTCCTCGACGATCGCCGGGGTGACGTCCTCCAGGGGGACGGTGATCTGCGCCTTGCGCAGGATGTCCTTCACATCGCGGCGCTGCTCCGGCAGCGTGAGCGTGACGACGGTGCCCGCGGCACCGGCACGCGCGGTGCGGCCGGAACGGTGCAGGTACGCCTTGTGCTCCACGGGCGGGTCCACGTGCACGACCAGCTCGACGTCGTCCACGTGCACGCCGCGCGCGGCGACGTCGGTGGCGACCAGCACCCGCACGCCGCCGTCGGCGGGGTCGGCGCTGAACGCTGCGAGGTTGCGCTCGCGGGCGTTCTGCCCGAGGTTGCCCTGCAGGTCCAC
>NZ_MKRT01000024.1:168109-172144 GCF_001897945.1 Microbacterium sp. 69-10
AGCTGCTTGGCCAGCTTCTTCGCGTGGTGCTTGGTGCGGGTGAACAGGATGCGGCGGCCCTCGCCGGATGCCAGGTCCTGCACCAGCTGCTTCTTGGCATCGGCATCTGCCGCGACGAGCACCCGGTGGGTCATCTCGCCGACCGGAACGCTCGCCTCGTCGACCTCGTGGCTGACGGGGTCGTGCAGGAAGCGCTTGGCGAGTGCGTCGATGCCGCGGTCGAGCGTGGCGCTGAACAGCAGCCGCTGGCCGTTCTTCGGCGTGGCGGCGAGGATGCGGGTGACGCCGGGCAGGAAGCCGAGGTCGGCCATGTGGTCGGCCTCGTCGAGCACGGCGACGTCCACGGAGTCCAGGGAGACCACTCCCTGCTTCATGAGGTCCTCGAGGCGGCCGGGGCAGGCGACGACGATGTCGACGCCCGCGCGCATGGCCTGCTCCTGCGGACGCTGGCTGACGCCGCCGAACACGGTGGTGACGCGCATGCCGACGGCCTCGGCGAGAGGCTTGACGGTGGCTGCGATCTGCGTGGCCAGCTCGCGCGTGGGGGCCAGCACGAGGCCGCGGGGGTGCCCGGGGCGGCGCTGCGTGCCGGATGCCGACAGCCGCGTCACGAGGGGAAGCGCGAACGCGATGGTCTTGCCGCTGCCGGTGCGGCCGCGGCCGAGCACGTCGCGACCGGCCAGGGAGTCGGGGAGGGTGTCACGCTGGATGGCGAACGGCTCGGTCTTGCCGTCGGCCGCGAGCACGTTCGCGAGGGCGGCGGGCACGCCGAGGTCGAGGAAGGAAGGCATGGGTGTCTCCATAAGGAAGGCGCAGGGATGCTGCGGAATGGGCGACGGCGCGGGTTCGCGCATCGGTTCGCCGCTCGAGATGTGACCGCGGACCGGATGCCGGGGCGGAAGTGTGTCGACGACGCAGACGTCTCGCTTGGCGAGAGGCGTCGGATCAACCCTAGCAGTCGCCGATGGCCGCGGCTGTGCATCCGCCCGCCCGAGCATCCGCCGTCCGTCATCTCGAGTTCACCGGCTGCCGTCGAGGACACCACCTGCCGACGCGCGGAAGTGGTGCTCTCGACGGCAAGTGGTGCTCTCAGCGACGGGACGGAGGGAAGCCTCCCCGAGCGGAGGCGCCGGGTCAGGCGTGCAGCGCCTCGTTCAGGGTGACGCCGGCGCCCGCACGGCGGACGACCTCGACCGCGCCGCTCAGGGAGTTGCGGCGGAACAGCAGTCCGTCCTCGCCGGAGAGCGCGGCGGCCTTCACGGTCTGCCGGCGGCCCTCGGCGGTCGGCGCCGCGTCCGCGAGCTCCACCTTGGTGCCGGCAGTGAGGTAGAGCCCCGCCTCGACGATGCAGTCGTCGCCCAGCGAGATGCCGATGCCGGCGTTCGCGCCGAGCAGGGTGCGCGCGCCCACCGAGATGCGGTGCGTGCCGCCACCGGACAGCGTTCCCATGATCGAGGCGCCGCCGCCGATGTCGCTGCCGTCTCCGACGACCACGCCCTGCGAGACGCGTCCCTCGACCATCGAGGCGCCCAGGGTGCCGGCGTTGAAGTTGACGAAGCCCTCGTGCATCACGGTCGTCCCGGGGGAGAGATGCGCGCCCAGCCGCACGCGCGAGGCGTCGGCGATGCGCACGCCCGCCGGCTGCACGTAGTCGGTCAGCCGCGGGAACTTGTCCAGTCCCTGCACCTGGATGCCATGGCGCTGCAGCAGCGGCCGCAGCCGCGCCGCGTCGGCGGGCAGCATGGGGCCCGCGTTGGTCCAGGCCACGGTGGGGAGGTGCGCGAAGATGCCCTCCAGGCTGACCTCGTTCGGCCGCACGAGCAGGTGCGACAGCGCGTGCAGACGCAGGTAGGCGTCGGGAGTTGACGCGACCGGCGCGTCCAGGTCGATGCTCAGCTGCACGAACTCGACCGTCACGCCGCGACGCTCGTCGGGTTCGGCGAAGGCATCCCAGGTGAAGGCGGCCGCCGCGGCGTCCTCGGCATCCTGCTCGCCGAAGCCGAGTTCGGGGAACCATGCGTCCAGGACGGTGCCGTCGGAGGCGATCGTGCTGAGGCCCGTGCCCCAGACCGTGCGTGCTGTGCTCATCCTGCAACGCTAGCGCGACAGGTCATGCGGAGGCTGGGCATGTGACGCACGGTTTAGTGTGGGTGACATGGTGCTCGATCTGACCGCATCCTCTGCTGACATCACCCGCGTGATCTGCGACATCCCCAGCGTCTCCGGCGACGAGGCCCGCCTCGCCGACGAGATCGAGCAGACCATGCGAGCCTTCCCGCACCTGGAGGTGACTCGGCACGGCAACACGATCGTGGCGCGCACCGACCTGGGCCGCGCGCAGCGCGTCGTGATCGCGGGCCACATCGACACCGTCCCCATCAACGGCAACGTGCCCACGCGCGACGTCGAGATCGACGGGGTCCCGCATCTGTGGGGCCGCGGCACGGTCGACATGAAGGCCGGGGTGGCGGTGCAGCTCAAGCTGGCCGCCGAGCTCACCGAGCCCGCGGTCGACATCACCTGGATGTGGTACGACAACGAGGAGGTGCAGGAGTCGCTCAACGGCCTGTTCCTCCTGGCATCCGATCGTCCCGACCTGTTCCAGGCCGACTTCGCGATCCTCGGCGAGCCGTCCGTCGGACGCATCGAGGGCGGATGCAACGGCACGATGCGCGCCGTGATCCGCACCCGCGGCGTGCGGGCGCACAGCGCGCGCTCCTGGGTCGGCGAGAACGCCATCCACGGCGCCGCCCCGATCCTCACGCGTCTGGCCGAGTACCGTGCCCGCGAGATCATGGTCGAGGGGCTCGGCTACCGCGAGGGTCTGAACGCGGTCAGCATCCGCGGCGGGGTCGCGGGCAACGTCATCCCCGACCTGTGCGAGGTCGAGGTCAACTACCGGTTCGCGCCGAGCAAGAGCGTGGCGGATGCCGAGGCGCACATCCGCGCCGCCTTCGACGGCTTCGAGGTGGAGATCACGGATGCTGCGGCCGGCGCGCGGCCGGGCCTCGACGCGCCCATCGCGCAGCGCTTCCTGGCCGCCGTCGGCGGCGAGGCGCATGCGAAGTACGGCTGGACCGATGTGGCGCGTTTCTCCGCGCTGGGCGTCCCCGCCGTGAACTACGGCCCCGGCGACCCGCATCTCGCCCACCACGACGAGGAGCGGGTGCCGCTCCCGCAGATCGAGGCGGTCGAACGCGGGCTGCGGGCGTGGCTGACGGCATCCTGAGCTCGGCGCTGCGGCGCTGGGCGCGGGTGCCGGTGATCGGCCGCATCGCGCTCGTCTACCTGATCGCCCGACTCGTCACGACCGGATTCCTCGTCCTGACATCCACGGTGTCGACGTCGCAGTCGCGCTTCGGACCGGCGCCCACCCTGCGCTCGTTCGTGCTGGGCTGGGACGCGCAGTGGTACTGGTGGGTCGCCGTCAACGGCTACCCGCAGGCTCTGCCCTCCACCGCCACCGGGCAGGTCGCCGAGAACTCCTGGGCGTTCATGCCCGTGTACGCATACATCGCGAACGCGGTCGGATTCGGGGACTGGGGTCTTGGCGCCCTGCTCGTGTCCCTCGTCTCGGGGCTTCTCGCGTGCATCGTGCTGCACCGCCTGCTGCGCCCGCGCATCGGAGCCTCGGCGGCGATGTGGGCGGTCGCGTTCTTCGCCAGCGGACCCCTCGCCGCGCTGTTCCAGGTGGGATACGCCGAGGCGCTGTTCACACTGCTGCTGCTGCTCGGGCTCGACCTCGTCGCGCGGCGGCGGTACGCCTGGCTGTACCTGGTGCTCCCCGTGATGGGGTTCACCCGTCCTGGCATCCTGGCGTTCGCGCTCTTCCTCGGCCTGCACGGCATCCTGCGCTGGCTGCGCCGCGATCGCGAACCCCTTCCGGTGCGGCACATCGTGCACATCGTGGCGCTCGGACTGCTCTCCGTGGTGGTCGGCTTCGCCTGGCAGGTGATCGCGGGCGTCGTCACGGGTGACCCGTCCGCCTATCTGAAGACCGAACTGGCCTGGCGGCGCAACTGGCTCCCCGAATCG
>NZ_MKRT01000024.1:172171-176258 GCF_001897945.1 Microbacterium sp. 69-10
GCGTTCCCGCCGGCGGTGGCGTGATCGTGCTCGTCGCGCTGGTCGTGGCGGTGGCGACGCTGCTGCTGCGCTCCCGCTCGGTGCGCAGGCTCGGTCCGGAGATCCGCCTGTGGAGCGCGAGCTACCTGCTCTACCTGCTCGCGGTGTTCTTCCCGCAGTCCAGCACGCTGAGGCTGCTCATGCCGTTGACCCCGTTGTGGGGTGCTCTGGCGGTGCCGCGCTCGCGCACCTACCGGTGGGGGATGCTCGGTCTGTGCCTGCTGGCGCAGTGGCTGTGGATCGTGTCGATGTACGGGATCGCCAGCACGTACTACCAGGTTCCATAGCGGGGTCAGAGCGGGCGCACAGGCCGTCTGACCGGCGATTGTTCCGGGCTGACATGCCCAGGCCGGATGCTGACGATAAACTTGACGCACACCACCGAGGGAAAGGGAGCCACGATGGCAGCGATGAAGCCGAGAACCGGCGACGGACCGATGGAGGCCGTGAAGGAGGGGCGTCTCATCATCGTGCGCGTTCCGCTCGAAGGAGGCGGACGTCTGGTCGTCTCCGTCAACGATGCCGAGGCGAAGGAGCTTCACGACGTGCTGGGCGCCGTCGTGACTGCGGCCTGATCGGAAGAACGCGAGAGGGGCGATGGGTTTCCACCCATCGCCCCTCTTCTCGTCTTCACCCTCGGATGGCGTGGCGTCCTCAGGCGATGCGCGACAGCTGCAGCAGACCCTCGCCGGTCGTGGAGAGGGCCGCGAGCACGGCGGGGGACTCCTGAGTCTCCTGCACCAGCGAGCGGTACGCCGAGGTGACCTCATCGCGCTGCACGGGGTCGGCGACCCTGCCCCCGGCCAGCACGCGCGGGACCAGCACCAGGCCGCCGGGGCGCACCAGGCGCAGTCCGTGCTCGACGTACTCGATCACGTTCTCGGGGTCGGCGTCGATGAGGACGATGTCGTAGGAGCCCTCGTTCATGCGCGGCAGCACATCCGCCGCGCGGCCGGTGATGAAACGCGCCTTGGCGGGCGGGATCTTCGCCTCGGCGAAAGCCTGACGAGCGGCGGCGAGGTGCTCGGGCTCGTTGTCGATCGTGGTGAGGACGGCCTGGGGCGCGCCGCGCAGCAGCCACAGTCCGGACACGCCTGCGCCGGTGCCGATCTCGACGATCGATCGTGCGGCGACGGATGCTGCCAGCACGGCGTACTGGGCCCCGATCCCGGGGCTGATGGGGGCGGCGCCCAGCTCGAGCGCGTGGGTGCGTGCGCGGGAGATGGACGCGGGCTCCACGATCGTCTCGCGGGCGAATCGGGCGTTCGCGTCGTGCTCGCTCATGGCAATTCTCCTGAAACTTCGGTCACCGACCAGCGTAGGCGTCTCGGGTGCATCCGGAGGGGAGGCGCGGCGGGTAGCCTGGTGGGATGAACTGGGGCCTGGACATGGACAAGCTGCTGCTGATCGGCATTGTCGCTGTGCTCATCATCGGTCCCGAGCGTCTGCCGAAGGCCGCGGAGGCGCTGCGGAGGTTCGCCCGTCAGGCGGCCGCGTACCTGCGCGACACCAAGGACAAGATGAAGGACGAGCTCGGCGAGGACATCGACGACGTCGACTGGCGCAAGCTCGATCCCCGGCAGTACGACCCTCGTCGCATCATCCGTGACGCCCTCTTCGAGGAGCCCGCCTTCGACAGCGCACCCGCGACCTCGTCCAATCCGTTCACGACCGACCCGGTCGCGCCGGCCCCCGAGCGCGCTCCGATGACCCGTCAGGTGTTCAGCCGACTGAGTCCGCCGCCGTTCGACGTCGAGGCGACCTGAGGACTCGGGGACCTGATCCCGCGACCTGATCCGCGGCTTCCGCCCGGACGCCTGAGCGATCGGTTCAGCTCAGCCGCATCGGCAGGGAGCGGCCCGCCAGCCCGCGTCCGCGGTGCGCGATGGTGCGCGCCAGCGCGATGACGGCGGCTGCCGCGGCGTCATCCGGATGCGCCAGCACCACCGGCATCCCGGCGTCTCCGCCCTGTCGCAGCGCGGGGGAGAGCGGGATGGATGCCAGCAGCGGCACGTCCTCGGCGACCGAGCCGTGGTCACCGGGCGCGCTGAGCGCCTGGGCGACCTCGGCGCCCCCACCCGAGCCGAACAGGTCGATCACGGTGCCGTCGGGCAGCGCGTACGGCGCCATGTTCTCCACCACGCCGATCACGCGCTGACCCGTGCGGCGAGCGACCAGCCCGCTGCGGATCGCCACTTCGGCGGCGGCCGGCTGCGGGGTGGTGACCACGAGCACCTCCGCATGGGGCAGGATCTGCCCGATCGAGATGGCGATGTCGCCGGTGCCGGGGGGCATGTCGATCAGCAGCACGTCCAGGTCGCCGAAGAACACGTCGGTGAGGAACTGCTGCACGGTGCGATGCAGCATGGGGCCGCGCCACGCGACGACGGACTCGCCTTCGCGCAGGAACATGCCGATGGAGACGGCCTTCACGTCGTGCGCGACCGGTGGCAGCATCAGGTCGTCGATGCGCGTGGGCTGGGTGCCGGGTGCGATCCCGAGCAGCCCGGGGATCGAGAAGCCGTGTACATCGGCATCCACGAGGCCGACCCGCAGGCCCTGCTGCGCCAGAGCGACCGCGAGGTTCGCCGTGACGGTGGACTTCCCGACACCGCCCTTGCCGCTGGTCACGAGGATCACGCGGGTGAGCGAGTCCGGACCGAACGGCATCTGCCGGGCCGGGCGACCCGCCCGCAGCCGCTCGGTGAGCTGACGCCGCTCGTCCGGCGTCATCACGCCGACGTCGACGGTCACGTCGGCGATGCCGGCGACGGATGCCGCAGCATCCCGCACATCCTGCTCGATCCGCCGCGCTGCGGGGCATCCGACGATCGTGAGCACGATCGACACGGTCGCGGCGTCGCCGTCGACGGCGACGTCCCGCACCATGTCCAGGTCGCCGATCGGGCGGCGCAGCTCGGGGTCGGTGACCGCCGAGACCGCCGCCCGCACCTGCTCGGACAGCGTCACGGTGCGCTCTCGGCTGTGGTGTCCTTCGCGGCGTCCCTGTCGAGTTCGGCCAGCAGTGACTTCAGCTCCTGGCGCAGCACGTCCCGGGTGACGATCTGCGAGTTGCGCTCCTCGAGGGCCAGCCGCAGCGCGACGATCTCTCGCGCGAGGTACTCGGTGTCGGCGAGGTTGCGCTCCGCCCGCTGCCTGTCCTGCTCGATCTGCACGCGGTCGCGGTCGTCCTGACGGTTCTGCGCGAGCAGGATGAGGGGAGCGGCGTACGACGCCTGCAGCGACAGCATGAGGGTCAGCGCGGTGAAGCCGAGCGCGGCGTCGTCGAACCGCAGCGGCTCCGGCATGGCGGTGTTCCAGATGATCCACGCGGCGCAGAACAGCGTGAGGATGACCAGGAAGGCCGGGGTGCCCATGGCGCGGGCGACCCACTCCGTGAAACGGCCGAAGCGGTCGCGGGAGGGGGCGGAGGGACGCACGGCACCGGTGCGGCCCCGGGGCGTGTCGAGACTCGAGCTGCGTGCCATCATCGCGTGCCGCTCGCTTCCGGCTCGTCCTCGTCGTGCGTTCGCCAGTCGTTCGGCAGCAGGTAGTCGAGCACGTCGTCGACGCTGATCGCGCCGACCAGGCGGTGCGCCGAGTCGATGACGGGCAGCGAGACCAGGTCGTAGCTGGCCAGCATGCGAGCGACCTCGGTGGCGGATGCCGTGACCGAGACCGGCTCGATGTTGTCGTCCAGGATGGCGCCGAGGCGCTCGTGCGGGGGATAGCGCAGCATCCGCTGGAAGTGCACGACGCCCAGCAGGCGGCCGGTCGGTGTCTCGAACGGCGGCAGCGTGACGAACACCGCGGCGGCGAGGGCGGGGTGCAGCTCGTGCCGGCGGATCAGCGCGAGGGCCTCGGCGACCGTCGCGTCGGCGGAGAGGATGATCGGCTCGGTGGTCATCAGACCGCCGGCGGTGTCGGGGCCGTAGCGCAGCAGGGTGCGCACGTCCTCGGCCTCCTCCGGCTCCATCAGCGCGAGCAGCTGCTCCAGGCGCTCGGGAGGCAGCTGGGCGAGCAGATCGGCGGCGTCGTCGGGCTCCAT
>NZ_MKRT01000024.1:176286-185488 GCF_001897945.1 Microbacterium sp. 69-10
TCGCCCAGGCGGTCGAGGATGCCCACCTGCTCGTCCTCGGGCATCTCCTCGAGGGCGTCGGCGAGGCGTTCGTCTGGGAGCTCTTCGGCGACCTCGATCATGCGCTGCTCGGGCAGGTCGAGCAGGGTCGTCGCGAGGTCGGCGGCGTGCAGCTCGGAGTACGTGGCGACCAGCTGCTCGGCGGACTGCGCCTCGCCGGGCTGCTGCTGCTCGGTGACCTCGTTCCAGGTGGCGAACGTGGTGGGGCCCTTCGCGAACGGCGACGCGCTGGTCTTCGGCTTGCGCAGGAACAGCTGCGTGATGGCCCACTCGCCGTGCCGGTCCTGCTCGATCGCGGCGTCCTCGATCACGGCGGTGCCGCTGCCGTCCGCGAGGCTGACGCGCCGGCCGAGGTACTCGGCGAGCACGCGCACCTCACCGGGACGCGGCTGGAAGCGGCGCACGTTGATGAGTCCGGTGCTGATCACCTGCCCGGCGCGGATGGAGGTCACACGTCCGATGGAGAGGAACACATGTCGGCGCCCGGGGATCTCGACGACCAGGCCGATCACGCGCGGAGCAGCCGTTTTTCGGTACACGATGACGACGTCCCGGACCTTGCCGAGCCGGTCGCCCACGGGATCGAAGACGGCGCAGCCTGCCAGGCGCGCGGCGAAAACCCGTTGTGTGCTCACGGGTTCCAGCGTAGTCGGCGCATCGCTGGGAGCGCCGTCGGATGACCTCCCACCGGGCGGTCTGGGACAATGGGACGATGAGCATGATGAATCGGCCCGGGAACGGCACCGACCTCGGCGAGATGGTCGCGTCGTCACGTGACTACGAGGTCGCGCAGAAGACGGTCTCGAAGCTGATCGCCGGCGAGGTGCCGGCCCGCGACATCGCGATCGTCGGGCAGGGGGTGCGCACCGTCGAGCGGGTGACCGGCAGGCTGGGCTATGCGGCCGCGGCCCGATCGGGCGCGATCAACGGCGTGCTGATCGGCCTCGTGCTCTCGGCGGTCATGCTGTTCGGCAACTCGAATGCCCCGGTCTCGCTCTTCCTCGGGTTCATCCTGATCGGTGTCGCGCTGGGCATGGTGATGAGCCTGGTGACCTATTCGATCGTCCGCCGTCGCCGGGACTTCGCGAGCATGACGCAGATGCTCGCCGACCACTACGAGGTGCGGGTGCAGGCGGCGTCGCTGGCGAAGGCGCGTCAGGTGCTGGGCTCGGAGCGCCAGGAGACGCCGCGACCGACCGTCGACCTGAGCAAGCCGCCGCAGTTCGGCGAGCGGCTGCCGGTGCCGGGTGCGGATGCCGCTCCGCAGGCGCCCGCCTATCCGCCGGCGCCACCGGCTCCCGCGGCGCCTCCTGCCGGGGCCGTGCCTCCGGCAGACGCCGCGGACACCGCCGGGGACGTGTCGCCCGATGCCGGCGGCGGCGCCGACGGCGAGTCGTCCGAGCCGCGATGACCTCCGGGCGGGAGGCGACCGGCGTGTCCGCATGGGCGCTGGGCCTGCTGATCCTGCTCCCGGTGCCGATGCTGGGATCCCTGGCATCCGGCGGTGCGATGGTGGCCGCGTACGGCACGCTGTCCCGGCAGGGGCCGCTGGCCAAGGCGAACGCGGCGGCGGCGCGGCGATGGGGTGCGATCTTCCTGATGCTCTCGACCGGGCTGCTGCTCCTGCAGCTCGTGCTCGGACTGATCCGGCTCGCAGCACACACGAATGAGGCATCCGGATTCTTTCCTCAGGGCATCCCGATCACCCTGTACGCGGTGGTCTGCCTGGTGCATCTGGTGGTGGTGATCGCCGGCACGCTGCGCGCGCGCCGCGGTGAGGTCGTGCGTCTGCCGTTCACGCGGGACGCGGCATGAGCCTGTCGGTCGAGCTGCCCTCCGGAGAGGTGCGGGTGAGCACAGCCTGGGAGAGGCCGGCGAGTCCGTCTCGCGGGGTCGTCGCGATCGCGCACGGTGCGGGCGCGCGGATGGAGCACCCGTTCCTGGTCGGCTTCGCCGGCGCCCTGCGCGACGCGGGGTTCACGACCGTGCGATTCAATTTCCCGTACTCCGAGGCGGGCAGGCGGATGCCGGGACCTGCGCCGCACGCGATCCTGACCTGGCGTGCGATGGTGGCCGCCGCGCGCGCCGAGGTGCCCGGCGAGCCCGTCTTCGCGTGCGGCAAGTCGTATGGCGGCAGGATGGCGTCGATGGCGGGCGCGGAGGGGCTGGAGGTCGACGGGCTCGTGTACGTCGGCTACCCCCTGCATCCGCCCGGCAGGCCGGAGAAGCCGCGGGTGGAGCACCTGCCCCATGTGCGCCCTCCGCAGCTGTTCGTGGAGGGGACGAACGACCCGTTCGTACAGCCGCTGTCGCAGCTGGAGCAGGCGGTGGCGTCATGCCAGGACGCCCGTATCGCCTGGTTCGAGGGCGGCGGTCACTCCTTCGAGGTCAAGGGACGCAAGCGGCCGGCCGACGAGGTCGGGGCATCGATCGCGCCGGCGGTCGTCGAGTTCCTCAGCGGGGTTCTGGCCACCGGCTGAGCGCGCCGCAGCCCGGCCGGCGGCGCCCCATCCCGCCCGCCGTGGCACGATGGGGGCATGACGGATCGCATCGCCCTCATCTCGGACGTGCATGGCAACCTGGGAGCTCTCGAGGCGGTTCTCGCGGACATCCGCAGCAGAGGGATCGAGCAGATCATCAACCTCGGCGACACGGCGGGGAAGGGACCGCGCGGCGAGGCCGCGGTGCGATTGTGCCGTGAGGCGTGCGCGGTGAACGTGCGTGGCAACTGGGACGACTTCCTGCCCGGAATCGCTGACGACGCCTCTGAGGGCCTGGTGTGGTGGCGGGACGAGCTTTCCCCGTCGAGCCTGTCCTGGCTCGGGTCGCTGCCGTTGAGCCATGACCTGGTCATGAGCGGCCGCCGCATTCGGCTGTTCCATGCATCGGCGGAGAGCCCGCATGTGCGGGTGCACTTCCATCACACGCCCGAGCAGTTCGCGGGGATGTTCGCGAACACGGACATGACCGGCGACGGTCCGGAGCCGGACGTCGTCGGCTACGCCGACATCCACGATGCCTACGTCGAGTCGGTCGACGGCCGGACTCTGTTCAACGTCGGCAGCGTCGGGAACCCACTCGACGAGCCGACTCCTTCGTACGTCATCCTCGAAGGCGCGCTGGGCGTCGAGGACAGCGCGCCGTTCGGAATCCAGTTCATGCGGGTGCCCTACGACGTCGAGGCCGAGATCGCCGTCGCCCAGGAGCTGCGGATGCCGGAGCGTGATGTCTGGGCGGTCGAGCTGCGGACCGCCGTGTACCGCGGAAGGCAGTGATCGTGGCGGGATTCCATCACGTCGAGCTGTGGGTCGCGGATGCCTCGGGATTCGGCGCCTGGGCATGGCTTCTGGACCGGCTCGGCTTCACCCTCGACCAGGAGTGGACAGGCGGGCGGTCGTGGGCCGCAGAGGACGCCTATCTCACGCTCACCACCTCGCCGAACCTGACGGCGTCGGAGCACGACCGGCGCCGACCCGGGCTGAACCACCTGGCCTTCCACGGCGGCGATCGCGACGCGGTGGACGCGCTCATGCGCGCAGCGGCCGGGAACGGGTGGACGCCTCTCTACGACGAGAGATATCCGCACGCAGGCGGTCCCGGCCATTACGCCGGCTGGCTCGAGAACGAGGACGGGTTCAAGGTCGAGGTGGTCGCGGACCCGGAGTGATGCTCCGGGAGCTCCGACGCCAGAGCGCCGTGCGCTTGGCGTACGTCGCGCGCAGCGCGCCGAGGATCTTCAGCACGGGGGCCTCGCCGAGGCGGTGCTCGGCGCCGCGGACGAGCCCGGCGGCGAGATCGGGACGCTCGTGCCACAGGATCTCCCTGCCCATCTCGGCATGCGGGGCATTCGAGACGATGGCGATCGTGTCGGCATGCTCGATGAGCGGGATCGCGTGCGCGATGTTCTCGCGCGTCGAGCGGCTGGTCGTGTCCAGCACCGTCGGGCCGGCATAGCCGAGGCGCTCGCGAGCGTAGCGCTGCATGATCACGGCTTCCGACGTGCTGCTGTGCACCGGGCCGCCGCAGAGCACGAGCAGGTTGTCTGCGGCCGGGTCGAGGGATCGGATGCCCGCGCGCACCCGGAAGCGGTTGACGAGATTGGCGCTCTCGCCGGTGTTGCCGTAACCGAGCACGACGACGGCGTGACGCAGGGTCGACGAGGAGGCGTCGGTGCACGGCATGCTCGCCGCTCGCCCCAGCCATCGCCTGCTCGCCCGCGCATCCACCGACTCGGCCCACAGCCATGACAGAACGAGGCTCGACAGGATCACCGCGACTGCAGGAGCAGGACTTCGACTGATCGGCACGGCTGCCACGATAGCCGCTGCGTGCGAACGACTCCTCCGCGCTGGGTCGCTCGCAGCGTCAGTCATGCCGACTGACGTTCAGGCGGCGTGCGGTCTGAATCTCTTCGGTGGCGGCTCGATGCCCGCCCAGGCGGCGACGAGCGCGGCGCGAGGGCGGAGTGGAATGGGCGGACTCCCGCCTGGCGGATGGAGCATGAAGTCGTACGTGCCGTCGCGTGTGATGCGCCAGCCGTTGTGATGCAGCTGCATGTGATGGTGACGGCAGAGCAGGATTCCGCGGTCGATGTCGGTTCGGCCCTTGCCGGCGTGCCACTCGTCGACATGATGGGCCTCGCAGTAGGAGGCGGGGCGGTCGCAGCCCTGCCAGCGGCATCCGCCGTCGCGGATAGCGAGCGCGATGCGCTGGCGCGGCGTGAACAGCCGGTGCTCCCGGCCCATATCCAGCGGATTCCCGAGGTGATCGACCGTGATCGTCACCCTTCCCGTCTCGCAGATGCGCTGGTCGGCCGCGGTGAGGGGCAGGGACGATCCATAGTCCTCCGTGCGTGCGCTCACCGCAGTGCCTGACGAGTCGACGACCTGCACGATCCGGACACCGGCCTGGCGTGTGCCGAAGACCGACTCCGAGTCCGCGAGTGCACCCGCACGGAGTACGTCCATGAGCAGGTCGTAGCTCAGCTGATCGTTCGTGCGGGCATCCGCCGTCAGCTCCCGAGCCTTCTCAGCCTCCGCCGAGTCGACGAACCGTGGCCCTCCGCGTCGCGGTCTCAGCGCCGAGTCGCGGATCGCACGGATCCAGGCGGCTCCGTCGTCCTCGAAGTCGATGCGTCCGCGCTCGATGCCGTCGGCATCCGTCCAGATCCGGAACGATCGTCGCTCGTACCGCTCGGTGAAGCGCCGTTCCGCGCCGTCGGGGTCGAGCTGGTCGCGGATCGTGCGCCCCTGGATCCGCAGTTCCAGCGCGCGGCGGCGACACCGGCTCCGACGATGCTGATCCGCTCTGCCGCACGCATCAGAGTGGATGCTGCCGTCACAGCGTCCACGAGCGCGTCGGCATCGAATGCGCTCATGCGCGATGTCAGCTCCTCCGCCGGGACATCGCAGCCGAACAGGTCGCGCAGTGCCGCGGTCTGGTGCTCGATGTCGGTGAGAAGAGCCATGACTCCATTCTGAGAGGGGCCTCCGACATTCGAACGCAAGTTCGAGGCAAGATCGATCGAATCCGGTAACGGAAATGTAACGAACTCATTCGGTGTCGAGGAACCGCATGACTGCGCCCACGTACGCCTCCGGCTGCTCCACGAACGCGAAATGACCTGCATCCGGGATGGTGACGACATCCCCTCCGGTCGCGGTGCGGTACGCGTCGCGCACGACCGGCGGCGCGACCAGGTCGTCCTCCCCGTGGATCAGAACCGAGGGCACAGTCAGCGATGCGAGCGACGGCCGGCGATCGCGGTACATCTCCGGCATCAGGGCGAGGTGGGACATCCCCTTCCCCCAATCCAGATCCTTCTGAGCCGCAGTCATCACCTCTTCGTACCGCCCGCGCGTGGCCCTGTCGTGGAAGAACAGGTCCAGGTAGCGGGGGCCCAGCGGCAGCATCGCCTCCCACGTGCGGTCGTCTCCGGTCAGGCGGCGTTCCAGCCCGGCGAGCGTGCGGCACGCCTCTGCGGCGTCGGCGTTCCCGTCCTCGTCCAGCATCGCCGCCGCCCTCGGCAGACGATGCCGATCGGTGGCGTCGGCGTCCAACGCCGGGCAGTCCAGGATCAGCCCGCTGATGCGCTCCGGACGCGTCAGCGCGTACTCGAGCGCGTAGCCGCCGCCGGAGGAGTGACCGATGAGCGTCCATCGGTCGATGCCGAGCCGGCGGCGGATCCCCTCGAAGTCCTGCACCAGAAGGGCGACCGTCAGCGGTGCGGCCTCCGGCAGGTCATCGGACCTCAGCACGCCGCGCTGGTCGACGCCGATGATGCGGATGCCCTGGTCGGCGAACAGATCGCCGACCGACTCCATGAAGTCCCAGCAGGGGTTGCCCGGTCCACCATGGATGAACAGGAGCGGATGCCCGTCCTCGGGGCCGCGCTGGTCGACGAAGAGACGGGTGCTGTCGATCTCGAGAAGGGACTCCACTCCAGCACGCTACGGTGCGGTGGGCACTCGGTAAAGGGCTCTTGTACATCTGCGCGGCCGGTCCCTGGCACGATGGAGTCATGATCCGCGCCGTCGTCTTCGACCTGGACGGCGTGCTGCGCCATTTCGATCCCGCTCACGTGACGGCGATCGAAGCCCGTCACGGCCTGTCCGAGGGCAGCATCCACGCGGCGGCATTCGCTCCCGAGCTGCTCGATCCGGTCGTCACGGGGCTCCGCAGCCGGGCCGACTGGGTGCGGAGCGTGGGGGAGCGGATCGCCCACCCGCAGGCGGCAGAGGATTGGGGGCGGCATCCATCGGCTCCGGATCCCGGGATGCTTGCGCTCGGCGACGAGCTGCGGGCCGGTGGCATCCGCACGGCGATCCTCACCAACGGCACCGACACGATCCCCGCCGAACTTCGCGAGTCCGGCATCGATGCGCATGTCGACGACGTCTTCAACTCGGCCGAGATCGGCTTCGCCAAGCCTGACCCCCGGGTGTTCGAGCACGTGCTGGACGCGCTGGATCTGCCCGCCGTCGAGGTCTTCTTCACCGACGACTCGCCGTCCAAGCTCGCCGGAGCAGCGGCGCTCGGCATCCGCGCGCACCACTTCACCGGCGAGGTCGTCCTCCGCGCGGTTCTCCGCGACGCCGGGGTACCCGTCAGCGGTTGAGCACCGCTGCGGCGAAACCGGGCACATCGCCGACCACGAGATCGACTGCCGCATCCGCGTGTGGACGATCGGTGATCCACGCCGTGCGCAACCCCGCCCTGCGACCTGCTTCGATGTCCGTCTCGAGCCCGTCACCGGCCATCCAGCCGCGTAGCGGCACGCCGATGCGCTCCGCCAGCACGATGACCAGACCGGGGTCGGGCTTGCGGATGCCGACATCCGACGACACGACCCAATCGTCCACCAGCGCGTCCAAGCCCGTTCGCTCGATCTTCCCGACCTGATTGTCGGCGATCCCGTTCGTCGCGATCCCCAGCATCCATCCGGCCCCACGCAGGTCGCGCAGGGCGCGGACGACCCCGGGGAAGAGCTCGATGAGCTCGGGCATCCGGCGGCGGTACTCCTGCCACAGCGCATAAGGGTCCACCCTCGCCGAAGTCCGCTCGACGATGCCGGGGAACACCTGATCCTTCGGCCTGCGCGCGGTCAGCTCGCCGATGATCCAGGGCCGGAGATCGGGGTCCGCGCCGCACCCGCGGATGAACTCGTCCACCCAACGCGCGGCTGCCGCCTTCTGATCGACGAGGGTGCCGTCGAGGTCGAAGACGATGAGCTGCCCGTCGTCCATCTGCCCCGTCACACCTACGACTTGCCCTGATCCACCCAGCGGGTGTGCGCCTTGAGCGCATGCAGCACGGCGAGGCGCACAACGAAGTACAGGGCGGCGCCGACCACGGCGAGTGCGATCACGTAGAAGAACAGCCCCAGCAGCAGGTGCGGAAATGCGAACAGGTTGCCCATCGTCAGCGCTTCAGACGTGCGATCCACGCCTCGACGTCGGCGACGGTGCGCGGGATGCCGGCGGAGAGGTTGACGGGGCCGTCCTCGGTCATCAGGATGTCGTCCTCGATGCGCACGCCGATGCCGCGCAGCTCCTCCGGAACCGTGAGATCGTCGATCTGGAAGTACAGGCCCGGTTCGATCGTGAAGACCATGCCGGCCTCGAGGATGCCGTCGTAGTACATCTCGCGACGCGCCTGCGCGCAGTCGTGCACGTCGATGCCGAGGTGGTGCGAGGTGCCGTGCACCATGTATCGGCGCTGCTGGCCGCCCTTGTCGGCGTCCAGCGCCTCCTCGGCGGTCACGGGCAGCAGGCCCCACTCGGCCGTGCGCTCGGCGATGATTCTCATCGCGGCCTCGTGCACGGTGCGGAAGCGCACTCCGGGCCTGGCGGCGGCGAAGGCGGCGTCCGCGGCCTCCAGCACGACCTCGTAGACACGGCGCTGCACGTCGGAGAAGGTGCCGTTCACGGGCAGCGTGCGCGTGATGTCGGCGGTGTACTGGCTGTCGACCTCGACGCCCGCGTCGATCAGGATCAGATCGCCCGGGACGACCGTGCCGTCGTTGCGCGTCCAGTGCAGGTAGCAGGCGTGCGGACCGGACGCCGCGATCGTGTCGTAGCCCTCCCAGTTGCCGTCGCTGCGGGCGCGCTGGTGGAAGACGCCCTCGACGATGCGCTCGCCGCGGGGGTGCGCGATCGCGCGGTCGAAGTCGCGGATGACGTCCTCGAACCCGGATGCCGTGACGGCGACCGCGCGGCGCATCTCGGCGATCTCGAACTCGTCCTTCACCAGGCGCAGCTCGGAGACGAAGCGGGTCAGCTCGTCGTCCGCGTCCACGACCAGGTCGTCGTCGCCGGCGGTGAAGGCGTCGATGTGCGCGGTGGCCACGGCCAGATCGGCGGCGACGCCGGCGAGCGAGGGCCGCGGGCCGATCCAGAACTCGCCGATGGTGGCATCCGAGTAGAACTCGCTGGTGGTGCGGTCGGCGCGCTCGCGGAAGTACAGCGTCACCTCGTGTCCGTCGTCCGTCGGCTCGAACACCAGCACGGAGTCGGGCTCGGCCTCGTTCTCCCAGCCGGTCAGGTGCAGGAACGCCGAGTGCGCGCGGAACGGGTAGTCGGTGTCGTTGCTGCGCTGCTTGAGCGAGCCGGCCGGGGCGACCAGGCGCTTGCCGGGGAAGGCCTTCGACACGGCGTCGCGGCGA
>NZ_MKRT01000024.1:185515-199667 GCF_001897945.1 Microbacterium sp. 69-10
AGGAAGCCCTGCGGGAAGGGCTGCTTGCGGGAGCTGTTGGCATCCTTGGGAGCGTCGGTCGGGGTCTCGACGACGGTGTCGTTCTCAGCGCTGGTCATGTGCTCCATTGTCTCATCGACGCAGGGAGCCCGCTTCGTGCTCAGGTGGTCTCGTGGGCCTCTTCGCCAGGCAGTTCACCGAGTGACTTCTCGATGTCGCTCATGAGCATGTACATGACACGCTCGCCGTGCGGCACGGTCGCGAATCCGTACTTCTCATAGAACGCGGCGGCGGACTCGTTGAGGGCATGCACGATCACTGCACGCGCGCCGACGATTCGCGCCGCGGTCACGGCCTTGCTGAGGGCGTCTCGCAGCAGGGACCGCCCCAGGCCCACGCCCTCATAGCGCTCATCGACTGCCAGGCGGCCGATCAGGATGACAGGGATCGGGTTCGGAGAGTTCCTCTTGAGGGCGGCGTTGGCATCATCGTGCACGAGGGCACTTGCGCACAAGCAGTAGTAGCCGGCGACGAGACCCGTGTCGATGTCGACGGAGACGAATGTGCGGGAGTTGCCTGCACGCTCATTGCTCAGCGCGCGATCTCTGAGCCAGGTGTTCAGCGACTCCTCGACGGAGCGGAATTCTCGAACAGGGTCGGTCCCGAGGGGAGCGCGGGGCGAGGAGAACCTGGTCAACCCTCGAACACCGAAGGCTTGCGAAACAGCTCCTTGAGCCCGGAGAGCGACTGCGCGGGTCGATCCAGTACGTCGTTGAATGCTTCCCACGCTTCATCCGACATCCGGAGTTCCCGCTGTCGACGGATCACATCCGCGGCTTCCGCGACGAGCAGGGGCACCGAGAACTCGGTCACAGTGCGACCCTCTATCGTTGCGGCCTGCTCGATCTCGCGTTTCTGAGCGCTCGAGAGCCGCAGCTCGAGCCGGCTGTCCTTCGTCGCGGTGGTCATGTCATCCACTGTACGGCAATCTGCCGTACATAGCCAGAGAGGCGGTCTCAGTGCCCTGGCGAGACCGGCTCCAGCTGGGCGACCAGCGCGCGGTGGTCGCTGCCGCCGGCATCCTCGAGGACCTCGGATCCGGTGGCTCGCCAGCTCTCGCTCGCCATGATGTGGTCGATCGGCGCACCGAGCAGGGCCGGCACGCTCGCGGGCCAGGTGCCCAGCATCCCGTTCCCGGTGCTGCTGGCGACGTCGTGGCAGCGCCCCATGGTGCCGCCGGCGTCGCCGAAGGAGGCCATGTGGTCGAGGGTCGAGTTGAAGTCGCCCGCGAGGATGAAGTCCCCGGCGGGGCACTGGTCGGCGATCCACGCCAGATCCGACTTCCAGCGGCTCATGGCCTTCTCGCGCGGGGCGACCGCGTGCACGGCCACGATCGTGGGGCCCTTGCCGCTCACCGGCATCGCCACGACACTCGGCACCGATCCGGTGTTGCTGGATCCGTCACGGGAGGACTCGATGACCGAGTAGTTCCCGAGCTTGGCGGAGATGAGGATCGTGGTCTGCCACGCCTGCGGGCCGTTGGACACGTCGGGGCGGATGTTCACGTTGTGCACCCACATCGGGTTGCCCGCCTGACGCATCATCAGAGCGATGCGCTCGCCGACCTTCTCCGAGGTCTCCGGCAGCGCCACGACGTCGACCTGCTGCTCCTCGATGACCTTCGCGATCTGCTCGGCGGACACGGCCGCGCCGTTGGTGTTCCAGGTGAGCACGCGCAGCGCGGCATCCGTCTTCGCGGGCAGCGCGCCGGTCCCGACGCCGCGCAGGGCGCCGACCAGGCCCGTCGCCCCGGCTCCGAGCAGCGCGACGATGAGGATCGACGCCGCGAAGCCGCGCAGCGGCCGTGCGATGAGCAGAAGGAGCGCGAGCACGGCGACGCCCAGGAACGCGCCGATCACGAGTGCCCGGGAGGCGATGATCTGGGCGATCGGGAACGTGTCCTCCAGGTGGAAGAACTGCGGCCACACGAGCACCGCCGTCGCGATCGCGAACAGCACGGTGATGAGGATTCCGACCAGACGTAGCATCGTCCGAAAGCCTAGGCGAATCTTGCTGTGACACCCCTGGCGGTACGCTCGGAGGATGACCCAGGGCGCCCACTCCACCGTCTCCGGTCCGAGCGACCTGCACCTGCATTCGAACCACTCCGACGGCACGGAGTCCCCGGCCGACGTCGTGCGGGCGGCCCACGCCCACGGCATCCGCACGGTCGCGCTGACCGACCACGACCGCACCACGGGCTGGCAGGAGGCGGGCGACGCCGCGGTCGCGCTGGGGATGACGTTCATCCCCGGCATCGAGTTCTCCTCCCGGCACGAGTGGCGCAGCGTGCACGTGCTGGGCTACCTGTTCGATCCGACCGATCCGGCGCTGGTCGCCGAGACCGAGCGGATCCGCGAGGACAGGGTCGGCCGCGCCGAGCGGATCGTGCGCAGCATCGCCCGCGACTACGAGCTGAGCTGGGACGACGTGCTGCTGCAGACCACGCCGGATGCCACGGTCGGCCGCCCGCACATCGCCGACGCACTGGTGGCGCGCGGGATCGTCCGCGATCGCACGGAGGCGTTCGACGGCATCCTGCATCCGCGCACCGGCTACTACGAGCCGCACTACGCGCCCGACCCGCTCACCGTGGTGCGGCTGATCACGCGCGCCGGGGGAGTGCCGGTGATCGCGCATCCGGCGACCTCCGGCCGCGACCGGATGATGCCGGTCTCCTTCTTCGACCGGCTCGTCGCGGAAGGGCTCGGCGGACTCGAGATCGACCACCGCGAGAACACCGAGGACGGCAAGCGGGCGCTGCGCGAGATCGCGGCGCGACACGACCTCATCATCACGGGCTCGAGCGACTACCACGGCGCGGGTAAGCCCAACCTGCCCGGTGAGAACACGACCTCCGACGAGATGGTCGCCCGGATCATCGCCCGAGGCACGGGCGCGCCGCCTCGGCGCCCTTAGCTGGGACGCAGGTCAGCCGGGCGCACCCCCGAAGCAGAGCAGCCGCGCGTCCCGGATCGGGACGCGCGGCTGCTGCGTGAGTGATCGTCAGGCGCCGGTGGGCGCGGCACCGCCGGAGCGGCGGCGACGGCGGCGGCGCTGCGGGGCGGACTTTCCGTCCCGGTGCTCGTTGGTGGCATCGCCGTCGTGAGTGCCGGCGCCGTCCGCGTCGCGGCCTGCGGCGGGTGCGCTCTCGGCGTGAGCGGATGCCGTGGTCTCGGCGCCCTCGGCGAAGGTCGCGCCGACCTGCTCGCCGCCCGAGCCGCGGCGGCGGCGACGGCGGCGACGGGTGGTGCCCTCATCGGTGCCCTCTGCGGCGGCATCCGCTGCCTTCTGCGGCTGACGCTGGCGACGCTCGGACGGAGCCTTCTCGGCCTTCGGTGCGGTGCGCAGGCGGCCCTTGGTGCCCTCGGGGATGTTCAGGTCGGTGTAGAGGTGCGGGCTCGACGAGTAGGTCTCGACCGGCTCGGGCTGGCCGAAGTCCAGCGCACGGTTGATCAGGGCCCACTTGTGCAGGTCCTCCCAGTCGACGAACGTGACCGCGATGCCGGTCTTGCCTGCGCGGCCGGTGCGGCCGGCGCGGTGCAGGTACGTCTTCTCCTCGTCCGGGATGGTGTGGTTGATCACGTGCGTCACGTCGTCGACGTCGATGCCGCGGGCGGCGACGTCGGTGGCCACCAGCACGTCGCGCTTGCCGGCCTTGAACGCCGCCATCGAGCGCTCGCGCTGCTCCTGGCCCATGTCGCCGTGCACGCCGCCGACGTTGAAGCCGCGGTCGTTCAGCTCATCGACCAGCTTCTGCGCGGCGCGCTTGGTGCGGGTGAAGATCACGGTCTTGCCGCGACCCTCGGCCTGCAGGATGCGGGCGATGACCTCGTCCTTGTCCAGCGAGTGGGCGCGGTAGACGATGTGCTTGATGTTCGCCTGCGTGAGGCCCTCGTCGGGGTCGTTCGCGCGGATGTGGATGGGGTTCGTCATGAACCGGCGCGCCAGCGCCACGATCGGGCCGGGCATCGTCGCCGAGAACAGCTGGGTGTGGCGCACGGCCGGCACCTTGGAGAAGATCTTCTCGATGTCGGCCAGGAAGCCGAGGTCGAGCATCTTGTCGGCCTCGTCGAGCACGACCTCGGTCGCGTGCGACAGGTCGAGCAGACGCTGGTTGGCCAGGTCGATCAGACGACCCGGCGTGCCGACGACAATCTGCGCTCCGGCCTTGAGCTGGTCGATCTGACCCTCGTACGCCTTGCCGCCGTAGATGGCGACCACGCTGGTGGAGCGGTTCGAGGTCAGCATGTCGATGTCCTCGTACACCTGCACCGCGAGCTCGCGGGTGGGGACGACGATCAGCGCCTTGACCCCGGGCTCCGGGTCCTGACCCAGGCGCTGCACCACCGGGATGCCGAAGCCGAAGGTCTTGCCGGTGCCGGTCTTGGCCTGGCCGATGATGTCCTGGCCGGGGAGGCCGAGGGGGATGGTCTGCTCCTGGATCGGGAACGCGTCGACGATGCCCTTCGCGGCGAGTGCGTCGAGGATGTCCTGATCGATTCCGAGATCAGCGAATGATGTCACGTCTGTCTTTTGCCTGTCCGGCGCGTGCGCGGCGGTCTGCCGTGCGAGCGGCGCCTCGTTACGATCCACGCCGTCAACTGCTGCCACAGGCGCGGGGTCCTGCTCCGATGGCAGGACAGGAACAGCCTACCGGAGGCGGGTCCGTTCCTCCGCAGGCTCCGGCACCGCGGCCGGTAGTCTGGGCGGGTGGTCAACTGGTTCTGGAAGCGCAAGCCGCAGCGACGCACGCTCACCCTGCGCAGCAGGGGCGACGACGGCGGCGCGCAGCGCGTGGACTTCGCCGAGCTCGCGCCCGAGCTGAACCGCTTCCTCGGACAGGCCGCCTACCTGCAGCTGGGCTACTTCGAGACGCTCAGCCGCAGCATCCGCGGCACGCAGTCCCTGGCCCGCAAGGAGGCGCTCTCCCGCGCCGCGGGAGCGGCGCTCGACAAGCACCGCGGGATCGTGAAGGTGATCGCGGAGCAGGGGGAGGACCCCACCGAGGTGATGCTCCCGTTCCGGGAGAACCTCGACGCCTTCCGCCGCAAGACCATCGGCGTCCGCCAGGAGGAGACGCTGCTCGCGGTCCACCTCACCGCCGGAATGCTGGACGACTTCTACCTCGCGCTGGCCTCCAGTTACGGTCGCACCGGGGAGCAGGTCGCGGAGATCCTGCGTCAGCCGGATGCCGGTGACGAGATCGTCGCGATCATCCGGGAGACCATCGAGAGCGACCACGAGTGGCGCTCACTGCTGTCGATGTGGGGGCGCCGACTGGTCGGGGACACGCTGCTGGTGTGCAGGGATGCGCTGCGCCCCGGTCGTCTGGAGGCCGACGACAGTCGCATCGAGCCGGTCTACACCGAGCTGATGGGGGCGCATGCGCGCCGCATGGACGCCATGGGGCTCGCCTCGTAGCATCCGCCTTCGCGGCATCCGCCCTCGCGGCGTCAGCCCTCGTGGCGTCAGATGCCGAGCGCCTGCTTCGCCGCCGCGTCGCGGCGTGTGCGCACCGCGCTGATCGCCACGGTCAGAACGGCCGCCAGCAGCAGCCCGCCACCCAGGCTCGCGAACCACAGCCACGCACTGGTTTCGGCGACACCCGCCCACTGCAGGACCGTGTAGATCGCAGCCGCGGCGGCGGTCGCGATCCCCGGTGTCACGGCGACCCCGCGCAGATCGCGCTTCGGCAGCACGAAGTGCAGTCCGATGCCCAGCGCGCAGGCGGCGATCAGCGCGAGCAGGATGTACATCTCAGGCGACGAAGCCGACGCGGCGCGACTCCTCGGTGCCCAGCTCGATGTAGGCGAGGTTGGCGGTGGGGACGATGTACGAGCTGCCCTTCGCATCCGTGAAGCTCAGGTGGCTGGCGTTCTGCTCGAGCGCTCCGGCCACCTGCGAGCGAATCTCGTCGGCGCTGGTGCTGGTCTCGAAGCTCAGCTCACGACCGGTGTTGACGATGCCGATGCGGATTTCCACGCGATCTCCTCAGATGTCTGCGAACACGGTCGACTCTACCCGCTGGCCCGGACGCCGAGCCCGGCGGCAGCGCCGATTTCGCCCTGGGCGCACATCGCGATGGACCGACGCTGTCGGCACCCGCCGCTAGCGTGGAGGACATGATCCCGGATGCCGCTCAGCACGTCGTCGTGCACGCCGACCCCACGGCATCCGGCGTCGTGATCGGCGCACCGGGCACGGGCAAGACGGCCGCGCTCGTGGACCGCGTCGTGCACCTGCTCGACGGCGTGATGCTCCCCGAGGAGCTGCTCGTGATCACGCCGAGCCGCCAGGCGGCCACCGCACTGCGCGACCGGGTGGGCGTGCGGGTCGACCAGGCGACCCCGGGGCCGCTGGTGCGCTCGCTGGGATCATTCGCCTTCCAGCTGGTCCGCGGCGCCATGGTGCGCGAGGGGCAGGATCCGCCCGCGCTGCTCACCGGCGCCGACCAGGACCGCATCCTCGCCGACCTCCTCGCGGGCGACGCCGAGGACGACGCGCGCCGCTGGCCCGACACCCTCAGCCCGGCCGTCCGCGCGTCGAAGGGCTTCCGTTCCGAGCTGCGCGCGTTCCTGGCCGAGTGCACCGAACTGGGCGTGCGGCCGGGCGAGCTGGAGGACTCCGGCCGCGAGGTGTGGCAGGCGGCGGCGGACTTCCTCGCCGAGTACCGCGAGGTGATGGACGGCATGCGCGTCGCCCACCGCGACATCCCCGAGCTGCTGTCCGAGGCGACGGGCATCCTGGGCGCGGCGGATCCGGTGTCCCTCGGTCCCCTCGCAGCGCTGCGCACCGTGCTCATCGACGATGCGCAGGAGCTCACCCGCGGCGGCATCCGCCTGGTGCGAGCGCTGCGCGAGCGCGGGGTCGCCGTCTTCGCGTTCGGCGACCCCGACATCTCGTCCGGCGCGTTCCGCGGCGCCAGCCCGCAGCTGTTCGCCGAGCTGGCGCAGGTGCTCGGCGATGTGCACGTGCTCGACACCGCGCATCGGCAGAGCCCGGCGCTCACCGCCCTGACCAGGACCGTCACGCAGGCGATCGGCGTCGCCGGCCGCGTGGATCACCGTCGCGCACCCGGAGAGATGACGGGCGACGCCGTGCGCACCCTCATCGCCCCCTCGCCGCACGAGGAGATCGACCGGATCGCCGCCACGCTGCGCGACTGGCATCTCAGCGACGGCATCGCCTGGACGGACATGGCCGTCATCGCCCACGACACCAGGCAGATCGTCATGCTCGAAGCCGAGCTCGCCGCACGCGAGGTGCCCACCCGGGCCGCCGGCGTGCCGCGCCCGCTGGGCAGCGACGGCACCGTGCGCGAGATCGTCGAGATCGTCCGGCTGGGGCTGACGCCCGCGGCCGATCGCCCGTCGGACCTGCTCGCCGAGGCTCTCGTCTCGCCGTTCGGGGGACTGGATGCCGTGGGCCTGCGGCGCCTTCGCGCCCGCCTGCGGCACGTGGAGCTCGCCGGCGGCGGATCCACGCCCGCCCGGGAGCTGCTGCGTGAGGCGCTGCAGTTCCCGCACCTGTTCGATCGCGTCGACGCGCCAGAGGCCCGCGTCGCGCAGCGCTTCGCCGAGACCCTCGCCCAGCTGGAGGCCGCGGGCGACGCGGGCGAGACCATCCACGAGCTGCTCTGGCGCGTGTGGGATCGTGCGCGGTCGATCGGCGGCACGTCGCTGCAGACCGCCTGGCGCGCGGCCGCCGATCAGCCCGGCGGGTCCGAGATCGCCCGCGCGCTGGACAGCCTGGTGGCGCTCTTCGACGCGGCCAAGCGGTTCGTGGAGCGCTCGCCGCAGGAGAAGCCCGCTCTGTTCATCCGCGACATCCTGGACAGCGAGGTCCCCGAGGACACCCTCTCCACTCCGGACCGGCCGGGCCTGGTCACGCTGATGACCCCGGCGTCGGCGCTCGGCGCGGAGTTCGAGGCGGTAGTCGTCGCCGGTGTGCAGGACGGCATCTGGCCGAACGTGCGCCTGCGCGGCGGGATGCTGGAGACCTGGCGTCTGGGGGAGTGGCTCGCGGCCACGCGGGAAGGGCACCCCGAGGTGGTGCCCGGCGTGCTGGACCGCCGGCGTGCCGCGCTGCATGACGAACTGCGCCTGTTCGTGCGCGCGCTGTCGCGGGCGCGCACGCGGCTGGTGGTCTCGGCGGTGGACGACGACGACATGACGCCCAGTCCGTTCTTCTCGTTCCTGCCCGCACCGCCGCCGCTGGAGGCCGAGGAGCAGCGGTTCGCGCATCCGCTCACACTGCGCGGACTGGTGGCGCGGCATCGCCGCACCCTGACCACCGCGTCCGATCCAGCCGAACGCGTCGCCGCAGCGGGGCAGCTGCGCCTGCTCGCCGAGGCGGGGGTGCCGGGCGCATCGCCCGATGACTGGTACGGCGTGACCGAGGTGTCGAGCGCCGCCCCGCTGCGCGACCTCGCGGCGGCGCCGGTGAAGGTGTCGCCGTCGAGGCTCGAGGCCTTCGAGGAGTGCGGGCTGAACTGGGTCGTCTCTGCGCTCGGTGGAGACACGGTCGCTCCGCCTTCGGCCGGGATCGGCACGATCGTCCACGAGGCGATGGAGAAGGTGCCGGACGGCGACCTGGCCGCGATGACGGCGATCGTCGACGAGCACTGGCCGGAGCTGGACTTCGAGACCGAGTGGATCGGCCGGAAGGAGCGCCGTCGCGCAGACCTGTACGTGCAGCGGCTGCACTCGTACCTCGGCGAGACCGCCCGTGACGGTGGACGGGTCGTGGGGGCGGAGGCGAGATTCCGGTTCGCCGTCGATCTGGACACCGAGCAGGTGCTGCCGGATGCCGAGGACGCGTCCGGCTCCCGGCTCGCGGACGGCGGCGACGCGGGCGCGCACGAGCAGCCGGGGGCGCCGGAGGCCGGCATCCCGCCGCGCGCGGTGGTGAGCGGCGTCATCGACCGCGTCGAGGTGTACCCGTCCGGCGCCGGCGAGCACGACGCCGCGCGCGGGCAGAAGTGGGACCGCATGAGCGAAGGCCAGGACGGTGAACGGGTGATCGTGGTCGACCTGAAGACCGGGAAGTACGAGCCAGACACCGAGGCGAACGTGCGCGAGCACGCCCAGCTCGCCGCCTATCAGATCGCCGTGCAGCAGGGACTGATCGAGGGCGCCCCGCCCGCGGCCCTCACCGGCGCGCGCCTCGTGATCGTGTCCAAGACCGTGGGCAGGGCGGACTACCGGGTGGCACACCAGCACACGCTCGACGACGAGGCCAGGGCAGCGTTCCTGCACCGCGTCTCCGAGGCGGGGCGCGGCATGGCCGCCAGCAGCTTCACCGCCCAGGTGGAGGCGCACTGCGCCGACACGCTCGTCCGGGTGACCCCGTGCCACATCCACACGGTCCCGGCGGTGAGCGCGTGAGCACGGCCGCCGACTGGGCGGTGCCGTCCGCCATCTCCGCCGAGGTCATCGCACTCGCCCTCGGACTGCCCGTCCCCACCGACGCGCAGCAGCTCGTCATCCAGGCCCCGCCCACCCCGGCGCTGGTCGTGGCGGGGGCCGGCAGCGGCAAGACCGAGACCATGTCCGGCCGGGTCGTCTGGCTCGTCGCCAACGGGCACGTGCGCCCGGACGAGGTGCTCGGGCTCACGTTCACGCGCAAGGCGGCCGGCGAGCTCGCCGAGCGCATCGGCACACGTCTGGAGACCATCGACCACTTCGGCCGGCGCGGCCTGCTCCCGCACCTTCCGGAGCTCGTCGCCACGGATTCCCTGCGCCGCGTGCACGACGCCGCACCGGGCGTGCAGCGCGATGCGGTGCGCATTCAGGTGCTCGACGAACTGGCCGCGCGCTACGACACCGGCTGGGATCCGCGCACGCCCCGCTCTGCGGAGGATCTGCTGATCCGCCCGCGGGTCTCCACCTACAACGCCTTCGCCGACGGCATCGTCCGCGAGCACGCAGCCCGCATCGGACGCGACCCCGAGGCCGCGATGCTCAGCCAGTCGGCATCCTGGCTGATCGCCCGCGCCGTCGTGCTCCGCGCCGACGTGCCGGGGCTGGAGGACATCGACCGCGCGCTCGGCACGGTCATCGACGCCGTGCAGAAGCTCGCCGCGGAGGTGCTCGACCATCGCGTCGACCTGGATGCCGTCGAGCGCATCGCCGTGGAGCAGGCCGCGGCCTTCGAGCCTTACCGCAGCAACCGCGACGTGGACACAGCGGCGCTCAATCTGCTGAGCATGCCGGTGCTGGTGCGTCTGGTGCGGGAGTACATCGCCGAGAAGGAGCGGCGCGGCGTGCTCGACTTCGCCGATCAGGTCGGCGGCGCCTTCGACATCGTCGAGACCGCCCCCGATGTGCGCGCGGAGCTGCGCGAGCAGCACCGCGTCGTGCTGCTCGACGAGTACCAGGACACCTCGGTCATCCAGACCCGCTTCCTCGCGGCGCTGTTCCGCGACAGTGCGGTGATGGCGGTCGGTGATCCGCACCAGTCCATCTACGGCTGGCGCGGCGCGAGCGCCGACAACCTGTACGCCTTCGGCCGGGCGTTCGCCGAAGAGCGGTCCGCGACCACCTACAGTCTGATGACCAGCTGGCGCAACGACAGCAGCATCCTCGACGTCGCCAACCGCATCCTGGAGCCGCTCAAGCGCCCCGGACTCGACGTGCCCGCACTCGAGCCGCGGCCGGGTGCCGGTGCAGGCCGGGTCGAGGTGCTCTTCCCGCACACGGTCGACGACGAGGCCGAGCAGGTGAGCGCGTGGTTCGAGCAGCGCAGGGCGGAGCACGCGGCATCCGGCGCCGACCGCGCGCACACCGGGGCGATCCTGTTCCGCTCCAAGCGGCACATGCAGACCTTCGCCGGCGCGCTCGCGCGCCGCGGCATCCCGCACCGCATCCTGGGCCTCGGCGGCCTGCTGTCCACCCCGGAGGTCGTCGACGTCGTCTCCATGCTGCGGGTCATCCACGACCCCACGGCCGGCTCCGCGCTGATCCGGATGCTGGTGGGGCCGCGCTTCGCGATCGGCGTAGCCGACATGGCGGCGCTGTACGACCTGGCATCCGCGCTCGCCGGACGGGACGCCGACCTCAGCCCGCTGTCCGACGAGGTGCAGCAGCGGCTGCGCTCCTCGCGCGGCGCGGACGAGGCGGTCTCGATCGTCGACGCCGTCGACTTCCTCCGCGCCGCCCCCGACGACTACCGCCTCATCGCCGGAATCACGCCCGGGGGAAGGGCGCGGTTGCGAGCCGCGGGCGAGATCCTCGAGCGGCTGCGCCGCTCGGCGGGCCTGCCGATCCCGGAGCTGCTCCGTCTCATCGAACTGGAGCTGCGGCTGGACATCGAGCTCGCCGCGAACGAGACGAGGGGCCCCGCCCGCGTCGCGGCGACGCAGCTGCGGGCGTTCACCGACGAGGTGCGCGCGTTCCTCAGCGCCGATGATCGCGGCACGATCGGCAGCCTGCTCGCCTGGCTGGACAAGGCCGAGAGCACCGACGAGCTCATGCCCCGGCCCGAGCCTCCCGAGCCCGGCGTCGTGCAGCTGCTCACGATCCACGGCTCGAAGGGCCTGGAGTGGGATGCCGTCGCCGTGGTGCGCCTGGTCGAGGACGAGCTGCCCAGCCGGGTGAGCGACACGTCCGGCTGGTTCGGGTTCGGCGTGGTCCCGTTCGCGCTGCGTGGCGATCGCGACGCCCTTCCGGTGTTCCGCTGGGATCCGCAGTCGGAGATGGATGCTGCCGGCGACGCCCCCGCGAAGCGGCACAAGGCCGCGCTGGACGCGCTGGCGGCCGGCGTCACCAAGGCGTTCCCGCACGGCGGTGCGCTGCGTCGTTTCAAGAACGAGTACCGCGACTATCAACAGCAGGAGGAACGCCGGCTCGCCTATGTCGCGGTGACCAGGGCACGGCAGGATCTGCTGCTCTCGGGCGCCCACTGGGCCGGCCAGACCAGGCCCCGCAAGGCCAGTCCCTATCTGCGGGACGCGATCGACGTGCTCGGCCTCGACCCGATCGGCGACGTCGATCCCGACGACAACCCGTATGAGGGACCGGGCATGACCGCGGCGTGGCCGCTCGATCCCCTCGGGGCCAGGCGGAGTCGCGTCACCGACGCGGCGGGTCTGGTGCGTGCGGCGATGGATGCCGCTCCTCCCGAGCCGACCGTGCAGCTCGAGCGTCTACTCGCCGAGCGCGCGGAGCGCCTGCGCGGCGCAGGCGGCGAGGCGCCCACCCGCGTGCCCGCCTCGCGGTTCAAGGACTGGGTGACCGACTATCGCGGCACCCTGCGCGACCTCGGTCGTCCGATGCCCGAGCGTCCCTACACGCAGACCAGGATCGGCACGCTCTTCCACGCCTGGGTGGAGCACCGCTCCGGTCTCGTCGGCGCGGGTGCGGCCGAGAGCGCGCTGTGGGAGCTCGATGAGGATGCGCCTGAGGCCTCCGGCGTGGTCGCGGTGAGCGGCGATGACGAACAGGCGCTGGCCGCGCTCCGCGAGATCTTCGAGCGCAGTGAGTGGGCGGCGCTGCAGCCGATCGCGGTGGAGATCGAGATCGACTTCGCCTTCGGCGCCGATACGTCAAGCGGCTCCATGACCCAGGGCGCAGGGACGGGCCACATCGTGATCTGCAAGCTCGATGCTGTCTACCGCCGCGAGGATCGCGGCGGTCGCATCGAGATCGTCGACTGGAAGACGGGCCGTGCGCCGCGCACCGCGCAGGAGAAGGAGGAGCGGATGCTGCAGCTCGCCCTCTACCGGGTCGCATACCACCGCCGGTTCGGCATGCCGCTGGACCAGATCGACGTCGCGCTGTTCTACGTGGCGGACGACCTGGTCATCCGCGGCGACCGGATCTACTCCGAGGCGGAGTTGGTCCAGCGCTGGAGCGCCGCGCGCGCCGCACGCTGAGCCTCCTCGGCCGAGTCGATGTCGCTCGGCGCATCCGGCTCAGCGGTGACCGGACCGGTCTCCCCGTCGCGATGCGTCGAGCCGCGCACGCCGCTGATCTCGCCGAGGTCCTGCGTGTCCTGCTCCCACGAGCCGTGCTGCTCGGTGGAGGTGCTGTCCTCGCCCTCCGCGCCCGCGGGCTCGGAGCCCTCCGCATCGCCGGCCTCCTCAGCGTCGGACGCGGCAGCGTCGTCCTCGCCCGTCTCGGCCTCGTCCAGCCAGAGATCCTCCGGTCGGTACGCGTCGGTCTGCATCGAGGTGTCGATCGCGTTGGCCGCCGTCTCGGGCGTCTGCTCGAGCACGTCGAGCGCCGAGTCGACCCCGCCGGTGTACGCGGCGACCACGCGCAGGTCGTCGCTGCGCAGCCCGTCGGCGAGGGACTCCAGCAGCCCGGCGGCGTCGTCCACGATGTCGGGTCGGCGCAGCTCGTCGCCGTGCACCAGCCAGCGGGCGAACTCCAGTTCGGCGTGCAGCCGGGCGCGCACCCGCAGCGCGTCGTCGGCCGCGCGGGACGACGCGGACACGTACGCCGCGAACACGTCATCGGCGGCGTCCCTGGCACCGGAGAGCCATCCCAGGTCCTCGGCGGGATCGCTCACGGTCAGCCCGCGCCAACCGATCACCCCGGTCACCTGCGGCCCGTCGTTCGGGTCGTCCTCGAAGAGGAACGACTGCGCCTGCAGACCCGCCATCGTGACGGCGGCCTCGAAGCGCCACAGCTCGTCATCGGCCGCCGCGTCCCGCCACCGCGCCGTGAGGCGGGCGGGCACACGTCCGGTGCCGGCCGCGCGGTCGATCAGCTGCTGGATCTCGGCGCGCACGGTCGCGGCGTCGCGGACCGTGAGCCCCGCTGCCCGCACCACCGACGCGGGCAGCGAGTGCACGGCGGCTATCGCCTCGCCGATCGACACGGCCGCACCCCGTCCGGCGGGGATGTCGCCGGCCTCGATCTGGAACCCCGGCATCAGGTCGGTCACCAGCGCCCTGGCCTCGCCGACGGTCGTCTCGCCGATGTGCGTCGGCACCTGGAACGGCAGCATCTCGCGGGCGCCGGCCGTCAGCGCGCGCAGCGCCAGGGACTCCTCGGCGAGCTCGCGCGCGGCGGCATCGTCGGATGCCGCGCGGATGACGAGCTCGCGTCCGTCGGCGAGAGTGGCGACCGCGGAGTCGAACCTCCCGTCCCCGTTCGAGGTCAGG
>NZ_MKRT01000024.1:199904-200272 GCF_001897945.1 Microbacterium sp. 69-10
CCGGCACGCGGGTCGTCGTCGTGCGCGACGGTCGCCTACGGGTGGCCTCGGATGCCGTGCTCCGCGTCGACGCGGGTGCCGTCGCCGACGCGGACTGGGCTCTGCTCGGCCGCGACCGCGACGGGGTGCCCCTGCTGCTGGCATCCGTGCCGGCCGAGACCGACAGCATCGACAGTGCGCCCGAGGAGACCTGGCTGGGTCTGCGGGACGCCGGGGGCAGGCTCGACCCGCACGAGTCGGACCTGTTCGCCACGGCGATCGCACTCGCCGGCTGGCTGAACGACGCGCGGTTCTGCGCCCGGTGTGGCGAGGCCCTCGAACTGCAGAGCGCCGGCTGGTCACGGCGGTGCGCCACCTGCGACATCGAG
>NZ_MKRT01000024.1:200392-220658 GCF_001897945.1 Microbacterium sp. 69-10
CGAGCTCTTCGAGGAGGCCGGAGTGCGCGTCCGCGACATCCGGTACGTCTCCTCGCAGGCGTGGCCCTACCCGCGATCCCTGATGCTGGGCTTCCGCGCGGTCGCCGTCGATGAGAGCACGGCGCCGGACGGCGAGGAGATCACCGAGGTGCGCTGGCTCACCCGCGACGAGATCGGCAGCGCCCTCGCCGGCGACGGCCCGGTCGGGCTCCCCGGCCCGGCCTCGATCGCTCGCAGGCTCATCGAGCACTGGTATCAGGAGCCATCGGGAACCGCCGTACGGGGCGGGCGCAGCGCTCCGCTCGCCCAGGAATCACCCGCGTGAGCGCGCTCGACGCTCTCGACGAACGGCAGCGGGAGGCGGCGTCCGTGCTGCGCGGACCCGTCGCCGTGCTCGCCGGCGCCGGCACCGGGAAGACCCGGGTGATCACGCACCGCATCGCGCACGGCGTCGACACGGGGGCGTACTCGCCGTCGCGCGTCATGGCCGTGACCTTCACCGCGAAGGCCGCAGGAGAGCTGCGCGGACGGCTCCGCGCGCTCGGCGTCGGCGGCGTCTCGGCTCGCACGTTCCACAGCGCCGCTCTCGCGCAGCTGAACTTCTTCTGGCCGACCCTCACCGGCGACACCGCGCCCTCGATCATCGACAACAAGGTGCGGATGCTGGGTCAGGCGGCCGATGCCATGCGCCTGCGTCCGAGCACCGCGACCCTGCGCGACATCGCCTCCGAGATCGAGTGGCGCAAGGTTTCGATGCTCTCCATCGAGCAGTACGCGCAGCAGGGACGGCCCATCACCGGCATCCGCCCGGAGCAGCTGCTCGAGCTGCAAGCCGCCTACGAGCAGCTCAAGGACGACCGCCGCCAGCTCGACTTCGAGGACGTGCTGCTCGCGTGCGCGGGCATGCTCGAGACCGAGCCCCGCGTCGCAGCGGCCGTGCACGAGCAGTACCGGCACTTCACGGTCGACGAGTACCAGGACGTCTCGCCGCTGCAGAACCGGCTGCTGGAGCTCTGGCTCGGCGATCGCCGCGACATCTGCGTCGTCGGTGATGCGAGCCAGACGATCTACTCCTTCGCGGGAGCCCAGCAGCGCTACCTGCTGGAGTTCGAGAAGCGCCATCCGGACGCCACCGTCGTTCGTCTGGAGACCAACTACCGCTCCCAGGCGCCCATTCTCGCCGCGGCGAACGCGCTCATGCACGGACGTCCTGGAGCGCTCGCCCTCGTGCCCGCGCGGAAGGACGCGCGTGCGGAGACGCCCACCGTGACGGCCTACGACAGCGAGCGCGAGGAGGCAGACGGCATCGCGTCGGCCATCGCCGATCGCATCGCCTCCGGCGTCTCGCCCTCCGACATCGCCGTGCTGTACCGCGCGCACGTGCAGTCCGCCGTGCTGCAGCAGGCGCTCGCCGCCCGCGGCATCGCCACGAGCGTGCTCGGAGGAACGCGCTTCTTCGACATGCCCGAGGTGCGTCAGGCGGTGCTCGGTCTGCGGGGCGCGGCCGTCGCACCCACGGATGCCGGGTTCCTGCCCACCGTGCGCGACGTGCTGCGCGGCCTGGGACTCACCGACGAGCCGCCGGCGGCCGGCGGCGCGCAGCGGGACGGGTGGGAGGCGCGCCGGGCGATCCTCCGCCTCGCCGAGGAGGCCCCGAAGGGCACCACGCTGCGGGTGTTCGCCGACGAGCTGATGGCGCGGGCGAAGGACCAGCACGAGCCGACCCTGCACACCGTGACGCTGTCGACCCTGCACGCCGCGAAGGGCCTGGAGTGGCCGCACGTGCTGCTGGCGGGCTGGGCCGAGGGCGCTCTGCCGATCTCCTACGCCTCGACGTTCGAGGCGGTCGACGAGGAGCGCCGCCTGGCCTACGTCGGCATCACGCGGGCCGCGCGTACCCTCGCGATCTCGTGGTCTCGCAGCGCGGGACGAGGGGAGCGGGCGCCGTCGCGGTTCCTCGCGGAGATCGGGACGACGTCTCGAGGCACGGGCATCCTGCGTGATGGCGCACCGAGCGCCAGGCGAGCCGCCCGTCGGGACTGACCCGCACCGTCAGCCCGGCCTGCTCCACCGGTGTGCGCAGCACGCGCGCCGCCAGCCTCGCCGCGACGGCGATCCGCGCTGCGGAGACCGACACCGAGCGGCCGACAAGCTGCGCGTGCAGCATCGGCCAGGCCGGGTCGCGCCGGGTCTCGTGCTCATCACGGCAGGACAGGCATGGCGTGCGGCCGGGGACGACGAGCGGACCGATCACGGCGGCCTCCCGTTCGAACGCGACGGGCAGATGCGATCGATCCTCGCGCAGGTAGGGCGCGAGCTGCAGTGCCGCCGCGGCGCCCTCGATCAGGACGAGTGCGACGGCATCGGGGGCGTCGGCATCCGCCACGGCGATGCCCTCGTCCTCGATCGCCTGCCGCATCCGCTCCAGGGCGCGGCCGTCCGACAGGTTGACGCCCTCGATGCTCACGGGCGGTGCGGGTGTCGGGTCGCTCACCAGTACTGGCCGGAGCCGGGCGAGCAGCTCGCGCGCGGCGACGCGGGGAGCCCCGACTCCGTGCGCCACTACATCGAAGGACGCCGGGCGGATGCCGGCCTGGAGACGCAGCAGCAGCGGTTCCACCCAGGGCTCGTCGACGTCGATCGAGACCACGCCCTCCAGCCCGAACTGCACGGTGCGCTCGTCCCGCCACAGCACCGGGTAGCGCGCATCGAGTCGGGTGATCGCGGGATCCGGTCGCGGGCTCATACCCCCGATTGTGGGCAATCCGCGGCATCCGCGGGCCGTGTCCGGACGATCTGTGGACGGATCCGCGGGACCGGCCGGCTGTGGAGGGAGAGTGGTCCGGGTGCGGGGACTCAGACCGGGCGGTCGCCCTCGGGACGGTCGTCGGACGCCGGGCCGCGACCGTCACCGTCGTCCGGACCGTCTCCGTCAGCGGAACCGTCCGGTCCAGCGGCATCGCCCTCAGGTTCCCCGGGGTCCTCGCCGTTCTCGCCGGGGGCACGGCCGAAGTCGTCGCCGTCCAGCAGGCGCGCGAGCGCCTCGTCGAACTCGTCGGCCGCGGGTGCCTCGCCGCGCTGCAGCGCCTGCAGTCGCTCGATCAGCGCCGTCGGGTCGTCGATGTCCTCCGAGGACGGCATGAGGTCGGGGTAGTCCCACAGCGAATCGCGGGCGGCGACGCCCACGGCATCCGTCACCGCCTTCCACATAGCGGACGCCTCGCGCAGTCGTCGCGGACGCAGTTTCAGGCCGACCAGCGCACCCAGCGCATCCTCGGCGGGGCCGCCGACTGCGCGACGCCGGCGAGCCGCCTCGGCGAGACGGGCGCCGTCGGGGAGCCGTGCGATGGCCTGGCCGGTGACCACGTCGACCCAGCCGTCGATCGTGGCGATGAGGTTCTCCAGGCGCGTGAGCGCCTCGCGCTGAGCATCCGTCTGAGCCGGCAGCAGGGCGCCGCCCTCGATCGCCGCGCGCAGCTCCTCAGGATTCGAGGGGTCCAGCCGGGAGGCGAGGTCCTCCAGGGCGTCGATGTCGACCGTCACGCCGCGGGCGAAGTCGGTGATCTGCGAGAGCACGTGCAGGTGCAGCCACTTGGCGTGCCGGTACAGCCGCGCGTAGGCCAGCTCGCGCACCGCGAGGTACAGGGCGATCTGGTCCTCGGGGATCTCCAGCCCCTCGCCGAACGCGGCGATGTTCTGCGGGATGACAGCAGCCGTTCCGGCGGGCAGCACCGGGATCCCCACGTCTCCGCCCGAGACGACCTCGAGCGACAGCCGGCCCAGCACCTGCCCGAACTGGGTGGCGAACAGCGAGCCGCCCAGCCCGCGCATCAGCTGGCCTGCGCCCTGCACCATGCCCTGCATCTCCTCGGGCACCTGCGTCTGCAGCGCGTCCATGAGGGCGTCGGCGATCGAGGTCGACACGGGCGTGGCGATCTCCTTCCACACCGGCAGGGTCTTCTGCACCCAGTCGCCGCGGGTCATCGCTTGCGGGGTCGTGGACAGCTCCGAGATCGTGGTGGCCTCGCTGAGCCACAGGTTCGCCAACCCGAAGGCATCCGCCAGCGACGACTGTGAGCCTGCGGTGATGCCGAGACCGTCCTGGTTGGCGATGTGCAGCGCGGCCCGCTCGGCGTTCTGCCACGGGTCGCCCGCGAACATGCCCTGCATCTGCGACATGAAGCCCTGCATCTGGGAGGGATCGATCGGCATGCCCTGCATGTTCGAGAGCGCCTCGCGGAGCTCCTCCGGGTCGATCTGCCCGCCGGACATCATGCGGCGCAGCATCTCCTCGAAGTCGGACGGATCGCGGTCGTCGTCTGTCATGCGAATGGCCCTCTCAGCATGCGCGTAGCGTGTGCGCTCTACGCTAGTCACACGATCCTGTGCTCCAGCCCTGGCAGCGGGGATATCTGTACGCCGCTCGCGAACGCCCGGAGGTCACGTGTCATCACGCCGCAGCAATGGCACGATCGTCGGCGTCGTCGCACTGAGCATCTCGTTGGTCGCGCTGGTCGGACTGACCTTCATCCCGACCCAGTACGTGATCCAGCGGCCCGGCCCGGTCTTCGACACGCTCGGCACGGCCAAGGGCAGCGACGGCGCCTCGGTCCCGCTCATCGAGGTGAAGGACGCCAAGACGTACCCGACCGGCGGCACGCTCGACCTCACCACGGTGCAGGTCATCGGCAACCGGCAGCGGACGCCCACGTGGTTCGAGCTGGCGCTGGCCTGGTTCGACCCGTCGCGGGCCGTCGTGCCGATCGACGCCGTCTTCCCGGAGGGCGTGACCAGCGAGCAGCGCGATCAGCAGAACGCCGCGCTGATGGTCGACTCCCAGCACGAGGCGACCGCGGCGGCCCTCACAGAGCTGGGCTACGACGTCGGCGCGCAGGTCGAGGTCGTCAGCGTGCTCAAGGACTCGCCTGCGGAGGGTCTGCTGAAGGACGGCGACCGAATCCTCGCGATCGACGGGGTCGACGTGAACTCGGCCACCCTGCTGCGCGACACGATCCAGAAGGCGAAGGGCTCCGAGGTCACGCTCAGCGTGAAGCGGGGGAGCGAGACCGACACCGTCGCGATCACCCCGAAGAAGACGAAGGATGCCAGTGGCGCCACCACCTGGCTGATCGGGATCACCCTCACGACCGACTACACCTTCCCCGTCGACGTCAAACTGCAGCTCGACAACGTGGGCGGTCCCAGTGCGGGCATGATGTTCGCGCTCGGGATCATCGACACGCTCACTCCCGGCGAGCTCAACGGCGGCGTGAACGTGGCCGGCACCGGCACGATCGACGCCGCAGGGGATGTCGGGCCCATCGGCGGCATCCGTCAGAAGCTGTTCGGCGCCCGCGATGCCGGTGCGACGGTGTTCCTCGCCCCGGAGAGCAACTGCGACGAGGTGGTCGGCCACATCCCGGACGGGTTGAAGGTGTTCAAGACGGCCACGCTGCAGGACTCTCTCGACATCCTCGAGGTCATCGCCGACCACGGCGACACCTCGAAGCTGCCGGTCTGCACCGCATCCGCCAAGTGATGTCTTCGCCCTGGGCGGAACCCGGGGTGCTGTCATAGGTGCCCTGCTTAGGATGGGACGGTGACCACCTCCTCATCCCTCCCGCCGGCCACACGCAGCGCCTCGCGCCGGATCCTCGCCGTCTCGGTGGCGATCATCGTCGCCCTGATCGCCGCGTTCTTCATCTTCGCGTCGCTGTACACCGAGTACCTCTGGTTCGACCAGCTGAAGTTCACGAACGTCCTGACCACGCAGTGGATCGCCACGGTCTCGATGTTCGGGCTCGGCTTCCTCGGGATGGCGCTGCCGATCTTCCTGTGCATCCAGCTCGCCTACCGGCTCCGTCCGGTGTACGTGCGGCTGAGCTCGCAGCTGGACCGCTACCAGGAGGTCATCGAGCCGCTGCGCCGGCTGGCGATGTGGGGGATGCCGGTGTTCTTCGGCATCTTCGCGGGCTTCGCCGCCGCCGGCAACTGGAAGACCGTGTGGCTGTGGGCCAACGGCGTCAGCACCAAGACGCTGGACCCGGAGTTCCAGCTGGACACGGGCTTCTACCTCTTCGCGATGCCGTTCTACTCGATGCTGCTGGCGTTCGTCTCGGCCGTGCTGCTGCTGTGCCTGGTGATCACCGCGCTGGTGTCCTACCTGTACGGCTCGGTGCGCATCGGCCAGCGCGAGCTGCGCATCTCCAAGCCCGCGCGCATCCAGCTCGCGGTGCTCGCCGGCCTCTACCTGGCCGTGCAGGCCGTGAGTCTGTGGCTGGACCGCTACCTCACGCTGGTGCAGCCGGAGGGCCGCATCACCGGTGCGGGATACACCGGAGTGAACGCCACGATCCCCGGACTCGCGATCCTGTCGATCATCGCCGCCGTCGTCGCCGTGCTGTTCCTCATCACCGCCGTGATCGGCCGCTGGCGCTTCCCACTGGCCGCCACCGCGCTGCTGATCGTCGCCTCGCTGGTGGTGGGCATGGGCTACCCGTGGGTGGTCACCACCTTCCAGGTGAAGCCGAACGAGAACAGCTATCAGGCGCAGTACTACGAGCGGAACATCAACGCCACCAAGGAGGCGTTCGGCGTCGCGGACATGGAGGTCACTCCGTTCAAGGCGACCACCGACACCACGGCCGGTCAGCTGCGCGCGGATGCCGACACCACGGCATCCATCCGCATCATGGACCCGGCCGTCATCGGCCCGACCGTCCGCCAGCTCGAGCAGTACCGCTCGTACTACCAGTTCGCCACCGACATGGACGTCGACCGCTACACGATCGACGGGAAGAAGCAGGACACCGTCGTCTCGGTCCGCGACCTCGACATGAACAAGCTCGGCGGCGGAGACAGCTGGAACAACCGCGCCGCGGTGTACACGCACGGCTACGGCCTGGTCGCCATGGCGGGCAACGAGCGCACCTCGGACGGCGACCCGGTCTTCCTGGAGCAGGGCATCCCCACCTCGGGCTTCCTGACCGACAGCGAGCACTTCGAGCCGCGCGTGTACTTCGGCGAGACCTCGCCGGAGTACTCGATCGTGGGCGCGCCGGAGGGCACCAAGCCCGTCGAGATCGACTACCCGCGCGGTCAGGACAGCGAGAGCCGCGACACCAAGACCACGTTCACCGGCAACGGCGGACCGCGGATCGGCAACACGTTCACCAAGCTGCTGTACGCGCTGAAGTTCCAGTCCGAGCAGATCCTGTTCTCGAACCTGGTCAACTCCGACTCGCAGATCCTGTACGACCGCGACCCGCTCACGCGCGTGAAGAAGGTCGCCCCGTACCTGACGCTGGACCACGACCCGTACCCGAGCGTCGTGGACGGCCACATCGTGTGGATCGTCGACGGCTTCACCACCAGCGCGTCGTACCCGTACTCCAAGACGGTCAGCATGCAGGACGCCATCGCGGACTCGAAGACGCCGGCCTCCGCGGTCGCGTTCGACAACATCAACTACATCCGCAACTCGGTCAAGGCCACCGTGGACGCCTACGACGGCTCGGTCAAGCTGTACGCCTGGGACGACCAGGACCCGGTCCTGAAGGCCTGGGAGAAGATCTACCCGGCCACCGTCAAGCCGATCAGCGACATGTCGGCCGACCTGATCAGCCACGTGCGGTACCCGACCGACCTGTTCAAGGTGCAGCGCGACATCCTCGGCGTCTACCACATCGACGATGCCGGCTCCTTCGCGCAGGAGGACAACCGCTGGCAGACGCCGGAGGACCCCCGGGAGAAGGGTCAGCTGCAGCCGCCGTACTACCTGTCCATGAAGATGCCGGGTCAGGACGAGCCGCGGTTCTCGATGTTCTCGACGTTCATCCCCGCCGACGGCGCCGGCGACAGCCGGCAGGTGCTGATGGGCTACCTGGCGGTCGACTCGGATGCCGGCGACAAGGCGGGCGTGAAGGCGAAAGACTACGGCAAGCTTCGGATGCTGGAGATCGACACCTCCACCACCGTGCCGGGCCCCGGTCAGGTGCAGAACACGTTCGACTCGAACGCCAGCGTGGCCGAGAAGCTGAACGTGCTCACGATCGGCAAGTCGGAGGTGAAGTACGGCAACCTGCTGACTCTGCCGGTCGGTGGCGGTCTGCTGTACGTGCAGCCGGTGTTCGTGCAGTCGTCCGAGGGCACCAAGCTGCCCACGCTGCGCAAGATCCTCGTCGCCTTCGGTGACCGGGTCGCGTTCGAGGACACCTTGACCGAGGCGCTCGACGCGCTGTTCGGCGGCGACGCCGGTGCGCCGGGCGGCGACGAGGGCGTGACCCCGAATCCTGGGGACGGCGGCACCACGCCGCCGGATCAGGGCGGTACCACTCCTCCCACCTCGTCGGATGCCATGAAGCAGGCGCTTGCGGATGCCGGAGCGGCGCTCGCGGCCCGGAACGCGGCGCTGCGCGACGGCGACCTCTCCGAGTTCGCCGTCCAGGACGAGAAGCTCACCGCCGCGGTCCAGAAGATCCTCGAGCTGGAGGGTCAGACCGCGGGGGAGTAGTCCGCGTCTGCGGAGATGTGCAGAATCTCGGAGGGATCCACTCGGATGCCTCCGAGATTCTGCATTTCTCCGAAGTTCTGCCGCAGGACTCCCAGCTGCAGACTGCCACTGGCAGTCCGGGGCGGACGCGCGGACAATGAGAGCATCAGGCTGCAGGAGGTGGTCGGGATGCGAGCAGAAGTGGGATCGCGCATCAGGATCCATGGCGCACGGGTGGGGAACTCGGAGCGGCACGGCGAGGTGCTGGAGACGCGCGGGGAGGACGGCGGACCGCCCTATCTGGTGCGGTTCGACGACGGCGCGGAGTCGCTGATCTTCCCCGGCCCGGACTGCGAGCTGGAGCATCAGGGGGACGCCGCCAAGGCGTGAGCGCACGGTCGACGGGCGCGCGACACGCCCGCCCGTCGCGCGGGAGGCCGCTCGATTCGCCTCCTGTTCACCTGCGTGTTAGGCTTTAAGACGTGCCGCGGGGTGGAGCAGTTCGGTAGCTCGCCGGGCTCATAACCCGGAGGTCGCAGGTTCAAATCCTGTCCCCGCAACAAAGAGAAGAAGGCCCGGTCCGCAAGGATCGGGCCTTCTTCGCGTCTGCGGCATCCGATCGCGCAGGGACCGCCGCGATCGTCTGTGATCCCAGACGCAGATTCCCGCATCCGGTCGGGGAGCGACCCGCCGATGGGTTTTCATCGTAGGAATCCGCACGGTCCGGGCCTCGCGATGAAGCCCGGATCACGTGATCGGCCGGTCCGTTCGAAGGAGAATCGTGCACACCACCGAGACCTCGCAGACGCGGGCTCTGGGGCGTGCTCGCGTCGCTGACGATCGTCATGTTCGCGTTCGGCGGCACCGAGGTCATCGGCATCACGGCGGGCGAGGCGGAGAATCCGAAGAAGGTGCTGCCGCGCGCCATCAACTCGGTTCCGGTCCGCATCCTGCTGTTCTACGTGCTGGCGCTCGGCGTGATCATGATGATCCAGCCGTGGGACACCATCGACGGCGAGGCGAGTCCGTTCGTCTCGATCTTCAGCAGCCTGGGTCTCGCCGGCGCGGCGAACGTCCTGAACCTCGTCGTCATCGCGGCGGCGCTGTCGGCCATCAACGCCGACATCTTCGCGGCAGGGCGCATGCTGCACGGGCTGGCGGAGCAGGGTCAGGCGCCCCGCGCGTTCGCGCGCACGACCAGGGTGGGCGTGCCGTTCATGACCGTGCTCACCATGGTCGCGGCCCTCCTGGTGGGCGTGCTGCTGAACGTCTGGTTCCACGACCAGATCTTCTTCCTCATCGCGGCTCTGGCCACCTTCGCGATGGTCTTGGTCTGGCTGATGATCCTCGTGTCCCACGCCCGGATGAAGGCCGAGATCACGCGCGAGAAGAAGCTGCCCTCCGAGTTCCCGGCGCCGCTCTGGCCGGTGGGGAACTACGTGGCCATGGCCGTCATCGCCCTCGTCGTCGTGCTCATCGGCATCATCCCCGACAGTCGTCCGGCGCTCGTGGTCGGGGCGATCTGGATCGCCCTGCTCGCCGCGGCGTACTTCGGGTTCGTCCGGGGCACGGGGAGGGTCCGGAAGGAGCTCGTCGACGAGACGGCGGCCATCCCCGGCATCCGCCTCGAGTCGGAGGACATCGCCGGGGTGGACGTGGAGGACGCGGACGACGCCGTCGACGAGGAGGGCGAGCCGGAGCGCACCCGCTGATGATGCGCGAGGATGGGCACATGACCGCATCCGCTCCGCTTGTCGCCGTCTGCCAGTTCGCGCCCACCGCATCGCGGGGGTCCAATCGTGCGCGCATCGCGGGACTCGTCGCGGATGCCGCGGGTCGCGGCGCCCGGGTGATCGTGCTTCCGGAGTACAGCAGCTTCTTCGTCGACCCGATGGACGACTCGCTCGCTGCCAACGCAGAGCCGGTCGGCGGGGAGTTCGTGCAGACCCTGCAGGGGCTCGCGGCTGAGCACGGCGCCGTCATCGTCGCGGGCATGGTCGAGACCGCGGACGCAGGCCGCGTGCACAACACGCTGGTCGCGGTGTCGGATGCCGGAGTGCAGGCGATCTACCGCAAGCAGCACCTCTACGATGCGTTCGGCCAGACCGAGTCGGACTGGATCGAGCCCGGAGAGCTCGGCCAGGCGTCGGTGTTCGACGCCTGTGGCATCCGGTTCGGGATGATGACCTGCTACGACCTGCGCTTCCCGGAGGTCGCGCGCACGCTCGTCGATGCCGGAGCGGATGCCCTGATCGTGCCCGCCGAATGGGTGCGCGGCCCCCTCAAGGAGCATCACTGGAGCACCCTGCTCACCGCGCGCGCCGTCGAGAGCACCGCGTACGTGATCGCCGCCGACCATCCCGCACCGATCGGCGTCGGTCTGTCGCAGGTGATCGACCCGCAGGGCGTGTCTGTCGCCGGGGTCAGCGCGGGGGAGGGCATCGCCCTGGCATCCGTCGACCCGCAGCTGATCGCACGCACCCGTGAGACCAATCCCGTCCTGCGGCTGCGCCGCTACGCCGTGGTCCCGCGGCAGACCTCGTGAGCGTCGTCGCCTTCGAACCGGACGCCTGACGCGGGGAACGCGACACAGATCGGGGGCCGACACGCCAGATGACGGACGGATTCGCGGGAAACGTCCGAAATCTGGCGTGTCGGCCCCCGGAGTGTGACAGTCGGAAGCCGTGCGCCTCAGCCGAGCGCCGCGAGCCGGCGGGCGGCCTCCTCGAGCACGTCGACCCTCTTGCAGGCGGCGAAGCGCACCAGCCCCGCGTAGTCGCCGTGGTGCTCCGGAGCGACGAACGCGGTGATCGGGATCGCCACCACTCCGGCGCGCTCCGGAAGAGCGCGGCAGAAGGCCATGGCATCCGCCCCTCCCAGCGTCGTGGCGTCGGCGACCGTGAAGTACCCGCCCTGCGGTGGGTGCACGTCGAACCCTGCCGTGCGCAGCGCATCGCCGAGGATGCGGTGCTTGTGCAGCAGCGTCGCGCGGGCGTCGTCGAAGTAGGAGTCCGGGAGTCGCAGACCGACGGCGATCGCCGGCTGGAAGGCCGAGCCGTTCACGTAGGTGAGGAACTGCTTCACGGTGAGCACCGCGGTGATCAGCTCGGCAGGACCGTGCACCCACCCGATCTTCCAGCCTGTGGCCGAGAACGTCTTGCCGCCCGAGGAGATGGTCAGCGTCCGCTCGGCGGCGCCGGGCAGCGTCGCGATCGGCACGTGCGGCGCCGAGAACGACAGGTGCTCGTACACCTCGTCTGTCACGATGACCGCGTCGTGCCGATTCGCCAGTCGCACGACCTCCGCCTGCACTTCGGGGCCGAACACCGCGCCGGTCGGGTTGTGCGGGTCGTTCACGAGGATGATCCGGGTGCGGTCGTTCACGACGGCGGCGAGCTGATCCAGATCCGGCTGGAAGTCGGGGAGCCGCAGCGGAACCGTGCGCAGGCGCGCTCCGGCCAGTGCCACGACCGCCGCGTAGGAGTCGTAGTACGGCTCGAAGACGACCACCTCGTCCTCGGGCGAGTCGATCAGCGCGAGCAGGGTCGCCGTGAGCGCCTCGGTGGCGCCGGCGGTGACGAGGACCTCGGTGTCGGGGTCCGCCTCCAGGCTGTAGAAGCGGCGCTGGTGCTCGCTGATCGCGAGCCGCAGGTCCGGGATGCCGCGCCCCGGCGGGTATTGGTTCGCGCCGTGCGCGATGGCATCCTTCGCCGCCTCCAGCACCACCGACGGACCGTCCTCGTCGGGGAAGCCCTGCCCGAGGTTGATCGCGTCGAATCGGACCGCCGCCGCAGACATCTCTGCGAAGATGGTGGGCGCGACTTCGCCCTGTGGGGAGAGCAGACCTGCTCCTGCTGCGGTGCGCCGCCAGGCGCCGGGAACGACATCCATGCAGAACAGGCTAAGACCATAGGAGAAATCCAACTTCGCCATATGAAAACCACAGGGACGCTTGTCAGTCTGATGGTGCGCCTGGAAGGAGCAGATCATGAACGACAACAACACCAACGGTGAGGTCCCCGACCCCGGGATGCCGAACGCCGGCTTGACGCCGCCGAACCCTCCGTTCTCCGCACCGGGTGCGCCCGCCGCGGCCGACCAGCCTCAGGCCGGTCAGCCCGCCACCGGCGCGTACGGCGCCCCGCAGTCCCCGGGCTGGCAGCCACCGTACGGGGCGCAGCAGCCGACTCAGCAGACCGCATCGCAGGCTCACTACAGCGGCCCCGCGCCCCTCGCACCGCACCCGACGGGATCCGCGTTCGGCGGCGTCGCGCAGAACGCGCAGTCGCACCCGACCGAGCCGACCCTCCCCCTCGACCCGACGCTGCTCGCCGCGCCGGCCGGGACCTCCGACGCGGCATCGCCCGGCAAGGGCGGCGCGACACTCAAGGTCGCCGGCATCCTGCTCGCAGCGGCCCTGGTGGGCGGCGTGGCGGGCTTCGGTGGCAGCGCGATCGGCGGCTCCCTGAACGGCACACCCGTCTCGCAGACCGCGACCGGACCGCAGACCGTCACGGTCAACAACCCCGGCTCCGTGAACCAGACCACCGCGATCGCGGCCGACGTGCTCCCCTCGGTCGTGACGATCAACGTCGCCGGCTCCCAGGAGTCGGGCAGCGGATCCGGAGTCATCCTGTCCAAGGACGGCTACGTCATGACCAACACGCACGTCGTCACCCTCGGCGGCGCCGTCGCGGACCCGACGATCACGGTGACCACCTCCGACGGCCACATCTACTCGGCCACCGTCGTCGGCACCGACCCGATCTACGACCTCGCGGTCATCAAGCTGAAGGATGCGACCGGCATCAAGCCCATCGAGTTCGGCAACTCCTCCAAGCTCAACGTGGGCGACGCGGCCGTCGCGGTCGGCGCCCCGCTCGGCCTGTCGAACTCGGTCACCGACGGCATCGTCAGCGCGCTGAACCGCAGCATCCAGGTCGCCTCCTCGGCCGTGCCGAAGAACTCCGACTCGCAGCAGAACGGCGACGGCGGCAACGGCAACGGCAACCCGTTCCAGTTCGATCTGCCGGGCCAGAGCCAGAGCCAGCAGCCGCAGCAGTCGATCTCGATCGCGGTCATCCAGACCGACGCGGCGATCAACCCCGGAAACTCCGGCGGCGCGCTCGTCGACAGCCAGGGCCGCCTGATCGGCGTGAACGTCGCCATCGCGACCGCGGGCCAGTCCTCGTCGTCGTCCAGTGAGCCCGGCTCCATCGGCGTCGGCTTCGCCATCCCGGCGAACATCGCCAAGCGGGTCTCCACCGAGATCATCGAGAACGGGTCCGCCACGCACGGCCTGCTCGGTGCTCAGGTGCAGGATGCGGCCTCGCTGAAGGACGCGACCATCGCCGGAGCCGTGATCGCCAAGCCCACCGCGGGCGGGGCGGCGGAGAAGGCCGGGCTGCAGTCCGGCGACATCATCACGGAGTTCGACGGACTGCCCATCGGCAGCGCCACCGACCTCACCGCCCAGGTGCGCGCCGAGGCCGCCGGATCCACGGTGCAGATCACGTACGTCCGCGACGGCAAGACCTACACCACCGAGGCCACACTGGGCGAGCTCAAGCTCTGAGCACCCTCAGTCCACGGTCAGTTCAGGACGCCACCCCGCGATAGGCTCGCGGGGTGGCGTCCTTCTCGTTCGGAACCGGCAACGCGGCCAAACTGCTCCGCCTGCCGTTGTATGCCGCGGGACGCATAGGAACCCTGATCGTCCCGCGCGGACGCACCTGGGTGTTCGGGTGCGGGGCGGGAATCGGCGACGGCGCCCTCGCGCTGCTGCGTGAGGCTCAGGCCCAGGGGCATCGCACGCTCTGGCTGGTGCGCTCGCCGCGAGAGCAGGCGGATGCCAGGGCTCTGGGCATCCGCACGCGCCGCCGCGACGGCATCCGCGGATGGTGGGCGACCGCCCGCGCCGAGGTCATCGTCGTCACCCACGGTCTGGGGGACGTCAACCGCTACGGCAGCACGGACGGCTTCGTCGTGCAGCTCTGGCACGGCATCCCGCTCAAGCGCATCGGCCTGGACTCGCCGGTCACCGCGCAGGTCCCTGCGCGTCTCCCCGGCGCGGCCCTGCTGCGCCGGCTGCTGACCGTCGCCTACCGTGGAGCGGCGCAGCGGATCCGCGTGCTCCCTGCGGCCTCGCACCGCTCCCGCGGCCGCCTCGAATCCGCGTTCGGTCTCGGCGACGACCGGGTGGTCGTCACGGGGGAGCCGCGCGTCGACGTGCTGTCGGCGGGAACGCCGGGGGAGCGACGCGCCGCGGCGACGACGCTGCTCACCCGCACCGGTCCGCTCCTGCCGCAGCAGCGCGTGCTGCTGTACGCGCCGACCTGGCGCGACGGCGCAGCCGACCCCGCCGTGCCGGATGCCGCGCAGTGGGTCCGGATCGTGCGGATGCTGGAGCAGCACGACGCCATCCTGTTCATCCGCTCGCATCCGCTGGGCGAGGGCTCGTACTCGCCGCCGTGGTCCAGCGGACGGGTCCGGATGCTCAACTCGGAGCTGTTGCCCGACGTCACCCCCGCGCTGCCACGGGTGGACCTGCTGGTGACGGACTACTCCTCGATGGCGTACGACGTGGGACTGCTGGCCATGCCGGTGGTGTACCTGGCACCGGACGTCGACGACTACGCGCGTGAGCGCGGCTTCTACGGGCGCTACGAGGATGTCGCAGGCGACGACTACGCTCGCGACTGGGACGGCGCGATCGAGCAGATCGACGCCGTGCTGGGCGACGACGACGTACGCGCAGAGCGTGCGGAGCGGTCGGCGGCGCTCAGCGAGGACATGCACGCCTATCGCGACGGGCGCAACGCCCACCGCGTCTACAGGTCCATCCGCGCGCGGGGGATCCCCGCGCCGAAGGGAGCACGATGACCACCGCTCGCATCGATGAGCAGACGCAGACGCTGATCGTCGCGGGGACCGGACCGCGCCCGGCATCCGCCGCACTGACCGGATCGCGTGCGCAGGTCACGGCGAAGGTGACCGGAGGCGGCAGGACCTGGAAGGCGACGTTCCCGCTGCGCGCCGCGCGCTGGGGCGGCGCGGAGCTGCCGCTGCCTGCGGGCGAGTACGCGCTGTCCGTCGAGGGGGAGGACCTCTCCGAGGTCGCCGTCGAGCCCACGCTGCTGCCGATCCTGCGCGTCGAGGCGCACGGATCGGTCGTGACGATCGCTCCGCCACTGGATCCGGTGTACGAGACCGCCGAGGGGCAGCGCACCCTCGAGGAGCGGTACGTGTCGCAGATCGGCGCCGGCGAGAACGCGGTGTTCTTCGAGAGCTTCTACGGGCAGACCTCGGGCTGCAACCCGCGTGCCATCGATCGGGTGCTCGCCGAGCGCGCGCCGTCGGTGACGCGGTACTGGGCGGTCACCGACCTGTCGGTGGAGGTGCCCGAGGGCGCCGTCGCCGTCGTCGAGGGCAGCCCGGAGTGGTGGCGGGCGAGGGCTGCCGCGCGGATGCTGATCGTCAACGACTGGCTGCGGCGGCGCTTCGTGCGCAAACCCGGCCAGCGGGTGCTGCAGACGTGGCACGGCACGCCTCTCAAACGGCTCGCCCTGCACCGGCCGGGGTTCGACCCCCGGCGGATGGCGGCCGTGGTGAAGGAGTCCCGTCGCTGGGACGCCCTGCTGGCGCAGAACGTCTACGCCGCGCGCGTGCTGAAGAAGGCCTATGCGTTCTTCGGCAAGCCGATCTGGACGGACGGCTACCCGCGCAACGACCTGCTCGTCACCGGAGATCCCGCTCCCGTGCGCGAGGCGCTCGGGATCGGACCCGACGAGCGCGTGCTGCTGTACGCGCCCACCTGGCGCGACGACCGCTCCGAGATGGTGGACTTCATCGATCCGGAGCAGCTGGCGTCGAAGACCGACTCGGTGGTGCTCGTGCGCGGACACTCGCGCACGCTCAAGCCCGGTCGCGACCGGGCGGGGTCCCGTGTCATCGACGTGACCGGCTACCCGGAGACCTCGCGACTGCTGCTCATCGCGGATGCCCTGATCACCGACTACTCGTCGGTGATGTTCGACTTCAGCGTGACGGGGCGGCCGATGTACTTCCTGGTGCCCGATCTGGAGCATTACCGGGGCGAGCTGCGCGGCTTCTACTTCGACCTCGCCGAGCGCGCCCCGGGGCCGCTCGTGCGCTCGCAGGACGAGCTGATCCGTGCGCTGGCGGATGCCGAGGGCCCTGACGCGTATCGCGAGCACTACGCGGCATGGACCTCGCAGTTCAATCGTCTCGATGACGGGGGAGCCGCGGATCGGGTGGTCTCCCGCATCCTCGACCAGGGCTGGCTGACCGCCTGAGCGACCGCCGCGTCTCCGTGCCCCTCGATGGGGCTCGTCAGGGGAGCGGTGTGTTCTGCGATCCGAGGCGCGAGGCGTCCACCGTGTCCCCGGCTCCGCGGAGCACGCCGGCGAGGAACCCGAGACCCCAGGCGAAGTGCATCGTGGGCAGAACGGCGAGGGTCCACAGCCGCTCGTGCAGCCCGCGCGGTCCTCGTGCGATCCCGAGGCCGCCCAGGCCGACGGCGAGCACCAGCAGGACGTACGCGACCAGGGGAAGGTAGACCGCGCTCGCGATGAGCGATGGGAGCCCGTGCAGCACGCCGGTCAGCTGCAGGATGCCGACGATCACAGCCAGCGCGGTGAGCACCACCAGCGCCGGCGGGGCGAAGAATCGCAGGCTGTTGCTGCGCCCGTACCGGCGCACCAGTTCACCGCGCCAGGCGCCCGTGGCGCGGAACTGACGTGTCAGCCGCCACCAGCTCTCCCGCGGCCAGTACGTGACCGACAGCGTCGGGTCGAACCACACCAGATGGCCGGCCTGACGGATGCGCAGGTTCAGCTCCCAGTCCTCGCCGCGACGGATGCTCTCATCGAACAGGCCGACCTCGTCGAGCACCTCGCGCCGCATGACGCCGAGGTACGCGGACTCAGCCTCGCCCTCGGGGGCGCCGCCGTGGTACGCGCCGCCGCCCAGTCCGACGGGGGAGTTGTACAGCCGCGCCACCGCGCTCTGGAACGGGGTCCTGCCGTCGGCGCGCATGACACCGCCGACGTTCGCGGCGCCGGTGCGCTGCAGCGTCTCCAGCGCCCGCCGCGCGTAGCCGGGGGAGAGCTCGGAGTGCGCGTCCACGCGGATGATCGTGGGATACCGGCTCGCTCGGATCGCGGCGTTCAGGCCGACCGGGATGTGCGCATGCGGGTTCTGCACCAGGCGGATGCGGGCGTCGCCGTCGGCGAGGCGCTGCGCGAGCGCCGTCGTCCCGTCGCTGGAGGGCCCGAGTGCCAGGACAAGCTCGGTGGGTCCGTCGACGTCCTGCGCGAGCACGGACTGCACCGCGTGCTCCAGGTAGTCGATCTCGTTCAGCACGGGCATGACGAAGGAGACGCCGTCGGAGTCGGTCCTGTCGTTGTGCTGCACCCGTCGATCATGTCATGCGGCGCGGTGGCGCGACTCGGCGGATTCGGAGGTTGCCCTGTCACCGGCTCGGAGCGCGGGCATCCCACCCCGTATTCTGGACGGATGGGTGTGGTCTCTGACGGGAAGAAGGCGTATCGGCTGCTGCGGAAGGCGCTCACCTCGCGCTCGGCCGTGCAGCGGGTCCGTCGCACGCTCGCCGCTCAGGAGCCGCTCGAGCCGGGCCGCTACCGGGTGGCGGTGTACTTCGCCGACGGCGCCGTGAACATGTACCAGATGCGGCAGTGGTACCGCCCGCTCCAGGGGCTCGCCGAGCGCTGGCCGGTGGTGGTGCTCTCCCGCAGCGCGACGGGTGCGGAGAAGCTGATCGAGGAGAGCGGCCTTCCGGTGGCCTTCGTGCCCACCGTGCGCAACCTCGAGAAGTTCCTCGCCAAGCAGGACATCCGCGTGGTGCTGTACGTCAACCAGAACACCCGCAACTTCCAGATGTTCCGGTACGGGCGCCGCTGGCACGTGTTCATCAACCACGGCGAGTCCGACAAGATGTACATGACCACGAACCAGTACAAGGCGTACGACTACGCGCTGATCGCCGGTCAGGCGGCCCGCGACCGGCTCAGTCGCACGCTGTGGGACTTCGATCTCGATCGGCGCACGATCGAGATCGGCCGTCCGCAGGCCGACCACTACTCCGGGACGCTGCCCTACACACCCGATGAGCGCACCGTCGTCCTGTACGCGCCGACCTGGGAGGGCGACCGCCCGTCCGCGCACTACGGCTCCATCGCCACGCACGGAGAGGCACTCATGCGTGGCCTCCTCGCCAGCCCCCGGCATCGCGTCATCTACCGCCCGCATCCCCGCAGCGGCGTCGTGAACGAGGAGTACGGCGCGGCGCATCAGCGCATCCTCGACGCGATCGCCGCGGCCAACGCCGCCGACCCCTCCGCGCATCACGTCTACGACGACGGTCCGGACCTCGGCTGGCAGCTCGCAGCCGCCGACGTCGCCGTGGTCGACATCTCGGCCATGGTCTACGACCGGCTCGCCGCGGGCAAGCCCCTCATGATCACGCGGCCCGCCGATGAGCGCGCATCGATCGACACGACCGGATACCTGTCGGCGTGCGAATGGCTCACGGTCTCGGGCGCGGAGGACATCCTCGCCGAGGTCGAGCGGGTGAGCGCGGATGCCGAAGCCGTCGCCCGCCTGCGCACCTGGGTGCAGCACTACTTCGGCGACACCACGCCGGGCGCGGCCACCGCCAAGTTCCACGGCGCCATCGAGCAGCTGATGCAGAAGTGGGACGAGTGGCACGCACGCGACGCCGTGGAGTCCGGGCCGGATGATGACGACGTGAGCGACGACGACGAGGACGACGAGGACTGAATGGACCTGACCAGGGCCTCCGCCGTCGCCTCGCGCCTGCTCGTGCTGCCCGAGTGCGGCTCGACCAACGCCGAACTGCGCGGGCGGGCGGCGGATGCCGTCGACTGGCCGCACCTCTCGGTGCTGCTGACCGACACGCAGACCTCGGGTCGCGGGCGCCTGGACCGCACCTGGACCACACCGGCGGGCGCCGCGCTCGCCGTCTCGGTGCTGCTGCGCGACCTGCCCGTCGACGTCGACCTGTGGGGCTGGATCCCGCTGGCGGCTGGGGTGGCGATGACGGACGCCGTCACCGCGCAGCTGCCCGGTCACGAGGTCGGACTGAAGTGGCCCAACGACGTGCTCGTCGACGGCCGCAAGATCTGCGGCATCCTCGCCGAGGTGACCGGAGGCGCGATCGTGGTCGGCACGGGTGTCAACACGGCCATGACCGCTGACCAGCTCCCGGTCCCGACCGCGACCTCTTTCGCGGCGCTCGGCGTCGAGGCCGGCGTCGACCGGCTTCTCGCCGATTACCTGACCGGGCTGGCGGCCGGGGTCGGAGCACTCGCCCGGCACGCGGATGCCGCGGCATCCGGACTTCACGACGCCGCGACCTCGCGCTGCCTCACGCTCGGCCAGGACGTCGACGTGTCCCTGCCCGACGGCAGCGTGCTCACCGGACGGGCCGTGCGTCTCGCATCCGACGGCCGTCTGGTCGTCGACGACGGCCGAGCCGAGCACGCGGTGGCCTCGGGCGACGTCGTGCACGTGCGCCCGGCCTGATCAGGACACACCTGGGTCCCTGAGCCCGACGAAGGGCCGTACGGGCACAATGGAGGGGTGACCCAGCCCGTGACGCTCGGCGGACGGCCGATGATGCCGCCGCCCGGCGCGCCCGTGGAGGAGCTGCTGGTGGCGCGGTTCCGCAGTCATGCGCGGCGTCTCTTCTGGTCCGCCCTGGTCCTGATCGGC
>NZ_MKRT01000024.1:220707-228262 GCF_001897945.1 Microbacterium sp. 69-10
GGCCGCGGCCGCGATCGTGCTGTTCGTGATCGTGCCGTTCCTGTTCTGGCTGTCGCGCACCTACACGATCACCACCCGCCGCGTCATCGTGCGCGAGGGGATGGGATCGCGGAGTCGCAGGGAGCTCTCGCACACGCGGGGCTACTCGATCGCCGTGCGGCGAGGCATCCTCCAGCGGATGTGGGGGGCGGGGACCATCACGCTGAGCAACGGCGTGGACGCCCCGCTGCGCCTGGTCAACGTGCCGAGCGTGAACCTCGTGCACGAGGCGCTCGCCGACCAGGTCGAGGTGAACCAGATCCTCGCGCATCGCGACGCTCAGTCCGGGAACGCGGGCGACTGAGCCCGGGCGCGCTCCGAACGGCATCCGCACCCTTCCCGCATGCGGAAGAATGGGCGTTGACGAAAGGACGGCGGATGACTGTGCGTGTGGGTGTGATCGGCGGAGGCCAGCTGGCGAGGATGATGATCGCCCCGGCGGTGGAACTCGGCCTCGATCTGCGCGTGCTGGCCGAGGACCACGGCATGTCGGCGCAGCTCGCCGCGACCGCGGTCGGCGACTACCGCGACCTGGAGACCGTGCGTGCGTTCGTGCGCGACGTCGACGTCGTCACCTTCGACCACGAGCACGTGCCGCAGGAGGTGCTGCGCGCACTCATCGCGGACGGCGTGCAGGTGCACCCCGGCCCCGACGCCCTGCAGTTCGCGCAGGACAAGCTCGTCATGCGCGCGCGTCTCGCCGAGCTCGGCGTGCCGCAGCCCGACTGGGCGGCGGTGTCGGATGCCGAGGAGCTGCAGCGCTTCATCGACGATCACGGCGGCGGTGCGGTCGTGAAGACGCCGCGCGGCGGCTACGACGGCAAGGGCGTGCGCGTCGTGCGGGCGGGTGCCGAGGCATCCGACTGGTTCGCCGGTCTCGCCGAGGGCGAGTCGCTCCTGGCCGAGGAGCTCGTCTCGTTCACCCGCGAGCTCGCGCAGCAGATCGCGCGTCGTCCCGGCGGCGAGATGGTGGCCTACCCGGTCGTGGAGACCGTGCAGCGCGACGGCGTGTGCGCCGAGGTCATCGCTCCCGCTCCGGGCACCAGCGCCCGTCTGGTGCAGGTCGCCGAGCAGATCGGCCGCACCATCGCCGAGGGCGTGGGGGTGACCGGGATGCTGGCCGTCGAGCTGTTCGAGACGGACGACGAGCGCATCCTCGTGAACGAGCTCGCCATGCGCCCGCACAACAGCGGTCACTGGAGCCAGGACGGCGCGATCACCGGGCAGTTCGAGCAGCATCTGCGCGCCGTCGCGGATCTGCCGCTCGGGCGCACCGAGCCCCGCGCCGCGTGGACCGTGATGGTGAACATCCTCGGGGGGCCCACCGAAGGGACCTTGGAGGATCGGTTCACGCAGGCGATGACCGAGCATCCCGAGGCGAAGATCCACACCTACGGCAAGGCTCCGCGGCCCGGTCGCAAGGTCGGCCATGTCAACGTGGCGGGCTCCGACCTGGACGATGTCGTGTACGTCGCCCGTGCCGCTGCGGCGCAGTTCCTCTGAGCACGGCTCAGACAGCGCGACTGCGTGCCGTTGCGACGTTCTCACAGGGGCGCCCCGTAGCCTGTCATGGTGACTGAGCCGCTGCATTCCTCGAGTTCGCCCCTGGTCGGCGTCGTGATGGGTTCCGACTCCGATTGGCGCGTGATGAGCGACGCATCGCAGGCGCTCACCGACTTCGGCATCCCGCACGAGGTCGAGGTCGTCTCCGCACACCGCACGCCCGACAAGCTGATGAGCTACGCGCGCGAGGCGCGCGGCCGCGGCATCCGGGTGATCATCGCCGGCGCCGGGGGAGCCGCTCACCTGCCGGGCATGCTCGCCTCCATGACGGCGCTGCCCGTGGTCGGCGTGCCGGTCCCGCTCGCCTACCTCGACGGCATGGACTCCCTGCTCTCGATCGTGCAGATGCCGGCAGGCATCCCGGTGGCGACGGTGTCCATCGGCGGGGCGCGGAACGCAGGCATCCTGGCCGCGCGCATCCTGGGCACCTCGGACGCCGAGCTGGCGGATCGGGTCGAGGCGTACGCGCGCGACCTCGAGGGCCAGGTGGAGCAGAAGAACCGGCGGCTGAAGGACTCGCTGTGACCCTGGCGGCTCCGCGCGCCCGCGAGGCGGGCGCGCGGCCGCTCATCGAGTCGCACCCGATCCGCAACCCGGATCAGCAGGACTCGCACGGCATGGGGCGCCGCGCCTGGTGGCTCGTGGTGCTGAACGTGCTGATCCCCGGCTCCGCACAGGTGCTCGCGGGCAACCGGCGGCTCGGGCGGTTCGGGCTCGGAGCGACGCTCCTGGGCTGGTTCCTGGCGATCGTCGCGGTGGGGTTCGCCCTGTTCGCGCGGCAGACCCTGGTGTGGCTGGCAACCGGGCCGTTGTCGTGGTTCGTGCTCACGCTGGCGCAGGTGCTCTGCCTGGCCTACGCGCTGCTGTGGGTCGTGCTCACCGTCGACACGCTGCGGCTGCTCCGGCTCGTGAAGCTGCCCACGCTCACCCGCTGGGCGGCGCCGATCGCCTCCGTCGTCGTGCTCGCGCTGGTCGGCTCCGGAGCCGTCTACGCCTCGAACATCGCCGCGGACAGCCGGGGCGCGCTGAACGCGCTGTTCGGCAACAGCGGACCCAGCCTCCCGCCCAGCGACGGCTACTACAACGTGCTGCTGCTGGGCGCTGACAGCGGTGACGGCCGCGACTCCATGCGCTTCGACAGCATCTCGGTGGTGTCCGTGAACGCCACCACGGGTGCGACGACGATCACCGGCATCCCGCGCGAGCTCCCCGACCCGCCGTTCCCGGCCGACAGCCCCATGCACGAGCTGTATCCGGACGGCTTCCGGTCCCACGGCTCCAGCACCTGCGGCTGGAACGCCTGGATGAACCAGATCCGCAACGCCGCCGAGGTGTGCCGCAAGGACCGCGGCAAGGCGCTGTATCCGGACGCCGCGGCGCACGGCTCCGCACCGGGCATCGAGGCGACCAAGGATGCCGCCGAGGCCGTGCTCGGGATCAAGATCCCGTACTACGTGTTCGTCGACATGGACGGCTTCGCCGATCTCGTGGACGCGCTGGGCGGCGTCGACATCAACGTGACCGAGCGTCTGCCGAAGGGCGGCCCGCCGCCCGGATCCGGCGCGCACGACGTGGACAAGTGGGCGATCGGCTGGATCGAGCCCGGCCAGCAGCACATGAACGGCGACACCGCGCAGTGGTACGCCCGCTCGCGCTACACCACGAACGACTACGACCGCATGAAGCGGCAGCGTCAGCTGCAGGAGGCGATCCTCGCGCAGTTCACGCCGGAGAACGTGCTCACGCATTTCTCCGAGGTGATGAAGGCCGGCACGGCGCTCGCGTCCACGGACCTGCCGCAGGACAAGCTGCCGGAGTTCTTCGATCTGATGATGAAGGCCAAGAAGCAGCCGGTCACGCAGATCGAGCTGACGCCGGAGAACGGCATCGAGGAGAAGACGCCCGACTACGACCTGATCCGCGAGAAGGTCAAGGACGCGCTGCACCCGCCGACGAAGGCCCCGAGCGAGGGCTGATCGGGGAAGGGCGGCCGGTCGCCCGGTATATCGGAGCGGCTCGCTTAGGCTGACCTTATGAGTGTGCAGCTGCGGGTGGTGCTGGATCAGGCGTCGCAGGTCGTGGACGCGGATCAGGCGCGTGCGGCGCTCTCCCTGACCGCCGGGCTGGTCGCCACGGCTCCGCGCGGATGCGTCGTCTCGGCGCTCGTGCCGAGAGGGGCCGAGGTACCCGTGCACGGCGTGCAGGACGTGCGTGGTCTGCCCCTGGGGCGTCAGGAGCTCGCCGCGACCTGGCAGCTGGGCATCGCACCGGGCGTCGGAGGCGGGCTGATCCACGCGCCGAGCCTGATGGCACCGCTGGTGCGTCACGATCGTGCGAACGACAACGACCAGGTCACCGTGACCCTGTGGGACCTGGACGCCTGGGAGGCCCCCGAGAGGCTGAGCAAGGCTCAGCTGGTCTGGCAGAGGGCGATGCTCAAGCGTGCGGCCAAGCACGCGGATGCGGTCGTGGTACCGTCGCACTCCATGGCGGAGCGCCTGGGCGAGCTCGGACGCTTCGGAGACCGGGTCCGGGTGATCGCGGGTGCAGCTCCCGAGGGGTTCGCGGTTCCCGCGGACGCCTCGCGGCGCCGCGAGGACCTGCAGATCCCCGAGCGGTACATCACGCTCGTGGGCGACGCGGACTCACTGCTGCAGGGCTTCCGCTCCGCAGCGCAGGCCGGTGCGGACGCCGTCGTGCTGGATGCGCCGGAGGGCTCCGAACCGGTGCTGGCCGACGTCGCAGCGGCCGCGGGCCTGCCGGAGCGCCGGGCGCACATCCGCGGCTCTCTGGGCGATGAGGATCGGGCCGCAGTGCTCGGGGGAGCGGCGGCGCTCGTCGCGACCTCCGCGGCCTCGGCGTGGCCCTGGCGGGCGGTCGAGGCGATGACGCTGTCGGTGCCGCTGGTGGCGGTCGAGTCCGGCGTGCACCGCGACGTGCTCGCCGACGGCGCGGCGATCGTCTCGACGGACGAGATCCCGGATGCCGTCATCGACGCGCTGGGTGCGGGGGAGAGGCGCCTGCGCGTGCTCGCCGCGGACCGGTCGAGGGCCTTCTCGTGGGCGAGCTCCGCGGAGCGCCTCTGGGCGCTGCACGCGGAGCTCTGAGAAACTCCAGAGAATATCTCGGCTGCTTCTGGGGAACCGATATCCTGCCCCACTGGCATCATTCGCCAACTTCCGTCACACTATTCACATGCATCTTCGCGGTACTCCCGACCCGCGTGCGCCTCGGATCTCACGCTGGGTGATGACGGCTCTCGCTGTCGTCGCACTTGTCGTAGGCACGGCCGCGCCGTCTTTCGCCGCTTCCGGACCGGTTTCCGCGGCTTCCGGAACCGTGCAGAGTTCGAGCGCAGTTCCCGTGAAGAGCACGATGGGTGTACCTGTCAAGACGTCGCTTGCAGGTTTCTCCGCGGGCAACATCATCAGCGACGCAGTGTTCACGGACACCACCACGATGACTGAGGCACAGATTCAGTCGTTCTTCAATTCCAAAGTGACGACCTGCCGCGGTGGTACCGACGAGGACGGTCGGCCGATCGTCTGCATCAAGGACTTCCGGATGAACACGGTGAATCGTCCGGCGGACACATACTGCAAGGGCTACACCGGCGCCGCAGGCGAGTCTGCGGCGCGCATCATCTACCGCGTGTCGCAGTCGTGCGGGATCAACCCGCAGGTGCTGATCGTCATGCTCCAGAAGGAGCAGAGCCTCGTCACGCACACCTGGCCGAGCGCCTGGCGTTATGACAAGGCGCTGGGCCAGGGCTGCCCTGACGGCGGTGTCGCGTGTGACCCGAAGTTCGTCGGCTTCTTCCACCAGGTCTACGGTGCAGCGCGTCAGATGCAGATCTATATGGAAGGCGTCTACTTCAAGTGGTACGCGCCGGGTAAGACCTGGAACATCCTCTGGAACGCGCCCAAACAGGTCTCTCCCGGAGTCTGGAAAGATGTCTGCGGAAGTGGGCCCGTATACGTCGCCAACAAGGCCACCTCCGCGTTGTACTATTACACTCCCTACCAGCCGAATGCTGCGGCACTGAGTGCGGGATACGGCTATGGCGATTCGTGTTCGAGCTACGGCAACAGGAACTTCTACAACTACTTCACCGACTGGTTCGGGTCGACGCAGAAGAGCTCCGGACAGGGGAGTCCGGTAGGCTTCGTCGACGGCGTGACTTCCAGCGTGGGTGAGATCCGAGTGAACGGTTGGGCTCTCGACCCCGATGCTGCGGACTCGATCGGAGTCACGGTCACGGTGGATGGCGTCGCGACCACGGGCATCGCCGATGGGCCGAGAGGCGATCTCGCCGCGCACTACCCGGGACTCGGTATCAATCATGGCTATTCGCTGTCGGTCGCCCCGCAGAGATGGGGCGACACCGAGGTGTGTGTCGAAGCGAAGAACGTCGGTTCGGGTGCGGACAAGGTCATCGGGTGCGCCACCATCTTCGCTTACGGCGGTTCGCCGCTCGGGAGTCTTGACGGTTTGGCGGCCGGTCGTGGCACGGTGTCTGTCAGCGGCTGGGCATTGGACCCTGATGTCAAGGACTCGATAGACGTACACGTGTATGTCGGTGGTTCAGGGAAGGCGGTGCGCGCGAATCTGCAGCGCGCGGACATCGGGAACGCGTATCCGTTGTACGGTGCTGGTCATGGGTACGGGGCCACGGTTCCAGCGCCGGCAGGTTATCAAACTGTCTGCGTATACGGGATAAACGTGAAAACGGGCAGCAACGTCCTTCTCAGTCCGTGTAGGCAGATATTCGTGAAGGCGGCCACCGATCCCGAGCGCGCTCCGTTCGGCAGCGTCGATGGTTTCGACGTTGAGGGTGATATCGTGACCGTTCACGGGTGGGCCCTAGACGCGGACACGCCCGATCCGATTGGTGTGCATGTATATGTCGGCGCCTCCGGTACGGCGCACCGGGCAGACGGGGTTCGACGTGACATCGCTGACGTCTACCCCGGATACGGGGAGAACCACGGATTCACGATCAAGCGCACTCTTCCACCCGGCGGCGCGCAAGTCTGCGTCTATGCCATCAATGACGCAGCGGGCGGCAACACCGTACTGGGTTGCCGGTATGCCGCGCCAGCTCTGGGCAGTCCGCCCTTCGGTAATGTCGACAGCTTCGATGTGCAGGGCAACACCGTAAGCATCCGTGGGTGGGCGTTGGACCCGGATACCTCGAAGCCGATCGCTGTGCACGTGTATGTCGGCGGTTCTGGCACTGCGCATACTGCAGACGGGCTGCGGCGAGATGTGGCCGCTGCCTACCCCGGCAGCGGAGACGCCCATGGGTTCACGATAAATCGCACGCTGCCAGCGGGGGGCGTGCAGGTCTGTGTGTACGCGATCAACGATGGCACGGGAGGGAACACCGTTCTCGCCTGTCGCTTCGTGAGACCTGCGTTGCCCTTGACGTCGATGGCTGCGCCATATGGTGCTATCGATGGAATGTCGTCTACCAACGGAAGAGTCTCGGTGAATGGGTGGGCGATCGACCCGGACACAGCGGAACCCATCGCCGTCCACATCTATGTTGGTGACACCGGGTATGCGTTCACGGCGGATGAGCGCAGAGTCGACGTTGGCACGGTGTATCCTGCGGCAGGCGCCAACCATGGGTATTCGGCGTCGGTTCCGCTCTCCGGGCGGGCCCGCACCGTGTGCGTGTATGCGATCAACAATGGGGCGGGGAATCACACCCTGCTTGGTTGCAGATCATTCTGACCTTTGCCTTATGGTCGGAACTCGGCCGGACCGCGGGTCTTCAGGTCAAGTACGTCTTGAGGGACTCGAAATGATTGGCGGGAACGAACCCGGTGCCTGTGATCTTGTCGAGGGCAAGGGTACTGTTCCGAGGGCGTACTGCCACCGGTGACGCAGCTGCCGCAAAGTAGTCGTCTGTGGACACTCCGGTCACACGGTCTGGTGAAGCGCCCAC
>NZ_MKRT01000024.1:228288-237014 GCF_001897945.1 Microbacterium sp. 69-10
CGCCCGATCCCGTCACGTTGTAGACGCCGAACTTCGGGCGTTCGCGCAGGAGGTGCTGGATTGCCGCAGCGATATCGGATGTGAACGTCAACCGGCCGATCTGATCATCGACGACTTGGGGATCAATGCCCCTTTGAGCAAGCGAAACCATCGTCCGTACGAAGTTCTTGCCCTCGCCGATCACCCAAGAGGTGCGGAGAATGTAATGTCGGGGGACCGTGCTCACGATCGCGTCGCCCGCGGCTTTCGTCTGACCGTACACGCCGAGCGGACGCACTCTGTCGTCCTCGGTGTACTCGCCCGCACTAGCACCGTCGAAGACGTAGTCGCTCGACACGTGTACGAGGGTGATGCTGTTCTCAGTTGCGATCCGGGCAAGGGCAGCCACGCCGAAGACGTTCGCAGCCCAGGCATCCGCGCGGCCGTCGGGTGTCTCTGCGAGATCGACCGCCGTGTACGCGGCGGCGTTGATGATCGTGTCGTAGTCGCGCCACCGGCGTGCGTTCGCGAGCTGTGGGCTCGCGAGATCGAGGGATTCGCGCCCCGCGTACTCATAGCGCGGCGAGTCGCCGAAAGCCGCGCGGAGCGCGAGGCCCAGTTGTCCGTTTGCGCCGAGGACGAGCGTCTTCTTCGGGGGGATCGGGGTGACGTCGGCCAGACGGGGGTGCGCGAGGTCCTTAGCGGAGATCTCGGCGTCGGCGAGCGGGATCGGCCAGGCAATCGCGGCGGTCTCGTCGGCGAGGTTCAGGAACGAGTACTCGGCGTCCGCAGACCAGTGATCGTTGACCAGGTACGCGTAAGCGGTGTCACGCTCGAGCGTCTGGTAGGAGTTGCCGACGCCCCGTGGCACGAACACGGCGCGCGACGGATCGATCTCGACGGTGAAGACGGTGCCGAACGATGGGCCTTCGCGCAGGTCCACCCAGGCGCCGAAGATTCGCCCCGTCGCCACCGAGACCCACTTGTCCCAGGGTTCGGCGTGGATGCCGCGGGTTGTGCCGACCTCGTCGTTGAACGAGATGTTGTTCTGAACCGGACCGAAGTCGGGCAAGCCGGCGGCGACCATCTTCTCGCGCTGCCAGTTCTCCTTGAACCAGCCGCGCGAATCCCCGTGCACCGGGAGTTCGGCGACGAGCAGGCCGGGAATCGCCGTCTCGGTGAACGACAGCGCCTTGCCGAATTCCGTCATCACTGGCCCTTGGACGCGTAGAACGACTCGGTGGCGTCCTTGGACGGCGCCCACCAGGCCTCGTTGTCCCGGTACCAAGCGATCGTCGAGGCGAGGCCGGATTCGAAGTCCCCGAACTTCGGCGCCCAGCCGAGTTCGGTCCGGAGCTTGGTCGAGTCGATCGCGTAGCGCAGATCGTGGCCGGCTCGATCGGTGACGTGATCGTAGGCGTCCGCCGGCTGCTCCATCTCTGTGAGGATGAGCTCGACGACGGACTTGTTGTCCTTCTCGCCGTCGGCGCCGATGAGGTAGGTCTCGCCGATCTCGCCCTTGTCGAGGATGGTGAGCACCGCGGAGGAGTGATCGTCGGCGTGGATCCAATCACGCACGTTCTCCCCGGCCCCGTAGAGCTTGGGGCGGATGCCGCGGATCACGTTCGTGATCTGACGCGGGATGAACTTCTCGACGTGCTGGTAGGGGCCGTAGTTGTTCGAGCAGTTCGAGATCGTGGCCCGCACACCGAACGATCGCACCCACGCGCGCACGAGCAGGTCGCTGCCCGCCTTGGTGGAGGAGTAGGGAGAAGAGGGGTTGTACGGCGTCGACTCGGTGAACCGCTCAGGGTCGTCGAGCTCGAGGTCGCCGTAGACCTCGTCGGTGGAAATGTGGTGGAAGCGGCGGTCATGGCGGCGCGCGGCCTCGAGCAGGGTGTACGTGCCGATGATGTTCGTGTCGAGGAACGGCCGTGGGTCGTGCAGCGAGTTGTCGTTGTGAGACTCGGCCGCGTAGTGGACGACCGCATCGACATCGGCGAACAGGCCGTCGACGAGCTCGGCATCCGCGATGTCCCCCTGCACGAACGTCAGACGGTTCGAGGGAAGGCTGTCGAGCGACGCCCTGTTTCCTGCGTAGGTCAGCTTGTCCAGGACGGTGACGTGGGCGTCGGTGTTCTCGATGACGTGGTGCACGAAGTTCGAACCGATGAATCCGGCGCCGCCGGTGACGAGCAGTCTCTGCATGACGACCAGCGTACCGGGCGCGACTTCGGCGGATTCGTGGCGTTTGTTCAGGTGCTCGCGATCAGGGAGACTAGTACCCATGCGTGGCATCATTCTCGCCGGCGGCACTGGCTCCCGGCTGCACCCGATCACCCTCGGCGTCTCGAAGCAGCTGGTCCCCGTGTATGACAAGCCGATGATCTACTACCCGCTGTCCACGCTGATCCTCGCCGGCATCCGCGACATCCTGATGATCACGACCCCGCACGACGCCGAGTCTTTCCAGAGGCTTCTTGGCGACGGATCCAAGTTCGGCGTCTCGATCACCTACAAGACGCAGCCATCGCCTGACGGCCTCGCCCAGGCGTTCATCCTCGGGGAGGAGCACATCGGCTCCGAGTCCGCCGCGCTCGTGCTCGGTGACAACATCTTCTACGGACAGGGGATGGGCACACAGCTCCGACAGTACGCCGAGCTCGACGGCGGCGTCGTGTTCGGCTACTGGGTAGACGACGCCACCGCATACGGCGTGGTCGAATTCGACAAGGCGGGCAACGTGGTCTCCCTCGAGGAGAAGCCCGTGCAGCCCAGGAGCAACTATGCCGTCCCGGGTCTCTACTTCTACGACAACGACGTCATCGAGATCGCGAAGAGCCTCAAGCCGTCGCCGCGCGGGGAACTGGAGATCACGGACGTCAATCGGGAGTATCTCAATCGGGGCAAGCTCAAGGTGCAGCTCCTCACCCGGGGCACGGCCTGGCTCGACACCGGGACGTTCGACTCGCTCGCCGAGGCGACGGACTTCATCCGCACGGTCGAGAAGCGCCAGGGGCTGTCGATCGGATGCCCCGAGGAAGTCGCATGGCGCATGGGGTTCCTGACCGACGACGAGCTCCGGCAGCGCGCCGAGCCGTTGCGCAAGAGCGGCTACGGCGAGTATCTGCTCAAAGCGCTGCAGCAGGGGGGCCGCTGAGTGGTGCCCAACGGCGTGCTCCCTGCACCACGGAGAGCCGTCGTCTACGCGCTCGCCGGTGATTCGCGTGCCCTCGAGGACTCCACGGTCGCCGCGATCTCCGCTGTCGGCGCGAAGGCGACCAATCTAATAGTCACCGTTCCCGCCGGGGTGGCGGATGCGGAGGCCCGGCTCGCTGACCTCGACGTCCGGATCGTGCCCGTACCGACCCTTCGGTTCTCTCCGAGCAACTACCGTGACGGTCTGCAAGCGTTGATACCGCGGCACGGCGAGATCGACGAGATCGTGCTCACCGGTGACGGTTGGTTCGGTCCGCTCGAGACCTTCGACGCGATGCTGGCGCGCATGGACGCGGTCTCGGGCGACGGGTGGCAGGCCGCAGAGATCACCGGCGCGCTCGATGATTCCTTCGACGAGCAGGGACATCCGCTCGTCGCGATGCCATGGGCATGGTTCGTCGCTCGGCGGTCGCTGTTCGAGAGCGAGGAATGGCGAAGCTTCTGGGAGGATCAGCGGCAGCGCCCGCGCGAGGCGGAGCACGAGAGGACGATCGCCCCTGAGCTGATCGCTGCGGGTCGTCGTATCGAGTTCGCCTTCCCCGCGGCCGACTATCCGACCGCCAACGCCCCCGCTCACGTGGCGGATCTGCTGATCGAGGACGGCTACCCATTCCTCGACCGGGGCGTCTTCGGCTGGTATCCGCCGTACCTCGACCGGCAGGGGATCGTCGGACATGACCTCTTGCGTGTGGCCGAACGGCACGGTCTCGACCGTGACAGCACGCTGAGCGCGCTTTCACGCACTGTTCCGCCGCGCACGCTCAACGCGAACGCCGGTCTCCTGGAGGTACTGTCGCAGCGCAGCGTCATACCAAGCGCCGATCCGAGGAACCTCCGTGTCGCTGCTGTCGTCTACGCGCGTGACCTGCCTGCCTTCGAGCAGCTCTGCGGCAAGCTCGGGGTGCTGCCCGAGGGGTTCGACCTCGTCGTCACCACGACCGACGGACGCAAGGCCGCTCGCATCGAGCGTTTCGTCGAATCCAGGAATCTCGGCAACGCGCGACTCGACGTCCGTGTGACGCCGTCCAGGAAAGGCCGCGACATGGCCGACTTCTTCGTCGGCTGCCACGACATTCTCCTCGGACGCGACTACGACGTGCTCGTCAAGGTCCACGCGCGCAAGCATGTGAAGAAGACGCTCAACGTCGTGCGCTACTTCATGCGGTATCAGACCGAGAACCTCCTCGCCTCGAAGGAGTACGTGCGCAACGTCCTCGGGCTCTTCGCCGCGCAACCGCATCTGGGCGTCGTGTTCCCTCCGACCATGCACATCGGATACTCGATTCTCGGCTCTGGCTGGGGTGGCGGCAGATATCGGATCGCTGCTACGCGATTCCTGGCTCGACTCGGCGTGAGCGCACCCCTCGAGCAGGTCTCTCCGCTCGCCCCGTACGGAGGCATGTGGATGTGCAGGCCGGAAGCGCTCGCACCGCTCGCGCAGCAGGACCTGTCGTACAGGGACTACACGTCCTCCGGCCCGATGAAGGATCTCGCGCGGGTGCAGGAGCGGGTGATCGCTCATGTCGCAGCAGACGCGGGGTACTACTCCCAGACAGTGCTCACGCCCGAGCATGCGGCGATCAGTCATACCGCCATCGACTTCAAGGTCGACCAGCTCTTCTCCACCACGACCGGGTATCCGGTCGAGTCGATCCAGCTGATCCAGAGCGCAGGACGCATGAGCGGCAGCGGGATCTTCGGCCTGTCGCGGATGTACCTCACCCGGAACCACCCGTTGCTCGCCAAGATCGTGAACCCGGCGTATCAGGCCGCGTACATCGTGCTGGGCACGCTCAAGTTCGGCAAGAAGGCGCTCCGATACGGGCTGCGCCGGCTCCGCAACCGCCGGGGAGGATTCTGATGAGGACCGCAGAGCTCACCGCCTACCCCAGTCGTGCCGCGACGAGCTTCCCCCAGGGAGGAACGCGTCTGCTGGTCTACGTCGTCTACGATCGCCGCGGGGAGGTCGAGGACTACGTGCCATATGCGCTGAAGGACCTTCGTCGTTTCTGCGACCGTATCCTCGTCATCTCCAACGGCCCGCTGACCCCTGAGGGGCGCCGAACGCTCGAGGAGGTCTCGGACGAGGTCCTCGAGCGAGAGAACTCCGGCTTCGACATCTGGGGATACAAGCATGGCATCGACCATGTCGGCGACGCCATCGGAGAGTTCGACGAGGTGATCCTCGCCAACGACACGTGGTTCGGCCCGGTACGGCCGTTCGACCCGGTGTTCGAGCGGATGGACAAGCAGGAGCTTCACTTCTGGGGCATGACCGATCACCTGCGCGTCGAGCCGAACCCTTTCACCCATGTCGGCTACCTCGCCTACCACCTGCAGTCGTACTGGCTCGTGGCGCGCAAGGAGCTCGTCGCCAGCACGGAGTGGATCGACTACTGGGCGAACCTTCCCGTGATGAATAGCTACTCGGATGCCGTCGTGCACCACGAGGCCGTCTTCACCGAGAGGTTCACCTCCTTCGGCTTCGTCGGGGAGGTGGCGTTCCCGACGATCACGGACAAGATCGAGAATCATGCCGTGCTCTACGCCGAGCAGTTGCTCGACGCGGGGTGTCCCACGCTGAAGCGTCGTCCCTTCTTCCAATGGCCGCCGTATCTCGACCGCCTCGCGGTCGTCGGGAAATGGACGCTCGACGCCGCGGCCCGCTACGGCTACCCGATGCCGATCCTCATGCAGGATCTCGCGCGGAATGTGGAGCCCCGCACGCTGAACGCGGATGCGGCGCTTCTCGAGGTGATTCCGGAGCACGATCGCACCTATGACGAGTCTGCTCCGATGCGCACGCTGGCCGTCGCACACATCCACTATCCGGAGCTCGCCACCGCGATGCTCGATGGACTGGACCGTCTGCCGAGCGAGTACGACCTGATCGTGACCACGTCGGACGAAGACCGCGCCGCGCAACTGGAAGCGGTGCTCGCCGAGCGCAGCAGCAGAGGCAGCATCGACGTGCGCGTCGTGGGATCGAACGACGGTCGTGATCAGAGTGCCTTCCTCATCGCATGTCGCGAAGAGCTCCTCAGCGGCGAGTACGAGCTCGTCCTGAAGATTCACTCGAAGAAGACGCCGCAGGACGCGTTCAACCCCGGGCGCCTTTTCGCAAGGCAACAGTTCGAGAATCTGCTTCCCAGCGCGGGCTACGTGGCGAACGTCGTGGCGCTCTTCCAGCGTGAGCCGGGACTCGGGCTCGCGTATCCGCCGATGGTCCACATCGGATACGGCACGATGGGGCACGCGTGGTGGGACAACCGTCCGCGCTTCGTCGAGCTGGCGAACGAGCTCGGCATCCGGGTCCCGGTCGACCAGCTCTCCCCGCTCGCTCCGTTCGGCTCGATGTACTTCGCGCGCCCAGAGGCGCTCAGGCTCCTGCTGGAACACGAGTGGAGTTATGAGGACTTCGGAGGATCGGAGGCGTACAAGGACGGCGGGCTCGCTCACGTTCTCGAACGTATGCCGTCGTACGCGGCCGGGGAGCTCGGATACCACACGCGCACGATCGCGACACCCGCGTATCTTGCCCGCAGCTATACCGCGCTCGAGTACAACCACGACCAGATGTCCAGCACGATGATGGACACGACGATGCAGCAGATCGAGCGTATGCGAGCTGCGGGTGATTTCGGCGACGGCCGACTCGAGGACTTCGCCTACATGTACGCACGGATGAACAACCCACAGCTGGAGCCGCGCCTGCGCGCAGCCTTCGCGAGAGTCGCGCCGTGGCGACGCCGCCTCGGCAGACTGCGTCCGTCGCGTATCCTGCGCAGGATCCTGCCGGCATCCGGCAACAAGGGAGCATGAACGGATGACAGAGGCCACGCCCTCGGCGGCCGGAGCGAGATTCGCACGGATCGCCGCGCTTCCGATGCGGAGTATCGGCGCGATTGGAAAGGGATCGACCGGAGGGTTCTTCGGTCCCTTCCGGGAGATCGCCGATCATCGGGAGATGCTCTCGCTCCTCGTGAAACGGGACCTCAAGGCACGCTACAAGGACTCGGCGCTCGGGTTCCTGTGGGTGCTCGCGCGTCCTCTGATGCAGCTCGCGATCTACTTCGTCGTGCTCGGCCACTTCCTCGGAGCGGCTCGGGGCATCCCCGACTTCGCGATCTACGTGTTCGCGGGTCTGACCGCGATGGGGCTCTTCCAGGAGATCCTCGTGGGCGGGACGGGGTCGATACTGGCGAACGCGGGGCTGGTGAAGAAGGTGTACGTGCCGCGTGAGGTCTTCCCTCTCGCCAGCACGGGAGCTGCGCTGTTCAACTTCGGAGTCCAGCTGGTGGTCCTGGTGGTGGCGACGGTCGCGATCGGAAAGCCTCCGCTGCACGCCGGGCTGATCTACTTCCTCCCTGCGCTCGCGCTCATCGTGGTCTTCGGCCTCGCGCTCGCGCTGCTCTGCGGTGCGATCAACGTCTATCTCCGCGACACCCAGTATCTCGTCGATGTCATCACCATGCTGCTCTTCTGGGCCTCGCCCGTGGTCTACGCATGGCAGATGGTGAAGCAGCTCGTGAACATCCCCTGGCTGATCGAGCTCTACACCAACAACCCGCTCACGCTGGCCGTCCTCGGCTTCCAGCGTGCGTTCTGGGTCGCCGGCGATGCGGTGGAGTGGCCGGGGGATCTCATGCTGAGGATGCTCGTCGCACTGGTTGTCGGCCTGATCCTGCTCTTCGTAAGCCACCGTGTCTTCCTGCGTCTGCAGGGCAATTTCGCGCAGGAGCTGTGATCATGACCGATGTAACGACGCACGAGTTCGACGTGCCCGCGCCCGAGGTGATCCGGGTGGCCCATGTATCGAAGCGCTTCACGGTGCGCAAGGACTCGTCGCTCAAGGAGCGTGTGGTCACCCTGGGGAGGGCGGGGCGGCAGCACCGGCAGGACTTCTGGGGCCTGAGCGACGTCAGTCTCGGCATCAGCGCAGGCACGACGATCGGTCTGATCGGACACAACGGCTCGGGGAAGAGCACACTGCTCAAAGTCCTCGGCGGCATCATTCAGCCGACCGAGGGCTCGGTGACGCAGCGCGGCCGCGTCGCTGCTCTGCTCGAGCTGGGCGCGGGGTTCCACCCGGATCTGACCGGTCGCGAGAACGTGTACCTCAACGGCTCGGTCCTCGGACTCAGCACGGAGGAGGTTGATGCGCAGTTCCCGGCGATCCTCGATTTCTCTGGCGTAGGAGACTTCATCGACACGCAGGTGAAGTTCTACTCCTCGGGGATGTACGTGCGGCTCGCGTTCGCCATTGCCGTGCACACGGATCCCGACATCCTGCTCGTCGATGAGGTCCTCGCCGTGGGTGACGAGCAGTTCCAGGAGAAGTGCCTCGCGAAGATCCGTGAGTTCCAGACCGAGGGGCGCACGATCATCATCGTCAGCCATGCGCTGGACCAGATCAAGTCGCTGTGCGATCGAGTCGTCGTGATGGACAAGGGCAAGCTCGTCTACGACGGCATTCCGGTGACGGCGATCGAGAGATTCCGCAAGCTGCTCGCCGACAACGCCGTCGG
>NZ_MKRT01000024.1:237068-239183 GCF_001897945.1 Microbacterium sp. 69-10
CCGCGACCACCGCCGTGAAGGCCCTGCGCAGCTCCGCGCCGGGGAAGAGGTCATTCTCCAGGTGGATGTGGAGATGCTGCGCCCGATCGAGCGGTGGGCGATCGGATTCAGTGTGGACTCCTCGCTCGGCCAGATCGCGCTGGCATCGAACACCGACCTGCTCGATGTCGTCCTCGATCCGCTGGACTCGTCGCGCACGATCGCGATCAGCTTCACCACCGACGGACTCGCCCCCGGACGCTATTCGGTGAACGTCAACGCGTCGGGCATAAGCGAGCCGACATCGCACGGGCTGATGAACGCCGCGGAGTTCGAGATTGCCGGGGACGTACGCTCCGTGGGGCCGGTCGCCACGGACGTTCGGATCGCATGACCCCGCACGCATCCGGGGCAGGGGCGTTGGTCTCGATCATCGTGCCCGTCTACAACGCGGTCGAGTATCTGGGCCCGTGCGTTCGATCCATCCTCCGCCAGACATACGCCGACCTCGAGCTGATCCTCGTCGATGACGGATCCAGCGACGGGTCCGGGGAGCTGTGCGATCGTCTTGCGAGCGAGGACTCGCGGATCACGGTGATACACCAGGCCAACGGCGGCATCGCGGCAGCGCAGAACGCCGGACTCGACGCTGCGAACGGTGCTCTGGTCACCTTCTGCGACAACGACGATCTCATGGCGCCGCGGATGCTGGAGCGACTCGTCGGTCTCATCGACGACACCGGGGCGGACATGAGCTGCTGTCGCTGGCGCAACATCGGGGCGAGTCAGGGGGAATCAGAACTCGCGAAGCTCGACGACAAGTCCTTCGGCAGGCATATCGTGATCGACGATCCCGCTGCAGCGTATCAGACGGTGTTCTCTCTCGCGCTGCGCAAGATCTTCGGTGTCGAGCTGCGCTACTTCAGCGAGGCCAACTGGGGGAAGCTGTACCGCGCAGAACTGTTCGAAGGGGTGCGATTCCCCGAGGGGCACTACGCACAAGATGTTGCCGTGGCCATGACGCTGTACGCGCGCATGTCCGCCGTGGCGTCATGCGAAGACGCACTTTACTTCTGGCTGCAGAGGGGAGACAGCGTTTCCCACAGGCAGCGCAGCGCGGCGTACTTCTCCGACATCGTGCGCGCGCATCTGCGATCCTTCGACAATGCGAGGGAAATGGGCATCCTCCCGGCGCGCGCCTACGCGGGGATCGCCGCGGTGAAGTATGAGCGACGGAATGTGGCCACCGAGGCAGACAGGCGTCGTCATGCGTCGGATCGTGCCGAGGTGAGCAGGCGGCTGAAGGACCTGGGGATCTGGAAGCGGCTGCTCTGCCGGGTGATCTTCCTCGAGCGGATGCTCGAGGTCAAGGTCTACAACGTGACGGTGCACCGCCGACGCTGACTCACACGGGAGGAGCAGCCGAGGAGAATCCGTTTGGGTTCATCGTCTGCCAGCGCCAGGAATCGCGTGCCATGTCCGCCACCGATCGGGTCGCCTTCCAGCCGAGCTCCGCTCTGGCTCGTGAGACGTCGGCCCAAGCGCGGGCGAGGTCCCCGCCGCGGCGGGGACCGACGCGGCGGGGGATGGGGGCACCCACTGCCTCTTCGAAAGCGCCGATGAGTGCGAGGACGGAGGTCGGCACGCCCGTGCCGAGGTTCCACGTGCGCACACCGCGGTGCTCGGCGATCCTGGACAGCGCAGCCACATGCCCCGCGGCCAGATCGTCGACGTGGATGTAGTCGCGCTCGCCGGTGCCGTCAGGCGTCTCGTAGTCGTCTCCGAACACCGTGACCTCGGGAAGTCGGCCGACGGCGACCTGGGAGATGTACGGTGCGAGGTTGTTGGGGATGCCGTTCGGGTCTTCGCCGATGAGTCCGCTGGGATGCGCGCCGATCGGGTTGAAGTAGCGCAGCACTGCGATGCTCCAGCGCGGATCGGCAGCGGCGATGTCGGTGAGGATGCGCTCGAGCATCGCCTTGGACTGCCCATACGGATTCGTGGACGAGAAGGGGCCGTCTTCCTCGGCGTACGGCGGTTCCTGTCCCCCTCCGTATAAGGTGGCCGACGACGAGAACACGAGCCGCCGGACATCGTGCGCCTCCATGACGCGCAGCAGGGCGAAGGTGGCATCGA
>NZ_MKRT01000024.1:239196-241181 GCF_001897945.1 Microbacterium sp. 69-10
CACGCTCTCGCCCACCGCCTTGAGCCCGGCGAAGTGGATGACGGCGTCGGGGGAGGAATCGGCGAAGACCCGGTCGAGAGCCTCTTCATCCCTGGCATCGAGCTCGTGGAACACGGGAGCCCGCCCGGTGATCTGCGCGATGCGCTGGATCGCGATTGACGAGCTGTTGGAGAGGTCGTCCACGATGGTGACGTCGTGACCACGGTCGAGGAGAGCGACGGCGGTGTGGGAGCCGATGTATCCGGCGCCACCGGTGATGAGAATGCGCAAGAGTACCTCCAGGTTCTTCTGGTTTGATGCTAGTTGAGAGCGCGCCGATGCTCGGGTTGCGGGACGGCGCGCTCGCCTCGTGACACCGCTGGTTCGGCAGCCGGAGAGTAACAGGGCAAGATATCAAGGAAGCTCCGGCGTGTCCGGGGCCATAAGCAGCTGAGAGAAGAGGATTCGCATGACGACCGGTCAAGGTCAGGAACTGCGCAGCATCTCCGCAGTTCGCCGTTGGGCCGGGCGGCATTGGGTGAGCATCGTCCTCGTTCTCGTCGGCCTGGTCTACGGCGGCGCCGTCACCGTACTTCACGAAGATACGGTGTCCCCAATCGATGAGGTGGTCTATCTCGACTACGCCTTCAAAGTCTGGGAGCAAGGCGTCGTGCACGAGGGGGAGAAGTTCGGGGACGACGTAGCACATGTCGTCGCCTGCGAGAACGTCATCCCGTTCGGAGACCTGGGCCAGAAGTGCGGATCCGACAAGGTCCATCTCGCGGGCATGCCCAACCATGGGTACACGACCGGAGCCGGCTACACCCCGGTCTACTTCTGGAGCGTTCGGATCATCGGCGATCCGATCCATGCGGTCACCGGGCTGAGCGAAGTGACCTCCTGGCGGATTAGCGGGCTGGTGTGGCTTGCGGGCACGCTGCTGGTCCTCGTGCCGCTGTTGAGACGGGCGGGAGTCTCCGCCGTGGTGACGCTGACACTGGGCTTGTTGTTCATCGCGTCGCCCTACTCATGGTGGACCTACACTTATCTGAGCACTGACGCCAGCGTCGTGCTGTTCGGCGCGGCGATACTGCTCGTGGCGATGGAAGTGGTGCGGGGTCGACGATCGGCGTGGTGGCTGCTCCCGCTCGCAGCGCTCGCCCCGATCTTCAAGATCACGAACCTTCTGGTGTTCGGTCTGGTCCTCCTCTACCTCGCGATCGATGCGGTGGCCCGACTGCGGCGCCGACGGGAAGGCGAAGGCGCGAGCGCGCCGACGCGGTCGGCCCGGACCTTCTGGCTGCCGGTGATCGTCGCAGTCGTAGTCGCAGGTGCCGTTCAGGTCGCCTGGATGAGAGTGATACCGCTGCTCTCGGTGAGCGATGTGGTCGTCGATCAGGGGGTGGCGACGCCCCTGACGGCCACAGAGCTCGTCCGTCTCATGCTCTCCGGCATCGGGGGACCCATCACGCACAACCCATTCGCAGGTTTCTCGAGCTCTCCGCTGCCGGCGCAGATCGTGACCCCGCTGTCCTGGCTGATGATCGCCGCCGTCATCGGCGCGATGATGGTGCTGCCGTGGGACTCCGACCATGGACCCGTCGTCTGGGCCACCGGGGTGGCGTCCCTAACTGCGCTTCCGGCCCTCGGCATCATGATGTGGGGGCTCACGCATTCCTACTTCGACCTGCCTGCGCGCTATGGAGCCGGACTGATTCCGGCCATGCTGCTGGTGGCGGGGTTCATGTTAAGGAACCGCACTGCCGTCGCCGCGGCTCTCGTCTACGCGGGCGTCCTGATGGTCTTCGGCATCGGGCTGGCCGTCCACGTGGGGGCGGCGTACTGACCGCGCCCGAGCGTTGGTTTCCGACCGCGGCCGCCGAAGACACGATTTCGTAGAATTCTCATGTTGGGAGGACCACTTGGACTGGTGACGCTCTCGTTCGCCGGCTTGATCTTCGTCGCTCCACCTATTTCGTCTTCGCCGCCTGCAACTTCGGAGGCGC
>NZ_MKRT01000024.1:241189-250424 GCF_001897945.1 Microbacterium sp. 69-10
CGGGCTCGTGATCGCGATCGCTCTCGCAGCCGTCGCGTTTCCTGCAGGACCCTTGGAAGGAGGTCTGCAGCTGCAGGCTTTCGCGTTGCATAACAGTGCGGCGACGGCGCGGGAGGCCGAGATCGCGGCACGGCCGATAGGCCATGTGGAGCCGCTCGTCGCTCAGGCTGTGCCGGTGCTCGTAGTCAGCGAGGCGGTCGATGTGAAGAATCCCTCGGTCGGGCAGATTCCGTGGCTGATCGGGGGACTCCGCGGTTGGTGCGGGATCCCGGCTGATCGCGAGCTGGTCGTGCGCGAGACGCCGTTCGGGTACTGCCTGCCTGCCGGGCCGGGAGTGAGAGCCGAGTTCACCTGCGGGTGACGCCGCCCCCGGCGGTGCGTATGACGCAGGATGTTACGATGAAGCGATGGTCTCGGCGCAGCAGTCTCCCAGCCTGCGGCGAAGCACCATAGACCTGCTCGGGGCGCAGGTTCTCCGCAACCTCGCCCCGATACTCCTTCTGTTGCTGCTTGCGCGCTTCACAGACCAGGAGACCGTCGGGCGGTTCTCGCTCATGCTGGCGATCGCGACGCCGTTCTTCGTTTTCGCCCAGCTCGGGTTGCGAACCGTCTCGCTGACGCTGAATCCGGATGTCCGGTTCGGCTCCTACGCGCGGACCCAGACAGCAGCCGTCAGCATCGCGATCGCGGTGGTTGCAGCGACGACGGCGATCGGTAACCCCGGCCTGCTGGCGGGTATGGTGTTCGTCGCGCTGCTCAAGACCGCCGATGTCTTCTCGGACTTCCTCTCCGGGCCGCTCCAAAGACGCCATCGGTCACGTACGATTCTCGTCGCAAGCATCGTGTACGCCGTGGCAGCCTCGGCGGCGGCTGCGATCACGCTGACATTCAGCGGAGATCTCGTCCCGACCATCCTGGTCGTGGCGGTGGCGTCTCTGCTGGCGATGTACCTGTTCCTCTTCCTGCCGGCATCGCGCGTCGCGCGATCGGAGACCTCGGCGCCCGTTCGCCCGGCTCTGCGGATCGAGATCAGACGTATCCTCGCTGCGGGAGTCCCTCTCGGACTCACGACAGCGATACTCTCGCTGATCTCGACCTTTCCTCAGTACATCGTGACCGCCAGCCACGGGGCGGACGAGACGGCGCGCTTCGCCGTGATTCTCTACGTGTACGCGCTCGCCGATCTGGTCACGGGCACCATCTCACAGGCATGGATCCCCACGGCGCAGTACCAGCTCTCACACGGCGAAGGAAACAAGACTCTCGTCCTCGCGGTGCGCAACGCTGCGAAGTGGACCCTCGTCTACATACCGATCGTGGTGATCGGACTCATCGCCACCGCTCAGCTCTTCCCGCTCATCTTCAAAGGCGACTACACGCTGTCGTTCGCCGAGGCCGTTCCTCTCGGGCTGGCTATACTCGCCCTCCCATTGGCGCACTTCACCGCGATAGCGGTCGCCATCGAGAATTATTATGCGCATTCGCTCATTCTCGCGATCTTCTCCGCCGGTGTCGCGATCCTCGGATGCATCGCGCTGATCCCTAGCCTCGGCCTCACAGGAGCGTTCATCGCCCTCTTCGCCTCGGTGGTCACTCGAGCTCTGATCGCCGCGGGCATTCTTCTATGGTTCCTGAGAACTCCTGTGAAGGGGGGCGATTCGTGACCGCAGTGAGCGTCGTCATCCCGGCGCACCGTCTGGACCATTGGCTGGACGAGGCCGTCGCGTCGGTGCTGGACAGTACGGGCTCCGCGCCGGAGGTAGTCGTGGTGCTCAACGGCATCGCCGACGTCGAATCGCGTGACTGGATGGGTTCTCCTCGCCTCATCCTCCTCCATTCGGCTGAGTCGCTCGGCCCCACTCGGGCGATGATCCGCGGTGTGCAGGCAGCGACGGGCGACTTCATCAGCAGGCTCGACGCCGACGACCGCATGCGCCCCGAGCGCATCGCCGTTCAGCTGGAGTACCTCGCGAGCCGTCCCGAGACGCCGCTCGTGGGGACAGCCGTCGGCCGGATCACCGAGCGGGGGGAGCCCGCCGGCGCGATCCGGATGCCGACGGGCGACGATGTGCGGAGCCATCTCGTGCTGTCGAATACGGTCACGCACTCCTCGGTGCTGATGCGTCGTTCCGCGCTCGAGGCGGTCGGCGGCTACGATCCTGCACTCGCGCAGATGGAGGACTACGACCTGATTCTGCGACTCGCGCAGCTCGGTCCGATCGCCGTTCTCGCCGATGAGCTCACGGAGTACCGGCTGCACCCCGGACAGATCAGCAAGGGCGCACGACCGACCGGCGCCCACATCGACAAAGTCCTCGCCGAACGCCGCCAGCTCGGTGCAGCGATCGGCCTGTCGCGTGCGGGAGTCGCCGCACGGAACGCGTTGTGGCGCGCTGCGCAGTTCAGTCGCTATTGGGGGATCACCAGACCGGGCCACGAGTACTGAACGCCCGGCCGCTCCTTCGCCCGATGAAGCGTGCAGGTCGATCCGATACTCTTGGTCGTGCCCGGCGTCCTCGACGCCCCGAGCGAGTCGGAGTGGCACGGGCTATGGCAGGAGAGAAGACGAGTGGTTGACGGTTCACCCGGAGCCTGCGGCGACGCACGCCGAGCGATGCGCATCGCCTTCATCGTCAACAACTATCCGCCGCGGGTCGGCGGCGTCGAGCTCCACGTTCGAAACCTCGCCCGCGGACTCATCGCACAGGGGCACCGTGTGCTCGTCGTCACCCTCTCCGATCGTCCGGGGCGTGCCGACGACGACGGCATCGACGTGGTCCGCCTCCGCGAGCACTTCCGGATCGGTGACATCTTGGGCTTCCCCTCCGCAGGAGCGACCCGCCGCGTCGCTCGTCTCCTGAAGGAGCTCGACATCGACGTCGTGTCCATCCACACACGGTTCTTCCCGATGAGCTGGGTAGGGCTGCGCGCAGCGAGACGCGCAAGCCTTCCAGTCATCCACACCGAACACGGAAGCGACCACGTCGTCTCGCCGTCGCCCGCGATCCGCATCGGGAGCCGAGCCGTCGACCTCACTATCGGACGGTTTGTCCTGCGACAGGCGACAGAAGTGATCGGCGTCTCCGAGAACGTCATCGCGTTCGTCCGCCGTCTGTCCGGGCGGACCGACGCCCGGGTGTTCTACAACGCGATCGATGCCGCTCCGGCAAAGATCGACCGAAGTCCGAGACGCCATGTCGTGTTCGTCGGTCGGCTCGTTCCTGGCAAAGGCGCCGAAGTGTTCGTCCAGGCGCTCGCGATGCTCGCTGCCGATGGGGTCGAGTTCACCGCGGAGATACTCGGTGACGGTGTCAGCGCGGACGCGATCGCGGCGTCGGTCGTCCGCGCCGGCCTCGAAGGACGTGTGACGCTTCGAGGTCGGGTCGAGCTAGCCGAGGTGAGTCGCTCCCTCGCGGGAGGAGTGCTGGTGAATCCATCCACTCTCGCCGAGGGCTTCCAGACGACGATCCTCGAGGCGCTGGAGGTAGGCGGGAGCGTCGTCTCGTACGATCTGCCCGGTGTCCGAATCCTGCGAGAACAGGGATTCGCCGTCGACCTCGTAGAGCAGAAGAATGCCGAGGCGCTCGCGGACGCGATTCGCTTGCGCCTGGACAGTCCGTGGACGGTTCGGCCGATGGAGGGCTGGCACTGGTCGACGCGTGCGAGCGAGTATGCGCTGCTCGCCGCGGATGTACGCCGGCGCGTCGCGATGGTCGAGAATTGAGACGACGGATTCGAACGGAAGATCTAGAGGGGCATGGACAGAAATCCGAGTAATGCGGACACGTGGCTCGTCATCCCGCTGTACAACGAGTCGAGTGTGGTCCGCGACGTCGTGAAGGACGCGCGAGTGACATTCCCGAACATCGTCTGCGTCGATGACGGCAGCACCGATGCGTCGGTCGCCGAGGCGCTCGCGGGCGGAGCTGTCGTCGTGCGGCACCCGATCAACCTCGGTCAGGGTGCCGCACTGCAGACCGGACTCGAGTTCGCGCTGGGCAGACCAGGCGCCGAATACTTCGTCACCTTCGACTCAGACGGCCAGCATCAGGTGTCGGATGCTCTCGCGATGGTGGAGCGACTGCGTGCGGAGCCCTACGACATCATCGTGGGGTCGCGATTTCTGGACGGTCGCACCAAGGCGGGGGCGCTGAAGAAGGTCGTTCTGCGGATGGCTGTACTTTTCGAGCGGCTCTCTACCGGCGTGCGTCTCACTGACGCCCACAACGGACTCCGTGCGCTCAACCGGCATGCCGCGACGTCGCTGCGGATCCATCAGAACCGCATGGCGCATGCAAGCGAGATCGTCGCCCAGATCGGGGAACACAAACTCCGCTACGCGGAGCAGCCGGTGCACATCGTCTACACCGACTACTCGAGGGCGAAGGGGCAGTCGCTCTGGAACTCCGTTAACATTCTCAGCGAGCTCTTCATTAAGTAGGACGACCATGTTCGACCAGATCATCATCAAAGTATTGCTGATCGCAGCCTTCGTGATCTTCGCCTTGATCCTGATGAAGCCGGGAGGATCGGCACGCACTCAGGCGATCCGCACGATCACACTGTTGATCCTTCTCGCCGCAGCGATCTACGCGATCGTGTTCCCGGCGGTGATCAACGACCTCGCGCAGGCCGTCGGAGTCGGGCGTGGCACTGATCTGCTCCTCTACGCGTTCCTGATCGTGTTCGTCGCTAATGCGCTGACGACCGTGCGCAAGCGTCGTGCGCAGGACGCGCAGATCACACAGCTTGCCCGCCAGATCGCGATCCGCAACCCCGAGTTCCCGGAGCCGACCGACTGATGGATCTTCTCGTCGTCGGGTCGGGTTTCTTCGGCCTCACCATCGCCGAGCGCGCCGCGGAAGCCGGCCGCAAGGTGACCGTCATCGACCGTCGCTCGCACATCGGTGGAAACGCATACAGCGAGGCGGAACCGGAGACCGGCATCGAGGTGCACCGCTACGGCGCTCACCTGTTCCACACGTCGAACGCGACGGTGTGGGAGTACGTCAACCGGTTCACGACCTTCACGAACTACGTGCACCGGGTGTACACGAACCACAACAGCGTCGTGTACCCGATGCCGGTCAACCTCGGCACCATCAACCAGTTCTTCCAGGCGTCCTACTCGCCCGACGAGGCGCGCGCGTTGGTGAAGGAGCAGGCGGGGGAGTTCGACGTCAAGACGGCCGAGAACTTCGAGGAGAAGGGCATCGCCCTCGTCGGCCGCCCGCTCTTCGAGGCGTTCTTCCGCGACTACACGGCCAAGCAGTGGCAGACCGATCCGCACAAGCTCTCCGGCGACATCATCAGCCGACTGCCGGTGCGCTACACCTACGACAACCGCTACTTCAACGACACCTGGGAGGGTCTGCCCACGGACGGCTACACCGCCTGGCTGGAGCGGATGGCGGACCACCCCAACATCGAGGTGAAGCTCGGCGTCGACTACTTCGACGAGTCGCAGCAGCTCAACAAGCGCGCCACGGTGGGGCAGCTGCCCGTGGTCTACACGGGCCCGGTCGACCGCTACTTCGACTACGCGGAGGGCGCGCTCAGCTGGCGGACGCTGGACTTCGAGCAGGAGGTGCTGAACGTCGCCGACTTCCAGGGCACCAGCGTGATGAACTACCCGGATCTCGACGTGCCGTTCACACGCATCCACGAGTTCAAGCACTTCCACCCGGAGCGCAAGGACGTCTTCAACTCCGACAAGACGGTCATCATGCGCGAATACTCCCGGTTCGCGAACCGGGAGGACGAGCCGTACTACCCGGTGAACACGCCCGCCGACCGCGACGGCCTCCTCGCGTACCGCGAGCTCGCGAAGGGCGAGCAGGACGTGCACTTCGGCGGACGCCTGGGCACGTACCAGTACCTCGACATGCACATGGCGATCGGCTCGGCTCTGTCGATGTGGCGCAACGAGCTCTCCGGCCAGGGCGACTGATCCGGCGATGAGTAAAGAGACTGTCGGTGCCCCGGGCACACCGCAGCGGTACGCGCACTCGCTGTGGCTGCTCTCCGCGCGCGATCTGAAGGTCCGCTACTCCACGAGCGCGCTCGGGTACCTGTGGTCGGTGCTCGACCCGCTGGTGATGAGCGCGATCTACTGGTTCGTCTTCACCCGGGTCTTCCACCGCGACGTCGGCGAGGACCCGTACATCGTCTTCCTCATCAGCGGGCTGCTGCCCTGGGTGTGGTTCAACTCCTCGGTGTCGGACTTCACCAAGGCGTTCAAGCGCGACTCCCGCCTGGTGCGCTCGACGGCGATCCCGCGGTCCATTTGGGTGAATCGCATCGTGCTGAGCAAGGGGATCGAGTTCCTCTTCTCCATGCCGGTGCTGGCGATCTTCGTCGTCGCGAACATGATCTTCGAGAAGAACCCCGAACAGGTCGCGCACATCGGATGGGGCATCCTCTGGCTCCCCGTCGCGGTCCTGCTTCAGACGATCCTCCTGGTCGGCCTCGGCCTCATCGTCGCGCCGCTCTGCGCACTGTACGCCGATCTCGAGCGCACCACGGGGCTGATCCTGCGGGCGCTGTTCTACGCGACGCCGATCATCTACAACGTGTCCAACCTGCCCGGCGCCTTCGAGACCATCGGCGCGTTCAACCCGCTCGCGGGCATCTTCACGCTCTACCGGATGGCCTTCTTCCCGGACCAGTGGCACACCCAGACCGTGATCATCAGCGCGGTGATGAGCCTGCTGATCCTCGCCCTCGGGGTGTGGGTGTTCCGCGCACTCGAGCGTCCCGTGCTGAAGGAGCTGTGATGTCCGCCGCGATCGAGGTGCAGGATCTGGGCGTGCATTTCCGCCGCAACCGCCGTGGACGCCGAAGCTTCAAGGATCTGTTCGCCGGGGCATCCCGCCGTTCGCGGCCGGGGGAGTTCTGGGCGCTGCGGAACGTGAGCTTCTCGGTGCAGCCGGGGGAGTCGATCGGCGTGGTCGGCCGCAACGGGCAGGGCAAGTCCACGCTCCTGCGACTGGTCGCAGGCGTCCTGCTGCCCGATGAGGGCGGGGTCGAGGTGCACGGGGGAGTCGCGCCGCTCATCGAGCTCACCGGCGGATTCGTGGGCGATCTCACGGTTCGTGAGAACGTGAGGATGACGGCGGGGCTGCACGGCATGTCGCGCGCGGAGATCGCGAGCCGGTACGACGAGATCATCGGGTTCGCCGAGCTCGAGGGCTTCGAGGACACCCCGTACAAGCACCTCTCCAACGGCATGAAGGTGCGCCTGGCGTTCTCGGTGGTGTCTCAGCTCGACGAGCCGATCCTGCTCGTCGACGAGGTGCTCGCGGTCGGCGACAAGGCGTTCCGTGACAAGTGCTACGCCCGCATCGACGAGCTGCTCGCCGACGGGCGCACGCTGTTCTTCGTGAGCCACAACGAGCGCGATCTGCGGCGCTTCTGCACGCGCGGCCTGTACCTGGACAAGGGCGTCCTGGCGATGGATGCTCCGATCGCCGACGTGCTCGACCGCTACAACGCCGACTACAACACGCGCTGATCGGCGTCAGAATACGTGCTGATCGGTGTCAGCGACCGGCGACGATATCGTTCAGAGACTTCAACGCATTTGTCGCATCTGAGAGCGGTCCCTCAGCGGACGTCCCGCCCTCGTACGCCGAGCGGAGCGACTGCAGAGACTTGGCGTACGTGTCGAGGCCGCTGCTCCAGCGCGACGCGATCGAGCTCGGAGCGATTACCTCGGCGAGCCGGCCGGCATCCTCCTGCAGCAGACCCACGTTCTGGACGGCCTCCTGGGGATCCGACTCGCGCACGATCTGAAGTCCGCGCTGCGCGTCGGCGAGCACGGGGGAGACGCTGTCCCGGAACGCCCCCAGGTCCGGCGCCGGCGGAGGCGGCGGGCTCGTGACCGGCGGATCGGTCGGCGTCGGCTCAGACGTCGGGCTCGTCGACGGCGTCGGATTCGTCGACGGCGTCGGACTCACGGATGCCGTCGGCGATGCGCTCGCGCTGGGTGTCGGCTCCGCCACAGGAGCGCCGGGTCGCAGGAAGGCCCACAGCAGCACGCCCACGATGGCGAGCGCCACGACCGCGAGCAGCACGATCAGCCACACGCGCCCGCGCTTGGGCTTGTCGGGCGTGGGCGCCCAGAGATACTGCTGCTCGCTCATCACGCCTCCAGCGGGGGCATCGGCTGCCAGGTGCGGTCGCGGCCGATCCGGCCGCCGTCCCGCAGGCCGCGGAACAGGTTGCTGGTCCCGCGCACGGTGTGCTCGACGAAGAAGAGCCGGATGAGCTCCTTGAAGAACGTGGCCGTGGTGCCCAGGCCGAACAGCACGGGGTTGTACGCGCCCTTCGTGCGGTAGTAGTGCTTGATGAAGGCGCGGTTGCGCATGATGTAGTACCGGTACGCGTTGCTGGACGCGTTCATGTGGCGGATGCCCATGTCCCACTGCTTGATCTCGCGGGTGCGACGCAGCACGAACTCGTCCACGATCACCGCGGTGGTCAGGCGCGAGGCCAGCCAGCCGTACATCTGGTCGTCCCAGTAGATGAAGAACCGGGGATCGGGGAGGCCGATCTGCTGCACGATCGAGCGGTGGATGAACATCCCCTCGAAGCATCCGCTGTTCATCTCCTTGAACCCGGACGCGTCGAACTTGGACGGGGCGAACGGGATCGGGATGCCCATCCGGTCGGCGATGCGGTACTGCCAGTAGAACTCGCTGCCGTCGTAGTCGTAGCGGCGGCCCTGGATGCTCTTGAACCGGCCGGACCAGTGCCCCATCCGGGCGAGGCCGTCTGGGAGCACCTCGACGTCGTCGTCCATCATCCAGATCCACTCCGCACCGAGCTCGTAGGCGGTGCGCATGCCCTCGCTGAATCCGCCGGAGCCCCCGGTGTTCGTCTCCAGGCGACGGTAGACGATCTCGGTGCCGAGGTCGTCGCGGAACGACTCGACCAGGGCGGTGGTGTCGTCGGTGGACGCGTTGTCGATGATGACGACGCGACCCGGCTTCGGGCCCATCGTGCGGATGCTGGTGAGCAGCCCCTTGAGCAGGTGCGAGCGGTTGAAGGTGACGACGACGATCGCAGCGGATGCAGGATCAAAGGGGGTGCGCTGCAAGACGGGCCTCGTGTACTGGATCGGAACCTGATGTCATACCAGGAAAGGGGACCTGAACAGCCTACCGGCCTCTCCTGTAGAGTCGTGCGAATGGATGCAGTGGCGGGGCGCGCGCTGTGGATGGATCGGTTGCGT